>NZ_RKQW01000003.1:0-591352 GCF_003814635.1 Frondihabitans sp. PhB161
AAGACTCTCAGCGCCGATGGTACTGCAAGGGGGACCTTGTGGGAGAGTAGGACACCGCCGGACTCAACTTCAGCAACACCTTGAAAGCCACCCCATGACGGGGTGGCTTTCTTGCGTTTAACCCACCAATTAGGTCACCCCGATGCAGCTCTCCGCGGGCTGTTAGGCTGGGATCACAACACCACAGCAGGCCCTTCGGTCGACGCGCGCCTACGCCACGTCGCCGGAAGAACGAGTCAGGCGCCATTGAGCCGACTCGTCAGAGACTTTTACCCCCGAGGAGAACCCCGTGAGCGAGCGCGACGACGACAACGAGAAGCGTCCGCGACGCGACGACCGCGGATCGGGATCTGGTTCAGGGTCTGGACGGGGTAGCGGTAACGGTGGAGGAGCTAGAGGCCCCGCCGGTGCTGGTTCAGGACGCCCGGGAAGCGATCGCCAATGGAGTCCCCGGCCGCCACGTGGTGGTTCGGATCGACCGTATCGCGGAGCGCCGGACCGCCCATCGTCGGGGCGCCCCTCAGCGGAGCGGTCTGATGCTCGTCGGCCTCCTCGCGGCGATGGTCCCACGGGAGGTTCGCGGCCTCCGTTCCGCAGCGACGACCGGCCCCAGCGCTCGGGAGAGCGGCCCGAGCGAAGCGGTGGGCGCCCCAGTACGGGTGGCCGACCGACGTCAGGCCGTCCCACGACCGGCGGACGGCCCACGGGTGGGCGCCCGACCGGCGGTCGTCCGGGATCCTCGCGTCCGAACGATCGTGACGACCGCGGAAGCCGCTCCGGCCGCGACTCGCGTGACGGTGGTGGCGAGTGGGAAGACCGCGATCCGCTGGGCCTCCGCTCGGTGCGCCCCCGCCAGTTCGAGCCGCACCTGCCCGATGAGGTGGAGCCGCGCCAGCTCGACAAGGTGGCTCGAGCCGAGCTGAAGACCCTCAGTAAGGAAAACGCCGACTTCGTGGCGCGCCACCTCGTGATGGCCGGCCAGCTGATCGAGGAAGACCCGCAGCTCGCGCACCAGCACGCGCAGGCGGCTGGTCGCCGAGCCGGACGCGTTGCAGTAGTCCGGGAGACGATCGCCATCACGGCATACGCGCTCGAGGATTACGCGCTGACTCTTCGTGAGCTTCGTACGTACCGTCGCATCTCGGGCCGGAACGACCAGCTCCCGCTAATGGTCGACAGCGAGCGGGGCCTCGAACGACCCGACAGGGCTCTCGAGCTCGGCCACTCCGTCGATGTGGAGACGCTCGATGTGGGCGTGCGCGTATCGCTTGCCATCGCCATGTCGGGGGCGCGCCTCGATCTCGACCAGAAAGACGCCGCTCTACGCGAACTCGAGATCCCGCAGCTCGATCGTCGTCGTGCGTTCAGCTACAGCCCCGACCTGTTCGACGCCTACGGAACCGTGCTCGAGGAGCTCGGTCGTGAGGCGGAGGCCGCCGAGTGGTACGCCCTGTCACGCCGAGCCAGCGGTGCTCTCTCCGCATCTGATTCTGAGGAAGACCATGAAACTGTCGAGATCGTGGAAGAAGAAATCGAAGGATTCGACGGAGACGACGTCGCAGCCGACGACGAACTCGCAGGATCCGCGGACGGCGCCGATGGAGCCGATAACGGAGCCGACGCAGCAGGCGACGAACCCCGCGACTGAGCCGCGCTTTCCCCTCGCCGGAGTGGACGTCGTGTTGGCGGACCTCGACGGCGTCGTCTACACCGGCCGGAACGCCATCGACCACGCGGTCGACAGTCTCAACCGGGCGGCCGAGTCGGCTCGCGTCGGCTACATCACGAACAACGCGTCGCGGACCGCCGAAGCGGTGGCGGGCCAGCTCTCGGGCTTCGGGCTGTCGGTGGCTGCTGACGACGTGGTGACGAGCCCGCAGGCCGCCGTCCGTCTTCTGGCGACCGTCGTGGATCCTGGTGCGCTGATTCTCGTCGTCGGGGGAGAAGGGCTGACCAGCGTGGTCGAGGCCGCGGGGTATCGAGTCACGCGATCGGCGGACGACGGACCCGACGGTGTCATCCAGGGTTTCTCGCCCGAGGTGGGCTGGAAAGACCTCGCGGAGGCGGCGTTCGCTCTCGCCGCCGACATCCCGTGGGTAGCGACGAACCAGGATTGGACGATTCCGCAGGAGCGAGGCATCGCGCCCGGCAACGGAACGCTGGTCTCGGCAGTGCACACCGCCGTCGGAAAGCTGCCGCTCGTCGCGGGCAAGCCGGAGAAGGCGATCTTCGACGCTGCTCTGGAGCGCTTCTCGGCCTCGAAGCCGCTGTTCATCGGCGACCGCCTCGACACCGACATCATCGGCGCCAACAAGGCGGGCATCCCGTCGGTCTTGGTTTTGACCGGGATCGATAAGGCGAAGCAGGTGCTGGCCGCCCCGACCGACTCTCGGCCCGATTTCATCCTCGGCGATCTGAGGGAACTCCACGAGGAGTACCCGGCGACGATCGAGACGAAGGATCCGACGGGCGCGCGGGTGTTCGAGGTCCGCTCCGCTCGGGTGAAGTTGCACGGAAACGTGGTCACCGTGCTCGACGAGGGGTCGTCGCCGGTCGATCTGCTTCGCGCCGGTTCGGCCGCGGTGTGGGCCAGCGGCCTCATGATCTACGGGATGGTCGTCGACCCCAAGCTGTACGAGTAGCGCCTCGGCGAGCCCTGGGGAGGACGCCCCCGGGTGTCAGGGGCAGACGTTAGTGTGGACGGACCATGAGCGATAGCAGGCAATCCGTCGATGAGCTGATCTCGCGACTGACGGTCATCGACCAGCAGCCGCTCGATCAGCGCGCCGGTGCCTTCTCGCAGATCCACGACGAGCTCCGGGCCACCCTCGAAGACGGTCGCGGCCAGGGCGACCGGTGATGGCGTCGTCGTCACCCGACGAAGCCGGCTCGGCGAGCGAGGTATCGCGACTCGACGTGGCCCTGACATCGCGGGGTCTGGCTCGGTCGCGAACGCATGCGCATCGGATCCTTGCCGAGGGTCTCGTGACAGTCGACGGCCGCGCGGTGCTGAAGGCGTCGTTCCCGACCAAGGGCGACGCGACCATCGAGGTCGCGGGTATCGACCACTACGTGAGCCGGGCTGCGCACAAGCTCATCGGGGCCCTCGACGCCTTCGGTGTCGATCCCGCGGGTCGGCACGCCCTCGACGTGGGTGCCTCGACGGGTGGATTCACCCAGGTGCTGCTCGAGCGGGGCGCCGCGTCGGTGATCGCCCTCGACGTGGGGCACGGCCAGCTGGTGACAGCGATCCGGAGCGATCCGCGGGTCTCGGTCGTCGAGGGCAGCAACGCGCGCTATCTCGAGGCCGAGGTGCTCCGTGCGGCATCCGGCAACGCCGACCTCATCTCCATCGTGGTCGGCGACCTCTCGTTTATCTCTCTCACGATGGTGCTGCCAGCGCTCGTGCGGTCGGTAGGGCTCGAGGCCGACTACGTCCTGCTGATCAAACCGCAGTTCGAGGTGGGGCGGCAGGGAATCCGCGAGGGTATCGTCCACGACGCGGGCCTGCGGTCCGACGCCGTTCAGGCGGTTCTCTGGGCTGCTCACGATGTGGGTCTCGGCACCGCCGGCGTCGTGCCGTCGCCCATCGTCGGAACGAACGGCAACCACGAGTACTGCGTGCACCTGAGTGCCCGAGCCGGCACGAATCCGACAGAATGGGTCGGTCGGATCGACGAGATGACGAAAGGGTGATCCCATGGAGAGCCAACAGCGGCACATCCTGATCGTCTCGCACACGGGGCGGCGCGACTCGATCGACGCAGCCCTCGACGTCTGCCGAGCCCTCGACGCAGCGGGGCTCGTGCCCGTCTTGCCCCGAGACGAGTTCGACGACATCCGGGCGGCCGAGCCCGCGTTCACGGGCGTGCACCTGCTGGGTGACGACGTGCTCGTCGACGACATCGAATCGGTCATCGTCCTCGGCGGCGACGGGACCATCTTGCGAGCCGCCGAGCTGGTGCGCGGCACCCGGGCGCCGATCGTCGGAGTGAACCTCGGCCACGTCGGCTTCCTCGCCGAGAGCGAGCGCGAAGACCTGCACGACACCGTGCAGCGCGTGGTCGCCCACGACTACGAGGTCGAAGAGCGATTCGCGCTCGAGATCGCCGTGATGGTCGA
Source organism: Frondihabitans sp. PhB161 (assembly GCF_003814635.1). NCBI lineage: Bacteria > Bacillati > Actinomycetota > Actinomycetes > Micrococcales > Microbacteriaceae > Frondihabitans > Frondihabitans sp. PhB161. The sequence continues at coordinate 4,123 of NZ_RKQW01000003.1, forward strand.
CGGGAAGCAGGTCTACGAGACCTGGGCCCTGAACGAGGCCACGGTCGAGAAGGCCTCGCGCGAACGCATGCTCGAGGTCGTCATCGAGGTCGACGGGCGCCCGCTCTCGTCGTTCGGCTGCGACGGCGTGGTCATGTCGACTCCAACCGGCTCGACGGCCTACAACTTCTCGGCAGGCGGGCCCGTCGTGTGGCCGGAGGTCGAGGCGATGATCCTCGTTCCGCTCAGCGCCCACGCACTGTTCGCGCGACCACTCGTCGTCGGGCCCCAGTCCACCTTCGCCGTGGAGGTGCTGAGCCGGACCGACGGCTCCGGCGTGCTCTGGTGCGACGGCCGCCGCGCACACACCCTCGAGCCCGGAGCCCGAGTCGTTGCACGCCGATCGGCCCAGCCCGTCCGTCTGGCTCGCCTGCGGACGGCGCCGTTCACCGACCGCCTCGTCGCGAAGTTCCACCTGCCGGTCACCGGCTGGAGAGGCCCGCACACCTAAGTGATCGAAGACATCAGCATCCGCGACCTCGGGGTCATCGGGCGAGCCACCCTGCCCCTCGGGCCCGGTTTCACCGCCGTCACCGGCGAGACCGGTGCGGGCAAGACCATGGTCGTCTCAGCGCTGGGGCTTCTGCTCGGGCAGCGTGCCGATGGCGGTGCCGTGCGGTCCGGCAGCGCCCAGGCGGTTGTCGACGGGCGCTGGTCGGTACCCGACGGTGGTCCGGCGGCCGAGCGCGTGCGCGATGCCGGAGGAGACGTCGACGACGGCGAGCTCTTCCTCAGCCGCATCGTCTCGAGCGAGGGACGAAGTCGTGCGGTCGTCGGCGGTCGATCGGCGCCGGTCGGCGTGCTGGGCGACCTGGCGGAGCACCTCGTGGTGGTGCATGGGCAGTCCGAGCAGATCCGTCTGAAGTCGGCGGCGGCGCAGCGCTCGGCAGTCGACGCCCACGGCGGAAAAAAGCTCGCCGTCGTGAGAGCGAGCTACGCCGAGGCCTTCGAGAGCTGGCAGAAGGCGGCACGCGAGCTCGACACGATCACCGGTGATCGAGACGCTCGATCCGCCGAGGCCGACACCCTCCGCGCCGCGATCGACGAGATCGAACGGGTTGGCCCCACAGCCGGCGAAGACGCCGAGCTCGACGCCACCGCCGAGCGCCTGAGCAACGCCGAAGACCTCCGACTCGCAGCCGGCCTCGCGCACGAGATCCTGTCGACCGACGCGGTCGACGGCACCCGTGACGTCCTGTCGCTGGTCGAAGAGGCGCGCCGCCAGGTCGAGCGGGTGGCGCAGCACGACGCCGAGCTCCAATCGATCGCCGATCTGCTCGCGGAGGTGAGCGTGCAGGTGTCCGACACGTCCGCGCGGTTGTCGAGCTATCTCGGATCCTTGGATGCCGATGTCTCGCGCGAACTCGAGACCGTGCAGGAGCGCCGTGCCGACCTCGGCGCCCTCGTGCGCAAATACGGGCCCACGCTCGACGACGTGATCCAGCTCGTCGCCGACGGATCGGAGCGCCTCGTCGAACTCGACGGTGACGACGATCGAGTGGTCGGTTTGGCCGCGGAGGTCGAGGCGCATCGGGCCGCAGCCGAGGAGCTCGCAGGTCGGCTGACGGCGCTCCGCCGCGAATCCGGCGACGATCTCGCGGCGCGAGTGAGCGACGAGCTCGCGGCGCTGGCCATGGCCGGGGCTCAGCTGGTCGTCTCCGTGAGCGACCGAGGAGAGCTCGGTGCATCCGGTGCCGACATCGTCGAGATTCTCCTGCGCCCGCACTCCGGCAGCGAACCGCGGCCCCTCGGCAAGGGTGCGTCGGGCGGCGAGCTCTCGCGCGTGATGCTGGCCATCGAGGTCGTCATGGCTGCGTCGAGCGCCGTGCCGACGTTCGTGTTCGACGAGGTCGACGCCGGCGTGGGCGGCGCGGCCGCCATCGAGATCGGCAGGCGCCTGGCGATGCTGGCGGATCGCGCCCAGGTGATCGTCGTGACGCACCTGGCGCAGGTGGCGGCCTTCGCGACGAACCACCTCCGAGTCGTGAAAGACGCCTCGGGTGAGGTGACCGCCTCCAGCGTGCAGCAGCTCGAAGGCCAGGAGCGTGTCGCCGAGATGGCCCGGCTGCTCTCGGGGCTGCCCGACAGCGAGAGCGGACTCGAGCACGCGCGCGAGCTGCTCGATCTCGCCACCGCCCGTCCGACACGCGCGGGAGTGCGCACCGATACACGGTCGTAACGACCGGAGGCTGTTCGGTGAACCACGAGTGACGTAGGATGGAAGCCCGTGGTGGTCAATCAAAACTCCGGCTCGGTCAACTCGTCAAACGACACGAAGGTCACGAAGCACATCTTCGTCACCGGGGGCGTCGTCTCCTCTCTCGGCAAAGGCCTCACGGCCGCAAGCCTCGGCAATCTGTTGACTGCTCGCGGGCTCCGCGTCGTCATGCAGAAGCTCGACCCGTATCTCAACGTCGACCCGGGAACGATGAACCCGTTCCAGCACGGCGAGGTCTTCGTCACCGATGACGGCGCCGAGACCGACCTCGACATCGGGCACTACGAGCGGTTCCTCGACATCAACCTCAACCAGGGCGCGAACGTCACGACCGGTCAGATCTACTCGACCGTCATCGCGCAGGAGCGCCGGGGCGAGTACCTCGGCGACACCGTGCAGGTCATCCCTCACATCACCGACGAGATCAAGCGTCGCATGCGCCTGCAGGCCTCCGATGAGCCGCAGCCCGACGTCATCATCACCGAGGTCGGCGGCACGGTCGGCGACATCGAGAGCCAGCCGTTCCTCGAGTCGGCCCGTCAGGTGCGTCACGAGCTCGGCCGCAAGAACGTCTTCTTCGTGCACGTGTCGCTGGTCCCGTTCATGGGAGCCTCTGGCGAGCAGAAGACCAAGCCGACGCAGCACTCCGTCGCCGCCCTCCGCGCCATCGGCATCCAGCCCGACGCGCTCGTGCTCCGCAGCGACCGACCGGTCACCGAGTCGAACCGCCGCAAGATCGCGCTGATGTGCGACGTCGACGAAGACGCGGTGGTCAACGCCAAAGACGTGGCCAGCATCTACGAAATTCCGGCCATGCTCAACGAGCAGGGCCTCGACGGCTACATCATCGAGCACCTCGGCCTCGACGAGAAAGCCGGCGCGGTCGACTGGACCGGCTGGAACCCGATTCTCTCGGCTGTCAAAGACCCCAAGCACGAGGTCACGATCGGCCTGGTCGGCAAATACATCGACCTTCCCGACGCCTACCTCTCGGTCACCGAGGCCCTCAAGGCCGGCGGCTTCGCGCACCAGACCAAGGTCGTGCTGCGCTGGATCCCCTCCGACGAGTGCGAGACCATCGAGGGCGCCGCGAAGGCGCTCGCCGACGTCGACGGCATCTGCGTTCCCGGCGGTTTCGGCATCCGCGGCATCGAGGGCAAGCTCGGAGCGCTCCGGTTCGCCCGCGAGAACGGCGTCCCGACCCTCGGGCTCTGCCTCGGCCTGCAGTGCATGGTCATCGAATACGCCCGCAACGAGGCCGGCCTCGCCGGGGCGTCGTCCTCGGAGTTCGACCCCGACACCGAGTACCCGGTGATCGCCACGATGGCCGAGCAGGTCGACATCATCGCGGGAGGAGACCTCGGCGGAACCATGCGCCTCGGCCTGTACCCGGCAGCGCTGACCGCCGGATCCTTGGCTTCTGAGGTGTACGGCTCGGAGCTCGTCGAAGAGCGCCACCGCCACCGCTACGAGGTCAACAACCACTACCGCGAGCAGATCGCCGACGCCGGTCTGGTCTTCTCGGGCACGTCGCCCGACGGCCAGCTCGTCGAGTACGTCGAGCTCGACCGCGCCGAGCACCCGTACTACATCGGCACCCAGGCGCACCCCGAGTTGCGCTCGCGCCCGAATCACGCGCACCCGCTGTTTTCTGGTCTCGTCGAGGCGGCACTCGACCGTCAGAACGCGACGCGGCTGTTCGAGGTCGCCGAGGCCGAGGGTGCCTGAGGGCGTGCCGTCGACCGGGTCTGATCTGCCGGCCGTGCTCGCCGACGACCCGACCGAGGTGGCCGTCACCCGGTCGGAGGTGGTGTTCGAGGGCGCGGTCTGGAACATCCGGCGCGAGACGTTCGAGTACGGCGGGTCGGCAATCGTCCGCGAGTACGTTGCGCACACCGGCGCGGTCGTCGTGCTTGCCCAGGACGACGAGGGGCGGGTGCTGCTGATCAAGCAGTACCGTCACCCGATCCGCTCGCGCGACTGGGAGCTGCCGGCCGGCCTTCTCGACATCCCCGGCGAAGATCCTCTCGTGGCAGCCCAGCGTGAACTCGCCGAAGAGACCGATGTCACGGCCTCCGCGTGGGAACACCTCATCACCTTCAACACGACGCCCGGTGGCAGCGACGAACAGCTGATCGTCTTTCACGCGACCGGTGTCTCGGCAACGGATGCGGCGTTCGAGCGCGAGGCCGAAGAGGCCGACATCGAGGTGCGCTGGGTGCCGCTCGACGAGATCGTCGACGCTGTGCTGAGCGGAACGGTGCATAACTCGATCCTGTGCGTGTCGGCTCTCGCGCTGCAGGCCAAGCTCGCGCGGTAGTGGGTGGATTGGTAGCCGGGAGCTGAGGCACCCCGGGATGGCCAGACAACCCCCGGATGCCGCGGTGATTCTGGCCAAGCGGGGGTGCGCCGGCGTCTGCGCGCCTGCGCGTGAGCGGCAGCGCGTGCGCGTCAGCGCGTGAGCGGCAGCGCGTGCGCTCCGGCGCGCCTAGCCTGGGGGCATGACCTCGAAGCTCGACGACGCCGTGCAGCGCTACCTGCGGCACGTCACGGTCGAGCGCGGTCTCTCGCCGCACACGGTGGCTGCGTATCGGCGCGATCTCGCGCTGTACGCGACATTCCTCGAGGAGGCGGGCATCCAGGATCCTGCCCTCGTCGATTCGGTGCTCGTCGCGGGCTTTCCGGCCGCGCTCGCCACCCGCGAGGTGCCGCTCGCCGCATCGTCGGTGGCGCGCGCACTGTCGAGTGTGAAGGGGCTGCACCGGTTCATCGCCGAGGAGGGCCTGGTCGCCGACGACGTGACCACGAAGGCGCGACCACCGAAGCTGCCGTCGCGGCTGCCGAAGGCGATCACCGTGGCGCAGGTCGAGGCGTTGCTCGCAGCGACCGACGGCGACGAGCCGACACGGCTCCGTGACAAGGCTCTGCTCGAGTTGCTCTACGCGACCGGCGCGCGCGTGACCGAGGCGGTGTCGCTCAACGTCGACGATGTGATCGAGGGCGACGTGGTGCGGCTGTTCGGCAAGGGCGGCAAACAGCGGATCGTGCCGCTCGGCAGCTACGCCCGGCGGGCCCTCGATGCCTACCTGGTGCGGGCGAGGCCGATTTTCTCGGTGCGGGGGACTGCGACGCCCGCTCTGTTTCTCGGAACACGCGGGGCACGGGTGTCTCGGCAGAACGCCTGGTTGATCATCCAAGCGGCGGCGTCCCGGGCGCAGCTCGGATTCGAGGTGTCGCCGCACACGCTCCGGCACTCGTTCGCGACGCACCTGCTCGAGGGCGGGGCGGACGTGCGCGTGGTGCAGGAGCTGCTCGGGCACGCGTCGGTGGCGACGACGCAGATCTACACGCTCGTGACCGCGGATGCGCTGCGCGACGCCTACGGGCAGGCGCACCCGCGAGCACGGTGGGCGCCGGGGGAGAAAGAGGCCCGGGCTGCCCTGAGTCGTCGGGCCGGTGTCGCCTCAGCAGGAGCCGCTGCGGGGTAGTCCTGTGTTGAGGAGCGGAAAGCAGGTCGACTCCCCGTCAGACGGGCATCTCGTGCCCGAACTCCCTCGGGGTTAGACGGGCGTCCTTTAGACAGGGCGAGGCAACCCGGGCTGGGCGGGACGCGCCGGTAGGATTATCCCCGTGAGTACGACGCCGAAATCGACCGAGGCCCCTTCCGCGGAGAGCCCGGCCGTCGAGATGGGGCCGACCGGCCGACCCCGCACGGCCTTTCCGGTGCCGGCCGAGCTTCAGAGCCACGGCCCCGCCCGCATCATCTCGCTCTGCAACCAGAAGGGTGGCGTCGGCAAGACGACGACGACCATCAACCTCGGTGCCTCGCTCGCCGAGTACGGCCGCAAGGTGCTCGCCGTCGACTTCGACCCGCAGGGTGCCTTGAGCGCGGGCCTCGGCGTGCAGACCCACGACGTGCCCACGGTGTACGACCTGCTGATTGGCACGGTCAAGGATCCCCACGAGGTCATCCAGGGCACCAATGTGCCGGGGCTCGACGTCATCCCGGCCAACATCGACCTCTCCGCCGCCGAGGTGCACCTCGTCAACGAGGTGGCTCGCGAGCAGATCCTTGCCCGAGTGCTGCGGAAGGTCCGCGACGATTACGACGTGATCCTCGTCGACTGCCAGCCGTCGCTCGGCATCCTGACGGTGAATGCGCTCACCGCGGCCCACGGGGTGCTGATCCCGCTCGAGTGCGAGTTCTTCGCCCTGCGCGGTGTCGCCCTGCTCGTCGAGACCATCGACAAGGTGCGCGACCGGCTGAACGAAGACATCGAGCTCGACGGCATCCTGCCGACCATGTACGACTCGCGCACGTTGCACAGCCGCGAGGTGCTCGAGCGGGTCGTCGACGCATTCGGCGATCGGGTACTCGAGACGGTCATCACCCGGACGGTGAAGTTCCCCGACGCCTCCGTGGCCGCAAGCCCGATCAATCAGTTCGCGCCGTCGCATCCGGCTGCCGAGGCGTATCGCCAGCTGGCCAGAGAGCTCATCGCCCGTGGCGCCGCAGCCTAGCGACTCCACTCTCGATGCCGGCGTCGCCTCCGACGTCGAGCCATCGACCGACCAGGCGTTCACGCTGCGTCTCGACAACTTCTCCGGCCCCTTCGACCTTCTCCTCTCGCTGATCACCAAACGCGAGATGGACATCACCGAGATCGCGTTGAGCGAGGTGACCGACGAGTTCCTGTCGTACCTCCGCGGGCTCGACTCCGACGAGGAGCTCGACAAGGCCAGCGAGTTCCTGGTGGTCGCCGCTACCCTCCTCGACCTTAAGGTCGCCGGACTCCTTCCGCAGGGGGAGCTCGTCGACGCCGAAGACGTCGCGCTGCTCGAAGCGCGCGATCTGCTTTTCGCACGCCTCCTGCAGTACCGCGCGTTCAAGCAAGCGGCCGAGTGGTTCGCGACTCGCGGTGAGGCCGAGGGCGATCGACATGCCCGGAGCGTCCGTCTCGAACAGAAGTACCGCGTGTCGACGCCCGAACTCGTCTGGACCCTGTCGGTCGACGACTTCGCGGCCATCGCGGCGATGGCGTTGACGCCGAAAGAGGCCCCCACCGTCGGGCTCGACCACCTGCACGCGCCTCTGGTGAGCATTCGCGAGCAGGCCGCCATCGTCGTGTCGATGCTCCGGCGCGGTGCCGTGCTGAGCTTCCGCGAGTTGATCGACGGGGTCGACGTGAAGGGGGTTGTCGTGGCGCGGTTCCTCGCGATCCTCGAGTTGTACCGCCACGCGTCGCTGAGCTTCGAACAGCTCGAACCCCTCGGCGAGCTCACCATCCGCTGGACCGCCGAGCACTGGACCGAAGAGAACCTCGCCAACCTGGGGGCCGACTATGACGGATGATGCAGCGCCTAACGACGCAGCGCTCTCTGACGCAGCGCAGACCGACGCCGCGTTCGCTGACGACCAGGCCCTTCCGACGCCGGGCGTGCCGATCGCTCGCACGCTCGAAGCGATCCTCATGGTCGCCGACGAGCCCCAGAGCCTCGTCTCGCTGGCCACAGCCATCGGGGCGCCTGTCGCGGCCGTCCGCCAGGCGATCGATTCGCTCGTGGCCGACTTCGACGGGGTCGACCAGGGCGACGGCGCACCGACGACCCGCCGCGGCTTCGAGCTGCGCGAGGTCGGCGGCGGCTGGCGGTTCTACGTCCGCGAAGAGTTCGACCCGATCGTCCGCGACTTCGTGCTGACGCAGAACCCGACCCGGCTCTCGCAGGCCGCACTCGAGACGCTCGCGGTGATCGCCTACAAGCAGCCGATCACCCGAGGCGCCATCGCTCAGATCCGTGCGGTCAACGTCGACAGCGTCGTCCGTACGCTGCTCGGACGCGGACTCATCACCGAATCGTTCACCGACGCCGAGACCGGCGCCATCAACTACGAGACGACCGAGTTGCTGCTGACGCACCTCGGCGTCAACTCCCTCGACGAGCTGCCGCTGATCTCACCGCTGCTCGCCGATGGGCAGGAAGGTTTCGACAATGGCCGATAACGACACCACTCCAGGATCCGAGGCGGCGCCGCAGGGCGAGCGCCTCCAGAAGGTCATGGCGGCGGCGGGTATTGCCAGCCGACGTGTCTCCGAAGACTTGATCGCCGCCGGCCGCGTCACGGTGAACGGCGAGGTCGTCACCTCCGCCGGGCGTCGAGTCGACCCCGCGGTCGACAAGGTCGTCGTCGACGGTCAGGCCGTGCAGCTCGACCCCACCCGGCGCTACCTGATGCTGAACAAGCCGGTCGGCGTCGTGTCGAGCCTGCGCGACGAGCGCGGGCGCCCCGACCTCACCGAGTTCACGCGCCACTACCCCGAGCGGCTCTTCAACGTCGGCCGACTCGATGCCGAGACGAGCGGTCTGCTGATCCTGACGAACGACGGCGAGCTGGCGCACATTCTCGCGCACCCGTCGTTCGGGGTGACCAAGACGTACATCGCCAAGGTCGAGGGATCGATCACACCGACCACGGCGAAAAAGCTCGTCGCGGGCATCGACCTCGACGACGGGCCCATCACAGCCGACTCGGCGCGGGTCGTCGACCGGGGCACCGGGCAGGCGGGTGGCACGAGCATCGTCGAGATCACCCTGCACTCCGGCCGCAACCGCATCGTTCGGCGCATGCTCGACGCGGTCGGGCACCCGGTCGTCGACCTCGTGCGTCGCCAGTTCGGCCCGCTGCACCTCGGTTCGCTGCGCGTCGGCGAGGTGCGCGACCTGACTCGTGACGAGCTCGGCGACATCCTGACGATCGCGCGCGACGCCGGGGTCGGAGCAGCCGAGCCGTCGGCGGTCGCGGCAGCCGCCGTGCAGGAGAGCATGGACGACAGCGGGGTCGAACTCGTGGCGGATGTCGACGACGACGTCGCGGAGTCGGAGAAGGAGTACTACGACGAAGACGACGAGGAGTACGAGCCCGATCTCGACGCGCGCGAGGAGAGCCGCCGCGGCCGGACGAGCGCGCAGGGGGGCAACGGTCAGAACGGCAGCGGGCAGGGTGGTGCCGGCGGTGGCGCCGGGCAGGCCGACCGCCGCGAGCCCAAGAAGCAGTACGACAGCGATGGCAACCGCCGGGTGGCCGTCAACGGCGACGTGACCGGGGGTCGCGCTCCGGCGCCGAGCCGACGATCGCAGGTGCGCCGTCAGCAGGAGGAGCGCCGACGAGGTAGCGGCCGGTGAGCTCGACGCACGAGGGAGCTCACGAGCCGAAGCGGCTCGTCGGCCCGGTCCGCATCGTCGGCTCCGGCCTTCTCGGCGCGAGCATCGGCCTCGGCCTCCGGCAGCAGGGCGTCGAGGTCATCCTCGACGACGCCTCGCCGTCGGCCCGCCGCCTGGCGATCGACTACGGCGCAGGCCGTGCGCCTGCGGACGGAGACGAGCCGACCCTGATCGTCGTCTGCGTTCCCCCGGATGTCACAGCCGACATCGTCGTGCGAGAGCTCGCCGACTACCCGAACGCCCTCGTGACCGACGTCGCGAGCGTCAAGGTCGAGCCGCTCCGCGAGCTGGAGCGTCGTGGCGCCGACGTCTCGCGCTACATCGGCTCGCACCCCATGGCCGGGCGTGAACGCGGCGGTCCCATCTCGGCGCGCGCCGACCTCTTCGTCGGACGCCCCTGGGTGATCGCCGGCCACGACGCCATCAGCTACCGCGCCGCGGCCGCTCTCGAAGACCTCGTGCTCGACCTCGGGGCCACCCCGATCGAGATGACGCCGGAAGAGCACGATCGCGGGGTGGCCGTGGTCTCGCACGCGCCCCAGGTGGTTGCCTCGCTCATGGCGGCACGGCTCGGAGATGCCCCGGACGCCTCGCTCGGCCTGGCGGGGCAGGGGGTCAGGGACGTCACACGGATCGCCGCCAGCGACGCCGGCCTGTGGGTGCAGATCCTCGGGGCGAATGCCGGCCACGTCGAAACCGTGCTCCGGGCGCTGCGGGACGATCTCGACGGCGTGATCTCCGCCCTCTCGGCCCCGTCGGATCCTGGGTCGCTGCGCGCGATCGCCGAGACCATCGGCCGCGGCAACACGGGTGTCGCCCGCCTGCCCGGTAAGCACGGTCAGAGCACCGTCTTCACGCGGGTGGTCGTCATGGTCGACGACACCCCGGGCCAGCTCGGGCGACTGTTCACCGAGATGGGCGAAGCCGGCATCAACCTCGAAGACCTCCGTCTCGAGCACTCGCCCGGCGCACAGTTCGGCCTCGCCGAAGTGAGCGTCGTGCCCGAACACGAAGAACGACTGATCGACGAACTCGTCCGGCGCGGCTGGACCATTGCAGGAGCACAGGCATGACGAACCCCGACCTTCCCGAGACCTCCGAAGAGCTGCACGACTTCAAGGCGGACCTCCTTTCGCGGTATCGCTCGAGCAGCCTCTACCGACCCGTCGTCGTAGCCGTCGACGGCCCCGCGGGCAGTGGCAAGTCGAGCGTGAGCCGGGCGACGGCGGTGGCCCTCGGCTTCGACTACCAAGACACCGGTGCGGCCTACCGGGCGTTCGCCCTGCATGCGGTGCGGTCGGGTGCCGACCTGTCTGACGCTGCGGCCGTCGTCGCGGTCATTTCGACGTTCGACTACGAGATCGGCACCGATCCGGGTGACTACTTCGTCCGGATCTCAGGATCCGACGTGACCGACGAGATCCGGACGCCCCAGGTCACGCAGTCGGTCGCCTCCGTCTCGAAGCTCCCCGAGGTGCGGAGTCACCTGGTCGAGGTGTTCCGCGGCATCATCGCCGGCACCGAGAAGCCCGGCATCGTGACCGAGGGGCGTGACATCACGACGGTCGTCGCGCCGGATGCGCAGGTGCGGATCCTGCTCACGGCCACCGAAGAGGCTAGAATGGCCAGGCGTTCCGCAGAGATCACGGGGCAGAGTGCCGAAGAAACTGCCCGGCAGCTGTCGAAGAGAGATCAGCAGGACAGCAAGGTGGTCGACTTCATGACAGCCGCAGAAGGCGTCACAACCCTCGATTCCACTCATCTCGACTTCGATCAGACCGTCTCGGCCATGGTCGAGCTCGTCCGTTCCACTGCCACGGCGCCCGCGCCCCAGGCATGACCGGAGAGCACCCACGTAGCTAGGAGCCACCATGGCGAACGACAAAGACAGCGCCTCTTCGGGCGACCGCGATTTTCCTGAGTTCGACGACTCGATGGCCGATCGCCTCGCGACCCTCGACGACGTCGACGCGGAGCAGCGCGCATCTGCCCTGCGTCAGGGGCTGACCGACTACGAGCTCGACGACGAAGACCTCGATGTGCTCGAAGCGGGCGAGTGGGATCCCAACGCGATCACCTACGCTCCCGCCCTGCCGGTGCTCGCGATCGTCGGTCGACCCAACGTCGGCAAGTCTCAGCTCGTCAACCGCATCATCGGCCGCCGCGAGGCCGTCGTCGAAGACAAGCCGGGTGTCACCCGCGACCGCGTCTCGTACAAGGCCGAGTGGGCCGGGCGCCGCTACACGATCGTCGACACCGGCGGGTGGGAGCCCGACGCCCTCGGCATCGACGCCTCCGTCGCCATGCAGGCCGAGATCGCCGTCGACCTGGCTGACGCCGTCCTCTTCGTCGTCGACGTCAACGTCGGTGCCACGTCGACCGACGAGCACGTCGTCCGCATGCTGCGCGCCACCCACAAGCCCGTGATCCTCGTGGCCAACAAGACCGACGACGACCGCAAGGCGATCCAGGCCTCCGAGCTCTGGAGCCTCGGCCTCGGTGAGCCGTTCCCCGTCTCGGCGCTGCACGGCCGCGGCGTCGCCGACCTCCTCGACAAGGCGATGGCCACGCTGCCCGCCGTGTCGAAGGTCGCCAAAGAGGAGATCGGCGGGCCCCGCCGCGTCGCCATCCTCGGCCGCCCGAACGTCGGCAAGTCGTCGCTGCTCAACCGCGCCGCGGGTGAAGAGCGAGTCGTCGTCAACGAGATGGCCGGCACGACCCGCGACCCGGTCGACGAGCAGGTCTCGATCGGCGGTCGCATCTGGACTTTCGTCGACACCGCCGGAATCCGCAAGCGCGTCCACCTGCAGCAGGGTGCCGACTTCTACGCGTCGCTCCGCACCTCGGCCGCGCTCGAAAAGGCCGAGGTCGCCGTCGTCGTGCTCGACGTCACCGAGCCCATCTCGACTCAAGACCTCCGCATCATCGACCTCGTTCTCGAGTCCGGCCGAGCACTCGTGCTGGCCTTCAACAAATGGGACCTCCTCGACGATGACCGCCGCCGCTACCTCGAGCGCGAGATCGACCAAGACCTCGATCACGTCTCGTGGGCCCCGCGCGTCAACATCTCGGCCAAGACCGGCCGCCACCTCGAGAAGCTCGTGCCCGCGCTCGAGCTCGCTCTCGAGTCGTGGGACACCCGCGTGCCCACCGGCAAGTTCAACGCTCTGCTCGCCGAACTCACGCAGGAGCACCCGCACCCCGTCCGCGGAGGCAAACAGCCCCGGATCCTGTTCGGCACCCAGGCGGCCAACCGCCCGCCCACGTTCGTGCTGTTCACGACCGGGTTCCTCGACCCGCAGTACCGCCGGTTCATCACGCGTCGTCTGCGCGAGATCTTCGGGTTCGAGGGCACGCCGATCACGGTGAACATGCGAGTGCGCGAGAAGCGCAAGCGCTCCTGATCTCTGGAATGGCGGTCGGCGTCGTTCACCGGGAGTGGCAAGCGCCTTCGGCGATGCAGAGCCGACGCCTGCCACGTTCTGAAGGGCCGCTGACGCGGCCAGGGGCGGGGAGGGCTCGTCGTCTGGGATGATAGGCGTATGGCCACCGCATCGACGCCGCCGCCCGGCACGCTGGGCGCACTCGTCGATCGGCTGTTCGCCACCTTTCGCGTCGATCGTCTCGCCGGGGGGCGGCAGCACGCCTACGTCGTGCGCGAAGACATGCGTCGGCACCCGCGCACGGTGCGGTCGTTCAAGGCGATCCGCTGGCTTCTCGTCGGCGAGACGGTGGTCGGCCTCGCGGCGGTCGTGATCGCGACTGTGCTCGCGTCGCACGGTGTGCACGTGCCGTGGGCTGTCTGGTTCCGGTCGACGGTGGTGCTGCTGATCACGCTCTCGCTGTACGTGTTCGCGTGGCGGGCCCAGCTCGGCTATTACTGGGCGTTTGCGCGGCTGCGGCTGTTCTCGCGGATCTTTCCGCTGGTGACGGTGGTGGTGGCGAGCTTTCCGGGGCTGTACCCGACGTGGATGGTGATCGAGCAGCTCGTGTTCTCGGGGCTGATGGTCGCGATCGCGGTCGTGCTGTCGAACCCGCACCTGCGGACGGTGTTCCCGGCTCCTATGCGGCGAGGCTCGCGGAGAACCGTTTAGTCGCGATTCGCAGGTTTAGACGCGCCATACCGCGACTACACGTGCGAAACGCGACTAGGTGATGGGCCTCTGCGGCGTCGCACCTCAGGCACGCCTTGCTAACCGAATCACGCATCGCTCGCCGAATAAACGGTTCGCGACGCGTGAAACGGCTAGCGAGACCGGGCGCGCGCGGCGGGGCTAGGCCGAGGGGCGGACGAGAGTCACCCGCGACGCCGGGACGGACGCACCGCCGGCCGTGGCGAACGTCAGGTGCACCGGGTCGCCAGTGTGGGAGTCGAGGTAGCGGATCCTTGTGCCGGAGTCGACGGGGAGGTGATCGGCGCCCCACCGCCCCAGAGCCGCGAGGACCGGCGCCAGCTCGCGGCCGGCGTCGGTGAGGACGTACTCGTCGCGCTCACGCTCGCCGGGGTCGCGATACGTCTGGCGGACGAGCACGCCGCAGTCGACCAGGGTGGCCAGCCGCGCGGTGAGGATGTCGGGGGAGACGCCGAGGGAGGCGCGGAACTCAGAGAAGCGGGAGCGGCCGAGGAACGCGTCGCGCACGATCATGAGGGCCCAGCGCTCGCCGAGGACGTCGAGACTGCGGGCGATCCCGCAGGTGGGATCAGGGCACGCGCGTGGTGACATGCCACCCACCCTACCTCGGTTGGGTTTTCGTAGCCAGCCTGCTACTGTCGCGTCATGTCCGCTTCGACCCGTCAGCCCACGTCTGATCGCCTGGCCTTCTGGACGTGTGCGGCCGTGCTCGCCCTCGCCCTCTGGACCAGCGGCGCCGCAACCCCCGTCTACCCGCTCTACACGGCCGACTGGCACCTCACCGCGCTGCTGACGACGTCGATCTTCGCCGTCTACCCGCTGGTACTCGTGGTCGTGCTGCTCGTCTTCGGCGACCTGAGCGACACCATCGGGCGGAGGGCCAGCATCCTGCTCGGAGTCGCAGCGTCGATCATCGGCGTGCTGCTGTTCGCGGTCGCGCCGAACGTCGGCTGGCTGCTCGTCGGGCGAGCCTTCATGGGCCTCGGCGTCGGCCTGTCGCTCAGCCCTGCCACGGCGAAGATGATCGACATCGCCGGGCCCGCGAACTCGGCGCGGACCGGCGCCATCAGCACCGCCTCGACCGCCGTCGGGCTCGTCTTCGCGACGCTGCTCGGAGGTGCGCTCGTGCAGTACGCGCCGTTCCCGCTGCACCTGACCTACTGGATCCTGCTGGCCGTGGAAGCCGTCGTGCTCGTCTTCGTCTGGCGGCTCGGCCGCGACCGACCCGCCGAGGCAGGGCGCTGGAAGCCGCACGGCATCAGCGTGCCGCGGTCGCTCTGGGGAGCCGTGGCCGCCGCAGCCGTCTGCATCAGTGCCGCGTATGCGCTCGGCGCGGTCGTGCTCTCGCTCGGCGCATCGATCGGTAAACAGCTGATCGGCAGCGACAACGCGTTCGTGACCGGCGCAATCATCGCGCTCTCGATGGGAGTGATCGGCGTCGTTGCTCTAGCGTCGCGCCGCCTGCCGCTCGTCGTCGCCACGCCGGTCGCGTTCGTGGCCACGGTGCTTGCCTTCGCGTCGCTCGTCGCGGCCGGATCGTTGCATTCGCTCGGGCTGTTCCTGGCGTTCTGCGTGCTCGGCGGGGTCGGCTACAGCCTCTTCTTCGCGGCCGGCCTGCAGATCGTCAGCCGCTTCGCGCCGGCTCACCACCGCGCCGGAACCCTCTCGGCCGTCTACCTCGTCGCCTACCTCGTGCAGGGTGCCGCCGCGCTCTGGCTGGGGGCGGAGGCCACCGCGGGCGGCCTCGAGCACGCCGTCGACCTCGGGGCGCCGGTGATCGCCGGGCTGGCACTGGTCGCGCTGGTCGCGGTCGTGATGTTGGCGGTGCCGCGACGCGGGGCCGGGGCGGCGGCGGGTGGGTCGGCGCGAATCTGAGAGCGATCTCGCCTGCGAGTCACTTCGGTTACCGCGGTGTGGCGGGCGTCGGGGCGCATCGCTCGCAAATGTGCGAGGGGAAGGGGCGGGACGAGGATCCGGCACGGCCCCGCTGACAGAACGGCAGGCGGGGCCACCGAACCGGCACCCGACCAAAGTCGCCGCTCCGAGTACGGTCGGGGCCACCACCCGCCGCGCCGCCGAAGGAGCACCGTTGCCTACGCATCCCCTCGAGCCCCTGTCCGCCGACGAGATCTCGGGGGTGTCTCGGATCCTGAAGCGCGATCAGGGACTCCTGAACTCCGCACGATTCGTCTTCATCGAGACGTTCGATCCGCCGAAGTCGGTCGTCGTCGACTGGCAGCCGGGTGACGCGTGGGATCGGCAGGGGTTCGCGGTGATCCGCGAGACCGCCGAGCACGCCACCTACGAGGCGATCGTGTCGCTGACCGAGGATCGGGTCGTCTCGTACGAACACATCGAGGGCGTGCAGCCGCCCATCACCGTCGAGGAGTTCGACAAGTCGGAAGAGCTCGTCCGGGCCGACGTGCGCTGGCAGGAGGCCATGCGGCTCCGCGGCGTCGAGGACTTCGACAGCGCCATGATTGACAAGTGGTCGTCGGGCTACACCGGCGAGAACGATGCGCCCACCCGCAGACTCGCGCGACTGCTGACGTTCGTGCGGCGCGGCCAGTACGACAACGGCTACGCCCACCCCGTCGAGGGACTGATCGTCACGATCGACATGGACACGTGGGAGGTGCTCGAGGTCACCGACCACGGAGTCGTGCCGCTGCCGCCGACGAACGGCAACTTCGAAGAGGCGCTCTGGTCGCGCGAAGGTCAGTACCCGCCGCACGACGAGGCTCGAGCGCCGATGAAGCCCATCGAGATCAGTCAGCCCGAAGGATCCAGCGTCGAGCTAGACGGACACAGCCTCAGCTGGGGCCCCTGGCGGCTCCAGGTCGGCTACACGCCGCGCGAGGGCGTCGTGCTGCAAGACGTGCGGTACCTCGACCACGGGAAGCTGCGGCCGATCCTCTACCGGGGATCGGTGTCGGAGATGTACGTGCCCTACGCCGATCCAGCAGCGACGCACTGGAACAAGAACGTCTTCGACGAGGGCGAGTACGGGCTCGGTGTGCTCGCCAACTCGCTGGAGCTCGGCTGCGACTGCGTCGGCGAGATCCTGTACCTCGACGCCGTGGTCAACGATCAGGACGGGTCGCCGTTGGTGATCCCGAACGGCATCTGCATTCACGAGGAAGACGCCGGTATCGGCTGGAAGCACACCGAATACCGCGACGGCCGAGGCGAGGTGCGCCGCAACCGCCGACTCGTGATCTCGTTCTTCGTCACCGTCGGCAACTACGACTACGGCTTCTACTGGAACATCCACCTCGACGGGTCGATCGAGCTCGAAGTGAAGCTCACCGGCATCATCTCGACCGGAGCCCTGCTGCCCGGAGCCGTGGCACCCGGCGACGAGCCCGGGTTCGGGTCGCTCGTAGCGCCACAGCTCTACGGGCCGCACCACCAGCACTTCTTCTCGGTGCGCCTCGACATGCAGGTCGACGGTCAGCGGAACAACATTTCGGAGCTGAACTCGGCGGGGGTTCCGGCCGGTCCGTCGAATCCGTGGGGGAGTGCATGGCAGGTCGAGCGGACGCACTTGACTTCAGAGTCAAGCGCCGCACGGGAGGCGTCGCCGCAGACCGCGCGAACGTGGATCGTCACCTCGGCCGACACCGTCAACGGCATCGGCGGCCGCCCCGGCTACCTCATCGAGCCGGGAGCCGCGGCGCCGTTCTTCGCCCTGCCGGGGTCGCAGCAGCGCGAACGGGGTGCCTTCGCGACGAAACAGCTCTGGGTCACGGCGTTCGAGCCGCGGCAGCGCTATGCGGCGGGCGAGTACATCGCGCAGCAGCCGGTCGACCAGGGAGTGTCGCGGTTCATCGAAGGCGATCGGCCGCTCGTCGACGCCGACCTCGTCTGCTGGTACACGGTCGGCGTGCACCACGTCGTGCGCCCCGAGGACTGGCCGGTCATGCCCGTGGCCCGGGCCGGATTCCACCTCAAGCCGGTCGGGTTCTTCGACGGCAACCCCATGCTCGACCTGCCGATGGAGCCGATGGGAGATCACTGCGCGCACCACGAGTGAGCGGCTGCGGGCACTGTGTTCGGCTGCGGCCCCGGGGCTCGGGGCTCGGCTGTGAGGGGCGTCGCTGGGGCGCGGATCGACCTGAGGTGGGAGGACGCCGACCTAGTCGACGCTGGGGGCGCGCGTGAGCGTCACGATGGTGCTCCCGGCTTGCGATAACTCGATTGTGTCGTCGTGATTGCGGAAGGTGGCGGTGTACGTCTCGACCGTTCCCGTCTGCGAGACCTTCAGCGTGTAACCGCCGCGGTCGGCCGTACCCGTGATCTGGCACATGCCCGGCTTCGCGATCTCTTTCATCGTGCCGCCGGTGTAGAGCATGTTCGTGCAGTTGCCGTCGTCGCTGATCGTCTTGTTGGGCGAGCCGTCGGAGGCCTTCCAGACGCCGGCGATGTCGGGGTAGCTGGTGGAGCAGCCGGTGAGGCCGAGAGCCAAGGATCCGACGGTGGCGGCGACAAGGACGACGAGCTTCTTCTGCACGGGGCGGCTTTCGATCTGGGGGTTCCAGGCTAGCGCTGGTGTGGGGTGCGGAGAGTGCTGCTGGCTGGGGACGCTTGCTGGGCTGACTGTCCGGGCCCGGCTCCCGACCGTGAAAGCGTCGCCCGACCGCGAATAAACGCGGTCGGGCGACGCAAACGCGGTCAGGGCGGGGCTCGGTCTCGCGAGTGGTTCGTGGGAGGCCGCTCGGTCGGGTATGCTTGTCCGGTTGCCTCGGTCGGGGCAACACCGGATTACATCGGCTGTTCCACACGGTTCAGGCGGAGTCATCTCGGGCTGTGGCGCAGCTTGGTAGCGCACTTGACTGGGGGTCAAGGGGTCGCAGGTTCAAATCCTGTCAGCCCGACCAGTGGGCTGAGTTAAGAACTGTCTTAATAACTCAGCCACGAGAAAGGGCCACAGCCAACAGGCTGTGGCCCTTTCCCTTGGTGGGATTTCGACTAGGAACTGATCGGCGCGGTCTTCTTCGTTCGGCGGGACTGCTTTGCCTTCGCCCAACGGGCGGAGGGAATTGTCGCAGGTGTTCGGCATACTCTTCTCATGACCAACGTATTTGGGGTAGCGCTCGGCTCCCTTGTGGGTGGCACGATCAGCGGAAGACAGCAGCGTCAGCAAGACGAGCGCGCTCGCCGACGTGAGGCCGCAGCGAACCTGCTCGGGTGGATGATCCCCATGCATGAACAACTGCGTCACCTTCGAGATCGCCGCGAAGCCCAATTCTGGGTCGATGCGATTCCAGAGGCCTACAGGAGCATCGACGCCGCGAGACTTCGCGTGCCACGTCAGTGGCGACACATGAAGCGCTCAATTCGAGCGTGCCTCGGAGAGGCGCTAGGGAATGGCATCGTCTTCAACGATTTCTACGACGACAATCTGTCCCAACGGATCGACTACTCCCCACGTTGGGCAAGCTACGCGGATGACTACGTCACCATGTGCCTCAGGCAAGTTCGCGCGTGGGAGCACGAGTGGAGCGGTCGCCGGGCCCGCCGAACGAGGATTCCTGCATTCGATGACTGGCTCCATCTGACCGGAAATGCCTGAAATCGTGCCGACCTGGCGCCAATGGGGCACCCCTGATGCAGGCTGCCGTTAGTGATGCTTGGCGCGCTCGAGGATGGTCAAACATCCATGTGGTTCCTCGAAAGACATGCGTGGGACGTCCGGCGATCCGGTCGGCTTTCGTAGCACTCGCGTGCGTGACTAATGGCAGGACTGATGCCCACCGGCGTCCTAGGTTCGGTTCGGCCTCATGGCTTTTTTCGCGCGGACTTTGGAGACGGGAACGAGGGCTCAATTACCGTCCAGGCTTCATCCATAAACGCGTCACGAGCCACGCAATAAGGCTCTCTCGTTGCAATCGCCTTTCGTTTAGCAGGACGCCCTAAGACGTGTTGACGTGCAGCCTCGCAAGCACAACATTCCGACCTCGACGACTTGCTCGGGTCGACCGGCCGCTACACCTCTGGCTAGCAGGTTCTTCCTCAGGGCGGGACGGAATGTGCGTACGCGCCTCATATTGTCGAGATGAACCTATTCGAGAGATTCTCAACCGGCGTGTTGAACCGTCACTCGCTAACTGGTCGGCGATCCTGGCAGACAAGGACAACTGATTGGGGCAGCGGATTGACTTTTTATGTCCTACTGGGCCGTCAGAGGATTGCTATCGAGGAGACGGTCTTTACGGCTCTGCTTGAGAACTCCGTTGCCAACCACCGGGCAGATTACGTGAACGCCCTCGAAGCCTCAGCGATCACATTCGACAAGCTCGTGCACCTGGCAAGGATTGCCGATATTCCCTACGTCCTGTTCTTTGCGCCGACACCTGTCGTGGAAGCTCAGCTAGAGAAGAAGACGGACAAGTTGCTCCAAGGGCTTACCAAATCGTCCTTCTCCCTTAATTCGCGCAACGAAGTGGCGCTCAGGGACATCGAACTGATCGTAAAGGACCTCCTCCGCAAGCAGGAGCTACTCAAAAAACACGACAAGTCGCTCGTTACGAATACCGTCGTCAGAGCGCTGAGTAAGCCAGGAAGAACCATTCCCGACGACGCTCAAAAGCTCCTCGACCTACTGGAACTGCCGGCCGACGCAATCCGTTCAGTGAATAAAAAGGAAGACGCGACACGGAAATTGATCGAGGCACTCGAGGCGAAACAGATCCTCGTCGCTCAAAGCCAGAACAACTACATGCCGCAACTACTCAGAGGCGTCAAGTTCAGCGGGATCACCATCAAGGACTCCAAGGTCCCCTACATCTTCCTAGCAGGAGGAGACGAGGGCGAGAACCAGGAACCGGCAGGCCGGCGAACATTCACCCTCGTGCTCCTGACCGTTCTTATTTCGCGTGGCATTTTTGCCCCCGTCACCTATAACGGGAGAACTGCCGCGCCGGCGGAGAACCGAGAGTTCGCGATCGCTGCTGAGATTCTTATGCCCGTCCTGGAATTCCGAAAGACTCAAGTCGACACTCTCGCCAGCGCGAAAGAGACCGCGGACCTTTTCAAGGTCACTCCGAGCGCGGCCATCATGCGCGCGCTCCGGCTGGGCATGACGACTCAAGATATTGCGAACGCGCATCTTCGGACCTTGGACTCGGAATACGCGGCGAGAGAGAAGCCGCAGCCCCGTCCCCCCAAAGCCGTCAATGCCATTCGCCGCTACAACGGATCCGAACTCTCTCGCCGAATGATGGCGGTCCATGATTCCGGCGGAATCTCATCAGGCGAATTTTGCCGAGCAGTGTGTCTCAACAAGATCAAGCCCGCTCAGATAGGCGAATTTCGGGCCGCATTGTGATTGACGGAAAGCGCTATCTCCTCGACAACAATGCTCTGTCCCAGGTTCCTCCTGCGGACCGCGGGGGAGCCTTCATTCGAAGTTTCTGTCGCATGCCTGAAGAGGTGATTCACGAAGCTCAGGGTTATCCGGATATCGACACCTTCTCAGACCTGATCTATCCCACAACGGCCGGCGTACTGCGGGCTCTCCAGGAAGTCATGGCCACTGTCGATCCGGCCGACTCGACGCTCGTTGACCTGTTCCGCAATCGGGGCAACGCCGATCCCCTTCTGATTGCTTGCGCCATTGATGCCCGCATGGAGAACGCCCAATATCTTTTTGCGGACGAGTGGGTCGTCGTTTCCGATGACCGCGCCGTCCAGTCCAAGGCTCGAGAACTTGAAGTCGCCGCCCTCACTAGCAGCGAATTCCTAATCGAATTGCGCTCTCGATCGATCCGCTCAGACTGATGGAAGGCCGACGTCGGCGACAGCATCAGTCGTCGGATGGACTAGAAAAGCGGCCCGCGTCGAGCCTCTGGCCACTCACCCGTCGGCCAGTCCTGTCCGGGCAGTCAAACGGTTTCACATCATCGGTCAGCCGAACCGACATCAGTCCACTAAGTGTCGCGGCTAAATTGAGGCCATCGAAGTTCAAACAAGGAGGCGATGCCTGTGAATCCCAAATCCATTTCAGAAACGGAGGCCGGTGTAGCTTGGCTGACCAATTTTGAGCCCGACGAAGTAGCTGACGCGGCGGCACTACTGGATGCCATCCCGATTGTTTCAGCCACGAATTTTCGCCATGAACTCAAGCGACTCCTCACGTCTGTTTGCGCGGAGATGACGAACGCTAGCGTTGCGGCTTTCGCCGTCCGTGGTGGTGCGGGACTTTCGGTTCCCTACACATCTCGCGAGAATCTTCCCCAGAGCACCGGAAGCGAACTCCTAGTCGAACAACTTTTGCGCAAGACTGCGAGAGCGACAGGCATGCTGTTTGAGCCGTCCGTTGAAAAGATGCGGGCGGCAAAGGTGGATGTTGTCCTGTTCGTTACCGACAACCTAGGCAGCGGCAATGAGGTGTGGGAGTTCATGTCGAGCTTTACTGCGAATTCCTCAATTCGAAGCTGGCTGTCTAGCAGGCATATGCGTTTCGAACTGGTTGCGCACGCGATCAGCGAAGTGTCGTGGAAGTGGCTCTCGTGGGACAAGCGATGGAGTGCAATTCATTACGAACGGCCCGGCGCTGATCTCGAGTCCGCAGGATGGCCGCCCGATCAGCTGCAACGAATCATGGCGCTTTGCGCGAAGTACGCTGATAAACCCAGCATGGCCTACGGATTCAAAAAGATAAGCCAACTCACCGTTTTCGAACACACGGTTGGGAATGGTCTTCCACGGATCTTGCTCCAGAGCCAGGGTCCCGGACGCACGCCTTGGGTGCCGCTGTTGCCTTACGATCGCAGTTTTGGATTTGACAACGACGCCGAGACCGAAAGTTCAGGCTATGAACCGCCTAGAACCGCGCAGATGATCATTGAATCCCTGCGTGGGGCGTCCGCGCCACGCAAATTGCAGAAGCAGGAAACCCACGCTCTACTTTCGGGCGCCGATTCAATGCTCCGGCCTGTGTTGCTTTACCTCGTCTGCCTCCGTCTCGGCATCCGAAGTGGTTTCCAGATGCAACGGCACGCCAACATGTCCAGCAGCCGCTTAACGGAAATTCGGGCGTTCTGCGTCTCCCATGGATTGATCGACAACGACGACACCTTGCTGGAGAGCGGGCGAGATTTGATAAGAAAATTCGGTCGGAGGCAGATTGATGCCGTTTCCGCTGTTCATCGCGGCTCGACGAAACCGTACTATCCTTCTCAACTAAGGTGAGGGGAACGATCACGGTCAGAAAAAGCCGGCAACGTTGGTGCCGGCACTCCGAAGCATTTGTCTTCGGCGTCGCGTGCGACGAGGGCTAAATCGTTGATTGGGCCTGAGCACAAACTCACGATTACGCAGAGCAAGTCGAACTCCTCTCGGTCGCTGTCTCGGTCGACGAGCCCGACTGTCCCTCCGGGATCGATCCAAGGTGACCTATGAAAACTTCCCCTCACCTGTACCGAACCCTAGCCCCAGCAGGCCTTGACTCGGCGATCGTCGATCGGGCGCTGGTGTTGGACTCTCGCCAAAGTGCATCTGGAGTCCAGCCGATCTACACGCTGAGGCACCTCGCCCACATGAGCGGCGTTAGCTACGCATTCCTTCGTCGGGTCGTCGAACGGGAATCCGATCCATACAACATCTACACAATCCGTAAGCGAGACGGGAAGTCTCTGCGGTCCATAGCAGCTCCCTCTGAGGCTCTGGCTGCGGTCCAGCGATGGCTGCTCGACCAGACCTTTGCAAGGATGCCCAGCACGCCGTGGAGCTTCGCTTACGAGAAGGACAACTCGTCGGTCAAGTGCGCCCAAGAACATCTGGGCGCGACCTGGCTTTTGAAGATGGACCTAAAGGACTTCTTTCACCAAACGGACGAACGCGACGTCTATCACCTCCTTCGCAAGTATCGATACTCGGAGCTCGTCGCCTTCGAACTAGCAAGAATCGTGACCCGAAGCGTCAGAGATCCCCAGGACTGGCTGCCACCAAAGTACGCGAGCACTGTGGAATGGCGCCGCGGTGCAGGATTTCCCTATGGCAAGCGGGTTCGCCTTGGCTACCTGCCGCAGGGAGCGTCTACGAGTGGGGCCATCGCAAATGTGCTCGCGTCGGGGCTGGACCGCGCACTGCACGAGTTGGCAATCAGCCACGGCACGACCTATACCCGCTACGCGGACGACCTGACGTTCTCAGGTGGGCCCTACGACCGGGCCTCCGCTCGAGAATTCGCATCGTCAGTCACCTCGGCGATCTTCGCCGCTGGCTATACGCCCAACAAGAAGAAAACCCGACTCATCGCTCCCGGGCGAAGGCTCGAAGTGCTGGGAGTACTGGTGAATGGCTCAAAACTTCGCGTTCCCGCTCGATTCAGAAAAAGAGTGGAGGCGCACTTGTACGGTCTTGAATCCCATGGCGTAATGGGGCACCTGCACAGCCGCGGCTTTCGAGACATCGATGGCATGTCGCGGCATATTCTCGGCCTTATCGCCCACGTCCACGCCGTGGATTCCTCGCTGGCGAAGGTGTATTACACCCGGTTCGCGTCTGCATTCCCGAATCCCTGAAAATTGCCGACAACGGTCGTTCGGCTGAGGGACCGTACAACGCTCAGAGAGACGGTCGTAAAAACGGCAGTCACGCCTGGCATGAAGACTGCGGCGCTCCAGAGTTGCTTTTTGATTATCTGGGCTTGGATTCCTCATAATCGCGAGTCGGCAACATGGGCGCCTGGACGACCGGGTCTGAGCATTGGGCAACGTGGGCGATGCCAAGGCACGAGGGAGGGATCAGGACGTGGCAATCTCAGACGCTAATCTATACATGTGTCAGAGGTGAGGTCTTCAGCACGGCAGACGTGGATGGCGAAAGCATCTGCGCTTCCGCAGCTGCCCGGCGGTGCCAGCGAACAGCCTTCGCAACTGAGGTCGTTCCTTCGTTACATCGAGGGTCACGACGACAGCGGATGGGTTGGCGACGAGTCGAGCACGAGCCGCGTGCAGAGCACGATTGCGGGACTGGGTTACACAACCCGCTCTAGGAAGGGACTTCACGTCACGGAAGCGGGGGCGTCGTGGCTGGAGAGCCCGGATCCGTTAGCGTTGTTCGTCGCTTTTCATAACGCGTACAAGTACGTTGGGGAACTCCTCGTCTTCGTCGAGTCTCGACAAGGTGCAAGAGTTGACGAAATACTTGACGATGCCCGCGCATATGGCCTTGAGTGGAGTAGCAAGGACCAGATTCGACGCCGGGTCGGCTGGCTCACCTCCCTAGGTTTGCTCAGCGATGGGGCGGAATGGTCACACGTCATCACTGACGCTGGCAGTAAAGCTCTTGCTGAAGTCGAGCTGATCGAGAGTTCGGACCTTGGGCCGCCTGATGACGACGACGAGTCCGCAGAGCTACCGCCGGCACCGCCGTTACTGCAGGCGCTAATCGACGGGATGGATCCTGCCGAACGCGAACTGTCCTTGGGGTTCAAAGTTGCGAGTGACGCTACAAGTCGATTTGTGGACTTGCTCGGTGAATCGATGACGCGCTCAGCACTGGACGATGCCGTAGTGCGCGAATTTCACCTTAAGCCCTCATCGGTGGACGCGCTGGTGTCGTCGATGAAGCGCCTGGGAGTTTGGGAGTGGGCAGACCGTGATATCGTCCGCCGGACACCACTCGGCGAGGAGTGGGCGACTCAAGGGTCGCCTCTCAACTTCGCTCGTCTGATGCACGTGCGTTATCAAGCTGTGGGGGAAGTACTCGACTACGCGTCCGGCCAGCCCCTCGACACGGGCACGGTCCACCGCGCTCTCTTCCCCGACGGAGGTCCCGCCTCGAGCCGAACGAGTCAAGTCATGCGTCGGCTCGAGCAAGCTGGCGCACTCCTCGAACTGGGACGTGGACGTTTTGTAATCACGGTACTCGGCGTCGCTCTCCGGGACAGTTTGCCGCGCACCGAGCTCAACGCTTCATTGGATCTTGAACCAGATGACCATGCGGTCGGCAACAATGATCTTGGCCCCGCTTCTGACCGAGCCGAGCTATCGTCCCGGCTACTCGAGGCCGGAACCGACGCATCGCGTCCGTCACGGCTAGAAGAGGCTGTTGCCGACGCGTTCGACCGCCTCGGAACCGATGCGCAGCTTCTCGGCGGTCCTGGTCGAACGGACGTACTTGTCACGATTCGAAGCGGACTCGAGGTTATCGGACTCTGCGTCGTTGATGCGAAGACGGCGGCTGGCGGTCAACTGCGCGAGGACTCTGTCGACCTGGAAACGCTGCGCGAACACGCAGAGCAACACGCGGCTGATCGCATCGTGGTAGTCGGACCCGGATTCGAGAAGTCTGGTCGATTGCTGAAGCGAGGCGCCGCAGCAGGTGTCGTGTTCCTCACGACCGAGCAAATGGCGCAGATGGTTCTCGAGCACGTCGACCTGCCTTACACACCAGAGGATCTAGCCGAACTCACGCGGGTAGGTGGGGCGTTGGAGGTGGAGCAGCGGCGCCGGGCCAAGCAACGGGAGCAGGACCTGCTCGGCAGCGTCCTCCGAGAACTCCGGGCGGAAGCAGAACGAGATCAAGCCGAGTACATCACGGCGCGAGACATCTACCGAACCGTGCGCGACGACCTAGAGACGACCGAGGAGGAGATCTTGCGGGTACTCGTGTTCCTCCAACATCCATTCGTCGCTGCGGTCCGTGAGGGAGCAAAGGGTTCCTTCGCCCTCGCGGCTCGCCCGGACGTGGCGGCCCTGCGGCTTAGCTCAATCGCGGGTGCGTTGAAGACCAAGTAAGGCGTTTGCTCCGTAGGCATGATTGTCGCCACGACAATCCCGATTGTCATCGCTGTGGTTCTCAAGCCAGACACCGCCGCAAGTTCGAAAGGCCAACGAGTTGTTCCTGACCCTCGCCAAGACGCAATTGGTTACGTCGTGGATGTGCGAGGTGTTGAGGCCCGATGAGCTTCTGCTGACGAGTCATGCGGGGGTGTCGTTCCTTCGCAGCACACTTAGTTGGCGCTTTCGAAAACGGAGCGCTCTAACTCGAAGGGGGCGACGTGCACGCCGTCACGTCCTTCGAGATCCTCCCGGACGTGGTCTGTGCGCGGGGCGTGCACACTGCGTGAAGCTTGCGTGTCGAGCTACCGTCGCCGGTAGGCTCGCGATACCCAATCGCGACAGGAGACCCGCGTGAGCAACCTCGGCTTCTACCAGGACATGACAAAGCTGGCGAAGAAGGTCGGCGGTCCGTTGGTCCTTGCTGGGCTGACCGCCGCGGGCGGTTACCTCGTCGGCCGCGCTGGCGAGTTCGGCGTCGTCACCGGAGTCAAGCAGGTGGCGAAGAAAGCTCGAAGCGCGGGGGCGAAGCGCGCTCGGACGATTGCCACGCTCCCGGTATTCACAGTGCACACCGAAGCCGACTGCGGCGGCGGACTGACGATGGCGCCCGGCCAGACGTTCCGCGTCACCGAGCGGGACGGCGACATGGCGATGGTCGCGATCGTCGGCGACAAGGACTCGCCGTATCCAGTGTCGGGCGCGCTGCTCGCAACGTTCTCCGATTTCATCGACGGGTGAGCTGAACACGCGACAGGTCTGAACCTCGAGAAGGCGAAGGACGACGCCGAGCACTGAGCTTGGATCGCGAGAACGAAGAACCCCGCGGCCGAGACGGCTGCTGGGTTCTCAATGGGCGTGGCTCGCGGTTGCTCAGCCGCTCATCACGGTGGCGATGTTGTTCACCAACGCCGGATCGGGCGTGGTTGACTGCGTCCGGCATGATTGAACGATGATCACCGTCGTCCCGGACACGAACGCGCTCTTCGGGCACGCGTGGATGACGTCGGTGGCGGCCAGGAACCTTGTCGATCTCGTTAAGTCGGGCAAGTGCCGGGTGGTGCTGCCTCAGGTCGTCGTTGACGAACTCGATCGGCAGGACCGCAAGACCCTTAAGTCGAAGCGTGACAAGGCCAAGGGGGCACTGAGCGAGGTCGGCGACGACATCACCGCGACCGCGATCGACGACGCGTTCGACCGCCTCGGCGCGAAGACGGATGCTTCGCGCGACAGGCTGCTCGCAACGAGCGGCGTGAGCGTGACCTCAGTCCCCGAAAACCGCACTTGGGCGCTCGTGGATCGCGATCTGGCAGCGCGCCGGCCGTTCATGGAGACCCTCGGCGGCAAGAAGTCCTACGGCTTCCGCGACGCCGTGATCTGGGAGACCGTTTTGGACGTGTTGACAGAGGACAAGGACGCGATCGCGAACAAGGTCTTCTTCGTGTCGGCGGACAAGGGGTTCATCGACGACGACGCTCCGAAGGAGTTGCATCGGCACCTGCTCGAAGATCTCGACGCGCGAGGTATTGCCCGAGATTGCGTGGTACTGGTTGAGAAGGTCGCGAACGTCGTCGAAGACGTCCGTGCGGCGGCCGCCGAAGCCGAGGCACTGGCCGCCGAAGCACGGGCCGCTTCGACGCCACCTGATGACGAGGCACATGGATTGGCGTCTCTACTTCGCGGGTACGCGTTCGACGCTTCTCGCCGAGCGGAGCTGGTCCGCGTGGCTACGGAAGCTCTTGACGAGCTGGTTGGCCAGCCGATGGACGAAGAGCTGACCTATGGCGGCGACTACGGACTGCCGGACTGGGTGCAGTTCGAGCTTCCAGCGATTGGAGGGGACCTCTCGATCTACGGATACGACTTCGAGTCCGAGTTTGAATTCGAAGCACCGGACGGCGACACCGTCACAGGCCGTGCGGACGTGGTCCTTTCGATCGAAGCGGGGGACCTGTTCGGCGAGTCCGACGAAGTCCGAACACGAGTCACCGTCGAAGTTGACATCGAGGACCCTGCGGCGTTCGAGGTCACCTGGATCGTCCTTGAGGACAACCCGAGCCCGCCGCGACCGGCTGATCCGACCAGCGTGCAGCTCGACTTCGAGTTCGATCCGGACCCTGGCGACTTAGAGATCGATCCTGATCCGGGAGATCCTCGTGACGCTGTCTGACCTCGCCGCGGATGCGGTTGCCGTGTTGACCGGCACCCGGTGGTCGATCACAGATGCGCCGGCGCACGTGCCAGCGAGACCAGGCCTCTACGCGATCTACGGCGACGAGCAGGCGCACCGAGAGCTGGGCCTGCTCGACGACCTCGAGGCCCGCAGCGCGCCGGACCTTCCGCTCTACGTGGGCAAGGCCGAGGCGAGCTTCGTGTCGCGAGACCTGAAGGACCACTTCGCCGCGGTGCCGGGCAGCACGGCACGAACCGGCGGGTCGACGGTCAGGCGCTCCTTCGCGGCGTTGCTTCGGGACAGCCTCGACCTGCAGGGCATCCCGAGGAACCTTGCGAAGCCGGCTGACTTCTCGATGTACTCGCTGGCAGGTGACGGCGACGCGCGACTCACCGCCTGGATGCACCAGCGGCTGAGGCTGGCCGTTTGGGAAGCGCCGAACATGATGCAGGTCGCGCTGGTCGACGCCGAGACAGAGCTGATCCGACACTTCACACCCGTGATCAACCTCGACAAGAACCCGAAGAAGCTGGTGCGGCTGAAGGTCGCGCGGAAGGCGATGGCCGCCGAGGCGCGCGCTTGGAGGCCGGTCGAGATCTGAACGTCACCACTGCGCGCCGGCGTAGGTCGGCTTTCACACGGGGAATCCATCGTCACCGCGACCCTCGAAGAGGAACGCCTCGTCGGCGCGAAGAGCAGTTAGCGACCCATCAGCGTCACGGGCACGTCGACCTGGCGGTCTCGGCCGTTGGTGTGGCTGTACGCGTTGATGATCCCGATGTCGTCGAGGCCGATGGATGCGTCTCGGTACCGGACCACGATCGCGTCCTCGCGTAGCATCACACCGTCCTCGGTGTAGTTGGCCTGCGTCGCGCTGGCGTGGTCAAAGATGAATGCTGTCACCTCCTGGGTGTCGGACAACCGGACGCCGAAGCGCTTCCCACCGTTGCCGTCGCGGCCGTAGTACGCGAGGCCGTAGCCGAAGAACTGGAACGAGCCCTCAGCGGGCTCACCGAGACCCCAGGTCACGACGATGTCCTCGTCCGTCTCCTCGACCAGGACGGCGGTCAGCGTGCGCGGAACTCGATTGTTGCTCATGTGTTAAGCCTAACCGGCGGACGCGTTTTCACCGGGAGTCAATGCGTTCTTCGCCATGCTGTCAACGAGGCTTCAGAGATTCGGATCGACCGCCGAGCTCCGGTCGCCGGTGCGAGGCACCGGGAGCGATCGTGTCGGTAACCATGCTGGCGGGGTACGGCTGTCCCAGATGGAGGACTAGGTAACGCTTCTCGTTGATTGGCGACCAGGTCCTGGCCCCTCCGACAGCGCGGCCGTGGCGGAGGAGCACGAGCGTCTTGCCGACTTCGTTGTCCATCGGGGGCGGGGCGGCTTCCATTCGCAAACCGCCAGAGCTACGCGGAGGCGCGAAAGTCCCTGGTCAAAGGCTGTATTACGGACACCGGGATCGTCCCAGAGGATAAGAGACAGGTGAAGAGAGGATAGGGCCACGATTCGTGAGTTCGCAGGCCCCGCCGCTTCAGGCATGTAGCGGTTCTTAAGACGGCCCACCACTTTGGAAGACGGTCGCCTTTGGCGGCCGTCTTTTGCGTTGATCGGGCTGACTCGGACGAGAGCCTGTTCGTGGGCCCACGGCGCAGGGGCGCCCAGCGACGCGTCAGCGGCGGTTGAGGAGCGCCGGGGGGCAGCCCGACCACATCTGCAAGACGGTCGCCTCCGGCGGCCGCCTTCTGCGCGGGCAGCAACTCAGCCAGTGCCATCGGACGACCGGCCATCCCGTCAACGCGTCGGGCGGCTTGGGCTGCGAGCCCTCCGCGCCGCGAGGGTCATGGCCCCCACCCCGCCCTGTGCATACTGGGGCCATGCCCAAATGGTGGAGTCGGTCGACCCTCTGGCAACGCGTGATGCTCGTAACTCAACTCTTCATACTCGTCGTCATTGTCGGATCGTTCTTTCGTGACTACTCCATCACGTGGGCGATCCTGCTGAACCTCGTCCTCTTGCTAATCAACTTCGTCGTGTCGGTACGAAGTGAAAGCCGCAAGGAGCGCCCCCGGAACGACACCGACTCCGATGTATAGGGTTCGGCTCCTTTGACGAGCCCGACTCGCCGTAGTGAGGCCATCGCCAAATAAACGCCTCAGATCTGGCCCATTGCCATGACGTGATGCTCGAGCGATGAAGCAGAGCTAGGCGAAAGCACCGGCAGCGTCACCACGAACTCGGCGCCCACACCGGACGCCGGCGCCACGCACACCAGCTCGCCCCCGTGCGCCCGCGCGATACCGCGCGCGATCGGCAGGCCGAGCCCGGCACCGCCGCTCGCGTGATCGCGGCCCGCGTCGAGCCGCACGAGGCGGTCGAAGATGCGCTCGCGGTCGGACTCGGGCACTCCCGGGCCATTGTCGGCGACGGTGACCGACGCGAGGGAGCCGCTCGGCGCATCAACCGAAAGGTGGACCCGGCCGCGCCCCGACGTGGCACGAGACGCGTTGTCGACGAGGTTGCCGATCACCTGGGCCAGCCGGTCCACGTCGGCCTCGACGAGCACGGGCTGGTAATCCACGATGCGATCAGGCAGCGACACCTGCAGGTCGAGTCCGGGCCGGCGCAGACGGTGCCGCTCGACCTCGGCCAGCACGAGCGCACCGAGGTCGACCGGGGCGAGTTCGAGCTCGAGGCCGCGATCGACGCGAGCCATCATCAGCATGTCGTCGATGAGGCGCGAGGCGCGCCCCGCCTCGCGGGCGACGTGTGAGGCCAGCCGTTCGCGCTCCTCGGCGCTTACCGGCGCTCGCACGAGGGTGTCGGCGGCAGCACGCATGCCGGCGACCGGTGTGCGCAACTCGTGGGCGGCATCCGACACGAACGACCGAACTCGCGCCTCGGCTTCGAGCGCCTTCCGTTCCGCGCCCTCGACGGCGTCGAGCATCTCGTCGAAGGCGAGTGCCACCCGGCCGATCTCGGTGCGTGGATTGCCCGGTCGCAGTCGCCGACCACGATCACCCCCGGCGATGGAGCGCGCGACGCCGGTCATCCGGTCGAGAGGTCGGAGAGAGGCCCGCACCACGAGAACGAGGCCGACGGCCGCGACGACCAAGAACGCCCCCGACGCCCCGAGCATCACCCAGCGCAGCTGCGCCAGGGTCTGCCCGACCGAACTCGCATCGGCCGTCAGCGTGATCGTCGACCCGTCACTGAGCTTCGACACGAGAGTGATGATCTGGTCGTCGTCGGTGATGCGCGACGAGCTGATCGTCACATCGGCGGCGTCGGCCGGAGCACTCGACGTGCCGGTCGATCCGGTAGCGGACCCGGTCGACGACGACCCGGACGAGGATCCGGCACCCGCCGCTCCACCCGGCGCATTCCCGGCCGGCCCGACCAGCCCGCCATTCGCCTTCGGCCCCGCCCGCAACTGCTCCGGGGAGGGCCCGGCGACGATCGAATCGCCGTTCTTGTCTCTGATCAGCACCGATAGCCCCTGTGCAGACAGGCGTTCTGCGAGCTCGTCCGAGCTGACCGTGCCGACGAGAGCGGTCGCGGCGGAGGCGCGGTCGCGAAGGCGATCCTCGATCTGACCGCGGAGCCGCTGACCGAGGATGGCCTCGACGGTGATCGCGAGGGCGCCGAGCAGCACCACGAGGAGGAGCAGCACGGCGACGACGGCGCGCAGGCGGAGGGAGCCCGTTCGGAGGCCGGGCCCGGTTCGGGTGGGGCGGATCCTTCGGTTCATCGCACGGCCTCGGCGACAGCGACTCGATAGCCCATGCCTCGGACGGTATGGATGAGGCGGGGGCCGTGCGACTCCATCTTTCGACGGAGAGACGAAAGGTGGACCTCGACGAGATTGGGGTCGTAGTCGTCGTAGCCCCACACCTGCGTGAGGATCTGACCCTTCGAGAGAGTGCGCCCCCGGCTCGACGCGAGGAACTCGAGGAGGCGGAACTCGGTCGCGGTGAGATCGAGGACGACGTCGCCGCGACGGGCCGAAGCCGCCTCCTGATCGACGAGCAGATCGCCGATCTCGATGACGGACGGAACACGACCGCGGCGGCGGAGCACGGCAGTGACCCGCGCGACGAGCTCGGCCATCGAAAACGGCTTCACCAGGTAGTCGTCGATGCCCTCCGAGAAACCGCGCAGGCGGTCGTCGACCTCGTCGCGCGCGGTCAGCATGACCACGGCGGCGTCGGTCGAGGTCCGCACGGCAGCGGCCAGCTGGATGCCGTTCGGCCCCGGCATCATCCAGTCGAGGATCACCAGATCGGGCAGGAAAGTGGACAGCTCGGCGGCGATCGAACGGCCGTCGGGGGCGGTTCGGCAGCTGAATCCCTCGGCCGAGAGGGCGGTCGCGACGGAGGTGCGAATGGTCTCGTCGTCGTCGACGATCAGGATCCGGGCGGGGTTGGGCATGAGGGAACGCTACGACTTTTCGCGTGCACGGACCTATGAAACTCCTGCCCAGAAGCTGTCCTTAAGTGATGCTTCAGATTCGACTTCGACTCTGAGTTCACCAGCAACCGGGCAGCAGCCCAGATGAACGGAGCAACCCATGAGCAAGAAGAACAACAACGACGACAACACGCCCTTCGACCCGTTCGGCATGAACCGGGCCGACGACGGCGTCGGTCGTGACGGCGCTGGCCGCGACGACGCCGGTCGTGACGGCAGCACGGGTGCCGGCCCCGCCGACGGCACCGTCGACAACCAGCCGACCGAGGAGTTCGCGCGGCCGGTCGTCGGCACCCCGGGCGGCTCGGACGACTACGCGCAGACGCGAGAGATGCCCGAGATGGGCCGGCCCGCCGCCGAGTGGAACGCACCGGCTCGCGAGACCGTCGTCGCCTCGTACGGCGCACCCGGCGACGGCAGTGGCAGCGGCAGCGGTAACGGCAGCGCCTTCGGCACCGGGCAGAAGCGCACCAAGCGCATCGTGATCGGTGCCGCCATCGTCGCGCTCTGCCTCGGCGGGGCCGGGGTGGGTGCCGCGGTCGCGGCCTCGGGCAACGGCAACACCGGATCCACCAGCTCGGCCGCGGGCAGCGCCGGATCGAACGGCTCAGGATCCGCGGGAGCCGGCACCAGCACAGCCGAACCGACCGACGGCGCCACGTCCGGCACCGGCGGTGGCTCGAGCTCGACGCCGCAGGCGTGTGCGCCGGGTGCGGGCGCGGGGACCGGGACGGGTTCTGGGTCCGGCACGGGCTCCGGCTCGACATCGGGGCCGGCTGCGGGGCCGGCTGCGGGGCCGGCGGCAGGGAAGGGCCCTGCGGCGGGTGCGCTTCCGGCGGGTCCCGCGGATGGGAAGGCGCCTGCGGCCCCGGCGGACGGGAAGGCGCCGACTGCTTCGGCTGATGGCAAGGCTCCGGCCGCGGCGACGGCGCCCGCCGACGGGAAGGCGCCCGCGGCGTCGTCCAACGGAAAGGCGCCTGCTGCGCCTGCGGCTCCGGCCGATGGAAAGGCTCCCGCACTCCCGAAGCAGGGGGAGAAGCCTGCCGCACCGAAGGAAGGCACGGCACCGACACCTCCCGCCGCGGCGAAGGACGGCAAGACGCCGGCCGCACCGAAGGCGGGTACCGCGCCGACGGCTGAGCCCACCGCGCCGTCCGGATCGGCGACCGCCCCGGCGGAGTCCTGTGGCGCGTCCTCCTAGGCAGCCACTCACTGCAAGGTGACGTGGATCGGCCAAGGTCACAGCGCCGCGGCGCGCGACCTTGGCCGATTCGCGTCGGGTCGTCCGGCGACGGCACGAGCCACCCCTGTGGAGAACGTCAGCCGACCGGCCCGGAGCCTGTCAGACTCGGTGCATGCCTTCTTTGACGTACGACGTGACCGTGAGCCGCGACGGCTCCGCCTGGCTCCTCGAGATCGCCCCGATCGGTGGTGTCGCCGAAGCCCGCTGGCTCGGCGAAGCCGAATCTGTGGCCCGCGCCTTCATCGCCGACTTCGAAGACGCCGACCCGGAGAAGATCGAGCTCGAGCTGACGGTCGTGTATCCCGGTGATGTCGCCGAGCAGCTCGACCGGGCCGAAGAGCTCCGGCGCACCTCCGACGAGGCGCTCGACGACGAGTGGGAGGCCCTCGGCCGAGCCGCACGCGCGCTCGACGACGAGGGCGTCACGCGTCGCGATATCGGCGATATTCTCGGGCTGGCTGTGCCGAGGGTCCGGCGTATTCTGCGCGGCGGGCCGCGCGAGAACCAGTCGCGGCAAGACGCTCAGTAGGGCTCGAAGCCGGGGCCGGCTGCCCGGGCGAGCCGTCGGATCCTTCGTTCGACCCGCAACGAAGACACCGCCTTCCGGCCAGAACACCGTCGAAAGACGGGGTTCCTGCCGAAAGGCGGTGTCGAGCTCAGCCGAGGGGCTTAGTAGCGGGGCTTGCGGGCCGGGCGCTCGTCGCCGTACTCGCGACGCGGGCGGTCTGAGCGCTCGGGGCGATCCGCTCGCTCGGTGCGAGCGCCGCCACTGCGGCGGTCGGGCCGGATCTCGATGAGCTTGCCGCTGATGCGGGTGTCGGTCAGGCGCTCCAAGACGCTGGGCGACATGTCGGCCGGCAGCTCGACGATCGAGAAGTCGGGTCGGATCGCGATCGCACCGAAGTCGTCGCGGCTGAGGCCACCTTCGTTGGCGAGGGCTCCGACGATCTGTCGCGGCTCGACGCGCTGACGACGACCCACCTCGATGCGGTACGGAGCCATCGGCTTCGTGGTGCGGGGGCGGCGCTCTCCGCGGTCTGCGCTGTCACGCTCGGGGCGGTCGCCACGATCCGGGCGGTCAGAGCGCTCGGGTCGCTCGTCGCGACGAGCGGCACGGTCAGCCGCCGGATCGAGCAGGAGCGGGGTCTCGCCCTGGGCGACGACCGCGAGAGCCGCAGCCACATCGGCCTCGGGTACATCGTGGTGCTCGACGTAGTGCGCGATGATGTCGCGGAACGCCGAGATGCGCGGCTCCTGCTCGAGCGCCGCGGTGATCGCGTCGTCGAAGCGGGTGAGGCGCGTCACGTTGACGTCTTCGACGCTCGGAAGCTGCATCTGAGTCAGGGGCTGGCGGGTGGCCTTCTCGATGGCGCCGAGGAGGCGACGCTCACGGGGCGTGACGAAGCTGATTGCGGCACCCGAACGACCGGCGCGACCCGTGCGGCCGATGCGGTGCACGTACGACTCGGTATCGATCGGAATGTCGTAGTTGACGACGTGGCTGATGCGGTCGACGTCGAGACCGCGGGCGGCGACGTCGGTCGCCACGAGGATGTCGAGCTTGCCCGACTTCAACTGGTTGACCGTGCGCTCACGCTGAGCCTGGGCGACATCACCCGAGATCGCCGCCGCCGAATAGCCGCGTGCGCGGAGCTTCTCAGCAAGCGTCTCGGTCTCGCTCTTCGTGCGGACGAAGATGATCATGCCCTCGAAGTTCTCGACCTCGAGGATCCGGGTCAGGGCATCGACCTTCTGGGGGTACGAGACCATCAGGTAGCGCTGGGTCGTGTTGGCCGAGGTCGTGGTCTTCTGCTTGACCGTGATCTCTTCGGCGTCGTTCAGGTACTGCTTCGAGATGCGACGAATCTGCGACGGCATCGTCGCGGAGAAGAGCGCGACCTGCTTGTCGTCGGGAGTGTCGGCGAGAATGGTCTCGACGTCTTCCGCGAAGCCCATCTTGAGCATCTCGTCGGCCTCGTCGAGCACGAGGTACTTCAGCTCGGAGAGGTCGAGGGTGCCTTTGGCGAGGTGGTCCATGATGCGGCCGGGGGTGCCGACGACGACGTGGACGCCGCGGCGGAGAGCCGACAGCTGCACGCCATAGGCCTGCCCGCCGTAGACCGGAAGAACATGGACGCCGCGCATGCCCGAGGCGAACTGCTCGAACGCCTCGCAGACCTGGAGGGCGAGCTCGCGGGTGGGCGAGAGGACGAGAGCCTGGGGCTTCTTCGCACTGACATCGAGGCGCGACAGGATCGGCAGCGCGAAAGCGGCAGTCTTGCCGGTACCGGTCTGAGCGAGACCGACGACATCGCGGCCGGACAGGAGCGTCGGGATCGTCGCGGCCTGAATAGCGGAAGGCGTCTCGTACCCGATGTCGCGCACCGCCTTCAGGACGGCGTCGCTCAACCCCAGATCCGCGAACGTCAGGGGGTTCTCGGTCGTCTCGGTCGCTTCGGCCTCGATCGGGGCATTTTCATCACTCACTGTATAGACCGTAGTCGCTCCCGGCCCCTCCCCGGCACGCCCCTATACTCCTGGCATGCGAATCGTGCGTAACGGCTACAAATTCCTCTTCCTTTTCGCTGCTTTCGTCGTGCTCGGGATCGGCACGACCCTCTTGGGCGAGGTGCCCTCGCTCGCGGTGGCCGCCGTCTGGATCGGTGTTGCCGTGACACCCCTCGTCGTGGTCATCGCCACCAGGGTCTTCCGGGTGCCGGAGGAAGACATCGTCAGCCCGCGACCGCTTTGGCGCATGACCGGTCGGCCCACCGCCGGCTTCGTCTTGGGCAGCGTCTTGGCCCTCAACATCATCGCCACCGTCTGGATCGAGATCTACGGTCGGACGATCGGCGCATCCGACTACTCGACAATCGACGGCCCCGGCGGATTGCCCGTGCTCATCGTCGACCTGCTCGTGTCCGCGGTGATCGCCGTGCTGTACTTCCGTTCGTCGATTCGCCTCAATCGGGAGGGCTCACCGGCCGCCGGAGCCGCTCCCGTCGGCTAGATCCGCTTCAGGTTGTCGTCGACGTCTCGTCTTGAGCGGCGGCCGTCTTGGTCGGCTCGCCCTCGAGTGAACCTCGGCGGCGCCGCACGACGAAGGTGACCGCCCACAGCACTACTCCGATCACCAGCAGCGCTCCGGCGATGCTGTACTGCTCGCTGCCGCGACCCGACGACCAGGGCAGGACGAGCCAGAGGCACGCGACGATCCCGATCACGGGGAGCACGGATCCGGCGTGGAAGTGCTTCTGCCGCACGGTGTCGCGACGGAGCTTGAGCACGACGAAGTTGACCACGGCGAAGACCGTCAGAAGCAGCAGCGACGTGGTGCCGCCCAGCACGGCGACGATCGGTGACTCGGGCGACAGCGACACGTAACCGATCAGCAGCAGGCTGAGGCCCGTGGTGAACAGGATCGACGCCCAGGGCGTCTGGTTCTTCGCGTGCACCTTCGACAGGAACCCCGGTAAGACGTTCTGCTTGGCCATGCCGTATAGCAGACGGCTGGCCATCATCATGTTGATGAGGGCGGAGTTCGCGACCGCGAACATCGAGATGAACGGCAGCAAGGATCCGATGGGAAACCCGGGTGCGGCCGTCTCGACCACTGTCACCAGCGGAGTCTCGTTGTCGGCCAGTTCGCCGATCGGCACGACCGCCACGGCACAAAGGGCGACGAGCACGTAGATGACCGCAGTGATGCCCAGCCCCGTGAGCATGACCCTGGGGAAGATCCGGCTGGGATCTTTCGTCTCTTCGGCCATGTTGACCGAGTCTTCGAAGCCGACCATGGCGAAGAAGGCCAGGCTCGTCGCGGCCGAGATGCTGAGGAGGAGGGTCTTGTCACCCGGCGTCTCGAACAGCACGACGCGCGAGAAGTCGGCGTTGCCGCCCGTGATGGCGTAGAGGCCGATCAGGATCACCATCACGAGCCCCGACAGCTCGACGAGGGTCAGTACGACGTTCGCCTTGACGCTCTCGGAGACGCCACGGAAGTTGATGAGCATGACGAGCAGCATGAAGCCCATCGCGATGAGCATGATGGTGCCGTTGCCGAGCTCGAAGTCGATGCCCACGGCGAGGTTCGCGGCGAACGCGCGCGCTGCCGTGGAGGCGGAGGTGATGCCCGAGCACATCACGATGAAGGTCACGATGAACGTGACGAAGTGGACACCGAATGCCTTGTGCACATAAAGCGCGGCACCGGCGGTCTGAGGATATTTCGTGACGAGTTCGAGGTAGGAGAAGGCGGTGACCAGGGCCACGCCGAATGCGATGAGGAACGGCAGCCAGGCGGCACCGCCGACTTCGGCCGCGACCTGCCCCGTGAGTGCGTAGACCCCGGTGCCGAGGATGTCGCCGACGATGAAGAGGAGGAGGAGCTTCGGCCCGATCGCCCTCTTAAGCTCGGTCGGTTGCTCGCTGTTCGGGGCCGGGCGGCCCGCGGGTGCCTGCGTTGTCGACGACATGAAAACCTCCGGAATCGGCTGGTGCTCGGGTCTTTCGGTTCACGCCATACTGCTGCCCGCCACCGACATTCGCCATGTCAGAGCCAGAGATTGCAGGGCGTGCAGACTTCAGCCAACGTCCGTTTCGGCCTGCGTCACACGCTGTCGTTCTGCGCGCCGCGGGGGCCTTACCGACGCGCAACGGACGGAGAGACGTGCCGCGGCGCGTCTCCGTGACCGTGCCACGTCTGCTGACGCACGCGTTCCCTGCGCGGGGGGTTACCCGACGATGGCGAGCGCGAACGGGAGTACGGAGTGGGCGCCCGCCGCACGAAGCACGCGACCGGCGACCGTCATGCTCCATCTGCTGTCGATGAGATCGTCGACGAGGAGCACCGGCCCGTGCTGCTCGGCCAGCGCGGTGGCGAGAGACGGCCCGACCTCGAACGCCCTCCAGACGCCGGCGAGGCGATAGACGCTGTTTCCGCCGCGCTCGCCGGGGGCGCGTGGCACCTGGTGGGTGATCTCGCCAGGGCCGTCCGCTCCTGCCCCGGCTCCTGACCCCGGCTCCTGCCTAGTCGAGCTCAACGTCCCGAGCAGCGGAATGCGGCCCACAGACGAAAGTGCCTCAGCCAGTGATGCCACGAGAAGCGGGTGTGTCGACGACGGCATCGCGACGATTCCTGTCGGTCGTTCCGCCCACGGCCATTCGGCCAGAACCCGGATGCACCCGTCGAGGAGGCCCTTCGTGAGGGGAACGTCGGGTCGGCCGGGGGAGAAGACCTCACGGAGGGTGGTACCCCAGCCGAGGTCGGTCAGTCGGGCTAGCGCTCGCCCGGGCTCGACGCGCTCGGCCGGGGAAATCTTGCCGCGGAGGCTCACCCCGGCTCGGTCGGCACCCGTCGGCCACTGCGCTCGCGGCTCGATCTCGACTCCGACACGATCGAGGGCTCCCGTGGCTTGATCGGAGGCCGAGGCGGCGACGTCGGTCGGAAACCAGACGCCGGCACAGACATCGCACCGCCCGCAGGGGGTCGCTGCGGGATCGTCGAGATCGGCTTGAAGGAGCTGCATTCGGCACACGGCTCCCTCCTGGTATCGGAGCATCGACTCCTGCTCAGCCAGCCGAGCTGCGGCGATGCGTTCATAGCGATCTCGGTCGTAGCTCCACGGCACGCCCGTCGAGATCCAGCCGCCCTGTACTTTGCTGACGGCCCCGTCGACGTCGAGCACTTTCAGCATCAACTCAAGGGGCGTTCGCTTGATGTCGACTCGAGCCTCAAGGGCCGGAGTCGAGAGCGGCTTGTCGGAGAGCTCGGCGAGGACCGCCGAGGCCCTCGCCTCCGACGGCATGGACGCGGTGGCGAAGTACTGCCAGATCTCAGCGTCTTCCCGCCCGGGCAGGAGAAGCACGTCGGCGTTGTCGGTGGCTCGACCCGCTCGCCCAATCTGCTGGTAGTAGGCCACCGGCGACGATGGCGCCCCCAGGTGAAGGACGAAACCGAGATCGGGCTTGTCGAAGCCCATGCCGAGAGCGCTCGTGGCGACGAGAGCCTTCAGGTCGTTGCTTTTGAGCCGCTGCTCGAGCTGTTCGCGCTCTTCCGGGTCGGTCCGCCCGGAATACGAGCGGACGTCGTACCCGGCATCGCGGAGCAAGCGGGCGGTGTCGTCGGC
Source organism: Frondihabitans sp. PhB161 (assembly GCF_003814635.1). Lineage (NCBI taxonomy): Bacteria > Bacillati > Actinomycetota > Actinomycetes > Micrococcales > Microbacteriaceae > Frondihabitans > Frondihabitans sp. PhB161. Next base: position 44,542 of record NZ_RKQW01000003.1, read on the forward strand.
GGCCGAGATCGTCAGCGTGTAGATGATGCCCGAGCCGGGCAGCTCGCCGAGGTGGTCGACGAGCCACCCGAGCCGGTCGCGGCTCGACGGAAGCGTCAAGACACCGAGCCGCAGGGAGGCGCGAGCGAGCGAGCCCCTGATCGTCACGACCTCGGCGCCAGCGGCGAGCTGCTCCTCGACGTCGGCGACGACGCGCGCGTTGGCCGTCGCGGTCGTGGCCAGCACCGGAACCTCGTGCGGCAGAGTGCGAATGAGCTCGGCGAGCCGACGGTAGTCGGGACGGAAGTCGTGCCCCCAGTCGGAGATGCAGTGGGCTTCGTCGACCACGAGCATGCCGAGTGTTCGCAGCAGTTCGGGCATTTGCTCGTCACGGAATCGAGGGTTGTTCAGGCGCTCGGGGGAGACGAGGAGCACGTCGATCTCGCCCGCGGCGATCTTCTGCTGCACGTCGCCCCACTCGTGGGCGTTGGCCGAGTTGACGGCGGCCGCTCGAACCCCGGCACGAGCGGCGGCGGCCACCTGATCGCGCATGAGCGCCAAGAGAGGGCTGACGAGGAGGGTCGGGCCGGATCCTCGTCGCCGAAGCAGGAGGGTCGCAATGAAGTACACCGCCGATTTGCCCCAGCCGGTGCGCTGTACGACAAGCGCTCGTCGTCGGTCGGCGACGAGCGCTCGGATGGCCTCGAGCTGGCCGTCGTGGAAGACGGCGTCGGCTCGACCGGTGAGGGCTCGGAGAAGTTCAAGGGCCTCGGCATCAAGGGAGGTGGGGGTCGTGGCCGTCGCGGTGTCGGCAGAGGGCGTCGACATCAGGCCTCCAGCAGACCGCGGATGTCGTCGACGGTGAGCGCGCCACCGAATGCCGCCTCGTCGTCGCTCATCATGACGTCGAACAGCTTCGCCTTCGTTTCTTTCAGGGCCATGACCTTCTCCTCGATGGTGTCGTTGGCGATCATCCGGTAGACCATGACGTTCGACGTCTGGCCGATGCGGTGCGTGCGGTCGATCGCCTGGGCTTCGGAGGCGGGGTTCCACCAGGGGTCGAGCAGGAACACGTAATCCGCTTCGGTCAGGTTCAAGCCGAAGCCGCCCGCCTTCAGGCTGATCAGGAATACCGGGGCCGAGCCCGACTTGAACTCGTCGATGACTTCGCCGCGTTTGCGGGTGCCGCCGTCGAGGTAGGCGTGGGCAATTCCGGCCCGATCGAGTCGGTCTGCGACGAGCGAGAGGTACGACGTGAACTGGCTGAAAATCAGAGCACGATGACCGCCCGCCACGACATCGACGAGCTCATCGAGGAGAACATCGAGCTTGGACGACGGAATACCGCTGTATTTGTCGCCGTCGATCAATGACGCGTCGAGGGCGAGCATTCGCAGCAGTGTCAGAGACCGGAACACGATGAACCTGTTGCGATCGAGGTCGTCGACGAGATCGAGCAGCTTCATCCGCTCGCGCTGCAGGACGAGGTCGTAGAGCTTGCGGTGCGCCGGAGCCAGATCGACTCGCAGTATCTGCTCTTGCTTCGCGGGTAGCTCGGAGGCCACGAGCTCTTTCGTGCGACGAAGCATGAGCGGCCTTATTCGTCGCCGGAGTCGTGCCAGCAGATCGGGCCGGTCGTTCAGCTCGATGGGCTTGAGATACTCCTCGGTGAAGCGGAGACCTGTCGTCAACAGGCCTGGCGAGACCACATGAAAGAGCGCCCAGAGATCCATGAGGTCGTTTTCGAGTGGCGTGCCGGTGATGGCGAGTTTGAACGGAGCCTTGAGGTCGACGGCCGCTTTGTGCGCTTTTGACCGGTGGTTCTTGATCATCTGCGCCTCGTCGAGCACCAGGCCGCTCCACTCGACCTCTTGGTAGCGGGCGAGGTCGAGACGGAGCAGAGCGTACGAGGTGACCACGACGTCGTTGTCGCGGGCGATGTCGTCGAACCTCTGTCGGCTCTTGGCCACGGTCGACGTGATGCCGGTGACGCGAAGAGAGGGAGTGAAGCGATTCGCCTCAGCGACCCAGTTCGACACCACCGAGGTGGGGGCGACGACGAGAAAGGGGCGAGAAGGATCCGTCGCACCCGCCTCGGCGGAACGCGCCTTGGCATGGGCGATGAGCGCGAGGGTCTGAAGCGTCTTACCGAGCCCCATGTCGTCGGCCAGCACGCCGCCGAGCCCGTGATCGAGGAGGAACGCGAGCCAGCGGAACCCCTCGACCTGGTACGGACGGAGTTCAGCTTGGACCGCTGACGGAACGAGGATGTCGGCGATCTGTTCGCCCGCTGCGATTCGATTCAGGCCGTCGGCCGTCTCGCGCCATGATTCGGCCTGGTAGGTCTCGTCGGCGAGCTCCTCGAACTCCGACCAGAGGCTGGCCTGGTACCGACTTATTGTGAGCTCGCCCGTCTCCCACTCGTCGAGGGCCTCCGCCTCGGCGATGAGGCGCTTCAGCTCGTCGAAGACGGGCTGCTTCAGGGAGAGGTAGGTCTTGTCGACGAGGAGGAGCTTGTCGCGGCCCTTCGACAGAGCGGTGAAGAGTGGGGCGAAAGGAATCGTGCGCCCCTCGACCGTGACCATGACCCCGAGATCGAACCAGTCTCGGCGGTCGGTCTCCACAGTCGTCACGGCCAGTTTCGGCGTCGCAGTGAGCTCGCGGTAGTCGGGCTTCTCACCGAGCTGGACGATTCGGAGATCGTCGCGGGATTCGAGTACCGGAAGCACAGTCGAGACGAACTCGGCCGCATCCAGACCGTGCAAGACGAGTGCAGTCGGGGCGCCGCCGAGGTCGTCTTCGAGAGTCTCGGGCACGGAATGGGAGGCAAGCGGTTCGGTCAGCCCTGCTGCGATCCACGCCCAGTGGAGCTCGAGTCGGTCGCCCTCGGCGAAGCTGATCGTCAGCGTCAGCATCGGTGGCTCGATTTCGGGTAGCCGCACCGATGCGTTAGAGCTGACCACCGGAATTGCGCGCGACAGTCGCGGGTAGAAGTCGGTGAGGAACTCGTCGCGCCCCTCGGGAGGCACGTCGATCGCGCCCTGCGCTCTGAGGAGCGACCGCACCTCCTCGGTGAGATGCCCGGTTGGAGCGAGCACGAAGTGGGGCGCCGGGCTGAACGAGACCCTGTAGACGCCATGATCGGCGATGAGACCGAGCTCTCTCGCCGGCACGGTGAGGTCGTCGATGACAACGGCGGGCTCGACGTGGAGAGTGCCGGCCGCCACACCGGCCTCGCCCACCGGAATCGATTCGGCGACATCAAGCGTGACCCGACCCGACCCCGCCACCCCGACGTCGGTCTCGCGTTTGCCAGTGACGAGGTCGATGCCGAGCCGGGCCCCCTCGGCGAGGAGCGGCCAGAGAAGCGGGCTTGCGAAATCGTCGAGGTAGAGCCAGTCAGCCTCGCCGGGCACGTAGGCGTCGCGCGCGGAACGGTGAAGCGACTGGAACTGCCCGAACCATCGGTGCTGCTCCGCACTGACCCCGAGGCGGTTCAGTGAATAGGGCAGGGTCGTCCATGTCAGATTGCTTCGCGTCCAGTTGCCAGCCGCGCTCTTCGTGACGGGCCGCATACCGAGACGGAGGGAGGCGCTCGCCGAAACGGCGCTCCGCGCCGAAGCCGCCCTCGAGGTCGGGGCGCCCCAGCGCGCCGAGTGACTGCGCGACCTCTCGCGCAATTCAAATTGGAGGCCCATCGGGGTCGCCGGTGCGCTGAGCGGAGACGTGCCCCGGGTCAGGGCACCGAGAGCCGTTCGCCAGACGGGTGCGGCCTCGGTGGGGAGCGCAACGGCCGTGCTGGTCAGCTGCGAGGACTCGAGGACTTTCGTGGCATTCGTCGCGAGCACGAGGGCCGCGACGTGCTTGCAGGCTCCGCCCACAGGGCACGAGCAACTACTGGCGCCGGGTCGGCCGTAGTCGCCGCGAAGGGGTGTCAGAGTGACGGCGGCCTCGTAGGGCGCCGGATCGCCGCCTCGAACGGAGCCCGTCAGCAGATGATCGTCGGCGTTCCACTCGGTGGTCTCGACGCGGTGCTCGCGAACGTAGCTCTTGGCGCGCTCGAACGCGGGACGACCGACGAGGCGGATGACGTCGGTGGCGTCGACGAGTGGGGCAACAGCGAGCATGCGACAAGTCTCGCAGGCGCCCCCGACACCGTCGGAGCCCCGAGCGAATCTGTGGAGAAGTCAGACGAGACGTCGGGCCATGAGCACTTCGTCGCTCCCTTCACGGGACGGGTGCGGTTGCAGACCGGCCTCCACGACGGTCCAGTCGGTCGGCTCGAGAAGCTCGGCCAGTTTCGCGGCCGCTACGAAGTAGTCCGGGCCCATCGCGGAGTGGCCGTTCGCTTCGTGTGCCACCACGAGCAACGTACCCCCGGGGGCCACCGACGCCGCCAGGCGCTTCACGAAGGGCACGAGGTCGGCCGACGGAAAGTGCGAGTACTGCGACGACACGAGATCGAAAGTGCGCTCGGGAGGCGCCCACTCGAGCACATCGGCCTGCTTCCATTCGATGCGCGCAGCGACCACGCCGTCCGCTGCGATCACCGCCGCGGAGCGATCGAGGGCCACACTCGAGATGTCGGTCGCCGTCACCCGCCAGGAGTGGCGGGCGAGCCAGATCGCGTCGGCTCCCTCACCGCTCCCGATGTCGAGCGCGACACCAGGATCCAACGCCTCGACAACGCGAACCAGGTGCGGATTCGGGTTTCCGCTCCACACCCTCGTGTGTTCGGAGTAGCGGTCATCCCAGAAGCGCTTGTCGAACGGCCCCGTCCATTCCTCCGGGATCGTCATGCCGTGCCGGTGGTCGGTCGATTCGGACGCTTCGCGATCAAGAGACATGGAGGAAGTCTTGCCTGCCACGACTCCGCCGACCAAGGCTCCTTGCTGAAAGAGCAAGATCTCGCGGGAGCTCGGCTGTGGAGAACTCCAGCGAGTTTTCTGCAGCCAGGCTTACTCTCACTCTTATGACCTCACGCCTCGCCGCCCCACCGGCGACCCCGCTTCCTACCCGAGCTGGGCTTCGCTCCTCACGGTGGTGGGCCGCTGCGTCCGGCGTCGTGGCGCTCGCCGCCTTCCTGGGCTCGGCCGAGGCCGTGGCCGTCGTGGTCGGAGCTCGTTCCAGCCCACTCATCGCAGTCGGGGGCGCCGTCATCGATCTCGCACCGCCCGCAGCGAAGAACGCGATGGTCGATCTGTTCGGCACGGGCGACAAGGCAGCGCTGTTCGTTCTCATGGGGGTGCTGCTGGTGGTCATCACCGCAGCGGCCGGAATCCTCGAGCGGGCTCGTTTTCCTTTCGGGCGGCTCGTCTTCGCTCTTGGCGGAGTGCTCGCCATCTTCGCGGTCCGGACGCGCGCTGACGCCAGCGACTTCGACGTGGTGCCCGCGGCGGTGGGCACCGTGGTGGCCATCCTGGTCTTGCGCGCGCTCATCGGAAAGCTGTTCCGCTGGGACGCAGCGAGTCGATCCCAGTCGGGAGGCAGTGAGAACGCGGAGCTCAGGCCGCCTCTTCGCTCGACCCCGCTCGAACGACGTTCGTTTTTGCTCGTGACCTTCGTCGCTGCGGCAGCCTCCGTCGTCGTCGGAAGCGGGGCCCGTCTCATCAATGCAACAGCCGTGAACGCGGCCGCGCTCCGTGACTCGGTCCGGCTCCCTCGACCGGCGACTGCCGCGTCGGCGGTCCCCTCGGGGGCATCCCTCGACGTGGCCGGCATCACGAGCTACGTGACGCCGAACGCCGACTTCTATCGAATCGACACTGCTTTATCGGTGCCCCAGATCGATCCGGCGAAGTGGTCGCTCGAGATCTCCGGTTTGGTCGATACTCCGGTAACGCTCACGTGGCAGCAACTGCTCGATCTTCCGCTCGTCGAACACATGGCCACTCTGAGTTGTGTCTCGAACGACGTCGGGGGTGACCTCATCGGCAATGCGCTGTGGCTCGGTTACCCGATCCGCGAGCTGCTCAAGCGGGCCGGAGTGCAGGAGTCCGCCGACATGGTGCTGTCGACCAGCATCGACGGCTTCACCGCGGGCACCCCCCTCTCGGTGCTCCAAGATCCACAGACACAGGCACTTCTCGCCATCGGCATGAACGGTGAGCCGCTCCCGGTCGAGCACGGCTTTCCCGTGCGCATGGTCGTTCCCGGGCTCTTCGGCTATGTCTCCGCTACGAAGTGGGTCACTTCACTCCGGGTCACCCGCTTTGCAGACGAGAAGGCGTACTGGTCGACCCGAGGGTGGGACGAAAAAGGCCCGGTCAAACTCGAGTCACGCATCGACACGCCTTCCGGCGGTGCCTCGGTCGCGGTCGGCGCCGTTCCGATCGCGGGGGTCGCGTGGGAGCCCCACACAGGAGTGGAGCGGGTCGAGGTCCGCATCGACAGCGGTGCTTGGCAGACGGCTGAGCTGGCTGACTCCGTGTCGGATGACACCTGGCGACAGTGGGTCTATCGCTGGCAGGCACAAGCGGGTAACCACCGGATCCAGGTGAGAGCAACATCCAAAGACGGGCGCGTGCAAAAGGCCAAGTATCTTCCTCCCGCTCCAAACGGTGCCGAGGGGTGGGACGAAGTGACGGTGACAGTCGCCTAGTTCCCTAGGGACGTACCCGTAGTGGTGCTGACGCGCTGGTGACGCTGAGGAGATCAGGGAACTACCGCACCGCGACGAGCAGGCTTGCGAAGGTCAGCGTTCCGAATGCGCCAAGTGCGACCAGCGCCGAGCAGACTATGGTGACCACTCGCTGTCGACGACGTTCAGACATTCGCGCCAACCGGCGAGTCGCCGACTCAGCAGCCGCACTCGTCGAAAGGACCTCGAGCCCGGAAAGTGCGCGCTCCGAAAAGGTGGCCGGTCGCTCTTGTGCTGAAGCACGCTGGCTCTTCGCGATCGTTCCCCGGTGGTGCTGCATCGAGATGCTCATGAGTGCCTCTACTCGTTGACTGGTGTGATCTATCAGGTGATTCGGAGCATCCACAGATCCGGGTTGGTTCTAGTGACGCCGGGCTCTCAGACCGACATGGCTCTCCTCCGAATCGGGCGTGCTGCAAGCGGGCCCCTTCGGAACCACCGGACCACCGAATCTGGCCCCATGAAGGAGTGGGGGAGTGCGGGGTGTCTTTACCGGTGAGCGTCACGCCCGCCGCGTACCCATTGACTCGGTGTGACGTGCGCGCCAAGTACCGCAACCGCGTTCGCCACCGTGACCAGAGCTGCAGCCACGATGAGGGGTCGCGCGTCGGGAGGAGTCGGGGTGATAAGCACGCCGAGGAACGGGGCCACGAGCGCTGCGGTCGTGACCGAGAGCGCCCAAATACCGAGAGCGGGAAGAAGCGCCGTGATCGTGTAAATGACGACCTTGAAGAGGTCGAGGGAGAGCCGTTGGATGGTCGATGCGCCCATGTCGGCGAGAAGGTGGCTGTCATGCTCCTCAGCGGCCCGCCCGATGGTGAGGGCGACGCCGCCGCCGACGAGCGCGACGACGGCGCTGGGCCCGAGGGTCCAGATGAGTTCTGCCCAGTGGGAGTCCGGCGGTGCGTCGATCAGGCGCGCCACGTCGACGGCACCCTGCACTGAGCCGACCAGGCCGATAACGAGACCCCCGATCACCACGGTCGTTGAAGCGACGCTCACCCGCTCGGCGGCGGCGTGGCGGGCTAAGTGCCACGTCGCACTGAGCTGGCGCGGCAGGCAGGCCGTCCAGAACAGGATGAGTCGCCGTCCGCTCGCGGGCATGACTATGGCCGCGCCGATGACGAGCCAGAGCGAGACGGAGGATGCGAGGGCGATCACCCTGAGCGCCGGAGTGATGCCGAGTGTGTCACTGATGGCTTCGGCTCCGGGCGGGCTGGCGCCGATCAGGAGCGCAGCGACGGTCGGAGGCAGCGTGAGAAGAAGAATGGCCCCCGCGACGAGCCACCGCACGAGGGGAGATGCCCGCACCTCTCGGTCTGTCTCACGAAGGGCCAGAGCGGGGCTGGTTCGCGAGGCGCTGAGAGCGGCGGGCAGCGTGGCGAGGCCGACAAGGACGATCACCAGGGCCGCGGCGATCGTTGTCGCGGAGGTTGTCACCCTGAGAGCCTCGGCTGGCGACGGCGAGCGGGGCAAGATACCGAGGGAGGCGTAGCCGGAGGTCACAGGAGAGACAAGGCCTGCGGCGAGGGGCACGGCGAGAAGCGCGCCGGCCGTGGCGCTCACAACGGAGCGAACGAGCAGAGTGTGGCTGACCTGCCGTGGGGTGACTCCGACGATCATCCAGGACACGAAGAGCCGTCGGTTCACCCTTACGCCCAGGCTGGCGGTCGAGCTGACCGAGGTGGCGAGAGTGAGCAGCGTGAACGCCGCGATCGAGCCGAACGCGCCCTGGCCTTTGGGCGCCTGAAGTGCTTCGAAGATCGCCGCACTGCCGACGAGCGAGAGGGCAAGCGTGCTCGCGAGAGAGATTGCAGCGATCGCGGCCAGAGACCGTGGATCGAACAGCACCTGGCGCCACGCAAGCAGGATCATCCTGCGACCCCGGTCATCCTGCGACCCCGGTCATTCCGGCCCCGGTCGCTCGGCACCCGGGAGCGAGGTCGGCTGTGGGGTCGATGGGCCGCGGATCCAGCGCTCCAGTGCCTCTCGACTGGGATCAACGGCGTCGACGAGGATGCGCCCGCCGGCGAGGACTATCGCCCGGTCGGCGCGCGCGGCAGCGGCGAGGTCGTGGGTGACTAAGGTCACAGCAGAGCCGGCTGCGGCTCGCTCGCGGAGAAGATCGATCGTGCTGGCCGAACTCACCTCGTCGAGGGCGGCGGTCGGTTCATCGACGAGAACGATTTCCGCCGGCGTTGCTAGCAGTCGAGCCAGAGCGACTCTCTGCCGCTCTCCTCCCGAGAGGGTCGCTGGCATGTCGCTCGACGCCCACGCCATTCCTACGGCGTCAAGGGCGCGTTCGGCTGTACGCAAGAGCCGCTTCTGCGGCACTCGATGCCGGAGTCGAGTCGGAAGCACGACATTCTCCCGACAGGAGAGTGCACTGAAGAGATTGTCGGCTTGAAGAACTAGTGCCACGTGGTGGAGGCGGAACGCGGCGAGCTTGTTTCGGCGAAGGCCCTGCAGATTCGCGCCGAGCAGCGTCACCGTGCCTCGGGTCGGACGGTCGATTCCGGCCAGGCAGGCCAGCAGGCTTGACTTGCCCGCTCCGGACGGGCCGATGATCGCGACCACCTCACCGGGAGCGATCGAGAGCGAGACGTGTGAGAGCACCGGTCTCGGTGGTTCGAGCTTCGTTCGGCCCGGTACCTGAAGGCAGAGATGTTCAGCAACGATCGCGGTCACCGGCTTGTCGCTCTCACAGGATTGCCCGGCAAGAACGATGGAAGAGACGCGAGATCACCGGTGAGGGCGGCGCGCGTCGCCGTGAGCGCGGAGAGCACGCCGGCCGTTCCCGTGCCCCAGTCGGATGACAACCGGAGGAGTTGCTCACCAGGGAAGGCAATTCCACCACCGTGTCGGATCGCATGGAGCCCGAGTGCGCTGGCATGCTCGCGGAGCGTCTTCGACGCGGTGTCGCTCGCGTGCCCCGATGCGATCAACTCGGCCAGAAACTGCATCAACCCGGCTCGCCCCGAAAAGAGACCGGAATTGATGGTGAACGCCGTCGACGCCGCCTGTTCGATCCCGGGGAGTGCAGCACGCAATCGTGGCGACTGGCACACGCGCAGCACGGCCAGAGCCGCGAGGCCGATACCCGTACTGCCCGAACCGAGGTACGGAAGAACGCGCGTGCCGTCGTCAACCTGGAGCGAATCGTCGGGCAGCAGTCGGCATCGGTCGAGATCGGAGATGACCAGCCGTTCGGCCTCTTCCGCCGCCAACGAGTCGTCGAAGCGCTCAGCGAACGCGGCGAGGAAGACGGCGACCCCCGACGCCCCTCGCAGAAGCCCCACGCGACTCGCGTCAGCGGAGCGAGTGTCGGAGACTCGTCGGGCCCGGTGAGCGATGGCGGTCAGAAGCTCGCGCTCGGCGTCGTTCGGTTCACGTGCCTGCGACAACAGAGCGAGGCCGATTCCACTCGCGCCGCCGAAGAGGTCGACACCGCACTCGAACGGATCGGCTCGAAGAACACGCGCACGGAGCCCGGGCTCGTCGGTGCCACCGGCAACGAGCGCACCGGCCAGTCCGCTCATCAACCCCGTCGGGAGAGAAGGATCCGGGAGCTCGCCGCGCAACCAGGCGCGGGCACCCCTGTCGTCGTGCCCCGCAGCCCCGAGTGCCCGCAAGACCCCCGTCACCCCGTGTGCCAGCCCGATTCGCTTCGCCCCGAACTGGTCGATGTCGCCGGGGTACCAGCGCTCGCCGCTGGTCGGTTCGGCGCTGGCGACGATGGACGTGGAAAGGAGCTCGTGCACCTCGTCGAACGCAGCGAGATCACCGCGGCTGAGCCCAGTGAATAGGTGAGAGATGTCGGGCCCCATGCCGGCGCGCGGTGGTCGGATGATCGGGTGCAATGGGGTTAGGTGCGCAGCGATCTGCTGGGCGCGCGGCTCGGAAAGCTCGAACTTCCCTCGGGCGACACTGAGGTGCAGTGCCGCCTTGGATCCATCGAGGTGATGGATGAAGGTGAGTGGCAGGAGTGCGCTGAGCCGCATCGCGGCCACAGCGTGGGCGTCGCGAGCGGGCCCCGTCACGCAGGGTGCCGCTGAGAACCCGGGGACACCCTGAGGTGATGGAGGAACTCGAGCGTCGATGGCGTGTGCGGATTCGAAATCGATGAGGGTCGTCTGGCCTTCGGGGGAGACGAGAATGTTTTCGGGGTGAACGTCGCCGTGAACGAAACCGGCTCGGTGGATCGACTCGAGAGTCTGCTGCACCAAGTCGAAGAGGCGGTCGGCCTCGTCTCGGTAGGCGATACGGTCGCGGACCGTCGAGGATGCCCGGAGGAAAGGGTTTCGGGAATGCAGGTGGCGGTTGACCGTGCAGCCCGGAGCGGCATGCAGGGAGAGAAACCGGTGGCCGCCCGACTCGAAGGCGTTTTCGAGACGGACTACCCCCTCGACGTGGGAAAGAGCCCGGATGACCTCCTCTTCTCGACGAAGACGTGTGACGGCGTCGTCGCCATCAGGGTCGAGCCCGGTGAACGGCCGTGCCTCTTTGAGAATGACCGGTGCACCCGTATCGCGCCGAGTGGCACGGTAGAGCCCCCCGGCCGCGCTGAAGCGAATGGCGCCGGTGACGTCGTATTCGGCGAGGTCCCCGGTGTCTGCATCGCGGACCTGTCGCATGCGCTCGGCAACCGCCTTGGGTAATGGAACCCACGACGGCGGTGCGAACGAGGGAGAGCGAACGTCGGGAACCAGGGTGCCATCGGGGGCTTCAACGGCGAGGAGGCGTGGCCGGTCGGCGCAGGGATCGAAGAAGGGGTCGCCGTGGGATGCGTCTGAGGCACCCCGGGCCCCTTGGGTGTCGGGGTCGTCGACATAGCGCTCGCGGAATCCGCCGAAGCGGAGGAAGACCGGAGCATCGTCGCTCCAGCGGAGATCGCCGAGGATACCTGGGCCCTCGAGATGAATGAGTTCGTGGACGAGTTCATCGAGAACCGATACCAGCTGAGTCTCGTCGGAGGGATAGACGGTGACGAACTTGCCGCTGGCCGTTCTCGGTGCGAGTTTGCCGTTCTGAGAGGCCAGGGCGGCCGGCCCGGGTGCGAATTTGAACGGGATGCGCCTAGCGGCGCAGACCTCGGCGACTCCCTCGAGGACGTCAGGCGCTGAAGCGAGAGTCGCGGAGCAATGGATCTTCCAGCCCTGCGGTGGCAGCTCATGGCCTCGCGGGCTGACGATCGTCCAGGTCTCGATTTCGTGGATGACCCACTCGCTCCAGTCGAGATAGATCGGCAGCCCGTAGTCGCGCGCGGGCCTCGTGCGCCGCTCCTCTCGGCCGTAAAACGGACTGCCGATCGGCAGAAACTTCAAATAGCGGTCGTCCATGAGCCTCACTCCTTGAGATCGGATCGAAGGCCTCCAAGCCGCGCCTCCTCGTCGATGGCCGCAAAGCTACCAGAAATTAGGTGTTTGACATTCGTGTTTTACACAACCTAAATTCTGTGGGCAGGACGTTCTGTCCGGCCGGGTACAGCCCGGTTTCTTCCGTACGAAAGGCATCACGAATGAACACATCTGATCTGCAGAACCTTAAGGCCGAGACGATCGACGACGGCGAAATCGGGCTCCTCTGGAGTTCGATCAGCCTCTACTTCTGCTCGTAGCGTGACGCACCGCCGTCGGCCAGGGCCTGCTGGCCGACGGCGGTGCGACGAGCTCTGGTGGGTGAGCCGCGATCAGTGATCTGAGGCAGGGGCTCCGGAAGTCGCAGCTCGAACGGAGCGTCGGCGGGATCGAAAGAGGGCTCCGGCAACCATCACGACAACTACGCCCACGAGCAAAGCAAACCCGGGCCCGGTCGTTGCGTCAAAGCCGCCGCCGGGAGTGTCGGATGCGTAGGACGCGGTCAGAATCCATGGCACCGAGACCGGGGCGTGGGTGACCCAGACGATCAGCACCAGCGCCAGCCCGATCGTGATCATGAAGAGGGGCGCGAGGATCAGCGCCGCCAATGTCGCAAGGGCCATTTCGCCGAGGATGGAGCGCCGGATCCTGGTCAGAGATTTCCACACCCGAATAGAGTATAGGAATATCTAATCCCTCGAAAAGTGGCACAGTTGTCTCATGAACGACGTTGTCCATTTTGTTCTCGCCGGGGTCTCATGCTCGCTCACGCGCCAGGATGTCGAGCGACGTCTCATTCACACCGACCCGGCGCCCATCACCTCGCACGCCGTCTCGATCAACGGCCTCTGGTACCCGGTCGGGCAGGCTCTCGAGGTGGCTACTGGGGTGGATCGGCGCAAGTTTCGCTCCCGCGAGGCCCGCCGGCATCTCACTCAGTTCGGATTCGAGCTGCAGAGTTCGGTACCGCGGCGATGACCGCGCAGGATCCGCGGAGCCGCGATCACCTCAACGTCTCGGGCGGGCCCGGGGCGGAGCCTCCCCGCCGGCGACGACTGACCTTCGCACGCGTGCGGGTGGTCGTTCTCGTCGGAGTCATGGCCCTTCTGATCGGCAGCCGCGCGCTCTTCGCCACGGAGCGGGTGCAGGTGACCTGGCCGGCCGTGATCTTGGGCTACGGCGTGCCGATCGCCGCGACGGCGCTGCTCGCCTGCGCCATGACGCGAAGGCCGGGCGATCGGCGATTCGATGTCACGGCACTCTCGCTGTCGTCGTCGGCGTTCGCCGTCCTGAGTTCGACGGTGAACGAACCGGTCGTGGTGACGCCGGCACTCGGCGTCGTCCTGTCGGTCGCTGCGACGATCTGGGCAACGGTGTCGCGGGGAGACCGGCGACAATCGAAGATCCGGGATGTCGGCGGTCGAAGGTAGCGTTTTCGCCATCAGACCACCGGGGCGAGGAGAGCAGTTGTACGTCGATAGTCAGAACGACCGCGTCGTTACGAGCCCGACCGATCTCAGCGTGTGGGCGGCGTGCGAGTGGGGGTTCCTACGACGGCTCGACGCGAAGCTCGGGCGAATCGACGGAGCGCTGGACGAGCCCGACTCGATGCTGGAGCGCACTGCCGCATTGGGCATTGCCCACGAGGAGCGGTATCTCGAGGTGCTGCGGAGTCGGTTCGGAGCGGACGGCGTGGTGGAGTTCGCCGACCGGCCGAAACCAGCTGACTACGCCGCTGCTGCCGAGCAGGCACGGGAGGCGATGGCCCGCCGGGTGCCCGTTCTCTATCAAGCGACATTCTTCGACGGGTGGTTTCTCGGCTTCTCCGACTTTCTCGTGCTGAATAAAGCGGGAGAGTACGAGGTGTACGACACCAAGCTCGCCCGGCACGCGAAGATCTCGGCGCTCCTTCAGCTCGCGGGCTACGCCGAGCAGATAGAGGCACTCGGCATCCCGGTCGGTGACCGGGTGCACCTGGTTCTCGGCGATGGTCGCGTCAGCAGTCACGATCTGATCGACATCCTGCCGGTGTACCGGGTTCAGATCGAGCGGCTGCGCGGAGTTCTCACCGAGCGTGTGGTGGCCACCGACCCCGTCGAGTGGGGCGATCCGCGCTTCTCGGCGTGTGGCCGGTGCGTTCACTGCTCCGTCGAGGTGGAGCGCCACCGCGATCTCGTGCTCGTCGCGGGCATCACGGTGGAGCAGCGCAGGAGGCTCACCGAAGCGGGGGTCGATTCGATCGATGAGCTCGCTTCAATCGATGAGCTCGATTCGATCGATGGGGTCAAGGCCGTCGGCGGGTCACACCGACCGATTCCCGGCATCTCGCCGAAGGTGCTCGATCGCCTCGCCCGTCAGGTGAGGGCGCAGGTGGCGAGCGACGAGGTCCCACCGACTGAGGGCGAACGACCCGGCGAGCGGCGGCCGATCGTCGAGGTCGTCTCGCGAAAGGCGCTCGATGCCGTTCCCGCCTCTGACGACGGCGACATCTTCTTCGATTTCGAGGGCGATCCGCTCTACACCGAAGACAATCGCACCTGGGGCCTCGACTACCTCTTCGGGTTGGTCGACAACGACGACGCGTTCGTCGCGTTCTGGGCGCATGATGTCGCAGGTGAGCGACAGGCGCTCGTCGACTTTCTCGCCTTCGTGCGAGAGCGCCGTGCCAGGCACCCGGGTATGCACATCTATCACTACGCCTCGTATGAGAAGACGCACCTGCTGTCGCTCGCGGCGCGACACGGAGTCGGCGAGGACGAGGTCGATGAGCTGCTCCGGCAGAACGTCCTGGTAGATCTCTATCCGATCGTCCGGCAGGCTCTCGTCGTCGGGTCGCGGAGCTACTCCATCAAGAAGCTCGAACCCCTCTACATGCCGACGACGAGAACCGGCTACGACGTCGCAAACGCGGTCGACAGTATCGCCGCCTACGCGAACGCGATCGACGTCGTTCGTTCGGGTGACGTTGACGAAGGCCAGCGCCTCCTCGACCAGGTCGGCGACTACAACCGGTACGACTGCGTCTCGACGCGGCGGTTGCGAGACTGGCTGCTGACACTTCGCGGCGATGTTCACGAGACCGTCTCGACCGATGGGCTCTCCGCAACCGACCTCACCCTCGTCGAAGCGCCGCTGCCGCCCGAGCCCGACCCCGTCTTCGTCGCCCTCATGGCACTCGTCGAGGGTGTCGATCCCGCTCAACGCACGGCAGACCAGACCGCCATAGCCCTTGCGGCCAGCGCCATCGACTACCACCGTCGCGAAGCAAAGAAATCCTGGCAGGAGCACTTCAACCGCCTCGAGGCGGACATCGCCGATTTCGCCGACGACAAAGACGTCTTCGTGGTCGAGCGCGCCTCGGTCGAGGATGAGTGGGCGCCCCCCATCAAGCCGGCGAGAAACTGGTCGCGACACCTGCGCCTCAGCCTGCGTCCGGCGCCGGGAAGTCGCCTCGCGGTCGGGGCGAAGCCGCGGGCCCTCTACGACTTTCCACCCCCTCCGGGGATGAAGACGTCAGGCCCGGCATCGCGGGGCTTCACCGGGTCCATCGAGATCTCGGAGATCGTCGGAGCGAACGATGCCACGGTCGACACGATCGTTCGAGAGGTGCTTCCGAAGGGCGTCGACCCGTACGACGCTCTCCCGGTCGCCTTGACTCCGGGCCCGCCGATCGCGACGAAGGTGCTCAGCGGCGCGATCGCCGAGTGGGGGGAGTCCCTTCTCGACCATGATGCGAGCGACCTGCCGGCGGATCCTGTGCTCGATCTGCTGCGCCGGCGACCCCCGCGAGCGGTGATCGCTCCGATCGTGGGCGACGACACCGTCGGAGCAGTCGTATCGACCCTGCTCTCGGCCGAACAGACCTACCTCGCCATCCAAGGGCCACCCGGCACCGGCAAGACCTACGTCGGCTCGCGGGTGATCGCGAGGCTCGTCGCCGATCACGGGTGGCGCGTCGGGATCGTCGCCCAGTCGCACGCCGCGGTCGAGAACGTTCTCGACGCGGTCATCGAGGCGGGCCTCGATCCCGACCGGGTCGGGAAGGCGCCGAAAGACCCCGAGAGACATGCCTCGGGGTGGACTCCGCTCACGAAGAAGTCCGGTGAACTCGATTTTCTGAGCCTCGAAGGTGGCCTCGTCTTCGGCGGAACCGCGTGGACCTTCGCCGGCTCGACAGTGGAGCGACGATCACTCGACCTTCTCGTCGTCGAGGAGGCCGGGCAATTCTCGTTGGCGCCGACGATTGCGGCCAGTGTCTCGGCCGAACGGCTGCTTCTGCTCGGCGATCCCCAGCAGCTGCCCCAGGTAAGCCAGGGCACGCACCCCGAACCCGTCGACGAGTCGGCGCTCGGATGGCTTGCCGACGGACGAGATGTGCTCCCGGCCGAGTTCGGCTACTTCCTCGCCGAAACCCGCCGGATGGACGCTGCGCTCTGCGAGCCTGTCTCCCGGCTCTCCTACAACGGGGCGCTGCGCTCCAGGGCGCCGAAGCGGCTACTGGACGGCATCGAAGCGGGTCTTCATCTCGAGCCCGTCGAGCACCGCGGCAACACGACTGCTTCTCCCGAAGAAGCCGTGCGGGTGGTCGAAGTGGCACTTGATGCGGTGGGTCGCCGCTGGTTCGACGGCCCCGACGATGAGGTCGGGAGGCCGCTCGAGCCCCGCGACATCATCGTGGTCGCGCCCTACAACGCCCAGGTGCATCTACTGCGCGACGCCCTCGACGACGCTGGTCTGGGAGACACTCAGGCGGGGACGGTCGACATGTTCCAGGGGCGCGAAGGTGTGATTGCCATCGTCTCGCTCGCGGCCTCGTCGGGTAGCGAATCCGTTCGTGGCCTCGGATTCCTGGTGCAGCCCAACCGACTCAACGTCGCTCTCTCTCGCGCCCAGTGGGCGGCCTACCTCGTGGCGTCACCGGCTCTGCAGATCGGGCTTCCGCACTCGATTGCCGAGATGGCCCTCCTCAGTAGCTACGTGCGCCTGCTCGACGGAGCCGTCGCCAGCGAGAACCGTCGATTAGGCGAAGTTAAGCAGGGTGCTTAATTTTGCGAAAAGTTAGGTTTATGCTTAATGGGTGTCTCATGAAACCGTGGTTGCCGTGATCGTCGACATCGTCGACTCACGAGGTCTCTCTGATCGCGACGAGGCGCAGGGCGAGATCGAGCGGGCTTTCGAGGGGACGCCGGGTGTCGAACCGGTAGACCCTCTGCGGGCGACCGTCGGCGACGAATTCCAGGTCATCTACGCCACCCTCCCTGACGCCCTGGTCGCGACCACCAGCGCCATCCTCACCCTGCCCTCCGGTGTCGAGCTGCGATTCGGGTTCGGTTGCGGGGAGGTCCGCTCCGTAGGATCCCGCACGGCCGGCCCCGTCCAAGACGGTCCTGGCTGGTGGTCCGCCCGAGAAGCCATCGAAGAAGCACACCGCCGCGAAGACGGAAGAAGTCCGTTCCTTCGCTCCTGGTATCTCTCTGCCGGCGATCGAGGCGGCATCGAGGAGCGCGTCGTCAATGCCTACTTCTTGAGTCGCGACCACATCGTCGCCCGGATGACCACCCGTGCGCGTCGCGTGACACTGGGGCTCCTGCGTGGTGACACACAGACGCAGATCGCTGAAGCGGAGGGGGTCACTCCCTCGGCCATCTCGCAGTCGGTGCAGAAGTCCGGTGCGATCGCGGTCGTCGAGGGCCTTCGGGCGCTCAGCTCGGGAGGTCGCTGATGCTCGCCGGGCTTCTGCTCGCGCTCATCGGAGTGGCCGATATCGTGAGGGCGAGGGCGGGCACGACCACGAGGGGCGGGGCGACGTCGAGGGCGAGCGCCGGACCCGGGAGGGCAGGGCGCTCCGGGAACGCCGGGCGCTCCCGGAACGCCGAGCGCGTCGGAAGAAACAGGGAGAGCGCGATCGCCATCGCCGTGGTGTGGATCGGGCTGGGAGCAGTGGCGTGGTTCGGCCTCGGCATCGAGCCGTGGATCGTGCTCGGCGTCGCGGCCGCAGCCGGCCTGTGGGTGGCATCGACCACGGCGGTCGGATCGGGGGTCGTGGCATCGACGACGGGGCGGCCTGCAGCGGGAGAGGCTTCGGGGTCAGTGAGTCGCCGCGACCCCGCTCGGTGGTCGCTTCGTCGATCGGGGTCTTGGCCGTCGATACTTCTCACGGTCGTGGTCGCCGTGCTCTTCGTCGCCGGGCCCGGCAGCGCCGCTTCCGCTACCGGATTCGTCGTTGACTGGCACCGCGACTCCGGGCTCAGCTTCATCGACGCCCTGCCACTCGCCGCCCTTGTGGGTGGTGTCGGCTCAGCGCTGTTCCTGATTGATTCGGCCAACATCGTCGTGACATCGGCGCTCCCGAGCGGCGTCGCCGTCGACCCCGTCGCCGTAAGCGTCGTTCGCATAATCGACGATCAGGCCGACGGGGCGCCCGGGGCACCCGGGGAGGTCGAGCAGCGAGAGGCCGCGGGCGAGCCCGCTCCCGGCGACGAGGAGGTCGCCGAAGTACCCGAATCACAGACGCGGGAGCTCAAAGGCGGACGCCTCATCGGCCCGATCGAACGGTTGCTTCTCGCCGGATTCGCGCTCACCGGCGCCTTTCCCGTCGTGGCGGCGCTCATCGCAGCCAAGGGCATCGTCCGGTTTCCCGAGATCAACCGGGCAACCACGGGCAACCCCGCCGAGTACTTCCTCATCGGCAGTCTCGTGAGCTGGGCCACGGCCTTCGCGCTCGCGGGTCTGTGCTGGTTGTTAGCGCTGGCCTAATTTTCGGGCGATGTTAGGTGTGGGCTTAACTGGAGGGGATGCAGGCTGGAAGTCGGGCGGCCTTGGGCCGGATCCTTGCTGTCTGGTAGCGACATGGCCGTATCTGCAGCCTGCGCGCGGTCGAACGGGAGATTGGGCCATCTCGCAAAGCCGGCGGGCGCCGACGGGAGCGACACCGGCGGAGCGGCGCCGGCAGGCGCGACAGGCGTAGCGCCGACACCCCCCCCGCATGTGCAAACACTAAGGGTCACGTAACGGGACTCCCGCGGGAGCCCCCGACCGACTACGGTCAAGAAATGAGCGCGGAGCTGACCCTCGGGGCGGAAGAAGAGCTGCACCTGATCGACCTGCAAACGAAGCGGCTGTCGGCCCGAGCGCCCCAGCTGCTCTCGAAGTTGCCGCCCGAGAAGTTCGGCGCTGAGCTCCAGCGCACCACGGTCGAGACGAACGTGCCGGTGGTCACGAACCTCACCGATCTGCGCACCGAGATCCTCGCTCTGCGCAAAGAGCTGGTCGATGTCGCCACCGATGCCGAGCTGGCCATCGCGGCGGCCGGCACCGCCCCGCGGAGCGAGTTCGCCGACTTCGAGCTGACGACGACCGGCCGCTACGGCCGGATGCAGGAGCAGTACCGCATGCTCGTCGACGAGCAGCTGATCTGTGGCCTTCAGGTGCACGTGGGGGTGGCCGATCGCGACATGGCCGTGCAGATCATGGGTCGCGTGGCTCCCGCCTTGCCGGCGCTTCTCGCTCTGAGCGCGAGTTCGCCGTTCTGGAACGGCCAAGACACGGGTTACGCGAGCATCCGTTCGATCATCTGGCAGCGCTGGCCGAGTGCCGGCGCGACGGGGCCGATGGCGAACGCGGGGGAGTACGACCGCCTGGTGCAAGACCTGATCGGTTCCGGAGTGATCGCCGACGCGAAGATGGCCTACTTCGACGTGCGTCCGTCGTCTCATGCGCCGACGCTCGAGCTCCGCACCTGTGACGCCTGCCCGCTGGTCGACGATGCTGTGCTGATCGCCGGGCTGTTCCGCGCCGCGGTGCGGAAGGCGGAGGTCGACATCCTCGACGGCAAGCCCGAGAAGCTCCGCGCGCAGCCGCTTCACCGGGCCGCGATGTGGCAGGCCGCCCGGGCCGGGCTCACGGGCGAGCTGCTCGATCTCGGCGTGCATCCCGAGCGTCTTCCCGCGGCGCAGGCGATCCGGCAGCTGTCGGCGTCGCTCCGCCCGCAGCTCGAAGAGCTCGGCGACTGGGCCGATGTCGAGGGGCTGATCGAACAGACGCTCGCGCGTGGCAATTCGGCGGATCGACAGCGAGCCGCATATGCCGAGAACGGCCGCCTCGACGATGTGGTCGACCTGGTCGTGAAAGAGACGCACGGCTCTGCGGGCGGCGATGCCGCAAGCCTGCCGAGCATCACGGGCTACCGTTTTCGCGCAGGCGACGAGGCGATCGGGCCGGGCCTCCGCGCTCGACCCGCGTACGCCGACATCGCCGACTATTTCCACAAGCTCGACTCGGCGACGATCCAGCAGCACGCCGAGGCGCGCGACGACTGGACGAAGAACCAGGGTCTGAGCTTCACCGTCGGCGGCGAGCTCCGCGGCTTCACCGTCGACCTGGTGCCGCGAATCGTGACGAACCACGAGTGGAGCCAGCTCGCCAAAGGCCTGACGCAGCGGGCACGGGCGATCGAGTCGTTTCTGCAGGACGCCTACGGCGCGAGACGCATCGTCGCCGACGGCGTCCTGGCCGAGGCCGATGTCGTCGACGCGATGGGCTGGCGTGTCGAGGCGGCGCTTCTGCCGACCGGCACGGTGCGCGCGCCGATCCAGGGCTTCGACCTGATCCGCAATGAGTTCGGCGGCTGGCGGGTGCTCGAAGACAACGTCCGGAGCCCGAGCGGTGCGGCCTACGCGGTAGCCGTCCGCCACCTTCTCGACGAGATCGTGCCGGAGGCTCCGCGACCAGCCGGGCTGCTGGATCCTGAGACCGTCTTCGGTCTGCTCCGCGAGACCCTCCTGGCCCACGCGAAGAGCGACGATCCCACGGGCGCCGTTCTCAGCGCAGGATCCGACAGTTCGGCCTGGTACGAGCACAAAGCGCTTGCCGAGGGCGCCGGGTTTCTGCTGGTGACCGCCGACGATCTCGCGGTGAGCGATCACCGGGTGGTCGAGCGGGCCACCGGCCGAGTCATCGACACGCTCTACCTGCGCCTCGACATCGAGCTGATCGAGGTGGCGAGTGCGGCAGACCCCGATCTCGGCGTGAAGATCATGGACGTCGCAGCGACCGGCGACGTGTTTCTCGCCAACGCCCCGGGCAACGGTCTCGCCGACGACAAGGCGATGTACGTCGCGGTGCCCGATCTGATCGAGTACTACCTCGACGAGAAGCCGCTGCTCGAGTCGGTGCCGACCTATCGCCTGAGCGACGAGGCGGAGAAGCTGAGTGTGCTCGATCGGGTCGGCGAGCTCGTCACGAAGCCGGTCGACGGCGAGGGCGGGCACGGCGTGCTGATCGGGCCGAGCGCCAACGCGGCGGCCGTTGCGGAGCGTCGCGCCGAGATCGCCGAAGACCCGGCTCGCTGGGTCGCCCAGGAGGTCGTGACCCTGTCGTCGCATCCGACGCTGACCGCGCGCGGCCTCGAGCCGCGCCACGTCGACCTCCGGGCGTTCGTCTACCTGACGGGCGTGGGCCCGACGCAGAGCCGGCTCGCCGACTTCGGGCTGACGAGGGTCGCCCCGGAGGGGAGCATGGTCGTCAATTCGTCGCGAGGCGGCGGGGCGAAAGACACCTGGATCATCGGCCCCGAGCCCTCGGAGGAGCACTGACATGTGCGGACTCGCCGGTGAGCTTCGATTCGATGGTGAGCGGGCGGATGTCGCCGCGCTCGCCCGCATGGCCGGGTGCCAGGTGCATCGGGGCCCCGACGGTGACGGCCTCTGGTCGCGCGGGCCTGCGGGTCTGGCGCACCGGCGACTGTCGATCGTCGACCTGTCGCCCGGCGGCGCGCAGCCGATGGTCGATGCCGAGCTCGGCCTGACGATCGCCTACAACGGCATGGTCTACAACTACGTCGAGCTCCGCGACGAGCTGCGGTCGAAGGGCCACCACTTCTTCTCCACCTCCGACACCGAGGTGATCCTCAAGGCCTTTGCCGAGTGGAGAACGCACTTCGTCGACCACCTCATCGGCATGTTCGCGATCGCCATCTGGGAGCATCGCAGCGGTCGGCTGATCCTCGCCCGCGACCGCCTCGGCATCAAGCCGCTCTACTACGAGCAGACGGCTTCGCGCCTGCGGTTCGCGTCGACGCTCCCCGCCCTGCTCGCGGGTGGCGGCGTCGACACGTCGATCGACCCGGAGGCGCTGGCGAGCTACATGACCTTCCACTCGGTCGTGCCGGCTCCGCGCACGATCCTCGCCGGGGTGAAGAAGGTGCCGCCCGCGACCGTGCGGGTGGTCTCCCCAACCGGCGAGGTGGACGACACCACCTACTGGGAGCCCTCCTTCACCCGGGATCCCGCGCGGAGCGGATGGAGCGAGACGGAGTGGCAGGACGCGGTCATCGATTCGCTGCGCACTGCCGTGAAGCGGCGCATGGTCGCCGACGTTCCCGTCGGGGTGCTGCTCTCGGGCGGCATCGATTCGAGCCTCGTCGTGGCGCTGCTCGCCGAGGCGGGCCAGACCGATCTCGAGACCTTCAGCATCGGCTTCGACTCGGCCGGCGGAGAGTCGGGCGACGAATTCGAGTACTCCTCGATCGTCGCGAAGGAATTCGGCACGAAGCACCACCGGATCCCCATCGCCTCCGACAAGCTCCTGCCGGGCATCGACGGAGCCATCGCCGCGATGAGCGAGCCGATGGTCAGCCACGACTGCGTCGCCTTTTATCTGCTCAGTCAGGAGGTGTCGCAGTCGGTGAAGGTCGTCCAATCGGGCCAGGGTGCCGACGAGGTGCTGGGCGGTTACGACTGGTATCCGCCACTCGCCGGTGTGCCGCGCGATGGGGCTGCCGAGGCCTACGCGTCGGTGTTCTTCGACCGGCGCTGGAACGACATGAAACGCTGGCTGCGGCCCGAATGGCTGGAGGAGAACGACTCGCCGTCGGCCTTCGTTCGAGCCCACTTCGCTCGCCCCGGCGCCGACACGTCTGTCGACGCCGCACTTCGTCTCGACACGACCATCATGCTCACCGACGATCCGGTCAAACGCGTCGACAACATGACGATGGCCTGGGGGCTCGAAGCGCGCGTCCCCTTTCTCGACCACGAATTCGTCGAACTCGCGGGGGCGATCCCGCCCGACCTGAAACTGGCCGACGGGGGCAAGGGAGTTCTGAAGCGCGCCTCCCGAGGCATCGTGCCCGACGCGGTCATCGACCGGACCAAGGGCTACTTTCCGGTGCCGGCCATCCGCCAGCTCGAAGGCCCCTACCTCGAGAAGGTCCGCGAAGCTCTGCTCGACCCCGCCGCGAAGTCGCGCGGACTGTTCCATCCGGCTACCGTCGAATCGATGCTCGCGAACCCGAACTCCTCCCGGACGACCCTCGGATCGAACGCGCTCTGGCAGCTCGCCACGCTCGAGATGTGGCTGCAGGCGCAGGGCGTGACGTCGTGAGCGCCCCGGCGGGCGGGGTTTCGTCGGGGTCGGCCGTGGCGGATCCTGTGCTCGCCGACCCGTTCGTCGAGTCGCTCGTCGGCGCGTGGGGATCGTGGGGTCCGACGATGACTCGGAACGCCCGCCGCGTCGCGTTCGTCAGCGATCGCTTCGGCACGCCCGAGGTCTTCGTGCAAGACGTCGTCGTCGCGGGCTCCCTGCCGACGCCGACCCGGATCCGACTCTCGGACGACCCGGTGATCGCGGTCTCGTGGTCGGCCGACAGTGACTGGCTCGCCGTGGCCGTCGCCACCGACGGGGGAGTGCGGCAGCAGGTCTGGGTCGTGCGCCCCGACGGCTCCGACGCGCAGCGGATCGCGGGCTCGCGCGACCAGCACGCCGAGCTCGGCCCCTGGTCGCGCAGCGGGCACCGCGTCGTCGTGACGCTTCCGTCGACCGAGCCCGAGCAGCCGGCCCGCTCGTATCTCGTCGACCCGTCTGACGGCAACCGCGTCGATCTCGCCTCGGGCGACCTCATCCACATCCTCGACCTCTCGGTCGAAGAGCGACTCGTCGTGCTCCGCGACGGCGGCCGCGGACACGAGTTCGTCGTGATCGTCGACCGGCTCACCGACGAAGACCACCCCCTGCTCACCTCGCCGTGGGCCGGGTCGGCCGAGACGGCACTGATCCGCCCCTCGCCCGAGAGCGAATCCAGCCCGCTCATCGCGTATCTCTCGACCGAGGCGGGGCTCCCGCGCCGACAGCTGGTAGCCATGCCGATCGGCCCGCACGGCTGGCGGGGCACAGCCCGCGTGCTCGCGGGGCGCGACGACGCCGAACTCGAAGAACTCGACGCCGACGATGCCGGGCGCCTGCTGCTGCTCGTCTGGAATGTCGCCGGGCGCAGCGAGCTCGATCTCTACGACACGGCTGCCGGATCCTTCTCGCCCGTGCCCGGTGTTCCCGGCCAGGTGGTGACGCACCCCGTGCTGTCCCGCGACGGGCGCAGCGTACTCGCGACGGTCGAGGGGCCGACGCGACCGCGCGAGCTGTGGCGGCTCGACACCGCGGCGCTGACCTGGACGCGCGTGACCGGCGGCCCGACGCTGCCGGACGGTCTCGTCGAGCCCACGCTCGAGACGTTCACGGCGCGCGACGGGCTGACGCTGACCGGGTGGCTGTACCCGGCTGTCTCGTCCGGTTCGACTGAGTCGTCCGGTTCGGCTGTCGCGGACGCAGGATCCGGCGGCGCCGCCCTCATCCACCTCCACGGGGGCCCCGAATCGCAGGAGCGCCCCACCTTCTCGGCCCAGCACCAGGCTCTGGCCGCGGCCGGCATCACCGTGTTCGCCCCGAACATCCGTGGATCGTCCGGCTTCGGCAAGGAGTTCGTGCACGCCGACGACCTCGAACTGCGCTGGTCGGCACTGGCCGACGTGGTCGACGCCGCGCACCACCTCGTCGCCCGGGGCTTGGCCGATGCCTCGCGCATCGCCGTCGAGGGCCGCTCGTACGGCGGCTACGCGACCCTCGCCTCCCTCGCGTTCACGCCCTACGTGTTTGCGGCCGGGGTCAGCGTCTGTGGAATGAGCGACCTCCACACCTTCTATCGCGACACCGAACCCTGGATCGCCTCCGCCGCCACTACGAAGTACGGCCACCCGGTCGACGACGCGGCATTGCTCACCGCGCTGTCGCCAATGCGCGCCGTCGATGACATCGCCGTGCCGTTGCTCGTGGTGCACGGCGAGCTCGATACGAACGTGCCGATCGGCGAGGCCCACCAGATCGTCGAGGCCCTTCGAGCGCGAGCGGCGCCGGTCGACTATCTCGAGCTCGCGGCTGAGGGGCACGAGTACCGCCGGCTCGAGTCACGGCGGGCGCTGGTCGCGCGCATGGTCGAGTTCGTGGCTGGCGCTCTCGGGGTCGGCGCGGAGCATCGCTAAACGAATTACGCGTCGCTAACCGAGACGACGGTGAGTCGTGCGTAAAACGGTAAGCGAAGGATCCGCGCGACGCCGCTGAGCATGACCGTGCCCACGCGGTCGGCTCAGGCCGGCTGGGCCGGCGTCGGCACGACCGGCACCGATCCCGTCGGCGTCTGGTCGAGCGTCGTCGGAAGCGCGCGTGTCGGGGCGTCGCTCCGTGCCGCCCGGACGCACGCGATCCCGACGAGGATGGCGCCGCCGCCGAGCAGCTGCGGCACGGTGAGCCGCTCGCCGAGGAGGAGCCAGGCGTAGAAGGTCGCGGCGACCACTTCGAGCAGGCCGGCAAACGAGGCGAGGCGCGATCCGAGTCGCTCGGCGGCGGCGATGTTCGCGGTGTAGGCGATCGCGGTCGCGACGACGCCGATCACGACGACGGGTACCCACCAGGCGACGGGTGACCCGAACAGCGCGACATCGCCGAGGGGTGCCTTGAAGGGGACCAAGCGCACCACACCGGCCAGAGCGAGCGACGCGGCCCCGAGCAGCAGGCCGAAAGCGGCGAGTGCCACGGCGGGGAGCCCGTTCGGCGGTGCAGCGGCCACGACGTAGTAGATGGCGCAGCCGACCATGGCGCCGACGGCGAAGAGGAGGCCGACCGGATCGAGGGCGACGCCGGATCCTGGGGCCACGACCAGAACCAGGCCGACGAGCGCGACCACGCTGCCGATGAGCACCAGCGACTGGGGTCGTCGGCGGCTGCGGGCCCAGGCGACGGCCACAAGCAGGAGCGGCGCCATGTATTCGAGCAGGATCGCCGTGCCGACGGGCACGCGCTCGAGTGCGGCGAAATAGGTGAGCTGCGTGGCTGCGACGCCGATCGCGCCGGTCGCGACGATGCGCCAGCGGTTCCGCCAGAGGGCGTTCCAGCGACCGCGGAGGGCAACGGCGGCGAACGGTGTCAGCACGAGCCCGCCGACGAGCGACCGCACGGTGACCGCGGCGGCCGGACTCCAGCCCGCCTCGAGCAGCGGCTTGGCGAAGGCGCCCGAGAGGCCGAAGGTGAGGGCGGCGACGACGGCGATGACGAGGCCGGTCGAGGTGGTGGAGCGGGGCATGGCGACTCCTGGCGGGAGGGTGGCGGGGTGGATGATCCACACGCTAGTGTTGCCGTGAGTAAGGAGTCAACTTGCATTTTGCCCCTGACACAACTGAGACGCTGGAGTTCGTCGTGGCGCTCGTGAACACCGCCCCGGGCGCCACCCGGTCGGGAGAGGACGGGCTGCCGGATCCTGCCGCCCTGACCGCGCTGCTCGACGAGTACCGCTACTCGGGGCGGTTCGATCGCGACCCGGCCGAGCTCGCCGAGGTGCTCGACGCCCGAGACCTGTTTCGCCGGCTGTTCGCGCTCGATCGGGGCGACGCGGTCGCCCTCGTCAACCGGTTGCTGCGCGACGCCTCGGCTCTGCCCCAGCTCGTGCGGCACGACGAATTCGACTGGCACCTGCACGCGACCGAGCCGACCGCGCCCCTGGCCGAGCGCATGCGCGTCGAGGTCGCCCTCGCGCTCGTCGACGTGCTGCGGACCGACGAGTTCGACCGTCTGCGAGAGTGCGGCGCCCCGGACTGCGAGGGCGTGTTCGCCGACCTCTCGCGCAACTCGTCGAAGCGGTTCTGCAGCGTCCGGTGCGGCAACCGAATGAACATGGTGGCGTTCCGCGCCCGCGCAGCCGACTGATCGGAATTCGATAGCGCCGGTTCAGGATCCGAGGCGGAGAATGAGCGCAGGAGCAGACACCTCATGCAGACCATCAGCTACAGCATCTCGATCGTTCTCTTCGCCGCGATCCTGGCCGAGACGATGGTCAGCGTGCGCGCCTCGAAGGCGGTGCGGGGGTCGCGCGAGCGCTACGTCGCCCTGACGCAGCGGCGCCTGCTCAGTTGGGCCGTCATCGTCGGGTTCGCCGTCTCGGGCATCGTCGGCAGTCTCGCGGGCGAGCCGTTCTCCTCTCTCAGCCTTCTGATGGCCGCGTACCTACTGTCGCAAGAGCTCAAGAATCACGGCGATGACGACGACTGGTTCAAGGGCCGCAAGAAGAAGATCTGGGGCGGCGTGAAGAAGCGGCTGAAGGCCCTCGTTCGGCCGCCGCGGGTGTCGAGGCCGCCGGTGCGGGTGCCGTCGCCGGCGTTCGGGTAGCGCTTCGAGGGCGGGCCCGGCCGAAGTGACGCGGTTCGGCCAAACCGACGCGGCGCGCCGAGTGCAGTTGGCCGAAACGCGTCACTTCGGTGAAAGCCTCGCGAGGCTCATGGCGCCACTTTGCCAGAGTTGCGAACGTTACCGCCGCTAGGGTCGCGTCATGCGCCTGCTGCCCCTCCTCTCGGTCCCGGCCTTCGCGGCCCTCTTCGTCTGGCGGGCGTCGTGGCGGGAGTTCCCGTGGGGAGCGCCGTGGATCTATCTCGTGCTGAGCGTGTTGCTGTTCGTCGTCTACGGCGTCGATAAGCGGGCCGCGCGGCGGGGCGCCTGGCGCATCTCGGAGCGCAACCTGCTCATCGTCGGCGTGCTCGGCGGGTGGCCCGGCGCGGTGATCGCGCAGCAGGTGTTCCGGCACAAGACCCGCAAGTCGTCGTTCCAGTGGGCGTTCTGGGCGACCGTGACGGTGAACGCGGTCGTGGTGCTCGCCTTCGTGTAGGAGCGGGGCGCTAGCCGGCTAATTCGGCACAGGCCCCGACAGCTCCTCGACCACAGCGACGGCGGCGGGCCAGTACGACGCATAGTGCTGCGGATCGGCGTTGACCTGCACCGTGTGCGCGAGCAGCGTCGGCTGCATGGTCTGCCAGCCCGGCACCTTTACGAGCTTGGTGAAGAAGCTCGTGGCCGCGGTGAACGGCGTCATCCGGTCGGTGTAGCTGCCCCACGCGCCGTTGTCGCGCTGCTGGAACAGACCGCGGCTGTCGGGTCCGACCGCATCGCCGTGGTCGACGTTGACCAGGCTGGATTCGCCCATCGCCGTCATCACGCCGACCGCCTGCGTGTGCGTGCCGATGCCGAGGGCGCGCGCGGCGTTGATGATGTGCGCGGCGTTGATCAGCTGATCCTGGCAGTACCCGGCGATCGGACCGGCCGGCACGTGCACCGTGCCGATCTGTTTCGGCGCAGCGGCCGGGCACGAAACACTCGCCGCAGTGGGTGCCGCCGCCGACGACTCGAAACCCCCGAGCAGCGCCGACCGAGCCGCAATCACGATCGCGATCGTGAGGGCGATCACCAGGCCGCCACCGAGGGCGACTCCGAAACCGAGGATCCGCGACGACGCCCCCGGCACAGCCGCACGACCGGTTCGACGCCCGGAGCTGCCGCGCCGCCCGGACCCCGCGCCGCGGCGGGTCGCAGGTCGGCGTCGGGTGGGCACCATTCGAGGGTAGGCGATACCCGCGACGGTGCTTTCCGCCCTGAGGACGAATTGAGGGGATCTGCGGGAGGAGAGAGCACGATGGAGGCATGAGACACGTGAGACGCGCGCCCGTGAAGCCGATCGAGCCCGGGCCCGGCCAGGAGTCGGTGTGGGACTACCCGCGCCCGCCACGAGTGGAGCCCGTGACCGAGAGGGTCGTGGTGCGCCTCGGCGGGGTGGCGGTGGCCGAGACGCGCGAAGCGTTCCGCGTGCTCGAGACGAGTCACCCACCCGTGTACTACCTGCCGCGGGCCGCTTTCGTGGCCGGGGCGTTGGATCCTGCGCCCGGTCGCTCGCTCTGCGAATTCAAAGGCCAGGCGTCGTACCTCAGCGTGACGGGTGGCGGAGTGACTGCAGAGCGCTCGGCCTGGACCTACCGGGAGCCGTGGTCGGGGTACGAGATGCTGCGCGACCACATCGCGGTCTACCCGTCGGCGATGGAGTCATGCGAGGTCGGCGGCGAGGTGGTGCAGGCACAGGAAGGCGACTTCTACGGCGGCTGGATCACGTCGAAGATCGTCGGGCCGTTCAAGGGCGCGCCGGGCACGCTCGGTTGGTAGCTGGGTCGGTAGGTACGCGCCACGAATTTGAGAGCGATTCTGCCTCAGCCGCACCCGCGGGGGTTCCTGCCGACCCAGATCGCTCTCAAATTGGCGCCGCAGCGCCAAACTAGTCCGCGTCGGGCGACGGCGCCTCGGGGTCAGCCAGCGGGGCGTTCCGCTTGCCGAGCTCGATGACGGCGGCCGACGCGGCGAACCCGGCGACGAGGGCGAACAGGGTGCCGCCTGCTCCCCACTTCTTCTTGCCGATGAGCCCGTCGAACGAGGCACGGCCGGGCCCGGCCGCGATCGCTCCGAGCGCGGCGACCAGCACGGCGTTGTACTCGTAGCCGCCGTCGGCGTTCCACGGTCCGTTGCTCAGGTGCACCTTGCGAACCGCGGTGACCATCGTGCCGATGAGTCCTGCCGCGGCGAGGGGAGTGCCGGCGCCGAGCACGACGGCCGCGCCGCCCGCGGTCTCGGTCGCTGCCGCGAGGAGTGCGTTGCGCTTGGCGGGATGGATGCCGAGGCTGCCCATCATGCCGGTTACGCCCTCCAACCCGGGGCCGCCGAACGATCCGTTGAGCTTCTGGAGGCCGTGCCCCACGAAGAAGCCGCCGACGGTGATGCGAAGAAGAGTTATGCCGAGAGTCATAAGGGTTGTTCTACTCCCTGGTCGGGCGGACCGTTTGCTCGCCCCGCCGGTTCACGCCACCACGTCGCCGAAGTCGTAGGCGGCCGGGATCTCGAGTTGGTCGTAGGTGCACGAGCGCGCGTCCCGATCGGGCCGCCAGCGGTCGAACTGCACGGTGTGCCGAAAGCGGCGCCCCTCCATCTGGTCGTAGCGCACCTCCACCACGCGGGTGGGCGCGAGGCGCACGAACGAGACGTCTTTGCCCGACGAGAAGCGGCTCCGCTCGGTCTCGCCTTTGACGGCCTCGCCGTCGTCGTCGCGCACGACGTCGGGCTCCAACTCGTCGACCAGCTCGGCCCGCCGCTTGTCGGTGAATGCCGAGATGCCGCCGACGTTCTGCAGGGCGCCGTCGGCGTCGTAGAGGCCGACCAGGAGCGACCCCACGCCGGATCCTGAGGCGTGGACCCGGTAGCCGAGCACGACGACATCCGCCGTGCGGTGGTGCTTGATCTTGAGCATGCGTCGTTTGCCCGGTTCATAGACCGAGCTCAGGGGTTTGGCGACGACGCCGTCGAGGCCCGCTCCCTCGAACTCGTCGAGCCAACGCCTCGCGACCTCGACGTCGTCGGTCGTCCGGCTGAGGTGCAGCGGTGCTCGGAACGACGCCGAGAGGTCGACGAGGGCGGCTCGCCGCTCAGCGAACGGGACCCCGGTGAGATCGAGATCGCTGCAGGCCAGCAGATCGAACGCGATGAACGACGCGGGAGTCTCGCTCGACAGGGCCGCGATGCGCGAGGCGGCCGGGTGGATCCGGGCCGACAGTGCCTCCCAGTCGAGCCGCTCCGCGCCCGGTTCCCCGCGGCGCACGACGATCTCACCATCGAGAACGCAGGATCCGGAGACCTGGCTTGCGATCTCGGCCACCAGCTCGGGGAAGTACCGCGTCAGCATCTTCGATCCGCGGCTTCCGATCTCGACCCTGCTCGGCCCGTTCTCCTGCTTCTCGACGTAGATCAGGCCGCGAAAGCCGTCCCACTTCGGCTCGTAGACGAGGCCGCCCTCCACCGAGTCGGGTTCGGGCACCGTCGGCACGGCCTTGGCGAGCATCGGCGTGACCGGGTTCTCCGCGCTGGGGATCATGCGTGCCAGTGTGCTCTCGTCCGTCGGCGGGTGTTCCTGTGCCGGGTGGGCGGGCGTTCCCCGTGAATGGGCGGGTGTCGTGGGGGGGGGGGGGGGGGGGGGGGGGGGCCCCCCCCCCCCCCCCCCCCCCCCCCCCCCCCCCGCCGACTTCGCCCGGCCCCCGGCGAGAGCAGTAGCGTGACGCATGGCATCCGACGCAGTGGTCCTCGAAGTACCCGGCCCCGACGGAACGCGCGAGGTGCGCATCTCGTCGCCCGGCCGCGTCCTCTACCCCGAGCCAGGCATCACCAAGCTCGATCTCGCGAAATACCTCGGCGCGGTCGGCGAGCCGTTCGTCGAGCACAACGGTGGGCGGCCGATCTCGCTGCAGCGCTTCTCGGGCGGCATCGACGGGGAGCAGTTCTTCTCGAAGAACCCGCCGAAGGGCGCACCGTCGTACATTCGAGCGCCCGACGTCACCTACCCGAGCGGCCGCGTGCACCCGCAGCTCGTGATCGACGAACCCGCCGCCGCTGTCTGGGGCGCACAGATGAACACGGTCGTGTTCCACCCGTGGGCCTCGCGCGCCGACGCCCCCGACCTCCCGGACCAGCTCCGCATCGACCTCGACCCGCAACCCGGCACCGACTTCGGCGATGCCATCCCGGTCGCCCTCGCGCTGCGTGACGTGCTGGCCGACGCCGGACTCACCGCGTTCGTCAAGACGAGCGGCAACCGCGGTCTGCACGTATTCGCTCCCATCGCGGCGGAGCACGAGTTCCTCGAGGTGAGGCACGCCGTGATCGCTGCCGCGCGCGAGCTCGAGCGGCGGATGCCCGAGCGGGTGACGACGAACTGGTGGAAGGAAGAACGAGGCAGACGAATCTTCGTCGACTTCAACCAGGCGAATCGCGACCGGACCATGGCCGGCGCCTACAGCCCGAGAGCCCTGGCCGGGGCCACCGTGTCGGCGCCACTCGGATGGGACGAACTAGGATCCGCGGATCCTGCGCTCTTCACCGTGCTCAGCGTGCCCTCGCGGTTGGCGTCGACCGGCGACCCGTGGCACGGAATGCACGAGGCGCCGGGACCCTCGATCGCCCCGCTGCTCGAGTGGTGGGCCCGCGACGTCGAGGCCGGTCTCGGTGAGCTGCCGTTCCCGCCCGATTTTCCGAAGATGCCGGGCGAGCCCCCGCGGGTGCAACCGTCGCGCGCCAAGAAGGGGTGAGCTGCGGGCTAGGAGTCGAAGAGCAGCACGAACATCTCGTCGAGATACGCCGCCAGGTCGCGGCGGTCGCCGGGGGAGTTCCAGGCGAGGACGACTCGCGAGCCGTCGATGGACAGTGAGCCGTCGCCGCGAGCGAGAGACTCAGGATCCAGGGCGATCGCCTCGTACTCGAAGTTCACGACCTCGCCCTCGGCGAAGTGCCCCTTGGTCGCGGCGACCCGCTCGGCACGGCGCTGCTCCACCGCCAACGACAGGCTCTGCGGTCGACCGGTCTCGGTCGCACGCGTGATGCGGCCGACGCGAAAGAGGCGTGCGTCGCTCGTCACCAGCAGGATGCCGAGGCGCCAGGCCCGGCCGACCGGCGCGATCTGGACGCTTGTCTTGAATGGGCCGAAGCCGCGCGGCAACCGCACCTCGCCGAGGGCCTCGTCGCGAGCGCCCGAGGCGTCGAGCCGCTCGACAGTCGCTCGCAAGAGCCGCTCGAGATCAGCGGCAGCCTGCGCGGGGTCGATTGCGGGCTGGGCCGAGTCGGCGGAGTCGCCGGATGCGTCGGTCATGCGCCAGGGCGAGCGGTCGGGTCGGACGAGACGGCCGCCGAGATCGCAGTTCGGGTCGGGAGCACCCGACGAGAATTGCGATCTCGGCGCACGGCGTTCACGCTAACGAGCTCACGCCTGCCAGAACGCGCGGACGGACTCGGCGACGGATGCCCCCTGAGCTCGACCGGCGAGAGCCGAGGGAACGCGCGACGCGTCATCGAGGGAGTTACCGCCGAATGCCTGGAGGCTCGCAGCGTCGGCCGACACCACGAGCACGGCGCTCGGGCTGTCGGCGTCATCGCGGAGCCCGGCAACTGCCGCGTCGAGCTGCGGGCCCATCGGGCTCCGAGCGTCTTCGGCGCCGCATGACAGCACGAGCACTCGGTCGTAACCGGCCGCGACATCGGCGTTCGTCGCCGAGCGGGCGCCGCCGTCGATGTAGTGCACGCCGTCGATCTCGACGGTGGGGAAGACGAGGGGCACGGAGCAGCTCGCGGCGACGGCGCGCGCCAGCGGGATGCCGTCGGAGGAGTCGATGACCCGGAATTCGCCGTCTTCGGCATTCACGACACAGACGCCGAGCGGGGCGGATGGCCAGCCGGCGGCCTCGGGGAACTGGGCGCCGACCTGCGCCAGGAGCGGCGACTCGACCCCCTGCGAGAACGCGATCGATGCACGGCCGAGGCGGGCACGGGCGTCTTCCGGGCCGGTCGCGCCGGCGACGACCTCGGCGAGGCGCTGACCGAACGTGGCCATGTCGAGGGCGGGTGCGGGTGCGGCCGCGCTGTCGGGCGAGACTCCGGCGCCTTCCGGGGGGATGCCGGCGGCGGCAGCATCCGCGGCGCCGAACGGAGCGGCCGAGGTGGCCTGGGCGTCGTACACGGCGTCGACGTGGCCGAAGCGGAGAATGGCTCCCGCCACGGATCCTGCGCTCGTTCCGACGACCAGATCGGCGGCGCCCACATCGATGCCCTGGGACTGCAGTTCAGCGAGAACACCGAGATGCCAGGCGATACCGGCAATGCCACCCCCTCCGAGGACGAGTGCGCGGCGAGGGGAGTCAGATGTCGTTCCTGTCATGATCCGAGCCTATTCGCGTCATCCTGGCTAGGCTTTCACTTTCCGGGGGGAACCGATCAGACGCCTCTCCGTGTCCCGAACCGAGAGAAGCCATCCCATGAATCTGTCAGCACGCCTCCGTACCGCTGCTCCCGCCGCTCTGCTCGCCGGGCTGCTCGTCGTCTCCGTCGCCGGGTGCTCGTCGTCCGGTGGCGGCTCGGGCTCGGACAAGGCGGCCGGCGACAGCACGAGCACCCCGAAGTCGAGCGAGGCGTCCGGATCGTCGACGCAGACGAAGACCGAGGCCTGCTCGCTGATCAAAGACTCCGTGCAGAAGGCGTCGTCCGAGATGACGGCATCGACGACCAAGATCTCGACCGACCCGGAAGCAGCCATCGCGGCCATCCAGAAGTTGTCGACCGCTTTCCAGAAGACGGAATCGCAGGTGACCGAACCCGGCGCTGCGGACGTGGTCAAGCCGGCCGGCGAAGACCTCAAGGCGTTCGCAAAGGCCGCGCAGACGATCAAGAGCGACCCGCAGGGCACCCTGAAGAAGCTCCAGGACCTCTCGCCGACCATGCAGAAAGACTTCGCCGCCGTCGGCACCTACTGCTCCTAGGGTTTTCTCCGCCGGGTTGTTCTCCCGGATTCGTTTGGTAGAGGTAGTGCATGCCTCTCCACCGCGCCCTCGGATCGACCGCCCTCGCCGCTGCCGTGCTCGTCGTGGCCGCTGCCTGCTCGCCGATCGGGCCGGGGGCCGGGGTGTCGGATCCTGCTGGGTCTGGGTCTGGGTCTGGGTCTGGTTCTGGTTCTTCGGGCGGCTCGGCCACTGGCACGGCGACGGCCTCGGCTGCGGTGAAGGCGGCGACGTGCAAGGCGCTCAACTCGTCGCTCGACGATGTGACCTCGAAGCTGTCGTCGACCGCGAGCACGTTCGCCGCCGATCCGTCGTCTGCTGTCTCGGCCCTCGAATCGGCGACGACGACGGTGCAGGGCGTCGTCTCAGAAATTCAGGATCCGCGTGCCAAGACGCTCGTACGCGACGTCTCCGACGACCTCGGCACGCTCACCACCGCCGTGCAGAACGCCGCTGAGCACCCCCTCACGGGTGCGCCCCGAGTCCAGCGGGCCTTCGCGGCCGTGCAGAAAGACGTGGCGGCGATCACGACGTACTGCGGCTGACCTCGTCTTCACAGTCGCCTCGCTGGCGCTGTTCTCCACCGTCGTCACGCGCGGCGGCTCGGGCCGGTGGCGGTTCGGCCACGCTCGGGGGATGGACACGCGCTTCGTTACTCCTGCCCAGTTCGCTGCCGGCGGGGAGCCCGGTCGGCGGCTTCGGCGCGAGGCTTCTCGGGGCACTTTCGTGCGGGTGCGACCGGGGCTGTACCTCCCTGCGGACGACTGGCAGCAGTTCTCTGCTCGTGAGCGTCACATCGCCGCTATTCGGGCGCTTCTCGCCCGTGCGGGCCCCCATGTCGTGGTGAGCCACGCCTCTGCCGGCGCCGCGTGGGGATTTCCCGTTCTCGATGAATGGCCCCAGCGCGTGCAGCTCGTCTCACCCCGTCGGACGACGGGCAAAGTGACCTCGCGTGTGGTGCTGCATCCCTCGAGACTCGCTGTGGAAGTCAGCATCGTGCGGGGCATTCGGTGCACGTCGGCAAGCCGAACCGCGGTCGACATGGGGTTGGCTGGCGGATTCCTCTCGGCACTACTCGCGTTCGACTACGCGCTGGCCACAGGACTCGTCACTCGCCAGGAGCTGCACGATGAGATCGCTCTGAGGTCAGGCTTCCGCGGGATCGCCGCCGTGCGTGCGGCCCTCGAAATCGCCCACCCGGGGTCGAAGTCAGCGGGCGAATCCATCAGCAAAGGCCAGATCCATCTCCTGGGTTTCGAGACTCCTGAGCTGCAGAAGAAGTTCACCTGCCCCGGGGGCCGCACCTACTACGGAGACTTCTGGTGGAAGACGGTGGGCCAGATCGGTGAGTTCGACGGCGGGCAGAAGTATCTCGACGAACGGATGCGAGGCGGCCGGACGATGGAGCAGGTG
This sequence comes from Frondihabitans sp. PhB161, assembly GCF_003814635.1. Classification (NCBI taxonomy): domain Bacteria; kingdom Bacillati; phylum Actinomycetota; class Actinomycetes; order Micrococcales; family Microbacteriaceae; genus Frondihabitans; species Frondihabitans sp. PhB161. The sequence continues at coordinate 80,427 of NZ_RKQW01000003.1, forward strand.
CTCTTCGACGAAAAAGATCGCACCGACGCCCTTCTCGCACTCCCCGAGGTTCGAAATATCGTCAGATGGCGCTATGCAGTCGCCAGGAACCCAAATCGCCTCCAGGAGATCCTCCTTCGGGCAGGCATCCCCCTCCGTGACCCTCGCAGGAGGTGAGGCACCCCCGGATGGCCAAACAACCCCCGGATGCCACCCCGTTTTTGGCCAACCCGGGGTGCCTCGCGGCTGGTGGGGCGGGAGCTAGCGGAGCGCAGCAGCAGCGAACTCGCGCTGCAACTCTCGCTTCAGCACCTTGCCGCTCGCACCGATCGGCAGGGCCTCGACCACGTGCACCTCGCGCGGGAACTTGTAGGCCGCGAGGTGCTCGCGCACGAACGCGATCACCGACTCGCAGTCGAGCGACACACCAGGGCGCGCGATCACCGCAGCGTGCACCTCCTGCCCGTGCACGTCGTCCGGCACGCCGAACACCGCCGCGTTGGCGACGAGGGGGTGCCGCATCAGGCAGTCCTCGACCTCGCTCGGGTAGACGTTGTAGCCGTTGCGCACGATCATGTCTTTCTTGCGATCGACGATCGTGACGATGCCGTCGGCGTCCTTCGTGCCCAGGTCGCCGGTGTGGAACCACCCGTCGACCATGGCGGCATCGGTCGCCTCCGGGTTGCCGAGGTAGCCCTTCATCAGGTTGTGGCCGCGGATCACGATCTCGCCGAGCTCGCCGTCGGGGAGGAAGACGACGTGGTCTTCGACGTCGGGCTGGACGATCTCGACATCGACGCCCCAGATGGCGCGTCCGATCGTGCCGGGGCGCGGATCCTTGAGGTCGTTCACGGTGGCGACCGGAGAGGTCTCGGTGAGCCCGTAGCCCTCCTGGATGACGGCTCCGAACGTCTCTTCGAAGCGTTCGAGCACCGCGACCGGGAGAGCGGAGCCGCCCGAGACGGCGTAGCGGAGCGGAGGGCGCAGGTGGCTCGCGGCGGGGGCGGAGGCAGCGGCGAGAAGGCCGATGTACATCGTGGGCACGGCGGTGAAGATGGTCGTGCGGGTGTCGACCATCAGCTGGAGCGCTTCGGCCGGGTCGAATTTCGGCAGCAGCACGATGGAGGCCCCGCGCCGGAACACCGTGTTGAGCACGGTGGTCTGACCGAAGGCGTGGAAGAACGGGAGTCCGCCGAAGACGACGTCGGTCGCGGCCATGTCGGTGCAGTCGATCAGCTCGGTGCTGACCTGTTCGATCATCGCGAGGTGAGAGCCGACGGCGCCCTTCGGGTGACCGGTCGTTCCCGAGGTGTAGAGGATCGTCGCGGCCGCCAGAGGGTTGACCGACTCGTAGCGGTCGATGGGGGTGGCGGCGGCGGCCAGAACCTCCAACCGATCGACGGGCACGGGCGTCGGCGCGTCGAGGGGAAGCAGTACCGACACGATGGGCACACCGGCCGCCGCCGCGGCGGGGAGCGCCTCGCCGAGCTGGGGCGCGGCGACGATGGCCAGGACGGCACCCGAGTCGCGCAGCACGTATTCGATCTCCTCCTGCTTGAACAGCAGGTGGATCGGCACCACGATCGCCCCGAGTGAGAGCACCGCGTAGTAGGCGCGGCAGAAGTCGGGCACGTTCGGCAGGATCAACGCCACCCGATCGCCCCGCCCCACACCTCGGGCACGGAGGGCTCCGGCGTACGCGCGGGTCTCGTTCCAGAGCTGCCCGTACGTGGTCGTCTGCCCGCGGAAGTGCACGGCAGGGCTCTCCGGATGCCGCGCGGCCGTCTCCGACAGGATCGCCGCGATCGACAGGGTGCCGAGGCCCGGACCGCCGAGGAGGTCGGCAGTCGAGGGGGAGGAGGTGGTGAACGTCATTGTTCGGTCCTTTCGAAGAACGAGGGAAGAGCTAGTGAGAGGCGGGAACGAGCTCGAACGCCGCCTCGAGAGCGGTGCGGATGCGCTCGGGAACAGGCACCGGGCGCCGATTCACCGAGTCAACGAAGACGGTGACGAAGGTGCCGTCGGCGAGCAGCGAGTCGTCAGAGGAGCGCAGGATCCGCGGCGACCAGGCCAGGCTCGTCGTTCCGATCCGCACCGATCGCAGCTCGACCACCAGCTCCTCCGGGAACCCCGCCGCCGCTCTGAACTGGCACGAGGACGACACACAGAATCCGATCACGTCGTCGTGCAGCGGGTCGAGGCCGGTTCGGCTCATGAACCAGGTGTTGATGGCGGTGTCCATCGCCTGGTAGTAGATCGTGTTGTTGAGGTGGCCGTACATGTCGTTGTCGGCCCAGCGGGTCGCGATCGTCTGGCGATACGGGCCGGTCGTCGTGGGCGTGTTCGACGGGGTCGTGGTGGTCACGGTGTCATCCCTCCCGGAGGACGTAGGCGAAGGCGGCCCGGGCGCGGGACGCGCTCGGCATCTCGCCGGTGATCAGGTCGGCGTAGGTGAACGACTCCGAGACCCGCACCAGCAGGTAGGCCAGGTCGTGCGTCTCGAGGTCGAACGCCATGCTCCCGGAAGCCACTTCGGCCTCGAGCATGGCCTCGACCGTGGCGAGGTAGCGGCGCTGCACCTGGCTGTCTTTCGTCGTCAGCACGCGAAGGGCCCGAGTCGGCTCCTTCTTCAGGAAGCCCTGGAAGTACGGGGCTGCGATCAGAGTCTCGACGAAGTCGCCGAGGATCGAGGTGAGCCGAGCCGCTCCGGTGAGATCACAGGCGCGTTCGAGCCGCACGAGGGTCGGCTCGGCAAGCGACCACAGCACCTCGCTCAGCAGGGCGTCGCGGTTGCCGAGCCAGCGGAAGAGCGACGTGCGGTCGACGCCGAGACGCGCTGCGAGATCGTTCATGTCGACCCGCTCGCCGGCGAGGAAGGTGCGGCGGGCGAAGACGAACGCACGGATGGTGTCGGGGTGGTCGCCGCGGGCGAGCCGTGCCGCGAGCTCGGAGGGCACCCGCTGCGCGGCGAGTGCCGCGAAGGCCACGGGTGCTTGGGTCGGCGTCGACATGACCCCGACTCTAGGTCTCCTGAGAAGCTCGTGCAACATTTCGCAAAACGATGCATGATGGTGTCACACCTGATCGATCGTCAAGCAATGGAGCTGAACCGTGACTGTGACCACGTCGAAGACGAACTACCTCTCGAGCGACTTCTACTTCGCGCAAGACGCGCTGACCGCCCGCGAGAACGACAACATCCACGACCTCCGGGCCTACCTCGAATCCGAGGTCGCCCCGATTGCCGACGACTTCTGGGAGCGCGCCGACTTTCCGCACCAGGTGATCAAGCCCCTGGCCGAGCTGGGCGCCTACGGGCCCATCTGGGAGGAGTCGCGCCAGTTCGAGAACACCGCGAAGTACCGCGGCTGGGCCGCCCTCGAGTCGGGGCGCGTCGACGGCAGCGTGTCGACGTTCATCGGCGTCACCTCCGGTCTCGCGATGGGCTCGATCGGCCTCGCCGGCAGCCCGGAGCAGCGCGCGGAGTGGCTGCCCAAGATGGCCACCGGCGAAGTGATCGGGGCATTCGGTCTGACTGAACCGCTCTCAGGATCCGACGCGGCCGGCGGCCTCCGCACCACTGCCACGCGTCACGGCGACAGCTGGACGCTGAACGGCCAGAAGCGCTGGATCGGCAACGCGACCTTCGCCGACGTGGTCGTCATCTGGGCCCGCGACACTGCCGACGGCCAGGTCAAGGGATTCCTCGTCACCACCGACACCCCCGGTTTCACGGCAACCAAGATCGAGCGCAAGCAAAGCCTCCGCATCGTGCAGAACGCCGACATCACGATGACCGACGTCGTCGTGCCCGAAGAGCGTCGCCTCCAGCTCGCCAATTCGTTCCGCGACACCGCCAAGGTGCTGCTGCTGACCCGGGCCGACGTGGCCTGGCAGGCGATCGGCAACTCGATCGGCGCCTACGAATCAGCCGTCGCCTACGTCACCGAACGCGAGCAGTTCGGCAAGAAGCTCTCGTCGTTCCAGCTCGTACAAGACCTCCTGTCGCGCTGCCTCTCGAACATCTCGGCGTCGATCGCGCTGTGCATGCAGACCTCCGACCTCCTCGACCAGGGGCGCCAGACCGATGCCCATGCGTCGATGGCCAAGTCGTTCGCCACGTCGAAGATGCGTGAGACCGTGGGCTGGTGCCGCGAGGTGATGGGTGGCAATGGCATCGTGCTCGACTACGGCGTCGCCCGTCGGTTCGCCGACGCCGAGGCCATCTACTCGTTCGAGGGCACTCGTGAGATGAACTCCCTGATCGTCGGGCGCGCCATCACCGGCACGAGCGCCTTCGTCTCGTAGGGCGCCGATCATGACCGAAGCTGTCATCGTCGCCGTCTCCCGTACCCCGATCGGGCGTGCCATGAAGGGGTCCCTCCGCGCTATCCGCCCGGACGACCTGGCCGCGTTCGCGGTGCGCGACGTCCTCTCGAAGGTGCCCGAGTTGGATCCTGAATCCATCGACGATCTGCTGATGGGCTGCGGCATGCCAGGCGGTGAGCAGGGTATGAACATCGCTCGCATCGTCGCGGTCGCCCTCGGCTACGACCGCCTGCCCGGCACGACCGTCAACCGGTATTGCTCGTCGAGCTTGCAGACCACCCGCATGGCGTTCCATGCCATCAAGGCGGGCGAAGGCGACGTGTTCATCTCGGCCGGTGTCGAGTCGGTGTCGAGCGCGGCACGAGGGTCGAGCGACTACATCCCCGGCGAAGATCTTCGCAACCCGCTCTTTCCGACATTCCAGGATCCCGCAGGCGTGTGGGTCGACCCTCGCTCCCGGGGCGACCTCCCCGACCCCTACATCTCGATGGGCGAGACCGCGGAGAACGTCGCTGGCCTGCTCGGCATCTCGCGCCACGAGCAGGACGAGTTCGCGGCACTTTCGCAGAACCGCGCCGAACAGGCCATTCGCGACGGATTCTGGCAGCGCGAGATCACGCCGTTCACCCTGCCCGACGGTTCGGTCGTCTCGGTCGACGACGGCCCTCGCGCCGGCGTCACCGTCGAGACGCTGTCCGGCCTCAAGCCGGTCTTCCGCCAGGAGGGCACCGTGACGGCGGGCAATGCCTGCCCGCTCAACGACGGGGCCGCAGCGCTCGTCATCATGAGCGACAGCCGTGCGGCGCAGCTCGGCATCACACCTCTGGCGCGCATCGTGTCGACCGGCGTCACCGGACTCTCGCCCGAGATCATGGGCCTCGGACCGGTCGAGGCGTCGAAGCAGGCCCTCGCCCGCGCCGGCATGACCATCGACGACATCGACCTCGTCGAGATCAACGAGGCATTCGCCGCGCAGGTGATCCCGTCGGCCCGCGAGCTCGGCGTCTCGCACGACAAGCTCAACGTGCACGGCGGGGCGATCGCCGTCGGGCACCCGTTCGGCATGACCGGCGCCCGCATCACCGGAACGCTGCTGAACGGGCTGCAGACGCGCGACGCCACCTTCGGCCTCGAGACGATGTGCGTCGGCGGCGGCCAGGGGATGGCGATGGTGGTCGAGCGGCTCTCGTAGAGCACTGCTCGTCGACCCTCGCGGATACGAACACGAAAGGAACCACCATGACCGACCAACACAGCATCTCTGGACAACTCGGCTCTTCTGACCAGCACAGCTCTTCTGACCAGCGCGTCGCAATCGTGACCGGGGGAGCGCGCGGCATCGGCGCCGCCGTGGGAGCCCGACTCGCACGCGACGGAATGGCCGTCGCCCTGATCGACCTGCGGCAGGAGGACGCCGATGCATCGGCCGCCGCCATCACTGCCGCGGGCGGGACGGCGATCGGTGTTGCGGCCGATGTCTCGGACGAGGCGTCGGTGAAAGCGGCCGTAGAGACGGTCGTCGAGAAGCTCGGCCCGCCGACCGTGCTGATCAACAACGCCGGGATCCTTCGCGACAACCTGCTCTTCAAGATGAGCGTCGACGACTGGGACGCCGTGCTCGGAGTGCACCTGCGCGGTGCGTTCCTGATGAGCCGCGAAGTGCAGAAGTACCAGGTCGAGGCGAAGTGGGGGCGCATCGTCAACCTGTCGTCGTCGTCGGCGCTGGGCAACCGCGGGCAGGCGAACTACTCGGCCGCGAAGGCCGGCATGCAAGGCTTCACGAAGACGCTGGCGATCGAGCTCGGGCCGTTCGGGGTCACCGCCAACGCGATCGCTCCCGGCTTCATCGAGACGGCGATGATCGAGGAGACGGCCAGGCGCATGAAGGTGTCGCTCGACACGTTCCTCGAAGAGGCGGCGAAGCAGATCGCCGTTCGCCGGGTCGGTCAGCCCGACGACATCGCGGCGGCGGCGGCCTACTTCTGTTCAGAAGAAGCGGGCTACGTTTCGGGCCAAGTGCTCTACGTGGCGGGCGGGCCGCTCAATTGAGCGGGGCGACTGAGGCGTCGGTGCCGGCTGTCTTCGCGAGTCCGGCCGACCTCGTCGGAGCAGAGGGCAGGATCCTCGGCCCGTCGTCGTGGGTGACCATCGACCAGGGGCGGATTCAGGCGTTCGCCGATGCCACCGGCGACCAGCAGTGGATCCACACCGACCCGGCCCGCGCGGCTGACGGTCCGTTCGGAGCGACGATCGCACACGGCTTCTTGACGCTCTCGCTCACCGCCGCCTTCGCGGAGGAGTTGCTTCGCGTCGACGGCACAGCCCAGGTGATCAACTACGGGGCCGACAAGCTCAGGTTTCTGCAGCCGGTGCTGGTCGGCAGTCGGGTGCGCGCGGTCGGCGAGATCACGTCGGCCGCATCCGGCGCGAGCGGCGTGCGGCTCGGTTACCGGCTCACCGTCGAGATCGAGGGCGTGGAGCGGCCGGCGCTCGTCGTCGACACGGTGACGCTCTTCGTGCCGGAGTCCGTCTGACCTAGCGGAATCTGCCCGCCCCAGCGCAAATTCGAGAGCGATTCCGGCGTCTCGTCACACCCGTTGCAGGCGGTTGCGGCCGGACGATTCGGATTACTCGCAAATGTGCGAAGACTACCGGCGGGCGTGGCGCAGAACGGTGCCACGCCCACCCGGCTGAATGTCAGCGGCGGCGCCCGGATCCTGAACCGCCCGTCGCTGATCCGCCAGCAGCACCTCGACGCTGACGAATCTTGCGGATGACAGTCAAGACGACGGGCAGGTATTTGAGAAGGCGGACCATGGGGCTCTTTCGCTAGACACGGGCGGGGTTCCGGATGGATCGCCCGTCTAGAACTGAACCAGTCGTGCCTGGGCAGTCGAGTCAGTCGGGGTTCAATTTGCGAGGTACGAACGAATTGCCGTGACCACGAGGTCGTGGTCGATCACGTCTTTGAGGCCCGACGCCGTGATGGTGCCCACGACCGAGCCGTCGACGACGATCGGGAACGACCCGCCCGACACGGCGAACTCGTCGTCGATCTGGTGCGGGGTGCCCGAGGCGTCGGCCTGGAGCCGGGTCAGCAGCGAAGGCTGCGCATCGCGGAGGGCGACGTTCGACTTGCGACGCAGCCAGCTCGTGGTGTCAGCCGAGACACCGCCGAGCGCCGCCTTGTAGACGATGTGCTCGCCGAGCACGACCTGCACGGCAAGCGCGAAACCCCGCTCACGCACGATTTCGGCGGCGAGAGTGCCGAGTGAGTACGCCGCCTCCTGATCGAAGGATCCGACGGAATCGAAAGTGAGCTCGGCCAGCTGGGCGCGCACCTCGTCGGGCGTGAACTCCGGCAGGGCGGTCTCGGTGAGGGGGCTCTCGGGCAGCGGGGCGTCGGTCATGCCCCCATCCTGTCAGCCCTCCCGTCGGCGTGGGAGGCGCGCACAGTAGGGTCGGCCTATGCAGGACGACGGCGGCTGGGTCGAGCTGGCTCCGGCGAGCGCGCCCCGAGACGCGGGCTGGCCGGTGCGCCGCCGCCGGATCCTCGTCGGTGCCGGTCTTCTCGCCCTTCTCCTCGTCGCCCTCGTCACGGTCGGCGGACTCGTCGCCGCCCGCCAACTCGCCGAGGAGGAGGCCGCTGCCACCGCTGCGTCGACCACCAGCCTCCTGTCGACCGCGGTGATCGCTCCCGTGCTGTCGGACTCGCTCGTTCGCGGCACCGTCGGTCAGACCCAGTCCGCTCGGGAGGCGCTCGACGAGGTGGTCCGGGGGTGGATCCTCGGTACGGACGGCGTGGTCCGCGTGAAGCTGTCGACCGAGGCCGGGGTGATCGTCTACTCCGACGAGGCCGAACTGATCGGGCGCACGTCTCCGCTCGACCGGCACGATCGTGCGACTCTCCGTGCGGGAGGGCTGGACGCGCACGTCGTCGATTCCGACGCAGCAGGCGAGCGGTTCGACGACGCTCCGGGAACGCTTCTGGTGGCCTACCGGGGAGTCGAGACGCCCGGCGGGACGAAGCTGCTCGTCGAGGTCCTGTTCGACTACGACCGGCTCACCGAGCGTTCCGGTCAGGTCTGGCTGCGGTTCGCGGGTATCACGATCGGAGTGATCGCCGTGCTCGTCGTGCTGCTCGGGTCTCTCCTCGGCTGGTTGCTCTCGCGGCTGGCGCGGGAGGAGGCTGCCCGGCGAGAGGAACTCCGCGTAGAGCTCCAGCTGGCTCTCGGTGATGCCGCCGACGACCGTCGACGTCTCGCCGAATCCCTCCGCGACGGCCTCGTGCACGAGCTGACCGGTACGGCCCTCGCCCTCTCGGCCGCGTCGCGCGAACTCTCACAGACCGATCCGGTGCGATCCCGCCTGCTCGCCACGTCGGCTCGTCATGTCCGCGATGGGCTGGGCGGCCTCCGCACCCTCCTTATCGACCTGCATCCGGCGACGCTTTCTGTCGGAGCCCTGGCCCCGGCCCTCGACGATCTCGCTGCCCGGACGCGCAACCGTGGGCTGACGGTGCGCATCGATGTGCCCGACCGCACCGGCCTCGACGCCGACGAGAAGCGGCTCGTCTTCCGCGTGGCCCGCGAGTGCTTTGCCAACACCGTGGCGCACGCGCACGCTGGCCACCTCGCGCTGACGCTGCACGGGCGCCTTCTCGAGATCGTCGACGACGGGGTCGGCTTCGAGCTCGGTTCCGAGCTCGGTTCGGTATTGGGTGGAACTGCCGTCGACGGTGCCGAGCGGCGCCAAACGGGTTTGCGGATCCTCGTCGACGCCGCCCACACCTCCGGAGCCTCCCTCGCCTTCCGCACCGCCCCAGCCCAGGGAGTGCGCGTGCGCCTTCGCCTGCCGTGACGGGCGTCTTCGTCTCCCCAGCGGCCCGTGCGTCGCGGATCCACCCTCATCTGTGACCCCGAGGATCCGGCGGCTCGCCCCCGAGACCACCCTGTCGGATGCGCCGTCAGCCTCTGCCCTCCTCCCTGCCCTCCCGTCGGTTTCTCGTCAGCCGCGCTCTCGTCTCGGGTGCGGGTCGCAAGCGACTTCGAGCCCGAGACCTCCGGTCACCGCATCACGGAGTCAGGGCCGTCGGAGGAGAAGGTCCGGCGCTGATCGACAGGTGCCGCGACTACGCGCCGCTTCTCGCCGATGGGCACCTTTTCAGTCACCTGACAGCCGCTGAACTTTGGAGACTCCCTCTTCCGCTCGCGCCTCGGGGACAGATTCACGCTCTCCATGTCACCGCGACGGCAGCCGTGCGCGAGCCCCGTCGCCCCGGTGTCGTCGGGCACACCGGATCGGGGATCAGGTCAGTTCGTCATCTCGGTGTCAACGTCGTCGGGCCGGTTCGGGCTTGGATCCAGTGCGCCGAGCTGCTCGAGGTGGACGACCTGGTGATCATGGGTGATGCGCTGCTCTCCAAATGGTCGCCCTTTGCGGCTGCTCGGTTTCACCGCGTCGAGGATCTCCGACGACTCCTCGATCGCTGCTCCGGACGCCGGGGGATTCGGAGGCTTCGCGAGGCAATCGAGCTCATGCGGCCCAAGTCGTGGTCGCCGAAGGAATCGGAGTTGAGGCTTCTGATTGTGAGGTCGGGCCTGAGGGAGCCCGACGCTCTCAACGAGAAGGTGTACGCGGCGGATGGTTCAGCGATCGGGCGACCGGATATGCAGTACAAAGACGCCCGGGTCTACATCGAGTACGAGGGTGACCATCATCGAACGAACAAGGAGACCTTCCGCCTCGACATCGTCAAGCGAGAGCGTCTCGCCGATGAGGGCTGGCGCGGCATCCGTGTCACCGAGCTCGACCTGTCCGAGCCCGCCAGTCTCCTCCACCGGTTATCTCGCTACATCCCACGCGCCTAATGCCCCTCTTGCGTCCGTCCGCGACGCGAGACTCCCCAAATGGCCCATGCGGAGAACCACCATGGGCCATTTGTGGAGTCTCGCCGCTGCGGGGGCGGGGAGGGAGGGAGGAGGCGGGGAGGGAGGGAGGAGGCGGGGAGGGAGGGCAGGAGGGCAGGAGGGCGGAGCCGCAGCTACTCGGAGACGTCGATCAGGACCTTGCCGGTCACCGCATCCTGCACGGCCTGGTGCGCGGCAGCGGTGGATGCGAGCGGGAACCGCACCAGGGGCAGGCCCGCCGCCTCGCCGACCGGCAGAACGCCGGCAATCAGCGCCTCCGTGACGTCTTCGACGGCGGCCCGCATCGCCTCCTCGCCGATCGTGTAGAGCAGCACGAACTGGTAGCGCGTGTTCTTCGTCATGTTGGGGCGCACGGCGAGCTCCGCCGTGTCGCCGCCGTCGTCGGCGTACATCGACACGACCGATCGTTGACCGGTGACGGCGGCGTCGAGCTCGGCGTTCTTCACGATCGAGACCTCGACGATGATGTCGACACCGTCGGGTGCGATCGACTGGATGACGGCTGCGGCGTCCTCGGTCTTGTAGTTGACGATGTGGTGCGCCCCGGCCGCGCGGGCAATAGCAGCTTTCTCGTCGGACGAGATGGTCGTGATCACGGTCGCTCCAGCCCAGCGGGCCAGCTGGATCGCGGCGTGACCGACGGCTCCGGCGCCACCCTGCACGAGCACGACCTTGCCCTCGAGCGCCCCCGGGGCCAGGCGCGACGGCCCGCCTTCGAGCACGGTGAGGGCGCGGTGGGCGGTCATGGCCGGCACACCCATCGTTGCGCCGACGTCGAAGCTCACTCCGACGGGCAGCTTGACGACGCGCGCCTCCGGCAGCACGGTGTATTCCTGCGCGGTGCCGGTGGGGCGGTTGCGGGCCGAGAGGTACGTCCACACCCGGTCGCCGACTGCCAGCAGTGTCACGCCGTCGCCGACCGCGTCGACCGTGCCGGCGCCGTCCTGGTTCGGCGTCACCTCGTCGAAGTCGAGCTCGCCCTGCGCCCTCGATTTCCAGTCGGTCGGGTTGACCGCTGAGACAGCGACGCGGATCCGCACCTCGCCCGGCCCGGGCTCGGGGATCGGGCGCTCAACGAGCTGCAGGACGTCGGGGGAACCGGTGTGCGTATAGACGATGGATCTCATACCCGTAGTCAACTCTCCCGAGCGAAAAGCCTTCCCGAAGGATCCAGCCGCCCGAGAATCGCCAAACTGATCTCTCCGAGCTGCGTCACCTGCTCCGGCGTCAGGGCGTCGATTACCGATTCGCGGACGGTCGCCACGTGACCGGGGGCGGCCGCCTGCACGGCGCTCCAACCGGCGGCGGTGAGCGTCGCATTGGTCGCGCGGCGATCCTCGGCGCACGGGCTGCGCGCCACTAGCCCCTGCTCCTCCAGCCGGGAGACGACCCGCGACAGGCGGGGGAGCGTGGCGTTGGTGCGCGCGGCGAGTGCGGTCATGCGCAGGGTGCGGTCGGGCGCCTCCGAGAGCATCGCCAGGGTGAAGTAGTCGAAGTGGGTCAAACCGTCGTCGCGCTGCAACTGCGAGTCGAGCACCCCGGGCAGCAGCTCGACGACGGCGGCGAAGCGCACCCACGACGCACGCTCGGAGTCGCTCAGCCAGCGGGGAGTGCCGTCAATCGTCATGACCCCGATCGTAGCGAGTTGCTTGTGCCTACAACTAAGCGGGCGCCTCTACGCTTCTGGCATGGACGACCGCTTCCGCCTCGACGGCACCGACCTCGGCATCGACCGGGCCGCGTCGGTGGCCACGCTGGGCACCGACGGCGAGCTGTACCTCAGGATCCAGAGCGCGCACGTCCCCGAGACGGTGGCCGAGTGGGCGACGGTGCCGCCTCGGATCCTCGTCTCGGGATTGCCGGTCCGCTTCGACGACGAGGGCTTCGGTGCGACCCTCAACCAGGCGCGCCACGACGACTTCGCCCTCGGTGACGCCGACGGCGAAGCGGTGCTCGTGCTCAGCTCGCGTTTCGACCTGTTCGGTCGCGTGACGATCCACGCCGGTGATCGCGTGCGGCTCGTAGTAACGGCTGCCACGCCGTGGTCGCCCGAGCCGTGGCGGATCGACGTGTCGCTCGCCTTCGGTGGCCGTCGGAGAGCGTCGATCTAGGGAGGCCTTCTAGGGGCAGGAACTCAGGATCCGCGACATCGCCGCTCGCTCCGACGAGGTGACCCACAAGCCGTACTTCGCCTTGACCTGGATCTGGCGGGTTACGTACACGCAGCGCGACCCGGTGTCGCTAGGCAGCCACTCCGCGGCATTCTTGTTGCCCTTCGAGTTGTTCGAGTGGCCGTCGACCGCCTGGAGTTCGAGGGGGTCGTTGGCGAGGGCTTCGCGCTGGGCCTGAGTGAGGTTCTGCCCGCCCGTCCGCCAGGCGTCGCTCAGTGGCACCAGGTGGTCGATCTGCACCTCTTCGGACGACGCGGGCCCGCGCACGAAAGCCACCTTTTCGCCCGAGTAGAGCGACCGGAGGGTTCCCGACCGCACCTTGCAGTCGGCCGACCGGGTGATCGAGGTCAGGTCGCGAGCCAGAATGTCGTTTCGGGTGTCGCAGCCGTTGTGGTCGACGTCTCGCCAGGCGTCGCCGAAGTCACGCTCGCGGTCGTAACGGACGCCGGTCGCCCAGGGCCTGACGGTGAGCCCCGCGAGGCTCTTTCGCGCGGCCGCGGCCGGAATAGCGGCGGGCGTGGCGGCGGTATCGGTCGTACCCGCCGTTCCGCTGCTGCCGGTGTCGGACGTGCTGCTGCTGCCAGCGGGGTCGTACCCGAGAGGCTTGAGTGCGCCGGAGGTCGCCAGTGCTCCGATGACGAGCACGGCACCGAGCACGACGAGACCGAGGAGCGGGGTGTTCTTCTGGCGGCGGCGTCTGGGCGTGCGGGGCATCCGTCTATTCTCGCAAGCTCGACGCCGCTCGAAGTCACCCGGCGAGATGGCCCAGTCGGCCGCATGCGGGTCGAGACGGCGTCGGTCGGGCCACCTCGCGATACCCGGCCACGCGGTGCCCAGCGTGGAGCGCGCCGCTACGTAGCTGAACTACGCGACCCGGTGGTCGATGCTCAGCATCGGAACGTGGTGCCGAACCCGAACGTGGAGCGAGAGCTGCCCGCGTCGCGCGAGTGCGACCGCCGCGATGAGCGCGGCGAGCGCCGGCAAACCTCCCGACACGAGCATGCCGATGTGCACGCCGAAGGTCTGCACGATCCAGCCCATGAGCGGCCCGCCGATCGCCTGACCACCGAGCAGCACGAGCACGTAGAGCGACATGACCCGGCCCCGCACTCCGATGTTGCTCGACATCTGCACCAGTGAGTTGGACGCCGTCTGGAAGAGGAGAGCGGAGAGCCCGACGCCGACGAGCAGCACGGCGAAGGTCGCGATCGACGGCATCAGGCCAGTCGCCGCCTGCACGATGCCGGTGACCCCGACGCCGATCACGACGGTGCGCAGCCGGATGTTGGCCCGGCGGGTCGAGAGCAGCGCGCCGACGAGCGCACCGACCGCGACCATTGAGTTGAAGAGGCCGTAGCCGCCGGCGCCGACGCGGAACACCTCCGACGCGTAGGTCGCCAGAAGAACCGGCATCGTGAGACCGAACACCGCAAACACGGCGACCAGAAAAACGGGCCAGATGATCGTCGGCTTGCCCGCCGCGTAGCGAAGACCCGCTCGCAAGGCGCCCTTCTGGCGAGGTGCCGGCGCCGACCGGTGCATGTCGGCCGTGCGAAGCATCGAGAGCATCACGACCACGAGCACGCAGGCGACGCCGTTGATGACGAAAGCCCACCCGGCACCGACCGCGAGCAGGAGCACGCCGGCGATCGCGGGGCCGATCATGCCGCCGAGCTGGAACACCGAGGAGTTGACGCTGATCGCGTTGCGGAGGTTTCTCGGGCCGACGAGCTCGGTCACGATCACCTGGCGCGCCGGGTTGTCGATCACGGTGACGAGGCCGGTGGCGAACGCGATCGCCCACACCATCCAGGCCTCGACGCCGCCCGAGAGGGTGAGGGCCGCGAGGCCGAGCGACAGCACGGCGAAGGTCGATTGCGTGATCATCATCAGCATCCGCTTCGAGAAGCGGTCGACGAGCACCCCGCCCAGCAGACCGAACATCAGCATCGGCGCGAACTGCATGGCGACGGTGATGCCGACGGCGGTGGCGCTGCCGGTGAGTTCGAGCACCAGCCAGTCTTGGGCGACCCGCTGCATCCACCCGGTGGTCATGGCCACGAGGTTGCCGGCCGTCCAGATGCGGAAGTTCGGCACCGAGAGGGCGATGAAGGTGTGCCGCCACGGAGGACGCTCGGTGGCGATGGTGAGAGGTTCGGTCGGGGGGAAGGCGAGAGTAGACGGTTTTGTCGTCGTCGACATGGACACCATTCGACGGTAGGGCCGATTGGGGCATTTTGATCCCGAATGCCTCTTATCAAGGTCATTGGATTCTGCAATAGTGGGGTGATGTACGACCCCACGCTGCTTCGCACGTTCCTCGTCGTCGCCGAGACGCACAGCTTCACTCAGGCTGCGGCGCGGCTCGGCATTAGCCAGCCGACAGTGAGCCAGCACGTCTCCCGGCTCGAGAAGGCGGCGGGTCGCCTCCTCGTCGCCCGCGACACCCGCGAGGTGGCGCTCACCGACAACGGCGACGCGATGGCCGGATTCGCCCGGACGATCCTCGCGGCGCACGCCTCCGCCGAAAGCTACTTCTCGGGTTCGGCCATGCGGGGTCGGCTGCGCTTCGGTGCGGCAGACGATCTGGCAATCACGCAGTTACCGCGGATCCTTCGGCACTTCCGCCAGCTCTACCCGCAGATCAACCTCGAGCTGACCGTGAACCAGTCGATGCCCCTCCGGCGCCGTCTCGCCTCGGGTCACCTCGATCTCATCTTCGTCAAGCAGAGCGCGGGGGAGTACGAAGACGGCACACGGGTGGCCGGCGACCCGATGGTGTGGATGGCGCAGGAGCGCCTCCAGCTCGACGCCGACCAGCCGGTGCCGCTAATCACGTATCAGGCACCGAGCCTGTCGCGGCAGATGGCGATCAACGCCCTCGAGGCCGCGGGGCGCACCTGGCGGATCACCTGCAACACGCGTGACGTGAACGGCATCCTCGCAGCTGTCCGCGCCGGCATCGGGGTCGCAGTGTTTCCGTACTCGTTGATCCCCGCCGACCTCGTCAAGGTCTCGGTGCGCTTCTCGCTTCCGGGGCTCGGCGACGTCGACTACGTGCTCGTCGCCAATCCGTCGTCGCCGCGCGAGCCTGTCGATGCGCTGACGTCGGCGATCCTGAGTCGCGGGGTGTCGCGGGCGGAGTAGCGGGGCTCCGGTGCCGGTGCCCCCCCCACCCAGAACGCCACAGCCAAGGATCCGAACCCCACCAGCCCGGCGCTCGCAGTGGGCACCCGCCCCGCCCCAGGCGCGGAGTTTCGAGAGAATCTCAGACTCCCCTAGACTCGAGGGCATCGTCGGGGGGCGCAGTGTGACGGATCGCATGGGTGACCTCGACTCGAGAGGACACCATGAGCGACACTCCCCACCCGCCGAAAACCGGCGCCGACGACACCGGAACGCCGGGCACCACCGCGCCCGCTCTCGGCCGACTGGAGCGCGCCGTCCGCGATCTCCGACCGGTCGACTGGATCGCAGCGGCGCTGACCGGAGTCGGCGCGTTCGTCGTCGCCTACCTTGTCGCGGTCGTGTCGCTTCTGCTCACCACCGCTCTCGTCGTCGCCAGCTCCGGCTCGTCGGGATCGACGGGGTCCGGTAGCGCCGGCGGATCGATCGGTGATACCGGAGGCGACGGCATTCCAGCGATCTCCGGTCTGATCACCGCCGTCACGGTGATTTTCGGCGCACCCGCACAGCTCGTCGCTCTGGCCGACTTCGGTCGTCTGTCCATCCACGGCAGTGTCACCGTCGTCTCGTCCGTCAGCGGGTCGATCCACATCGGTATCGTTCCGGTTCTCGTGCTGGTGGCTCAGCTCGTCGCGCTCGTGCTCGGCGTGCGTCTGTTCCGCAGCCGACGGCTCGACCTCCTCCAGAGCGCAGTGGTCTCGGCGGTCACCGGAGCAAGCCTCGCCCTCGTCACACTCCTCGTCGGGCTCGCCCTGGCCATCCGCCTGCCGAAGGCGACGGGCTTCGATATCTCGGGCATCACCGCGGTGAATGCGCTGGCCGTCATTGCGGCGTTCGTCATCGGATCCTTCGTCGCGCTCCTCGCTCGCCCCGCGTGGTTCGCCCGAATGCACCCGGTCCTGTCGCAGCTGCTCGGAACGGTGCGCGTCGCAGCCCTGCACTTCGGTGTCCTCCTCGTCGTCGTCATGGTCGGCGTGATCATCTACGCGGCCGTCGCTCACCCCGACGGCGCGTCCGCTCTCCCGCTCGTGATCGGCAACGTCGCCGTGATAGCGATCGCGATCGGGTTCTTCGGTGGAGTCTCGGTCTCCGAATCGGCGGGGTCGCTCATGTCGACGCTGTCGGGAAGCTCGAGCGGCGCGGGTGCCGGAAGCGGCACGGCGACCGTCTTCTCCGGGGGATCCGTCACCGCCTGGCTGCTCGTCCTCCTGGTCGTTCTGACCGCCGTCGTCTCGGGCCTCGCACTCGCGGTACGACGCAACCGACGCGATCGCACGGTCGCCGACTGGGTCGCCACCGCCGTTGTCTACGCACTCCTCGGCCTGCTGCTCCAGGTGTTCGGCACGGCTGTCTTCTCCGTTCAGATCGCCGGGGTCGGGGGCGCAGGATCCGCGGGAGTCACACCGTGGACGATCGCCGTCCTGGCCGCCTGGGGCATTGCCATCGAGGTCGTCGCTCGGTACCTGGCGCCTCTCGTGCTCCCCGCTGCGACACCCGGTCTTCTCCGCGTCACCCGGAGGTTCGTCGGGCGAGACCTGACGGCGTCCGGGTCCGGTTCGGTGGCTGGCACGGAGCAGATGGGCGTCGGCCAGATGGGCGACGGCCAGATGGGCGCTGGCGAGGCAGGTGCGGAGCCCGCGATCGCGGCCGAGCCGATGTCGCCGCGGAAGCGTCGGATCCTTGTCCGCTCGCTCATCGCCGGGGGAATCGTCCTCGTCCTCGTCGTCGGGGGAGCGATCACCGCCGGCACTCTGCGTTCCACCGTTTACGGCCCGGGCCACGCCGCCGAGGCGTATCTCGCGGCACTGAGCTCGGGCGACGCCGACGCGGCCGGTCGTCTGTCAGGGGCCACCGGAACCGGCAAGGGCATGCTCACCACCAAGGTGCTCTCGTCGGCGAAGGATCGGATCCGCGACGTCGCCGTCGGAAACGCGACCGTCTCGGGTGACCTCGCCTCGGTGAAGGTCAGCTACCGT
Source organism: Frondihabitans sp. PhB161 (assembly GCF_003814635.1). NCBI lineage: Bacteria > Bacillati > Actinomycetota > Actinomycetes > Micrococcales > Microbacteriaceae > Frondihabitans > Frondihabitans sp. PhB161. The sequence goes on from NZ_RKQW01000003.1 coordinate 97,998, forward strand.
CAGGGCGGCGAATCGCACGACTCGACCTTAAAACTGACCCGGACCAGCACCTCGTGGCTGATTCACGACAAGTGGGCGGTGACGAGCTCGCTCGCCGCGCCGGTCTCGATCGCCACCGCCAGCGCACTCGGCGACGCCGACGTCACTGTCGACGGCGTCAAGGTCGGAACGACCAAGGAGGGCACGCTCACCCTCTCCGCTTTCCCGGGAACGTATTCGATCGCGGTAGCCGGCACGAAGTACTTCGAGGCCTCCTCGAAGAGCGTGACCGTCACGGCAGACGGGTATGCGGGCAGCCGCCTCGAGTTCGCCGCGGCACCCACCTCCGAGCTGGAATCCGATGCCAAGACGCTCGTGACCGATCTCATCGCGAAGTGCGCCAAAGCCACCACCGGTGAACTCGACGATGCCTGCCCGTTCTACGGCCCGGGAAGCGACGCCACCAAGGTCTCGTACAAGGTCACCTCGAAGCCGACCCTCTCGGTCGATCTGACCTACGACGGCACCGTCGTCGTCACGGGTGACGGGGGCAAAGTCGACATGAAGTACACGAGAGACTTCTTCGGTTCGACCTACAAGGGCGGCTACGAGCAGTCGATGTACATCTACAAGTCGCTGACGATCCAGGGTGACAAGCTGGTTCTCACCGATCGCTGACGCTGCGGCGGGGGCCGGCCCTGAGACCGACACGACGAGGATCCGCAACTCACCAGATTCGGCCGGCCCTGGAGACCCAGCCGGCACTGGCAGAGTTGCACCATGCCACGTCAGAACCCCCGCCGCACCGCCCTCATCCTGAGCACCGGGCTCGCCGTCAGCGGCGCCCTGCACTTCGCCCGTCCGAAGACCTTCGACGGCATCGTGCCGGAGTCGCTTCCCGGCGAACCGCGCACCTGGACCCTCGTCTCCGGCGGGGCCGAGCTCGCCTGCGCCGCGGCCCTGGCGATCCCGCGCACCAGGTCGGTCGGGGGGATCCTCGCCGCAGCGCTCTTCGTCGCGGTGTTCCCGGCGAACGTCAAGATGGCGCGCGACGCTCTGCGGAGCCGTCGAGCCGCACCGCGCCGCAAGGTCATCGCTATCGTTCGTCTGCCATTGCAGGTGCCGCTCGTTCTCCTCGCTCTGCAGGCGCGACGCGGCTGAGGCCCGATGACACACGCCCGACCGCACACGCCCGACGGCACACGCCCGACGCTCCTCGGCTGAGGGGCGGTACGCCCGGATCCCGCGCGAGCCTCTCGCACCCCGATGCTGACGTCGCCATACTGGATGCGACCGCCACCGCAGCCGATCCACAGGAGTACCAGTGCCGCAGTTCGTCCATCTCCGCGCCTCCGGCGTAAGCCTTCTTCTCGACCTCACCGACCGGCAGCTGCCCGCAGTCGTGCACTGGGGTGCCGCCCTCGGCGACCTCTCGCTCGACGAGGTCCGTGCGCTCGCGCAGGGCGACGTCGAGCCGCTGGCCGGAAACGCCGTCGACGACCCGGTGCGCCTGTCGATGCTGCCCGAGCACCACATCGGCTGGGTCGGCAAGCCGGGCGTCGCCGGGCACCGCGAGGGCCGTGACTGGTCACCGAAGTTCGAGGTGACCGACGTGCTCGTCAACGGAAGCAGCGTCGAGGGCGACTTCGTCGAGACCGGTGCCGGTCTCGTCACGGTGACCGCTCAGGATCCTGAAGCGGGGCTCCAGATCCACCTCGACGTCGAGATGCTGCTCTCCGGTCTTGTCCGGGCGCGCGCTGCCCTGCGCAACGAGGCGGCCGGCCCGTACACCGTCACCGAGTTGACGGTCGCTCTGCCTATTCCTCCCCGGGCGCGCGAGATCCTCGACTTCGCCGGTCGCTGGGGCAAGGAGCGCACGCCCCAGCGCAGCCAGCTCGTCGTGGGCATCCACGAGCGGGAGGGCCGCAAGGGCCGCACCGGTGCCGACGCGGCCACCGTGCTGAGCGTCGGCGAGCCCGGCTTCGGATTCGCCCGCGGCGAGGTGTGGGGCGTGCACACGGCCTTCAGCGGCAACCACCGGCACTATGCCGAACGTCTGTTCTCGGGCATGCAGGTGATCGGCGGCGGCGAGCTGCTGCTGCCGGGCGAGGTGCGTCTGGCCGAGGGCGAGACCTACACGGCTCCCTGGATCTACGCCGCCTACGGTGACGGGCTCGACGACCAGGCGCACCGGTTCCACCGCTACCTCCGATCGCGCGACGAGCACCCGACCAGGCCCCGCCCGATGACCCTCAACGTGTGGGAGGCCGTGTATTTCGACCACGACCTCGCGCGCCTCACCGACCTCGCCGACCGTGCCGCAGCCCTCGGCGTCGAGCGGTACGTGCTCGACGACGGGTGGTTCCGTGGTCGGCGTGACGACTTCCGCGGGCTCGGCGACTGGTACGTCGATGACGAGATCTGGCCGAACGGCCTCTCGCCCCTGATCGACCGCGTCACGGGCCTCGGCATGGAGTTCGGGCTCTGGTTCGAACCCGAGATGGTCAACGAAGACAGCGACCTCGCTCGGGCGCACCCCGAGTGGATCATGCAGACGGGGGGCCGCCTGCCCATCCGCAGCCGGCACCAGCAGGTGCTCAACCTCGGCATCCCCGAGGCGTACGAGTTCGTGCTCGAGCGGATGACCGCGATCCTCGGCGAGTACGACATCGCCTACATCAAGTGGGATCACAACCGCGACCTGATCGACGCCGGCACCTGGCCCACCGGAGTCGCGGGCGTGCACGAGCAGACGCTGGCCACCTATGCCCTGATGGACGAGCTGAAGGTGCGATTCCCCGGTCTCGAGATCGAGTCGTGCTCGTCCGGCGGCGCGAGGGTCGACCTGGGTGTGCTCGAGCGAACCGACCGCATCTGGGTCAGCGACTGCATCGACCCGCTCGACCGCCAGCAGATGAACCGCTGGACTATGCAGCTACTGCCGCCCGAGATTCTCGGCTCGCACATCGCCTCCGGGGTCAACCACACCACCGGGCGCTACCACGAGCTCTCGTTCCGCGCCGGCACGGCTCTCTTCGGGCACCTCGGCATCGAATGGGATCTCGCCAAGGCAACCGAGGCCGAGAATCACGACCTCGCGGCGTGGATCGCGCTGTACAAAGAGAAACGCGCCCTGATGCACTCGGGTGACATGGTCCGGGCCGACGAGCTCGACCCGACGGTCAACGTCTACGGGGCTGTCGCCGCCGACCGATCCGCCGCGCTCTTCTTCCTCGCGACTCTGGGCCGCAGCGAGGTGTCGCCGCGGGGGCGATTCACGCTGCCCGGTCTCGACCCGGCTCGGCGTTACCGAGTGGCCCCGATCGTCGTCGGCGATCCCGACGACGGATTCGTCGCGCCCGCCTGGTGGAATGGCGGCTCCGGCACCGTGCTGTCGGGCCGGTCGCTCGGGGTCGTCGGCCTCCACCTTCCGGGGCAGTACCCCGAGCGCGTGACCGTTCTGAGCGTCACGGAGGAGTAGTCGCGCGGGCTTATGCTGTGACTTTGCGTTTTGCGGCCTTGCACGTCGCGCACGTTCAGTTTCAGAGCTCGAGGAGTGACTGTGTCGAATTCGACGACCACCCGGATCCTGCCCACCCTCGATCGGTTCTTCGAGATCACGAAGAGGGGCAGCACCTGGGCGACCGAGGTGCGTGGCGGTCTCGTCACGTTCGTGACGATGGCGTACATCGTCATCTTGAACCCGCTGATCCTCGGCGGGTTCTCGGCCGACCAGGCGGCGAAAGACATCGCCGGCAACTGGTTGCAGAATGCCCAGGTCGGTGCCGTCACGGCACTCACCGCCGGTGTGATGACGATCCTGTTCGGTCTCGTCGCGCGTCTTCCGTTCGGCCTGGCCGCGGGGCTCGGCATCAACTCCTTCCTGGCCGTCAGCGTCGTCAAAGACGTCACCTGGCCCGAGGCGATGGGCCTCGTCGTCATTGAGGGCCTCATCATCGTGATCCTCGCCGCGACCGGCCTGCGCACGCTCATCTTCAAGGCGGTGCCGCAGGCCCTGAAGACCGCGATCAGCGTCGGCATCGGCCTCTTCATCGCTTTCATCGGGCTCGTCGACGCCGGCTTCGTGCGCACGTCGGGGGAGGCGTCGCCGCCGGTCCAGCTCGGAATCGCAGGATCCGTCGAGACGTTGCCCACCATCGTGTTCGTCATCGGACTCGTCGTGATCGGCGTCCTCGTCGCTCGCAAGGTCCGCGCCGCGATCCTCATCGGCATCGTCGTCACCACGGTCATCGCGATCATTCTCAATCTCATCTTCAAGGTGCCTGAGTCGCTCGGCACGAACCCCGCGGGGTGGAACCTCAACGCACCCGGGCTCCCGACCAGCATCGTGTCGCTGCCCGACCTCTCGCTCGTCGGTCAGTTCGACCTCTTCGGCGCTTTCTCGCGTATCGGCGGAGTCGCGGCGACGATGCTCGTCTTCACCCTGGTCTTCACGAACTTCTTCGACGCGATGGGCACGATGACCGGCCTCGCCCGCCAGGCAGGCGTCGCTGCCCCCGACGGCACGTTCCCGCGCCTTCGCCCCGCCCTGATCGTCGAGGGCATCGGCGCTGTGGCCGGTGGCGCGTCGAGCGGTTCGTCGAACACGGTGTTCGTCGAGTCGGCATCCGGCGTCGGCGAGGGCGCGCGTACGGGGCTCGCGTCGGTCGTGACCGGCCTGCTGTTCGTGCTCGCGATGTTCTTCACGCCGCTGACCCAGGTCGTTCCGCTGGAGGTCGCCGCGGCTTCCCTCGTCGTCGTCGGTGCGCTCATGGTGTCGCAGATCAAAGACATCGTCTGGACCGACTTCAGCGTCGCGCTCCCGGTCTTCCTTACCATCATCGTGATGCCGCTCACCTACTCGATCTCGAACGGCATCGGTGCCGGATTCATCTCGTGGGTGCTGCTCCGGTCGCTCTCCGGTAAGGGCAAAGAGATCAGCCCGCTGCTGTGGGTCGTCGCTCTGGGCTTCGTGATCTACTTCGCTCGCGGTCCGATTCAGGCCTGGATCGGGTAGCTCTCAGCCCTCCGTTGGGGGAGTCGGCGGGGACGGTAGTTCTGTGCCGTTCCAATCTGGTGAGAGCTGCCCGAATTTAATATGTCACAAACCGTCTAGGCTTTTTGCCTGTGATGGATATCAGCGACGAACACCTCCCGGCGACCTTCTCGCGGCGCGCACTCCTGACGACCGCGCTGGGTGCTTGGATCGCGGGTGCCCTCGCGCCGGCGTCGCCCTCACAGGCCGCGACGAGGCAACCGAGCCCCGAGCGACGGTTCTTCTACCTCGCTTCAACCGGCGACAACAGCGCCGACGGGCGCACACCCGCAACAGCCTGGCGGTCTCTCAACCGGTTGGGCACAGCTCTCTACACGGGCGCCGTCACTCGGGGCGACAGCGTCCTGTTTCGGCGGGGTGACACGTTCTACGGGCACATCGAGCACATCCCCGCCCTCGAATCGACGGCGGAGACGCCCGCCCCGCTCGTCCTCGACGCCTACGGCGAGGGCGACCGCCCGGTGATCTGCGGATACAAGATCTGCGACGACCCCACCCAGTGGAAGCCGGTCGGCGACGGCCTCTGGAGCCTCGAACTCACCCTGCGCTCCGGCGCATACACGGGCAACGTCGATTCGCAGAACGTCGACGTCGGCTTCGTGAAGGTCGACGGGATGATCTACGGCCAGAAACGCTGGAGCAGATCCGAGCTCGTCGACGACTGGGATTTCGTCTCGAACGCCAATCCGTTCGTCATCCGCTCGCAAGAAAACCCCTCGCTAGACGGGCGGCGGGTCGAGATGGCGGTCGGCGAGCATCTCATTGCCTCTCAGAGCGGATTGGCTGTCTCCGGCCTGGAATTGCGCGGTGGCGGAGCTCATGGGGTCCGCACGCCGTCCGGAGGGGTCCACAACCTTCACCTCAGTGATCTGGTCATCACGGAGATCGGCGGTGGGGAGCTGTTCGGCTCACCGGGGGCTCGCTTCGGCAACGGCATCGAGATAGGCATCGGAGCCTCGGGCGTTCTGGTCGAGAACTGCTCTGTGAGCCAGTGCTACGACGTCGCGTTCACCTGTCAAGGGCCGCAGACGCCGACCGCGCGGGGATGGCGTGACGTGGTGTTCCGCGGCAACACTGCCGCCGACAACACGCAGTCTTTCGAGGTGTGGTCGAGCGGCACCGACCGGGGCCCGGGCTCCGGCTTCGTCGATTGCGCCTTCGTCGACAACGTCTGCTCGAACGCCGGCGGTGGGTGGGGTGCGCGCGTCCGCCCCGACAACGTCGGTAAGAGCACTCACCTGCTCTTCTACGGAATGGAGCTCCCGTCACCCATCGACATCTCGGGCAACACCTTTCGTTACGCGGCTCAGAACTACGCGTACTTCCGTGCCGGCATACCGCCAGAGCTCCGACTCGATCGCAACACCATCGAACTGGACCCAACCACTCCGCTGCAGTTCGGCAAGCCCTTCACCGTCGCGACGGCCGCCGAATGGACGGCCGCCGCGGGGGTCGAGCGGAACAGCAGGTTTACTGCTCGGTGACTACTTCGCCTCCCACCACGGCGCGATGACGGCGCGCGCGAGGGTGTGCGAGAAGAGGTTGAAGCCGAGAAACGCCGGCGATGCAGTGTCGTCGATGCCAAGCGTCTCGACGTCGACGGCGTGCACGGCGATGAAGTAGCGGTGCGGGCCGTGCCCGGCTGGCGGTGCGGCTCCGAGGAAGTGCGCGAGACCACCGTCGTTCTTCAGCTGAAAGGCACCGTCGGGTAGCCCGGAGCCCTCGGCATCGCCCGCTCCCGACTCGAGCGAGGTGACCGACACAGGCACATCGACGACGGCCCAGTGCCAGAAGCCTGCCGCGGTGGGCGCATCGGGGTCGTACATGGTGACGGCGAAGCTCTTCGTCTCATCGGGGAAACCCGACCACGACAGCTGCGGGCTGACGTCGCCGCCGCCCGCCCCGAAGATGCCTGAGACCTGAGGCGTCGAAAGCGGGGCGCCGTCCTGAACGTCGGTCGAGGTGAGGGTAAAGCTCGGAACGTCGCCGATGGCGTCGTACGGCGAGGGGGTCGAGGTGCTGCTCATGAAAACTCCTTCTGTTGCGTCTGTCGCCTTCGTTCTACACGAGCCCCCCGGCTTTGCGCTCAGCTGCCGCCGCCCCGCCCCGAGATGGCCCCAACGACAAGGATCCCGCTGGCTGGCTGCAGACTGAGCCATCTCGCGATGTCGGCACCTGTGGAGAACGTCCCCGTCGGATCCTTCACCTCGGTCATCCTGTCGGCATGAAACCGGACGCCCTTCCCTCTCCGCTCGCTCAGGAGTCGTTCCGCGTCGGCGCTGGCCTGGAGCATGTGCCGTACTCGCGGCTACGCCGGGTCGACTTCGTCGCGCTGGCCCATGGCCTGCGGGTCCATCGGAGTCGAGCCGATCTCCAGCGAGCTCGACTCGCCGCTCCGCTGCTGGGAGCCAACCAGTTCTTCAGTCACACCACAGCGGCTGAGGTGTGGGGGATGCCCGTGCCGTTCGATGCGGCCCTGCACACGACCACGATCGGGGCAGGCTCGGTGACTCGTCGTCCCGGTTTCGCCGGTCACCGGGTCTCGCCTGAAGGCGTCAGCGTGGAGGTTGTGCGAGGCATACGGGTTTCGCCGCGCCTGCAGACATGGGGCGAGTGCGCAACCGTTCTCACTCAGGAGGAGCTGATCATCGTCGGCGACTACCTCGTGGGGCCGAGATGCGGTCATTCTCTTGACGAGCTGGAGGCCGAGGTGGCACGCCGCCGGGGGCAGCGAGGGGTTCGAGGCCTGCGGCATGCCCTCGCGTCGGTGTGTATCGGCGCAGAGTCGCCGCGCGAAACGCGGCTTCGGCTCCAATTGCTCGACGCCGGCTTTCGCCTTCCGCTGCTCAATTGCTCCATCCACGACGGGCCAGGGCGCTTCATCGCTCGTCCTGACATCATCTACGGCCGAGAGCGCGTCTGCGTCGAGTACGACGGTGATCATCACCGCACGGATCGCAAGACGTATCGAGACGACAAGCGACGGCGTGAAGCCCTTGCCGACGCAGGATGGCGCGTGCTGTATCTCTCCGACGACGACCTCTCCGGTCGCAGCTGGGAGGCGTTCGTCGTCCGCCTGGGCCGCGCGCTGGCACGGGGCGAATCGGACTATCTGGCGCGGCGGGCCATGCGGCATTCATGACGGCCAGCGAGATGGCCGAATCTACGCTTGGCGCGCCGCAAAGACGTAGGCTCGGCCATCTCACGGGCCAGGACGGTCTCGGGTCTGCGCGCCGCGCGCGCCATGGGACGCCCGCCACATGCGCCCGCACGTGCCACGATCAGACCATGAGCACACTCGCGACCGCAGCCGCAGCCGACGCCGTCAAGGGCCGCTCTCGGCTCCGGTTCGCGGCGATGATCGCGATCGGCGTCGTGGTCGGAGGAGCCGCCGGCCTGTTCGGAGCCGGCCTCTCGTCGATCGTGATCGGCTGGGCCGCCGCGTGCCTCAGCTATCTCGTCTGGGTGTGGCTCGCCGTCGGGCGCTTGAGCGGCGAGCAGACCCGTCAGCATGCGACCCGTGAAGACCCCTCGCGCCCGACGAGCCACCTGCTTCTGATCGTGGCGTGTACCGCGTCGTTGGCCGCGGTTGCCACGCTCGTCGTGTCGGCCAACCGAGCCTCGGGAGCGGAGGCTGGCCTCCTCGCGGGGCTCGCGGTAGTGAGTGTGGCGCTCTCGTGGTTCCTCGTGCACACGCTGTTCATGCTTCGCTACGCCGTGCTCTACTACAGCGGCACCGCCGAGGGCGGAATCGACTTCAACCAGCCCGAGCCGCCCGACTACGCCGACTTCGCCTACCTCGCGTTCGATCTGGGGATGACGTTTCAGGTGAGTGACACCACGGTGTCGTCCAGCGCGATTCGACACGTCGTGCTCCGGCACTGCCTCCTGTCGTACCTGTTCGGCACGGTGATCCTGGCGACCCTCATAAACCTCGTCGCCGGTCTCGGATCCTGACCGGCAACGCACGGAGTATCGCTCCATCCGCTCGTGTCAACCCGTGCAGCCGCACCCGAGTGAGCGCTCACCCGCGGAGTAGCGTTGATGGGGGCGCACCGACGCGCCCACGACAAGGAGCATCGTTCGCATGGAATTCAGGTATCTCGGCAACTCGGGCCTCAAGATCTCCGAGCTCACCTACGGCAACTGGCTGACGCACGGCTCCCAGGTGGAGAACGACACGGCGACCGCGTGCGTGCGCAAGGCGCTCGACGTCGGCATCTCGACCTTCGACACGGCCGACGTGTACGCCAACACTCAGGCCGAGACGGTTCTCGGCGAGGCCCTGAAGGGGGAGCGTCGCGAGTCGCTCGAGATCTTCACCAAGGTCTACGGGCCGACCGGGCCGAAGGGTCACAACGACACCGGTCTGAGCCGTAAGCACATCACCGAGTCGATCAATGGATCGCTGAAGCGCCTCCAGACCGACTACGTCGACCTCTATCAGGCGCACCGCTACGACGTCGAGACCCCGCTCGAAGAGACGATGCAGGCGTTCGCCGACGTGGTCCGCCAGGGCAAGGTGCTTTACATCGGCGTCAGCGAGTGGAACGCCCAGCAGCTCCGCGACGGGTCCGCCCTCGCGAAGGAGCTCGGCATCCAGCTCATCTCGAACCAGCCCGAGTATTCGCTCCTCTGGCGCGTGATCGAAGGCGAGGTCGTGCCGGCGTCGAAGGAGCTCGGCATCTCGCAGATCGTCTGGTCACCCGTTGCTCAGGGCGTGCTCACCGGCAAGTACAAGAAGGGCGCAGAACTGCCCGCAGGATCCCGCGCGACCGACGAGAAGGGCGGCGCCGGCATGATCTCGCGCTGGATGGGCGACGACGTGCTCGACGCCGTGGCTCAGCTGGAGCCGATCGCGAGCGATCTCGGTCTGACCCAGGCGCAGCTGTCGCTCGCCTGGGTTCTGCACAACGACAATGTCGCGTCGGCGATCATCGGCGCGTCTCGCCCCGAGCAGGTCGAGTCGAATGCGGTCGCGGCCGGCGTGAAGCTCGAGGCCGACGTCGTTGCGCGCATCGAGGCGGTGTTCGAGGGGCTGGCCGAGACCGATCCGTCGAAGACGCAGATGCCGGCGGGCCGCGAAGCCTAGCGAGTTCGGGTTCGGCCCCGGCGCATGATGCGGGGCCGAGCCCGAGGATCCTTCGGGGTCACGAAGAAAGAAGGCTCAGCACGAAGAACGGACCGCCGTTGTCGTGCTGGATCGCCGCACTGCCCGCAAACCGAGCGAAGTCGCCCGTGCCCGAACCCGGCACGATGTTGCCGAACTGACCGGAGTCGCTCGGAGTCTGCATCGCGCCGTGGTGGATGGTGATGGCACCCGATCGACCGTCGTCGAGGGTTCCCGACAGGCGCTCGACGGCGACGTAGCCGCGACCGGTCTCTTCCTCACCCGAGGTGAGAAAGACCAGGTCGCTCTGCCCGACGAGCCCGGCCGTGAACGTCTTGTGCATGGCCAGGCCCTGCACCCACGACGCATCGGCGCCCGGGATGTCGACCGGTGTCGCCGCCGTGACGTCGAAGCGGAGGGTCAGGGTCTCGACGATGTCCATGCGCTCACGCTACCCGACGCGACAAATCGGCCCCATGGCGAACTGGGCACGGCACCACAATTCGGCCCCGACACCGCAAATCGGGCCCGACCCCGCCGAAAGGCGGTGCCGGACCCGAAGTAGAGTGTCGTTACGAGCTACGCGGGAACGCTCGCCGCTTCGAGGCGGCCGAACTCCTCGTCGCTCAGCTTGATCGACGCGGCTGTCGCCGAGTCCATGATCGACTGCGGACGCGACGACCCGGGGATCGGGATCACGACCTCCGACTTCTTGAGCTCCCACGCGAGTGTGAGCACCTGCGGGCTGACCCGGCGGGCGTTCGCGATCTCGGCGAACACGGCGTGGTTCTGACCGAGGTCGGCAGCGTTGGTGATGCCGCCGAGGGGGCTCCAGGGGAGGAACGCGACGCTCATCTCGTCGCAGAGCTCGAGCTCGGCCGTCGACGACAGGAACGCCGGCGAGAACTGGTTCTGCACGCTGACCAGTCGACCGTCGAGGATGTCGTTCGCCTCGCGGATCTGGTCAACGTCGGCGTTCGAGATACCGGCCATCCGGATGACGCCCTCGTCGAGCAGTTCGACCAGTGCACCGATCGAGTCGGCGTAGGGCACCGACGGGTCGGGTCGGTGGAACTGGTAGAGCCCGATCGACTCGACGCCGAGCCGCTTGGCCGAGGCTTTCGCAGCCTCTTTCAGGTGCTCGGGTCGGCCGTCTTGATCCCAGCCGCCGTCTTTGTTGTGGACGCGGGTGTGGCCGCCCTTGGTCGCGACGAGGATCTCGTCGGTGTTGCCGTGCCAGGCCTTCAGGGCTTCGGCGATGAGGATCTCGTTGTGGCCCTCGTCGTCCAGCTTGCCCGACAGGCTGTAGGCGTCGGCGGTGTCGATGAACGTGATGCCGGCTTCGAGAGCGGCGTGGATCGTGGCGATCGACCGCTTGCGCTCAGGGCGCCCCTCGATCGACATGGGCATGGCGCCCAGTCCGATGGCGCTGACGGTGACGTCTCCGATGGTGCGTGTCTTCATGAGTTCTCTTTCGACGATGAAAAGAAGGGGTTGAGGATCCGGCTGGTCACCACGCGTAGTCCTCGGGAGCGGGCTGGTGGCCGGGGAAGATCGCGTCGAGCTTATCGAGGGCGTCCTGGTCGAGCTTGATATCGACGGCGGCGACGGCCGAGTCGAGCTGCGCCATGGTGCGCGGCCCGGTGATCGGGCCGGTGACTCCGGGCTGGTGCAGCAGCCAGGCGAGAGCGAGCTCGCCGGGCTCGTGGCCGAGCTCTTTCGCCAGGTTCTCGTACGATTCGAGCTGAGGGCGGTGGCTGTCGACGAACTCCTTCGATCGGCCTTCGAGACGACGCTTTCCGCCGTCTTCCTTGCCGATGATGCCGCCGAGGATCCCGCCCTGCAGCGGCGACCATGGGATCACGCCGAGGCCATAGTGGCGCGCCGCCGGGAGCACCTCGAGCTCGATGTCGCGGGCGATGAGGTTGTACAGGGACTGCTCGCTGACCAGCCCGAGGAAGTGCCTCGACTTCGCGGCCTCCTGCGCCTGGGCGATGTGCCAGCCGGCGAAGTTGCTCGACCCCGCGTAGAGGATCTTGCCCTGGGCGACTGCCACCTCGATGGCACCCCAGATCTCGTCCCAGGGGGTGTCACGGTCGACATGGTGGAACTGGTAGACGTCGATGTAGTCGGTCTGCAGTCGCTTCAGGCTCGCGTCGAGAGCGCGACGGATGTTGAGGGCGGAGAGTTTGCCGTCGTTCGGCCAATCTCCCATGTCGCCGTAGAGCTTCGTGCCGAGCACCGTCTTCTCACGACGCCCGCCGCCCTTGGCGAACCAGCGGCCGATGATCTGCTCGGTGATTCCCTCGCCCTTGGCCCAGCCGTAGACGTTGGCCGTGTCGAAGAAGTTGACGCCCTTGTCGTGGGCGGCATCCATGATCGCGTGGGAGTCGTCTTCGGTCGTCTGCGGGCCGAAGTTCATGGTGCCGAGAATGGTTCGGGAGACGGAGAGTCCCGTGCGTCCGAGATGTGTGTAGTCCATACCTCCTGCCTAGACCCTCGGGTCGGCGTTCGCCCGTCTCGCGCACAGGCGCTGTTCACCCGGCGTGCCGGTTGTTCCCACGCAGGATCGGTACGATCCCCGAATGTCGATGCACGAGGAGAACCACCCCGCGCACCACCACCGACTTCGCAACTCGAAGGTGGCGAAGCGGGGTCGTCTCTTTCGCGCGCGCCTCAACCTCTACCCGCGCCTTCGTCTCGCCTACAAGATCCTCATCGGCGTGCTCGGGGTGACGGTCGTGATCATCGGGCTGATCCTGATCCCGCTTCCCGGTCCGGGCTGGCTCGTTGTCTTTCTCGGCCTGGCGCTGCTCGGCACCGAGTTCCCTGCCGCCCACCGGTTCAACATGTGGGTACAGCGCAAGGTCAAGGCGGTCATCGCCTCGTTCCAGGCCCGGCGTCGCCGTCGGGCGGCCGAGCGAGCGCAGCGCTCTCAGCGGGCCACTGCCCAGCGCTAGACCTCAGCGGTCGCTTCGGTGCCCCACGTCGTGATCTCGCGGGGAACGGCGAGTTCGTGGCCGCCGGCCTCGGCGAGCACTTCGACGGCCCGCACCCGGTCTGACACCACTCCGCCCGTCGACACCATCCACGATCCGACCAGCACGCTGTCATCGACGGTCGAGTGCACGGCGACACCAGCGATGTCGAACACCCCGTAGGCGGGTTCCGCGAACGTGACGCGCAGCAGCGCCCCGTGCGCCACGGTGTCGCCCACCGCGGGTGGCGAGGTCGGCAGTGCCTCTTCCGCCGCTGCGCGTTCGGCCGAGTGGTACGTGCGCAGCAGCTGAAGGGTGCGCTGCGGCTTCTTGTTCGAGTCGAGCGGGTGGCTGCCGAGCGTCGAGCCGGCGAGCGACGTCGAGTACATGACCGAGCCCCGCACGGCGAACACGCCGTACCGCTCGGTCGAGAAGGTCGCGACGACGGCGTCGCCTTGCTCGAGCTCGGCGAGGAACGCCGTCAGAGCCTTGACGTTGCGCTTCGCCGGGGGAGTGAGGTCGTCGTCAGTCACGGAACGAGCCTAACGAGAGATCGGTGGGCCGCGCTGACGTCGGGCCGGATCCTCGGTGTTGGCGGACTCCCGGGCTGCGCGCCGATGGTTTCCAGCGACCGCCCGGTATTCTCTCGATACTCATGTCTGACAGCCCCGCCGCCGCCACCCCGTACGAGGTTCTCGGCGTCGACGCGAGCAGCAGTCAAGACGACCTCCGCAAGGCCTACCGCCGCCTGGCCCGCGAGACGCATCCCGACCTCGGCGGCACCCCCGAGCGGTTCCGGCAGGTGCAGATCGCCTGGGAGCGCATCGGCACTCCCGAAGACCGGGCTCGCTACGACAGCGGCACCGCGCGACCGCGCTCGTCGGCGTCATCCGAAGGCTCCGGCCACACCTGGGCTCCGCGACCCCCGCGACCGCGCGCCGAGTCGAAGCCGCGTGCCCGCGCCTTCGGGCACCCGGGCGGCCAGGAGCGCGTGAGGTTCCTCGAGCTGATGCGCGAGTGGGTCGGGCGAGGAGAGCCGCTCGACGATCCGTACGACCCGTTGCTCGTGCGGTCGGCACCCTCAGAGATCCGCAGGATCCTGGCCAAGGCCGTTGCCGAAGAGACCACCGCGACCGCTGTCGTCGACCTGGGCATCGCCTACACGATCTGGAGCAACGTCGCCTGCGGGCGCGAGCCCGAGCTCGACCACATCGTCCTTGCCCCCACGGGCCTCTATGCGATCAACTCCGAAGACTGGGGTTCGTCGGTGCGACTCGTCAGGGGGGAGGTCGAGACGGCCAACCTGGTGGCGGGGGAGCAGCCGGTGCGAACCCTCACCCGCAGCGCGCGGGCGTTCGAGAAGTCGAGCCGGGTGCCCTTCACCGCGCAGCTCATCGTCGTGCCCGACGAGGCTCTCGACGACCCGGTCGAACCGGCGGGCAAGGGTCGGCGCAACTCGACGTTCCTCGTGCGCCGGTCAGTGCTCCCGCACGTGCTCCGTGGTGCTCTCACCGGGGGCGAGAGCACCGACCGCGTCGACGTGTTCGAGCTGCGGGACCGACTCCAGCAGGCAGTGCGATTCGTCTGATCCGCCTCTGGCTCGCAACGCTCCGCCCTCGGGTCTTCGGCACCGCCACGGTCCGGTGAGTGGCCCCGATCTGCTGGTGTGAAGCGAGCCGCATCATCAGATCCAGCACAATCACCCGGTGGAGCGACGGGTAGCCTGGAGGGCAAACCAGGAGGATCCGTGTCAGACGCCGACGACGAGCTCGCCAGCAAGCCCGCCCGGCCCGTGACGTCGATGACGCTGCGTGCCGAGAGGCTGCGCCGCCAGTTCGCGCAGGCGGCGGGGGCGAAGGTCGACGCGTCGGATCCTGGTCTGTCGGTCGCGCCGACTCCCCGCGATCCCGAGCTCACCAACGTCTTCGCCGTGATCGGGTTCGTCGCCGGGATCGTCGCGATCTTCCTCGACTTCTTTTTCGTGCCGACAGTCGTCGCGGCCGTGTTCTGCGTGCTCGCGCTCCGCCGTGCGCACGAGCTGGACGCCCGGGGCAAGGGGCCGTTCGGCCGTCGTCGCGCTCTCTGGGGTTTCGGCCTCGCCGGTTTCGGGGCGCTCGGCATCCTGTTTCAGCTGTTTGTCCGTCCGCTCTTCTGAGACCACGGGAGCGGGAGGCTTCGGGCGGCGTCTGCCTTTCCCGGAACGTGGCAAGCTCGTGTCGTGAGCATCCACGGACCCGCCGACGGTTGGGTCGTAGCGCCCGACGGCCGTAAATTCTGGGGCAAGGCCGGTGCGGCCGGTTTGCTGATCGTCGATGCGTCCGGTCGCGTTCTTCTTCAGCACCGCGTCGAATGGAGCCACTTCGGCGGCACCTGGGGTATCCCCGGCGGGGCACGGGCGTTCGACGAATCCGCTGTCGACGGTGCCCTGCGCGAGAGCGCCGAGGAGGCGAGTGTTCCGGCGTCGGCGCTTCGGCTTCTGTTCACCTCCGTGGTCGATCTGGGCTTCTGGTCGTACACGACGGTCGTGGCCGAGGCCGTCGTCCCGTTCGAGCCGGTCATCGGCGATGGCGAGAGCGAGGCGCTCGAGTGGGTGCCGATCGACTCCGTCGACGCTCTGCCCCTCCACCCGGGCTTTGCGTCGTCGTGGGCTCGGCTTCGGCCCCTGCTCTCGTCGCGGCTGACGCTCGTCGTCGACGCCGCGAACGTCGTCGGATCCACCCCCGACGGCTGGTGGAAGGATCGCGCCGGGGCCACGTCTCGCCTGATCGGGCGGCTGTCCGCGCTCACGTCTGACGGACTCCCTGCGGCTTCGGTGGCCGACGACGACTCGGTCGCCGTCCGCTGGCCGTCGGTCGTCGTCGTTATCGAAGGGCAGGCGAAAGACCTCGAGGATCCGCCGGCCGACCCCGCTCTCCGCATCGTCCGGGCCGCCTCCGACGGCGATTCCGCCATCGTGGCCGAGGCCGCTCGTGCTGTCGGTTCGGCGCGCACCGTCGTCGTCACCGCCGATCGCGGTCTCGCCGCGCGTGTCGAGGCCCTCGGTGCCGTTGTTATGGGCCCTCGCGCCTTGCTAGACCTGCTGCCCTAGCTGCGCCCCTAGGCCCGTGCCCGGGCCAAAGTCGCTGACGCACCCCCGCCTGGCCAGATCGACCCCGGCATTCGGGGGTTGTCTGGCCATCCGGGGGTGCCTCACGCTCACGAGGGTGCGGGTTAGCCAGTTCGCCGCTGGTTTTGCCGCCGCTGCCTTCGAGCAACGCAGCGAGACTCCACGAATGGCCTATCGCGGCCGCACGCATGGGCACATTGGGGAGTCTCGCGGGTGCTGGCGCGAGCGGGAGCGGAGTTGCAGCATCAACCGCGCACAGCACGAGGCCGCCCTCCCGGCAGGGAGAGCGGCCTCGGAGCGACGCGGGGGTCAGGCGGCGGGGCCCTCACCGAGCGTCACGGTGACGGTCTTGCTCGCGCCGTTAGCGTCGGTGTAGGTCACCTTGACCGAGTCGCCCGGGTTGTACGACTGGATGGTCGACGTGAGCGAGTCGGCGTCGGTGACGGACTTAGAGTCGATCGCGGTGATCGTGTCTCCGGCGACGAGACCCGCCTTTGCGGCGGCGCTGCCCGAGACGGTGCCCGCGATGGTGACACCCGAGCCGGTCGTGCCGGTGCCGGTGCCGCCGTCGGTGCCGGTGCCCGTCCCCGAACCGGTACCCGTCGACGAGATCTGCGCGCCCAGGAACGCCGGGAGCCCGATCTGGATCGTGCCGGACTCGTTGCCGTCGAGGATATTGCTGGCGATCGACAGTGCGCTCGAGATCGGGATCGCGTACCCGGTCGTGTCGGAGGTGCCCGACGACGCGGCTGTGATGATGCCGATGACGTCGCCGTCGGCGTTGCGCAGCGGCCCGCCGGAGTCGCCCGAGACCACGTCGGCGCTGACCTCGATGAGGTTCTTCAGCGACTCGGTGCCGGAGCCCGATTCGC
The DNA here is from genome assembly GCF_003814635.1 of Frondihabitans sp. PhB161. Lineage (NCBI taxonomy): Bacteria > Bacillati > Actinomycetota > Actinomycetes > Micrococcales > Microbacteriaceae > Frondihabitans > Frondihabitans sp. PhB161. The sequence continues at coordinate 115,099 of NZ_RKQW01000003.1, forward strand.
TCTGCACGGTGATCGACTGATCGGTGGCGAGCACGGTGCCCTTGGCCGTGACGAGGCTTCCTGTGCCCTCGGCGTTGCCGGTCGAGTGCACGGTGTCACCCGCGGCGACGGTGTCGTTCTCCCCGAACGAAACCGTCTGCAGCCCGCTGGCGTCTTCGAGCTTGAGCACGGCGACGTCGTTCGTGGCATCGGTGCCGACCACCTTGGCCGTGTACGTCTTGCCAGTCGAGACAACGGTCACCTGGATGCTGGTGGCACCCTGCACGACGTGGTTGTTGGTGAGGATCTCACCGTCGCTGGTCATGACCATGCCGGTGCCGGCCGACTTCGACGACTCGTTGTAGTCGAGCGTCGACACGATGGTGACGACACCCTGCTTCTCGGTCGCGGAGGCGCTGGTGGCGTCGCTCGGGGTGGTGCCGGTTCCGCTCGAACCATCGGAACCAGAGGATCCGTCGGTCCCGTTGCCCTGGCCGAAGCCGTAGGCGCCGAAACCGCCCGAGGAGTCGCTGCCGCTCGAACCGGAGCCGCTCGAACCGCCCGGCAGCTGCAGGGTCTGGCTCTGACCGGCCGCATCGGCCGCCTTCTCGCCGGTCGAGTGACCGATGGCGTAGGCGCCGCCGCCGGCGGCTCCGGCGATGATCACACCGGCCGCTGCGGCGCCGGCGATCGTCATCCAGCGCTTCGGGCGTCGCTTCGGGTTCTGGAACGCCGGGGGCACCGCTCCGGTGCCGTACGGCGACTGTGCGGCCGGGCCGTACGGGCCGGGAGCCTGCGCGTACTGGCCGGCGGGGGAGCCGCCCTGGTTCTGCGTGGCGTAACTGTCGTGGCCCATCTCGGCCCACTCGGATCCTGGTGTCGCTGACTGAATCGGGTTCGCCTCGCTGACGAAGTGAGCGGGCGTCGGTCCGGTGCGGTAGGGAAGCGTGTGCGCCTTCGGAGCCTCGACGGACGGAGCCTCGACGGACGGAGCCTCGACGGTCGGGGCGTCGTCGCCCGGCGTCGCTTCGAGGGGCTCGGTCGCCTGGTTCTGCTCGTTGGTTACGTTCTGGTCGTCGCCGGTGCCGTGGGATTCGGGGGTTCCAGGTGCACCGGGAGTGGTGTTGCCGCTGTCGTTCTTGCTGCTGTCGGTCATGATTGCCTTCCTGGGGCGGGGTGGTGACGTGCATTCATCCAATGCGCCCATGCATGGAAATCCCTATGACGACTCTGAGTGGCAGTGGTGAAGAGCGCAATAAGACCCTTGGAGGCCAACCCGTGAATTGGGTGCTGAAGGCGCGTAACGATTCCGCTACGCTTGGTGGCCACAGGAGGTCCATGATGGCAGAGTCAGCCACCCCACCGAACGACGCGCACGATCAGCGTCGAGAGGTAGACACGACCCTCAGCTTCAATGAGGAGTTCCAAGCCCAGCTCGCCGCGCTCGAAGGGGGCGTCTCATCCGACGAGCGCGAGGCGGTTTCGTCCCTCCCGTCGGGCTCAGCGCTTCTCGTGGTCCGCCGTGGGCCGAACATCGGTGCGCGGTTCCTCCTCGACGCCGACGTCACCGTCGCCGGTCGTCACCCCGATGCGGGCATCTTCCTCGACGACGTCACCGTCAGTCGCAAGCACGCCGAGTTCCATCGTCACGGCACGTCATTCAGTGTCAAAGACCTGGGTTCGCTCAACGGCACCTACTTCGACGGCGTCCGCATCGATGAGGCTCTCCTCAGCGATGGTGCCGAGGTCCAGGTCGGCAAGTTCCGCCTCACCTTCTACGCATCTCGAGTCGATCTCGCGAACCTGGCGACGAGGTAGTGCCCCGCGCACTGGCTCGGGCGGTCTCCGCTCCGGGCTCCTCCGACCTGTTGACGATCGGTCAGGTGCTGGCTCGTCTGAAGCCCGATTTTCCTGACCTGTCGAACTCCAAGCTCCGCTTTCTCGAAGAGCGCCAGCTGGTCACCCCGGTTCGCACCGAGTCCGGCTACCGCAAATTCTCGGGCGACGACGTCGAGCGGCTGCGCTTCATCCTGGGTCTGCAGCGAGACCACTACCTTCCGCTGAAGGTCATCCGTCAGCATCTCGACGATCTCGATGCCGGTCGCCCCCTGTCTCTGCCCACCGGCGCGGCACCCACGTCGATGCTGTCAGGCGGTCGCCGACTCGGCCGCGACGAGCTGATCGCCGAGTCGGGCGCCTCCGCGGCGCTCGTCGACGACGCCGTCCAGACCTCCCTTCTTCCGGCCGCCGATTACTACGGCGACGATCACGTCAAGGTCATGATCGCGCTCGTCGAACTGGCCAAAACCGGCATCGAACCGCGGCACCTCCGGCCGTTCCGAGCCGCCGCCGAGCGTGAGATGGGTCTCATCGAAAGCGCCGTCGCACCGACGGCCAGACGCCGCGATGCGGCGGGTCGCGCCCGCGTGGCCGAGATGGCCCGCGAGATCTCCGAGCAGCTCGAGATCGTCCGCACTTCGCTCATTCGCTCGGCGCTCGGCCGCCTCGACGCTTAGACTTCGTTCGGGTTCGAGCCAATCCCAAGACACGCCGTCGTGTCGGAGCGGATGTGGCCCGGTCGGGTCGGGGTTGTCGCTACGGTTGACCTCGGTACAACCATCAACCCGATGTTGAACCTTAAAGTTGGAAGGCGCTTAATGAGTGAGTCAGGTTCCCCCGAGGAGTCCCTCGGCGACGCACCGCACCAGGCATCAGCGCCCCGCTCGTCGTACGGCGAAGAGCTCCTTTTCACCGACGGCATGATCGAGCTCGAAGACGACCACGGCTACCGCGGCACCGCCGCCGCTCGCGCCGCCGGCATCAGCTACCGTCAACTCGACTACTGGGCTCGTACCGGTCTCGTCGAACCGACCGTCCGCGGAGCGGCAGGATCCGGCACGCAGCGTCTCTACGGATTCCGCGACATCCTGGTGCTGAAGCTCGTCAAGAGGCTCCTCGACACTGGCATCTCCCTGCAGCAGATCCGCACCGCGGTCAACCAGCTCCGCGAGTCGGGCGTTAATGACCTTGCACAGACCACCCTCATGAGCGATGGCGCCTCCGTGTACCTGTGCACGTCGAACGACGAGGTCATCGACCTCGTCTCGCGCGGTCAGGGCGTCTTCGGCATCGCCGTCGGCAAAGTGCTCCGCGAGGTCGAGAACAGCCTCGTCGAGCTCGACTCGACGCCGGCCGCCGACCCCGCCGACGAACTCGCAGCAAGAAGAACCCGCGCCTCCTAGCGCGAGACCTCAAAAAAGACCGCTTGGCGAGCTGCCAGGCGGTCTTTTTTGAGGTCTCGGCGCGAGCGCCGGGCTAGCGCTGAACGGCAGGCTCGGCGTAGTCGCCGATCTTCGCCGTGCGCATGATGCGCTCGAGCAGCTGGTCGAAGTTGCGCGCCATCTCTTGCGCGCTCTCGCCCGGCCACACGTGGAGCGGCTTCGCGGCTCCCTGAGCCTGCTGAAGCGAGGTGCGCTCCGGCAGCTGGGGGGAGAGCACGAGGGGCCCAAACATGTCGCGTAGCTCTTTGATGCGGAACTGGTGCTCGAGCGACTGCACGCGAGCGCGGTTCACGATGATGCCGAGGGGCTGAAGACGGGGGGAGAGGCCGCGACGGATCTCTTCGATGGCGCGGAGGGCGCGGTCAGCTGCGGCGACGGAGAAGAGGCCGGGCTCGGTGACGACGGTGACGCGGTCGGATGCGGCCCAGGCCGTCCGGGTGAGCGCGTTGAGCGAGGGAGCGCAGTCGATCAAGACGAGGTCGTAGTCGGCCTCGACGTTCGCGAGAGCCTCTTCGAGCTTCCAGATGTCGCGGATCGAGGGGTGGGGCCCATCGAAGTTGATCGCCGAGGGGCTGCCGATCATCACGTCGATCTTGCCCGTGCGGCCCTTCGTCCAGCCCGACGGAGCGATGGCCGCGCGGACCGTCTTCTCCTTCGGCGAGGCCAGGACGTCGGCCACGTTGAGGTGCCCGGCTACGTTGATGTCGAGACCCGTCGACACGTCGGACTGGGGGTCGAGATCCACCACGAGGGTCCGGAGACCCTTGGCGAAGGCAGCCGACGTGAGTCCGAGCGTCACGGTCGTCTTGCCGACGCCGCCTTTGAGAGAGCTGACGCTGAGTACATGCACGAACAAGACGATACCTTCACTACTGTTGAAGCACCTAAAAGCGGGCCGCGAGGCGCGGCGAAGAAAGGCTCCTCCTTGTTCTCCAAGATCCTTGTCGCAAACCGCGGAGAGATAGCGATCCGGGCCTTCCGAGCCGCTTTCGAGCTGGGTGCGAAAACCGTTGCTGTGTATCCCTGGGAAGACCGCAACTCCATGCATCGGCTCAAAGCCGACGAGGCCTACCAGATCGGCGAGGTCGGGCATCCGGTTCGCGCGTACCTCGACGTCACCGAGATCATCCGGGTGGCCGTCGAGTCCGGCGCCGATGCGATCTATCCCGGCTACGGCTTCCTGTCCGAGAACCCTGAGCTGGCCGAAGCCGCGACGAGGGCGGGCATCACCTTCATCGGTCCGGGCCAGCACGTGCTCGAGATGGCCGGCAACAAGGTCACCGCAAAAGAGAAGGCCATAGCGGCCGGAGTGCCGGTCTTGAAGTCGACGCCCGCGAGTCGCGACGTCGAGGCGCTGATCATCGGTGCCGACGAGATCGGCTTCCCCGTGTTCGCCAAGGCCGTCGCCGGCGGCGGCGGTCGCGGCATGCGCCGGGTCGACAAGCCGGAAGACCTCCGGTCGGCCCTCGAGGCGGCGATGCGCGAGGCCGACAGCGCCTTCGGTGACCCGACGATGTTCATCGAGCAGGCGGTCGTCCGCCCCCGTCACATCGAGGTGCAGATCCTCGCCGACGCGACGGGCGAGACGGTTCACCTGTTCGAGCGCGACTGCTCGGTGCAGCGCCGCCACCAGAAGGTCGTCGAGATCGCCCCGGCTCCGAACCTCGACGAGACCACCCGCCAGGCGATGCACCGCGATGCGATCGCCTTCGCCCGATCGATCGGCTACGTCAATGCCGGCACCGTCGAGTTTTTGCTCGACACGGCGGGGGAGCGCCGCGGCGAGCACGTCTTCATCGAGATGAATCCGCGCATCCAGGTCGAGCACACCGTCACCGAAGAGGTGACCGACGTCGACCTGGTGCTCTCGCAGATGCGCATCGCGGCAGGGGAGACCCTGCACGAGCTCGGCCTCACCCAGCCCGAGATCCACCTCCGCGGCGCCGCTCTCCAGTGCCGCATCACGACCGAAGACCCGAACGCCGGTTTCCGCCCCGACACGGGTCGCATCACGACCTACCGCTCACCGGGTGGCGCCGGCATCCGACTCGACGGCGGAACGATCAACCCGGGCACCCAGATCAGCCCGCACTTCGATTCGATGCTGGCCAAGATGACGGCCCGCGGCCGTGACTTCCCCGCCGCCGTCGTGCGAGCCAAGCGCGGTCTCGCCGAGTTCCGCATCCGCGGCGTCTCGACGAACATCCCGTTCCTCCAGGCGGTGCTCGAAGACCCGGCCTTCGCTGCGGGCGACCTCAGCACCTCCTTCATCGAGGAGCGCCCCCAGCTCTTCGAGGGCCACGTCTCGAAAGACCGCGGCACGAAGATCCTCACCTGGCTCGCCGACGTCACCGTCAACAAGCCGAACGGCCCCGGCGAGGGCGCCATCGACCCGGCTGTGAAACTCCCGTCGATCGACCTGCGGTCAGAACCGACCGAAGGATCCCGGCACCGCCTGCTGACCCTCGGCCCGGTCGGCTTCGCGTCGGCCCTCCGCGCTCAAACCGCCCTCGCGGTGACCGAGACCACGATGCGCGACGCCCACCAGTCTCTGCTCGCGACGCGTGTCCGGTCGAAAGACCTCCTCGCCGTCGCGCCCCACGTGGCACGCATGACGCCGGAGCTGTTCAGCGTGGAGGCCTGGGGTGGCGCCACCTACGACGTCGCTCTGCGGTTCCTCGGCGAAGACCCCTGGCAGCGTCTGGCGAGCCTCCGGGAGGCCCTGCCCAACATCGCCATCCAGATGCTCCTGCGCGGCCGCAACACGGTCGGCTACACGCCGTACCCGGTCGAAGTCACCGACGCCTTCGTCAAGGAGGCCGCGGCGACCGGTGTCGACATCTTCCGCATCTTCGACGCCCTCAATGACGTCTCGCAGATGCGTCCGGCCATCGATTCCGTGCTCGAGACCGGCACCACGGTCGCCGAGGTGGCACTCTGCTACACCGCCGACCTCCTCGACCCGGCGGAAGAGCTGTACACGCTCGACTACTACCTCCGGCTCGCCGAACAGATCGTCGAGGCTGGCGCGCACATCATCGCCATCAAAGACATGGCGGGCCTGCTCCGAGCCGGCGCGGCCGAGAAGCTCGTCGGCGCCCTCCGCGAGCGCTTCGATCTCCCGGTGCACGTGCACACCCACGACACCGCGGGCGGCCAGCTCGCCACCCTCCTTGCCGCGAGCCGCGCCGGGGCCGACGCCGTCGACGTCGCAAGCGCCCCGATGGCCGGTACGACGTCTCAGCCCTCGGCCTCGGCGTTGGTCGCCGCCCTCGCCCACACCGAGCGCGACACCGGCCTGTCGCTCGACGCCGTCAGCGATCTCGAGCCGTACTGGGAGGCCGTCAGGCGCGTCTACAAGCCCTTCGAGTCGGGTCTCGCGGGGCCGACCGGCCGGGTCTACAAGCACGAGATCCCCGGCGGGCAACTGTCGAACCTGCGGCAACAGGCGATTTCCCTCGGCCTGGGTGACCAATTCGAGAAGGTCGAGGACTGGTATGCCGCGGCCAATCGGATCCTCGGCCGCCCGACGAAGGTCACACCGTCGTCGAAGGTCGTCGGCGACCTCGCTCTGCAGCTCGCGGCGGCAGACGCCGATCCGGCCGAGTTCGAGCGCGATCCGGCGAAGTTCGACATCCCGGACAGCGTGATCGGGTTCATGGCCGGCGAGCTCGGCGACCTGCCGGGCGGGTGGCCCGAGCCGTTCCGGAGCAAGGTGCTGGCGGGCCGCGACGTGAAGATCGGCGTGGAGCCCGTGGATCCTTCGGATCTCGCCCTTCTCGCCGAGCCCGGTCGCACCCGCCAGGAGACGCTGAACCGTCTACTGTTCGCGGGGCCGACGAAGCAGTACCGCGAGATCGTCGACTCGTACGGAGACCTGTCGGTCGTCTCGACACCCGACTACCTGTACGGGCTCAAGCCCGGTGTCGAGCACACGGTGTCGGTCGCGAAGGGCGTCAACCTCTACATCGGGCTGGAGGCGATCGGCGAGGCCGACGACAAGGGCGTTCGTACGGTCATGACGACGCTCAACGGGCAGCTGCGGCCGGTGTTCATCCGCGACCGGTCGATCGAGGTGTCGGCCCGCGCCGCCGAGAAGGCCGATCGAACTGCCGCCGGCGAGATCGCCGCGCCGTTCTCGGGCGTCGTCACGCTCAAGGTGGCTGCCGGAGACCGCGTCGAGGCAGGCGCCCCGGTCGCTACCATCGAGGCGATGAAGATGGAGGCGGCGATCACGACACCCGTCGGCGGAATCGTGGAGCGTCTCGCGATCCCGACCACCCAGCAGGTCGACGCCGGCGATCTGCTCGTCGTCGTCAAGTAGCCCAGCCCTCGCCCGCCCGCCCGCCCCACCTGCAAATTTGAAGGAGATTCTCGACCCGGACCCCCGCCGATCGGCTTGTTTCCGTCGGCGACCGGGCGTTTTTCCTTCAAATTTGCACCGCAGCACCCGCACGACCAGCACCCGCTCGCCCAGCACCAGGAGAATTCTGCAGTGACCGACCGCCCCATCCGCCTCTTCGGCGACCCGATCCTCCGCTCGCCCTCCGACCCAGTCAAGCTCGATGACCCCGGGCTCGCCGGCCTCGTGAAAGACCTGATCGACACGGTGACCGTGCCCGGCCGCGCCGGGGTCGCCGCCTGCCAGATCGGAGTCGGACTCCGCGCCTTCAGCTACAACGTCGACGGTGAGATCGGTTACGTGCTGAACCCGGTGCTCGTCGAGGTGCGAGGCGAGGCCGATCTGGTCGACGAGGGCTGCCTCTCGGTGCCCGACTTCTACTTTCCGCGCCGTCGATACCCGTGGGCGCGAGTCGAGGGGGTCGACCTCGACGGCAACCCGGTCGTGCTCGAGGGCGAGGGGCTCATGGCTCAGGCGTTGCAGCACGAGACCGACCACCTCGACGGAAAGCTCTACGTGATGGGCCTCGACCCCGAGATCAAGCGCGATGCGATGCGTCAGATCCGCGAGTCCGACTGGTTCTGATCAGACCGATTCCAAATCGACGGGTTCTGAGCCGAACCGGCCGGAGGCACCCTTCGAAAAAGCCTGATTGACTCCAGAGTCAATTAGGAAAAAAGACGGGCACCTTCCCGGCCAGCCCACCGAATGCGGCGACGCAGCCAACCTGTGGCGGCGCGCTGCGAACGGCTCAGGCCTCGTCGGGCTCCGGAGAAGACCCGTCGTCTTCATCGGCGTCTTGCGCCTCCACGACGACGAGGCTCTCGCCCACGAGAGTCACCTCGAGCGGCACGACGTCGAGGCCCCGGATGACCCTGCGGAGCGGCTGAGGCAGCAGCGGATCACTGCCGATGGGCCCGCCGATCACGACGGCGGCACGAATGCGTCCGCCCACGGTCTTGCGGAGGCCCCGCAGCACGAGCGTGTCGGCCACGGCGTAGCGAGTCTTGAGCCCGCGTGACGCCGAGCCCTCGGCAGTGGCGTCGGCGTACTCGATCGCGACATCGAGCGCCTGCCGGAGCGCGGGGCCCCGACCGGCCTGGTCGGCGCGCTCGTAGGTCGCCGTCTCGATCTCGACGTAGGTGCCGGGGTGGGCGACGAGAAGCGTGGGGCGAAACGAGGCCAGCGAGGCGATCAGCTCGTGGCCCAGCGCGAGATGACCGAGCCGGGTAGACGTCGCAACCGCGAGAGTGGCCGTCAGACGCGCGAAGGGGTCAATCGGAGCGAGAATCTGAAGGATCCCGGAGTCGTCTGCATCAACGGCGCCGAGCCCGTCGAGGGCGACTGCGAGGTCGGCCACTCGCGTGAGGATCGTCGAGTGGCTGACGGCCACGAGTCGATCGTCGTCGCTCACGAGCGCCGCAGCGGTGTCGGGCGTGACCATCAGGATTCGCGCGTCGAGGATCTCGTCGGCGACCGTGCGACCGAGGTCGGCGAGCTTGTCGAGGTCGGCCAGGCCGACCTGCCAGACGTCGGAGACGAGCGGGAGGTCGCCCTGGATCTCGTCGACCCGGGCGAAGTCGCGCACCGACTCGACGATCACGGCTCGGGCTCGGCTGCTCTCAAGGGTGGCGACCAGTTCGGCCTGCTCGGCCTCCGGCTCGAGCGGGAGGACCGAGACGCCGATCGCTGCCGCGGCGAAGTCGATGAGGGTCGTCTCGTAGCGGTTCGAGCAGAGCACAGCGACGGTGTCGCCCACCTGGAGTTCGGCCGCCAAGAAGCCCTTCGCCAGAGCCCGCACCCGGAGCACGAACTCGGCACCGGACAGGTCGAACCAGCCGCCGAACGAATCGGGGATCGAGAAGAGCCGAGCCGAAGGATCCTGCTCGGCCGTCTCGAAGAGAAGGTGCGTCAGCGTTCCGGCGGCTGCGGTTTCGGCTGCTGTCTCGTGATGCTCCACCGGTGGCTCCTCCCGGGTCGGTGACGGGTCGACTCACTGTACCGAAGGGGGTGACCGGAACGTGTCCGGCGCAAGCCCCGCGGTCCGCGAACGGGTCGCCGTGGCGCTCGGAGGTAGAGTGTCTGCTCGTGCAGGCCATCGGAATCGACATCGGCGGAACCAAGATCGCGGGGGGCGTGGTCACCGAACTCGGTGACATCGTCGCCGAGCGGAGGGTTCCGACTCCCGCCGGAGACTCCGAGTCCATCGTCTCGGCGGTCGTGTCGATGATCCGCGAGCTGCAGGACGCCGCTCCGGCGTCGGGTGGCGAGGTCGTCGCCGCCGGGGTGGCGGCGCCCGGCTTCATCGACGCCGCTCAGTCGACCGTCTACTACACGCCGAACATCCCGTGGCGGAACGAGCCGCTTCGAGCGCGCCTTAACGACCAGCTCGACCTGCACATCACGATCGACAACGACGCCAACGCGGCCGGCTGGGCGGAGTTCCGTTTCGGCGCCGGGCGCCTCGTGAGCGACATGACCATGCTGACCATCGGCACGGGCGTCGGCGGCGCAATCGTCACCCAGGACCGCCTCCTTCGCGGAGGGTTCGGCACGGGTGGCGAGCTCGGGCACATGCGCATCGTCCCCGGGGGCATCCTGTGCGGCTGCGGTGCTCGCGGTTGCATCGAGCAGTACGGTTCGGGCCGCGCCCTGCTCCGGATGGCCGGCGAGGTCGCCGATCGCGGGGGCGCCGCAGGCAAAGCCCTCAGCGACATCCGCGCAAAGAACGGCGTGCTGACCGGGCACGACGTCGCCGGGCTGATGAGCGCCGGAGACGCGGGCGCCCTCGAGGCTCTCCGCGAGCTCGGCTCCTGGCTCGGGCAGGCGGCGGCTTCGCTGAGCGTCATCCTCGACCCCCAGCTGTTCGTCTTCGGCGGCGGCGTCGCACAATCGGGCGAGCTGTTGCTCGGCCCGATCCGAGAGGCCTACGAAGCGCACCTGCCGGCCCGGGGCTTCCATCCCGAGCCCGACTTCGTGATCGCCGAGCTCGTCAACGATGCCGGGGTGGTCGGGGCAGCCGATCTGGCCCGTCTCCACGTCGCCGCGCTCTAACCGGCGCTCCCGATAGACTTCGACCGTTCGGGCAGGAGGAGACGCCGTTGTTCTACTGGATCATGAAGACGTTCTTGTTTCGGCCCATCCTGCTTTCGGTCTTCCGGCCCTGGGTCGTCGGCAAAGAGAACGTTCCCGAGTCGGGCCCGGTGATCTTTGCGAGCAACCACCTCTCGTTCGTCGACTCGATCTTCCTGCCGCTCGTGCTCGAGCGTCGGCTCTCGTTCCTCGCGAAGAGCGACTACTTCACGGGACGCGGCATTCGGGGCATGGCCACGCGCCTCTTCTTCAACGCGACCGGCCAACTCTCGATCGACCGGTCCGGTGGCAAGGCCTCCGAGGCATCCCTGAACACCGGGCTCGCAGTGCTGGCTCGGGGCGAGCAGCTCGGCATCTATCCCGAGGGCACCAGGAGCCCCGACGGGCGGCTCTACCGGGGGCGCACGGGAGTCGCGCGCATGATCCTCGAGGGTCGGGTCCGGGTGATCCCCGTAGCGATGATCGACACTCAGAAGGTCATGATCACCGGATCCAAGCGACCGCACCTGCACCGCATCGGCGTCGTGTTCGGCGAGCCCCTCGACTTCAGCCGGTTCGAGGGTCTCGAGGGCGACCGGTTCATCCTCCGGTCGATCACCGACGAGATCATGTACGAGCTCAACGTCCTCTCTGGCCAGGAGTACGCCGACGTCTATGCCTCGTCGGTCAAAGAGAGGCGAGCCGCCCTTTCGCGATAGGCTCCCAGGGTCGCGATCGATCGATCGCCGACCTTCAGCCACGCGATGAGGACACAGTGCTCCAGACCGATTACCCAGTTATTTCTGCTGATCCCGATGTGATCGCCGGACTGGATTATTGGCGCACCCTGCCCATCAAGCAGCAGCCGGAGTGGGCCGACCCGTCCGCGGTCGAGGCGGCCTCCGCCGAGATCGCCACGTACCCCCCGCTCGTCTTTGCCGGAGAGGTCGACACTCTGCGAGATCGGCTCGCCGATGCCGCCGCCGGCCGGGCATTCCTGTTGCAGGGCGGTGACTGCGCCGAGACCTTCGCCGGCGCGACCGCCGACAACATCCGCAACCGGGTCAAGACGATCCTGCAGATGGCCGTCGTCCTGACCTACGGCGCGAGCGTGCCGGTCATCAAGATGGGCCGCATGGCCGGTCAGTTCGCCAAGCCCCGGTCGAGCAACTTCGAGACCCGCGACGGCGTGACGCTTCCGGCCTACCGGGGCGACATCATTAATGGCTACGACTTCACGCCCGAGTCGCGGCAGCCGGATCCTGCTCGCCTCGTCCGCGGCTACCACACGAGTGCCTCGACCCTGAACCTGATCCGCGCCTTCACGCAGGGCGGGTTCGCCGATCTCCGCCAGGTGCATTCCTGGAACAAGGGTTTCGCATCGAACCCGGCCAACTCGATGTACGAGCACCTCGCCCACGAGATCGACAAGGCTGTCCGGTTCATGGAGGCGGCCGGTGCCGACTTCGACGAGATGCGGCGCACCGAGTTCTACACCTGCCACGAGGCCCTCCTGATGGACTACGAGCGGCCCATGACGCGCATCGACTCGCGGACGGGCGCGCCCTACGCACTGTCGTCGCACTTCCAGTGGATCGGCGAGCGCACCCGAGACCTCGACGGCGCTCACGTCGACTTCCTGTCGCGCGTCCGCAACCCGATCGGCGTCAAGCTCGGCCCCACCACGACGCCCGACGACATGCTGCGTCTGATCGACAAGCTCGACCCCGAGCGCGAGCCGGGTCGTCTCACCTTCATCACGCGGATGGGCGCCGGAAAGATTCGCGAGTCGCTGCCGCCGCTCCTCGAGGCAATCAAGGCGGCCGACGCCACGCCGCTCTGGGTCTCCGACCCGATGCACGGCAATGGAATGACGACTCCGTCGGGCTACAAGACGCGTCGGTTCGAAGAGATCGTCGACGAGGTCAAGGGATTCTTCGAGGCGCACCGTGCGGCCGGCACCCACCCGGGCGGCATCCACATCGAGCTCACGGGCGACGACGTCACCGAGTGCCTGGGCGGGTCGGAGCACATCGACGAGGCCACCCTCGCAACGCGCTACGAGAGCCTGTGTGATCCGCGTCTCAACCACATGCAGTCGCTCGAGCTCGCGTTCCTGGTCGCCGAAGAATTGTCGGCCGCGGCCGAATAGTCCTAGTCGGCACTACCGAAAGTGCTCAGGTGGTGACTGTCCCTGCGGGTCAGCGACTACCTGGGCACTTTCGGCGCATCCGGCGTGTCAGCCCCATGCGCTACGGCGACTGACCGGCGGCGCGACGGCGACTGACCGGCGGCGCTAAGCCCACCGGTGTCGCTACGCCTACTGGTTGTAGCTGAGCTTGACGGTGTCGCCCTTGAACGCTGTGGTGCCGGCACCCGGCTCCATCGACGACACTTTCAGCGTCGACTTCCAGTCGATCACGGCGCAGAGGATGTTGGTGCAGGTCGGGTACGACGCAATCAGGCCGAGCCCTTCGAGTTCGGTCTGGGCGCTTCGCAGGGTCTTGCCCGAGACGTTCGGCACCTCGATCGGCATCGGCCCCTTCGAGACCACCAGGTTGACGGTCGCCCCCTCGACGACCGGGCCGTCGCCGGCCATACCCTGCCGGATCACGAGGCCCTGCGAGACGCTGTCGCTGTATTCGCTCGACGTCTCGACACCTTTCAGGCCGACTTCGCTGAGGGTCGCTATGGCGTCCGAGAAGGCCTTGCCGCTCACGTCGGGCACGGGTCCGAGAGACACCGTGAGCGTGATCGGTCGTTTCTCTCGATACGTGGACGCGGATCCCAGATCCACCGTCGCTCCCGCCGAATTCTTTCCCGAGATGGCCAGGACGGTGCCCTTTGCGGCCGTATCGAATCGATGGTTCGACTGCTGAAGGGTGAACGACGAGGAGAGCTTCGACTTCGCTGCGCTCTCGGACGAGCCGACGACGTCGGGAAGCGGAAGCGAGCGTGGCCCCTGCGAGACGATGAGAGTCACCGTCGAGCCCTTGCCGACGACCGCCCCACCGCGCGGCTTCGTGCCGGTGACTTTGCCCGAGGGGATGACAGCGTCGTAGATTTTGGCGCGCGTCTTCGCGACGGTGAATCCGCGACTCTCGAGCACAGACGTGGCACTTGCGACGCTTGCATCCGAGATCGAGGGCACCGAGGCATGAGCGCCCGGGCCCGTGCTGAACCACCACGCCGTTCCCCCCGCGCCGAGGGCGAGCACGAGCAGGATGACGAGCCACACCACGCCGCGCTTGCGGCGGGCAGTGGCCTTCCGCGACAGCGCGTCGGCGTTCGACGAACCCGCCGGGAGAACCGACCCGGTGCGGTGACGTGCCCCCGAGAGGATCTGCGTGTCGCCGGTCGGCCCCTGGCCCCCCGTATCGCGCCCTGAAGGGCCCACAGGAGCCATGGCCGGCGGCAGCACCATCGTGCGGTTGATCGCGGTGGCACCGGGCTCGACCCCGCCGCGCTGCAGCTCGAACAGGTGGTCGAGCATGGCGCGGGCGTCGCGCGGTCGTTGATCAGGGTCGCGGGCCGTCGCCCAAAGGACGAGCTCGTCGAGCTCGGCGGGAACGCGGGGGTTGACTGCACTCGGCATCGGTACGGTGTCGTTCGCGTGCTGATAGGCGATCTGCATGGGCTGGTCGCCCTTGTACGGCTGCTCGCCGGTGAGCATCTCGTAGAGCATGATGCCGAGAGCGTAGATGTCGCTGCGAGTGTCGGCGATGCCGCGGGTGACGAGCTCGGGGGAGAGGTAGGCGATCGTGCCGAGCAGGGCCGCACCGGTGGCGGTGTTGGCCGAGGCGGCCCGAGCCAGACCGAAGTCGCCGATCTTGATGCGGCCGTCGTCGGCGAGGAGCACGTTCTCGGGCTTGAGGTCGCGGTGGACGATACCGGAGCGGTGGGCGGCAGCCAGACCGGCGAGGACGGCCTCGAGGATGTCGGTGGCCTGCTCGGGCGTGAGGACTTTGTGGTCGTGGAGGAGCTCACGGAGGGTGATGCCCGGCAGGTACTCCATCACGATGTAGGCGGACTCGTCGTCTTGCCCCTGGTCATAGACGTTCACGACGTTGGGGTGCGCCAGACGCGCGGCGGAGCGTGCCTCCTGGATGAACCGTTCTTTGAAGTTCTCGTCGTCGGCGAGGTGGCCGTGCATGATCTTGACGGCGACGGGTCGTTCGAGTCGCAGGTCGGAGGCGAGATAGACCGTCGCCATCCCGCCGCGGGCGATGCGTGAGCGGACCTGGTATCGACCGTCGATAAGACGTCCGATCATCGGGTCGGTTTGATTGGCACTCACCCGAGGAATGTTACGGACGCCACGCCGGGAGAGAGCAGAGGCTCACCGGATCGGCGCAAACCGTTATCGACCTGTCGACTAGAGAGTGGCGAGCCACAGGCGCGCAGAGCGCTCCCACTTGGCGTACGCGGTGGGGTAGGCCGAGATCTGGACGGCCTGGGCGGCCTGCGTGACGGTCATGCGCGACCAGCCGCTCACGTCGAGGAGGCCGGAGGTCTTGCCCGCGTTGGGGTTGTGAGCTCCGCCGAAGAAGAGTCGCGTCGCGTGGGCCGTGTCGAGCAGCTTGGCGCGCGAACCCCACCCCATGCTCGGGCGCTGCTGGAACAGCCCGACGGAGTCGCGGTCTCCGCGATTCAGGTTGTACAGGCTCGACTCCTGCGCGGCGGCCGAGAGAGCGATGACGATGCCATAGTCGCTCACTCCGAGGGAGCGACCGACCGAGATGATCGTGCGGGCGTTTCCGCGCTGTTCGGCGTCGAGCGCGGAGGCCGAGACCGAGCCACTCGAGGCGATGGGCTTGGCGGGCGAGCTCGAAGCCGGGGCGACGCTGCCTCCGCGCCCGGGGATGGTGAGCTTCTTTCCCGCGTAGATCGTGCTGGTCCAGCTCAGACCGTTCGCCTTCAGCAGCTTCTCGACCGTGGTGGAGTGCTTCTTCGCGATCGACGAGAGGGTGTCGCCCGACTTGATCACGTAGGAGGACGCACTCGACGACGACGATGCCGAGCCGCCGGATGCCGACGACCCGGAGCTCGCCACGGGCGAGGCGGTACCCGAGGATCCGGGGATCCTGATCTTCTGACCGGGGTAGATGATGCTCGTCAGCCCGAGGCCGTTGGCCTTCAGGAGCGCCTGCGTCGAGACCCCGTGGCGGCTCGCGATGGCCGACAGGGTGTCACCGCGCACGACGGTGTGGGTCGACGCCGTTCCGGTCGAGGAGGCGGGCTTGGCGGTCGACTTGGCGGGCGCCTTCGCCGGCGCCTTCGACGAGAGGTGGAGGGTCTGGCCGGGGAAGATCGTCGACTTCCAGCTGAGGCCGTTGCGAGCCAGAACCGAGGCGGTCGACAGGCCGTAGCGGCCGGCGATGGCCGAGACGGTGTCGCCGGTCTTCACCCGGTAGGTCGTCGGAGCCGAGGCGGTCTCGATGGTGGCGTCGTTCGTGACGGCGGTCAACTCGATCGCGGCTCGCTCGTGCTCGACGGTGCTGAGGTCGATCGTGGTCTTGGGCGCCGGGCTGATGCCGGGCTTCTTGGGCTGCGGCTGAGCCTGGTCGTGCAGAAAGAGGGGACCGGTCAGATTCGCGCTGATCACCATCGACGAGGCGATCACGATCGGAACCGTGCCCAGCATGCCGCGACCGATGCGGTAGGCGGCGCTGCGGTTGACGGGAAGGTCGTGCTCGGTCATGTGATCCCCTGATCGTGGCGGTGCCGGTCGGCCGGGTCGGCGTGTCGTCGAAGGTCAACGCTGGCACACATGTATAGGCAAGTCAATTAACGAGGCTGGTGTGACTGGAGTGATCGAGGCCCCAAACCGGGGGAGTACAACGCGCGACGCAGTCCGTGGCACAGTTATCGAGTGACAGACATCTCGACGCGCCCCTGGTTCTCCGACATCACCTGGTTGACCCTGCCCGACGCCGCAGACCGACTCGGCACGACCGCGAGCCGCGTGCGACGCATGCTCGACGAGCGGGTGCTCGTAGCCGCCTACGTCGACGGAGTCCGCAAGATCCCTGCGCTGTTCATCGTCGACGGCGAACCGATGCACGAACTGCGCGGCACCCTGACCGTGCTCCACGACAACCACTTCAGCGACGACGAATCGCTCGACTGGATGCTCTCCGACGAAGAATCGCTCGGCACGTCGCCCGTCGCCGCGCTGCAGGCGGGGCGCAAGGCCGAGGTGCGGCGCGTCGCGCAATCCCTGCTGTAAAGGCGTAGGTCAGCGACGCTGAGAAGGAGTGGCAGCCGGGCTTCGCCCGATGCAGAGCCCATCCCGTGGTCGTGCTGAAGAAACGACAGCTCAGGATCCGGGCGCTACGCCGTACGAGCCGTCACCGTCTCGGCCAGCTGCGACAGCTGGGCCCGGGCGCTCGGAGCGAGCGGAGCAGCGTCGATTGCCTGTCGCGCCTTCGACACCTGATCGGCGATCGACTCCTCGATCGCGTCGACAGCACCCGACTCGCGGATCGTCGCCTGGAGCATCGCGATCTGGTCATCGTCGAGGTCGGCGTCGCCCAGGAGCTCGTCGAGAAGCCGGACGGCGCTCGGCGGCAGGTTCTCGCGAGCGGTCGCTATCAGCACCGTGCGCTTTCCTTCACGCAGATCGTCGCCCGCGGGTTTTCCGGTGACGGACGGGTCGCCGAAGACGCCGAGGAGATCATCGCGGAGCTGGTAGGCGATGCCGAGGGGGAGCCCGAAGCGGCGGAGGGCCTCGAGCTGGTCGGGTGTTCCGCCCGCCATGGCCGCGCCGATGGTGAGGGGCGCCTCGATCGAGTACTTGGCCGACTTGTAGACGATGACCCGCTGCGCGCGGCCCAGGAGCATCTCGTCGTCGACGCTTCGCCACGCGCTCTCTTCGAGGATGTCGAGGTACTGGCCCGCAGTGACCTCGGTGCGCATGCGGTTGAACTCGCGCCGCGCGGCCTTCGCGGCGCCGCGGGAGGGAAGCGAGTCAAATGCGTCGGAGACGAGCTCGTCGCTCCAGGAGAGGAGCAGATCGCCGAAGAGGAGTGCCGAGTTGGTTCCGAAGGAGGCGGCGTCGCCAAGCCAGGATTCGTCGCGGTGCAGTGATTCGAAACGTCGATGCGCGGCGGGACGACCGCGACGGGTATCGGAGTTGTCCATGATGTCGTCGTGAACCAGGGCGGCAGCGTGGAAGAACTCCAAGCCGGCCGACGCGGTGATGACTGTCGCCAGGCGGTCTGCGCCGGGGGCGGGGGCGAGGGGATCGTCTGCAGTGTCAAGACCCGCGACGGACTGCCAGCCCCAGTAACAGAAGAGGGCCCGGAAGCGCTTACCGCCGTGGAGGAGGTCAGCCGAGAATCGGGCAAGCGGGTCGAGGTCGGATCCGATGGCGGCGAGATGCGGTCGCTGCCCCTCGAGGAAGGTGTCGATCCGCTCTTGAACGACGTCTACTAACCGCGTACTCTCAGCCACGCGCCTAGCCTAACCACAGGGGGCGGTCGTAAGATTCGTAGTTAGTCGGTACGCGTGAATCTCAGGCGTAGCCGGCCACCGCAGAAGGCGGAATCCGTTCCCTCCCTTCTAGTGAGTGGGCACAGCTTTTGAAGGGAACCAAGATGCCTCTTTCCGAACAGGAGCAGCGGCTGCTCGAAGAGATGGAGCGAAGCCTCTATAACAACGACTCCGATTTCGTCACCACCATGAACTCGCGGCGAGGGCGCCCGAGTTACACGCTGGTCGTTGTCGGAATCCTGGGGGCTCTCGCGGGTATCGCCGTCATCGTCGCCGGTGTCGCCTTCCGCCAGCCTCTCATCGGCGTCGCCGGTTTCGTTCTCCTCCTCGCGGGGGCACTTTTCGCAATAGCCCCGCCGCGTCGCCGCGGAAACCTCGGCCCCGCCCCGGTCCCTCCCTCGTCCTCCACCGGTGGATCCGGTCGTGCCAAAGGGTCCTCGGGCGGAAGCATGATGGACCGCCTCAACCAGCGGTGGGAGCGCCGCCAGAACCCCGACGAGCGCTGAACGCGTCCGCGTAACACCAGTTCGATAAAGAGAGCCGACCTTCGGGTCGGCTCTTTTTTGTGCCCTCGGGCGTTCGATCACTTGCGGCGAAACGGCCGTATGTGCCGAGAATGCGGCGAAACGACGTCGAACGCGCCATCTCGCGCGGCGAAACCTCCCATTTGAGCCAAAAACGCTCCCTTTTCCTCCACCCCGCGGATCCTTGTGTTCGTGGGCTTTTTTATTCCCAGAAACCCCCTCTTTGGGGCAAACACTCGAATTGGTGGGGGATCGTGGAGTAAAGTGGAGGAAACGGCGGGCGAGTGGGGGTGGCATGTTTCTCGGCACCTATGCGCCCCGTCTCGACGAGAAAGGCCGCATCATCCTTCCTGCCAAGTACCGCGACGAGCTGGCTTCAGGCCTGGTCATGACGCGTGGGCAGGAGCGCTGCGTCTACGTGTTCAGCCAGCGCGAGTTCGAAGACGTTCACACGCAGATCCGCAAAGCGCCGATCACGAGCAAGCAGGCGCGCGACTACCTGCGGCTGTTCCTGTCGGGTGCCTCCGACGAGATCCCCGATAAGCAGCACCGCGTGACGATCCCGGCGAACCTCCGCGAGTACGCCGGCCTCGGCCGCGACCTCACGGTGATCGGCGCGGGCAATCGGGCTGAGATCTGGGCCACCGAGGCCTGGAACGCCTACTACACCGAGCAAGAAGCGCACTTCTCCGACACCACGGAGGAGGTGATCCCCGGCGTCTTCTGACCCTTCGGCCCTGACTCCCAGCCGTCCACCCCTGGCACACCTTCCCCGGTGCCAGGTGGGATGGATGGGGATCAGGGCCTAAGGATCCAGAGCCGGTCACCATGGCAGATGAACAAATCCACACCCCCGTGCTTCTCGAGCGATCGCTCGACCTGCTCGCCCCGGCCCTCGAAAAGCCCGGTGCCGTTGTCGTCGACACGACGCTCGGAATGGGCGGCCACTCACACGCAATGCTCACGCGCTTTCCGGGCCTCACGCTTGTCGGGCTCGATCGTGACACCGAGGCCCTGGCGTTGGCGGGGGAGCGACTTGCCGCGTTCGGCGAGCGGGCGAAGCTCGTTCACACCGAATACGACGGCATCGGCCGTGCTCTCGACGACCTCGGCATCGACGAGGTGGAGGGCGTCCTGTTCGACCTCGGCGTCTCGTCGCTCCAACTCGACCGCGTAGACCGCGGGTTCTCGTATTCGAAAGACGCCCCCCTCGACATGCGGATGGATCCCACTCAGGGCGTCACCGCCGAGACTGTTCTCGCGACCTACTCCGAGGCGGAGCTACGGCGCATCTTCTATCAGTACGGCGAGGAGAAGCTCGCCCCGCGGTACGCGCGCTTCATCGTCGAGCGCCGTGAGCAAAAGCCTCTCGTGCGCAGCGGCGAACTCGTCGACCTGCTTCAAGAGGCCACTCCCGCTGCCCTCAGCCGAGCCGGCCACCCCGCCAAGAGGGTGTTCCAGGCCCTTAGGGTGGAGGTCAACGCCGAGCTGGCGTCCCTCGAGTCGGCGCTTCCGACCGCGCTCGAGCGCATCCGTGTGGGCGGTCGCATCGTCGTGCTGTCGTACCAGTCGCTCGAAGACCGCCTGGTCAAGCGCGAGCTGGCGGCGCGATCGAAATCGACGGCACCGGCCGGTCTGCCCGTCGAACTTCCCGAGCACCGGCCCGAGTTCTCTCTGCTCGTCCGCGGGGCCGAACTGGCGTCCGATGAGGAGAAAGACCTCAACCCCCGAGCGACCCCCGTCCGCCTCCGCGCGGCCGAGCGAATCCGGAGACACGCATGAGCACGAACCTCGCCCTCGCGCACCTCGACGACGAACGCGACGAGCACGACGTCCTCTCCGATCTCGGGCCGCGGCGCCGGCTCATCGAGATCGTCACGTCGAGGTCGCAGCGTCAGTCGCGCCCGCGCCTCGTCTACGCGCTGATCGCGACTGCAGCGCTCTTCGTGCTGTTGCTCACCCAGCTCGGGCTGAGCATCGCGCTGAGTCGCGGTGCCTACCAGATCTCGTCGCTGCAGGCCGAGCAGACGTCTCTGGCCCGCACCCAGCAGAAGTACTCCGAGAAGCTCGGCGTGCTGTCGTCGCCCCAGAACATCGCTAATAACGCCACGGCGCTCGGAATGGTGCGCAACCAGAACCCGGTGTACCTCGACCTCTCGAACGACCACGTCTACGGAACGCCGACTCCGGCCGCGAGCGACAAGGCGACCTCCGACAACCTGATCACGAACAGCCTGCTCGACGGCGTACCGGTCGTCACGAAGAAGGCCACCGACAAGACCTCTTCGAAGAAGGAGTCGGGCACATCCACAGCTTCTACTTCGGCGACTTCGGGCGCGGCAGCCTCGAAGTCGACCGGCGACTCGGTAGCGTCGCCCACGAATCAGCTCGCGGCTCCCGAGACCCGCTAGCGACACGCGGCCTGAAGCACCGGCTCGCATGTGACCCAGATGTGCGGCTCCGCCAGTCGGCGGCCGCGGTGAGGAACCTCTCGTGAGATCAGCCAGGCCAACACCCGCTACACGGCATCGTCGACACCGGACGACCATCGCTGCGATCGTCATCTTCGCCCTCGTGGCGGTGTTCGTGGTGCGACTCGTCGACATCCAGGTCGTGCAGGCATCGACGCTCAACAAGCAGAGTCTCGGCAAACGCTCGGTGCCGACGATCCTCTACGGCGATCGCGGGTCGATCGTCGACACGAACGGCAAGGTGCTGGCCAAGACCGTCGTGCGCTACGACATCACGGCTGTTCCGGCCTATGCCCAGAAGGGCTACAAGACCACGGTCGGCGGCAAGTCGGTCACATACACGCTCTCGCAGACCGCCGATCAGATCGCGGCTGCCACGGGTGCCAAGGCCTCTGACATCGTGAAGGCGCTGACCGCCGACAAAAAGAGCGTCTACGCGAAACTCGTCGGGAGCGTCGACGTCGATGCCTACGAGAAGATCCAGAAGCTCGGCATCTCCTGGATCTACCCGAAGCGGACGACGGCTCGCACCTATCCGAATGGGGCCGTCGCCGGCAACCTGACAGGTTTCATGGGCACCGACGGTGCTCAGGCCGGGCTCGAGCTCGAGTACAACAAGTGCCTCGCCGGGACGAACGGCTCCGAGACCTACGAGCGGGGTCTCGACAACGTCAAGCTGCCCGGCAGCACGGTGACGACGAAGAAGGCGGTCGACGGGGGCGTGCTCGAGACCACCATCGACGAGTACCTGCAGTACCAGGTGCAGCAGGATCTCGCAGAGCAGGTCAAGGCAATCGGTGCCACATCGGGCACGGCGATCGTGATGAAGGTGTCTGACGGATCCCTTCTGGCCGTGGCCGACTCCGACAGCGTCGACCCCAACAACGTCGACGGGTCGTCGACGTCGAACCTCGGATCGAAGGCGTTCACCGACTCGTATGAGCCCGGCTCGACCGTCAAGTCGCTGATCGCGGCCGCCGCTATCGACCAGGGCGTCGCGACTCCGGCCACGCAGGAGACGGTGCCGTACAGCCGCACCTTCCCGTGGGGCGGCCGCATCGCCGACGCCGAGTTCCACGACACCGAGCAGTTGACTCTCGCCGGAATTCTGGCGAACTCGTCGAACGTGGGCATCACCCAGGTCGGCGAAAGACTCTCCAAGCAGACCCGCTACGACTATCTAAAGAAGTTCGGCTTCGGCTCGAAGAGCGAGGTCAAGTTCAACGGCGAGTCGGTCGGGCAGCTCGGAACGCCGAGCAGCTGGGACAGCCAGACGAACATCAACTCGATGTTCGGTCAGGGAATCGGCACGAGCGCCATCCAGATCGCCAGTGCCTATCAGACCCTGGCGAACGGCGGCGTGCGCATGCCGGTCACCCTGGTCAAGGGATGCAAGCAGAGCGACGGCACGGTCACCGACACGCCGAGCGCCAAGGGCACCCGCGTCGTCTCGGAGAAGGCGGCGAACGACGTGGTCGACATGCTCGAAAACACCATTCCCGAAGGAACCCTCGCGGGGATGACACCGATCTCGGGCTACAACGTCGCCGCCAAGACGGGAACGGCTCAAATCGCCGACGCACCCGGTGGTGGCTACGGAAGCGACTACATCATCTCCGTCGCGGGTATCGCACCCGCCGAGAACCCGCAGTACGTCGTGCTCGTCACCTTCACGAAGCCGACTACGCTGAAGACTTCGTTCGCGGCGGCACCCGCCTTCCGCGAGATAATGTCCCAGGTCCTCGAGAACTATCGGGTCAAGCCGTCGACCACCCCGGCGACGAACCTTCCCGATACGTGGTGAGAAGCGACCCGACCCGTTGCCCTTCCACCCGTTCCGACATATGACCAGGCAAGAAATGAGGATTCTTTGAGTGCCCGGATCCCCCCGGTTCTTCGACCGGAACATCCCTCGGCGAGGTCGCTCGGCCAGCTGGCCAGCGAATTCGGACTCGAGCACATCGGCTCGCTCGACGGCATCGAGATCACCGGCGTCACACTGTCGACCGGCGATCTCCACCCCGGCGACCTCTACGTCGGAGTGCCCGGCGCTCACCGCCACGGCGCCGAGTTCGCCGAGAAGGCCCGCGAGGGCGGAGCCGTCGCCCTGATGACCGACGCCCGCGGAGCCGAGCTCGCCAGCGGGTCCGGCCTGCCTGTCGTGCTCGTCGACTCGCCTCGTGCAGCCCTCGGCGACGTGTCGGCCTGGGTCTATCGCACAGCTGAGCAGACGCCGCTCCTCTTCGCCGTCACCGGCACCAACGGCAAGACCTCGACGTCGTACCTGCTCGAGGGCATCCTCAAGCAGATGGGCCTCGTCACCGGACTCTCGTCGACCGCCGAACGCCACATCGGAGACCTCACTGTCGTCTCCCGTCTCACGACCCCCGAGGCGAGCGAGATGCATGCGCTCCTCGCCCGGATGCGGGAGAGCGAGGTGCGAGCCGTCGCCATCGAGGTGAGTGCCCAGGCCCTCAGCCGACACCGCGTCGACGGCCTCGTCTTCGACGTCGCCGGCTTCACCAATCTCAGCCACGATCACCTCGACGACTACGCCGACATGGAGGAGTACTTCCAGGCGAAGCTGCCCCTCTTCCAGCCGGATCGCGCCAAGCGCGCCGTCGTCTCGTTGGACTCGCCCTACGGGCAGCGCGTGGTCGAGGCGTGCCGCATCCCGGTCACCACGATCACCATCAAGCCCGCGGGCACCGATGAGCACCGCGACGCCGACTGGACCATCGAACTGCTCGATGAGCAGGCGGCCTACACGGAGTTCCGTCTGAGCGGGCCCGAGGGCCGCTCGCTCGTTACCCGGGTGCCCATGATCGGCTGGCACATGGCGGCCGACGCCGCCCTCGCCATCGTCATGATGGTCGAAGCGGGCTTCGAGCTCGAGGCCATCGGCCAGTCGCTCGACGAAGACGGCGGCATCGTCGCGTACCTTCCGGGTCGCACCGAGCGAGTCTCCGGCGACCGCGGCCCGAGCGTCTTCGTCGACTTCGGTCACAGCCCCGACGCGTTCCTTAACACCCTCGCCGCCGTCCGCCGGTTCACCCCCGGCAAAGTCATCATGCTGTTCGGCGCCGACGGCGACCGCGACACTACGAAGCGGCCCGAGATGGCTCGGGTCGCGGCAGAAGGATCCGACATCCTGGTCGTCACCGATCACCACCCCCGTTTCGAAGACGCGGCGTCGATCCGCACCACGCTGGTCAACGCGGCTCGCGAGGCGTACCCCGATCACGAGATCCACGAGGTGAGCCCGCCGGAGGCGGCCATCCGCCGGGCCGTTGCGATGGCGGGGGAGGGCGACTCGATTCTCTGGGCTGGCCCCGGCCACCAGGATTACCGCGACATCCAGGGCGTGCGCACGCCCTACTCGGCTCGCGACGAGGCGCGCGACGCCCTCCGCGAAGCGGGGTGGGCCGAGTGATCGCTCTGACTCTCGCCGAGATCCACGCGATCGTCGGTGGCACCCTGGCTCTCACGCCCGAGACGACCGATCAGCTCGTCGTCGACGGCTCGGTCGAGACCGACTCGCGCCTCGCCACTCCGGGGTCGATCTTCTTCGCGCTGCCCGGCGAGACCACCGACGGCCGCCTCTTCGTGCCGCAGGCGGTCGAGAACGGCGCAGCCCTCGTGATCTCGGAGGGCGAGGTCGAGGCGCTGGTGCCTCGGATCCTCGTCGACGACGGAGTGGCCGCGCTGTCGGCCCTCGCCACCGCGGTCGTGCAGAGGGTGCGCGACGCCAAGACCCCGACCGAGCCCCTTCGCGTGGTCGGAGTGACCGGATCGAACGGCAAGACGTCGACCAAGAACATGCTGCGGGCCATCCTGTCCGACCTCGGCCCCACTGTGGCGCCCGAAGGGTCGTTCAACAACCACGTCGGCGCACCGATCTCCATGCTGCGCGTCGACTACGACACACGCTTCCTCGTGGTCGAGATGGGTGCCTCCGGCGCGGGCGAGATCGCTCGCCTCGTCGCGATCGCCCGCCCCGACACGGGCGTCGTCTTGAAGGTGGGCCTCGCTCACGCCGGTGAGTTCGGCGGAATCGAGGCGACGCAGAAGGCGAAGTCCGAGATGGTCACCGACCTGCCGGGCACCGCGACCGCGATCCTCAACACTGATGACTTCCGGGTCGCGGCCATGGCCGACCTCACCCGGGCCCGCGTCGTCTCGTTCGGATTCGGCGACTCCGCCGAGTACCGCGCCTCCGACATCGCCGTCACCGCCGAGGGCACGGCTTTCACCCTGAACGCCCCCGGTCTGACGAAGAACGTGACCCTCAGAATTCTGGGCGAGCACCACGTCATGAACGCCCTGGCCGCCCTCGCCGTCACCGGCGAATGGGGTCTCGACGTCGACCGGGCCGCCTCCGTGCTCGAGGGCGTCACCCGCGCGGAGCGCTGGCGCATGGAGGTCCTCGACGGGGGCCCCGGCATCACCGTGATCAACGACGCGTACAACGCCAGCCCCGACTCCGTCGCGGCGGCGCTCAAGACGCTGGCGCAGATCGTCGGCCCCGACCAGCGGTCGGTCGCCGTCATCGGCGAGATGGCCGAACTCGGCGAGTACGCGCAAGAGGAGCACGACCGGATCGGCCGACTCATCGTGCGCCTCAACATCCACAAGCTCGTCGTCGTCGGCGACGCGGCGCGGCACGTTCACATGGCCGCGGGTCTCGAAGGCTCATGGAGCGGCGAATCGACCCTCGTGCCCGACATCGACGCCGCCTACGAGGCTCTTCGCGCCGACCAGCGCGAAGGCGACGTCGTGCTCGTCAAGTCGTCGAAGTCGGCCGGTCTCCGGTTCCTCGGCGACCGCCTCGCGGGGGTGACGGCATGATCGCTCTTCTCGTCGGCGGCTCGGTGTCGCTGATCTTCACCCTGCTGCTCACGCCGCTCTTCATCCGGCTGTTCCACCACCTGGGGTGGGGCCAGTTCATTCGCAGCGACGGCCCGCAGTCGCACCACACGAAGCGGGGCACCGCCACGATGGGCGGCATCGTCCTGATCCTCGGCACGGTGCTCGGCTACTTCGTCGGGCACCTCGTCGGCGGAGACCGCCTCACCTCGAGCGGGCTCCTCGTGCTGCTGATGATGGTCGGTCTCGGTTTCGTCGGGTTCCTCGACGACTTCACCAAGGTGCGCAACCAGCGCAGTCTCGGGCTGACCGGCTGGGCGAAGATCCTCGGTCAGGTCGTCGTGGCGGTCATCTTCGCCGTGCTCGCGCTGATGATCAAGGGGCGCAACGGCCAGACGCCCGCATCGACCTTCATCTCGGGTGTCCGCGACATTCCCTGGCTCGACCTGGCGTTCGCCGGGTCGCTGATCGGGGCGATCCTCTTCTGCATCTGGGTCGTCATGATCACGGCGTCGGCCTCGAACGGCGTGAACGTGGCCGACGGGCTCGACGGTCTCGCGACGGGCGCCTCGATCCTCGCGATCGGCTCGTACATCTTCATCGGCTTCTGGCAGAACAACCAGCTCTGCACGAGTGCTCAGGCGGTGCAGAACGCCTGCTACACCACGACGAATCCCCTCGATCTCGCCGTGGTCGCCGCCTGCATCTCGGGAGGCCTCATCGGCTTCCTCTGGTGGAACACCTCGCCCGCGCAGATCTTCCTGGGCGACACCGGCTCGCTCGGTCTCGGCGGGGCACTCGCTGCTCTTGCCATCCTCAGCCGCACCGAGCTCCTCCTCGTGCTCATCGGCGGCCTGTTCCTCGTGGTGACCGGCTCGGTGATCCTCCAGCGGATCTACTTCAAGCTGACCCACGGCAAACGCATCTTCCTGATGAGCCCGCTGCACCATCACTTCGAGCTCAAAGGGTGGGCCGAGGTGACAGTGGTGGTCCGCTTCTGGATCATCGGCGGTCTCTTCGTCGCAGCCGGCGTCGGCACCTTCTACCTCGAATGGATCAGCAGGGTCTGATGCCCGATACGACACCCCTGGCCGACCGCCTCGCCGCTCTCACGAGCTGGCACGCCGACTGGAAGGGCCTCCGCGTCGCGGTGCTCGGCCTCGGGGTCTCCGGCTTCTCGTCCGCCGACACGCTGGCCGAGCTCGGAGCCGAGGTGCTGGTCGTCGCGCCCGACGACTCGTCCGATCAAGCGCAGCTGCTGCCCGTGATCGGCGTGCGGTTGGTGACGCAGAAAGACCTGTCGGATCCTCCGCACGAGCTCATCGAGTTCGACGCCGACGTGGTCGTCGTCAGCCCCGGCTTCGCGCCGCATCACCCGCTGGTCGTCTGGGCCCTGTCGAGCCGAGCGGCAGTCTGGGGCGACGTCGAGTTGGCGTGGCGCGTGCGCGACAAGGTGC
The DNA here is from genome assembly GCF_003814635.1 of Frondihabitans sp. PhB161. Lineage (NCBI taxonomy): Bacteria > Bacillati > Actinomycetota > Actinomycetes > Micrococcales > Microbacteriaceae > Frondihabitans > Frondihabitans sp. PhB161. The sequence goes on from NZ_RKQW01000003.1 coordinate 142,645, forward strand.
TGGGGGCGAAGACCGGTCGGCCCGCCGACTGGGTGCTGATCACCGGCACCAACGGCAAGACCACGACGACCCAGCTCACGGCCGCCATGATCGCCGCCGACGGCCGAAGCGTCGCCGCCTGCGGCAACATCGGGCTGCCGGTGCTCGACGCCGTCCGTGAGCCCGAGGGGTTCGACGTCTTCGCGGTCGAGCTCTCGAGCCATCAGCTGCACTACCTGCCGATCGAGGGGCCGGGTGCCCTGCACCCCATCGCGAGTGTCTGCCTCAACATCGAAGACGACCACCTCGAGTGGCACGGCGGAGCAGACGCGTATCGCCGAGCGAAGGGCCGGGTCTACGCGAACACGGTCGTCGCCTGCGTCTACAACCGGGCCGACGTCGCGACTCGACTCCTGGTGCAAGAAGCCGACGTCGAAGACGGGTGCCGCGCCATCGGCTTCGGCCTGTCGACCCCGCCCGTCGGCGACTTCGGCGTCGTCGAAGACCTTCTCGTCGACCGTGCGTTCTTGGACGACCGAGCCCACCGGGCGCTCGAGTTGACCACGCTCGACACGCTTGCGTCGTCGGGCCTCGGCGCCGACCACCTCGTCGAAGACGTCTTGGCCGCGGCCGCGCTCGCTCGCGCCCTGGGGGTCGCCCCCGACGCCATCCATCTCGCCGCCGCCGCGTTCCGAGCCGACCACCACCGCTCCGAGGTCGTCGCGTCCCGCTCCGGCATCACCTGGATCGATGACTCCAAGGCGACCAACCCGCACGCGGCCAAAGCATCGCTGTCGGCCGCGGGCAGCGTCGTCTGGATCGTCGGCGGCCTCTTCAAGGGCGTCGATGTCGCCCCGCTCGTCGACAAGGTGTCCCGCGCCGTGAAGGCTGCCGTGCTGATCGGAGCCGACCGGCAAATCCTCAGGGAGGCCTTCGCGCGACACGCGCCCGGCATACCCGTCTTCGAGGTCGACGAGCCCGACACTGAACGAGTGATGCCTCGTGCCGTGACCTTTGCGGCTTCGGTGGCCGAGTCAGGAGACACCGTCCTGCTCGCCCCGGCTGCGGCATCGTTCGACCAATTCGCCGACTACGGCGCCCGCGGTGAGGCATTCGCACGGGCCGTCCACGACCACCTGGCAGGAGACACCGATGGTGACCACCCCATCCAGCCTCCCGCGCCGACTGCGGGCTGAGCGCGCGGCCCGAAAAGCAGCAGGCGAAGGATCCCGCACGGCCGAACCCGACCAGACGCCCGGGGCGGCTCTCGTCGCCGTCCGGCGCCTCTTCGCCGCCGAGTCGACCGCGTTCTTCGTGATCCTCGGCACGGCCCTCTTCCTCGCCATCTTCGGCCTCGTGATGGTGCTGTCGTCGTCGAGCGTCGAGCAGTACGTCGAGACGCACGACTTCTTCGGCGCCTTCCTCCGCCAGGGCATCTTCGCCGCGATTGGCATCCCGCTGATGCTCGTGGTGTCGCGGGTGCCCGTTTGGGCCTGGCAGCGCTATGCCTGGCACCTGCTCGTCGCGTCGATGTTCCTGCAGCTGCTGGTGTTCACCCCTCTCGGCGTCGAGGTGGGCGGAAACCGCAACTGGATTCGACTCGGTTCGTTCAGCGCCCAGCCGTCGGAGTTCCTCAAGCTCGCCCTCACCATCTGGATCGGGATGATCCTGGTGAAGAAAGAGCGCAAGCTCGGCGAGTGGAAAGAGCTGCTCGTGCCGCTGGTCCCGGTCGTCGGGATCGCTCTGGCCCTCGTGCTCAAGGGCGGCGACCTCGGCACCACCCTGATCCTGCTCATGCTGGTGGCGGTTGCCGTCTTCATCGCCGGAGTCAAGCTCCGATTCTTCCTCGTACCGCTCGCACTCCTCGCCGTCGCCATCCCGGTGATCACGGCCACAGCGAGTTCCCGTACCGATCGCATCGCCGCGTGGCTCTCCGGCTGCAGCTCAGAAGAGGCGTACCAGTCGACCTGCTGGCAGACGACTCACGGCCTCTGGGCGCTGGCATCGGGCGGTGTCTTCGGGGTCGGTCTCGGCAACTCGAAGGCGAAGTGGTCGTGGCTGCCCGAGGCAGATAACGACTTCATCTTCGCGATCGTCGGCGAAGAGCTCGGCCTCATCGGCGCGTGCGTCGTACTCGGCCTCTTCATCGTTCTCGCCGTCTCGTTCATCAAGGTGCTGCGCCGCTCCGACGACGCCTTCGTCCGTATCGTCACCGGCGGCATCATGACCTGGATCATCGGTCAGGCCCTCGTCAACATCGCGGTCGTGCTGGGCCTTCTCCCGGTGCTCGGGGTGCCTCTCCCACTCATCAGCGCAGGTGGTTCGTCGCTCATCTTCGTGTTGGTCGCGATCGGTGTGATCCTGTCGTTCCTCCACCGTCGACCGGGTGACGAGACGCCAGTTCGCGTCTCCGCCGAGACGGTAGGGTCTCTCCGGTGACGACGTACCTCCTCGCCGGCGGCGGCACCGCCGGGCATGTGAACCCCCTTCTCGCAACGGCCGACCGGCTTCGCCAGCGTGACCCCGGCGCGAGCATCCTCGTGCTCGGCACTGCGGAGGGTCTCGAAGCCCGCCTCGTGCCGGCTCGGGGCTACGAATTGCTCACGGTTCCGCGTCTGCCCTTTCCCCGGCGGCTGAACGCTGCGGCGCTGCGTTTTCCCGCCAAGATCCTCGGCTCGATCGGCGGGGTGCGGCGGATTCTCAAGGAGCACTCGGTCGACGTGGTCGTCGGATTCGGTGGCTACGCGGCCGCTCCCGCCTATCTCGCCGCGAGGCGTAACGGCGTGCCGATCGTCGTCCACGAGGCGAACGCCAAACCCGGCATCGCGAACGTTCTCGGTGCGTTCTTCACGAAGTACGTCGGCGTCGTCTTCGCATCGACCAAGCTGCGGCACTCCCGCCAGGTCGGCATGCCCCTCCGCGATGAGATCGAGAATCTCGACCGGGGTGCGGTGAAGAACGAGGCTCTGCAGTTCTTCGGCCTCGACCCACACCTGCCGACGCTGCTCGTGACCGGTGGCTCGACCGGAGCGCGCAAGCTCAACGAGACTCTCTCGCGATCGGCCGAGGTCGTCATCGGGTCGGGCTGGCAAATCTTGCACATCACGGGGGAGAAGTCCGAGCTGACGTCGACATCGCTCAGCAACTACCACCTGCTCAAGTACTGCGACCGCATGGATCTCGCCCTCGCCGCGGCCGACTTCGTCGTGTCACGGTCAGGATCCGCCACCGTCTCCGAGCTCACCGCTCTCGGCCTTCCCGCCGTGCTGATTCCCTATCCGGTCGGCAACGGCGAGCAGCGCTTCAACGCCACCGACGTCGTCGAGGCCGGCGGTGCCCTTCTCGTCCGCGACGCCGACTTCACGCCTACCTGGGTGCGACGCGATCTCGTCCCGCTCCTTCTCGACCGGTCGCGTATCGCCGACATGGCAGCCCGAGCTGCATCGGTCGGAGTCCGCGACGGAGCCGACCGCACCGTCGATCTCGTCCTCGAGGCGACACCGGCATCCACTTCCTCACGAATCGCAGGCGCATGATCAAGCCCGACCTCACCCAGCCTCTTCCCGAGACCATCGGCCGAGCGCACTTCGTCGGCATCGGCGGCTCGGGAATGAGCGGGATCGCCCGCGTCTTCCTCGCGGCCGGGATCCCCGTCTCGGGCTCCGATTCGCGCGAGAGCGCCAACGTCGAGGCCCTCCGCGCGCTCGGGGCTCGAATCGCCATCGGCCACGCTGCGGAGAACGTCGGAGACGCCGACACCCTCGTCGTCACGGGTGCCCTGTGGCAAGACAACCCCGAATACCAGCTCGCTCTGGCCAGAGGGCTCCCCGTTCTGCACCGCTCGCAGGCCCTCGCCTGGCTGATCTCGGGGCAGCGGCTCGTCTCGGTTGCCGGTGCCCACGGCAAGACGACCTCCACCGGCATGATCATCACGGCGCTGCTCGAGGCAGGTCGCGACCCGAGCTTCGTCAACGGCGGTGTCATCCAGTCGCTCGGCGTGAGCGCGAAGGGCGGCTCCGACGACCTCTTCGTGATCGAGGCCGACGAATCCGACGGGTCGTTCCTTCTCTACGACACGTCCATCGCCCTCATCACGAACGTCGACGCCGACCACCTCGACCACTACGGCTCGCGGGAGGCATTCGACGAGGCCTTCGTGACGTTCGCCGCGGCGGCGAGTGAATCCGTCGTCATCTCCAGCGACGACGCCGGAGCTGTCGCGGTCACTGCGAAGCTCGACCACGCCCACGTAGTCACGTTCGGGCGCGCCGAGGGGTCTGACGTGCGTGTGACCGACGTCACCTCCTTCGGCCCGGTCGCCTTCACGCTCGGGCACGACGGCGTCGACCGACGCGTTCAGCTCAGTGTGCCGGGTCATCACAACGCGTTGAACGCCGCTGGCGCCTACGCCGTGCTCGTGGGTCTCGGACTCACGCCCGAAGAAGCCATCTCGGGGCTCGAGATCTTCGGCGGCACCCAGCGCCGCTTCGAGCTTCACGGCACCGTCCGCGGTGTCAGCGTCTACGACGACTACGCCCACCACCCCACCGAGGTCGCGGCTGCGCTCCAGGCCGCCCGCAGCGTTGTCGGCGACGGCCGTCTCATCGCCGTCCACCAGCCGCACCTCTACAGCCGCACCCGCATGATGGCCGGCGAGTTCGCCGAGGCGTACGAGACCCTCGCCGACCACACCGTCGTGCTCGACGTGTACGGTGCCCGCGAAGACCCCGAGCCGGGTGTGACCGGTGCTCTCGTGACCGAACGCTTCCAGGATCCCGCACACGCCGACTTCGTCCCCGACTGGCAGAGCGCGGCCGACCGTGTCGCCGCGATCACCCGCGACGGCGACTTCGTCATCACGCTGGGGTGCGGCGACGTGTACCGAATCGTGCCGCAGCTCCTCGCGAGCCTGGAGGCGATCACTCCCGCGTCCACGGAAGCCCGTTCGTGACGCTGGCATCCTCGCCGGTGCTGCGGTGAAGCGTCCCGAGGGGTTCGACCGGGCCCCGATGGCCAGGGCGAAGGCAACGCCCGAGCCGGAGCTCGATGCTGCGTCGGCTGAGGCGTCCGCGACGGCACCCGGTGACGAGGCGATGCCATCCGCCGAGAAGTCGACGCGCACCCTGCCGAAGCTTCCGTCGCTTCCGTCTCTGCCCGCGCGTCCCCCGCGGCCGACGCGGGAGTCGGGTGCCGAGCCGTCGGATCCTGCGGTCATCACACCGGCGTCGACCGGCGCCCGTGACGCTCGTGATCGAGCCCGCGACGCCCGGCGACTCGCTCGTCGAGCCGCTGCCGCTCGCCGTGCCGTCGAACGCGTCGAGGTGCGTCGGTTCACCCGTCGCAGTCGGCATCGTCGTGCCGCCCTCATCACGGCGGCGGCGGTGGTGGTCGCCCTCGTCGGGTCGGTGGCCATCGCCGTCTTCTCGCCGCTGCTCTCGCTTCAGACCATCACCATCGAGGGCACGTCGCGGGTCGACGAGAAGGTGGTCTTGAAGTCGCTCGACTCGCAGATCGGCAAGCCGCTGGCGCTCATCGACTTCGCGGCGGTGAAGAGCGACCTGTCGGAATTCCCGCTGATCGAGTCGTACGTGACCGAGACGATGCCGCCGCACACGCTGGTTATCCGGATCACCGAGAGGTCGCCGATCGCCAGCGTCAAGATCGGCAAGACCTTCGAGCTCGTCGATCCGGCCGGCGTCGTCATCTCGTCGGCGACGAAGCGCCCCGCGGGCGTTCCCGTCGTCAAGGTCACGGGCGACGCGCTCGATGGCAAGGTGTACCGCTCGACGGCCGAGGTGCTGCTCGCGCTCCCGTCGCAACTGCTCAAGCGAGTCAACTCAGTGTCAGCTTCGACGGCCGACGACGTCACGCTGAAACTCACGACCGGTGAGACGGTTGTCTGGGGGAGTGCCGACCAGTCGACGAAGAAGGCGCTGCTTCTGACGGGGCTCATCAAAGACCACACGGCGAGAGACCCCGATCAGGCCGTCGAATACGACGTGTCTGCACCCGATAACGGCATCATCCGCACGAAGTAGCGGTCAGAAAACCGCGACACGCGGCACACATCTGAGCGGCCCCTAGCCGGGGCACCTACCTTGGCACTGCGAGATATGCATACTGAGCATAACATTAACCCTCGAGTAAAGCTTGAAGGTTTATGGCCTCAGAACCATACAGACCGCAACAACCAGACAGCACCACCCAGTTCCTGCAGGCGGAGGCCGACGTGACAACGAACCATAACTACCTAGCCGTGATCAAGGTCGTCGGTGTCGGCGGCGGTGGCGTCAACGCCGTCAACCGCATGATCGAGCTCGGGCTCCGCGGAGTCGAGTTCATCGCGATCAACACCGACGCCCAGGCGCTGCTTCTCAGCGATGCCGACGTGAAGCTCGACGTCGGTCGCGAGCTGACTCGCGGTCTCGGTGCCGGCGCCGACCCCGAGGTGGGTCGCCGCGCCGCCGAAGACCACGCCGAAGAGATCGAAGAGGCCCTGGCCGGGGCCGACATGGTCTTCGTCACCGCGGGCGAGGGCGGCGGCACCGGCACCGGTGGTGCTCCCGTCGTGGCCCGCATCGCGAAGTCCATCGGCGCTCTCACCATCGGTGTCGTCACCAAGCCCTTCGGCTTCGAGGGTCGACGCCGTCAGGCTCAGGCCGAAGCGGGAGTCGCCCAGCTCAAAGAAGAGGTCGACACCCTCATCGTGGTGCCGAACGATCGTCTGCTCGAGATCTCCGAGCGCGGCATCTCGATGGTCGAAGCCTTCGGCACGGCCGACCAGGTGCTCCTCGCGGGTGTCCAGGGCATCACCGACCTCATCACCACGCCGGGTCTCATCAACCTCGACTTCGCCGACGTCAAGAGCGTCATGCAGGGCGCAGGATCCGCCCTCATGGGTATCGGCTCCTCGCGCGGCGCCGATCGCGCCATCAAGGCCGCTGAGCTCGCAGTGGCGTCGCCTCTGCTCGAAGCGTCCATCGATGGTGCGCACGGCGTCCTCCTCTCGATCCAGGGTGGGTCGAATCTCGGCATCTTCGAGATCAACGACGCCGCGCGTCTCGTGCAAGAAGCAGTGCACCCCGAGGCCAACATCATCTTCGGTGCCGTCATCGACGACACCCTGGGTGACGAGGTGCGGGTCACCGTGATCGCGGCCGGCTTCGACGGTGGCGAGCCCACCACCAAGTCGGCCGAGCGCCGGTCGAGCTTCGTCGAGACCGACGCCCCCGCGACGACGACGGTCGCGGGCGTCAGCGCGATCGCCGACAGTGGCACCGTGCCGAGCTACCAGCGCCCCGCGGAGCCCGTCAAGCAGGCGTCCGACCCCGTCTTCGACGACGGCGATGACGACCTCGACGTACCGGACTTCCTGAAGTAGAGCGTGACCGACGACTCTGTGTCTCCGGGGGAGGCGGCAGCCGACGAGGCCGCCGGGGCCTCCCTCGAGCTCTCGGGCCGCGTCGACGACGTCTTCGGACGCATCTCCGACGCGGCCCGTTCGGCGTCTCGCGACCCCGGCGAATTGACGACGATCGTCGTCACGAAGTTCCACCCGGTGTCGCTCGTGCGCGAACTGCACGCGCTGGGTGTTCGGGATGTCGGCGAGAACCGGCACCAGGAGGCGCAGGGGAAAGCCGCCGAGACGTCCGACCTCGACGGCCTCCGGTGGCATTTCGTCGGCCAGCTGCAGTCGAAGAAGGCTCGCCAGGCGCGAGCGTATGCGCACGCCGTGCACTCGCTCGACCGCGACTCGGTGATCGACGCCCTGGCGTCCGACGACGGTCTCGTCATCGACGGGTTCGTGCAGGTCAACCTGACCGACGACGAGGGTCGGGGCGGAGTGGCGGAGGCCGACCTCGAACGCGCGGTGACTCGGATCCTCGGCTCGCCCGGCATCCGACTCCGGGGCGTGATGGCTGTCGCGCCCCTCGACGAGGAGCCCGGCCGGGCCTTCGCCCACCTTCGCGAACTCTCGGAGCGGCTGCGGGTCATCGCCCCCGAAGCGGACCAGATCTCGGCCGGCATGTCGAACGACTTCGCCGACGCCATCGCCGAGGGTGCGACACACCTACGAATAGGCACGGCAATCACGGGAAACCGGCCGGTGGCTGGTTAATGTCGAGTCAGACGATCCGCGACCGGAGGACACCATGGCGAACCCGCTGAAGAAGAGCCTGATCTACCTAGGCCTGGCCGACGAAGAACTCGAATACGACGACCAGTCGCGTACCGAGACGCCTGCCCGAGCCGCGCAGGCCGAGCCCTCCTCTCGCCAACAGACCGCGCCGTCCCCGGCCGCGGCACCAGCCCAGGCTGCCCCCGCGCAGGCCGCGCCGGTCCACAAGCGCGACGCGACGTCGCCGGTTCAGCCGGTGTCGACTCCCACGGCGAATCGCGCTCCCGTGACGCCCCTGCGTCGCACCACGTCGACCAAGAATGTGGTCCCCACCGAAATGGCAGCGTCCTCCGAAATGAACGAAATCCTCACTGTTCACCCCCGCGAATACAAAGACGCGCAGTCGATCGCGGCGAGCTTCCGCGACGGCATCCCCGTGATCATCAACCTGTCGCAGATGACCGAGAGCGACGCCCGTCGTCTCGTCGACTTCGCCAGCGGACTCTCGCAGGGTCTCTACGGCAAGATCGAGCGCGTGACCAACAAGGTGTTCCTGTTGTCGCCCGCGCACATCGCAGTGAGCGGAGATCCGGCTGAGGTAGAGTCCGACATCGAGGCGTCTTTCTTCGCCCAGTCCTGAGGGCTTCTGCCCCCGAGATTCTTCCTCCGCGGGCCGCGCCCGCGCCTGAACCGTGCGAGTTGAACGCCCCGTGTGCTTGGTAGTTTCGTGATCGTCAACCTGATAGCGACCATCGCCTATGTCGCGCTCCTCATCTTCTTCCTCCTGATGTGGGGGCGCTTCATCTTCGATCTGACCCAGTCGGTCAGTCGCTCGTACCGCCCGAAAGGGCCCCTGCTGGTGCTGGCCGAGGTGACGTACACCGTCACCGATCCACCCATCCGGGCCATCCGACGGGTCTTGCCTCCAATTCGACTCGGAGCCGTCGCGCTCGACTTCGGCTGGAGCATCGTGATGCTCGCCGTCGTGATCCTGATGAGTGTCGCGTCCGGCCTGAGCCGCGCAGCGCTGTAATCCGTCCTCTCCTCGGCCCAGCACGACAGCGCGACACGGCGTGACCCTCACCCTGCAGGTCAACCACACGGTTGACGTTGTAGGCTTTTGGCGCACGGTGTCTTCACGGCGCGCGTCGTTGTCTGTTAGGCAACACGCGCAGAATCGGGGGAGGGCATCATCCCAGACCATGTTCCAGAAGATTCACGAGGTGACGGCAATGGCTTTGACGCCTGAAGACGTAGTCAACAAGCGGTTCCAGCCGACGAAGTTCCGTGAGGGCTACGACCAAGACGAGGTAGACGACTTCCTCGACGAGGTCGTCGTCGAACTCCGCCGACTCGGCCAGGAGAACGACGAGCTCCGCCAGCGCCTCGCCTCGAGCGACTCGCAGGTCGAAGAGCTTCAGTCGAAGTCCGCCGCGGCCCCCGTCGCAGCGGCGCCGGCAGAGCCCGCTCCCGAGCCGGAGCCGGAGCCCACCCCCGAGCCGGTCGCCGCCGCTCCCGAGCCCGAGCCGGCCCCCGCGCCCGCCGCGGTGTCGGCAGCGCCCGCCTACGCGGCGCCGACCGACGACGAGACCACGAGCACCAACAACCTCCTCCAGCTCGCTCGTCGTCTGCACGAAGAGCACGTCCGTGAGGGCATCGAGAAGCGCGACTCTCTCATCGCCGAGGGCCACGCAACGGCCGCGCGCATCGTTTCCGAGGCAGAGGCCGCACAGAAGGCCCAGGTCGAGCAGTTCGAGAACGAGCACCGCGCCCGCGTCGCTCAGCTCGACAACGAGCAGAAGGCCAAGGCCGATCAGTTCGACGTCGAGTTCCGTGCCCGCCAGGAGAAAATCGAAAACGAGCAGCGCGCCCAGGTCGAGCGTCTCGACAACGAGCGCATCGGCCTCGAGCACCGCATCGACGAACTCCGCAACTTCGAGCGCGACTACCGCCAGAAGCTGAAGAGCTACATCGAGGGTCAGCTCCGCGAGCTCGACGGCGACAACAACCCCGAGCCCGTCGCGGCGCAGTCGTCTGCACCCGCCAGCTTCCAGGGTTTTGGCTCCAACTAACACGACAGCCACGAAGGCCAGTGCCCGCATCTTGCTGGCACTGGCCTTTGTCGCTGTCATCGTCTACGTGCTCGACCAGGGCACCAAGTTCCTCGTCGTGTCGAACCTGACGCTCGGCCAAGACGTCGACGTTCTGGGTCCGGTCCTCCGCTTCCACTTCGTCAAGAACCCCGGCGCAGCTTTCTCCTTGGCCACCGGCTCCACCTGGATCTTCTCGATCGCCGCGGCCGCCGTCGTGGTCGCGATCGTGGTCTTCTCGCACCGCATCCGCTCGTTGCGCTGGGCACTGATGCTCGGCATGCTTCTCGGCGGAACTCTCGGCAACCTCACCGACCGCCTGTTCCGCGAGCCGGGCTTCGGAGTCGGCCACGTCGTCGACTTCATCTACCTCCCGTGGATCCTGCCCGCCATCTTCAACATCGCCGACACGTTCATCGTGACGAGCATGGGGCTCCTGATTCTCCTGACGCTTTTGGGTGTCGGGCTCGACGGAACGCGGGCGCCCCGCAAGGGCGAAGAGCCGAACACCATCGAGAACGACGGCAGTGACGCCAAGGATCCAGCGGCCGTCTCCTCGACCACCGACCCGTCGGCCACCCAGTCAGCTGCCACCGGACGGGATGCCTCGTGAGTGAAACCCGTTCGCTGTCCGTGCCCGACGGCCTCGCCGGCGAGCGCGTCGATGCGGCCCTCGCGAAGCTGCTCGGCTTCAGCCGCACGTTCGCGGCCGAAGTCGCGTCGTCCGGGGGAGTCACGGTCGATCAGCGCGAGGTCGGCAAGTCCGATCGGCTGGAGGCCGGATCCTGGTTGGAAGTGACCTGGACTCCCAAGGAGGGCCCGACGGTTCAGGCCGTCGAGGTGCCCGGTATGGGCATCGTCTACGACGACGACGATTTCGTCGTCGTCGACAAGCCGGTCGGTGTCGCCGCCCACCCTGCCATGGGCTGGACCGGCCCGACGGTGCTCGGCGGGCTTGCCGCGGCAGGTTTCCGGATCTCGACGAGCGGTGCTGCGGAGCGCGCGGGCATCGTGCACCGGCTCGACGTCGGTACCTCCGGGCTCATGGTCGTCGCCAAGTCGGAGCACGCCTACACCGTTCTCAAACAGGCGTTCCGCGAGCGCACCGTCGAGAAGATCTACAACGCGGTCGTCCAGGGTCACCCCGACCCGCTGAAGGGCACGATCGACGCACCTCTCGGCCGGCACCCCTCATCGTCGTGGAAGTTCGCGGTCGTCGTCGACGGTAAGCCGTCGGTGACGCACTACGAGACCGTCGAGGCGTTCCCGGCCGCGTCGCTTCTCGAGGTCCACCTCGAGACGGGCCGAACCCACCAGATCCGCGTGCACATGGCGGCTCAGCGGCACCCCTGCGTCGGCGACGCGCTGTACGGCGCCGATCCGACCCTGTCGACCAAGCTCGGCCTCACCCGGCAGTGGTTGCATGCGGTCCAGCTCGGCTTCGCCCATCCGGCGACGGGCGAGTGGGTGTCGTTCACCTCGGAATATCCGGCCGACCTTCAACGTGCACTTGAGGTGCTTCGCAACGCCTGACGCCGACACGCCGATCGATGTCGGCGGCCGCGGTTAGGCTTGTTCAACCGCAGCAACCATCAGGAGAAGACTTGCCGTCGAGCGCCGATTCCTTCGTGCATCTGCACGTCCACAGCGAATACTCCATGCTCGACGGCGCAGCTCGTGTCGGGCCCCTGATCGAAGCGGCCGTCAAGCAGGGCATGCCTGCGGTGGCCGTCACCGACCACGGCAACATGTTCGGCGCATTCGACTTCTACAAGACCGCCACCGCGGCCGGCATCAAGCCGATCATCGGCACCGAGGCCTACATCACGCCGGGCACGGCGCGCGGCGACAAGACGCGCGTCAAGTGGGGCGACGGCGGGCGAGACGACGTCTCGGGCGCCGGGTCGTACACCCACATGACGCTGCTCTCCGAGTCGACCGAGGGCATGCACAACCTCTTTCGCCTGTCGTCGAGGGCGTCTCTCGAGGGTTACTACTTCAAGCCCCGTATGGATCGCGAGATTCTGTCCGAGCACGCGAAGGGCCTCATCGCGACGACCGGCTGCCCGAGCGGCGAGGTGCAGACTCGCCTTCGCCTCGGTCAGTACGACGAGGCGATCAAGGCGGCCGCTGATTTCCGCGACATCTTCGGCAAAGAGAACTACTTCGCCGAGATCATGGATCACGGTCTGGGCATCGAGCGTCGCATCATGGACGACCTCCTCAAGCTCGCCAAGCAGCTCGACATCCCCCTGGTGGCGACGAACGACCTCCACTACACGCACGCCCACGACTCCACGAGCCACGCGGCCCTGCTCTGCGTGCAGTCCGGCTCGACGCTGACCGACCCGAACCGGTTCAAGTTCGACGCCGACGAGTTCTACCTCAAGACGGCGGCCCAGATGCGGCACCTGTTCCGCGACCACCCCGAGGCCTGCGACAACACGCTGCTCATTGCCGAGCGCTGCGAGGTCAAGTTCGACACCGAGGCGAACTACATGCCGCGGTTCCCGGTGCCCGAGGGCGAGACCGAAGAGACCTGGTTCAAGAAAGAGGTCGAGAAGGGCCTCGAATACCGGTACCCCGACGGCATCTCGCAGGCGGTGCGGGAGCGCGCCGACTACGAGGTCGGCGTCATCGCCCAGATGGGCTTCCCCGGGTACTTCCTCGTCGTCGCCGACTTCATCAACTGGTCGAAAGACAACGGCATCCGAGTCGGGCCGGGCCGCGGCTCGGGGGCCGGTTCGATGGCCGCCTACGCCATGCGCATCACCGACCTCGACCCGATCCGCCACGGCCTCATCTTCGAGCGGTTCCTCAACCCCGACCGCGTCTCGATGCCCGACTTCGACGTCGACTTCGACGACCGCCGGCGCACCGAGGTCATCAACTACGTCACCGACAAGTACGGTTCCGAGCGGGTCGCTCAGATTGTGACCTATGGCACGATCAAGGCGAAGCAGGCGCTGAAAGACTCGTCTCGAGTGCTGGGCTTTCCGTTCGGCATGGGCGAGAAGCTCACCAAGGCGATGCCGCCCGCGATCATGGGCAAAGACATCCCGCTCACCGGCATCTTCGACCGCGACCACGGTCGTTACAAAGAGGCGGGCGATATCCGAGCGGTCGTCGAGGGCGACCCGGAGGCCAAGACGGTCTTCGACACCGCCCTCGGCCTCGAGGGCCTGAAGCGCCAGTGGGGTGTGCACGCCGCCGGCGTGATCATGTCGAGCGACCCGCTCATCGACATCATCCCGATCATGAAGCGCGAGCAAGACGGCCAGATCGTCACGCAGTTCGACTACCCGGCGGCCGAATCACTCGGTCTGATCAAGATGGACTTCCTGGGGCTCCGCAACCTCACGATCATCAACGACGCCCTCGACAACATCAAGTCGAACCGCGACATCGACCTCGTGCTCGAAGACCTCGAACTCGACGACCAGGGCGCCTACGAGCTGCTCTCCTCCGGCGACACGCTCGGCGTCTTCCAGCTCGACGGCGGCCCCATGCGGGGTCTTCTGCGGCTGATGAAGCCCGACAACTTCGAAGACATCTCGGCGGTCATCGCCCTGTACCGGCCGGGCCCCATGGGCGCCAACTCGCACACCAACTACGCGCTCCGCAAGAACGGCCTGCAAGAGATCACGGCCATCCATCCCGAGCTCGAGGAGCCCCTGCGCGAGGTGCTCGGCGGCACCTACGGCCTGATCATCTATCAGGAGCAGGTCATGAGCGTGGCCCAGAAGCTCGCCGGCTTCTCGCTCGGTCAGGCCGACATTCTCCGTCGCGCGATGGGCAAGAAGAAGAAGTCCGAGCTCGACAAGCAGTTCGCCGGCTTCCAGCAGGGCATGATCGACAACGGCTACTCGGCCGATGCCGTCCAGAAGATCTGGGACATCCTGCTCCCGTTCTCCGACTACGCCTTCAACAAGGCGCACTCGGCGGCCTACGGTGTCGTCTCGTACTGGACCGCCTATTTGAAGGCGCACTATCCGGCCGAGTACATGGCGGCGCTGCTCACGAGCGTCGGCGACTCGCGCGACAAACTCGGTCTCTATCTCAACGAGTGCCGTCGCATGGGCATCAAGGTGCTCCCGCCCGACGTCAACGAGTCGATCGGCTTCTTCGCCGCTGTCGGCGAAGACATCCGGTTCGGCATGGGCGCGATCCGCAACGTCGGCTTCAACGTCGTCGACCACATCATCGCTGCCCGCGAGAGCAAAGAGCCGTTCACCTCCTTCCATGACTTCCTGCGCAAGGTGCCGATCCCGGTGGCCAACAAGCGCACGGTCGAGTCGCTGGTCAAGGCCGGGGCATTCGACACGATGGGAGATACCCGCCGGGCTTTGGTCGAGATCCACGAGGGTGCCGTCGAGGCGGCGGTCAGCGAGAAGCGGGCCGAGGCCAATGGCCAGGTCGGTTTCGACTTCGACTCCCTGTGGGACGAACCCGCTCAGATGCAGCAGGTGCCGCCCCGCCCCGAGTGGCCGAAGCGTGACAAGCTCGCCTTCGAGCGCGACATGCTCGGTCTCTACGTCTCCGACCATCCTCTGGCCGGTCTCGAACTCCAGTTGGCCAAGCACGCGTCCACGACGATCACGACCATCTCGGCCGCCGACGACTCCATCGACGGCGAACAGGTCACCGTCGCCGGTCTCGTCACGAGCGTCCAGCACCGGGTCGCCCGCAACTCCGGCAACCCCTACGGAATCATCACCATCGAAGACTTCGGCGGTGAGATCAGCGTTATGTTTCTGGGCAAGACCTACCAGGAGTTCGGCCCGACTCTCGTCGGCGACTCCGTCATCGTGCTCAAGGGCCGGGTCAGCGTCCGCGACGACGGCAAGAACCTCCACGCCGTCAGCATGTTCCTGCCCGATCTCGGCGTCGCGGCCAGCAATGGGCCGCTCGTGCTGAGCATGCCTGAGTTCCGTGCCACGACCGACGTCGTCACCGAGCTGGGCGCCGTTCTCGGTCGTCACTCGGGTGCCACCGAAGTGCGACTGCGCCTCCTCAAGGGCGACAACGCCCGCACATTCGAGATCCCGCTGCCGGTCGACATCACGGCCGACCTCTACGGCGAGCTCAAGAGCCTGCTCGGGCCGAGCTGCCTGCTCTGACCTGCCGGCTCGGGGCCCATCGCGGCGTCGAGATCGCAGTCGTGGTCGGGTGACCCCGACCAGGAATGCGATCTCGGCGTCGGTCCGAGCGACGAGCCGCAGGATCCTTCGGGTCGTGAGCTTGTCGAATCGTTCCGCGAGATGGCCTCATCGCCGGGCATCCTGGCCCGATTGCGGATATCAAGCCACCTCGCGGGCCTCTCCCGGCCCGCGCCGATAGGCTTGACCGGCCATGATGACGACCACCGACCTCCGCGGTCAGACCCTCAGCCCGAGCCAGTTACTGGCCCTCGTCCCGCGTGCGGTTGGCGACGTGAACGACGCGACCGAGGCCGCTGCAGCCCTCATTGCCGACGTCCGTCAGCACGGCGTCTCAGCCCTGCTCGACCAGGCCGAGCGATTCGATCGGGTTCGGCCGCCTGCGCTCCGCGTTCGCCAGGCCGACATCGACAAGGCTGTCGCCTCGCTTGATCCCCTCGTACGCGAAGCTCTGGTCGAGTCGATCGCTCGGGTGACGGCGTCCAGCGCGGCACAGGTGCCGGCCGAGCAGACGACGCACCCCGCTCCGGGTGCCACGATCGTGCAGCGCTGGCAGCCGATGGCCCGGGCGGGCGTGTACGTGCCGGGCGGCAAGGCCGTGTATCCGTCGAGCGTCATCATGAATGTCGTTCCCGCCCAGGTGGCGGGCGTTCGCTCCATTGCGCTCGCTTCCCCGCCGCAGGCCGAATTCGAAGGATCCGTGCACCCCACGATCCTCGGAGCCGCAGGGCTGCTCGGCATCACCGAGGTCTACGCCATGGGCGGTGCCGGTGCGATCGGCGCTTTGGCGTACGGGGTCGACGACGTAGATCTGCTTCCGGTGCAGGTCATCACCGGGCCCGGCAACAACTTCGTCGCGGCGGCCAAGCGCCTCGTGCGAGGAGTCGTCGGGATCGACTCGGAGGCAGGAGCCACCGAGATCCTCGTCATCGCCGACGCCTCCGCCGACGCGACCCTCGTGGCCGTCGACCTCATCAGCCAGGCCGAGCACGACGAACAGGCATCCGCCGTGCTCGTCACCGACTCGGCCGACCTCGGAGAGCGCGTCGTGGCCGAGGTCGCGCGTCTGGCGCCGCTCACCGCGAGTGCCGAGAGAGTCCGTACCGCGTTGACGGGCCCGCAGTCGGCGGTCGTCGTGGTCGACGATCTCACCGTCGCGGCGGCGTTCAGCAACGCCTACGGCCCCGAACACCTCGAGATCCAGACCGCCGACGACGATGCGGTGCTGGCGCTGATCGATGACGCCGGGGCGATCTTCGTCGGCTCGCAGACCCCGGTCAGCCTCGGCGACTATCTCGCCGGGTCGAACCACGTGCTTCCGACCGGCGGGCAGGCGCGCTTCTCGTCCGGGCTCGGGGCATACACGTTCCTCCGGCCGCAGCAGATCGTGCGCTACGAGGCGGAGCCCCTCGCTGCCGTGGCCGAGCGTCTGGTGGCACTGTCGAGGGCAGAGCGGCTGCCGGCGCACGGCGAGGCCGTGTCGGCTCGGCTGAAGCGGCCCTAGAGTCGGGCAGGCGTACCGTCGCACGACATTTTCGGTCGTTCTCGGCCCGTTTCGGCCCTGCTGGCCCGATTCGGTAGGCGGAGGGTCCGGCTCCGCGGCGCGCGTCGCAGTGCCGGGTGGCCGAGCTTGTCGAGGTCCGGCTCCGCGACACGCGTCGCACCCATAAGCTTGAGCATCATGTTCTGCCCCTTCTGCCGTCACCCCGATTCCCGAGTCGTCGACTCCCGCACGAGCGACGACGGCACGTCGATCCGCCGTCGGAGGCAGTGCCCGAACTGCGGTCGTCGCTTCACCACGACCGAGACCGCGAGCCTCTCCGTGATCAAGCGCAACGGGGTGCTCGAGCCGTTCAGCCGCGAGAAGATCATCTCGGGTGTGCGCAAGGCGTGCCAGGGGCGACCCGTGACAGACGGCGACCTCGCTCAGCTGGCTCAGAAGGTCGAAGAGGCGGTCCGAGCGAGTGGTGCCTCGCAGATCGACGCGAACGAGGTCGGCCTCGCCATTCTTCCGCCGTTGCGAGAACTCGACGAGGTCGCGTACCTGCGTTTCGCCAGCGTGTATCAGGCCTTCGATTCGCTCGACGACTTCGAGGCGTCCATCCGCACCCTTCGCGAAGATCACGCCACCGCGACCACGGCATCGGGCGACGAATGAGCGAGCACGACCTCAAGGGCCTCTACGACCTGATCTTCCGTACGGTCTTTGTGCGAATGGATCCTGAGAACGCCCACCACTTCGCATTCCGCTTCATCAAGCTCCTTCCCGTGAGCCCCGTTGTGGCGTCTCTCGTGCGGCGTTCGACCGGGCCCCACCGGTCACTGCGCGTCGAGACGCTTGGGCTCACCTTCTCCTCGCCGTTCGGCGTCGCTGCCGGTTTCGACAAAGACGCCAAGGGCATCGCCGGTCTCGGAGTCCTGGGGTTCGGTCACGTCGAGGTCGGCACCATCACGGCCAAGCCGCAGCCGGGCAACGACCGTCCGCGCCTGTTCCGGCTCGTCGACGACCGGGCGGTCATCAACCGCATGGGCTTTAACAACGGCGGCGCCGTCAAGGCCGCCGGCGAGGTCGGTCGCGCCCGACACCTGCGCAATCGCCCGGTGATCGGTGTCAACATCGGCAAGAGCCGCGTGGTCGAGGTCGGTGACGCCGTCGACGACTATCTCGTATCGACGCGCCTCCTCGCACCCCTGGCCGACTACCTGGCCGTCAACGTGTCGTCGCCCAACACCCCCGGGCTCCGCGGCCTGCAAGAGCTCGACAAGCTGTCGCCCCTCCTCACCGCGGTCCGCGATGCGGCGGGCACCACGCCCGTGCTGGTCAAGATCGCTCCCGATCTCGAAGACGATGCCGTGCGCCGCGTCTCCGAGTTGGTCGTCGAACTGGGCCTGGCCGGAATCATCGCCACGAACACGACGCTGTCCCGCGAGGGGCTGTCGAGCGACCCCTCGGTGATCGCGAAGGCGGGGGCCGGCGGCCTGTCGGGAGCACCGCTCGCGGCCCGCTCCCTCGCCGTGCTGCGAGTTATTCGCGCCAGCGTGCCGAGCGACCTCTGCGTGATCAGCGTCGGAGGGGTCGAGACGGCCGCCGATGTCCAAGAGCGAATCGACGCCGGAGCGACCCTGGTGCAGGGCTACACGGCATTCCTCTATCGCGGGCCGCTCTGGGCGAGGCAGATCAACCGCGGGCTGCGCGAACTGAGGCGGAACCGCAGCAAGTAGGGCGCGTCGCGCTTATAGGGCCAAAGACGAAGGATCCGGGGGCACGTGCCCCCGGATCCTTCTTTTATGGCCCTGTGAAAGCCCGCGCGGCCCTACGCCGTCGGGAACTCGCCCCGCTTGACCTGCGGCTTCGGCAAGCGCATCGGCTTCATCTGCAGCGCGCGCATCGCGGCATACCAGCGGAGGCCGGTCTCGACCTTGTCGGCACCGCCGTGAGCGGCAGCCAGCTTGGAGCGGATGCGCTGGCCGACGAGGAGGCAGTCGATGATCGCGAAGACGAAGAAACCCCAGAGGGCGATGAGCGTGAACGCCGATGCGGCGGGGATCAGGCTGAGGAGGATCACGATCACCATGATCGGGATCATGGCCTCGCCGACGCTCCAGCGAGCGTCGATGTAGTCGCGGACGTACTTGCGCTGTTCGCCCTTGTCGCGGGCGGGGAGGAACTTCTCTTCGCCGTTCGCGAGCCCGATGCGAGCCCGGTTGCGCTGTTCGGCGACGCGTCCGCGCTGCTCTTTGCGGGCCTCTTTGCCCACGGGGACGAGAGGTCGACGGTTGGCGGCCTCGCGCTCTTTGCGGCTGGGAGTCGGCCGACCCTTGCCGACCGGAGAGTCGACCGCGGTGGTGAACTCGGACGTCGTCTTCGACGCCGAGTTGTCGGGGGAGATGATGGGTGCCTTGGCCACGAGTGATCCTTGCAAGTTCGTCGGAGTACCTAAGATTACCTGTCATGACCGAGACCTCCTACCCCATCGAGCCGACCGACGCCGAACTCGCAGGGAAGCTGCGAGAGAGCGTCCACGCGGCTCTTCCGTCTTCCATCGCCGATCTGTCGTCGCTCGTGAAAATCCCGAGCGTCTCGTGGGACAGCTTCGATCCCGAGAACGTCGTGGCGAGCTCGCAGGCCGTCGCCGCGCTCGTCGAGTCGACAGGACTGTTCGACAGCGTGAAGACGAGCCGTGCGCCGATCGAGGGCGACGTGCTCGGTCACCCCGCGGTCCTCGCGACGCGAGCCGCCCGCAACGGCCGGCCCACCGTGCTCCTGTATGCCCACCACGATGTCCAGCCCGAAGGGCGGGCTGAGCTGTGGGAGACCCCGCCGTTCGAACCCACGGTCCGCGGGGATCGGCTGTACGGGCGCGGTGCCTCCGACGACAAGGCGGGCGTCATGACGCACGTGGCGGCCCTCCGAGCCGTCCACGAGGTACTCGGTGACGACCTCAACGTCGGCGTCGTCGTCTTTATCGAGGGCGAAGAGGAGTTCGGCTCCCGCTCGTTCACGAACTTCCTCGCGCAGCACCGCGACGAACTCGCGGCCGACCTGATCATCGTCGCCGACGCCGACAACCCCTCGACGACCGTCCCCGGGCTCACCGTCGGGCTCCGCGGCAACGTCACCTTCAAGCTGACCGTCTCGACGCTGTCGCACGCTTCGCACTCTGGCATGAACGGGGGAGCGGTTCCTGACGGCATGCTCGCCATGATCAAGCTCCTGGCCACCCTGCACGACGACGAAGGATCCGTCGCAGTCGCCGGTCTTACCTCTCGTGAGGGCGACTACCCCGACTATCCCGAATCCCAGCTCCGCGAAGAGACCGGCCTTCTCGAGGGCGTCTCGCCGATCGGCACCGGCCACATCCTCAGCCGTCTCTGGTCGAAGCCCTCGATCACGGTCACCGGCATCGATGCGCCCAGCGTGCTCAACGCCTCCAACACCCTCAGCCCCGAGGTGTCGGTCAAGATCAGCGCCCGGGTCGCCCCCGGGCAGACGGCGGCTGCGGCGTTCGACGCTCTCGAAGCGCACCTGCGCGCGCACGCTCCCTTCGGTGCGCACGTCGAGATCGACGACGTCGACCGCGGCAACGCGTTCCTCGTCGACACGTCCGGCTGGGGAGTGGCCGAGGGCCTGCAGGCTCTCGAGGAGGGCTGGGGTGCGGCACCGCTCCAGGTCGGAGCCGGCGGATCGATTCCGTTCATCGCCGATCTCGCCGAGGTGTTCCCCGAAGCGCAGATCCTGGTCACCGGTGTGGAAGATCCCGACACCCGCGCTCACAGCCCGAACGAATCTCAGCACCTGGGCGTGTTCCACAGGTCGATTCTCAGCGAGGCTCTCCTGCTCGCGAGGCTCGACGGCCGAACCATCGAGGATTAGAATCAACTCAGTCGTGCACTCGTGCACATTCCGCTCTCGAAGGAGGCACTCATGACCGACACACTCACCACTTCCGTCGACACCAAGGCCCACGGCATCGGCCTCACCGATGCCGCCGCGACCAAGGTCAAGAACCTCCTCACGCAAGAGGGTCGCGACGATCTTCGTCTGCGCGTCGCCGTCCAGCCCGGTGGTTGCTCGGGGCTCATCTACCAGCTCTACTTCGATGAGCGTCTGCTCGAAAACGACGCCACGGTCGACTTCGAGGGTGTTGAGGTCGTCGTCGACAAGATGAGCGTCCCCTACCTCGATGGCGCTTCCATCGACTTCGAAGACACCATCGAGAAGCAGGGCTTCACGATCGACAACCCCAACGCGCAGGGTTCCTGCGCGTGTGGCGACTCCTTCCACTAGGGGTCACCGGGTGGCCAAACCGCCCGCGTGAAGGCTTCGTGCACTTCGCTCACAGTGAACGAAAGGGAACCATTCAGAAGAATGGTTCCCTTTCGTTTTTTCGTCTCCACATCGAGCGAACCGCGGGGGCGAGCGGCGGAAGCACCTCCAGCCTGCGAGTAGGCTAAGCATGTTCCGTTTCTTACTGTGAGCCCTCGGGCCCGGTGACGAAATGGGGCGCGCCCCACAGTTGAGTCATCCGAGAGGTAACAGTGCGCTCAAAACGTCGTCTCCGACTCGCAGCCATTCCCGTGGCTGCAGTCTCGATCCTTGCCCTGTCGGGCTGCACCGAGCAGCAGATGATGGGATGGCTCCCGACGGAGCGCGGCACGACTAACCACGTCAACGCCACCATCGGTCTCTGGGTCACCTCCTGGATCGTCCTCCTCGGAGTGGGTCTCATCACCTGGGCGCTGATCATCTGGGCAGTCGTCGTGTACCGCCGCCGCAAGGCCGACACGGGCCTGCCCGTCCAGCTCCGCTACAACATGCCGATCGAGATCTTCTACACGATCGTGCCGCTGTTCCTCGTGCTCGGCTTCTTCTTCTTTACGGCCCGTGACCAGGCCGACATCGAGAAGCCGACCGCCAACCCCGATCAGACCATCACGGTCTACGGCAAGCGTTGGGCATGGGACTTCAACTACATGGACACCGCCAACAAGGCGAACAGTGTCTACTACCAGGGCATCCAGGCGCAGGAGCTCGGCGACGGCAACGTCGACGAGTCCAAGCTGCCGACACTGCACCTCCCCGTCGGCGAGACGATCAAGATCGAACTCAAGTCTCGCGACGTCATCCACTCCTTCTGGGTCGTCGACTTTCTCTACAAGAAAGACATGATCCCTGGCAAGACGAACTACGAGTACTTCACCCCTCTCAAAGAGGGCACCTTCACGGGTAAGTGCGCGGAGCTGTGCGGCGAGTACCACTCGCTCATGCTCTTCAACGTGAAGGTCGAGTCGAAAGCCGACTACCAGGCTTATCTCGACACGCTCCGTACCGAGGGCAACGTGGGTGACCTGGGCGACCAGTACAACACCAACACCAACGAACCTGACAACAAGGCCCCGGTCGCCGCAGGCACCGACAGCACCTCGAGCAAGTAAGGCCATTCGATGAGCTCAGCCACTGCAACCCGTCCTGCGACCGGCGGTCAATCGTCACAGCAGAACTTCAACACGACGCGCGTCGGCCGTAAGGGCAACGTCGTCGTCCGGTGGATCACCTCCACCGACCACAAGGTCCTCGGGTACATGTACCTGATCACCTCGTTCGTCTACTTCCTCATCGGGGGAGTGATGGCGCTTGTCATTCGAGCGCAGCTCTTCGCGCCCGGTGTTGACATCCTGCAGACCAAAGAGCAGTACAACCAGCTCTTCACCATGCACGGCACGATCATGCTGCTGCTGTTCGCCACTCCGCTCTTCTCCGGCTTCGCGAACGCAATCATGCCGCTGCAGATCGGTGCACCCGACGTTGCGTTCCCGCGTCTGAACGGCTTCGCGTTCTGGCTGTACTTCTTCGGTGCCATCGTGGTCATCGCCGGGTTCCTCACCCCGGCGGGTGCGGCGTCCTTCGGCTGGTTCGCCTATGCGCCGCTGTCCGACACGACCTTCACTCCCGGGCTCGGCGGAAACCTCTGGGTCTTCGGCCTCGCCCTGACCGGGTTCTCGACGATCCTCGGTGGCGTTAACTTCATCACGACGATCATCACCATGCGCGCCCCGGGCATGACGATGTTCCGCATGCCCATCTTCGTGTGGAACACCCTCGTCACGTCGATCCTCGTGATCATGGCCTTCCCGGTTCTCGCAGCGGCCCTCTTCGGACTCGGTTTCGACCGAGTCTTCGATGCCAACGTCTTCAACCCCGCCAACGGCGGTGCCATCCTCTGGCAGCACCTCTTCTGGTTCTTCGGCCACCCCGAGGTCTACATCATCGCGCTGCCGTTCTTCGGCATCGTCTCCGAGATCTTCCCCGTCTTCAGCCGCAAGCCGATCTTCGGGTACAAGACCCTCATCTACGCCACCATCGCGATCGCTGCTCTGTCGGTGACCGTGTGGGCGCACCACATGTACGTCACGGGTTCCGTGCTCCTGCCGTTCTTCTCGCTGATGACAATGCTCATCGCGGTACCGACCGGCGTGAAGATCTTCAACTGGGTCGGAACCATGTGGCGCGGCTCGATCACGTTCGAGACCCCCATGCTCTGGGCGATCGGGTTCCTGATCACCTTCACGTTCGGTGGTCTGACCGGTGTGATCTTGGCATCGCCTCCTCTCGACTTCCACGTGTCCGACTCCTACTTCGTGGTGGCGCATTTCCACTACGTGGTGTTCGGTACGGTCGTCTTCGCCATGTTCGCCGGCTTCTACTTCTGGTGGCCGAAGTGGACGGGCAAGATGCTCAACGAGCGTCTCGGCAAGATCCACTTCTGGCTCCTGTTCGTCGGGTTCCACACCACGTTCCTGATCCAGCACTGGCTTGGCGTGATGGGTATGCCGCGTCGGTACGCGACCTATCAGCCCGAAGACGGCTTCGAGTGGATGAACCAGCTCTCGACGGTGGGTGCCATGCTCCTCGGCGTCTCGATGCTGCCCTTCATCTACAACGTCTACATCACCGCTCGGGTTGCTCCGAAGGTGGCCGTGAACGACCCCTGGGGTTACTCGCGTTCGCTCGAGTGGGCCACGTCGTGCCCGCCGCCGCGTCACAACTTCACGTCGATCCCGCGCATCCGTTCGGAGTCTCCGGCATTCGATCTGAACCACCCCGAGGCGGGTCTCCCCGTCGGTGTGGGTCCGTTGAAAGACGCCCCTGACGCCCCCACGTACGACGCTTCCGACGAGAAAGTAAAGTAGTCCGGCAATGAGAGCCCAATCGAACATCTTCTGGATCCTCGCGGTCTTCTTCTTCGTGGCCGACGCGGGCTACACCGTCTGGAGTCTCCTGTCGACTGAGTTCCAGAAAGTGGAGTGGACGGGAACGCTCGGTATCGGCCTGGCCGGCATCATGTCGGTGTTCCTCGGCTACTACATGAACCGGTCGCACTTCGCCCAGTCGGGTGAACTGCCCGAAGACCGCCTCGACGCGAACATCGACGACGGCGACCCCGAGATCGGGTTCTTCAACCCGTTCAGCTGGTGGCCCATCTTCCTGGCCGCCGGTTGCACGATCGTCTTCCTGTCGCTCGCCGTCGGAATCTGGTTGATCTTCTTCGGTGTCGCCCTCACGGCGATTGCTCTCGTCGGGTGGGTCTACGAGAACTACCGCGGCGTCTACAAGCACTAAGCACCACTGACGCATCTCATGCTGAGCGGGGCACCACCTTCGGGTGGTGCCCCGCTTTCGTGTACGCCCGGATAGCTGGGCGCCTCAGAGCCGCACCTAACCGGCCGAGCCGCCCAGAGGACGTGGATGGCGGTAGAGGGTGGCTGCGACGGCCGTGGAGGCTCCTGCGCCACGGCTGCCGAACCTCCGCGCCGGTGGGTGCCCGCGAGGCGATTAGCCGACGTGGGCCCGTCCGAACGGATGGTGAGCCGGGCTGCGAACACGGAGTGAGCTAGAGGCGGCGTGTGAGCACGAAAGACCGCAGGATCCGGCAGACGTACTGGGGCCAGCTGCGACGGGCCTGGCGGCGTCTGCCGGATCCTGCGGTCCCCTGGGGCCGTCCTGCGCTGGCGGGCTAGCGCCGAGCATCTCGCCCGCGCCCGCGCCCGCCGCGTCTCCGTTGACGAGGTGATCGCTGCAGTGGCCTACGGGGCTCAAGTTCGGGTGCGCTTGCGTGATCGTGTAGGGCTCGCGGTTGCCGACCTCGATGGGACCCATGGGGCTCGCGGTATGTCACGAACCGTTTCACGCACGACTGACTGTTTTTGCGGTTAGCCATGCGTGATTCGGTTAGCCAAGGCTCGATTGATCCGGGCCGCTGCTAGACAACGGGATGTTTTGTGGGTGCAATCTGTCCGCCGGCGGCGCCCGCCGCATTCGACGGCCCTCCAGGGCACGCAATGCGGGTCGCCCCGGGCTTGTGGCCTCAGCAGGACCTCATGTTGGACCTCCTGAAACCGACGATGGCGTCGCACGTCATTCGCCGCGGGTTGGCGGTGTCGCTCATAGTCCCGTTTCGCGCGTTTAGTCGCGAAAGGGCACGACTAGACCCCCGAAACGCGACTACGAGTGCGACCGCCCACGGGCCCTGGATGAGGAGCAGCGCGTCCTGCGCCCGAAACGGGCCTGCCCGAACCATCGACCATCACCCCACAACACGACGAAACCCGCCCGCACCGGAGGGTGCGAGCGGGTTTCGGGGGAGCGGAGCTGCTAGTGCTTGCCGCCGGGGCCGCCATCGATCTCGGCGTGCGAGTCGTGGTGTGCGGCCTCGATCTCAGCCTTGGTAACGGGCGAGATGCGATCTTCGAAGAAGAAGCCCGACACCGATGCACGGATGCGCTCGACAGGAGTCACGACACCACGCGCATTCGGTCGAACCATGAGCGGCTCGTACTCGTTGTAGCTGACGAGGTTCCAGCGCTCGTAGTCGGTCAGCGGCTCGTGGACCTCGATGTACTCGCCGCCGGGGAGGCGGACGATGCGACCAGACTCGTGACCGTGAAGAACGATCTCGCGATCCTTCTTCTGCAGCGCGAGGCAGACCCGCTTCGTGATCCAGAAGGCGATGAACGGACCGATCACCGTCAAGAACTGCATGACGTGGATGACCTGGTTCAGCGACAGCTTGAAGTGAGTCGCCATGAGGTCAGACGAAGCTGCAGCCCAGAGCGCTGCGTACAGCGTCATGAGAGCGGCACCGATAGCCGTGCGGGTCGGGGCGTTACGCGGGCGGTCGAGGATGTGGTGCTCACGCTTGTCGCCGGTGACCCAACCCTCGATGAAGGGATAGAAGGCAACGGTAGCGAGCAGACCCATCAGCACGACGATCGGCACGAGGATGTTGAACGAGACGGTGTATCCGCCCCAGACGACTTCCCAGTGCGGCGGGGCGAGACGCAGAGCACCGTCGGCGAACCCGATGTACCAGTCAGGCTGGGTACCGGCGGAGACGGGCGAGGGGTCGTACGGGCCGTAGTTCCAGATCGGGTTGATCGTGAACAGCGAGGCGATCAGCACGATCACGCCGAAGACGATGAAGAAGAACCCACCGGCCTTCGCAGCGAAGACGGGCATCACCGGAACACCGACGACGTTGTTGTTCGTCTTGCCGGGGCCAGCGAACTGCGTGTGCTTGTTGATGATGAGCAGGAGCAGGTGAGCGCCGAGCATGGCGATCAGAAGAGCCGGCAGCAACATGATGTGCAATGAGTAGAGGCGGCTGACGACCGCGGTGCCGGGGAACTCTCCGCCGAAGAGGAGGTAGCTGATCCAGACGCCGATGACGGGGATGCCCTTGACCATTCCGTCGATGATCCGCAGACCGTTACCGGACAGCAGGTCGTCGGGGAGCGAGTAGCCGGTGAAGCCCTCAGCGAGAGCCAGGATGAACAGGACGAAGCCGATGAACCAGTTGATCTCGCGGGGCTTGCGGAACGCACCGGTGAAGTAGATGCGCAGCATGTGCAGGCCGATGGCCGCGATGAAGAGCAAGGCCGCCCAGTGGTGGATCTGACGGAACAGGAGACCACCGCGGATGTCGAACGAGATGTTCAGCGCCGACTGCATCGCGGCCGACATGTCAATTCCCTTGAGCGGCACATACGAGCCGTTGTAGGTGACCTCGGCCATGGATGGCTGGAAGAAGAAGGTCAGGAACGTACCCGACAGCAGGATGACGACAAAGCTGTAGAGTGCGACCTCGCCGAGCATGAACGACCAGTGGTCGGGGAAGATCTTGCGACCGACCTCTTTGACGAGTCCGGAGATGCTGGTGCGCTCGTCGACATAGTTGGCGGCGGCACCCATGAACTTCATGCCCTTGGCCGGTCGAGCCGGGGCGTTGCCCTGTTCGGCGTAGCTGGTGGGCTGGGATTCGGTGGTTGTGGTGGTGGTGATCATGCGCGGTCACGCTCCCAGAAACTCGGGCCTACGGGCTCGTGGAAATCGCTCTGAGCCACGAGGTAGCCTTCGGCGTCGACCGTGATGGGCAGCTGGGGGAGCGGCCGAGAGGCCGGGCCGAAGATGACCTTGCAGTTGTCGGTGACGTCGAACGTCGACTGGTGGCAGGGGCAGAGCAGGTGGTGGGTCTGCTGTTCGTACAGCGCGACCGGGCATCCGACGTGAGTGCAGATCTTGGAGTAGGCAACGATTCCGTTGTACTGCCAGTTTTCACGGCCCTCGGGCTCATTGAGGTCGTCGGGGTTGAGCCGCATGACGAGGACGGCGGCTTTGGCTTTCTCTTCGAGCAGATCTTCGGATTCGAGCAGGCTTTCCGGGATCACGTGGAAGGCCGAACCGAGGGTCACATCGGCAGCCTTAATGCGCGTGCCGGAAGGGTCAAGGGTGAGGTGCATGCCCTTTTTCCAGAGTGTATGCCGCAGCACGACATTGGGGTCGACCTTCGGGCCGAGGTCGCGGAAAATGACCACGCCGGGAAGGATGAAGGCGAAGAGCGCACCAAAGAGGCTGTTGCGGATCAGGCTGCGTCGGCCGAAACCGGACTCTTTGTTGCCGAGTTCGAACACTTCGGCGGCTTTGGCGCGAGTTGCGTCGGAGCCACGGGTGTCGTGGCGCATCTCGGTGATTTCGCGCGCCGGCATGATGGTTTTCGACCAGTGCACGGCACCGATGCCGATGGCCAGGAGGCCGAGTGCGATACCGAGACCGAGGAAGAGGTTGTTCAGCCGGATCGAGCCGGTGTCGCCCGGGGTGATCGGGAACGCGATGTAGGCGGCTACCGCGAGGCAGCTGAACACGATCGAGGCGAAGAACAGAGTGGAGACCTGGCGGGCCGCCTTCTTTTCTTCGACCGGGTCGATGTCGGTGACGCGGAGATGGTGCGCGGGCTCACCCGGGTTCTCGAAGGGATCCGTCGGGATGACCGCCGTGCCGGCGGAAACCTTCAGCGGCTCGCTCTTCTCGACAGCCGAGCCCGCCTGGGGGGTCTCGTCGTCGTGATCTGCCATGGTGCTGCCTTTCGGTGAGCTCTTCACTCTATAAATCGTTGACTCTGGGCCTAGGGAGCCCGGGGATGATGCTGCTAGTTCGAGCGGGCCGTCAGCCACACGGTGATCGCCACGATGGCGCCGAGACCGAAGATCCAGATGAACAGACCCTCAGAGACCGGACCGAGGTTGCCCAACTCGAAGCCACCGGGAGAAGGGTTCTTCTCGAGGTACTTCAGGTAGGTGATGATGTCGGCCTTCTCCTGAGGAGTGATGTTCAGGTCGTTGAACACCGGCATGTTCTGCGGGCCCGTGAGCATGGCCTCATAGATGTGCTTCGAGGTGACGCCCTTGAGTGCCGGTGCGAACTTGCCCTGCGTGAGGGCTCCACCGGCGCCGGCCACGTTGTGGCACATGGCGCAGTTGATGCGGAAGAGCTCGGCACCCTTGGCGGTGTCGCCGTTGGCCTGGAGGTACTTCGTCTCAGGCTCGGACGGACCCGTGCCGAGCGAAGCAACATAAGCGGCCATCGCCTGGATGTCTTCGTTGGTGAACTGCACCGGCTTCTTCAGCGCCTGCGGGCCATTCGCCGCCGCGGGCATGCGCCCGGTTCCGACCTGGAAGTCGACCGACGCCTCGCCGACGCCGACGAGGCTCGGGCCGGCCTCGGTACCGGAACCATTGACGTTGTGGCAGGTGGCGCAGTTCGCGGCGAAGAGCTTCTTGCCCTCGTTGACCGTGGCCTGCGAGTTGCTCGAGGTGCTGGTCTCGGCGGTGGCGGTCGACGTGAACAGCGCGTAAGCGCCACCCGTGGTGAGGAGGCCCACGACGATGAGCGAGACGGTCGCGAGGGGAGACCGGCGACCCGTTCGCTTCGACTTGGCGCCAGCCGATTTGCGGGCGCCCTTTGTCGCTGACGAAGCGAGCTTTGCTGAGGGAGAGATCTTCATGGGGAGCAGGGGATCCAATGCCTATTTGAGGATGTAGATGACCAGGAACAGGCCGATCCACACGACGTCGACGAAGTGCCAGTAGTACGAGATCACGATGGCGCTCGTGGCCTCTCGGTGACCGAAGTTCTTCACCGCGTAGGCGCGACCGATGATGAAGAGGAAGCAGAGCAGGCCGCCGGTGACGTGCGCGGCGTGGAAGCCGGTCGTCAGGTAGAAGGCGGAGCCGTAGGCGCTGGACTGCAGCGTCACGTGCTCGGAAATGAGGTTCGTGTATTCGTACATCTGGAGAGACACGAAGACGGCGCCCATGGCGTACGAGAGGAAGAACCACTCGACGAGGCCCCACTTCGAGACCTGGAAGAGCTTGCCGGTGCGCTTGCCCTGGAGGCGCTCGGCCGCGAAGACACCGAACTGGCAGGTGACGCTCGACAGCACCAGGGTGATGGTGTTGAAGGCGGCGAACGGAACGTCCAGCTTCTCGGTCTGGGAAGCCCAGAGCTCGGGAGAGGTGCTCCGCAAGGTGAAGTAGATCGCGAAGAGACCGGCGAAGAACATCACCTCGCTTCCGAGCCAGACGATGGTGCCTACGGCAGCGGTGCTGGGCCGGTTGACAACCGGTCCGCCTGAAGGTCTCGAGAGAGAGGTACTTGTCACAGGTTCATTATGGCCGATAAACCGCCGAGAATTTCGCCTCGACAGACTGCCAGTCTCGATGACGAGATATCTGAAAGAAGCCGCTCAGTAAGCTGAGAGCCATGTCGAACGCACTCTCGTGGCCCCGTCTTCTCGATTCCCTCCTGGAGGGGAACGACCTCTCGATCGCCGATGCCACCTGGGCCATGGAGCGCGTGATGGTGGGCGAGGCGACCGACTCGCAGCTCGCCGCGTTCCTCATCGCCCTGCGTGCCAAGGGCGAGACCGTGGACGAGATCGTGGGCTTCCGTGACGCGATTCTGGCGCACGCGCTGCCCCTCGCCGTCGACACCATGGGTGTCGACATCGTAGGTACCGGCGGAGATCGCTTCGGCACGGTGAACGTCTCCACCATGGCCTCGATCGTCGTGGCGTCGGCCGGAGTGCCGGTGATCAAGCACGGCAACCGGGCCGCGAGCTCCTCATCGGGGTCGTCTGACGTCTTGAGCGCTCTCGGAATCGATCTCGATCGTGACCCCGCGCGTGTCGCCGCGGTATTGGGCGAGGTCGGAATCACCTTCGCGTTCGCCGCGGCGTTCCACCCGGGCTTCAAGCACGCGGCCGCCACTCGTCGCGAGATCGGCGTGCCGACCGTGTTCAACTTTCTCGGTCCGCTCACGAACCCGGCACGGCCCGAGGCCAGTGCGGTCGGTGTGGCCAATGCCTCGAAGGTCAACCTCGTGGTCGGTGTGTTCCAGACTCGCGGCGCCACGGCCCTGGTGTTCCGCGGCGATGACGGTCTCGACGAGCTCACCACTACCGGCCACAGCCACATCTGGGAGATCTCGGGGGGCTCGGTGACCGAGCACGACCTCGACCCGCTCGAGCTCGGAATCCCGCGCTCCCGGATCGACGACCTTCTCGGCGGAGACCCCGAGCACAACGCCGAGGTGGCCCGTCGAACGCTGGCGGGGGAGCGGGGCGCGGTTCGCGACATCGTGCTTCTGAACGCGGCGGCCGGTCTGGTCTCGTTCCGACTGGCCCAGGATCCGGCCCAGCGCGATCGGCCCATCGCCGAACGCTTCCGCGAGCAGCTGGTGGTCGCCGCCGACGCCGTCGACAGTGGGCGTGCGACCGCGAAGCTCGCGGAGTGGGTGGCCGCCACGCGGGCGTGACCGCAGGCAGAAAGCCCCGCCAGGTGGATCCTGACGGGGCTTTCTCCGTGTCTCTCGGGTCAGCGCGCTAGTTCACGTCTTCGTCGACCCAGTCGAAGGTCTTCGTGACCGCCTTCTTCCAGAGTCGGATCTGACGGTCGCGTTCGGCCTCGTCCATCGACGGGGTCCAGCGGGCGTCTTCCTGCCAGTTGGCGCGGAGGTCGTCGAGGTTCGCCCAGAAGCCGACGGCGAGGCCAGCGGCGTAGGCGGCTCCGAGCGCGGTGGTCTCGGCGACCACCGGGCGGACGACGGGAACGCCGAGGATGTCGGCCTGGAACTGCATGAGAACGCTGTTCGCGGTCATGCCGCCGTCGACCTTGAGTTCGGTCAAATCGACGCCCGAGTCGGCGTTGACCGCGTCGAGAACCTCGCGGGTCTGGTACGCGGTTGCTTCGAGTGCCGCGCGGGCGATGTGACCCTTGTTCACGTACCGCGTCAGGCCGACGAGGGCTCCGCGAGCATCGGAGCGCCAATACGGCGCGAAGAGCCCGGAGAAGGCTGGTACGAAGTAGGCCCCACCGTTGTCGTCGACGGTTACGGCCAGCGTCTCGATCTCGGGAGCCGACGAGATCAGCCCTAGGTTGTCGCGCAGCCACTGCACGAGCGACCCGGTCACGGCGATCGAGCCTTCGAGGGCGTAGTGGGTCGGGCCGTCACCGAGCTTGTAGCCGATGGTCGTGAGCAGGCCGTTCTCGCTCTTGACCTTCTCCTCGCCGGTGTTGAAGATCAGGAAGTTACCGGTGCCGTAGGTGTTCTTCGACTCACCCTTGTCGAACGCGGCCTGGCCGAACGTGGCGGCCTGCTGGTCGCCGAGGATGCCCGCGATAGGCACTTCGCGGAGGAGCGAGGACGAGGAGGCATAGCCGTAGATCTCGGACGACGACTTGACCTCGGGGAGCATGGAGGCCGGGACGCCGAAGACGTCGAGGATGTCTTGGCGCCACTCGAGGGTCTCGAGGTCGAGGAACAGGGTGCGGGAGGCGTTCGTCACGTCGGTCACGTGCACGCCGCCGTCGACTCCGCCGGTGAGGTTCCAGAGCACCCAGGTGTCTGTCGTGCCGAAGAGGAGGTCGCCCGCCTCCGCCTTTTCGCGGGCACCCTCGACGTTCTCGAGGATCCAGACGATCTTCGTTCCGGCGAAGTAGGTGCTGAGGGGGAGACCGACGATGTCCTTGAAACGCTCGACCCCGCCGTCTTTCGCAAAGCGGTCCACGATCTCTTGCGTGCGGGTGTCTTGCCAGACGATCGCGTTGTACACGGGCTCGCCGGTGTTCTTATCCCAGACAACAGCGGTCTCACGCTGGTTGGTGATGCCGACGGCCTTGATGTTGTGTCGCGTGATGTTGGCACGGCTGAGTGCCTGGCCGATCACCTCGCGGGTGTTCTCCCAGATCTCTTTGGGGTTGTGCTCGACCCAGCCGGCGCGGGGGAAGATCTGTTCGTGCTCGAGTTGACCCGTCGACACGATCGAGCCCGAGTGATCGAAGACGATCGCGCGGCTCGAGGTGGTGCCCTGGTCAATTGCGAGGATGTAGTCGTCGCTCACTAGTGGTGCTCCTTCGTCGTTGATGGATGCTGCAGAGAAAGCTGATGGAGAGGGGTCGAGGCGAAAAGAACGGGTGACCTCACTCTCGCGAAATCACCCGTCCTTAGTCTGTGAGGCCCGTGTCAGGCCATGGGGAGGAAGGCCATCGACGCGAAGGCGGCGAGAGCGCCACCGACGAGCGGGCCGACGACGGGAACCCAGGCGTAGCTCCAGTCGCTGCCACCCTTGCCCTTGATGGGAAGGAAGGCGTGGGCGATGCGCGGGCCGAGGTCACGCGCGGGGTTGATCGCATAGCCGGTCGGGCCACCGAGGGAGGCGCCGATACCGACCACGAGCAGTGCGACGGGGAGAGCGCCGAGTTCGGAAGGCGACTTGCCGTTGCCGATGCCGATGATGACGAAGACGAGTACGAAGGTCGCGATGACCTCGGTCACGAAGTTCCAGCCGTAGCTGCGGATCGCCGGGCCGGTCGAGAAGACGCCGAGCTTGGCAGCCGGTTCGGGCTCCTCATCGAAGTGGTTCTTGTACGCCAGGTACACCAGCACGGCGCCGATGATGGCACCGACCATCTGCGCCAGGACATAGATAAGGAACTGCGGGAAGTCGATGTTCCCGAGGATGAGCTGCGCGATGCTGACGGCCGGGTTGAGGTGGGCACCCGACTTGTACGACACCAGGATTCCGGCGAAGACCGCGAGGCCCCAGCCGAAGTTGACCATGAGCGTTCCGCCGTTGAAGCCCTTGCTCTTGACGAGAGCGACGTTCGCGACGACGCCACCACCCAGGAGCAGGAGCATTGCGGTTCCCACCGTTTCGGAGAGAAAAATTGTTCCCAGATCCACTTCGACCGTCCTTATGTCGTCTAGGCAGAAACTCCCCTGCTGGGTGCTCTGCGGTGAGCGTGTGTCAACACAGTAGCGCTGTGCCGAGGCATTCCGATACAAACACCCTCGGACTTTGTTTCGTGTCTGGCTGTGTCCGTTAGAAGAAGGCTACGGTGGGGCAACACCCCCTGTCGTGGCGCACGTCACGGCGTGTCGCCCGCAGCCTGGAGGCCTTCAATGAAGAAGCTCATCAACGATCCGAAGAACGTCGTCGACGAATCCGTCGAGGGATTCGGGCTGGCGCACGCCGACCTGGTGACGGTCTCCCCGGATCCTCTGTTCGTCGTCCGCGCGGGGGGAGCGACGCAGGGGCGCGTCGGCATCGTCTCCGGCGGAGGCTCCGGCCACGAGCCGCTTCACGCGGGCTTCGTCGGCCACGGAATGCTCACCGCCGCCGTACCCGGTCCGGTGTTCACCTCACCCACACCCGACCCCATCGTCGCCGCCACGATCGCCTCAGACGGTGGCGCGGGCGTGCTGCACATCGTGAAGAACTACACGGGCGACGTCTTGAACTTCGAGACCGCCGCCGACCTCGCCGACGCCGAGGGAATCCGCGTCGTCTCGGCGATCGTCGACGACGACGTCGCCGTCAAAGACAGCCTGTTCACTGCTGGGCGGCGCGGCGTCGCCGGCACCGTCGTCGTGGAGAAATGCGCCGGAGCCGCGGCGGAACGGGGCGACGACCTCGATGCCGTAGCTGCCGTGGCAACGAAGGTGAACTCGGTGACCCGCACGATGGGTGTGGCCCTGGCAGCCGGCATCGTGCCGCACGCGGGGGAGCCGAGCTTCACCCTGAGCGACGACGAGATCGAGATCGGCATCGGGATCCACGGCGAGCCTGGCCGCGAGCGGATCGCGTTGGAGCCCGCCGACGCGATCGTCGATCGGATGCTCGGGCCGATCCTCGACGACCTGCCCTTCGAATCGGGTGACCGAGTGCTGCTCTTCGTCAACGGCATGGGCGGTACTCCGCTGCTCGAGCACTACATCGTCTATCGCCACGCCGCCTCCGTGCTCGCCGAGAGAGGCATCGAGGTCACGCGTAGCCTCGTAGGCAACTACGTGACGAGCCTCGAGATGCAGGGCATCTCCATCACCGTCACGAAACTCGACGACGAATTGACCGAGCTGTGGGACGCCCCTGTCGAGACCGCCGCCCTCCGGTGGGGTCGCTGAGCCGTCGGATCCTTCGGTCTGTCAGTCGAACGCAACACGAAAGGACGCCATTACATGAGCCTCGGTATCTCCTGGGTCACTGCCTGGATCGACGACACCGTCGAGGTCGTCTCTCACAACCGGACCCGCTTGAGCGAACTCGACCGCGAGATCGGCGATGGCGATCACGGCGAGAACCTCGATCGGGGTTTCTCCGCGGTCAAGATCAAGTTCGACACCCTGCCCGACGACGCGACTCCTGGGTCGGCGCTCAAGCTCGTGGCCACCACGCTGATCTCGACCGTCGGCGGCGCTTCGGGCCCCCTGCTCGGCACGGCGTTCCTCAAGGGCGCGCAGGCACTCGGAGACGCGTCCGAGATTGATGCCGACGGTGTCGTCGCCCTGCTCACCGCGGCCCGCGATGGCGTCGTGTTGCGCGGCAAAGCAGAGCCGGGTGACAAGACCATGATCGACGCGTGGACCCCTGCCGTCGATGCAGCGGGGGAGGCCGCCGCAGCAGGTGCATCACCCGCCGGCGTTCTGCGCGCCGCTGCGGCAGCCGCGTCAGCCGGAGCCGAATCCACCGAGCCGCTCGTCGCTCGCAAGGGCCGCGCGAGCTACCTCGGCGAACGCGCTATCGGTCACCGAGACCCCGGGGCGGAATCCTCCGCTCTCATCATCACGGCTGCTGCCGACGCGGCCGCCGCCACGGAAGGTTAATTCATGGCATCGCCGGTTGGAATCCTGATCGTCTCGCACAGCGCGAAAATCGCCGAGGGGGCGCTGGAGCTCGCAAAGCAGATGGCTCCGAGCGTCACCGTGGTCGCCGCCGGCGGCACCGACGAAGGCGCCTTGGGCACGAGCTTCGAGAAGATCTCGTCCGGAATCACCGCGGCCCAGCAGGGGAGCGGCGTCGTGATCCTGTGCGACCTCGGTTCGGCGATCCTCACGGCCGAAACGGCTCTCGACTTCCTGGACGACGCCGAGCGAGCCCTCGTGGTCATCGCCGACGCGCCGATCGTCGAGGGGGCTGTCGCGGCAGCCGTCGCATCGGAGACGGGTGGATCCCTGCACGACGTCACGGCCGCCGCCCGGACTGCCACGGGCATCGCCGATCCTCACGCCGACGAACGGAGCCTCAGCCGCGCCGAAGTGCAGGGCGCAGTCGAGCGGTCTGCGACCCTCGTCAACCCTTCGGGATTGCACGCGCGACCGGCCGCCGAATTCGTCAAGCACGCCGGCGCCTTCGAATCGACCATTCAGATCAACGGTGTCGACGCGAAGAGCCTGCTTCGCATCATGGGTCTCGGGCTGCCCAAGGGCTCGACAGTGTCGATCGTGGCCACCGGACCTGATGCCGCTGAGGCAGTGGACGCGCTGATCGAGCTCGTCGAAGGTGGTTTCGGCGAGCTCTGACAAGCGACCGTCGGGGTTGCTCCGGCGACGACATGAGCAAGACGAGCTGACTTCTTCTCGCGTCGTATATTTTGATGTAGAATATTAAATATGCGACCCGTTGTGCGAACCCGGCTGCCTCTGACCACTATTGCCATGATCTTCGGCACCGTGGTCGCAAGTCTCTCCTTGATCTCGTCGGACGTGCCCGACGCGTGGGAAGACGAGGCGGCAACTCTCTCGGCCGCGACTCGAAGCTGGCCCGAGCTCATCCACCTGGTGGGCAACATCGATGCCGTCCACGGCCTGTACTACGCGCTGATGAAGGTCTGGTTCGGGGTCGTCGGCACGTCGGTTTTCACGATGCGCCTCCCGAGCGCCATGGCGGTAGGTGTGGGGTGCACCCTCACGATGCTTCTCGCTGACCGTCTGGGGAGCAAACAGGTCGCCGCCATCACGGGCGTCGTCTATGCGTTTCTGCCCAGGGTCGCCTGGGCTGCAGTCGAGGGGCGGCCCTACGCCATGGTGATGGTCGCCGCCGTCGGGCTGACGCTTCTCTTCGTTCGTGCCCTCGAGCGAGACCACAAGTCACCGAGCCGCGTCGCTTGGTTGTGGTATGGGCTCTCAATCGTGATCGCCGTTCTGCTCAATATCTACCTCGCGATGATCGTGGTGATGCACGGCGTCATTCTCGCGGTGGCCTGCCGGAGTGGCCGGTCGAGACTTCTTCCCTGGCTGATGACAGCGGGCTCTGCTGCGGCCCTCCTCGTTCCCTTCGCGCTCCTGGTCGTGGGGGAGGCGGCGCAGGTGCACTGGATTCCCGAGCTCTCGGTGCACACGATCCGGGACATCGTCCTCGACACCTGGTTCCGTGCCGTCTGGCCGATTCGAGGTCTCGCCGTATTCACGCTGATCGCGGTGCCCGTAGGGTGGCTGCTTCTCCTGGCCGGAGTCCGGTCGGCCCTCAGGTCGGGCGGCAGGTCGATCCCCGGGTCTGAGACCGACGACTCGGGCACCGTTCGCGTGTACCCGGGAAGGGCGCTCGTTCTTCTCGCCTTCGGGCCCATGGTGCTCCTGCTCACCGCGACGGCCCTCGGAAAACCACTCTTCGCGCCCTACTACCTCACTTTGAGCGCTCCCTTTGTCGCCATCCTCATGGCCATCGGTGTTGCGGGTCTCACCCGACGACGCCGCGTGGTGGCTGTGGCCCTGGTCGTCGCTGTGGCCATTCCCTCCCTCGTCGCTATCCGCCTGCCCCACTCGCACCACGAGATCTACTGGTCCGATGCGGCGGAGCTCGTGCATGAACAACGCGAGTCGTCGACCGGGCCGGACGCGATCGTCTTCGCCACGGTGGCCGAGCTCCCCTCCGCGACTGCCAACCTCGTGGCGATCGCCTACCCCGATGCGTTCGAGGGAATGCGCGACCTGGCCGTGACCGGAAGCCGTCGTGCCGAAGGGCGCCTCTTCGACCGCAATGGAGATCTCGCGACTCTCATTCCGCGTCGCCTTGCGTCGATTGACAACGTCTGGATCGTCGGCGCTTCAGAGGTCGACCCGAGAGCCGACGAAGCCAGGCGGGTGCTCGAGGCGAACGGGTTCGCCGTGGCCACCAGCACCGATCTCGGGCCGGTGCGCGTGCTCGAGCTGCACCGCTCGCACTAGAGGGCCATGACGTACAACCAGCGGCCCCTCTGCTTGGAGAAGGTGGACCGTTCGTGCAGGGTGTGCGCTCCCCCGTCGTCTCGATAGTGCGCCCGGAATTCGACGATTCCCGTGGTGTCGAGCATGCCGCCGCGTTCGGTGGCGATGATGTCGAGTCGGTACCAGCGCACGCCCTCATCGAGGTTGAGGGAATCGGGCCGAAGCGCAGGATCCCACGTGGCGAGCAAGTAGACCGCGTCGCCGACCGCAAAGGCCGAGTACCGAGACCGCATCAGGCGTTCTGCCGTCGGTGCTATCGCCAGGCCTCGGTGCAGTGGCCCGCAGCAGGCGCCGTACGTCTCGCCACTCAGGCACGGGCAGCGGGCGGCATCGGCGAGCGTCGTCGAGGGGGAGTCGGAGGCGGGGGAGGAGGTCACGGTGGCGCGGATCCTTTGCTCGGTCGAGAGCGTAGCGTTGAGCTTCACCCAGAAGGAGAATGCCATGCGTGCCTTAGTCCTCGTCGTTGCGGCCGTTGCGACCACCCTGTTCGTCGTCAACTCGCGAAACAACGGTGCCCTGGCGCCGAAATCGACCAAACGAAAGAAGGCGATCGGGCGTGCGGCAAAGCAGAAGCCCGGGCAGGTCGTCGTGCCGAAGACCCCGAAGGTCAAGCGCGGGGTCTGATCCCGCTAGGGTTTTGGGTATGTCCAAAGTCTTGAGCTCTCTTCCCGTCGGCGAACGCGTCGGCATCGCGTTCTCCGGTGGTCTCGACACATCGTGCGCCGTCGCCTGGATGCGAGAGAAGGGTGCCGTTCCCTGCACGTACACGGCCGACATTGGCCAGTATGACGAGCCCGACATCGACTCCGTCGCGGTACGCGCGAAAGAGTACGGTGCCGAGGTCGCTCGATTGGTCGACGCGAAAAGCGCTCTGGTCGAAGAGGGCCTCGTCGCTCTTCAGTGCGGTGCGTTCCACATTCGCTCCGGCGGCAAGACGTACTTCAACACGACGCCGCTCGGCCGCGCCGTGACCGGCACGATGCTGGTGCGCGCGATGAAAGACGACGAGGTCGACATCTGGGGTGATGGCTCGACCTACAAGGGCAACGACATCGAACGGTTCTACCGTTACGGCCTCATGGCGAACCCGCGCCTGCGCATCTATAAGCCGTGGCTCGACGCCGACTTCGTGAACGAGCTCGGTGGCCGCACCGAGATGAGCGAATGGCTCGTAGCGCGAGGCTTCCCCTATCGCGACTCCACCGAGAAGGCCTACTCGACCGACGCCAACATCTGGGGTGCGACTCACGAGGCGAAAAGCCTCGAAGAGCTCAGCGCCGGCATCGACCTGGTCGAGCCGATCATGGGTGTCGCCGCCTGGCGCGACGACGTCGAGGTCGCCACCGAGGTCGTCTCGGTCCGCTTCGAGGCGGGGCGCCCGGTCGCCATCAATGGCGTCGAGTTCTCCGACCCCGTCGCGCTCGTCTACGAGGCCAACGCCATCGGCGGTCGTCATGGCCTCGGGGCCTCCGACCAGATCGAAAACCGCATCATCGAGGCGAAGAGCCGCGGCATCTACGAGGCGCCCGGAATGGCCCTGCTCCACCTCGCCTACGAGCGCCTGCTCAACGCGATCCACAACGAAGACACGGTCGCCGCCTACCACAACGAGGGTCGCCGTCTTGGTCGACTCATGTACGAGGGGCGCTGGCTCGACCCGCAGTCGCTCATGCTCCGCGAGTCCCTGCAGCGGTGGGTCGCCTCCGCCGTCACCGGCGAGGTCACCGTCCGCCTTCGCCGCGGTGACGACTACACGATCCTCGACACGACGGGGCCGCAGCTCAGCTACCACCCCGAGAAGCTGTCGATGGAGCGCGTCGGCGACTCCGCGTTCGGCCCCGACGACCGCATCGGTCAGCTGACCATGCGCAACCTCGACATCGCCGACTCGCGGTCTCGACTCGAGCAGTACGCGGCAGCGGGGCTCATCGGGGGAGCGACAGCCGAGTTGGTTGGAGAGCTCGAGGCGGGCGAGGCCGACCAGATTCTCGGTGGCGCCGGCGTGTCCGACTCCGCCACCGACGCACTCGGGCGGGCGACCGACGCCGCCTCCGAGTCGGCTGCGTTCGACTCCGGCACCGACTGACCCTGTCTCACGGCGTCACTCGAGACTCCACGAATGGCCCGTGTCTGCTGAAGACACGGGCCATTCGTGGAGTCTCGCCGTGTCTGGTGGGGGAGAGCAGGATCCAGGGCGCCCTCGATCGACTTGGGCGTCGTCGTCAGTGCAGGGCGAGCTCGCGACGCCAGGCGTCTGAGGCCTCCGCGGTCGCCGTGGTAGCCCGCAGACGCAGGGCGTCGCGACATTCGGTCGCGGCCTGCTCGACGGCTCTCACCCAGGCCGACGTGTCGGCGGGGGAGCCGACGAGCAGGGGGGAGTCGGGGCCGTAGAGCTGAGCCAGGGCATCGCACCGGGGCCCGACGAACGGTGTGCCCAGTTCGAAGCATCGAATCGCGATGCCGCTCTGGTAGAAGCGTCGATAGGGAATGAGGACGGCTGCCGACGTCGCGAGCAGGTGATCGAGGCGGTCTTCGTCCACGAACTCGTCGCTGACTGCCCAGCCGTCGATGCGGGGCCAGCCGCGGCCGTGGATCTCCAGCGAATAGCGCGGCGCTAGTTCGACGGCGAGGTCAGCGAGGAGCTGGATGTCTCGATCCGGCTTGAACTGGCCGAGAACTCGAATGACGGGGCGCTCTGTCGGCACGTTGCTTTTGGTGGACTCGCAGGAGTGGGTGGTCGCCTGAAGGGGGTGAGCCACGATCGGGCTGTCGACGCCGAACGTGGTCTCGGTGATCGCCTCCTGTGCCGTCGTCGAGTGGACGATGACGGTGCGCCTGCGTGACAGGGCGCATCCGATACGCCGAGCGGGTGCCGAATAGCCCACGGCACGCACAAGGGGGACCGGGTCGTGCATGACGAGCCGAGTCGTGCGGCGGCGACCGAGGATGAGGCGGGCGAGAACGAGATCCCAATAGCCGAGCACGGGCCACGCGAGGATGACCGCACCCGTGGGCTTGGCACGACTGACACGGAACAAAGCTGAGACATAGCGTCGAACCCAGGTCAATCGAGATTCGTCGGCCAGGGATGGCTCGACAAGATCGACCGCAGTCACGTCATGGCCCGAGTCGGTCAGATTTGATTTCAGCGTGCGGGCGTAGTGCCCGAGCGCCCCGGCCAGCGGGTTGATGATCGTCACGTGCGGAGTCGGGCTCATCGGGTCGGCCTCTCGTCGGCTGGTCAGAAGCGGGGTGCTTCTTATTCAGTACACCACATATCAACTTCGGAGAACAGGGTCAAATTGTCGGTACTTGACATAATGTGCATTATCGGCGATCAGAGCGACACGAGAAGAGGGGTCTCGGAGCGTGCCGCGGCTACCGGGACCACAGCACCGCCGCACGCTAGCGTTACTCCTGTGTGGACCACCCTCGAACGTCGGCCGATGGTCTTCGACGCCATCATCGCCATCGTGGCGTTTGCCTTCTTCGGTGTGCTCGACGTCAGCCGCACCGGGTGGACGACTCTTCCCATCGACGCAGTGTTCGCCGTCGCACTAGTCTTTCGTCGCCGTTCTCCAGGCGCGGCGCTCGGTATCGCCTGGGCCGGCGCCATCGCGCAGCTGTTCGTCTTGCCGACGTTCATTAACGGCAACGTGCTCATCGCCGTCGTCATCTACGGCACTAGCGTCGCCCACTCACCCATCGTGAGTCGGCTGGGGCTCATCTCGAGCGTCGTGGGGGGAATCCTGGCAAGCGTCAAGCTCGTGTTGATCACAGGGCTGTTTCTGCCGGCGCATCAGCAGGATGGCGAGGCCGCCCTGTCGAAGGTCCTCTACTTCGTGGGCGTGGCGGGCGTCATCGCGGCGACCCTCTCGCTGTTCTGGCTGCTGGGAATGATCACCAGGATCCGCCGCGCCCTGATGAGCGAACGCGTCGACCGGCTCGAGAGCTCGCAAGAACTTCTCCGTGCCGAGCTGCGGGTGGCGCAAGAGACCGAGCGCACGCGGATCTCGCGTGAGATGCACGACGTCATCGGTCACTCCCTCGCGGTGATCATCGCGCAGTCAGACGGTGCCCGATACGCCGTAGCGAAGAACCCTCAGGTGGCGATCGAAGCTTTAGGTGTGATCAACAGTTCGGCACGCTCAGCCCTCGATGATGTCAGTGAGCTGCTGAGCGTCCTCACCGGGTCGGACGGACACGAGGGCTCGCTCGGCGTCGCCGACCTCGAGGGGCTTGCGAAGAACACCCGGGCGGCCGGCCTCGTCGTCGACATCCACGAGACGGGAGACCGGTCCCCACTGGCGATCGGGCCTGATCTCGCCCTGTACCGCGTCGTCCAGGAAGCCCTCACCAATGCCCTCAAGCACGGCGGGCCCGGCACGACGGTCAAGGTCGACCTCGATTGGTCGGACGACGCGGTCTCGGTCCGTACCGAGACGACCGAAGGCGACGGTCCCGGTCTCCTCGGAGACGAACTGCGACCCAGCACCGGCGGTTACGGCATTCCCGGCATGATGGAGCGGGTCAGGCTCGTCGGCGGCACGGTGGACGCCCGCCCTCGAGACGACGGCACACCCGGCTTCCGAGTCGCCGCGCGAATCCCCCACTCCCCCGGAGGCCCCGAGTGAACCCCATCCGAATCGGCCTGGCCGACGACCAACCGCTCTTCCGGGCGGGCATCCGCATGATCCTCGACTCGCAAGACGATTTGGACGTCGTTTGGGAGGCCTCCGACGGCGCCGAAGCCGTGCGACTCGCGGTCGAGCAACCCGTCGATCTGGTGCTGATGGATCTCGAGATGCCGGTGACCGACGGGGTCGAGGCGACCACCAGGATCCTCGATTCCACCGAGACAGGAGACGTCGCGACCCGCACCAGGGTCGTCGTTCTCACCACGTTCGAGTTGAACGACAAGACGTTCCATGCCATTCAGGCCGGGGCGAGCGGCTTCCTGCTGAAGAACGCCGACCCGGAGTTCCTGCTCGCGTCGCTGCGGACGATCCATTCGGGATCAGCGGTCGTAGCGCCCTCGGTGATGAGCGGGCTCGTCGAGCGGTTTGCCCGAAAGACGCCGCGGGTCGAGACCGAGGCGCTCGAGCCGCTGACGACGAGGGAGCGCGACATCTTTGCGGCGCTGGCCTCCGGACTCAGCAATAACGAGATCGCCGAGAAGCTCCACCTGAGTGACGCGACGGTGAAGTCGCACGTGAGTCGGATCCTTGCCAAGCTAGCGCTCCGCGACCGCGTGCAGCTCGTGATCTACGCCTACGAGAACGGGCTCGTCTGAGCCTGGTCGAACGTGACGATCAGACGGGCTCGGTGGCTTTCACGGGGATAGCGGGCTCGTCGGCGCGAGCCTCTTCGGCCTCGATGATGTCGTCGAGGGTCGGCTCGGGCGTCATCTTCTTGTAGACGATGCGCGACTGGTAGAGATAGCGCAGCGAGAAGCCGACGGCGATGAGCGCGGCCTGCACGAACACGCTATGGAGCGAAGTGTTCTCGACGATCACCCAGAGCACGAAGGTGCGGACGATCGACTCGGTGCCGTTGAAGGCGAAGGTGTGCCACCAGCGCTTCCACACCCCGCGGGCGCCGTGCTTCAAATCGTTGAAGATGAAGCGTTCCTGCAGCAGGAAGTTGCCGATGATGGTGACGAAGGCGGCGATGCAGGCGGCGGCGAGGTAGCCGACGCCGAACGTCTGCAGGCCGGCCAGGATCGCGAGGTTTGCCACGGCGCCGAGCGCCCCGATGGCCGCGAAGCCCGAGATGCGCCCGAATTTGAGGTCGAAGAGCTGCCGGCCGAGCGCGATGCCCTGCTTCATGTCGGCCTTCGATGTGCCGGCGAGGCGCGCCTCGAACACGAGAGGCACTTCGGCGACCTGCAGCGGCTGGCGGGCGAGGATCTCGAGGAGGATCTTGAAGCCGCGAGCGTGCAGCCCGTCGAGCTGGATGGCCCCGGTGCGAATGCCGAAGAAACCGCTCATCGGGTCGGTGGTGCCGTGCAGGCGGGTCGGGAACAACGCCTTGGTGACTTTGATCGAGGCCTGCGACACCAGGCGACGCACTCCCCCGGACAGCCCGTCGCTCGAGCCTCCGTCGACGTGACGGGAGGCTACGACGACATCGGCGCCCGAGGCGTCGCCCCTGGCGATGATCGAAGGGAGCGTCTCGGGGCGGTGCTGCAGGTCGCCGTCCATCACGATCGACCAGCGGCTGGTCGTCGACCGAAGGCCTTCGATGACTGCACCGGAGAGGCCGCCGACGGGAGTGTCGCGGTGGATGAGTCGCACGGGGAGATCGTGCTGGGCCGCGACCTCGCGGATCACGTCGGGCGTGTTGTCTCGAGAGTCGTCGACGAAGAGCACCTCGGCGTCGATACCGACGACCGCAGCCTCGACACGGCGCACGAGCTCAGCCACATTGGGCGC
The DNA here is from genome assembly GCF_003814635.1 of Frondihabitans sp. PhB161. NCBI lineage: Bacteria > Bacillati > Actinomycetota > Actinomycetes > Micrococcales > Microbacteriaceae > Frondihabitans > Frondihabitans sp. PhB161. Next base: position 186,801 of record NZ_RKQW01000003.1, read on the forward strand.
CTCGTTGAACGTGGGGACGATGACTGTGAGCTCCATAGCTTCAAGCGTACGGATCGGCCTTCGCGAGGGCACCGGCCGATCGGCCGCTTTTCGGCCTCATCACAAAGTATGAGGCTCAGGCCAAAAGCCGCTCGATCAGCTCTGGCAGGTCTTCGGGCTCGAACTTCTCGTCGGACGTGCGGAGCTCGTCGCGGCTCCACCAGCGCGACTCGACGATGTCGACGCGCTCCTCGTCTGTCCAGTCGTCGTCGACGATTTCGAAGTGCGGCAGGCGCACGACGTAGAACTCGGCATGACCGTGGGTGTGGTCGGCGGCGTCCCACTCCACTTCGAAGTCGGACGTGTAGACGACCTCGCCCGGATCGTCGATCACCTGCCCGGTCTCTTCGTGCAGCTCGCGGATCGCGGCGTCGCGGTGTGACTCCCCCGGGTCGACGCCGCCGCCCGGCGTGATCCAGCGCGAGACGCCGGAGGTGTCGGGCGATTTGGTGTCCATCAGGAGAATACGGTCGTCTTCGTCGACCACGATCAGTCGCGAGGTGAGCCGCAGGATCCTTCTGGGCCCGTTCTCGGCGTCGGGCTCGGTATCAGACATGGTCGCGCGGCCGCTCGGCTCAGACGGCCTGGAAGTCGGCGGTTTCGCCGACCAGCCGCGTGTGATCGGAGGGGATGCCCTCGACAGCCGCCAGGGCGACCTCGGCGGCGAACTCAGCGACGTTGTAAAGCTTGCCCGCGGCCTCGCGGCGAGCCGAGATGGCACCGGGGTTGGTGCGCTCGAGGAGCGTCGCCGTGATGGTGCCCTCGATCATGTCGCCGGAGACGACAACGAAGTCGATGCCCTTCTCGGTGAGGCTGGGGATGAGATCGCGCAGAGCATCTTCGCCGGCCCGCTTGGAGAGCGCTACGGGGAGGTACTCGGGCATCGTCTCGGTCGTCTTGATGAAGTGCGCCTGGTGGCTCGTGACGAACACCACGCGCGAACCGGCGGCCATGAGCGGCAGGGCCCGGGTCAGCACGTCGACCTGCGCGTCGCGGTTCAGCAGGAGGGCGTAGTTCTCGGCCATGCCCGACTCCATGCCGCCGGAGGCGTTGAGCACCAGGATGTCGAGGCCGCCGAACTCCGTCTCGACCTGATCGATCATGGCCTGGACGGACTCGCCGTCGGTCAGGTCGGCGCCGATGGAGACGGCCTCGCCGCCTGTCTCCTCGATCTTCGAGACGAGCTGCAGGGCACGCTTCTCTTTGTTGCGGAAGTTGATGACGACCCGGGCGCCCGCGGCGGCGAGGTACTGGGCCGTGTCTGCTCCGACGCCGCGCGAGGAACCGGTGACGAGGGCGCGCTTGCCGGAGAGGGAACCGGCCGCGAGGGGGGCGGAAGCGAGGTCGAGTGGCACGGGGAGACTCCTGTCGGTGCTGGCATTGAGGCAGTCCCCAGGCTATCAAGTGCCTCTGACGGAGAGGACCATCCGACTGCTAGCGTGGAAGCGCAAACAAAAATGCAGAACACCACCGAAGGAGATGGGTAGCTCAGATGGACAACCTGGTCGACTTCTTACAGCAGTATTCGTGGGTCGTCTGGTTGGCGCTCATCCTGATCTTCATCATCATCGAGGTGACGACGGTCGAGTTCACCTTCCTCATGCTCGCCATCGGCAGCGTCGGCGGTCTTCTCACCGGTCTCTTCGGCGGGCCCTTCTGGCTGCAGGTGATCGTCGCGGCGGTGGTGTCAGTCCTCCTCCTCTTCTCGGTCAAGCCACCCCTTCTCCGAGCCCTGAAACGGGGCGGCGACCCGACGCCGAGCAACGTCGAGGCTCTTCTGGGCCTCGGCGGCTCCGTGGTCGTTCCCATTCCCGGCGGCGAGGTGCACCCGGGTCTCGGCCAGGTCAAGCTGGCCAACGGCGAGACATGGACCGCCCGGCTTCTCGCACCGGCCGGGGTCAGTCTCCTCGACACGGGGTCGGCCGTCGTCGTGACGGCCATCGAGGGGTCGACAGCAGTGGTCGTCCCGTCCGACATCAAGTCTCTCTAGCCACCCTTACGCGAAAGGCATCACCAATGACCGACGGAGCAGCAATCGGCGGAGTCGTCCTCGCCATCTTCCTTATCATCGTCGTCATCTTCGTTCTGGTGATCCTGTTCCGGTCGGTACGGATCATCCCTCAGGCGACAGCGGGTGTCGTCGAGCGACTCGGTAAGTACCACAAGACCCTGACGCCGGGTCTAAACATCCTGGTTCCGTTCATCGACCGTGTGCGTCCCCTCCTCGACATGCGCGAGCAGGTCGTCTCCTTCCCGCCTCAGCCCGTGATCACCGAAGACAACCTCGTTGTTTCGATCGACACGGTGGTCTACTTCCAGGTGACCGACGCGCGAGCAGCGACCTACGAGATCGCCAACTACCTGGGTGCCGTCGAACAGCTCACCACCACGACCCTTCGTAACGTCGTCGGTGGGCTCAACCTCGAAGAAGCCCTGACCAGTCGCGACAACATCAACGGCCAACTGCGCATCGTGCTCGACGAGGCGACGGGCAAGTGGGGAATCCGCGTCGGGCGAGTCGAGCTCAAGGCGATCGAGCCGCCCCTGTCGATCCAAGACTCCATGGAGCAGCAGATGCGCGCCGAGCGCGACCGCCGTGCGCAGATCCTCCGCGCCGAGGGCACGAAGCAGGCGGCGATCCTCCAGGCGGAGGGTTCCCGGCAGGCCTCGATCCTTGAGGCCGAAGGCGCGGCGAAGTCGCAGGTCCTTCGGGCTCAGGGTGAGGCTGAGGCCATCCAGACGGTCTTCAAGGCCATCCACGACGGCGACCCCGACCCCAAGTTGCTCGCCTACCAGTACCTCCAGACTCTGCCGAAGATCGCCGACGGCGCCGCGAGTAAGGTCTGGATGATCCCGTCCGAATTCACCGAGGCGCTGAAGGGTGTCGGTGCCGGATTCATGGGCGCCAAAGAAGCCGTGTCGGGAGAGACTCCCTCGGCGAAGAGCTCCCCGGCCACGGGCTTCCCCACCGCAACGACGGCGCCCTCCGCCGAGTGACGGCGAGCTGGTTCACACCGGCCCCGCCGCGGGTGATCGCGCACCGGGGGCTGGCAACGGAGGCGCCGGAGAACACTCTTCCGGCATTCCTCGCTGCCCTGGCCCTCGGTGTCACACACCTCGAGACCGATGTGCATGCGACGAGCGACGGCGTCGCGGTTCTCAGCCACGATGCCGACCTGGGCCGGGTCGGTGCGCCGGCCACCGGGATCCTGGGGTTGACCTCCCGAGAAGTCGCGAGGCTGCGCTTGCCCGACGGCACGGAGGTTCCGAGCCTGGACGACGCCCTCTCCGCTTTTCCCGATGCGCGTTTCAATATCGACATCAAGGTCGACGAGGCCCTCGAGCCGACGGTTGCGGCGATCAAGCGGCACCGTGCCGCCCCTCGCGTGCTCGTCACATCGTTCGACGATGCCCGTCGCAAGGCGGCCGTGGCAGCCCTGCCCGGTGTAGCGACTTCGCCCTCGACGAGAGGCGTCGTGCGTGCAGCAGTGGCGGCGCGAACCCCGCTCCCCTGGTTCCGCAGACGTGCACTTCAAGGCATCGACGCCCTGCAGATCCCCGAAAAGCACCGCGGGGTCCCGGTCCTCTCGGCAGCCCTCCTCGAAGCCGCTCACTCTGCCGGCGTCGAGGTTCACGTCTGGACCGTGAACGATCCGGTCGACATGGCCCGACTGCTCGACCGGGGAGTCGACGGCCTCATCACCGATCGATCCGATCTGGCACTCGCTCTGCTCCGAACTAGGAGTAGCAAGTAGCGGCGAGGCCTGGGAGGGCACTGTGAAATCTCACCTCGCGAAACAAACCTTCATCTTAAGTGGTTATAACGGGAGATTGCAACGCGAGAGGAGACCACGCAATGGCAGATCGCAGTTTGCGCGGAATGAGGCTTGGTAGCCAGAGCCTCCAAAGCGAAGAGGGCGTGGAATTTTCACCCCGCAAAAAGGCCGTCTATCAGACGACCGACGGAGCCACGTTCGATGTCGTCTTCGCCGCAGAGGCGGAGATTCCCGACTCCTGGCAGTCGCCGAAGAGCGGTCAAGAAGGACTTCTGCTCTCGGCCGACGGCAAGCCCGTCGACATCGACCGCGGTGACGTGAAAGTGCCCCGAACCCACTGGGACATGCTGCTCGAGCGTCGCACGCGACCCGAGCTCGAAGAGTTGCTGCAAGAGCGACTCGACTACCTGCGGGCCCGCAAAGGGCAGCAGAAGATCGGCGCATAGCCTCACCGCGCCTCACACGTCCATCTACCTCGACCGGCCTCTCGGCCTCGGGGTGGGTGGACTTTTCTACGCCTACTGGGCGGCGCGACCGAGACGACGAGACCGGCGGGCGAGACGATCAGACTGTTTCGCCTGACGCGCAGCATCGCCATACCCGGATCCCCTCAGCAGAACGCGAGATAGCACGAGGGCCGCAGCCGCGAAGAACATCGCGAGCTGCTCGAGAGCGGCCCCGCCCCACACCGCGGGAGTAGTGCCCGTGCCAAGGGGGACCTTGGTGACCATCGCACCGGGCTGGAATGCCGGAATGCTGTCGATGGTCTTGCCGTCGGCGGAGATGACGGCACTCGATCCGACGGTCGAGATGTTCACGAGCGGCCTGGACGTCTCGATGGCCCGCAGGCGGGCGATCGCGAGCTGCTGGGTGTTCTCGTCGGTCTGGCCGAAGTCGGCGTTGTTCGTCTGAGCGAGGATGACCTGCGCTCCCCCGTCGACCATCTCGCGAGTCAAGGCGTCGTCGACGATGTCGAAGCAGATCGAGATACCGGCCTTGATGGATCCGACGTCGAGCACGTTCGTATTCGTGCCCGGGGTCAGGTCACGCGTGAGCAAACCGACGAGCGAGGGGGCGAGGGCGTTGAAGAAGGGGCGATCGGGCACGTACTCCCCGAATGGAACGAGATGCCTCTTGTCGTACTGGGCCTGGACCGTGCCGTCGTCCCAGACGATCGACGAGTTATAGTCTTTCGACCCGCGCTCGGTGATGACGCCGGAGACGATCGGAGCGCCGTACGCCTTCGACAGCACATCGAAGATGTAGGCACCGAAACGATCCCGAGTGGGATCGCGGTCGGATGCGCCCTCGGGCCACACGAGCATGTCGATGTCGTCGGACGGCAGAACGCCCTTGTACGTCGCGTCGACCTGCGCGTTGCTCAGGTCGCCGTACGTGCGCTGCTGGAAGAAGCCGGCTTTGCTGTTGCCCTGAACAGCCGCGATCGTCGAGGATCCGGCAGACGCGCTCGGCCAGGCGGGAACGGCGAGGACAGCCACGATCGCCGTCGCCGCTACGAGAGCGCGGGTCGTGAGGCGAACCGGCTGCTCGACGAGCAGCTGCATGACCGCGGCCACGAGCGCGACCATGACGAAGCTCAGCCCGGAGATGCCCAACCAGGCGGTCAGCGAGGCGAACGGGCTCTGCGACTGGCTCTCAGCGACGCGTCCCCACGAGAAGCCCCCGTAGGGGTAGTGCCCCGCAACGAATTCGCGACCGACCCAGAGTCCGGCGACGACGACCGGCAGGAGGAGCGTGCGGCCCAGCGTGCCCTGCCAGACGCGAGGAACCCACCGGTACGCCAGGGTGATCGGAATCGCGCCGAGGGCGAAGATCAGCGCCTCCAGCCCCGCTAGGGCGATCCACGGCACCGGGCCTAAATAGGTGGCCACCCAGTCGATGAGCACAAAGAAGAAGGTCATGCCCGACGCCAGGCCCACCAGGAGGGATCCGCCGACGCTTCTCCCCTTCAGCGCCAGAAGGATCAAGCCGATGCCGACAAAGGTCAGGGGCCAGATGCCGCGGTCGGGAAAGCCGAACTCCATCAATGCCCCGCCCCCGACACCCGTGACGAGGGCGATCCACAGGGGAAGACGGAAGTCGGAGGTGCGCGGGTCGCCCGAAGGGCTCGGCACGCCGGAGAAACGGGGCACGCGTGAATTGTAGGGTGCCGACACTGTGGAGTGACTCTGTCGAATCACACCGCGGTATAGGCGACGATGCCGCGCCGGACGGCGTCGAGCGCCTTCCGCGCCACCGGACCGACGGGCGGATCGGCGACGACCGACAACTGGTCGAGGAGGTCGATCGTCTGCTTGGTCCAGCGCACGAAGTCGCCGGCCGCGAGCTCGGCGTCGTCGAGGACAGTGTCGAGCGACGCTCCCCGAGCCCAGTGGTACATCGCCAGCGCGATACCCGGCGACGGCTGAAGGGTTCCCGGGAGCCGATGCGCCTGCTCGAGGTCGTCGAGCTCCGCCCAGATCGTCCGGGTTCGATCGAGTGCTGTGCGGAACTCTCCGGGCGGGAGGTAGCGGTCGCCGAGCATGCCCTCGTCGCGGCGGGGCTCATAGACGAGCGTCGCCGCCATGGCCGCCAGCTGCGGTGCGTCGAGCGAGTTCCAGGATCCTCGTCGGAGGCACTCGGCCACGAGAAGGTCTCGGTCGCCGTAGATGCGCCGCAGGGTTTTGCCGGGGGCGGCGACGTCGACCTCGGCCACGCGGGAGAGCCGCGACGAATCGGCGATTCTGTCGGCCGACCCCGCACTCGACTCCGCACCGCGAGGAACCAGGTAGCCGAGGTCGACCAGCACGTCGGTGACCCGGTCGAAGACCTTCGCGACCGCACCCGTTCGGCTGCGGATCTGCGCCGACAGCTGATCGGTCTGCTTCTTCAGCTTGTACCAGCGCTCGGCCCAGCGCGCATGCTGCTCGCGCTCCGGGCAGTTGTGGCAGACATGCTGCCGTAGCTGACGACGGAGGGCGGTGATCTTCTCCTGGCGGGAGTCGCGCTCCTTTCGACTCTGCACCTCAGAGCGGGATGCGCCCTGCTTCTCGAGTTCGGCGATGTCTTGACGCAGGGTCATGTACTCGCCGAAGTCGCCGAGATGGCACTCCATCGACTTGGCGTACCCGTCGAGCGACTGTTGCTGCGACCGCACCTTACGGGCCAGGTCGACCACGGCCCGGTCGGCCTGGAACTGGGCGAACGACGTCTCGAGCACTTCTCGCGTGCGGGATCGGCCGAACCGCTCGATCAGGTTGACCGCCATGTTGTAGGTCGGCCGGAAGCTGGAATTGAGTGGGTACGTGCGGCGCGAGGCGAGCGCTGCGACCGCCTGCGGATCGAGACCCTGCGCCCACTGGATGACGGAGTGCCCCTCGATGTCGATGCCACGGCGACCCGCGCGGCCGGTGAGCTGGGTGTACTCCCCCGGCGTGATCGGGACGCGCGACTCGCCGTTGTACTTCTCGAGCTTCTCGAGCACGACGCTTCGAGCAGGCATGTTGATGCCCAGCGCCAGGGTCTCGGTGGCGAAGACGACCTTGACGAGCTTCTTCTGGAAGAGCTCCTCAACGACCTCTTTGAAGGCGGGGAGCAGACCCGCATGGTGCGCCGCGACACCGCGCTCGAGACCCTCCACCCACTCGTAGTAGCCGAGGACGGCGAGGTCTTCGTCGCGAAGGGTGCGGCAGTGCTCGTCGACGATCTCGCGGATCTCATCGCGATCCGCGGCGGTCGTGAGCCGGATGCCGGAGCGGAGCACCTGCCGGACAGCCTGATCGCAGCCGACGCGGCTGAAGACGAAGAAGATGGCCGGCAGCAGGTTCTTTCCGTCGAGCAGCTCGACGATCTTCCAGCGATCCATCCGGCCGAAGTTCTGGGGCCCGGACGACTGGGGGCGCGAGTCTCGCTTGGGCTTGTAGCCGTGGGAGCCGGATCCTGGTCGGCCGTTTCTCGAGCCCGGCCTCGAACTGAGCGATGCCGCCCGCACCAGCTCGGGGTTGACCCGATTGGTCGCGGCCTTGCCGGTCGAGTCGAACAGGTCGAGATACTTGGAGCCGACCAGGACGTGCTGCTGAAGAGGAACGGGGCGCTCCTCGGAGACGATCACGTCGGTGTCGCCGCGGACCGTCTGGAGCCAGTCGCCGAACTCCTCGGCGTTCGAGACGGTCGCGCTGAGTGACACCATGCGGACGTCGAGCGGGAGGTGGATGATGACCTCCTCCCAGACAGCGCCGCGGAACCGGTCACCGAGGAAGTGCACCTCGTCGAGCACGACCCAGCGCAGGTCGGTCAGCAGATCGGAGCCGGCGTAGAGCATGTTGCGGAGCACCTCGGTCGTCATGACGACGATCCGCGCGCGGGAATTGACGTTGGTGTCACCGGTGAGCAGACCCACCTCGGACGCGCCGTATTCGGCGACGAGCTCCTGGTATTTCTGGTTGCTCAGCGCCTTCATCGGAGCCGTGTAGAAGACCTTGTCACGGGGGTGCTGCATCGCGAGGTGAATGGCGAACTCGGCGACGAGCGTCTTGCCAGCCCCCGTCGGAGCCGCGACGAGCACGCTGCGACCGGCCTCGACGACCTCGCAGGCAGCGATCTGGAACCCGTCGAGCGCGAAGCCCAGACGCTCGCGGAAACCCTGGAGCTGCGGGGTGCGAGTTCGGGCCCGGGAGGCCGCGAATCGCTCGGACGGAGACAGTTCGCTGCTGGTCACGTGGTCGATTCTGTCACGCGCCGCCTCCGAGCCCGTGCACGGGAGACCGCTGCCGAGAGGGGCCTGTGCCGGGAACTGCTAGGCCCCGGCGAGCTCAGCGTCGAGGGCCGCCACCCGTTTGGCGAGACGCCGATCGTGGAGGGTAGTGACGAGGCAGGCGATCAAGTAGAGCCCGACCATGGGGATGGCCAGCAGGATCATCGAGATGACGTCGGCGGAGGGGGTGACGATCGCGGTGAAAAGGGTGATGAGGATGATCGCCACGCGCCAGCTCTTGCGGATCGACGCCGCTGTCAGCACACCGATGAAGTTCAGCAGAACGAGGAAGACGGGAAGCACGAACGCGACGCCGATGGCGAGCACCAGCTTGAGCACGAAGTCGTAGTACGTCTTGGCGTCGATGATGCTGGAATCTTCGGAGGCGATGAACGAGGTCATCACTTGCACGATGTGCGGGAGCACGAAGAACCCGGCGCAACAACCGGCCAGAAAAAGTGGGATCGCGGCACCGAGAAAGCCGATCGCATAGAGCTTCTCTTTGCGAACCAGAGCCGGCACGATGAACGCCCAGATCTGGTAAAGCCACACCGGGCTCGAGATGATCACGCCAACGGTGATCGTGATGGTGAGTTTGAGGTCGAACGCACCAGTGACATTGGCAAAGTTCAGCGAAGCGAGACGACGACCGTTGCCGGAGATCTGCTCGACGGGTGAGCGGAGCACGTCGAGCACGTACGTCGAGAGGAACCAGCCGGCCACCGAGCACACGGCAATGGCCACCGCGGCGAAGAAGAGACGTTTGCGCAGCTCGAGGAAGTGCTGCCCAAGCGACATGCGACCCTCAGCCGGGCTCCGCTTCGCACCGCGAGAACGAGCCGTGCCACCGCCCTGAGCACCGCCCGGCACCGAGGTCGTGGCCACCGACTAGAGCTTCGGTTTGTCGGTTTTGAGCGGAGCCGCGTTGCCGGACGGTGCCGGCGTGGTGACGGTGGTGGTGGTGCTGCCGTCGGGGTTCACCGTGGTGTGTTGCACGGGTGCCGACGGAGTCGGCGCGACCGTTGTGGGTGCGGCGTTGGTCGGCGCCGTGGTGGCGGCGTCGGACGAACCGTCGTGGTTCGGCCCGATCTCGGTCTTGAAGATCTTCATCGACTGAGCGACGCTCTTCGCGAGGGCGGGGAGCTTCGGTGCTCCGAAGAGGAGGAGCAGGATCACCAGAATGATCAGAAGGTGGGGTAGGCCAAGAGCACCTGAGAACATCAGTCGCCTCCTAAGAAGTGTGCGGAAAGGCGATTCTAACGCGGACGCCCCGGAAAAGCGTCAGGGCTGGTCGTACCTGTGAGTGGCTCGGGTGGCCCAGTCGGCCACAGCCGCCCGTGCCGCGGCCGGTGCGACGACGACGGGCCCTCCGGGGAGCCCGGCGACAAGGCGAGCCAAGGATCCGAAATGGTTGACCCGCAGCGCAAGTCGCGTGCGCCCCTCGGGCCCGTCCTCGATCGTCTCGGGGGCGTAATCGTCGAGCAGCGTCGAGGCCGCGGCGTCGATCTCGATCTCGACCACGATGTCGTCGGGCGAGCCTTCGAACAGCGTGTCGGGAAGCGACACGTCGGCGGCGCGGAACGAGATGGGCTGGTCGCTGACAGCGGCATCGCTCACCCGGTCGAGGCGGAAAGTGCGGACGGCTTCGCGCAGGTGGTCGTAGCCCCGGAGGTACCAGTCGGCGTCGAGGGATTCGACTCGGAGCGGATCGACGCGTCGCCGCTCGATCTGCCCGCGGACTCCGGAGTAGTCGAATTCGAGCTGGACACCCTCGTCGACCGCGCGGCGGACGAGGGCGAGGAGCTGGTTCGTTTCGGAATTCTCGACGGCGACCTGGCTGGGGGCCCCGGAGGCTCCGCGCGCCAACTTCGACATCAGGGTGGCGATGGCCTGCCTGTCGGCGTTCTCGGGCAGGGACGAGAGATATTGCAGACCGGCGATGAGGGCGGCGGCCTCTCGCGCCGAGAAGCGAGGCGAGTCGTCGATAGCGACGAGGTTCGTGAGGACGATCACGTCGTTCTGCTCGAAGTCGTCCCAGGCGATGTCGAAGAGGTCGCCGTGCTGGTACTGGGTTGTCTCGCCCGGTATACCCGAGACTGCAATGAGCTCGACCGCGCGCCGGATCTGCGTGACGGGAACTCCGAAGTGGGTAGCAGCCTCGGCGACGCTGACGCTTCCGCGATCCATCAGGTAGGGAACGAGGGAGAGCAGGAAAGCGAGTTTGTCTTGCGCCTGGAGGGCGGGTGCGCGCTCAGCCACGGGATGCCTTTCGTGAATCGGCGTGCTGAGTCGCGAGTGCGCTGAGACGCTCGACGACGAGCTCGCGCACCCCCTCCGGCTCGACGACGCGCACCTCGGGCCCGAACGAGGCCAGCTCATCGGCGAGCAGGAAGCGATCCGACCAGTGGATGGTCAGGGTGCCGTCGTCACCTCGGGTCGTGCCGCGGCGCTTCAGCAGTCGGGTCTCTGCATCGGAGGCAGGTTCAACCTCGACGACGGCCGTCTGCGCCGACCACAGGTCTTCGAGGTCGGCGAGCGAGCGCTCGGCTGTCGCCTCCGGCGGGACCGTGACGTTCTCGTTCGTCACCGTGACTTCGCCGGTGATCCGGGAGAGGAGGAATGTTCGCCAACCGCCCGTCTCGGTCTCGATCGCCGAGCACATCCAGCGCCCCTGGAACTGGACGAGGGCATAGGGAACCACTCGCCGGGCCCGAGGCGCACTCTCGCCGGGCTTGAGGTAGTCGAACAGAACCACGGCCGACCGATCGAGGGCGGTGCGCAGCGGCTCGAACGCGGAGTCGCGCGAGCGAATTCTGGGGGCGTAGTCGAGTTCGGGGACCGGGGCCGCCCCACCGAGGCTGCGGAGCTTGAGGAGGGCACGACGGGACTCCCCCGAGAGGGTCCCCTCGCGCCAGACCATGGCGGCGAGGGTCAGCAGGGCCGTCTCTTCGGACGAGAAGGCGATGTCGGTGGGGAGCTCGTAGTCGCCGCGGAGAATTCGGTAGCGGAGGTTCTGGTTGTTGCCGCTCGAACCGAGTTCTTCGATGGTCTCGAGGGGAACGCCGAGCTCGCGGATGTCGTCTTTGTCTCGCTCGAACTGTCTCTCGAGGGCGAGGTTGTCACCCCGGCTCCATCGTTGCCGGTAGCCCTGGACGGTCGAGAGGATCTCGGTCTTGGTCAGACCCGTGTCGGTGGCGAGCAACGCCAGAACGAGACTGAACAGCCGCTCTTCAACCGGGACGCGTGGGGCGCGCCCAACGGGTCCGGCACTGGAGGAAGGAGTGGCTTTCTTCGGCACGAAAGGGATCTTAGGTCAGCCGAGGCGGATCGTCAGAGCGATCCCAGAAGGTCGAATACGTAGACGAGGGTCGAGGTGGAGCCGCTCTCGGCCGTCGGTGGGATGACGATCATGACCTGCGAGCCGACCCGCTGGCCGATCAGGGCTTTTCTCACGGTGCTGGGGATCTTGTCGGACGAGAGGTCGATCGTCGTCGCGGCGTCGCCGTTGACCCAGGTGGAGCCCTGAACGGTCGGCTCGGCCGCCCAGTCGACCGCGGTGAACTGCGCGACGGCGGTGGACTTCGCGGTGAGCTTCGCCCCGTTGCCCTTACGGACCAGCTGCACCTTCTCGGTCTTGGGAGCGGCGACGTCAGGGATGCTGATGCCAGGTGCGCCGTTGGCGGCGGTCACCACGGCCGGCATGTTGTTGACGCCGAACTGGAGGGCGCCGTCGGCCTTGGGAAGGAAGGCGCGGACGACGTCGATGACGGCGATGTAGGCCGGGCCCGACTTGTCGTCTTTCTTCGCCGTGGTCGAGCTGAGATCGCTGACCTTGACGGCGACGGCGATACGCGACCCGACCTGGGCGCACTCGAGAGCGTCGACGAGGGGGCCACCGGTGGTGGCACCGACGGTGACGGGGGCCGCGGCGGCGGCGTAGGCCTGGACCGCCTTGCCGGTCTCACCCGAATACACGGCGAACTTGATCAGCGCGGGAGTGCCGTCGGTGAGGGTCTGGCCGTCGCCCTGCACGAGTGTGGAGACCTGGGTGTGCCGCGTGTTGATCGGCGTGGGGATCGTGACTTTGGTCGGCGCTTCGCCGACCGACCCGCTCGCCGAGACCACGGACGAGGCGTCGCCCGAGGCGGGGGTCGTGCAGCCGGCCGAACCGGGGGCGGAGCTCGTGGAGCAAGCGGTCAGCGTCGCCAGAAGCCCGGCAACAACGATCAGCGCGGGGATCTTGCGCACGAATCCTCATTTCTTTACTGCACTTGAGAGAGCCGGCCCCTGAGGGCACGGCCCGTTCAGCCTATCGGGTGTTCGTGGGGGTCGAAGCCGCCGGTCACAGGCCCTTCGAGGGGCTGCGGCCGCGGCTCCGACCGCTCAGTCGCGACGGGTCACGACACCTTGCCGAGCAGGTCGACGACGAACACGAGCGTCGAGTTGGCGGGAATCGAATCGCCCTGCGCGGTGGCTCCGTAGCCGTCGGCCGGAGGCACGACCAGCAGCACCTGGCTGCCGATCTTCTTGCCGGCGAGACCCTTGACCCAGCCGTCGATGAGCTGACCCGAGGTCAGGCTCCCGACGAAGGGCTGACCCTTGGCCCACGACGAATCGAACACCTTGCCGTTCTTGTAGAGCACGCCGGTGTACTGCATCATCACCGAGTCGCCCTCCTTGACGGTGGCGCCCGATCCCTCGATGAGCGTGGTCGAGACGAGCTTGCTGGGAGCCTTCGTCTTCGGAACGGTGATCGTGGGGGCCCCGTCTTTGGCGAGGGTGACGGTGGGCTCGCCGGACACGGCCTTCTGCTTCTCGCCGGTCGCCCTTGAGGGGAACGCCTTCAGGATGTCGGCGACGAAGACGACGCTGTCTTTCGCGCCGATCTTGTAGTCGCTGATGCCCTGACCGTTCGTGGAGTCTTCGGGGCTGCCGGCGATCGCGACGCGGTCGCCGACGTGCGAGCACACGAAGCCCTCGCTGAGTGCGGCGAGGCTGGTGCCCGAGGCCGGCTTACCCGCGACCAGGTAGGTGCCGCCCTGCGTCGACGTGTAGGTCGAGGTGGCCTGCTTGCCCGTCGACCCGTTGTAGAGCGAGACCTGGAAAATGACCGGCTGGCCGCTCTTCACGAGGGCACCGTCGCCCTTGACCAGCGTCGTCTTCTCGGTGGTCTTCGTCGATAGACCCTTGTCGAAGGTGACCTTGGGGGCCTTGCCCACGTCGCCGGACGCCTTGATCGACTCGGAGACGCTGCCCGACGACGTGCCGCCCGAGCAGCTGGCGCTCGGCTCGGCGGAGGAGCAACCGGCGAGCGACAGGGAGACGAGAGCCCCCACGGCGGCAGCGGCGGCGAGTGTCTTGGTGATCTTCATCTGCACGGTCAGTCCTGTTCGGTTGTGGTGGACGGAGTCGGGAGGTCGGTGCCGGGCGCGGGAGCCTCGGATCCTTCGCTTGCGGGCCGGATCGCATCGGCGCCGGCGACGGCCTTGGCCGCGGCGTCCTGAGCCTGCCTCGCAGTCTTGCGAAGCTTCTTCGCGGTGGCCGAACGCTCGCCGAGAGCGCCCGGAGTCCAGAGCTCGACATCTTCTTCGGAGTAGTCGGACTTCGACGCGCGACGCTTCAGCTGCGGGAGGACGGCCCCCGGGGCGAGACGACGGGCCGTCAACAGGAAGCCGGTGTGCGCGATCATGCGGTGGTCGGGCCGAACGGCCAGGCCCTCGACGTGCCAGGACCGCACGAGCGTCTCGGAGGAGTCGGGTTCGGTGAAGCCGCCGAAGTGACGGAACGCCTCGGCCGTCCGGGAGAGCTGGGTGACGGTGGCCACGTAGCAGACCACCAGACCGCCGGGCTTGAGGGCCATCGCGACCGCCTCGACGTTCTCCCACGGGGCGAGCATGTCGAGCACGACGCGGTCGGCTGTTCCGGCCTCGACCACGCGGGGCAGCTCTTCTAGCAGATCGCCGACCGTGACCGACCAGTTGCTGGGCGTGGCGCCGACGAAGCTCGTGACGTTGCCCCGCGCGACGTCGGCGAATTCTTCGCGGCGCTCGAACGACGCGAGGCGACCCTCGGGGCCGATGGCGCGCAGCAGGGAGAGCGACAGGGCACCCGAGCCCACGCCCGCCTCGACGACGGTGGCTCCGGGGAAGATGTCGGCGAACGTGACGATCATCGCCGCGTCTTTCGGGTAGACGATCGCGGCGCCCCGGGGCATCGACATGACGAAGTCGGCGAGGAGCGGCCGGAGCGCGAGGTACTCATCGCCCGTCGTGCTGATGAGCACCGAGCCGTCGGGCAGGTCGACGACGTCGTCGTGTCGGATGATGCCGCGGTGCGTGTGGAATTCGCCGCCGGGGGTCAGCGTGATGGTGTGCATGCGGCCCTTGGGCCCGGTCAGCTGCACCTTGTCGCCCCAGAGGAACGGCCCGCTCTGCCGACGGAACTGGGCGTCCGCCTGCGAGGTGTCGGTCTGGTGGTCGGTCATGAGTCGCCTTCCGGGAGTGCGTCGAGCCCGCGGGCAGAGTGAAGGATCCGCGAGAGCTCGCTCAGCGAGACGTCACTCAGCGAGTGCCGGTGCGTGAACCCGCCGTCCTGCGGCAACGGCGCATGATGCTCGACTCCGATCGTCGCGGCGCCCGAGGCCATGGCCGCAGCCAGGCCGGTGGGGCTGTCTTCGATCGCGACGCAGTGCCGCGGGTCGACGCCGAGCTTCGCGGCCGCGGTGAGGTACGCCTCGGGGTGCGGCTTGCCGTGCTCGACCTCGTCACCGGCGACGACGAGGTCGAAGGCGGGGAAATCGATGATCTCGACGATCTCGACGGCCATCCGCCGGAACGACATGGTCACGAGAGCCGTCGGGATGCCGGCGTCGCGCAGCTCGCGGAGGAGCTCGCGCGCACCCGGACGCCACGGCACGTGGACGCGGACCCGTTCGAGCACGTCGTCCGTCATCCGGTCGATGATCTCTTGGGCCGTGAGGTCGACCCCGTGATCTTGGAGCACCTTGGCCGAGTGCCAGAGGCTCGAGCCGATCAGCGAGTCGCCGTCTTCCTGGCTCCAGACACCGTCGTGCTCGGCTACGAGAGCGACCTGTGACTCCTGCCAGTACGGCTCGGTGTCGACGAGCGTGCCGTCCATGTCCCACAGGACGGCGGCCGGGATGATCTCGGCGCGGAGGCGCTCTGCAGTCGAATCGGTCACGACAGGCGAGTCTAGAGCAGGGCGGTGACGCCGACGGGAGGTCCGGGACCGGGCCGCTGCTGCTAGCGGCTATCGTGGAGAGCTGACGCGGAGGGCCGAACGAGGGTCTCCGCAGTAAAGGAGTCCGGTGTCGCCATCGTCACGATTCGCTGAGGGTCGACTGCTCGTCGTCGCCTTCGAAGGCTGGAACGACGCCGGCGAAGCCGCCAGCAACGTCGCCAGGTCGCTCGTCGACACCCTCGAGATGACGACGCTCGCCGAGCTCGACGGTGAGGCGTACATCGACTACCAGTTCAATCGTCCGCAGGCCTCGCATGACGACGACGGCAGCGCCAGCCTCATCTGGCCGCGAATCCAGCTGCACGGCACGCCCCAGGTCGTCTCCCCCGTGATCGACATCTCCGGCGTCCTCGACACCGCCGACGGTCCTGCCGACGGAGGTCTCTTCGTGCTGCTCGGCGCCGAGCCCTCGCGCAGCTGGCGCAGCTTCGCAGCCGAGATCGTCGACCTGGTCGACGTGCACGACATCACAGGTGTGGTCTTTCTCGGCGCGATGCTCGCCGATGTGCCCCACACTCGGCCGATCTCGATCTTCGTCGGCAGCGAGAACGCCGACGTCCGTCAAGAGTTCGACGTCGAGCGCTCCACCTATGAGGGGCCCGTCGGCATCCTCTCCGTACTCGGGCACGCCCTCGAGGCGGCGTCGATCCCGACCCTGTCGATCTGGGCGTCCGTGCCGCACTACGTGCACAACGCCCCCTCCCCCAAGGCCTCCCTCGCGATCCTCGACAAGGTCGCCGAGATCACCGGTGTGGTCATCCCCCGAGACGAGCTCGTCGACGAGGCATCGGCCTGGGAATCCGGCATCGACGCGCTCGCAGCCGACGACGAAGACATGGCCGGCTACATCGAGCAGCTCGAACAGGCCCGCGACACGGTCGACTCCCCCGAGGCCAGCGGTGAGGCGATCGCGCAGGAGTTCGAGCAGTACCTCCGCAAGCGCGACGGCAAAAGCGGCGACGAGCCCTGGCGGCCGCCCGCGGTGTAACACCGCGGATCGATGGCGCGGTCGCCAGCGACCCGCCGCGAGGGCAGGCCTTACTTACGAGTCGAGCTGATCGGCCCGGTGGGTGCCGGCCGCGAAGACGAACTGCTCCACCTCGTGTCGCGAGCGAAGACGTATCACCTGCAGGTGCGGATGTGACCGCGCGAGCCGGGCACCGAGATCGCGGTATTTGCGGCGGGTGCGAACGGACCAGCGGATGATGTGCTCCGGGTCGGTGAGGATCGCGCTGAGGGGGCCCTCGATGTTGCCGTTCCAGAGCGGCTGCCGCCGGATCCTGCGCGCCAGAGTGCGACGAACCACCCGGGCGAAGACCAGCGGATAGGGCAGGTCGAGCCACACCAGCGTGTCGGCGCGCTCGGCCAGCAGTGCGCGAGCGGATTCGTACTGCCACTCGGTGATCCACCGCTCGCCGCTGGTGAACGCCTCGACGTCGGCGACGAATTCCTCGCGCGGTGTCCAGTTCGGGCCGTGGAAGAGGGCGTCCAGTTCGACGTAGTCGAGGCCGAGGATCCGGGCGAGGCGCCTCGCGAGAGTCGATTTGCCGGCCCCCGACACGCCTGCCACCAGCACTCGGCGTGGGCTCGTGGGGAGAGCGTCGAGGGGCCTGAGCGTCATGCCGAGAACCCGCTGTCAGGCCGAGACGCGGATGCCGAGAAGAGCATCGACAGCCTCCACGTCGATCGATGACGGCGCCTCGCCGGACGCCACCGCGCGTTCGACCGCCGCGATGGCACCGGGTGTGTCGAGGTCGTCGGCGAGGTGGCGGCGCAATTCGGTGAGGAGCGGTGTGACCTCGGTGCCATCGACGGCTCGCGCGGCCCACCGCTGCCACTCGGCGAGGCGTGCGACGGCCGTGAGAAGGGAGCCGTCGAACCACTCCCAGTCACTCCGGTAGTGGTGGTCGAGCAGTGCGAGCCGGATGGCACGGGCGTCGACTCCCGAGGCCACCAGCTGGGAGACCTTCACGAGGTTGCCGAGCGACTTCGACATCTTCTCGCCCTGATACGCGACCATGCCCGAGTGGGCGTAGTGCGAGGCGAACGTCTCACCGGTCAGTGCCGTGCCGTGGGCCGCGCTCATCTCGTGGTGCGGAAAAATGAGGTCGGAGCCGCCGCCGTTCACCGACACCGGCAGAGCCAGGTGGTCGAGGGCGATCACCGAGCACTCGATGTGCCAGCCGGGGCGTCCATCGCCGACGGCGCTCGGCCACGAGGGCTCGCCGTCGCGGGCGGAACGCCACAGCAGCGGGTCGAGGACGTTGTGCTTGCCGGGTCGCTCCGGGTCTCCCCCGCGCTCGGAGAAGAACCGCAGCATGTCGCCCGCGCCGAGACGGCTTTCGAGACCGAGATGCCACGCCGTCTCGGATCCTGCCCTGTCGACATCGAAGTAGACGTCGTCACCCGCGGTCGAATCGGGTGTGTCGACCCGGTAGGCGAAGCCGTCGGCGAGGAGCTTCGCGACGGCCTCGCCGATGGGCTCGATGACGTCGGTGACGGCCACGAAGTGGTCGGGCGGGCTCACACGGAGGTGCTCCATGTCGGAGCGGAACAGGTCGGTCTGCGAGGCCGCGAGCTCACGCCAGTCGACGCCGGTGGCTGTCGCGCGCTCGAGCAACGGGTCGTCGACGTCGGTCGTGTTCTGCGCGTAGACGACCTCGACGCCCGCATCGCGCCAGACCCGCCCGAGCGTGTCGAAAGCGAGGTACGTGTTGGCATGACCGAGGTGGGTGGCGTCGTACGGGGTGATCCCGCAGACGTAGAGGCGACCACCGTCGGTGACGTGCCGCCCGCCGGTGGCGGTGTCGAAGAGGTCGGGCGCGGATCCTTCGCCCGGAAGAACCGGGATGACCGGGGCGTTCCAGGAGCGCATCAGCCGATGACCCCGACGCCGAGGAGGATGAACAGGACGATGCCGAGCAGGATCCGATAGATCACGAAGGGCAGGAAGCTCCGCTTCGAGATGTAGTTCATGAAGAAGGCGATGACGACGAAGCCGACCACGAACGAGACCACGGTCGCCGCGATGGTGGCGGGCCAGGTGAACTCGTTGGTGGCCCCGCCCGAGAGGGCCTGGTAGACCTCGAACAGCCCGGAGCCGAAGACGGCGGGGATCGCGAGGAGGAACGAGAAGCGGGCGGCCGCCGGACGGGTGTAGCCGAGTGCGAGGCCAGCCGATGTCGTGGCGCCTGAGCGCGAGACACCCGGCACCAGCGCGAGCACCTGCGCGATGCCGATCGCGATGCCGTGGCCCCACTTCATGTCTTCGAAGCGCGCGAGCTTCTTCCCGAAGATGTCGGCGGCGGCCAAGACCAGGCCGAAGACAATGAGCACGGTCGCGAGCAACCAGAGCGACCGGAACTCGTTCGCGATGAACTTCTGGGTGAGCACCCCCACGATGACGATGGGGAACGTGCCGATGATCACCAGCCAACCCATCCGGACATCCTGGTCGCGCTTGTCGACCCGACCGAAGAGCGACCCGAACCACTTCGAGACGATGCGCGAGACGTCTTTCCAGAAGTAGATCAGCACCGCCAGCTCGGTGCCGAGCTGGATGATCGCGGTGAAAGCCGCGCCGGGGTCGAACTCCTCGGCGCCGTGCGGGAAGAACAGTGCGACGAGCCGGATGTGACCGCTCGACGAAATGGGGAGGAACTCCGTGAGGCCCTGGACGAGGCCGAGAAGGAGTGCCTGAAGAAGGTGTTCCACGTGAGGAAGGAGCCTCTCAGTAGCTGGCGAGAAGGTCGCGGAGCACGCGACTGCCAAAGGTTAGCGCCTCGAGCGGTACCCGCTCGTCGACGCCGTGGAACATGGCCGGGAAGTCCATCTCTTCGGGCAGGCGGAGCGGCGCGAAGCCGTAGCCCTTGATACCGAGCAGGCTGAGGGCCTTGTTGTCGGTGCCGCCGCTGAGCAGGTAGGGCAAGACGGGGGCTCCCGGATCGTGCCGCTCGAGCGTGGCCTTGATCGACTCGACGAGCGGGCCGGAGAACGGCGTCTCGAGACCGATGTCGGTGTGCATGGTCACGATCTCGATGTCGTCGCCGATGAGGGCGCGCACCTGGGCCAGGACGTCTTCCTCTTCGCCGGGCATGCAGCGGATGTCGACGAGCGCCTCGGCCGTGTCGGGCACGACGTTGTGCTTGTAGCCCGCCGTCAGCATGGTCGGGTTCGTCGTGACTCGAAGGCTGCCCTTGATGAAGCCCGACGCCGTGCCCGTCTTCAGCACCAGCTCGTCGGGGCTCACCCGCTCGGGATCGACACCGAGGATCCGAGACACCTCGCGCAGCAGCCCGGACGTCGTCTCGGTCAGTGCGACGGGCCATTCCTGACGCCCCAGGATCGCCACGGCCTCGGCGAGTCGGGTGACCGCATTGTTCGCGATCATCTGCGACCCGTGGCCCGCGGTGCCCCGAGCGATGAGCTTGATCCAGATCAGCGCCTTCTCGCCGGTCTGCAGCAGGTACGAGCGCTTGCCATCGATGTACGTCGAATAGCCGCCGACCTCGCTGATCGCCTCGCCCATGCCGTCGAAGAGCTCGGGGTGGTTCTTGACCAGGAAGTGCGACCCGAGCACTCCCCCGGCCTCCTCGTCAGCAAGGAATCCCAGCACGAGGTCGCGCGCCGGACGCTCGCCGGCACGCAGCAGGTCGCCGACAGCCGTCAGCATCATGGCGTCCATGTTCTTCATGTCGACCGCGCCGCGACCCCAGAGCATGCCGTCTTTGACGACGCCGCCGAACGGATCGACCGTCCAGTTCGCAGGATCCGCGGGAACGACATCGAGGTGACCGTGCACGACGAGCCCCGGCTTTGCCCGGTCGCGGCCCTCGACCCGCGCGATCACGCTGTGACGGCCGGGCTCGGATTCGAACGTCTCCGGCTTCAGGCCGAGGGCTTCGAGCTTCGCCGACACGTATTCGGCGGCATCGGCCTCGCCATTGGACTTCCCCCCTCCGTAGTTGGAGGTGTCGAAACGGATGAGGTCGCGCGCGATCTCAGCCGTCTCGTCGAGCTGGGTGGTGTCGACGTGTTCGGTCATGCCGCAACGCTACCCGGAGGCGCGTGTCAA
This sequence comes from Frondihabitans sp. PhB161, assembly GCF_003814635.1. Lineage (NCBI taxonomy): Bacteria > Bacillati > Actinomycetota > Actinomycetes > Micrococcales > Microbacteriaceae > Frondihabitans > Frondihabitans sp. PhB161. Next base: position 207,703 of record NZ_RKQW01000003.1, read on the forward strand.
AACCGCCGCTCAGATCGTGCTAATGTCTTCGAGGCGGTTACGCCGCAACACACCGGTCCGGGTGGCGGAAATGGCAGACGCGCTAGCTTGAGGTGCTAGTGCCCTTACGGGCGTGGGGGTTCAAGTCCCCCTTCGGACACCGAACAAAACGAAAAGACCTTGCCCTTACCGGGCAGGGTCTTTTTTGTTCGGGCGTATGGTCGGGCCATGGATTATGTGCGTCTCGGCAACAGCGGCCTCGAAGTCTCCGCGATCACCCTCGGAATGATGAGCTACGGCGATCCGGCCCGTGGCGGGCACTCCTGGAGTCTCCCCGAAGAGCAGAGCCGCCCCTTCATCATGCAGGCACTCGAGGCGGGCATCACCACCTTCGACACCGCCAACGTCTACAGCGACGGCTCGAGCGAAGAGATCACCGGGCGGGCGCTAGCCGATTTCGCCACGCGCGAGGAGGTCGTGATCGCGACCAAGGTGCACGGCCGAATGCGTCCCGGCCCCGGAGGGCAGGGCTTGTCGCGCGGATCGATCATGACCGAGGTCGACGCGTCGCTGAAGCGGCTCGGGACTGACTACATCGACCTCTACCAGATCCACCGCTACGACCCGAACACGCCCGTCGAAGAGACGATGGAGGCGCTACACGACGTCGTGAAGGCCGGTAAGGCCCGCTACATCGGCGCGTCGAGCATGTGGGCGTGGCAGTTCGCCACCATGCAGCACGCGGCCGACCTCGGCGGCTGGACGCGATTCGTCTCGATGCAGGATCAGTACAACCTGATCCAGCGCGAGGAGGAACGAGAGATGCTGCCCTACTGCCTGGACCAGGGGGTCGGCGTGCTGCCGTGGAGCCCTCTCGCCCGAGGCCGACTCACCCGCGACTTCGACGACACCACGACGCGCAGCGAGACGGACGCTTTCGGCAAGACTCTCTATCGCCAGCAGGAGGAGGCGGACCGCCGGGTGGCCGACGCCGTGAAGACGATCGCCGACGCCCGTGGTGTCTCGCGTGCGCAGGTGGCACTCGCCTGGGTCCGGCAGCAGGAGGCGGTGACGTCGCCGATCGTGGGGGCCACGAAGCCTCAGCACCTCGACGACGCGATCGCGTCCGTCGAGCTCCACCTCGACGACGACGAGCTCGTCGCGCTTCAGGGGCCCTACGTCCCCCGTGCGCCCGAAGGTTTCTGACCTCCCGCCCCCGGAGGGTGCATACTCGACCCACCAGGGCGGTGACGGAGCCGCCCGGCACGACGAACGGAGCCGCCCGTGATTGACGACAAGCACGACCACAACGAGGCCCAGGCCGCGCAGACCGGGGCTCAGCAGACGGACGCCGGAACAGATGCTCCCCTCAACGGTGGCGAGCACATCAAGGCTGGCTCGTACACGGGAACCCAGGAGGACGGCGTCGAGTACGACGGGGCTTTCACCGACAGCGAGATCCCCGAGGAAGCAACGAAGCCGGGCGAGACCAAGGCTGATCGTGCAGGCTTCGAGGGCAGCTACACCGAAAGCGACGGCGTCGAATAGCAACCACTGGTGACTCAGGAGTAGCGTCGTCATCATGACAACACGAATCGTTATTCTGGGTGGTGGTTCGGCGGGTCTTCAGACCGCTCTGGCTCTTCAAAAGAAGCGACCTCCCCAGAGCGCGAGCATCACGCTGATCGACCCGAGCCCCTACATGACCTATCAGCCGTTCCTGCCCGAAGTGGCGGGCGGGCACATCGATCCCAAAGATGTGACGGTTCCGTTACGCAAGACGCTTAAGCGCTCCAAATTCATTCAGGGGGCGATGTCGGGTATCGACACCGACTCCAAGAAGGTGACGGTCGACCTCGTCGACGGCCGCACCAGCGAGGTCGCCTACGACCACCTGGTCGTCGCCATCGGTGCGGTCACGCGGACGTTCCCGACGCCCGGACTGGCTGAGAACGCCGTCGGTTTCAAGAGCGTCGAGGAAGCGTCGTACGTGCGGGCGCGGATCCTCAGAAACATCGAGAAGGCGGCCGCGACCACTGACCCGGCGGAACGGGCCAAGCTCCTCACAGTCGTCTTCGTCGGTGGCGGCTACACGGGCGTCGAGGCGATGGGCGAACTGCTCGACACCGCGAATTCCGCGGTCGACCAGTACCCGGTTCTCTCCCGGCACGAGGTGCGCTTTGTGCTCGTCGAGGCCCTCGACCGTGTCGCTCCCGAGGTCGGCCCCGAGCTGTCCAAGTGGACCCTCGGTGCGCTCCGCGCCCGTGGCATCGACATCCGACTGAAGACCACGATGCCGTCGTGCGAGAACGGCGACTGCGTGCTGAGCGACGGCGAGACGGTCCCCGCCGGCACGATTGTGTGGACGGCAGGCGTCAAGCCGAACCCGGCGCTCGACAGCACCGACCTGCCCCGCGGGCCCAAGGGTCACGTCAACGCCAACGCCAAGCTCGAGGTCGTCACCGACGAGGGCAAGCGCATCGATGGTGTCTGGGCACTCGGCGACAACGCCCAGGTACCCGACCTGACTGCCGCGAAGCAGCCGGCCTACTACCCGCCGAACGCTCAGAACGCCGTCCGTCAGGCGGTGACGGTCGCCGAGAACATCCTCGCGTCGATGGCCGGAGAGCCTCTCGCCGAATACCGCCACGAGTCGGTCGGAACCGTTGCGAGCTACGGCATCGGAAAGGGTGCGGCTCTCATTCAGGGCGTGCACCTCAAGAACCTGTTCGCGTGGCTGGCCCACCGCGGGTACCACCTGCTCGCCATGCCGACCTTCACGCGCAAGTGGCGCATCCTGACCGGATGGGTCACCAACCTCGTCGGTGGTCGCGACGAGACCACCCTGGAGAACATGAACGACCCGCGAGCGAACTTCGTCGCTCTCGCGGGTGGGGTGAAGAAGTAGCGTTTCATCTCGCCGAATATCGGACCCCCGTCGCATTCGTGCGGCGGGGGCCCTTTCGTGTCCGAGGGGTGGCGCACGAGCGATCAGTGCGCTTCGCGCAGGTGAACGGGCCGTGAACGCCGAAAGCCGAGACTTCACCCCCTCTCGCCCGTTTGGGTGAGAACGGGGTACAGCACGTGCGGTCATTCGGGAGGACGCGCACAACCCGCGTCGAAGAGATAATCGACGCCCGTCGTCTAATTCACTCCTGTCGAACGGGACGAGGTGCCCGCATCCGCGTGCTGGTGGGCATCAGGTGTGCCTCATGCCGAACCAAACTGTTTCGTGCCTTGGCGTTGCGGCAACGCCCCCCGGAGGGGGGTCCGGTCCCCCGAAGGCATCACCCGTTGGCGAGGTGGCATCACCCGTTGGCGCGTACCTCATGCGGGGGGCATGCGGTCCCCCGAAATGGGGGCATGTGGAGCGAGCGGTCGATGGCCTACCGTCGGGATATACCCGCTGAGGCCATCGGCTGACAACTGGAACCCATCCGCTTGTCATTCCGTCCACGGTCCGCGCAGCTCCACCCGCATGAAACCCGAATAGCACCACACCCGATCACCGCTTGACCCGAACCCTTCCCGATCGTCGACGCGCACCGAACCTCGAGATCTCTCGTACCCGACGGGAGCTCGACGGATCGAAATCGCCGTCGTCACTCCGGTACTCCGACAGGAACCCGATCTCTTGTCGAAGTACCGGATTCATGCTGTGACCCGTACCCGAAATACGAGTCAGAGCTATTGCACCGCCTACCCGAACCCTGGATCCATGCTTACCCAGCCTCTTCTGCGTACGTTTTCGCGTACCCCCTTCCGTCCCGAATCGGAAGCGGCATCATGACCGGCATCAGCCGCGACGTCGGCGAACAACGCCGTCTGCCGTGGACTGCACCGGTCCGAAACCCGAGCGCAGGATGGACGGAAGCCAGAGATCGAGTAGGCGGTGCCACAACCGGCATCGGCTGGGCGCTGCGATACCGCCGTCGACTCCTCGCCAGCGACGCGCTCGTGATCCTCGCCAGCGTCGTCACCGCCGCCGTCGTCGAGACCATCCGAGACGGGGTCGACCAGACCTTTGCCGGCCTTGCTGCCGCCGACGCGAAACCCCTCGTCGAGTTCATCGGCTACCCCGTCGGCATCGGCCTCCTCTGGGCCCTCTGCCTGGCGTTCCAGCGCACCCGCGACCTCTCGGTCGTCGGAACCGGGGCAGCCGAGTACAAGCGCGTGCTCAACGCCACGATCCTCACCTTCGTGCTTATCGCGCTCGTCATCTCGATCACCGGCCATGAGTCGATGCGCGCCTACTTCTTCGTCGCCCTCCCCGGAGGCTCGGTCGGCCTCATCGCCTCGCGGTTCCTCCTGCGCAAGTGGCTGATCCGCCAGCGCCAGCTCGGCAACTACCTCTCTCGAGCCATCGTCGTCGGTGGCCGCAGCGACGTCCGCTACGTGATCGATCGAATCGACGAGAAGCCGGGCGCCCTCTACGACGTCGTCGGAGCCGTCGTCGAAGACGAGGACGGCAGCGCCGTTGCCGCCGGGTCGCGGGTCGTTCCGATCGTCGCGTCGCTCGACGACGTCTCGCGCGCCGTCTGGAAGATGAACGTCGAGAGCGTCATCGTTGCCGGCGACCCGCGTGCCGGCACCGACTACATCCGTGACCTCGGGTGGAGCCTCGAAGGCCGCGCCACCGAACTGGTGATCGCCTCTCGCCTGGCCAACATCGCCGGACCCCGCATCCATTTCCGTCCCGTCGAGGGGCTCCCGCTGATGCACGTCGAGCTGCCCCAGTTCGACGGCCCGAAGCATGTCATGAAGCGTGCGACGGACGTCATTCTTGCCGGATTCGCGTCGCTTCTCTTGCTTCCCCTCATGCTGGTGATCGCCCTGGTGATCAAGAGCGAAGGATCCGGCCCGGTGCTCTTCAGGCAGGAACGAGTGGGGCGCGACGGACGCCGCTTCACCATGCTCAAGTTCCGCACGATGGTCGTCGACGCCGAAGCTCGTCTCGCGGCTCTCGCCGAGCAATCGGAGGGGAACGGCGTGCTCTTCAAGATGCGAGACGACCCCCGCGTCACGAGGGTGGGCCGGATCCTTCGGAAGTACTCCCTCGACGAGATCCCGCAGCTCTTCAACATCATCGGCGGCAGCATGAGCATCGTCGGGCCGCGACCCCCGCTTCCCCGCGAGGTCGACGGCTACACCGACCACGTGCACCGCCGTCTCTACATCAAGCCCGGCCTCACCGGCATGTGGCAGGTGAACGGACGCAGCGACCTCAGCTGGGAGGAGAGCGTTCGGCTCGATCTGTACTACGTCGAGAACTGGTCGATGACCGTCGACTTCGTGCTGATGTGGCGCACCGTGAAAGTGATTCTGCGGCCGAACGGGGCGTACTGATGACTCCCGACGAAACCGTGAACGAGACGGCCTCCGCCCTGCCCGGCGATGCGGGCGCGGCACGCCGCAGCGGGCGTCGCGGGCGGGTCCTCGTCGTGCACTCGTCTGACGAGCTGTACGGATCGGACCGCATCGTGCTCGAAGTGGTCGCGGAACTCGTGGCCGCCGACGAGCTCGACGTCACCGTGTGGCTACCGAGCGACGTCGCGCCGGGCCCCCTCGGCCCGATGCTCCGCGAGCTCGGAGCCCGGGTCGAGCGGCACCCGCTGCCCATCCTGCGGCGGATGAAACTGAGCCCGGGCGGATTCCTCCGCCTCGGGCGCGACGCGGTGCGCACTCTGGCGAGGCTCCGTGGCCGTCACTTCGATCTCGTCTACTGCGCTACCAGCGCATGTTTGCCCGTCGCACCTCTCGCACGCCTCACTGGCGTCCGTCGAGTGGTCGGGCATCTCCAAGAACCATGGAGTGCGAAGGACCGGGTAGGTCTTCGTCCCCTGGCGAGTGCGTGCACGGCCCTCGTGGCTGTGTCGCACTCGGTCCTCGGCGCGTCGGGTCTCGCCGAGGACCCGCGGGCGGTGGTGGTTCACAATGGTGTTCCCCATCGCTCGCGTGAGCTTCCGACGGCTCCCCCGGAGCACCGTCGACCGCACTACGTCATCGCGAGCCGCTGGAACCCGCACAAGGGCCACGGCACGCTCCTGCGAGCGTGGGACGCCGCTGGTTGCCCCGGCGAGCTGGTGATTCTCGGTGCTGTCCCCGCGGTGGGGCTCGGCATCGACGTCGCGGCCCTGGTCAAGAAGCACGTCTCTCGACCCGAGACGGTTCTCGTCGTGGGCGAGGTCGACGACGCGACCCCGTATCTGCAGGCCGCCGACGCCGTCGTGCTTCCGACCGACACCCTCGAGGGTTTCGGACTGGTCACCGTGGAGGCCTTCAGCGAAGGGCGCCCCGTCATCGCCAGCCGGTCCGGAGGACCCGAGGAGGTCATCGACGACGGCGTCACCGGTTGGCTGTTCGACCGCGAGGACGTCGACGGCCTGGCATCGCTCTTCCGCGACCTCGACGTCGCCACCCTCGGCGCAGCTGGCCGCCGAGCCGAAGCGGCCTACCACCGCGACTTCACGCCCGCCCGCATGCGTTCCCGCATCGCGGCGGTCGTCGACGGCGAGCTGGGCCGCCCCACCCGCATCACCACCGAATTGGCGGAGGCCTCATGACTACGACTGCTGTCCGCGAGACGTACGCCGACTCCCTCGCCCGCCTCGCCGGGGCCCAGAAGGGGTCGAGCGGCGCCCCCGCCTACTCGCGCTTCATCAACCGCCGTCTGGGTCGCTACCTCGCGGCCGCGGCCTATCAGCTGGGTATGACGCCGAACCAGGTGACCGCCGTGAGCGCCCTGTTCACGTTCGCCGGTATCGCGGTGATCGCCTTCGTCCCCACCTCGATCGTCGTGGGCATCGTCGTGATGCTGCTTCTCGTGATCGGTTACGCACTCGACTCCGCCGACGGGCAGCTGGCCCGCCTTCGCGGTGGTGGCAGCCCGGCCGGCGAATGGCTCGACCATGTGATCGATGCCACCAAGATCGGCGTTCTCCACCTGGCCGTCTTCGGAAACTGGCTGCGCGAGCCCGAGGGGCGCCACGCGGTGCTCGGCGTGCCGCTCGCCTACGCTGCCATCGCGGCGGTCGCGTTCTTCGCGATCGTCCTGACCGACCAGCTGCGACGCGCCGAGCACATCCGCACCGGGATCCCGACGCGCGGCAGTCGCTCGACGAGCACGCTCTACTCGCTGGCCGTCGTGCCGACCGACTACGGCCTCATGTGCCTGTCGTTCGTCCTCCTGGCGTGGCCTCTCGGATTCACCGTCGTGTACATCGCCTTCTTCGCCGCGAACACCCTGTACCTCGCACTCGCCCTGCCCAAGTGGTTCCGCGAGCTCAAGGGGCTCGGCGAGCTTCCCGACCGGTCGGTCGCTCCGTGACGCGCCGCGTAGCCCTTGCCGACGCCGTCGCTCAGCTCGGCCGACGGTGGATCCTCGTCGCCGCATCGGCGCTGCTCGCTCTCGTCGCGGGCGTGGCCCTCGTCGAGGCGCTCGACGGACGCGACGACCGGGGACTGACGCCCATCGGCGCCCTCGTCATCCTCTTCGCGTTCCTCCTCGCCGGTGGAGCGCTCGGCCTCGCGGCAGGCATCGTCCTGACGCGACTTGAACCCCGTGTCACGACGGCCGACGATGTTCGTCGTGTCACGGGCCTTCCCGTTGTGGCGCAACTCCCGCGGGGTGTCGTCGACGCTGACGACCTCGCGATCCGTCCGACGTCGAGCCGCATGCGATCGGCGCTTCGCGAAGCCGTCATGAACGTCCGGTCGCTCGCTGGCGGCGAGTTGCCGTCGCGACTCGTGCTGGCCCGCGCCGATGATGTCGGCGAAGTCTCCGGGGTGGACGGCGGCTACGCGCGTGCCCTGCTGGAGAGCGGATTCCGCCCGGCGCTCGTTCAGGCCGACATCGAGTCACAGCTTCTCGCTCGACCGTCCACCGTCCGAGACACGGTACTCGACGCGGCCGCCTACCCCGACGCCGCGGGCTACCAGCGCGTACCGGTGCCGGATCTCGTCGCCTCGGCCCGCCCCGAGCGCCTCCTCGGCCAGGTCGAGAGCCTCTTCGGATCTCTCGGCGAGCGGTACGACGCGGTCGTCACGCTCGTTGCCAGCAATTCGCACCCGTTGCCGCTCCGAGCGGTTGCACCGCTCGCGGACGCCATCGTGATCGTCGTCCGGTCGAACCGGACCACCGTCGAGGATCTCCTGGCGATGCACGGCGAACTCGTCGGGATGGGGGTCGAACCCCTCGGTGTGCTCATGACGAGCGTCGCGGGCCGCCACCGGATCGCCGTCCGGCGAGACTGGGCGGCGACGGACATCCGCGAGGCACGTGCGGGCAGGGGTCCGGTACTGCAGGCGGGCTCCGCGGATCCTGATCTCGATCTGGTCAGCGCTCCCCCGCGTTCGCGACTCTCCATTGCCGACCTTGCACGTCTCGCCGAAGAGCGAGAGGCATTCGCTGCTGTTTCTGAACCCTCGCGCACCGTGCGCGACTCTCTTCGAAAGGACCGCTCGTGACCCTGAAACGACGCGTCGGCTACGCGGCCGGTGCCTACGACCTGTTCCACATCGGCCACCTCAACCTGCTTCGTCATGCCAAGACCCAGTGCGATTATCTGATCGCCGGTGTCGTCGCCGACGAGATGCTCGAACTCAACAAAGGCATCTCGCCCATGGTGCCGCTCGCCGAGCGCCTCGAGATCGTCAGCCACATCGACTTCGTCGACCTCGCCCACGCCGAGGTCGTCCCCGACAAGATGGACGTCTGGCGCGAGCTGCAGTTCGACGTCTTCTTCAAGGGCGACGACTGGCGCGGCACCGAGAAGGGGCTGAAGCTCGAGCGCGAGTTCGCCGAGGTCGGAGTCGAGGTCGTGTACTTCCCGTACACGATGTCGACGTCGTCGACCATTCTTCGTCGGGCCGTGTCGGCACTGGACGAGGGCTCGATCGCGCGATAGCGGTTTCGGTTTCTCTTGGGCTTGGGCTTGGGCTTGGTCTTGGTCTTGGTCTCCTCCGCTCGGTCCGGGCCGAGGATCCGACGGGGCTGTGGATAACGCCGGCGAGCGTTGCGGCATTTGCATGATGCTCTTCGCATGACAACGACCACTTCAACTACCGCCCCGTCCACCACCTGCCCCTGCCCGCCCTCGACCGAGGTGCTCGACTCGCATCGCGAGCTCCGCACTCGGGCCGACCTCGACGAGCGCATCCGGCAACTCATCCCCTGCGCGACGCAGCGTCAGCTCTGGCTCCTGCTCCTCGACGGCGATGACGTGCAGATGCCGGTCATGGTGCCGATCGGCGATCTCCCCCTCTGGGGCGGGCCCGACACCACGGGCGGTGCCGACGGTGAAGGTCTCGTCGAGCTCCTCCGCTCGATCCGCGACGAGTTCCACGCGGTGTCGTACGTCTTCGTGCTCGAACGGCCTGGCGCAGCCGTGCTCGACCGCGACGATGTCTCGTGGCTCGAACACCTGCTCACCTGCGGCGATCGCACCGGATTCACAGTGCGGGCCGCCTACGTCTGCCACGAGTCCGGCCACGCGGGCTTCGAGGCGGCCGACATCGACACGCTCGTTCCTGGCGCCGAGCTTCCCCGCTACGAGACGCGGTGCGTGACCTGTCCGGTGTTGGCGACGGCCGAGGAGGCGAGGGCCGAGATCGCGCGGGAGGAGAAGAGTCGCGGCGAGCCTGTGCCGGGCGGTGTGCCGGTGGGTGCGTCGGCTAGTGCGTCGATGGGTGCGTCGGCTCGTGCGTCGGCGTGAGCTGTGGAGTCCGACACGTTGGGTGCGGGTGGGGTGTTCTCACACGGGCTAAGTCGTTTCGCCTCTTGCACTGAGGGGCTGAGCTGCTGCCGCTACGAGTCGGAACCGTCGAGATGGCGCCACCACGCCGTCTCGGCGTGGGCGGCCGAGGTGTAGACGCCGAGGTTTTCTTGCTCGCTTTCGGTGAGCGACCAACTCGTCAGCCGGTAGCCGGAGGCGAACCTCTCCACGAGGGCTTCGGGTGGCGCATCGTCGTGGGCGCGGACGAGCCAGCTTCCGGGGCCGCTTTCGTCGAGCACGCGTCGATTTTAGCTGGTGCCGGGTGCCGGGTGGCGGCCTAGGCGGTGGGTGTGGGTCGTCGGTCTTTGCCGTCTGCTGGCTACTCGCGGCCTCGGTGCCGGCTGTTTGTTGCATCGCTAACCGAATCACGCATCGCACACCGATCTTTCGGTAAGCGATGCAGATTTCGGTTAGCGATGCGTAACCGCGAGGCGGGCTGCGGCTGGCAAGCGCCGCCGACGCTGCTATCTGGCGCAATTAGTCGCAAATCGCAGGTTTAGTCGCGATATAGCGCGACTAAACCCGCGAAACGCGACTAGATAGCCGCGAGCCGCGAGCCGCGAGCCGCGAGCCACCGCAGCGGCGCGCTATTTGCGGTTGCCGATGCGGCCGCGGAGCACGTCGATCCGCTTCTGGATCTGCTCGGTGCTGGCCTGGGCCACCGACGGGCCACCCGACACGCGGCGGAGTTCAGCGTGGATAACCCCGTGCGGCTCGTTGGAGTGGCGCGACCAGATCGACACGAGGCGGCTGAGCTCTTGACGCTGCTCTTTGATGGTCATGTAGAGGGGGCGCGATGTCTCCTCGACCACGGTGGGCAGGCCGGTCTTGGGCTGACGCTTCGAGCGGCCGGCCTGAGTCGCCTGGCGCTGACGGAGGAGCTCTCGCACCTGGTCGGGCTCGAGCAGTCCGGGAATGCCGAGAAAGTCGAGCTCTTCGAGACTGCCCACCTCGCTTGCCGTGCCGAACTCACCGCCGTCGTAGAGGACCCGGTCGAAGTTGGCCTGCGCGTCGAGAGCTTCGAAAGGCTGCTGCTCGAGGAGGCTCGACGCCTTCTCTTCGCGGTTGGCCTCGGCGACCATCGCGTCTTCCTCGGAAGTGAAGATGCCGTCGTCGGCGTTGGTCGGCCGGTCGAGAGCGTGGTCTCGTTCGAGTTCGAGCTGCCCGGCCAACGCCATCAACCCGGGCACGCTCGGGAGGAAGATCGACGCCGTTTCGCCGCGACGACGAGCTCGGACGAAACGCCCAACGGCCTGGGCGAAGAAGAGGGGCGTGGAAGCGGACGTGGCATAGACGCCGACCGCGAGGCGTGGCACATCGACGCCCTCGGATACCATGCGGACGGCGACCATCCAGCGCGAGTCGGAGGAGGAGAAGGCGCCGATGCGGTCGCTCGACGCTTTCTCGTCGGAGAGGACGACGGTGGGCCGCTCACCCGTGATCTTGGTGAGGATGGACGCATAGGCGCGGGCGGCGGTGGTGTCGGTCGCGATGACGAGCCCACCCGCGTCGGCGACGCCGCGGCGCACCTCGGTGAGACGCTTGTCGGCGGCCGAGAGCACAGACGCGATCCAGTCGCCCTGCGGTGACAATGCGGTTCGCCAGGCCTGGGCGGTGATGTCTTTGGTGACGTGCTCGCCGAGAGTAGCGCTCATCTCGTCGCCCATGCGGGTGCGCCAGCGCATGGCTCCGGCATAGGCCATGAAGAGCACGGGCCGGACGACGCCGTCAGCGAGAGCACGGCCGTAACCGTACGAGTAGTCGGACTGAGAGGTGCGGATGCCGTGCTCGTCGGGGGCGTACTGCACGAACGGGATCGGCGCAGTGTCGGAGCGGAACGGGGTTCCGGTCAGCGAGAGTCGCCGGCTCGCCTTGCCGAAGGCCTCGCGGATTCCGTCACCCCAGGTAAGGGCGTCGCCGCCGTGATGCACCTCGTCGAGAATCACGAGAGTGCGACCTGTCTCGGTGATCCTTTTCAGCACCTCGGGCTTCATGCCCACCTGCGCATAGGTGATGGCGACGCCGTGGTAGTGCCGACCGAAGGTGACATCGGCGTTCTTGAACATCGGATCGAGGCGGAGGTTGACGCGATCCGCCGCATCGGCCCACTGGCGTTTGAGGTGCTCGGTGGGGGCGACGACGACGATGCGATCGACGTCGCCGCGCGAGAGAAGCTCGGTGGCGAGGCGCAGAGCGAATGTCGTCTTACCGGCCCCGGGGGTCGCGGCGGCGAGGAAGTCTCGGGGCTCAGCGGCGAAGTACTTCTCGAGGGCCTCGGCCTGCCACGCGCGGAGTTTGCCCGCGGTGCCCCAGGCAGCTCGCTCGGGGAAGGCCGGCGACAGGTGTTCGGCGGCCGCCCGCCCGATTTCAGTGGGCTCCGGCCCGGAGGAGGTAGAGCCAGTGGGCTCCGGCCCGGCGAGGGCAGAGCCGGTGGGCTCGGGCCCGGCAAGCGCGGAGCCGGTCGGCGCAACCTCAGCGGGCTGCGGGCCGGATGCGCCGGGTTCGTCGAAGGTCGAGCCGCGGGGCTCGTCGGGGTCTGGTGCGGTGGCGATACTCACTTCTCTCCGATTTTAGTCGTCACCGGGAGCCGCCTACGACGCATCGGTAGCCGAGGCCCCTCGCTGGGCGGCGCCGTTCGTGTCGCGGTCGCCGCGCGAGATGCGCTTGGTCGAGCCCCCGAGCAGGCTCGCGCTTGTGACGCTGCCGGGCCCGAAGCGAGCTCGGAGCGCGTCCATCGTGGTCTCGGCCTCGCGCCAGTCCGCATCGTCGTCCCAGAGGCCGACGGCGCCGCCGGACGACCCCTCGAAGGCGAGCTGCTCCATGCGCACCCCCACGAGCCGGAGCGGCGTGGGATGCCGCGAGAGCGAGCCGGCATGCCCGCTCGTCTCGTACACTCCCCGGACCTCCTCGTAAATACGCCGCCCCAGGTCGGTCGGCTCGGCGAGCGTCTTAGAGCGGGTGATCGTCTCGAAGTCGCCGAAGCGCAGCTTGAGCACGACGGTTCGACCCGTCGCTCCGGCCGCTCGCAGCCGTCGGCCGACCTGGTCGCTCAACCGGAGGAGTTCGCTGCGAATGCGGTCGGCGTCGCCGACGTTCGACTCGAACGTGACCTCGTGGCCGACGCTCTTCTCTTCGCTCTCGGTCGTCACGTGCCGAGGATCGCGGCCCCAGGCGAGTTCGTGGATCTTCTGACCGCCGGCCGCTCCGATGGCTCTCACCAGCATGTCGAGAGGAGCCGCCGCGACGTCGCCGATCGTCGCCAGCCCGTAGCCCCGAAGCACTTCTTCGGTACGCCCGCCGACGCCCCACAGCGCGCTGATCGGCCGCGGATGCAGAAACGCCAGGGTCTCGCGATGCGGCACCAGCAGCAGCCCGTCGGGCTTGGCGACGCTCGACGCGAGTTTGGCGACGAATTTGGTCGAAGCGATGCCGATGCTGCAGTGCAGACCCGTCTCGGCGTGTACCCGCTGGCGGAGTCGAGTCGCGATCTCGTACGGCGTGCCGAGCAGGCGTAGCGAACCGCGCACGTCGAGGAATGCCTCGTCGATTCCGAGTCGTTCGACCAGGGGGGTGACGTCGTCGAACATCGACATGACCTGCTGCGAGTAGTGCTTGTACCGCTCGAAATGCGGCTCCAGGATGATCGCCTGGGGGCACTTGCGAAGGGCGATCGCCATGGGCATAGCCGAGTTGACGCCGTATTTACGGGCCTCGTAAGTGGCGGCCGTGACGACTGAACGCTGGGATCGATGGCCGACGACGACCGGTAGGCCGCGAAGCTCCGGCCGCTCGAGGAGCTCGACCGACGCGAAGAATGCGTCCATATCGACGTGGAAGATCGTCGCGGACGCATCGTCAGTGGGCTCAGCTGTGACCTGACGCCCGCTGCCGTCTTGCTTGCTCATCGATCACCTCCGGGGGCAATCCTCACACGGGCCACCGACATCCGATCGTCGAACGGGGCCGCCTCGGATCCTGCGCCCGAATTTGAAGGAGAAACGCCTGCACGCCGACGACGACATGCCGATCGGGAGCCCCCGCGCTCCGGTTTCTCCTTCAAATTCGGCAGGGGGGACGACAAGCGCGAGCTCAGCCGACGGGCCCCAACCAGCGCGCCGCCACCGTCGCGTGCGCCGAGTCGCTCGACGACGGGTGGAATCGCCCTGCCAGCACGTCGCGATAGAGCCGCCCCAGTTCCGAAGTCGAGCGGAACGAGGATCCGCCCGCCACCGTCACGGCACGGTCGACCACCCGGGCCGCCGTCTCGGTCGCCCGGACTTTCAGCCCGACGAGCTTCGGGAACCAGTTGACACCGTGGTCCACGAGCCCGTCGAGGTCGGCGGCGATCCGGTCGACCTGGGGCTCGAGTCCGTCGAGGTCGATGGCGGCGTCGGCGATCCGCCACCGCACGACGGGGTCGCTCGACGTCGGCAGCCCGGTGCGGCGCGAGTCGCGGGCGAGGGCGGAGCCCACCGCGAGGTCGAGAGCGCGCCGAGCGATCCCCCGATAGACGGCGGCGATCAGGGTCTCGAACGCCGCGAAGATGCCGAAGACGAACGGATCGGCGGAGGGGCCGACCGGAAGGATCCGCACCACCCGCGATGCGGCCACCGGGGCCTCGACCAAACGCGTCGTGTGGCTCTGCGTCGCCCTCATGCCGACGGTATCCCAGTCGTCGAGCGATTCGTGGCCGCCGTCGGCGCGGCGGAGGAAGCCGTGCACGATCGAGGGCGCCGCCGGATCCTCGTCGTTTCGACCGAAGACGCCAAGCCTCGTCCAGACCGGAGAGAGCGAGGTGAAGATCTTGGTGCCGGTGAACGTGTATCCGCCGTCGCCGGTCGGGGTGGCCGTCGTCACCGAGTCGAAGAGCACGAGGTCGTTGCCGGGCTCGCTGACTCCGAACGCGAAGATCTCTCCGGCGGCCGCGTCGTCGAGCACGAGTCGCAGGGAGTCGTCGCCGCGGGCCGCGAGCAGTGCCGCGGTGACTGTCCAGACGAGGTGCATGTTGACCGCCAGTGCGGTCGCGGGCGCCGCGGTGGCGAGTCGGCTCTGGAGGGCGGCGATCGCTTCCACGCCGAGCCCGAGGCCGCCGAGTTCGCGCGGGACGGCCGCCTTGAGGTACCCCAGCGCGGCGAGCTCGTCGAAGTCGTCGTGCGGAAACGCGTTGGCTTCGTCGTAGCCGGCCGCTCGCGCGCGGAATCGCTCGAGCAGGTGGTCGTCGAGAAGGGCAGAAGGATCCGCGATGGTCGCCATACGACAACGCTACGGTGGTTGCATGACACAAGCCCACCCGTGGTCCCGCTACGTCGCGATCGGCGACTCCTTCACCGAGGGAATCGGCGACCCGGATCCGGGGTCGACCGGCGGGCATCGAGGCTGGGCCGACCGCGTCGCAGAGGTGCTCGGGTCGACGGTCGACGACTTCGCGTATGCCAACCTCGCCATCCGCGGGCGGCTGCTGCAGCAGATCATCGACGAGCAGGCCCAGGCCGCGCTCGACCTCCGGCCCGACCTCATCACGGTCTCGGCCGGCGGCAACGACATCATCCGCCCCGGCACCGACCCCGATGAGGTCGCCTCCCGACTCGAGGGTCTCGTCGCGACGCTGTCATCTCAGGGGGCGACTGTCGTGCTCTTCAACGGGCCCGACATCGGGGCTACTCCCGTGCTCGGGCGCATTCGCGGCAAGGTCGCGATCTACAACGAGAACGTGCAGGCCATCGCTCTCCGGCACGACGCCGTCGTCGCGAACATGTGGGCTCTCCGCGAGCTCGCCGACAGCCGCATGTGGGCTCCCGATCGGTTGCACTTCTCTCCTCTTGGGCACCACCGGATCGCCCGGATGGTCCTGGCGTCGTTGGCTGTCGAGAACGATCTGCAGGAGTACGTGCTGCCGGATCCTGATCGTCGCCTGTGGCGCGAGGCCCGCCGCGAAGACATGGGCTGGGCGCGCGAGTACCTGGTGCCGTGGGTGCTGCGCCGGGTGCGCCACCAGTCGTCGGGCGACGGGCTCGGGCCGAAGCGGCCGGAGGCTGTCGCGGTGCTGTACCGCGAGAGCACGAACCGGGAGCAGTAGGCGCGAGCAGTCGCCACCGGCTGCGACCAGCGACCGGCGACCAGCGATCAGCCTTGCGACCTGACGACTTTCGGCCAACCTCGTGCGCCGCGGCGCTGTGACATCGGCCGATCCGCGCGAGGTCAGTTCCCGGCCACGGCCGCGACGCCCCGTAGCGCGGCTAGAAGACCAGCGACGGGTTCGTCAGCCGCCACCACGCGTCGGGCGCCGGAATCGGGTGGTCGAGCTCGAGCGGCACGGTCGTCGTCGTCTCGCCGATGGTGACCTCGAGGGTTCCGGCCCGGTCTCCGGTCGACGCCTCCGTGACGGGGTCGAGCGACGGGACGGCTCTCACCGCTGCCTTGCCGTAGACGAGCTTCGACACCGTCTTCGAGGCCACGGCGTGCGCATTCGCGCCCCATTCGGTCGCGTAGGTGCCGAAGGCGGTGCCCTCGGTGACGGCCGTCACGGTCTGGAACCCCGACTTCACGCTCGCCAGGAGCTTCTGGATGTCGGCGTCGAGTGAGTCGTGGTCGACTCCGCCGAGCATCACGCCGATGACGGTGACCTCTTTGCCCTCGATGGTCTCGCGCGAGGCGAAGAGCAGGCAGGCGCCGGCCTCGTCGAGGGTGCCGGTCTTGATTCCGACGACCGAGTCGATGCCGAGCAGCTTGTTGGAGTTCTCGACCGTGCCGACCGTCGGTATCTCGACCGACTTCGTCGACACGATCTTCGCCACGTCGGGGTTGGCGAGAGCGAGCTTTCCGATCTTCACGAGATCGGTCGCCGTCGACTGGTTCGCGGCGCTGAGGCCGGTCGGCTCGACGAGTCGGGTGTGGTCGAGGCCGTTCTTCTTCAGCCAGGCAGAGACGGCGTCGACGAAGGCGTCGTTGGAGCCGTAGGCCCAGTAGGCGAGGGCGCTCGCGTAGTTGTTGGCCGACTTGATCAGGGCGACCTGCAGAGTCTGCCGTTCGGTCAGCGTCAGACCCGTCGGCATGTCGGCCACCTCGCCGTTCTGGGCCAGGTAGCGCGCATACAGCGCGTGGTCGGAGGCCGTGAACGTGATCTTGGGGCCCTGAGAGCCGTCGAGGGGCTTCTTGTCGAGCACCACGAGTGCGGTGACGATCTTCGAGATGGAGGCGATCGAGCGCGGCTTGGCATCGCCCGAGGTCTTCAGGCTGTCGGTGAAGCCGACGGCCTCGACGGCGGTCGCGCCGTACGACGGGAACGACAGCGACAGTGATTTCTCGGCCGGTGCGGTGAATTTCGTGACGGTCGCCGAGGCCGGAGCGATCGGGGCGAGCAGCGTGGCCGGAACGTAGACGCCGACTGCTACGACGACGGCCAGGGCGAGAATCGTCAGGATCCGGCGCCTCACGTAGTGCGGACGACGCGCCGACCCGCGGCCCCGCGCTCCCCGGCTCATGCCTGGGCCCCGGGCCGCGCCGCGCCTGGGCGCAGTGCCCACAACACGACCGCCGAGGCCGCGGCGACGTTGAGGCTGTCGACGCCGTGGAGCATGGGGATCGTGACGACCGTGGTCGCGGCCTCGAGCGCCCGGTGCGACAGCCCGTCACCCTCGGTGCCGAACAGCATCGCGATCTTCTCGGGAGCCCGAGCGGCGTACTCGTCGAGGGTGACCGCATCGTCGCTGAGCGCCAGGGCGGCGATGTCGAAGTCGGCCTTGCGCAGCACTTCCGCCCCCTCCGGCCAGTCGGGCAGCCTGGTCCACGGCACCTGCAGCACCGTGCCCATCGAGACGCGGACGCTGCGGCGGTACAGCGGATCGGCCGAACGGGGTGTGACGAGGACGGCGTCGGCCCCGAGTCCCGCTACGGCGCGGAAGATGGCCCCGACGTTCGTGTGGTCGACGATGTCTTCGAGCACGACGACGCGCCGGGCGCCCTTGAGCACCGACTCGACGCTCGGGAGCTCGGGGCGGTGCATTGCGGCGAGCGCCCCGCGGTGCAGGTGGAAGCCGGTCAGTCGTTCGAGCACGTCGGACTCACCGACGAAGATCGGCCCGTCGTAGTCGGCGACGAGCGGCTCGATGTCGGCCAGCCACTTCTCGCTCAGGAGGACCGACCGGGGCACGTGGCCGGCGGCGAGCGCGCGCGCGATGACCTTCGACGACTCGGCGATGTACAGGCCGCCCTCGGGCTCGGTCTTGCGGCGCAGGGCCACGTCGGTGAGGCGGGAGTAGTCGGCGAGCTCGGCGGAGTCGAGGTCGGTGATGCGGGTGACGCGCAAGGAGGGCTCCCGGAAACAAAACGGCAAGAGAACGCGTTTAGGCTAACGTCACCCGCCTTTGAGGAGCCCCACCTATGGCGCAAGCCGCCACGCCCGACAGCTCGACCGACGGAGCCGCCACGCTCGATGAGGCCGTGCGCGTCCTCCGGGGGCGACGCCTCGCAGTGCTCACGGGCGCGGGGGTGTCGACCGATTCGGGGATCCCGGATTACCGCGGCGAGGGCGCGCCGGTTCGCCGCCCGATGACCTTCCAGCAGTTCAAGGGCGATACCGATCTCCAGAAGCGCTACTGGGCCGGCAGCCACCTCGGCTACCGCCACTTCGCCGCCTCCCGCCCGAACGACGGCCACCGCGCGCTCGCCGCACTGGAGCAGGCCGGTGTCACCAACGGTGTCGTCACGCAGAACGTCGACGGGCTGCACCTGCGGGCGGGGTCCTCGCGTGTCGTCGATCTGCACGGCACCGTCGACCGGGTCGTCTGCCTCACCTGCGGTCAGGCGTTCGCGCGCGAGACGGTCGCGCAGCGCATGGCCGAGGCGAATCCCTGGCTCGAGCGTCCCGACGAGATTCGCCTGAACCCCGACGGCGATGTCGACGTCGACGACATCGACGCCTTCGTGCTGCCGGTCTGCACCGTGTGCTCGGGTGTGCTGAAGCCCGACGTGGTGTTCTTCGGCGAGTTCGTACCGGTCGAGAGGTTCGCCGAGGCCCGGGCGATGGTGCAGTCGGCTGACGCTCTCGTCATCGCGGGGTCGAGCCTCGTGGTCAACTCCGGCATTCGGCTGCTCGAGACGGCCCTCCGCAAGAAGGCCCCGGTCGTCATCGTCAACCGGGGCGTCACGAAGGGCGACGCGCGCGCCGCGGTTAAGCTGAGTGCCGGCGCGTCAGAGACGCTGGCAGCCCTGGCCGAGCGGCTCATCGACGCGTAGTCTCGTCGAGGGGTGGTCGCACGGCCTCGCCGACACGAAGGACTCCCCCATGACACGGCTCTACCTCGTCCGCCACGGTGAGACCGATTGGAACAGGGCGCGAAGGATCCAGGGCTCGACCGACATCCCCCTGAACGACACGGGCCGGGCCCAAGCCCTCGACACCGCCCGCCTGCTCTCTCGCCGCTCGTTCGACCGCGTCGTCGCGAGCCCGCTCTCCCGTGCGCTCGAGACGGGTTCGATCATTGCGAACCACCTCGGGCTCGCCGAGCCCGAGATCGACCCCGGAATGATCGAACGGGACTACGGCGAGGCCGAGGGGTTCACGTTCGAAGACATCGCGCTGCATTTTCCCGATGATGCGCCGGTGCCCGGTCGGGAGCGTCGCAGTGTGCTTCGCGCCCGGGTCGAGGCCGCCCTGCTGGGGATCGCCGAGCGTCACCCCGGAGAGACCGTCGTGGTTGCGACACACGGCGCCGTGATCCGCGCCATCGTCAACCACATCTCACCCGAGACGTCGGCCGATCGTTCGGTGCCGATCCGCAACGGGTCGATCCACTCGTTCGACGTGATCGACGGCGCCCTGTCGCTGATCGCGTTCGACGATCCGATCGAGGTCGAGTCGGAGGCCGCGGGCCGCTACTCGTTCGAGTACCAGAACGCGCTCCAGGGTCGCGCCGACGCCTGACGCGGGCCGCGATCCGACGCGGATCGGCCAGAGCGACGTGGCGCGCCGCGTCGGTTCGGCCGATCCGCGTCAGCTCGCTGCCGGGCTAGCGTCGACCGACCCGCTCCAGCGCCTCGAGCAGCGTCGTCGCCGACGACTCCCAGCTGAACAGGGCGGCCTGCGCGACCGACGCTTCGGAGCGACGCGCCCACTCCCCCGGCTCGGCCAGCTTCAGCACGGCGTCCGCGATCGACGCCGGCGAGTCGGGGTCGAAGTAGAGCGCCGCCTCCCCGCCGACCTCACGGAAGATCGGGATGTCGCTGACGACAGCGGGGGTTCCGAGTGCCATGCCCTCGATGACCGGAATGCCGAAGCCCTCGGCCTTCGAGGCTGTGACGACCGCCGTGGCGCCCAGCAGCACGTCGCGGTACTCCTCGTCGCTCGCCCCGTCGTGGAACACCAGGGACCCGGGTGGGACGAGGCGTTCGAGTTCTTCGCGCTCGCGGTCGGAGACCCGGCTCATGAGGTGCAGGCGGTACCCGTCGAGGCGGAGCAAGGCTCGGGCGAGCGACCGGACGTTCTTGTACGGCATGAAGCTGCCCATGTAGACCAGGTTGCGGGCGGTGGGCTGGATCCTCGGTTCCGCCGTCTGCGGGTCGGCCGCGTTGTACACCACCGTCACCGGCTTCGACGTGAGCTGGTGTGCCGCGATCTCGGCCGCGGTGGTCTCGCTGACGGTCGCGATCTCGTCGGCCCGGTTCAGAAGCAGCCGCTGCGGCCACCAGGCGAGGTGGTAGAGCCGCCAGAGCAGGCGGATCGGCAGCGCGAACTCGGGCGGGGGTGTGCGGTTGGTGTAGTAGATGAGGTCGTGCAGGGTCAGCACGAGCCGGTAGCGACGGCCGAACGACCCC
Organism: Frondihabitans sp. PhB161; assembly: GCF_003814635.1. NCBI lineage: Bacteria > Bacillati > Actinomycetota > Actinomycetes > Micrococcales > Microbacteriaceae > Frondihabitans > Frondihabitans sp. PhB161. The sequence goes on from NZ_RKQW01000003.1 coordinate 228,267, forward strand.
ATCGTCTGCATGGGCGACCACACGACGTCGGGCTTCAGCCGGTTGACCTGGAGGGCCACCAGGGGTTCTCTCGGGCTCGTGGGGGCGCTGACGAGCTGGTGGGGTGTCTCGGGCAGCTTGTCGAGCTGACGGACGTCGTTGACCAGCAGCGTCACGTCGTGCCCTGCGGCACGAGCCAGCGGAACGAGAGCCGATGCCACCCCGGCCGTGAATCGGCTGATGCCGTCGTGCCGACCCACCCGCACATAGCGGCAGTCGACGACGAGGTGGAGCGGAGCGGTGGAGGTGCGGGTCATCGGAGGAAGTCCTGGATCGCGACCGCCGCCTCGCGGGGCTTCTCGTAGTGGATCAGGTGCCCGACCCCGCGGATCACGTCGAGCTGGGCATCGGCGAACAGGGTCTGCAGCTCGTACTGCGCGGGCAGCGCCGTGATGTCGTCGCGGTCGGCGGCCACCAGCAGAACCGGGACGCGGATGTCGCGCGCGTACGTCGACACGTCGCTCGACACCGATGCCTGGAACGCCTCGAGCACCACCTGCCTCGAGGCAAATCGCGAGAAGTAGACGTCGTGCTGGTCGTGCACCCAGGCCCGCAGAGCGCTCTGCTTGGTCTTGACCATGGCGAGACTCGCGATCCGGGTGACGAGACGGGAGCCGAGGATCCGATACCCCGCCCGCTCAGGCAGCCGCGCGCCTGCCCAGTAGTAGAAGACGGCGAGCCTCGTCAGCACGCCGCGGGGCCCCGAGAGCGCGGGAGCGGCGATCGGGTTGACGAGGATCAGCTTCGCGACGTCCAGCCCCGAGGCACACGCGGCGCTCGACACGATCGACCCGAAGGAGTGACCGAGCAGGACCGTCTCCGGGCCGAGGTCGAGAGCCCGGAGGAAACCGCGGAGCCATTCGGCGTAGGTAGCGACACTGTGCTCGCGACCCGTCAGCGCCTCGGACTCGCCGAAGCCCGGCAGATCGGGCGAGATCACCCGGACGCGCTCGCCGGGAGCATCGGGCCCCGCGAGGAAGGCGACTACGGGTTCGAGGCCGTGATGGTCGCCGCGGAAGCCGTGGACCGCCACGATCGTGGTCGGTGCGGCGGCATCGCCGTACACCCAGTAGTGCGCGGCTCGACCCCCGACCTCGACGAGGCCTCGCTCGGTGGGAATGGCTCCGAGCCGGTCGGCATAGGGCGAGGGGACTCTCGGTTCAGGCACGCGTTCAGTCTAGGCAGGCGAGTTTCGGCGAGTGGGCGAGTTTGGGCGGGTGGGCGACCGCCCGCCCTAGAGTAGAAGGACCGCTGCAAACGCGTTCGCGTGCCGATACCCGGTCAGCCCAACCCGCACAGTCGCAAGGAGAACGGTGAGCTTTACTGCCCCCATCCAAACGCCCGGACTCACCCTCGATCCGCAGTGGTATCGACGAAGCGTCTTCTACGAGGTGATGGTCCGCTCGTTCGTCGACAGCAACGGTGACGGCGCGGGCGACATCGCCGGTCTGTCATCGCGGCTCGACTACCTCCAGTGGCTCGGCATCGACGCGCTCTGGATGCCGCCCTTCTTCCAGTCGCCCCTCCGCGACGGTGGCTACGACATCTCCGACTACAAGGCGATCCTGCCCGAGTTCGGCACGCTCGACGAGTTCCGCGACCTGGTCACCAAGGCGCACGAGCGCAACATGCGCATCGTGATCGACATGGTGATCAACCACACCTCCGACGCGCACGACTGGTTCCAGCAGTCGCGAGAAGACCCCGACGGTCCATACGGCGACTTCTACACCTGGAGCGACACCGACGAGAAGTACGAGAACATCCGCATCATCTTCGTCGACACCGAAGAGAGCAACTGGACGTTCGACCCCGTCCGCCGTCAGTTCTTCTTCCACCGCTTCTTCTCGCACCAGCCCGACCTCAACTACGAGAACCCGAAGGTGCACGAGGCGATCTACGACGTCATCCGGCACTGGCTCGACCTCGGAGTCGACGGGATCCGACTGGATGCCATCCCCTACCTGTATCAGTCCGAAGAGGGCAACGGCGAGGGCGAGCCAGCCACGCACGAGTTCGTCAAGAAGCTCCGCGCCATGATCGACGAGGAGTACCCCGGTCGCATCATGATCGCCGAGGCCAACCAGTGGCCCCGCGAGGTCGCCGCCTTCTTCGGCACCGAAGACGAGCCCGAATGCCACATGGCCTTCGACTTCCCGGTCATGCCGCGCATCTTCTACTCGCTGCGCTCGCAGGATGCCGGCGAGCTGACCCGGATCCTCTCCGAGACGACCGACGTGCCCGAGAGCGCCGGCTGGGGGGTGTTCCTCCGCAACCACGACGAGCTCACCCTCGAGATGGTCAGCGAGGAGTACCGCCAGGCCATGTACGGCTGGTACGCCTACGACCCGAGAATGCGATCGAACATCGGGATCCGGCGGCGCCTCGCTCCGCTCCTCGACAACTCGCGAGCCGAGCTCGAGCTCGCCCACGCCCTCCTCTTCGCCCTCAAGGGCTCGCCGTTCCTCTACTACGGCGACGAGATCGGCATGGGCGACAACATCTGGCTCAACGACCGCGATGCCTCGCGCACACCGATGCAGTGGACGCCCGACCGTAACGCCGGGTTCTCGACCGCCGACCCGGGAAAGCTCTACCTGCCGACGATCCAGTCGCTCGTGTACAACTACACGCTCGTGAACGTCGAGAGCCAGCTCGCGCAGTCGCGGTCTCTCCTGCACTGGATCCGCAACGTGATCCACGTGCGGAAGGCGCACCCCACCTTCGGGCTCGGCACCCTGGACGTGCTTCCGACCAACCACGAGTCGACCCTCGCCTTCGTACGCTCGTACGCCGGATCGGGGACGCAGTTCGGCGACTCGGCGGAAGACATCCTCTGCGTGTTCTCGTTCGCGCACAACCCGACCTCGGTCACGGTCTCGGCGCCGCAGTTCGCAGGCCGGACCCTGTTCGACCTGTTCGGTGGGGGGCAGTTCCCGTCGTTCGACGAGAAGGGCGAAGTGACACTGACTCTCGGCACCCAGGCGTTCTTCTGGCTGCACGTCGGTGGGCCGGATACCGCGACCACGGATGACCAGGCGGCGGTGTCTGCCCAGGGCTGACGGTGGCTGGCTCTAGGCTTCTCGCGTGAGTGATGCAGCGATCAACGGTTCCGGTTCGAGCGACGAAGCCGGTGCCGCCGTCGGTGCGGTCGCCGGAGACGTGGAGATCGGGCCGGTCCCCGTCCGCTGGTGGGACGGCCTCGGGGTGTTCGACCTCGAGACCACGGGTATCGACGTCGAGACGGCGCGCATCGTCACGGCGCACGTCGGCGTGATCGACTCGACCGGGGCGTCGATCGCCGCTGGCGAATGGCTCGCCGACCCCGGCGTCGAGATCCCGACGCAGGCTTCCGCCGTGCACGGCATCACGACCGAGCGCGCGCAGGCCGAGGGGCGGCCCGCAGTCGAGGTCGTCGCCGAGATCATCGCGGCTCTTCGCGCCGTCTTCCTGCGAGGCATCCCCCTCGTCATCTACAACGCGCCCTACGACCTCACCGTGCTCGACCGTGAGGCTCGTCGCCACGGTCTCGAGCCACTGGCTGACGCCCTGGTCGACGGGTGCGTCGTCGATCCGCTCGTGATCGACAAGGCCGTCGACAAGTACCGCAAGGGCAAGCGGACACTCGAGGCGGCCGCCCAGTTCTACGAGGTCTCGCTGACCGACGCCCACGACGCTGGAGCCGACGCGGTCGCTGCCGGTCGCGTCGCGCAGGCCATGGCCCGCAAGCACCAGGCCACGCTCGACGTGCCGGCACCCGACCTCCATACCCTGCAGGTGGGTTGGTGTCGCGACCAGGCGGCCAGTTTCCAAGAGTTCAAGCGGCGCACCGACCCCACCTTCACGGCGTCCGGTTCCTGGCCGTCCCGCTAGACGGCTCGCGTCTCTCAGACGCGGTTCAGTAATATCGATGTAGGAGCGAAATACGTTCCGACAGCAGCGCGATCCCTTGGGGGCCACAAGCCTTGTTCCTGAAGACCTTCGGTTGGTCGCTTGTGATCACCGTCCTCGCCTTGGCCATTGCATTCCTCTACGGCGGGCCATCGGCCCTCGCCCTGGCGGCGATCCTGGGTGTTCTCGAGATCAGTCTCAGTTTCGACAACGCGGTCGTCAACGCTCGCATCCTCGAGCGCATGAGCCCGTTCTGGCAGCGCATCTTCCTGACGGTCGGCATCCTCATCGCCGTCCTCGGCATGCGGATCCTGTTTCCCCTCGTCATCGTGTCCGTCACCTCGGGGCTCAACCCGGTGGAGGCCGTGAAGCTGGCGCTCGAAAAGGGGTCGATCGAGACACCCGGCACTTACGCGTACATCCTCCACGACGCCCACCCGCAGATCGCCGCGTTCGGTGGCATCTTCCTGCTGATGATCTTCCTCGACTTCATGTTCGAGAAGCGCGAGATCCGCTGGATCGGCTTCCTCGAGAAGCCGCTGGCCAAAATCGGCCAGATCAACGCCGCCTCCGTGATCGTCGGGCTCGCCGGTCTGGTCGCCGCGTCGTTGGCCGCAGGCGACAAGCAGACGATCGTGCTCATCGCCGGTATCGCCGGAATGATCCTCTACTTCCTGGTCAACGGGCTCGGCGATCTCTTCGACGTCGGTGACGACGAGGTCGAAGAGGAGAACGGCGAGAGCGAACTCGACGCCGATTCCATCGACAAGCGGGCCGCCAAGGTCGGCGGAGGCAATCGCGAACTCGGCAAGGTCGTCGGCAAGGCCGCGTTCCTCCTGTTCCTCTACCTCGAGGTGATCGACGCGTCGTTCTCCTTCGACGGTGTCATCGGGGCGTTCGCCATCACGTCCGATCCGATCATCATCGCCCTGGGTCTCGGCCTCATCGGCGCCATCTTCGTCCGGTCGCTCACGGTGTTCCTCGTCCGTCAGGGCACACTCGACGAATTCGTCTACCTCGACCACGGCGCCCACTGGGCGATCGGTGCCCTCTCGGTGATCCTGCTCGTCACGATCACCACCGAGGTCAGCGAAGTGGTCACCGGTCTCATCGGAGTCCTCTTCATCCTCGCCGCGTTCATCACCTCGGTGATGCGCAACAGACGCCTTGCCGAGGCGGCCGACCATCCGGCCAAGTCCGTCTCCGTCTAGTCGAACATCCGGTCGGCCGACCGCCGACTCCCCCGCACCACCAATCAAAGGAGATCACGTCATGGGTTTGAGCCTCTCCAAGGGTCAGTCACTGTCACTCACCAAGTCCGACGGCGGTGCACTCAGCAAAGTCCGCATGGGCCTCGGCTGGGACAGCGCGGCACCCGTCAAGCGTGGTCTCTTCGGCCGCGGCAAGGCCGCCGAAGTCGACCTCGACGCGTCGGCCATCTACTTCGACCAGGCCGGGCAGCCGCTCGACAAGATCTGGTTCAAGCAGCTCAAGAGCACCGACGGCTCCGCTCAGCACACCGGCGACAACCTCACGGGTGCCGGCGACGGAGACGACGAGACGATCCTCGTCGACCTCACGAAGGTGTCGCCCGCCGTCGCCCAGATCGTCTTCGTTATCTCCAGCTACAGCGGCCAGACGTTCGACCTCGTGCAGAACGCGTTCTGCCGCCTGGTCGATGACTCGACAGCCGGCTCACCAGAGGTCGTCCGGTTCGAGCTCACCGACGCGGGTACGCACACGGCGATGGTGATGGCGAAGGTGTCTCGCGAAGGCGCGGGCTGGAAGTTCACGGCCGTCGGCAATCGTGCCGCCGGGCGTTCCGTTCTCGACCTCATCGCCCCGGCCGCCCAGGCGCTCTAGCGCGGGCATCCGCGTCACACCAGTCGAACCCGTTCCGCCGAAAGGATCACCATGGCCAGCCTGTCGCTCTCCAAGGGCAACAACCTCTCTCTGACGAAAGCGGATCCGGGGCTCAAGCGCGCCATGATCGGCCTCGGGTGGGATCCCCGGACGACCAGCGGGGCGGAATTCGATCTCGACGCGTCGGCCCTCCTCATCGGAGCCAACGGTAAGGTGCGGTCGAACGACGACTTCATCTTCTACAACCAGCTGCAGACCCCCAATGGGTCGGTGATCCACCAGGGTGACAACCGCACGGGCCTCGGCGACGGAGACGACGAGCAGATCCTCATCGACCTGTCGCTCGTCGAGGCCGACGTCCAGCGAATCGTCATCACGGTCACCATCGATCAGGGAGACGTGCGCGGGCAAAACTTCGGCCAGGTGCGCGACGCCTTCTGCCGGGTCGTGAACGAAGACAGCCAGCAGGAGATCGTCCGGTACGACCTCAGCGAAGACGCCGCCGCCGAGACCGCGATGATCTTTGCCGAGATCTACCGGAACGGCGCTGAGTGGAAATTCAGGGCCGTGGGCCAGGGTTATGTGACGGGCCTGCGCGGAATCGCGACCGATTTCGGCATAGTCCTCGACTAGCTCTGGCAAGCACCACCAGCCAACCAGCCACTCAGGCCGACGAGCGATCCGACGCTCGTCGAGACACAGACCATCAGCACCTCGAAGGAGCATTCGAAATGGCCGGACTCACGCTCGAAAAGGGCAACAACCTCTCGCTCACCAAGACGAGCCCCGGGCTCACCGTCGCCACCGTCGGCCTCGGCTGGGATCCCCGCACTACCTCGGGCGAGGAATTCGACCTCGACGCTTCCGCCCTGCTCGTCGGCGCCGACGGCAAGGTCCGCTCGTCCGCCGACTTCATCTTCTACAACCAGAAGAAGTCGGCGAACAGCTCGGTCGAGCACCTCGGCGACAACCGCACGGGTGAGGGCGACGGCGACGACGAGCAGATCATGATCGACCTCAAGAACGTCGAGGCCGACGTGACGCGAGTCGTCATCGCGGTCTCGATCGACAAGGCCGACGAGCGTCGCCAAAACTTCGGTCAGGTGCGAGCCGCGTACTGCCGTGTGGTCGACCAAGACAACACCGAGATCGTTCGCTTCGATCTGAGCGAAGACGCAGCGCCCGAGACCGCGATGGTCTTCGCCGAGGTCTACCGCAACGGCTCGGAGTGGAAGTTCAAGGCCGTCGGCCAGGGCTACACGACCGGCCTCGCCGGCATCGCAGCCGACTTCGGCGTCAACCTGGGCTAACGCGCCCGTCCATTCCCGATCCCTTCCACTCGACGAGGATTCCCCGTGGCAGCTCCCCTCACTCCCCCTGAAGACACCGGCGGCGAAGCCGGTCTGGTGCTGCGCGCTCCCGACGCACCCGAGATCGTCACCGCAGACGACGCGCCGGGCATGGTTCCCGTGCCGGCTGAGCGTCAGACCGAGATTCAGCGGCAGGCGCGAGAGTTCGTCGCCGAGGTGGCGTCCCTGGATCCTCGGTCCCCGCAGTTCACCGAGAAGGTGGAGGGCATCTCGGCGATCGCCAGCACCGAGATGACGACCTCGGGGTCGTTCTCGTCGCGCATGCTGGAGCGCTCCTCGACCTCCGTGGCGGGGTCGAAGCGGAGCGGGTCGAGCTCGCAGGTGAAGGTCGCCGCAACACTCGGAGACCTCCGGTCGACGGTCGAAGACCTCACGCCGAACCAGGCCGACCTGGGCGTCGGCCGCAAGATCCTCGGCTTCATCCCCGGCGGCAACAAGCTGGCGAAGTACTTCCAGAAGTACGAGTCGGCTCAGACCCAGCTCGACGCGATCATCAAGTCGCTCATGTCGGGTCAAGACGAGCTCCTCAAAGACAACGCGTCGCTCGCGGGCGAGAAGGTTCAGCTGTGGGAGACGATGCAGCAGCTGAGCGAGTACGCCGTGTTCGCCAAGGCACTTGACGCGGCCACGGTCGAGAAGATCGACGCGATGCGCTCGTCGGGCAAGATCGACGAGGCCTCGAAGCTCGAATCCGACGTGCTATTCACCGTGCGCCAGAGGCACCAAGACATTTTGACGCAGCTCGCCGTCTCGGTGCAGGGCTATCTCGCGATGGACCTCATTCGCAAGAACAACGTCGAGCTCATCAAGGGCGTCGACCGGGCACGCACCACGACCATCGCGGCCCTGCGCACGGCCGTCGTCGTCGCTCAGGCGCTGGCCAACCAGAAGATGGTGCTCGATCAGATCGACGCCATCAACACGACGACCAACAACATGATCCTGCAGACGAGCGAGATGCTGCGCGATCAGACGACCCGGATTCACGAGCAGGCGTCGAGCTCGGGCGTGAGCGTCGAGACGCTGCAGAAGGCATTCGACAACGTCTTCGCGACGATGGACTCGATCGACACGTTCCGCGCCCAGGCGGCCACGAACATGGCCGGAACAGTCGCGGCACTCGAGACGGGTATTCAGCGTGCTCGGCCCTATCTCGAGCGCAGCCGTCAGAGCGAGGGCACGGAGCCCGGCGCCATCGGCACCGGTCGCTCCTGAAGCCCGGCCCGGCGCCGAGAGTCCGCTCAGCGCAGGGGCCCGGCACAGAAGAGACAACAGCACGAGAAATGACGGCAGAGAGGTGAGGCGCTGATGCGGCGATTCGTCGAGGCGATCTTCGGCCGGCCAGCTGTGCCGGTCGACGACTCCCGACCCGCCGAGGCCGTCGAGACCGAGGCGCAGCGCACCGCCCGGGCACTGGCCGACTTCCAGGCTCTGGTACGCCGGTCGGGCCGAGACCTGCCGACGCTGGTCTCGTCGCAGCTCGGCCAGATCGCCGACCTGCTCGGAGTGGTCGTCGCTGCGGCGGCCTCCGAAGACGCGTCGACCGAGCAGCGGTACCTGCTCGACGCGATGGTCGGCGACTATCTGCCGACGCCGGTGCACACCTACCTCGCGCTTCCCAGCGACGATCGCCGGGAGTCGAGCAGGGCCACCGGGATCCTCGTCGACCAGCTGACTCTGCTCGAAGAGACCATCCGCGATCTGCTCAACCAGATCCGCACCGGAGCGATCGCCGAGCTGTCCACGCACGGCCGGTTTCTCGCCGCCAAGTTCGACGGACCCGAGCTCACGCTCGCGCCCTCCTCCGAGAACGCCTGATGGCGAGCATCGTCGCCGGCGGCAATGCCGCGCTCACCGCCGAAAACCCCGGCCTCGACGAGGTCGTGGTCGGCCTCGGCTGGGATGTCATCCCCAGCCGCGGCCCACAGTCCGAACTGACGGCCATGGCGCTGCTCCTCGGTGCCGACGGCAAAGCTCTCTCGAACGAGCACCTCGTCTACTTCAACCAGATCGAATCGGCCGATGCCTCGGTGGCGTTCCTCAGCGACGACGACGATGACGAGATCGACGTCGACCTCGCGCACGTGCCACCGGCCGTCGACACGATCATGTTCATCGTCTACGTCGACCCCGACGTGCGTGGCCCCGGCAGCTTCGCCTCCGTACGGTCGGCGCACATCCGGGTGGCTCGACGCGACGGGTCCGAGCTGGTTCGCTTCGACCTCTCGACCATCGACGACAAGGCCATCAACGCGCTGCTGTTCGGCGAGCTGTACCGCCACCGCGACGAGTGGAAATTTCGGGCCCTGGGCCAGGGGTACCGCACCGGCCTCACCGGGGTCGCCAAAGACTTCGACGTCTCGATCTGACCGTGACCTCGCCCGTTCGTGACGACCTCCCGTTTCTGAAGCGCAGGATCCGGCCCGCCGTCACTCCCCCGACCCCGCCCGCGCCCCCTGCCGCTCGCCCCGCCTCCCCCGCGATGTCGCACCCCGTGGTCCGTTCGGCGCCGTCCCGCACGGCCCCTGCAACCCGCGTCGCTCCGCCCGCGGCCCCGCCGCGGCCCCCGCTCCGCACTCCGAGCCGATCCACCCGCTCCCGCCTCTTTCCCGCTCCCGCCGTGTCGGGTCGCGCTGAACTCGACGCGGAGAGCCCGGTCGCCCGTCTCGACCTGCTGCGGTCGTCGATCGGCACGCTCCTCGTCGAGGGGGCGACGGAAGTCGTCTGGGAGTCGACCGACCTCGTCTCGGGCACGGCCGCGGTCTCGGGTGAAACCACCGGCACCGTCGTCATGACCGCCGGCAATCGCCCTCTCGTAGGCTTCCACGGCGATCTGGCCGCGGTGACTCTCCGCCACGTCCGCGAGTTGCGTCGCGCGCTGTTCGTCGGTGGTTCGGGCCGCAGCATGGGCATCCGGCTGGTCGACGGTTCGGTCGTGACGGCGTCGAGCGACGGCGCCGGGCCGACGGTGGTCCTGCTCCTCGTCATCGACGGCGTCATCGAGCTCCGGGTCGCCAGCGCCTCGAGGGGCGATTCGTCGTCTGCCGTTCACGCGGAGTTCGGCTTCGAGGTCGCGGAGCGGTTCGACTTTCTCAGCCGAGATACCTGAGAATCAAGGATGCGCCACTTCTCGTTCCTGAGCGACGACTACCGATCCCGGCTCTTCCACCGGCAGCCCGTCGAATTGACGACCGCATCGCCCGCCCGTCTGCTCAGCACGGCGCTCGGTGCGACGCTGTACACTCCGGGAGATCGACCGGACCTCGCGGGGTCAGTGATCCGGCAGACGGCGCGCGGCGCGATCAGCATGGTGCTGTGCCTCGAAGACAGCATCGCCGACGACGTCGTGCCAATGGCCGAAGACAACGTGGTGCAGGCCCTGCGTGACCTCGATGGTTGCGACGGGCTCCCGCTCCTTTTCGTGCGGGTGCGGACTGCCGCGCAGATCACGATGCTGGCCGAGCGCGCGGGTGACGCTATCGGAAGCCTCGCCGGCTTCGTCGTGCCCAAATTCCACAACGACGACGGCTATGGGCAGGACTTCCTCGATGCCCTGCACGAGGTTCAGTCCGCTCGGCCGGCCCGAGCCGGGTCGCTTCGGATCATGCCGATCCTCGAGTCGCCGGCCATGATCCATGCGGAGTCGCGCACGCGCGTGCTCTCGGACATCGCGAGCCTGCTGCAGGCGAACCGCGACGACGTGTTGGCCGTTCGTATCGGCACGACCGACCTCTCGAGCGTGTTCGGCCTGCGGCGCTCGCGCGACCTCACCATCTACGACGTCAACGTCGTGGCCTCGGTGATCGGCGACATCGTCAACATCCTCGGCCGCGGGAGCGACGGATTCACCATCACGGGCCCGGTCTGGGAGCATTACGCCGACACGGAGCGCCTCCTGCGCCCGCAGCTTCGCCTCACGCCGTTCGCCGAAGCCCACGAAGAGAACCTCCGACGCCAGCTGCTGGTCAAGAACTACGACGGCCTGCTCCGTGAGATCACGCTCGACCACGCCAACGGCCTGCTCGGCAAGACCGTCATCCACCCCTCGCACGTTCCGCTCGTGCACGCGCTCTCGGTGATCAGCCACGAGGAGTATCTCGACGCCGTCGCGATCACTGCCCCCGGGTCGGCCGGAGTAGCCGCCTCCCCCTACAGAAACAAGATGAACGAGATGAAACCGCACCAGATGTGGGCCGAGAAGACTCTGCTGCGCGCCGATGCCTTCGGCGTGGCCTCCCCGGAGGCGACGTTCGTCGACTTCCTCGAAGCGAGCATGCTGTGATCCGCACCTGGACGGGCTCCTACGTCAGCGACGAGTTAGGGCTCGACATCGACCAGGATCCGGCGAACAGCGTCGTTCCCGTCGATGCCCTGGTCGGTGTCGCGCTCCGTCGGAATCCCCGCCGCGCCCACCTGCTGGTCTCCACCGTTCTCGCCAAGCACGTGCCGACTCCCCCGCTTCTCGTCGAGAGCGCGGGCGCGCTCCTCGGCACCCTCGTCGCGGAGCAGCTCGGGCGGCCTGCCGAGCCGGGCCTCGTCGCCGATGCGTCACGGCAGCTCGCAGAGGCCCTAGCGACGCCGAGGCCGGCTCGCGACGAGCTACTCGCCCTCCGCCGTCTGCTCCGGGGCGCCGAGGTGGTCGTGCCCGACGCGGTCGCGCTCGGCTACGCCGAGACGGCGACCGGTCTCGGGCGCCTGGTAGCCGACCAGCTCGGCTGCTACTACATCCACTCCACCCGGAGATCGTCGCCCGGCGACCGCCCGGTGGGCGGTTTCGATGAGGCCCACTCGCACGCCACCCGCCATCAGATCGTGCCGACCGACGAGGGCTGGCTTCGGCCCGGAAGCACCCTCGTGCTCGTCGACGACGAACTCAGCACGGGGTCGACGATTATCAACACGATTCGCGAGATCCACGCCCTAGCCGCTCCCCGACGCGTCGTCGTGGCCGCCCTCGTCGACCTCCGCTCCGAGACCGATCGTGCGCGATTCACTGAGCTCGAGCACGAACTCGACACCGTGATCGACGTCGTGTCGCTCGGGAGCGGCGCCGTCCGGATTCCCGACGGGTTTGCTGCAGCCGCGGCGGAGCGGGTGGCCGAGACGGTCGAGACCGCCCCGGTGCCCGTCGATGAGCGGGGGTCGGCGCGGATCCTCGAGGCTCCTGTCGTCGGGGTGCTTGCTCCCGACCGCTCGGGCGCGTCTCACCGCGATCGCTCTGACGGAGTCGTCGCTCGGGCGGTGGCCGATGCGGTGGAGGCGAGCTCGCGAGAGTCGACCCCAGTGTCGACCCTGGTGCTCGGGACCGAGGAGTTCATGGCGTTCCCGCTCGAGGTCGCCGCCCTGCTCGACACTCGCCGGGTCGGAGTGCTGTTCTCGTCGACGACCCGCTCGCCGATCGCGGCGATCGACCGTGACGACTACGCGATCCGCTCGGTGCACTCGTTCCCCTCGCATGACGAGACGATCGACGGTCCCGGCCCGCGGTTCGCCTACAACCTGACGCCCGGCGGTCGACGCTTCGAGCAGATCGTGCTCGTGCCGGAGCCCGGTGTCACGCTCCACGACCTCGCCGATGTGCTCGACGTGCTCGCCACAGCCTGCGACGAGGTCGTCGTCGTGACCGTCAGCGCGCCCGTCGACGAGGTGGTCGCGAGACCCCTCCGCGGCCCTGCGTTCGGGTCGTACCGTGCCGATGAGGTGAGCTGGTTGCTGCAAGACCTCGGTGGCATCGCTCTCGAGGCGCCCTCGGCTGACCGTGAGGCGGCCATCCAGTCCGGGCGAGCACATTACGCCGAGTCGCTCCCGCAGGAGTACGTCCCGTCGCCCGAATATCGCACGCTCTACGCCGACGCTCTGGAGCGGTCGGCCCGCCGCGTGGCTCTCGCTGTCGGAGTGGCGGCCGAGATGGTGCTCGACGGCCGCGAGCGGCCACCCGTGCTGGTCTCGTTGGCTCGCGCGGGGACGCCGATCGGCATCCTCATGAAGCGCTGGATCGAACGGTCGAGATCGATCGGCGTCGACCATTACACGATGAGCATCGTCCGTGGTGTCGGTATCGACACGACAGCGCTCGACTGGCTGGCAGACCATCACGACCCCGCCGACGTCGTCTTCGTCGACGGCTGGACAGGCAAAGGCGCGATCGCGCGCGAGCTGACCGCAGCTCTCGACGACTATGCGGCGGCGGGCGGCTCGCGCTTCTCCGACGACCTCGTCGTGCTCGCCGACCCCGGCCACTGCGTGCCTGTCTTCGGCACCCGCGACGACTTCCTCATTCCCTCCGCATGCCTTAATTCGACGGTCTCGGGGCTCGTGTCACGGACCGTGTTCAGCGAGCGGCTCATCGGCCCGGGCGAGTTCCATGGTGCGAAGTTCTACTCCGAGCTTGCGGCCGACGACGTCTCGGGCGAGTTTCTCGACACGGTGTCGGAGCACTTCGCCGCGGTTCGCGCCGAGGCCGCCGCCGCAGCGATCGACCTCCTGGCCACCGACCGGACCCCCACGTGGGAGGGCTGGGCCACGGTCGAGCGCCTTCAGCAGGAGTACGGCCTCGACGATGTCAACCTGGTGAAGCCGGGTGTCGGCGAGACCACCCGCGTGCTGCTGCGGCGGGTGCCGTGGAAGATCCTGGTGAGGCCCGACGCCCTCGACGAAGTCGCGCACGTGCTGCTGCTCGCTGAGCAACGGGGTGTCGAAGTCGTTCACGTCGAGGGGCTCCCCTATAGCTGCGTCGGTCTTATCCGTCCGCTGGCCAGCGACTCGCTCGACCCCGCCCAGGGTGCGCTGTGAGTGGCGATCTCGTCGCGTCCGACCTCGACCGGACACTCATCTACTCGGCACGAGCACTGCACCTCGACGAGACGAGTGCGGGAGTCGGCAGTTCGGCGTCCGACGGCAGCGCGTCCGACAGCCGCGCGCTCGACCTCGATGCTCCGTTGCTCACCGTTAGCGAGATCTACCGGGGTGAGCCCCTCTCCTTCATGACGCGGGCGGCAGAAGAGCAGCTCGCTGCCCTCGCCGCCGAGGTCGTCTTCGTGCCGGTCACCACCCGCACCGTGGCTCAGTTTCGACGCGTTCGCCTGCCGACCGTCCGATTCGAGTACGCGGTGACGACCAACGGCGGTGTCCTCCTCCACCACGGTGAGCCCGACGGTGACTGGGCCGACACCGTGATGCGGCGCCTGGAGGGGCGGTGTGCTCCACTCGCCGAGGTCGAAGCGCTGCTGCCCGATCCTCACGACGACGGCTGGATCCTTCGGTTCTCTCGTGCGGAAGACCACTTCGTGTACGCCATCGTGCAGCGCGACCAGCTGATCGAGGGCAGCGCCGCAGCCGACAGTCTCGCGACCCTCACGACAGAGGTCGAACGACGGGGCTGGACGGTCTCGCTGCAGGGGCGGAAGCTGTATCTGGTGCCGGCACCGCTGACCAAGAGCGCCGCCATCGCCGAGGTCGCGTCGCGGGTGGGGGCGAGCCGAGTTCTTGCGGCCGGAGACTCGCTCCTCGATCTCGACCTGCTCGACTTCGCCGATGTCGCCTATCGGCCCGCGCACGGCGAGCTGCACGATCTCGGGGTTGCTCGGCCGCACCTCGGCGTGACCGAGGCGAGGGGTGTTCGTGCGGGAGAGGAGATCGTCTCCCGCCTCCGCGCCGACGTCGCAGCGGGAGTGCCCTCGGTCGCCCGATGACACCGCGGCTTCACCGTTTCGCGCGACCGGCTCTGTTCGGCGTCGTGGCGTTTCTCGTCTCGTTCGCGTTCTCGTGGGTGCCGTCGCCCTGGGGCGACGAGGCGGCGACCGTGCTGTCGGCGGATCGGCCCTGGCTCTCCCTCGCGCGAATGCT
Organism: Frondihabitans sp. PhB161; assembly: GCF_003814635.1. Taxonomy (NCBI): domain Bacteria; kingdom Bacillati; phylum Actinomycetota; class Actinomycetes; order Micrococcales; family Microbacteriaceae; genus Frondihabitans; species Frondihabitans sp. PhB161. The sequence continues at coordinate 243,275 of NZ_RKQW01000003.1, forward strand.
GACGACGGTGGATGCCGTCCACGGTGTCTACTACGCCGTCATGCACGTCTGGATCGATGCATTCGGGCAGTCGATGGCCGCCCTCCGGCTGCCGAGCGCGTTGGCGGTCGGGTTCGCGGCGGCGGGGGTCGTCGTTCTCGGGGATCGGCTCGGGAACCGCCGAATCGGGACCATCGCCGGAGCGGTCTTCATCGTCTTGCCCCGGGTCACCTTCATGGGCGGCGAGGCCCGCTCGTATGCGTTGAGTTCCGCCGCGGCGGTCTGGCTCGTGGTGCTGATTGTCCACCTTCTCCGCACTCCGGGGCTCCGGCGCCGTGTTTGGTTCGCGTATTCGCTTGCCCTAGCCATCAGCATCGGCATCTTCCTCTATCTGGGGCTGCTGATTCCGGCGGTGGCAGTCGCCGTGGTCGTGCCGTGGCTGTGGCGGGGGCGGCAGAGGGGGCGAAGCGTGGTGGTCGAGCCGGCACGCTGGATCCGCTTCACGCTCCTCGGGATCCTGCTCGCCGGCCCCGTGGTCGGCTTCGCCATCGGGCAGCGCAACCAGATCAGCTTCCTCGGCGACGAGCAGGCGGTCACCCTGCACACGCTCGTCGTGACGCAGTGGTTCGGCAGTTCTCCGGTAGCTGTCTTTGGCTGGTCGGCGATCGCCGTGGCCCTCGTCGTCGGGGTCTGGGAGAGTCGGCGACACACTCGTGCGGACGACGCCACAGCGTCTTTGCTCTCGCTATCTGCAGCTGCGGTGTTCGTGCCAATGCTGATTCTCTTGGTCGTCAACGCGCTCGTCGCGCCGATCTACACAACGCGTTACCTCTCGTTCGCGACGCCGTTCGTGGCGCTGCTGATGGCTCTGGGCATATCCACGATCACTCGTCGATTCGCAGTTCAGGCAGTCGTCGTTGTCGGACTCGCAGTGCTGGTGCTTCCCGTGTACGTCGCACAGCGACAACCGTTCGCAAAAGACGGCGGCAGCGACTGGGCCGAGGTCGCCCGGGCAGTGGGCGAGCGGGCTCGCCCCGGCGACGCGGTCGTGTTCGACGACGACGTGGGCAACTCACGCAAGCCCCGTGCGGTGAAGTATCTCTACCCGAGCGATTTCGCCGGGCTGGTCGACGTCACCCTGAAGACGCCGTACGCCCAGACCTCGGGAATTCGTGATGTAACGCGATCGATCGAAGCGTCGGCGGCAGCGCTGCGGGCTACTGACGGCCGGGTCTGGTTCGTCGACTACAGGGGGCTCTCGGGCGACCGCCCGGAGCAGCTCGCCCAGTTGGAGCGCCTCGGCTACCGGGTGACGTTGACGGTGGGGCTGCATCGCGACACCCTGTACCGGCTCGACCGCCGAGCGTGACGACGAGCCCTTAGCGATCTCCGCAGACGCAGAAACGCCCCGTGACTGCCGAAGCAGAAACGGGGCGTTGTGCGGAGCGTGAGGCGCTCGGGCCTACTTGCTGCCGAAGTTCTTGAAGCGCTGGTTGAACTTCTCGACGCGGCCGGCGCTGTCCATGATGCGCTGCTTGCCCGTGTAGAACGGGTGCGAGGCCGACGAGATCTCGACGTCGATGACGGGGTACTCGACGCCGTCGAGCTCGATGGTCTTGCTGCTGGTGACGGTCGAGCGCGTGAGGAAGGTCTCACCCGAGGCGAGGTCGCGGAACACGATCGGGTTATAAGACGGGTGGGTGTCGTTCTTCATGGGGTTCCTCAGAGGCTAGGGGTGAACTGGTTTTTGCCAGCTCGTGGGAGTGCAGGCACAGTGAGCCCCGCAAACAGCCTCTAACGATACCAGACAAAGAGCGGCGAGCCGAGCTGCGGCTGATGCGCAGGCTCCACTGACCGTGGGGCCTTCCCGACGCGGTTCGGCCGAAGTGACGCGGCTCGCCAAGTCGCTTTGGCCGATTCGCGTCACCTTTTGGTGAGAACGCCTAGACGGCGCGAGCGGTGTAGCGCCCAGCGTCTTCGACGACGGTCAGCTCGAGGCCGAACGTGTCGCCCAGCGTGGATGCGGTGAGCACCTCGGCGAGCGGACCCATCGCCCGCACTTCGCCCCCGGCCAGCAGCAGCGCGTGCGTGAAGCCGCGCGGGATCTCTTCGACGTGGTGGGTGACCATGACGATGGCGGGCGACCCCTCGCTCGAGGCATAGCCGCCGAGCATGCGGAGGAGCTCTTCGCGGGCACCGAGGTCGAGCGACGCGGCGGGCTCGTCAAGCAGGAGGAGCTCGGGGTCGGTCATCACGGCACGGGCGATCTGCACTCGCTTCTGCTCGCCGTCGCTGAGGTCGCCGAACGACCGGTCGGCGAGGTGACCGAGCTTCCACTCGTCGAGCACACGGTGGGCCCGACGCACGTCGACGCCCTCGTACTCTTCGTTCCAGCGGCCGGTCACGGAATACGCCGCAGTGAGAACGACGTCGAGGACTTTCTCTTTCGGCGGGATCCTTCGCGCGATCGTGGTCGACGCGAAGCCGATGCGGGGTCGGAGGTCGAAGAGGTCGACGCTGCCGAGGTCTTCACCGAGGATCTCGGCCTCACCGGACGACGGATGCGTCTGCGCGGCCGCCACCTGGAGGATCGTGGTCTTGCCGGCACCGTTAGGCCCGAGCACGACCCAGCGCTCGTCGGAATCGACGGTCCACGACACTGAATCGACCACCGGCGAGCCATCTCGAACAACGGACACATCGGTGAGCTGCAAAACGGTGGCCATGACAGAACTCTATTCCACGGGGGTGCTCGAAGCCGTCACTATTCCACAGGTGATGGATCGATCGGCGTCAGAGCAGCGAACGGTAGATCTCGAGGGTTCGATCGGCGATGCCGCCCCACGAGAAGTCGGCCTCGGCGCGGAGACGACCGGCTCGGCCCATCAGAGCCGCCAGCCCAGGATCCGAGACGGCATGGGTCAAAGTCGAGGCCAGATCGTTCACGAAGCGCTCCGGGTCGAGCGGGGTTCCAGTGCCGTCGGTCGCCTGGTCGATGGGGACGAGCCAGCCGGTGAGCTGGTCGGCGACGACCTCGGGGATTCCGCCGGTCGCCGTGCCCACGACGGGGAGACCGCAGGCCATGGCCTCGAGGTTGACGATGCCGAGGGGCTCGTAGATCGACGGGCAGACGAAGACCGTCGCGGCCGACAGGACGGCACACAGCTCGTCGCGCGGCAGGATGCGCTCGATCCACACGACGCCGGAACGCTCCGCCTGGAGCTCCTCGACGAGGCCCGTCACCTCCTGCATGATCTCGGGGGTGTCGGGGGCTCCGGCGCAGAGGATGAGCTGCACGTCGTCCGGGAGCAGCTTGGCCGCGCGCAGCAGGTACGGCAGGCCCTTCTGGCGCGTGATGCGACCGACGAAGACCACGGCGGGGCGATCGGGGTCGATGCCAAGCGAGCGGACCAGCTCGGGCTCGTCGAGGCGCCGCCATGTCGTGAGGTCGATGCCGTTGTAGACGACGTCGACCTTCGTCTCGTCGATCGACGGGTACGAGCGGAGGATGTCGCGCTTCATGCCCTCGCTGACCGCGATGACCTTGTCGGCGGTTTCGTACGCCTGTTTCTCGATCCAGCTCGAGACGCGGTAGCCGCCGCCGAGCTGCTCGGCCTTCCACGGCCGAAGCGGCTCGAGGGAGTGCGCGGTGAGAACGTGGGGAACCCCGTGCAGCATCTGGGCGAGCTGCCCGGCCGCGTTGGCGTACCAGGTGTGCGAGTGCACCACGTCGGCACCTGCGACGTCCTGGGCGATCGCGATATCGACGCCGAGGGTCTTGAGCGCACCGTTGGCGTCGGCCAGCTCCGCGAGATCGGGGTAGCCGGTCGTGCCACTCTCGGTGACCGCCGCGCCGAAGGCTCGAACCTCGACGTCGATGGAAGAACGGAGGGCCTTGACCAGCTCCGTCACGTGGACGCCCGCTCCCCCGTAGACGTTGGGCGGGTATTCCTTGGTAATCACATCGACTCGCACGGCCCTTACCGTAGTCGTCCGGGGGCGAAACGTGCCATTCTGGGCCCATGGCATCAAAGAAGATCTTCGGCATCGTGTTGGCAGGCGGAGAAGGCAAGCGGCTCATGCCGCTGACCGCTGACCGGGCGAAGCCCGCCGTGCCCTTCGGCGGAAACTACCGTCTCGTCGACTTCGCTCTGTCGAACCTGATCAACTCCGGGTTGCGGCAGATCGTCGTCCTGACCCAGTACAAGTCGCACAGCCTCGACCGGCACGTGTCGCAGACCTGGAGCATCGAGGGCCTCCTCGGCGCCTACGTCGCGTCCGTGCCTGCCCAGCAGCGCCTCGGCAAGCGGTGGTTCGCCGGGAGCGCCGATGCGATCCTGCAGAGCCTCAACCTGCTCCGCGACGAGAAGCCCGACATCGTCGTCGTGGTGGGTGCCGACCACGTCTACCGCATGGACTTCGAGCAGATGGTCGAGGCGCACATCGCCTCGGGCAAGAGTGCGACCGTCGCGGCGATCCGTCAGCCCATCTCGCTGGCCGACCAGTTCGGCGTCATCCAGACGAACGCCGACGACGCGACTCTGATCGACGCCTTCCTCGAGAAGCCGAAAGACCCGGTGGGTCTCGCCGACTCGCCCGACGAGGTGCTGGCCTCGATGGGCAACTACGTCTTCAACGCCGACGCGCTGATCGACGCTGTGCTCCGTGACGGAGAAAACCCCGAGTCCGACCACGACATGGGTGGCGACATCATCCCCGATTTCGTGTCGCGAGGCGACGCGGCCGTCTACGACCTCAATCGCAACGAGGTACCAGGCGCGACCGAGCGCGACCGCTACTACTGGCGTGACGTCGGCACCATCGACTCGTTCTACGACGCCCACCGCGACCTCATCGCCGCGCTGCCGGTCTTCAACCTCTACAACACCGACTGGCCGATCTTCAGCCAGCAACTGAACTCGCCCCCGGCGAAGTTCGGTCGCGACGAGCACGGCAACCCGGGGTCCGTGATCGAATCGATCGTGTCGCTCGGCACCCTCGCGGTGGGCTCGCACATCGAGCGGAGCGTCGTCGGGCCGTGGAACACCCTCGACTCAGGATCACGAGTGGTTGACTCGGTGCTCTTCGACCGCATCTACGTCGGCAAGAATTCGATCGTCAACCGCGCGATCCTCGACAAAGACGTGGTGATCGCCGATGGAGCGCATGTCGGGCTCGACGCCGAGGCCGATCGGGCTCGCGGCTTCACGGTCACGCCCTCGGGAATCACCGTGGTGGGCAAGGGCGTTCGCGTCGAGTCCTGACGCCGCCCACTACCCTGAGAGCGTGCCGCGCTTCCTCATCGTCCTCGACGTCGACTCCACCCTCATCGAGAACGAGGTGATCGAGATGCTCGCCGACGCCGCCGGTTCTCACGACGAGGTGCGCGACATCACCGAGCGAGCGATGGCGGGCGAGCTCGACTTCGCCGAGAGCCTGCACGCCCGAGTCGCAACGCTCGAGGGGCTCCCTGAAAGCTGCTTCGCCGACGCCTCGGCGAGAGTGCAGGTCACTGCGGGGGTTCCCGAGATGATCGCCGGTGTGCATCGGGCAGACGGGCTCATCGCCGTGGTCTCGGGCGGGTTCCACGAGATCCTCGATCCACTGGCTCGTGATCTCGGTCTCGACCACTGGCGGGCCAACCGGCTCCAGGTCGAAGACGGCCACCTCACCGGTCGCGTCGAAGGGCCGATCGTCGACGCCGACGCCAAAGCCGCGGCCCTGGTCGAGTGGGCTGCGAACGCCGGCATCCCCCGGTCTCAGACGATCGCGGTCGGCGACGGCGCCAACGACCTTCAAATGATGCGGGCCGCCGGGCTCAGCGTCGCCTTCGACGCCAAACCGCGGGTCCGCGCGGCGGCGGACGTCTCGCTCAGCACCCGAGACCTCGCGTCGGTGCTGGCACTCGCGGGCCTGCGCGGATGACGCGGAGCCCAGGATCCGGCCCGCCGGATCCTGGGCTCCGCGCCCCACGCGCTCTCGAGCCCTAGTGGCCCATGCCGAGGCCACCGTCGACCGGGATCACGGCGCCCGAGATGTAGCCGGCGCTGTCTGACGAGACCCAGACCACGGCGTCGGCGATGTCGTCGACGGTGCCGAACCGGCCGGCGGGGATGCTCTTCTTGTATTCGGCCTGCTGCGCCTCTGGCAGCACGGCGGTCATGTCGGTCTCGACGAAGCCCGGTGCGATCACGTTCGCCGTGATGCCGCGCGCGCCCAACTCGCGGGTGACCGAGCGGGCGAAGCCGACGAGGCCGGCCTTCGACGCCGAGTAGTTGACCTGGCCTGCTCCGCCGTAGAGTCCGACGACGCTCGAGATCAGCACAATGCGCCCGAATCGCGCCTTGAGCATGCCCTTCGAGGCGCGCTTGACGACGCGGAAGGTGCCGCCGAGGTTGGTGTCGATGACCGACGTGAAGTCGTCTTCCGACATGCGCATCAGCAGGGTGTCTTTGGTGATGCCAGCGTTGGCGACCAGGATCTCGATCGGCCCGAGTTCTTGCTCGACGGTGGTGAACGCGGCGTCGATCGAGGCCGAGTCGGTCATCTCGGCGTGGACGGTGAGGGTGCCTTTGGGGCCGGCGCCAGAGCGTGCCGTCACGGCGACGCGGTGGCCGGCGGCTACGTAGCGAGCGGCGATGGCGTAGCCGATGCCGCGGTTTCCGCCGGTGACGAGGACGGTGCGAGGGGTTTCCATGTGGGTCTCCATGTCTTCTCGCCGGGGCGCACGGGCCCCGACTTGCTCGGGATCGAGAGATCACACCCGGGAGATGTCACGGCCTCGACCGGAGCGACCGCGATAAGCCTAGTCTCGCCATAAAGGGCGGATACCCAAGACGCCTTACGATTATGTGATGCCCTCCCGTTCGGCCGGGCATCGACGACGCCTAAGCCCGTGAGTGAATGAGAACGACGAAGAAGACGACCAACGCGATCACCTCGCTGCCGCCGTCGCCCGACGAAGAGCGACACGGCCGGATGATCCGCTACAGCCTGGCGATGTTCATCCGCCTGGTGTGCGTCATCGTCGCATTCCTCATCCCGTTTGGTTGGTGGACGGCCCTTCCGGCCGTCGGCGCCATCGTGCTCCCGTACGTCGCGGTCGTGCTGGCCACGGTCGGCTCCGAGGGGCCGCAGGGTCAGGTCGTGCGCCCCGGCGGAGTCGAGATCTACCGACCCGAGCAGGGTGTTCCGGGATACGAGGGTCAGGATCCTCGAGACCGTCCCTTCACCGGCGCCTCGGGCGAACCGACGTCTCCCGGCCCACACCGCCCGTGATCATCGGTTCGGCCGGCCCCGACATCCCCCAGTGCTCCCGTGCGGGATGCCGCGCCGACGCAACGCGTCAGGTGAACTGGCGCAACCCGAAGATCCACGGCATCGACCGCGTGAAGGTCTGGGCCGCTTGCACCGAGCACGTAGACTTTCTCGCAGAATTCCTGCGCTCCCGCGACTTTCCCGTGGAGGTGACAGAAATGGGCGTGACCGTGTCGGCGGTCGGAACGGAGGCCACCTCGTGAAGGAGTGGCGTTTCGCGCTCTCGAAGAAGTGGGTCGGCTACCTGTCGGTCGCCGTCGTCTTTGCGATCATCTGTGCGGGGCTCTCGCACTGGCAGTGGGAGCGACGCGGCGAGAACCTCGCTCTGCAAGAGAAGCTCGACGCCAACTACAACGCCCGGCCCGTCGACCTGTCGTCGGTGTTGCCGAACCTCGACTCGTACTCGACGTCCGACGAGTTCACGCCGGTTCGGGTGACCGGCACCTATCTCGCCGACGACTACTTTCTGGCTCGCGACCGCAGCTACAACGGGTTCCCCGGCTTCGAGGTGCTGGTACCGCTCGAGACCGAGAGCGGCGAGATCTTCGTGATCGACCGCGGCTGGGTTCCGACCGGCAACACCCACGACTATCCCGACTCGGTGCCCGCTCCCCCGAGCGGCACGGTCACCGTCATCGCCCGACTCGCTCAGACGGAGCCGGACGTACCGGGTCGCACCGACATCCCCAACACCAACGAGCTGGCCGTCATCAAGCCGGCGACGATCGGCAAGCGGCTCGATCTGCCGACCTACACCGCGGCATTCGGTCAGCTCAAGAGCGAGACGCCGTCGGCGGCGACACTGCCCAAGCTGGCTCAGAAGCCCCAGGTCGACTACGGCCTCAACGTGTCGTACGCCGTGCAGTGGGTTCTGTTCGCTCTCGCCGGCTTCGGTTTCTTCGCCTACGTGATCCGCCAGGAGTACGACCTCCACAACAGCGACGAAGAAGACCAGCGCTGGCTCGAGGAGGAGCGCGAGCGCAAGCGGCTCAAGCGCGGCCCGAGCGACGCCGAAATCGAAGACGGCGATCTCGACGAGTCGGGTTACGAGAGTTCGGCGCCGGGTACGCGCATCAGTCGCTGAGCGCCGTAAGACGTACCGCGGACTCCCCCACCTGCCGCGGCAGGTCTGAGAGTCCGCGATACGTGTTGCGGCGGGGGCTACGCCAGCGTCCTGTGCTCGATGGTCACGCTGGCTCCGCTTCGCTACGCCAGCGTGATCAAATCGGAGTAGTCGGGCGTCCAGTGGTCTTCGGTGCCCTCGGGCATGATCAGCACGCGCTCGGGGTTCAGCGCCTCGACAGCACCCTCATCGTGGCTGACGAGCACCACAGCACCCTCGTAGTTGTTGAGCGCGTCGAGGATCTCGAGCCGCGAGGCCGGGTCGAGGTTGTTGGTGGGCTCGTCGAGCAGCAGCACGTTGGCGCCCGAGACGACGATCATCGCCAGGGCCAGACGGGTCTTCTCGCCACCGGAGAGCACACCGGCCGGCTTGGCCGAGTCGTCACCCGTGAAGAGGAACGACCCGAGCACACGACGCGCCTCCATCTCGGTGATGTTCGGTGACGACGACACCATGTTCTCGAGCACGCTGCGCTTGACGTCGATCGTCTCGTGCTCCTGTGCGTAATAACCGATGCGGAGCCCGTGCCCCGGCTCGAGCTGACCGGTGTCGGGCGCGTCGACACCCGCGAGGATGCGCAGGAGGGTCGTCTTGCCGGCACCGTTCAGGCCGAGGATGACCACCTTTGATCCGCGGTCGATGGCGAGGTCGACGGCCGTGAAGATCTCGAGGGAGCCGTAGCTCTTCGAGAGGTTCGTCGCCATGAGCGGCGTCCGCCCGCAGGCGGCGGGGGTCGGGAACCGGAGCTTCGCGACCCGGTCGACGGCACGCACCTCGTCGAGCCCCGCGAGGAGCTTCTCGGCGCGAGCGACCATCTGGTGCGCCGCGGCGGCCTTCGACGCTTTCGCACCGAAGCGGGCGGCCTGCTTCTGCAGCTGACCGGCCTGCTTCTCGGCGGTGGCGCGCTCTTTTTTACGACGCTCCTCGTCGGAGGCGCGCTGGCGCTGGTAGTGCTTCCAGCCCATGTTGTAGATGTCGATCTGCTGGCGGTTCGCGTCGAGGTAGAAGACGCGGTTGACGACCTCGTCGACGAGCTCGATGTCGTGGCTGATCACGATCACGCCGCCCTGGTACGTCTTGAGGTACTCCCGCAGCCAGACGACGCTGTCGGCGTCGAGGTGGTTTGTCGGCTCATCGAGGATCATCGTGTCGGCGGCCGAGAACAGGATGCGGGCGAGCTCGATGCGGCGACGCTGACCACCCGACAGGGTCGACAGTGGTTGGTCGAGGATGCGGTCGGGCAGGCTGAGGTTGCTGGCGATCGACGCGGCCTCCGCTTCGGCGGCGTACCCGCCAAGGGCGTTGAAGCGGTCGTCGAGGTCGCCGTAGCGCTTCATGGCCTTCTCGGCCACGGCCGGGTCGTCGCTGCCCATGGCGAGCGACGCCTCCTGGATGCCGAGGAGGATCTGGCCGAGACCACGGGCATCGAGGATCCGGGTGCGAGCCAGGTCTTCGGGGTTCCCGCTGCGGGGATCCTGTGGCAGGTATCCGATCTCACCGGTCTTGTCGATCGAGCCACCGGTGGGCATCGTCTCGCCCGCCAGGGTCTTGGTCATGGTCGTCTTGCCCGCGCCATTTCGGCCGACCAGGCCGATCTTGTCGCCCTTTTCGACACGGAAGGTCACGCCCTCCATGAGGAGGCGGGCGCCTACGCGAATCTCGAGGTCGTGCACGGAGAGCACAGCGAAAGTCCAATCATCTGGTGAGGTGTCCACAACGCCGCCCGCCGTTGGGTCGCCCCTAGGATGAAGAGGAATCAGCGTGGAACCGAATCGTCGGAGCAGACTGCGCCGATCGACCTACCTATTCTAGGAGATTGCATGACCAACCCCGCAGCATTGTCCGCCGGCGCCCTTCTTCCGGCCCGCAAGTCGGTGCTCGCCGATCGCTTCGTCACGCGGAGCATCGCGACCGATGCCGCGCTCATCGCGGGCGGAGTCGCCGTCATGGGCGTTCTCGCACAGGTCGTCGTGCCGCTGTGGCCCGTCCCGGTCACCGGCCAGACTCTCGGTGTTCTGCTCGTCGGCGCGACTCTCGGCGCCCGCCGTGGTGCGCTGTCGCTGCTCGCCTACGCTCTCGTCGGCCTCGTCGGCCTGCCGATCTTCGCCGAGCACAACGGCGGCTTCGCCAGCGTCATGCTGCCGAGCTTCGGATTCATCGTCGGATTCATCCCTGCCGCCTTTGCCATCGGCTGGCTGTCGGAGCGCCAGTGGGATCGCCACGTCGTCCGCTCGCTCGTCGGCTTCTTACTGGCGTCGCTGATCCCCTTCGCCGTCGGTCTCCCCTTCCTCGGGTTCGCCTTGGCTCGACTGGGCTACCCGCACGACGTCTCCGCGGTGCTCGCGGCCGGCTTCACGCCGTTCATCGTGGGTGGCATCGTCAAGTGGGTCATCGCGGCCGGCATGCTGCCGCTGCTGTGGCGCGGTGTGCGCGCCCTCGACTCGAAGAAGAACGACTAGCCGCCGGATCCTTCGCTTTCGGGCCCCCGTCGTTCGCGGCGGGGGCCCTCATCTATGCAGGCAGCTTCTGCGCCGGGGAACGCAAAACCCGCACGACCGGCGAAACCATCTGCCCAGAGACACATGCTTTCGCCGACCGTGCGGGTCGGAACAGCTCAGTTAGATCGAGAAGCCGATGGCGCGCATCATGTCGCGCCCGTCGTCGGTGATGCGGTCGGGACCCCACGGCGGCATCCACACCCAGTTGATGCGGAAGGCGTCGACGACCCCGTCAAGGGCGTTGGCCGTCTCAGACTCGATCACGTCGGTCAGAGGGCAACCGGCGCTCGTCAGAGTCATGCTGATGATCAGCGCGTCTTCGACCTCATCGTCGAGGGCCAGGTCGTAGATCAGGCCGAGGTCGACGACGTTGACGCCGAGCTCGGGGTCCATGACCTCTTTCAGGGCTTCTTCGATCTGGTCGAACTTCTCGGGCGCGAGTGCGATCGGCATGTCTAGGCTCCGGCCGGTGCAGCAGCCTCGGCCGACGCAGCGACGTAGCGGTCGTAGCCCTCGTTCTCGAGCTGGTCGGCCAGCTCGGGTCCGCCCTCGTCGGCCACGTGGCCGTCGACGAAGACGTGCACGAAGTCAGGCTTGATATAGCGAAGGATCCGCGTGTAGTGCGTGATCATCAGAATGCCGAGGTCGGTCGACTGGTGAGCGCGGTTGACGCCCTCCGAGACGATCTTGAGAGCGTCGACGTCGAGCCCGGAGTCGGTCTCGTCGAGGATCGCGAACTTCGGCTTGAGGAGCTCGAGCTGCATGATCTCGTGGCGCTTCTTCTCGCCGCCCGAGAAGCCCTCGTTGACGTTGCGCTCGGCGAACGAGGAGTCCATCTTGAGGTCGCTCATGTGCTGGCGGAGGTCTTTGACCCAGGTGCGGAGCGCGGGCGCCTCGCCGTCCAGGGCGGTCTTCGCGGTACGGAGGAAGTTTGCGACGGTGACGCCGGGAATCTCGACCGGGTACTGCATGGCCAGGAAGAGGCCCGCCTTGGCGCGCTCGTCGACGGTCATGTCGAGCACCTCGACGCCGTCGAGGGTGATCGATCCGCCGTCGACCTTGTACCGGGGGTGGCCGGCGATCGTGTAGGCGAGGGTGGACTTGCCGGAGCCGTTGGGCCCCATGACGGCGTGGATCTCGCCCTGCTTGATGGTGAGGTCAACGCCCTTCAAGATGGGCTTGTTGCCCTGCTCGGTGTCGATCGAGACCTGGAGGTCGCGGATTTCGAGGGTAGCCATGATGTTCCTTTAGTTGAATCTGGAGCTGAAGATCGGGAGGCCGCTACGCGACCGGAGGTGCCGTGACCGGTGTGGTGTCGATCCAGACGTCACCGTCGACGACCGTGACCGGGAAGACCGGCACGGGTTCGTAGGCGGGAAGGGTGAGCGGCTTGCCGGTGGTCAGCTCGAACTTCGAGCCGTGGGCCCAGCACTCCAGGGTGTCGTCTTCGACGAACCCCTCGGAGAGTGAGATGTCGCCATGGGTGCAGGTGTCGCCGAGGGCGTGCAACTGCCCCGCCGAGTCGCGAACCACGGCGACGGGGATTCCGTCGACCACGACTCGCAGGGCCTCGGACACGCTGACGTCGGCCTCGGCGCAGACCCGCTGCCCCACAGGTGTCGTAGCCATCAGTGCGTGCCTCCGGGTGCCGTGCCCTCACCGGTGACTCCGGCTGCGACATCGGGCTCGCTCGACACGTGGTCGGTGCCCGTCGCGACGGCGGCACCGGGCTGCGAGTCGACGTACGGAGAACGTCGCGCTGCCGTCGAGCTGCCCGCCGCGTTCGCAGCCGAGCGCGCATCTGCGCCGTCTGCGAGCTCGGCCTCGAGAGCCGCGATCAGGCGCTCCTGCAGGGCGGGCTCACCGATGTGCTGGACGATCTCGCTGAGGAAGCCGAGCACGACGATGCGGCGCGCTTCTTCTTCGGGAATGCCGCGCGACTCGAGGTAGAACAGGTGCTCGTCGTCGAAGCGGCCGGTGGCCGACGCGTGGCCGGCGCCCATGATGTCACCGGTCTCGATCTCGAGGTTCGGGATCGAATCGGCGCGGGTGCCCTCGGAGAGAACGAGGTTGCGGTTCTGCTCGTAGCTGTCGGTGCCGGGGGCCGTGCGCCCGATGAGGACGTCGCCGATCCAGACCGTCCGTGCACCCTCGCCCTGAAGAGCGCCCTTGTAGTTCACGCGGCTCTTGGTGTTGGGGGCGTCGTGATTGACGTAGACCTGCTGCTCGAGGTGCTGCCCCGCATCGGCGAAGTACACGCCGTTGAGGTCGGCGTCGGCACCCTGCGCCGCGAGGTGCGCCGACGGGTTGACCCGCACGATGGAGCCGCCGAGGCTCACGACGAAGTGCTTGAGCTGTGCGTCGCGGCCGATCTTGGCGAAGTGGCTCGAGAGGTGGACGCCGGAGTCGTTCCACTCCTGCACGCTGACCACCGTGAGGTGAGCACCCTCGTCGACCACGATCTCGACGTTCTCGACGAGCTGCGCATCTCCGGAGTTCTGGAGGATGACGAGACCGGTCGAGTTCGGCTTGGCGTGGATGACCGTGTGGCCGGCGCGCGGCGCGGTGTCGAGGCCCGAACGACCGACCGTGATCGATGTCGGCTCGTCGCCGGAGACGGTCACGAGCAGGACGTTCTCGGTGCTCGCCCAGGCGTTGGCCGAGGCCTTGTCTTCGGGCGTGCCGGCAGTGCCGACGAGCTCGTGCTCCGGTGTCACCCAGTCGACGGACGCACCGGGCGTCTCGCGGGCCAGATAGGCGTACGGGGAGCCGTCGAGCGGACCGTCGATGAGAGGACGGAGCGCCTGGACCGGGCTCAGCTTCCAGTTGACCTCGCGGCCGGTGACGGCCGGGAAGGCCGCCGGGTCGGTCGAGGCGAATCGGCCGGAGCGGGTCTGGACGGGGATGGGCCTGTCGGCCCAGGCCCCGTCGGTGTGCGCCGCAGAGCCGGGCACGACGGCACCGTTCGGCACCGCCGCTTCGTCGATCGGCGTGGATGTGTCGGTCGTTGCGGGAGTGGCGGACATCTAGCCGACGGATCCTTCCATGCTCATCTCGATGAGCTTGTTCAATTCGAGTGCGTACTCCATCGGGAGCTCGCGGGCGATGGGCTCGATGAAGCCTCGGACGATCATGGCCATGGCCTCGTCTTCGGCCATTCCGCGCGACATCAAGTAGAAGAGCTGCTCTTCGCTCACCCGGGAGACGGTCGCCTCGTGGCCGAGCTGGACATCGTCGATGCGGATATCGATCGCCGGATAGGTGTCGGAGCGCGAGATGGTGTCGACCAGGAGCGCGTCGCAGCGAACCGTGTTGGCGGAGTGGTGCGCACCCTCGTCGACGCGGACCTCGCCGCGGTAGCCGGCTCGGCCACCGCCACGGGCGATCGACTTGGAGACGATCGACGACGTCGTGTACGGCGCCATGTGGATCATCTTCGCGCCGGCATCCTGGTGCTGGCCGGGGCCCGCGAACGCGACAGAGAGGGTCTCGCCCTTGGCGTGCTCACCAGCGAGGTAGATGGAGGGGTACTTCATCGTCACCTTGGAGCCGATGTTGCCGTCGATCCACTCCATGGTGGCGCCCTCGTGGGCGATGGCGCGCTTCGTGACGAGGTTGTAGACGTTATTCGACCAGTTCTGGATCGTCGTGTAGCGAACGCGGGCGTTCTTCTTGACGATGATCTCGACGACGGCCGAGTGCAGCGAGTCGCTCTTGTAGATCGGAGCCGTGCAGCCCTCGATGTAGTGCACGTAGCTGCCCTCGTCGGCGATGATCAGGGTGCGCTCGAACTGGCCCATGTTCTCCGTGTTGATACGGAAGTAGGCCTGAAGGGGAATCTCGACCCGGACGTTCTTCGGAACGTAGACGAAGGATCCGCCAGACCAGACAGCCGTGTTGAGCGCGGCGAACTTGTTGTCGCCGGCCGGGATCACGGTGCCGAAGTACTCCTGGAAGAACTCGGGGTGCTCACGAAGAGCCGTGTCGGTGTCCATGAAGATGACACCCTGCTCTTCGAGGTCTTCGCGGATCTGGTGGTAGACGACCTCGGACTCGTACTGGGCGGCGACGCCGGCGACGAGGCGGTTGCGCTCGGCCTCGGGGATGCCGAGCTTCTCGTAGGTCGCCTTGATGTCGTCGGGCAGCTCTTCCCAGCTGCCGGCCTGCTTCTCGGTCGACCGCACGAAGTACTTGATGTTGTCGAAGTCGATGCCAGAGAGGTCGGCGCCCCAGGTGGGCATGGGCTTGCGCTCGAACAGGGCGAGACCCTTAAGGCGGTTCTTGAGCATCCACTCGGGTTCGCTCTTGAGGTTCGAGATGTCGGTCACGACCTCGGGGTTCACGCCACGGCGCGCGGATGCGCCAGCGGCATCGGAGTCGGCCCAGCCGAACTCGTACTGGCCCAGTCCTGCGAGCTCCGGGCGGTCGATCAACACGTCAGACATACCTACCTCTTTCTTCGTCGTCTCGAACCGATACGTTCGTTGCGACATTCCCTGGCGGGCGGGACTCGGTCTCGCAGCTGCGAGAGGAGTCGGTATTCAGGGGCGACCACCCAGATCGATGTCTCTACACTCGAGACCGAGAGATCTGTGGTCTGCGTCGACGCACCGAAACCGGGTGTGTTCCTGAACCCCACAATGCTACAGGCCAGGCATCCAAAAGTAACGAAGGACAGCAATCCGTGAGCAATGCACAGGCAACGTCGATGGGCGTCATCGCCCGAGTCTGGTCGTGGCTCCCGGCTCGGATCGACCGGCGTGTCCGGTTCATCGCCTGGGCGTCTCTGGCCTGTCAACTCTTGCTCGTCGGCACCGGCGGCCTCGTCCGCCTCACCGGCTCCGGCCTCGGCTGCCCGACCTGGCCCGAGTGCACCGCCGGGTCGATCGTCACGACACCCGAGATGGGCTTCCATGGCATCATCGAGTTCGGCAACCGGCTTCTGACGTTCGTCCTCGTCATCATCGTGATCCTCGCCTTCTTCGCCGTGTTCCGCATGCGGAAGGTGCGACGCGACCTGTTCTGGCTCACGCTCATCCAGGCACTCAGCATCCCGTTCCAGGCGGTTCTCGGCGGCATCAGCGTCCTGGCCAAACTCAACCCCTACGTCGTGGGGTCGCATTTCATCGTCTCGATGGTCCTGGTCCGCATCACGGCGACTCTCGTCTACCGCGTCTATCACGGGCCGCGCGGCACCTCGGCCGCGACTCCCCCGTGGTACGCGCTCACCACGCGAGTCGCCGCGGTCTTCGTCGCCATCACGGTCGTGCTCGGCATCCTGACCACGGGGGCCGGCCCCCACGCCGGCGATGAGAACACCCATCGCAACGGGTTCGACCCCAAGCTCATCGAGACGCTGCACGCGGTGCCGGCGTTCGCGGTCTTCGTGCTGACGCTCGCCCTCGTGGTGGGCGCGATTCGACTCGGGCTCCCCCGGCTGTTCCCCCTCCTCCTCCTCGCCGTCGAGGTCCTCCAGATCACCGTGGGGCTCATTCAGGCCAATACCGGTCTGCCGCCGTTCCTCGTCGGCGTGCACCTCGTGCTCGCCGGGCTCCTCGTCGCAGCGATGACGGCGGTCACGCACACGCTCGAGAGCGACGCCGACCTCACGAAGCCGGTGCCGGAGGCAGCGACTATCGCTGCGTAGCGCTGCGGGGCTCGTGTCGAGCGGCGGGCCGCAGGATCCTGCGCCTCTGCCGCTCTTGACGGCCTGTTGTGCGCCGGGCTCCCCTCTGTCGCACCCGCCTGTCTTCCGAATTTGAAGGAGAAACGCGGGGCGCACCTTCGCCGATCCGCATGAACTGGTCGGCGTCCGGCGGTTTTTCCTTCGAATTCGGGCGCGCCCGCCACTCGACGACCGGTGGTGGCGAACTGCTGCACCGCCGAACGGCTGGGGGTGGCGAGCTGCCGCACCGCCGGACGACCGGAGCTTGTTGGAGGTCCGGCGCTGCGGCGGCGCGCCGCGCTACGAACTAGAAGGGGAGCAGCGGGTCGATGCCGACGGCCAGGAACAGCAGCGTCAGGTAGGTGATGGAGGCGTGGAAGACCTTCATCGGCTTGACCTCGGCCACCTGGGTGATCGCCCGGCTGTAGAGACGGTGCGACTCGACGACGAACCAGGCACCGCTCGCCAGCGCAACGACCGTGTAGAGCACACCCATGTGGGCGACCGGGATGAGGAGGAGCGAGCAGACGACGGTGGCCCACGCGTAGAGGATCACCTGCAGGCCGACGTGGGCTCGGCCGCGGACCACGGCGAGCATGGGCACGTCGACGGAGGCGTAGTCGTCGCGGTACCGCATGGACAGAGGCCAGTAGTGCGGCGGAGTCCAGAGGAAGATGACGGCGAACAGGATGACGGGCGCCCAGGTCAGCGAGCCGGTGACTGCGGCCCAGCCGATCAGGACGGGCATGCAGCCGGCGATTCCGCCCCAGACGATGTTCTGCGGCGTGCGGCGCTTGAGCCAGAGCGTGTAGACGAACACGTAGAACAGGATCGCGAACAGCGACAGTGCCGCGGAGATCAGGTTGACGGTGTACGCGAGCCAGGCGATGGACGCGACGCCCATGACGTACGAGAAGATGAGCGCTTCGCGGTCGGAGACATCACCCGTAACGAGGGCCCGGTCTTTGGTCCGTTTCATGACGCGGTCGATGTCTCGGTCGATGTAGCAGTTGAAGGACGACGCCGAGCCGGCGCTCAGGGCCCCGCCGATCAGGGTGGCCACGACGAGCCAAAGACTCGGAATACCCCCCTCGGCAAGGAACATCGTGGGAATGGTGGTGACGAGCAGCAGCTCCATCACACGCGGCTTCGTCAGCGAGACGTAGGCGCGGAACTTGCGTTTGACGCCGATTCGCTTGGCGGAAGATACCGCGGGCTGCGAGTCGGTGGGAGTGGTCAAAGCGCTATGGGTTGTCATACATCCTCTGATTGCTGGGCCGTTTCAGGCACGGGCCGCGAAGAATCGCCGGAGGCAGAGCAGTGCCTGGCGAAACCGAAGCCATAGCAAGTGTAGGCGATGAATGTGGCGATCAGGGGCTGTTCCTGGCCGTTCGACGGGCGCTGTGACAGTGCACGTCGCTATGCTGGGAGTTGCTTGCCAGTTGCAGGGCCCAGGGCGCCGATCCCACGTTCGTGTCGATGTCGCCCTAGAAGTATGCCCGGCAGCAGGCCCAGGGAACACACCCGGACTGAGTCGAAGGCGCCTCGGTAGGCATGTCAGTGCGGGAACGACACCCGCGCAATCTCGCATCAAGAAGGGTCATCTTCAAGTGGCAGATCTGCAATGGGAATCCATTGACAACAAGGCAGTGAACACTGTCCGCGTTCTCGCGGCCGATGCGGTTGAGAAGGTGGGAAACGGTCACCCGGGTACGGCGATGAGCCTTGCTCCCGCTGCTTATCTGCTCTTCCAGAAGGTCATGGCGCGCGACCCCAGCGATAGCACCTGGATCGGGCGCGACCGCTTCATCCTGTCTGTCGGCCACTCGTCGCTGACGCAGTACATCCAGTTCTACCTCGGTGGCTACGGCCTCGAGCTCGAAGACCTCGAGGCGCTCCGCACCTGGGGTTCCAAGACTCCCGGTCACCCCGAGTACGGCCACACCGACGGCATCGAGATCACCACCGGCCCCCTGGGTCAGGGTCTCGCAAGCTCGGTGGGCTTCGCCTACGCGGCCCGCTTCGAGCGCGGTCTGTTCGACCCCGAGGCTGCCGCCGGCACGAGCCCGTTCGACCACTTCGTCTACGTGATCGCCGGCGACGGCGACATGCAGGAGGGCGTCACCAGCGAGGCCGCCTCGCTCGCAGGCCACCAGCAGCTCGGTAACCTCATCGCGATCTACGACTCGAACCAGATCTCGATCGAGGACGACACCAACATCGCCTTCACCGAAGACGTGCACAAGCGCTTCGAGGCCTACGACTGGGATGTCCAGGTCGTCGACTGGAAGAAGACCGGCGAGTACGTCGAAGACGTCGCCGAACTGCACGACGCCATCGAGCGCGCCAAGGGAATCACCGACAAGCCGTCGCTGATCATCCTCAAGACCATCATCGCCTGGCCGTCCCCGACCAAGCAGGGTTCGGGCAAGTCGCACGGCTCCGCTCTCGGTAAAGACGAGATCGCCGGCCTCAAGCGCTTCCTCGAGTTCGACCCCGAGAAGTCGTTCGACGTCGACCCCGAGGTTCTGTCTCACACCCGCAAGGCCGTCGAGCGCGGCCAGGCATTGCACGCCGAGTGGAACACCAAGCTCGACGCGTGGGCCGCTGCCAACCCCGAGAAGAAGGTCCTCCTCGACCGCATCCTCGCCGGCGACCTCCCCGAGGGCCTCGAAGAAGCCCTCCCGGTCTTCGAATCCGGCAAAGAGGTCTCGACCCGTGCCGCTTCCGGCCAGGTCATCAACGGCATTGCCGGTGTCCTCCCCGAGTTCTGGGGCGGTTCCGCCGACCTCGCCGAGTCGAACCTCACGTCGATCAAGGGTGCGAAGTCGTTCGTGCCGACCGAGTGGTCGACCCACGAGTGGAGCGGCGACCCCTACGGCCGCGTTCTCCACTTCGGCATCCGCGAGCACGCCATGGGATCGATCCTCAACGGAATCGTCCTGCACGGCAACACGCGCCCCTTCGGTGGCACGTTCCTGATCTTCTCCGACTACATGCGTCCGGCCGTTCGTCTCGCCGCGCTCATGAAGGCGCCGGTCACCTACGTGTGGACTCACGACTCCGTCGCCCTCGGTGAAGACGGCCCGACGCACCAGCCGGTCGAGCAGCTCGCCGCCCTTCGTGCGATCCCCGACTTCTCGATGGTCCGCCCTGCCGACGCCAACGAAACGGCCTACGCGTGGCTCACGATCCTGCAGCGCTTCAACGGCCCGGCCGGTCTCGCGCTCAGCCGCCAGAACCTCCCGGTCTTCGAGCGCGGTGACGGTGACGCCACCGGAGAGACCTTCGCCTCGGCGAAGAATGTTGCCAAGGGTGCTTACGTGCTGGCCGAGGCGCCGGGCGGAACCCCCGACGTGCTCCTCATCGCCACCGGTTCTGAGGTCCAGATCGCTGTCGAGGCCCGCGAGGTGCTTCGTGGCGAGGGAATCAACGCCCGCGTCATCTCTGCTCCGAGCCTCGAATGGTTCGACGAGCAGAGCGACGAATACAAGGAGTCGGTGCTCCCGACCGCTGTCAAGGCGCGCGTGTCCATCGAGGCCGGCGTGGCGATGCCCTGGAAGGGCATCGTCGGTGACGCCGGTCGCAGCGTCTCGATCGAGCACTTCGGTGCCTCGGCCGACTACAAGACTCTCTATCAGAAGTTCGGCATCACGACCGAGGCTGCGGTAGCCGCAGCCAAAGACAGCCTGGACTCGCTGGCCGCTCACTGAGCGCCCGCAGAAAGAAGAACAGCAATGACTGACACCACAGCAACCACCCCCACCGCCCAGCTCTCCGCCGCTGGCGTGAGCATTTGGCTCGACGACCTGTCGCGCGAGCGCATCAAGTCGGAGGGTCTGCAGAAGATCATCGCCGAGCGCAACGTCGTCGGCGTCACGACCAACCCGACGATCTTCGCGTCGGCTCTCGCCAAGGGCGAGGCCTACGACGAGCAGGTCGCCGAGCTGGCCAAGGCTGGCACCGGTGTGACCGACGCCGTCTTCGAGATCACCACCGACGACGTCGCCGACGCGTGCAACGTCTTCAAGCCGATCTACGACGCCACGAATGGCTTCGACGGCCGCGTCTCGATCGAGGTCGAGCCCGGTCTGGCGCACGACGCCGCCGGCACGATCAGCCAGGCCAAGCAGCTGTTCGACAAGGTCAACAAAGAGAACGTCCTCATCAAGATCCCGGCGACCATCGAGGGCCTCGAGGCCATCACCGCCGTCATCGCCGAGGGCATCAGCGTCAACGTCACGTTAATCTTCTCGCTCGAGCGCTACCGTGCCGTCATCAACGCCTACCTGACCGGTCTCGAGCAGGCGAAGGCCGCTGGCAAAGACCTCTCGAAGATCCACTCGGTCGCCTCTTTCTTCGTGTCGCGTGTCGACACCGAGATCGACAAGCGTCTCGACGCCGTCGGAACGGACGAGGCGAAGGCACTCAAGGGCAAGGCGGGCGTCGCGAACGCTCAGCTGGCCTACGAGGTCTACGGTCAGGCCTTCGCAACCGAGCGCGCTGCCGGCCTTCTCGCCGAGGGTGCGAACAAGCAGCGCCCGCTGTGGGCATCGACCGGCGTGAAAGACCCCAACGTCCTCGACACCACCTACGTGGTCGAGCTCGTGGCGGCCGACGTCGTCAACACCATGCCGGAGAAGACCCTTGAGGCCACTTTCGACCACGGCGTCATCGCGGGCGACACCATCACGGGCTCCTACGCCGCCGCCAACGAGGTCATGGACGCCATCGCGGCCCAGGGCGTCTCGTATGACGACGTCGTCAGTGTGCTCGAGTCGGAGGGCGTCGACAAGTTCATCGTCTCCTGGAACGAGCTCCTCGACACCGTGACGGCGGCGCTGGAATCCGCTAAGTGACCATTGCTCTAACCGCGTCGGGCCCGGCTGCTGCTGCAGTCGGGTCCGTCGTCCCCTCGCTCGTGCGCGACCTGGTCGCGTCGGGCATCACGGTTCAGGATCCCAGCCTCTGGGGTCCTGACGCCGAGCACGAGGCTTCCACGCGACTCGGCTGGACCGAGTCCGTGGCGTCCTCGGCTGAAGTAGTCCCCCGGATCCTTGCGCTTCGCGAGAAGCTCACGGCCAAGGGGCTCACGCACTTCGTGTTGGCAGGGATGGGCGGATCCTCGCTCGCCCCCGAGGTCATTTCTCGCACCTACGGCGTCGATCTCACCGTGCTCGATGCCACGGTGCCGGGGCAGGTTCTCTCGGCCCTGAACGACGACCTCGAGCACACGGTGCTGATCGTTTCATCGAAGTCCGGATCGACCGTCGAGACGGCCAGTGCACGATCCGTGTTCGAGAAGGCATTCTCCGACGCCGGCTTCACCGACCTCGCCGATCGCATCGTCGTGGTCACCGACCCCGGCTCGCCGCTCGACGAGTCGGCTCGCGCGGCCGGCTACGAGGTCTTTGCGGCGGATCCGAACATCGGTGGGCGCTATTCGGCCCTTTCGGCTTTCGGGCTCGTTCCTGCTGGTCTCGCGGGAGCAGACATCGAGGAGCTCCTTGCCGAGGCGGACGCCGTCACGGTCGAGCTCGCTCAGGATCGACCCGACAACCCCGGTCTCGTGCTCGGGGCCGTTCTCGCGGGTACCACTCCCCTGCGCGACAAGATCGTGCTCGTCGCCGACGGCACGCACCTGCAAGGCTTCCCCGACTGGGCAGAGCAGTTGATCGCCGAGTCGACGGGTAAGAACGGTCGCGGGCTCCTGCCCGTGGTGGTCGGCGTCGACGCCCCCGAAATCACGGCCGGTCTCAACGACGTCCAGGTGATTCGGCTCGTCGGCTCGACCGAAGAGACCCGCGAGGTCTCCCCCGGAGAGGTCGAGATCTCAGGATCCCTCGGGGCACAGTTTCTGGTGTGGGAGTACGCGGTTGCAGTGGCCGGACGCCTCCTCGGCGTCAACCCGTTCGACCAGCCTGACGTCGAGTCGGCCAAAGCGGCTACGCGTGCGCTGCTCGACGGCTCTCCCGCTCCTGTATCCGCGGCGCTTTCGCAGTCTGCGATGGTCACGGACGGCATCGAGGTTCGTACGAGCCCAGGCCTTGAGCCGGGTGAGTCGGTCTCATCCGCGGTAGCTGCCTTGCTGGCACACCTGACTGGCGACGGATACGTCGCCCTTCACGCCTACATCGACCGGTTCGAGAATCCCGAGGTCGTCGGCCTGCGCGACGTGCTCGCGGAGAGAACCGGGCGCCCGGTCACGTTCGGGTGGGGGCCTCGGTTCCTGCACTCGACCGGCCAGTACCACAAGGGCGGCCCGGCCAACGGGGTCTTCCTTCAGATCACGCAGACCCCCGGGGTCGACCTCGAGATTCCGAACAGCAGCTTCACGTTCGGCGCTCTCGTGGCCGCTCAAGCCGCGGGCGACGCAGCAGTGCTCGCCGAGCACGGCCGTCCCGTCCTGACCCTCACGGTGACGGATGTGGCGGAAGCACTTCCCGTAATTCTCAGCGCACTGCGCTGATCCGAAGGCGGGCGCGGGTCGACCTCGTGCTCGCCTTCGTGTGAGAGGGCCCGACCCCATTCCGGTCGCAGCCGACCACGACGACGCAAGGACGATGAATACTCACATGGCACCGGTGGAAATCACTCCGGAGTTCAACCCGCTGCGGTTGCCCTCCGATCGTCGACTCAACCGCATCGCCGGTCCGAGCGGCCTCATCATCTTCGGCGTGACAGGCGACCTGTCCCGCAAGAAGCTCATGCCGGCCGTCTACGACCTGGCTAACCGCGGCCTCCTCCCCCCGGGGTTCGCACTCGTCGGCTTCGCCCGACGTGAATGGGAAGACCAGGACTTCGAGCAGGTCGTGTACGAGGCGGTCAAGGAGCACGCGCGTACGCCCTTCGACGAAGACGTCTGGCGCCAGCTCAAAGAGGGGATCCGGTTCGTCCAGGGTTCATTCGACGACGCCGATGCGTTCGCCGAGCTCAAGCAGACGATCGACACGCTCGACGTCGAGCGGGGCACGATGGGCAACCACGCGTTCTACCTGTCGATCCCGCCGAAGTTCTTCCCGCTCGTCACCGAGCAGCTTCGCAACTCGGGGCTCACCGACGACAGCGTCGACGCGAATGGCGAGAAGCCCTGGCGTCGTGTGGTCATCGAGAAGCCGTTCGGCAGTGACCTGAAGACGGCGCGTGAGTTGAACGCCGTCGTCGAAACCGTCTTCGAGCCCGATTCGGTGTTCCGCATCGATCACTACCTCGGCAAGGAGACGGTCCAGAACCTCTTGACGCTCCGGTTCGCGAACCAGATGTACGAACCACTGTGGAACAGTAAGTACGTAGACCACGTGCAGATCACGATGGCCGAAGACATCGGCGTCGCCGGCCGAGCGGGCTATTACGACGGCATCGGTGCCGCACGCGATGTGATCCAGAACCACCTGCTCCAGCTTCTCGCCCTCACCGCGATGGAGGAGCCGGTCAGCTTCAACGCCCGCGATCTGCGAGCGGAGAAAGAGAGAGTGCTCTCCGCGGTCCGCATCCCCGCCGATCTCGCTGCCGGGACGGCCCGCGGCCAGTACGCGGGTGGCTGGCAGGGTGGCGAGAAGGTCCTCGGGTTCCTCGACGAGGCCGGAATGAACCCCGAGTCGGTCACCGAGACCTTTGCGGCCATCAAGCTCGAGATAGCCACCCGTCGCTGGTCGGGCGTGCCCTTCTACCTCCGAGCCGGCAAGCGCCTGGGTCGCCGCGTGACCGAGATCGCCGTGGTCTTCAAGCGCGTTCCCGAGAATGTCTTCGGTCTCGGCGACGGAGCCGAGCTCGGGCAGAACGCCCTGGTCATCAGAGTGCAGCCCGATGAGGGTGTGACTCTCCGGTTCGGCTCGAAGGTGCCCGGAATCGGAACTCAGGTGCGCGATGTCACGATGGACTTCGGCTATGGCCACGCGTTCACCGAGGCGAGCCCCGAAGCCTACGAGCGCCTGATCCTCGACGTCCTGCTGGGCGACCCGCCGCTCTTTCCGCGTCACGAAGAGGTGGAGCTCTCCTGGAAGATCCTCGATCCCATCGAGGAGTTCTGGGCCAAGCAAGGCCAGCCCGATCAATACCGACCCGGCACCTGGGGCCCGAGCTCCGCCGACGAACTCATGGCCCGCGACGGCCGTACCTGGAGGCGACCATGATCGTCGATCTGCCCGACAGCACCATTAGCCACGTCTCGAAGGCGCTGGTCAAGATCCGCGAGGAGGGCGGCGTCGTCGCTCTGGGCCGTGTGCTCACCCTCGTGATCTCGACCAACCTCGGTCACGAAGAAGAGGCCATCGAGGCCGCCAACGAAGCGTCGCGCGAGCACCCCATGCGCGTGATCGTCATCTCGACGGCCGACGAGCCGACGGGGCACGACGAACCTCGACTCGACGCCCAGATCCGCGTCGGCGGTGACGCCGGGGCGAGTGAGGTCATCCTCCTCCGCGCCTACGGAGAGATGTCGTCCGACGAGGAGGGTCTCGTCACGGGTCTTCTGCTGCCCGACGCCCCCGTCGTCGCGTGGTGGCCGGGCAAGGCACCGGCCATCGTCTCTGAGTCGCCCCTCGGCCGAATCGCGCAGCGGCGCATCACCGACGCCGCCGCTCAAGACAACCCCCGCCAGTCGATTATCGATCTCGCCGACACCTATGCGCCCGGCGACACCGACTTCGCGTGGACGCGGCTCACACTCTGGCGCACCCAGCTCGCGGCCGCCCTCGACCAGCCGCCGTACGAGCCCGTCAACGAGGTGGAGGTCGCCGGTGCGATGGACTCCCCCTCGACGCTGCTTCTGGCCGCGTGGCTCCGATTGCAGCTCCAGGTTCCCGTGCGCCACGAGATGACGACACGCGCCACCGGCTCGAGCGGCATCCACGGCGTACGTCTGCACCGTGCCTCCGGCGTCATCGAGCTCGACCGATCGGTCGTCAACGTGGCGACTCTTTCGCAGCCCGGACAACCCGTCCACGACCTGTCGTTGCCACGCCGTAGCCTGCGCGATTGCCTGGCCGAGGAACTCCGTAGACTCGACCCCGACTCCCTCTTTGGGAATGTCGTGATGACGGGCGTGAAGCAATTGCGCGACGACCAAGAAAGCAACTGAGTGTGACGAACGATCGACGGGTGCTAGTTCACCCCGACAAACAGAACCTGGGCGCATCCGTTGCCGCTCGATTCATCACCAAGATCATCGACGTGATCGAAGAACAGGACTACGCGTCCGTTGTCTTGAGCGGAGGGTCGGTTAGCACACTCGTGCTGGCAGCCATCAACCGCTCCGAGGCGCGCGACAGCGTCGACTGGTCGAAGGTCTCGTTCTGGTGGTCTGACGAGCGGTGGGTCGAAGCGGGTTCTGACGACCGCAACGATCGCGCAAACGGGGCCGACCTCCTCGACCACATCGGCGTACCTGCCGAGAACGTACACCGCTTCGGTGCGGTCGGCGAGTACCCCACCGTCGACGACGCTGCCGCCGCCTACGTGGCCGAGCTCAAAGAGCACGCGCAGGGTGACGACGAGTCTCCCCGCTTCGACATCACGCTCCTCGGAGTCGGACCCGACGGGCACATCGCGTCGCTGTTCCCCGACAAGCCGCAGATCAGCATGACGACGCCGACCGTGCTCACGATCGACGACAGCCCGAAGCCGCCGCCGGTGCGCCTCACGCTGAGCCTCCCGGCGATCAACAACTCGCAGCGGGTGTGGATGATCCTCGCGGGCGCCGAGAAGGCCTCGTCGCTCGGGCTTGCCCTCGCCGGTGCCGGCGCCGACCAGGTTCCGGTCGCGGGCGTCAAGGGTCGCAAGCGCACGGTGTTCTTCGTCGACAAAGACGCAGCCGCCGAGGTGCCGGAGCAGCTCATCGCGTCGACCTACTGAGTCAGACCCCCGAAACGAAGGATCCGAGACCGCCCTGGTCTCGGATCCTTCGTTTTTCGCGTTCCGCCCGGTGGTCCCCCGCCGCCCCGGCCCGCCCCCTTGCCGAATTGGAAGGAGAAACGTCACCGGGCCGACGAATTCATGCGGATCGGGGGCCGCCGGCGAGGATTTCTCCTTCGAATTCGGGAAAAGGGGCCCGCGCACGCAAAAACCCCCGGCCGGAGCCGGGGGTCTTGGCAAACAGACTACTTCTTTGCGGGGACCTTGCCGCGGCGAACGCGCAACGCCTGCAGCGCCTCGTCGAGAAGCTGAGCAGCCTCTTCTTCGGTGCGACGCTCTTTGACGTAGGCCAGGTGCGTCTTGTACGGCTCGAGCTTCGCGACGACCGGAGGGTTCTCTTTGTCGCGGCCAGCAGGAAGACCGCTGGAGGGCGAGTCGACCGTCTCGGGAATCTCTTCGTCGGGCACGTTGGCCGCGAAGTGACGGACGACCTCGTTGCCGAGGGCGTCCCAGTACGAG
This sequence comes from Frondihabitans sp. PhB161, assembly GCF_003814635.1. Lineage (NCBI taxonomy): Bacteria > Bacillati > Actinomycetota > Actinomycetes > Micrococcales > Microbacteriaceae > Frondihabitans > Frondihabitans sp. PhB161. The sequence goes on from NZ_RKQW01000003.1 coordinate 270,228, forward strand.
ATCGTGATGCGCTCCGCCTGGAACCCACGATCCTGTTCGCCCATTGGCCCTGCGCCGACGCGTGACCCCCGAATTGCGCTACCGCCTGATGCCATTACGAACCTGCCGAAAACTTGGTGATGAGGCCCAGAACCACGATCGACGCGATCCAGATGAGGCCGAGGATGACCGTGATGCGATTGAGGTTGCGCTCTGCGACGCCGGAGGCGCCGAGGTTGCTGGTGACGCCACCGCCGAACATGTCGGAGAGGCCACCGCCACGACCACGGTGAAGAAGGATGAGCAGGGTCAGCAGGAGACTCGTGATACCGAGTACCACCTGCAGGACGACCTGGAGTATTTGCACGGAGAACCTTTCGAGGGGCGGGCCGTCAGCAATTATAGCCCGCGACCGGGGAGTTTCAGACTCCGACGTGGTTCTGGAAGCGGACGATGCTCGCGAACTCGGTGATGTCGAGACTCGCGCCACCGACGAGTGCGCCATCGACGTCGGGTTCGCGCATGAAGGTGGCGATGTTTGCCGCCTTGACGCTGCCGCCGTAGAGAACCCTCGTCGAGGCGGCAGCATCGGCCCCCAGCTCGTCGACCAGCGTTGCCCGAAGAGCCGCGCAGACTTGCTGTGCTTGGTCAGGAGTTGCGGCCTGACCGGAGCCGATGGCCCAGACGGGCTCGTAGGCCACGACGATCTCGGCGGTCTTCGGAACGGATGCCAGTGCCGCCTTCAGCTGTGCGACGGGCACAGCGCTCGGCCCGTGCTTTTCGAGGTCTTCGGCGGTCTCGCCGACGCACAGCACCGGCACGAGGCCGTGACGGTGCGCCGCGGCGACCTTGGCGGCTACGACCTCGTCGGTCTCGCCATGGATCGTGCGGCGCTCGGAGTGCCCGACGATCACGTACTTCACGTCGAGTCGAGCGAGGAAGGCTCCTGAGATGTCGCCGGTGAAGGCACCCGAGTCGTTGTCGGAGAGGTCTTGAGCACCGAGCTCGAGTTCGAGTTTGTCAGCGTCGATCAGCGTCTGGACGCTACGGAGGTCGGTGAACGGCGGGAAGATGGCCGACTCGACCTTCGCGAAGTCGTGCTTGGCGTCTTTAAGGCTCCACGCGAGCTTCTGGACGAACGCGATCGACTGCAGGTGGTCGAGGTTCATCTTCCAGTTGCCGGCGATGAACGGGGTGCGTGCGGTTACCATCCGAGGACCTCCAGGCCAGGCAGTTTCTTTCCCTCGAGGAATTCGAGGCTTGCTCCACCACCGGTGGAGATGTGGCCGAACTGAGCGTCGGTGAAGCCGAGAGCCCGCACGGCGGAAGCCGAGTCGCCTCCCCCGACGACGCCCAGGCCATCGACATCGGTCAGCGCCTGAGCAACCGTCTTCGTACCGGCGGCGAAGGCGTCGAACTCGAACACGCCCATGGGGCCGTTCCAGAAAACGGTCTTCGACGCGGCGATGACGTCAGCAAAAGCCGACGCCGTGTCGGGGCCGATGTCGAGCCCGAGGCCGTCCGCTCCAAAGCGGGTCGACTCGATCGCGTCAGATGCGACCGTCTCGTGGTCGGCGTCGGCAGCGAATCCGGATGCGACGACGACGTCGGTCGGCAGCACGAGATTCACGCCGCGAGCCTCGGCGTCGCGGATGTAGCCGCGAACGCGATCGAGCTGGTCGGTCTCGAGCAGACTCTTGCCCACGGAGTGGCCCTGAGCCGCCAGGAACGTGAACAGCATGCCGCCTCCGATGAGGAGGTTGTCGACACGTGGCAGGAGGTGCTCGATCACTCCGAGCTTGTCGGAGACCTTCGAGCCGCCGAGCACGACCGAGTAGGGGCGCTCGGGCTTCTCGGTGAGGCGCTCGAGCACGTCGAGCTCTGTCTCGATGAGGGTTCCGGCCGCGCTCGGCAGGAGCTGCGGCAGATCGTAGACGCTTGCCTGCTTGCGGTGGACGACACCGAAGCCGTCCGAGACGAAGGCCTCGCCGAGAGCTGCAAGCTGCTCGGCGAAGGCCTTCCTCTCGTCGTCGCTCTTCGAGGTCTCTGCTGCCTGGAACCGGAGGTTCTCGAGCACGATGATCTGCCCGTCGGCGAGTGAGCCGACAGCGGCGGTCGTCGCCGGGCCGGTCGTCTCCGGCGCGAAGCCGACCGACTTGCCGAGCAGTTCGCTGAGCCGCTGGGCGACCGGAGCGAGACTGTATTCGGGCTTGACCTCGCCGTCGGGTCGACCGAGGTGCGAGATGACGACGACGCGAGCGCCGGCATTGATCAGGGTGTTCAGAGTGCCAAGCGAGGCGCGCACGCGCCCGTCGTCGGTGATCGTTCCGTCTTTCAACGGGACGTTCAAGTCGCAACGGACGATGACGCGCTTGCCGGACAGGGTTCCGAGGGAATCGAGGGTTCGAAGAGCCATATGCCTAGATCTTGTCGAGGTGCAGCGGGTGAACGGGACTAGAGCTTCGCGGCCACGTACTCGGCGAGGTCGACGAGACGGTTGGAGTAGCCCCACTCGTTGTCGTACCACGACGTGATCTTGACCATGTTGCCGATGACCTTGGTCAGGCCCGAGTCGTAGATCGACGAGTGCGGGTCGGTGCGGATGTCGCTCGACACCAGCGGGTCTTCGGAGTAGAGCAGGATGCCCTTGAGGTCGCCCTCGGAAGCTTCTTTGTACGCAGCGTTGATCTGGTCGACAGTGACGGGCGTCGAGGTCTCGAGCGTCACGTCGGTGATCGAGCCTGTGGGCACGGGTACGCGAAGCGCGTAGCCATCGAGCTTGCCGGCGAGCTCCGGGATGACGAGGCCGATGGCCTTGGCCGCACCGGTCGAGGTCGGGACGATGTTCAGAGCGGCGGCACGGGCGCGACGAGGGTCGCTGTGCGGGCCGTCCTGGAGGTTCTGGTCGGCCGTGTAGGCGTGAACCGTCGTCATCAGACCGCGCTCGACGCCGAACTTATCGAGGAACACCTTCATCAGCGGCGCGAGGCTGTTCGTGGTGCACGACGCGTTCGAGATGATGTTGTGCGAGGCGGGGTCGTACAGACCCTCGTTGACGCCGAGGACGATCGTGATGTCGTCGCCGGTGGCGGGAGCGGAGATGATGACCTTCTTGGCACCCGCGTCGATGTGCTTCTGCGCGTCGGCGGCCTTGGTGAAGAAACCGGTCGACTCGATGACGATGTCGACGCCCAGCTCGCCCCAGGGCAGGTTGGCGGGGTCGCGCTCGGCGAGGACCTTGATGGGCTTGCCATTGACGACGATGCTGTCGCCGTCGAGCTCGACGGTCGCGTCGAGGCGGCCCGTGATCGAGTCGAACTTGAGCAGGTTGGCGAGGGCTGCGTTGTCGGTCAGGTCGTTGACCGCGACGATCTCGAGGTCGCTGCCCTTGGCGAGGGCGGCGCGGAAGTAGTTACGGCCGATGCGGCCGAAGCCGTTGATGCCGATCTTGACGCTCAATGGAACTCCAGGTTGTCAGGCGTCAAAAGACGCACGTGGGTGGGGCTAGATGCTGAAAATGACGGCTTTTGGCCTCTACGACAGTAGCGCAGGGGCCCGACAGCGGGTCTTAGAAGACGAGGAGGCCGTCGGTTTTGGTGGTCGCGGCGGTGTAGCGGGTCTGGACGTTCTCCCACGAGACGATGTTCCAGAACGCTTTGACGTAGTCGGCGCGGACGTTCTGGTAGTCGAGGTAGTACGCGTGCTCCCACACGTCGAGCATCAGCAGCGGCACGAGGCCGAAGGGCACGTTGCCCTGCTGGTCGAACAGCTGGAAGATGCTGAGCTTCTGGCCGAGGATGTCGTAGGCGAGCACCGACCAGCCGGAGCCCTGGACGCCGAGGGCGGTCGCGGTGAAGTGGGCGGTGAACTTGTCGAACGACCCGAACTGGTCGTCGATCGCGGTGGCGAGGTCGCCGATGGGCTTGTCGCCGCCGTCGGGCGACATGTTGGTCCAGAAGATCGAGTGGTTGACGTGGCCGCCGAGGTTGAACGCGAGGTCTTTCTCGAGCTTGTTGACGTTCGCGAGGTTGCCGGTCTCGCGTGCTTCGGCGAGGGCGGCGTTCGCGGTGTTCGCGCCGGTGACGTAGGTCTGGTGGTGCTTGGAGTGGTGCAGCTCCATGATGCGGCCCGAGATGCTCGGCGCGAGGGCCGAGTAGTCGTAGGCAAGGTCGGGAAGAGTGTATTCAGCCATGGTGGTCTCCTAGCTATCGCGGTCATTTCAGTCTAGTGACGGCTCAGAGAACGATGATCGGGCCTGACGCGAACGTTCAGGAAACGTCGTGCTGATCTGGTCGGTATTGGCCAGGGCGGCTGGTCTCCGACACGCTCGGGGCGGCCGACGGGCCAGGGGCGCAGGATCCGCCACACGTGTGCTGGATCCTCGTCTGCCCGGCACCCGAGGTACCTCGACAGTGCCCAAGTGGTCGTCGGTAGCTTCGGCAGGGGCCCATTTGCGCACTCTCGCGGCGGCGCCACCCGACCTCCACCGGCCCAAGAGGTACGGCTGGCGGTGGTCGGAGTGCCGGGCGGCCGGAGCTTGTCGGAGGTCCGGCACCCCGACCTCCGCCGGCCAAGAAGATACGGCTGGCGGTGGTCGGAGTGCCGGGTGGCCGGAGCTTGTCGGAGGTCCGGCACCCCGACCTCCGCCGGCCAAATAAGTTCAGTCGAGATCGAGGTCGGCCGGCAGATTCGCTTCGGTGCCGGGGATGCCCTCGTCGGCGGCCTTCTTGTCGGCCATGGCGAGGAGGCGTCGGATGCGACCGGCGACCGCGTCTTTGGTCATGGGCGGGTCGGCGTGGTGGCCGAGCTCGTCGAGGCTGGCGTCGCGGTGAGCGAGGCGGAGCTCTCCGGCGTATTTGAGGTGGTCGGGGATGTCGGGCCCGAGGATCTCCATCGCACGGTCGACACGAGCGCAGGCGGCGACTGCGGCCTGGGCCGAGCGTCGGAGGTTGGCGTCGTCGAAGTTGACGAGGCGGTTGGCCGTGGCGCGCACCTCGCGTCGCTGACGGAGGGCCTCCCAGTCGCTCACGCTCTTGGCAGCACCCATCTGCTTGAGCATGGCGCCGATGGCTTCGCCGTCGCGGATCACGACGCGATGCACTCCCCTGACCTCGCGGGCTTTCGCGGCGATGCCGAGGCGACCGGCCGCGCCGACGAGAGCCATAGCCGCCTCGTTGCCGGGGCAGATCACCTCGAGGGCGGCGGAGCGACCGGGATCGGTCAGGCTGCCCTGGGCGAGGAAGGCACCGCGCCAGATCGCCGCCAGGTCTTCGCGGGAGCCGGTGGTGAGACGGTTCGGGAGGCCGCGGACAGGACGTCGGCGGGCATCCATGAGGCCGGTCTGTCGTGCGAGGGTCTCGCCGGCCTCGTGCACGCGGACGAGGTAGTGGCTGGTGCGGCGCAGGCCGGTGGCGGCGACGACCGAGACGTCGCTTCGAGCACCGTAGAGCTCGGCGAGATCTTTGCGGACTCGGCGGGCGAGCAGCGCGCTGTCGAGTTCCGCTTCGACGGCGATGCGCCCGGAGATCACGTGCAGACCACCGGCGAAGCGAAGAACCGTGGCCACTTCGGCGGCCCGCACCGTGGTCTTCGAGACCTCCACGCGGGCAAGTTCTTCTTTGACGTCGGCGGTCTGAGCCAAGGGTGGTTCCTTACGTGGTCGGAGTGGGCGGCCGGGGTGGTGGCCGTCGTGGCGGTCTGCTCGATCGAACAGGTGGATGGCCGAGGGTTCTGGCCATGGGCGTCATGCCCGGGTGGTGGCCCTGAGCCGGGTTGTCGCGGTCAGGAGGAGATCACCGTCTCACTCTCGACCGAGGTCGCGGTGTTTGACGCTGACGGCTATTCCGGGGAGCTCGCGCAGGTGCGCGGCCAGCTCTCCGACGAGGGTCACCGATCGGTGTTTTCCGCCCGTGCAGCCAATGGCGATCGTAGCGTGTCTCTTGTTTTCGCGCTGATAGCCGGCCATGACCGGCTCGAGCGCAGCACCGAAAGCGGTGACGAACTCGCGGGCTCCCGGTTTGCCCAGCACATACTCGTTGACTGCCTTGTCGAGGCCGTTTTGCGGCCGGAGCTCGGGCACCCAGAAAGGATTGGGCAGGAATCGTGCGTCGCCGACCATGTCGGCGTCGGTCGGCAGGCCGTACTTGAAGCCGAAGCTGAGCACCGTCACCTGCACGCCCGGAGTCTCGGGTGCGGCGAAGCGCTCGGTGATGACGGTGGCGAGCTGGTGGATGTTGAGTTCGGACGTGTCGACGACGATGTCGCTCGACTCCCGCAACTCTTCCATTCGGCTTCGTTCGGCCAGAATGCCATCGAGAAGGGTGCCGTCGCCCTGAAGCGGGTGCGGTCGGCGGACCTGCTCGAACCGGCGCACGAGCGCCGCATCGGTCGCATCGAGGAACAGCACCCGGACCTTCGTGGGCATGGACTCCTGCAACGCCCGGACGGCCTCCTGCGCCTCGGAGAAGAGCCGCCCGCCACGCACATCGACGACGGCCGCGATCTTCGGCAACGAGTCGCCGGCCCGCTCAGCCAGGTCGATCAGCGGTCGCAGCATCTGCGCAGGAAGATTGTCGACGACGTACCAGCCGAGGTCTTCGAGCGCGTTTCCGACCGTCGACCGCCCCGCTCCCGACATGCCGGTGACGATCAGGACGTCCTGCTGTTCGGTGGTTTCACTCACGGCCGGGCCTCTCGCTGGCTTCTCGACGACGGGGCGAGCTTACCCGGGCCGCGCATCACACAGTCTCTCGTGTTGAAGGCGACAGCGCAGGATCCTGAGGCTCGTCGTGGTCTTCCGGTTCTGTCTCTGAGGTGGCCGGCTGCGACGCCGTGCCCAGCGTCTCGACAATGCTCGCCGCGAGCCTCGGACCGATGCCCTTCACCTCGGAGATATCGGAGGCCGTGGCCTTCTTGAGGCGCGCCACCGACCCGAAGTGCTTGAGGAGGACGCTGACGCGGGTGGCACCTAAGCCGGGTATCTCGGCGAGCTGACTCGAGATGTCGCGCTTGCGCTTCTGCCGCTGGAACGTGATCGCGAACCGGTGCGCCTCGTCTCGGATCCGCTGGATGAGGAATAGCGCGTCGGAGTTGCGAGGCAGGATGACCGGGAAGTCGTCGTCGGGGAGCCAGATCTCTTCGAGTCGTTTCGCGATGCCGCAGAGCTGAATCCCGGTCACGCCGAGGTCGTCCATCGCGCGCTGTGCGGCCGCGACCTGGGGCTGCCCGCCGTCGACGATGAGGAGATTGGGGCGGTACGCGAAACGCTTGCGCTGCTCCCCCACTTCTTCGACCGGTGCCGTCTCGTCGTCGAGCCGCGCAAGGCGCCGAGTGAGCGTCTGGTAGATCGACTCGGTGTCGTCGGTCGAGGAAGGGATGCTGAAGCGGCGGTACTGGTCTTTGCGAGGAAGGCCGTCTTCGAAGACCACCATCGACGCGACGATATTGGTGCCCTGCAGGTGCGACACGTCGTAGCACTCCATCCGCAACGGTGCGTCGCCCATGCCGAGAGCCTCTTGAATGTCGGCCAGAGCCGTCGAACGAGTGGCGAAGTCGGCACTGCGTCTGGTCTTGTAGAGCATCAGGGCCTGGCCGGCGTTGTTGGACGCCGTCTGCATGAGGTTGGCTTTGTCGCCCCGCTGAGGTGTGTGCAGAGCCACACGCCCTCGGACCCGGCCGTCTGTGCTGCCGGTCGTCCGGAGGTTGGAGAGCCAGACCTCGAGAGCCTCGGAGTCGTCAGGCAGGGTCGGCACGACGATCTCACGCGGGAGTTCGGCACCGGCGGCGTAGACGTCTTGGAGAGCCTGCTCGACGATGTCTCCGGTCGAGATCTCGATCTCTTTGTCGATCACCCACGCTCGTGCACCGCGGATGCGACCGCCCCGGACCGTGAAGAGCTGAACCGCCGCGGCGAGCTCGTCTTCCGCTACCGCGAAGAGGTCGAGGTCGACCGAGTCGCGAAGCACCACGGCCGATTTCTCGAGGACCGCTTCGAGGGCGCCGACCTGATCGCGGTACTTCGCGGCGTCTTCGTAACGGAACTCCTCGGCCGCGAGCTTCATCTGCTTCTGTCGGTCGGCGATCACCCGACGGTCGTAACTGCCCATGAAGCGGACGAACTCGTCGACGATTACGCGGTGCTCGTCGATCGTCACCCGCCCGGAGCACGGGCCGCCGCACCGCCCGATCTGTCCCGGGAAGCAGGGCTTGCCGGTCTCCATGGCCTTCTTGTAGCTCGAGTCGGAGCAGGTGCGGATCGGGAAGACCTTGATCATCAGGTCGATGGTGTCGTGCACCGCCCAGATCTTCGGGAACGGGCCGAAGTACTTGGCGCCCTTGATGCGGGTGTTGCGGGTCACCATCACGCGGGGCGCCTCGTCGGCCAGCGTGATCGCCATGAACGGATACGACTTGTCGTCACGGAACTTGACGTTAAAGGGCGGGTCGAACTCCTTGATCCAGGTGTACTCGAGCTGGAGTGCCTCGATGTCGGTGCCGACGGTGGTCCACTCGACACTCCTGGCAGTGAGCACCATTCGTCGAGTCCGCTCGTGCAGAGACGGCAGCGGAGCAAAGTAGTTGCTCAGCCGGGCTCGGAGATTTTTCGCCTTGCCGACGTAGAGCACTCGACCGCGCTCGTCGCGCCATCGATACACACCGGGCTCGGTGGGAATATCGCTCGCCTTGGGGCGCCAGGAGACAGTGTTCGACATCTCCGCCTACTTCGCCAGGGCCTTGGTGCGCGGGCGTCCCTTCGCCTTGGGGCCCGCCGCGGCGTCGATCGACCCCTTCTTCGCCGGTGCAGGAATCTCGCCCCTCGGCATCGACAGGATCTCGGCGAGGAATCGACCCGTGTGGCTCTCGGGGACGGTCGCGAGGTGCTCGGGAGTTCCCGTCGCCAGCACCCGACCACCGCCGGCACCGCCCTCGGGGCCCATGTCGATCAGCCAGTCGGCTGACTTGATCACGTCGAGGTTGTGCTCGATGGTGATGACCGTGTTGCCCTTCTCGACGAGGCCGTTCAGCACGAGCAGGAGCTTGCGGACGTCTTCGAAGTGAAGGCCCGTCGTGGGCTCGTCGAGCACGTAGATGCTTCGACCGTTGGAGCGCTTCTGCAGCTCCGTCGCGAGCTTAACCCGCTGCGCCTCGCCACCCGAGAGAGTCGTGGCGCTCTGACCGAGTCGGACGTAGCCGAGACCAACGTCGACCAGGGTCGACATGAACCGCGAGATCGAGCTGATCGGGGCGAAGAACTCGGCGGCCTCGCTGATCGGCATGTCGAGCACCTCGGAGATGTTCTTGCCCTTGTAGTGCACCTGGAGAGTGTCGCGGTTGTAGCGATCTCCGCCGCAAACCTCGCAGGCCACGTAGACGTCGGGCAAGAAGTTCATCTCGATCTTGATGGTGCCGTCACCCGCGCAGTTCTCGCAGCGCCCACCCTTGACGTTGAAGCTGAACCGGCCCGGCAGATACCCGCGGGCCTTCGCCTCCACCGTCTCCGCAAAGAGGTTGCGGATCTTGTCGAAGACACCGGTGTAGGTGGCCGGGTTCGACCGCGGGGTGCGGCCGATCGGGGCCTGGTCGACATGCACGACCTTGTCGAGGTTGTCGAGGCCGGTGACCCGAGTGTGCTTGCCGGGGATCTGACGAGCGCCGTTCAAGTTGTTGGCGAGGACCTTGTAGAGGATGTCGTTGACCAGCGACGACTTTCCGGAACCGCTCACCCCGGTGACGGCGACGAAGGTTCCGAGGGGGAAGTCGACCGTTACGTCAACGAGGTTGTTGGCCCGCGCGCCGACCACGGTGATCATGCGCTTCTTGTCAATCGGGCGGCGCTTCGTCGGCGTCGCGATGGAGCGTCGCCCCGCGAGATAGTCACCGGTGTATGACGACGTATTGGCGAGGAGCGCCTCGTAGCTCCCCGAGTGCACGACCGTGCCGCCGTTGACGCCCGCTCCGGGGCCGATGTCGACGATCCAGTCGGCGGTGCGAATGGTGTCTTCGTCGTGCTCGACCACGATCAACGTATTGCCGAGGTTCTTGAGCTTCACGAGAGTGTCGATCAACCGACGGTTGTCGCGCTGGTGCAGACCGATCGACGGTTCGTCGAGCACGTAGAGCACTCCGGTCAGGCCGGAGCCGATCTGAGTCGCCAGACGGATGCGCTGGGCCTCGCCACCGGAGAGGGAACCGGCCGACCGAGAAAGCGAGAGATAGGTCAGGCCGACCTCCAGCAGGAACTCCAGTCGGACGCGGATCTCACGGAGCACCTGAGCTGCGATGCGCGCTTCCCGGGTGGTGAGCTCGATGTCGTTCATGAAGGCGAACGAGTTGGTGAGGCTGAGCTCGGAGACGTCGGCGATGCTGTGGCCGTTCACCAGCACAGCCAGGACCTCGGGCTTCAAGCGCTTGCCCTTGCAGACGACGCAGGGAATCTCGCGGAGGTAGCTGGCGTAGCGCTGGCGCTGCGAGTCGCTCTCGGCCTCGGCGTACTTCCGCTCGATGTAGGGCATGACACCCTCGAAGCCGGTCGAGTACTTCATCTCGCGGCCGAAGCGGTTGCGGTAGCGAACGGTCACTTCGAAGTCGTTGCCCTCGAGCACGGCTTTCTGCACCTCGGGAGACAGATCGCGCCAGGGGGTTTTCAGCTTGAAGCCGAGGTCGCCCGCCAAGCCCTCGAGGAGCTTCTGGAAGTAGTTGTAGAGGCCCTTGCCCGACTGGGTCCAGGGCAGGATCACGCCCTCGGCCAGGCTGAGCTCTTCGTCGCCAAGGAGGAGGTCGGAGTCGACCGACATCTTCGTACCGAGGCCGGAGCACTCGGGGCACGCGCCGAACGGGGCATTGAACGAGAAGGTACGCGGTTCGATCTCGGTGAGCTGAAGCGGGTGGTTGTTCGGGCAGGAGAGCTTTTCGGAGAACGTCCGGTAGGCGGCCGTGCCGACCTCGTCGACGAAGTTGATCGTCACGAGGCCGTCGGTCAAGCGAAGTGCGGTCTCGAGCGAGTCGGTGAGACGCTGCAGCATGTCGTCGGAAGAGACGAGGCGGTCGACGACGACGGAGATGTCGTGCTTGATCTGCTTTTTTAGCTTGGGCGGCGAGCTCAGCTGGATCTGCTCGCCGTCGACGATCGCACGGGAGTAGCCCGACGACGCGAGCTCTTTGAACAGGTCGACGAACTCGCCCTTCTTCTGCGAGATGATCGGACTGAGCACCTGGAAGCGGCGCCCGCTCTCAAGGGTCATCAGCTGGTCGGCGATCTGCTGCACGCTCTGCTTGGCGATCGGCTCACCACAGACGGGGCAGTGGGGCACGCCGATGCGCGCCCAGAGAAGGCGCATGTAGTCGTAGATCTCGGTGATCGTGCCGACGGTCGAGCGCGGGTTGCGGTTCGTCGACTTCTGGTCGATCGACACGGCAGGGCTCAGGCCCTCGATGAAGTCGACGTCGGGTCGGTCGACCTGGCCGAGAAACTGACGAGCGTAGGCCGAGAGCGACTCGACGTAGCGTCGCTGCCCCTCGGCGAAGATCGTGTCGAATGCGAGGGACGACTTGCCCGATCCGCTCAGGCCCGTGAAGACAACCAGCGAGTCTCGAGGGATGGCGAGATCGACGTTCTGGAGGTTGTGGACGCGGGCGCCTTGAACGCTCAGAGTCGAAACGTCACCGGGATCGGCGATGCTCGCGTGAACGGTGCTGAAGTCGACGGCGGTGATGTCGCTGCCCTCGATGCCGGTGGGAGCGCCATCGCGCTTCTCGGAACCCTGTTTCTGGGAACCCTGGTTCGTGGAGTCACGCTTCTGAGACACGCTGGCGGCCTTGTTGGCGGGTGAAATCGACACTCTGTCCATTCTAGGGAGGGGGCCTTCGTGAGGCGGTGGTGTGAAAAGTGGAGGCTCAGCCGATGATGGGCTGCAGGCGGGTGAGACGGGCGGAGAGGTTCCAGAGCCGCGCTGCCGCCCTCCGGTTGCGAGCGTGTTTCTTGGCCCGAACAACCGCGGGAGCGCCGGTGAGCTGGAACCACCCGTCTGGCCCCCAGTATTCCCCGCCGGCGACGTCGGCGCCCGTCGCCGCCAGCGTCAGCGGGCGAGCGCCCTGGTCTTTGCCCTGCGAAACCGTGCGCATGAGCCCCACGACGGGTGCGGGCAACCATCGCCGCCGGACGATGCCGGGGCGCTGCTCGGTGAGGTTTTCGAGGGCGAAGCCGGGGTGGGCGACAATGCTTCGAACCGATGAACCCGCCTCGCGGAGACGGCGGTCGAGCTCGAACCCGAACGTCATGACAGCGAGCTTCGACCGGGCGTAGGCCACATAGTTGCGGTAGCGGCTCACCATCATGGGATCGTCGAGGTCGAGCCGGACCCACCGGTGGCTGATGCTGCCGAGGTGGATGATCCGCCCCGCGTCAGCGGCCGTCAGGTCGGGGAGCAGGTGAGCGATCAGAGCAAAGTGCCCGAGGTGGTTCGTACCGAACTGCAGCTCAAAACCGTCGGCCGTGGTGGCGCGCTTCCGTGAACCGACGACTCCGGCGTTGGCCACGAGGGTGTCGACTGCTCCCCCGGACCGGATCTCGAGGGCGGCCCGGCGGACCGAGTCGAGGTCGGCCAGGTCGGCGACGACGATCTCGAGATCGGCCCCGGGAACGCGCTCGCGTACGCGGGAGGCAGCTGCCTCGGCCCGGCCCCGATCACGGCACGCCATGACGACGGTGACTCCCGTGGCGGCAAGCTGCTCGGTCACGAAATACCCGAGACCGGCGTTTGCTCCCGTGACAACGACGCGACGCCTCGGCGACCCGTCGTCGGACTCAGCGGACATGCCCGGCGGCCTCCATGCCGCGAAGGTCTTTCTTCAACTCGGCGACCTCGTCGCGGAGACGCCCGGCCAATTCGAATTTCAGTTCGGCCGCGGCTTGGAGCATCTGGTCGTTGAGGTCGGCGATGATCGATTCGATACCGCCAGCGGCGGCAGCGGCCTTCCCCTCACGGCGCAGGTTCGGCGTCGGGGCCCGCTTGGAGCCCTGCCGGCCAGCGAGGAGCTCGGCCGTGTCGGCGCCCTCCCGGGCCAGGATCTCGGTGATGTCGGCGATCTTCTTGCGGAGCGGCTGCGGGTCGATGCCACGCTCCAGGTTGTAGGCGATCTGCTTGTCGCGGCGCCGCTCGGTCTCGTCAAGAGCCTGAGCCATCGAATCGGTCATCTTGTCGGCGTACATGTGCACCTCACCCGACACGTTGCGGGCTGCGCGGCCGATCGTCTGGATGAGCGACGTCGACGATCGCAGGAAGCCCTCTTTGTCGGCGTCGAGGATCGCGACGAGAGACACCTCGGGAAGGTCGAGGCCCTCTCGAAGAAGGTTGATGCCGACCAGGACGTCGTAGACGCCTTGGCGGAGCTCGGTCAGGAGCTCAACGCGACGAAGCGTGTCGACATCGGAGTGGAGATACCGCACCCGGACGCCGGCTTCGGTGAGGAAGTCGGTGAGCTCTTCGGACATCTTCTTCGTCAGGGTCGTGACGAGCACCCGCTCGTTTTTATCGACCCGGATCTTGATTTCTTCAAGGAGGTCGTCGATCTGGCCTTCGGACGGCTTGACGATGATCTTGGGGTCGATGAGGCCGGTCGGGCGGATGATCTGCTCAACGACGCTGTCGGTGATGCCGAGCTCGTAGCGCCCCGGGGTCGCCGACAGGTAGACCTTCTGGCCGACGCGGTTGAGGAACTCCTCGAACTTGAGAGGGCGGTTGTCGAGCGCGCTCGGAAGGCGGAAGCCATGGTCGACGAGGGTGCGCTTGCGTGAGGCATCGCCCTCGTACATTGCACCGATCTGGGGCACGGTGACGTGCGACTCGTCGATGACCACGAGGAAGTCGTCGGCGAAGTAGTCGAGCAGACAGTGCGGAGCCTCGCCCGGTTGACGGCCGTCGATGTGCGCCGAGTAGTTTTCGATGCCGTTGCAGAAGCCGATCTGCTCCATCATCTCGAGGTCGAACGTGGTGCGCATGCGCAGCCGCTGCGACTCGAGCAGCTTGCCCTGCTTGTCGAGCTCGGCGAGCCGCTCGGCGAGCTCCTCTTTGATCGTGCCGATGGCGCGATGCATGACGTCTGTGCCCGCCACGTAGTGCGACCCGGGGAACACGGAGACCGCGTCGATCGTGCGGACGACATCACCCGTGAGGGGATGCAGGTAGTACAGCGCCTCGATCTCGTCGCCGAACATCTCGATGCGAATCGCGAGCTCTTCGTACATCGGGATGATCTCGATCGTGTCGCCTCGCACGCGGAAGTTGCCACGGGAGAAGTCGATGTCGTTGCGCTGGTATTGCATCGCCACGAATCGCCGAACGAGCTGATCGCGCGGGATCGACATACCGACCTGGAGGGCGATCATCGCCTCCATGTACCCCTCGGGGGTGCCAAGACCGTAGATGCAGGAGACGGTCGAGACCACGATCACGTCGCGCCGGCTCAATAGTGAGTTGGTGGTCGAGTGACGCAGCCGTTCGACCTCGGCGTTGATCGAGGAGTCTTTCTCGATGAACGTGTCGGTCTGAGGCACGTATGCCTCAGGCTGGTAGTAGTCGTAGTACGACACGAAGTACTCGACCGCATTGTGCGGGAAGAGCTCACGGAACTCGTTGGCGAGCTGGGCCGCCAGGGTCTTGTTGTGGGCGAGGACGAGCGTGGGGCGCTGCACCTGCTCGACGAGCCACGCGGTGGTCGCCGACTTGCCCGTGCCGGTCGCGCCGAGAAGGACGACATCGGTTTCTCCGGCGTTGATACGGCCGGCGAGCTCAGCGATAGCGGCAGGCTGATCGCCGCTCGGCTGGTACTCGCTGACCACTTCGAAGGGGCGCACACTGCGAGTCGGTTCCATAGAACAAGTCTACGAGCGACCGCCGACACTCGTCCGACTCGAGCAGCCGGCCCCGGGGTGCTGGGAGCGAACAGGCGTCGGATCCTTCGGTATATCCGGGCCAAACCGCCTACTGTCGAGACACCTTCGCGCGGGCAAGAGCCTGCAGTTTCTCGGCAAGTCGATCGGTCTGTTCGAGAGTCGACTCGATGCTTGTCGAGGAGTCGACGACGTCGTCGGCCACAGCGAGCCGGGCCTCGTCGGTCGCCTGCGCATCCACGCGGCGTTCGGCATCGGCCCGGGTCATTCCGCGCAGGTCGACGAGGCGCGAGATGCGCTCGTCACGCGGCGTGTGCACGACCACGACGTGGTCGAAATCCCCCGCGCCGCGAGACTCGACGAGCAACGGAACGTCGTACACCACGACCCGGGAGGCGTCGTCTGCAACTGCCTCGCGCATGCGCTGCTGGCTCAGCTGACGGACGGCGGGGTGAGTGATCGCCTCGAGAGCGAGTCGGGCATCAGGATCCGCGAAGACGATCGACCCCAACGCGGCCCGGTCGAGCGAACCGTCGTCGCTCAGCACAGTCGGCCCGAATCGCTCGGCGATTGCCCGGAGCCCGGCGCTGCCCGGCTCGACAACTTCGCGCGCGAGCTTGTCAGCGTCGATGTGCGCCGCGCCGTGGCTGGCGAGCCGCGTCGAGACGAGAGTCTTGCCTGCTGCGATCCCGCCGGTCAGCCCCACTACGAACACAGCAACACCCTAGTGCCCGCCCGAGGAGATCGGCTGGTCGGTGTCGCCGCCACCGTGATGGCGAGATGGCCGAGACGACGGGTATCGGCGCTCGAGTTGGGAGATCCGGCCATCTCGCGCGGCCAAGGGTGGCACCACCGCACCGCCGCACTGCCGCGCCGCTCAACGCCGAACGGCGACCCACCCGAGGGTGAGCCGCCGTTGCGGATGCCGAGCCCCAAGGGGCTGGCGTTGTGACTAGTTGTTGCTCGAGAGACGCTCACGCAGAGCGGCGAGCGACTCGTCGTCGGCGAGCGTGCCAGCACCCGAAGCGGACTCGGCCGAGAACGACGAACCGGTCGGAGCCTCGAACGCGGTGGCCTCTTCGACGAGCGAAGCGGCAACCTGCTTCTTGTGTGCTTCCCAACGAGCCTGGGCGGCAGCGTAGTCCTGCTCCCACTTCTCGCGCTGGGACTCGAAGCCCTCGCGCCACTCGTTGGTCTCGGGGTCGAAGCCCTCGGGGTACTTGTAGTTGCCCTGGTCGTCGTACTCCGTGAGCATGCCGTAGAGAGCCGGGTCGAACTCGGTGCCCTCGGGGTCGACACCCTCGTTGGCCTGCTTGAGGCTCAGCGAGATGCGGCGACGCTCGAGGTCGATGTCGATGACCTTGACGAACACCTCGTCGCCGACCGACACGACCTGCTCGGCGAGCTCGACGTGCTTGGCGGAGAGCTCGGAGATGTGGACGAGACCCTCGATGCCGTCGGCGACGCGAACGAACGCACCGAACGGAACGAGCTTCGTGACCTTGCCGGGAGCAACCTGACCGATGGCGTGCGTACGAGCGAAGACCTGCCACGGGTCTTCCTGGGTGGCCTTGAGCGACAGCGACACGCGCTCGCGCTCGAGGTCGACCTCGAGGATCTCGACGGTGACCTCTTGGCCCACCTCGACGACCTCGGAGGCGTGCTCGATGTGCTTCCAGGAGAGCTCGGAGACGTGGACGAGACCGTCGACGCCGCCCAGGTCGACGAACGCACCGAAGTTGACGATCGA
This sequence comes from Frondihabitans sp. PhB161, assembly GCF_003814635.1. NCBI lineage: Bacteria > Bacillati > Actinomycetota > Actinomycetes > Micrococcales > Microbacteriaceae > Frondihabitans > Frondihabitans sp. PhB161. The sequence continues at coordinate 286,844 of NZ_RKQW01000003.1, forward strand.
CGACACGATGCCCTTGCGGACCTGGCCCTTGTGGAGGTTGTTGAGGAACGAGGTGCGGCTCTCGGACTGCGTCTGCTCGAGCAGCGCGCGACGCGACAGGACCACGTTGTTGCGGTTCTTGTCGAGCTCGAGGATCTTGGCCTCGATCTCCTGGCCGAGGTACGGCGTGAGGTCGCGCACGCGGCGAAGCTCGATGAGCGACGCGGGCAGGAAGCCTCGGAGACCGATGTCGACGATGAGACCGCCCTTGACGACCTCGATGACCGTTCCGGTGACGACGCCGTCGGCGTCTTTGATCTTCTCGACGTCTCCCCAGGCACGCTCGTACTGAGCACGCTTCTTGGAGAGGATCAGGCGGCCTTCTTTGTCTTCCTTCTGGAGGACGAGGGCTTCGACCGTGTCGCCGACGTTGACGACCTCGGTGGGGTCGACGTCGTGCTTGATCGAGAGTTCGCGAGAGGGGATGACACCCTCGGTCTTGTACCCGACGTCGAGGAGAACCTCGTCGCGGTCGATCTTGACGACGGTGCCCTCGATGAGGTCTCCGTCGTTGAAGAACTTGAGAGTCTTTTCGACCGCGGCAAGGAAGTCTTCAGCAGATCCGATGTCGTTGATGGCGACCTGCTTGGGTGCCTTGGTCGTTACGATTGTCATGTAGTGGTTGCTCCGTTTTGGGCATTTCTCGGGCCGCATCTCGCTGACATGGATCGACCGGAGTCGGCGTGCCAGGGGTGTGTGAGAGTGCAGCGTGCGGATGATTCGACGCAGTTTGCGCCCAGCGAGTCTAACGGCTAGTCGGCCCCTCGATCAACCTGCGGCGCGCGGGATGTCAGTGAGCGCCGTGAGAAGTGGCCGAGCGCGCGCCCGACGTCAGCCGAGGAGCGCTCGGCGCAGCGTGTCGAGGCCTACTCCCCCGAGTGCGAGGGCCTCGGAGTGGAATCGACGAACGTCGAACGAGTCGCCCTCGCGCCGTGCCCGCTCGGCCCGCAGATCTTCCCAGACCCTCTGGCCGACTTTGTATGAGGGAGCCTGCCCCGGCCAGCCGAGATAGCGGTCGATCTCGAATCGCAGGGTCGCTTCGGCCTCGTGCGCGTTGTCCATCAGGAATGCGAGGGCCTTGGCGTGGTCCCACACGCCGCCGGCCTCGCGAGATGGTGTGCCCGGGAACTCCTTGCCGAGGTGCACACCGAGGTCGATCACGACTCGTGCGGCCCGCATGCGCTGGCCGTCGAGCATACCCAGCCGGTCGGCGGGGTCGGCGAGGTAGCCGAGTTCGTCCATGAGGCGCTCCGCGTAGAGCGCCCAGCCCTCGGCATGGCCCGAGGTGCCGGCGATCGATCGACGGTAGGTGTTGAGCGACGCTCTGTTGTAGACGGCTTGGCCGAGCTGCAGGTGATGTCCCGGCACGCCCTCGTGGTAGACCGTCGTCTTCTCCCGCCAGGTCGTGAATCGCGTCGTGCCGACGGGAACCGACCACCACATGCGGCCGGGCCTCGAGAAATCGTCACTCGGGCTGGTGTAGTAGACGCCGCCGTCTTTGGTCGGGGCGATGCGGCACTCGAGCGTGCGAATGGCCTCGGGAATGTCGAAGTGGGTCCGGCCCAGTTCGTCGACCGCCCTGTCGCTCGTCTCTTGCATCCAGCTCTGCAGAGCAGCGGTGCCGTGCAGGCTGCGGGAGTCGTCAGCGTCGAGCACTTCGATGGCGCGCTCGACCGTGGCCCCCGGCTCGATCATCTGGGCGATCGCCTCCTGCTCGGCGGTCATGCGCGCCAGTTCGACTCGACCCCACTCGTAGGTCTCGTCGAGGTCGACGGTGGCACCGAGGAAGCGTCGCGAGTGGAGCTCGTAGGCCTCGCGACCGACTCCGTCGTGCTCGGTGGCAGCCGGAAGCAACTGCTCGACGAGGAATGCGCGGAAGCGGAGGTAGGCAGCCGCCGCACTGGCGGCGTTCGCCGAGAGCTCGTCGCGCAGCGCCTCCGACACCGGCTCTCCCGATTCGAAACGAGGATCCGCGGCGAAAGTCGAGAAGAAGCCGTCCGGGGCCGTGTTGCGCACGCACTGCTCCGCCACCGCCTCGACCTGGCGCTTGGCGGGGACGACGCCCTCGTCGATGCCGTGCACGAGCGTGATCGTATAGCCGTGGAGGGCTGTCTCGACCTCGGCCAGGCGACCGGCGACGGCCTTCCAGTGGGCCTCGGTCGCCGTGGGCATCAGGTCGAAGACGTCGCGGATGCCCTGCGCCGGGGACGCGATGACATTGAGGTCGCGAAGCTGCAGGCGTCGCTCGTCGTACTCGAGGTCAAGTTGGAGCGAGGCGGTGAGATCGTCTTTGGTCACTCGGTCGACATCATCGGCGGGCTCGGTCGCCCCGAGTTCGGCGAGAGTTTCACGGACGGCCGCTACATACCGAGCCTGGCCTTCTGGTGAGTAGTCGGCGTAGCGGTTGGGCCCGCCCTCGCGCCCGAGCCAAATGGCCCAGTCGGGACTGAGGTCGACCAGAGTGTCGACCCATCGCTCGGCGATGGCATCGATGGGGGTACTCGAACGGACGGGGGCGGTGGCGTCGGTGCTCATGTACCGAGCCTAGCCAGGGCCTCCCCCATCGGCTCTCTACAGCTCGATCGACGAGCCCGACTGGATGGCCTCGACCAGGCGGGTGACGGCCGGATCGCCCATGAACAGTTGGAATGGGACGACGGGAGTGCCCTCGGGAGCAGCCTGTCGGGCGCGTGCGGCGAGGTTGTTCTGCGTGACGACGACGTCGGTGTCAGCGGGGATCTCATGAACGGCGGAGTGCGAGACCTCGACACCGCTCTTCTTCAACTGCTTCTTGAGCGTGGTCGCGAGCATGATGCTCGAGCCCATGCCGGCGTCGCAGGCGACCACCAATTTCTTGACGTGTGCTCCATCGAGGGTGGCCACGGTAGCTCCTAGGTCGGCGGCGGGGATTACCCAATGATGCTCCGCGCGAGGGTGTGGTGCCCACGAGGCCGGAGGCACGTCGGTCGAGACGCACGGAGCAGTGCCCGAGCCCCTGGGCTCGGGCAGCGGTCAGTCAGTGCGCGGCGGCATCCCAGCTCTCGCCGAGGCCGACCGAGACGTCGAGGGGAACACGGAGCTCGGCCGCCGACCCCATCCGGCGCCGAACGACGTCTTCGACTATCTCGGCCTCCCCCTCGGCGACCTCGACGATGAGTTCGTCGTGCACCTGGAGCAGCACCCGCGACTGCAGCTCGCGCTGGTCGATCTCAGAGCGGACGCCGAGCATGGCGCGCTTCATGATGTCGGCGGCGGAGCCTTGGATCGGTGCGTTCAAAGCGGCGCGCTCGGCGTTCTCACGCAGCACGCGGTTCGACGACTTCAGGTCGGCGAACGGGCGCCGACGCCCGAAGATCGTCTCGGTGTAGCCGTCGTCGCGGGCCTGCTCGACGACGTTGCGGAGGTACTCGCGCACCGCCCCGAATCGCGAGAAGTAGTCGGTCATCAACTGCTTCGCCTCGGCGGTCTCGATACGCAGCTGCTTCGACAGCCCGAAGGCGCTCAGCCCATAGGCGAGGCCGTACGACATGGCCTTGACCTTGGTGCGCATCGCGGGGCTGACTTCAGAGGGCTCGACGCCGAAGATGCGGGCCCCGACGAAGCGGTGCAGGTCTTCACCCTCGGTGAACGCGGTGATGAGGCCTTCGTCGCCCGAGAGGTGCGCCATGATGCGCATCTCGATCTGCGAGTAGTCGGCCGTCAGGAGCGTCTGGTAGTCGGGACCATGCTGGAACGTGGCCCGGATCTCGTGGCCGACCGCGGTCTTGACCGGGATGTTCTGCAGGTTGGGGTCGATCGACGAGATTCGGCCGGTGGTCGTGCCCGTCTGGTCGTAGGTCGTGTGGATGCGGCCGTTGTCGTCGATCGCCTTGTCGAGGGTGTCGATGATCTGGCGCAGCTTCGTGGCGTCGCGATGCTTGAGCAGCAGCCCCAGGAAGGGATGGGGGTGCTTTTCTTGCAGGTCGGCGAGGGAAGCGGCATCGGTCGAGTAGCCGGTCTTCATCGAGCGGGTCTTCGGCATGTCGAGCTGTTCGAACAGCACCTCTTGCAGCTGCTTGGGCGAGCCGAGGTTGACCTCACGGCCGATGACCTCGAATGCCTCGGCCGCGAGCGTCGCCGCCGTGTCGGCGAGGCGTGCAGAGAGGGCTCGAAGAGCGGGGCGGTCGGTCGCCACGCCCGTGAGCTCCATATCGCCGAGCACCGGAACGAGCGGAAGCTCGAGGTCGCGCAACACGCCCCGGGAGCCCTCGTCGAGCAGCTCGTCGAGCTCCGCGGAGACACGCAGGGCGAACCACGCCTCGGCAGCGGCACCGCCGGCGTCGTCGGCGGGTACGAGTTGGTCGGGGTCGGCGACCGGCATGCGTTCGGCCAGGTGCTCGTAGACCAGGTCGGCGAGTGCGAACGAAGTACGCCCCGGTCGCAGGAGCCACGCGGCGATGCGCGGGTCGCCGACGAGGCCGGTTAGGGTGAGACCGACTCGCTTGAGCGCCTTGTACGCGCGCTTGGCGTCGTGCACGACCTTGGGTGAGTCGGCGTCGAGCCACGCCTCGAGAGCCACGTAGTCGCCTCGGCCCGCCGCCCAGGGGATGTAGACCGAATCGTCGCTGGCCGCGATGCCGAGGCCGGTGACTGTGCCGTCACTGCCGTACTCGACCGACACGCCGACCGGCGGTTTGTCGGCGGCGGCGTGGGTGCGCAGCCAGTGCGCCAGCTCTTCGTCGACGAGTGTGCGAACGACCGGGACGACGGGGCCGGAGGGTGCCTCGGGCTCGGCGGCGACGCCTGCGGTGGGAGCCGAGGATCCGGCGGCACCGCCCTCGGCCAACGCGACCACGCGCTCGAGCAGCGTGCGGAACTGCAGTCGATCGAACACCTCGCGCACGGCGGGCACGTCAATCGGGCGTCGCTCGAGATCGTCGGGGCCGACCGGCAGATCGACGTCGGTGACGAGACGGTTGAGTTTGCGGTTGCGGACGGCGCGGTCGTACTGCTCGCGGAACTTGTCGCCGACGACGCCCTTGATCTCGTCGCGGTGCGCCACGACCTCGTCAAGAGAGCCGAACTGGTTGATCCACTTCACGGCCGTTTTCTCGCCGACCTTGTCGACGCCGATCAGGTTGTCACTCGTCTCGCCGACGAGGGCCGCGACCTCGGGGTACTGGTGGGGTTCGATGCCGTAGCGCTCGAACACCTTGTCGCGGTCGTAGCGCGTGAGATCGGTGACGCCGCGGGCCGAGGGGTAGAGCAGTGTGACGTCGTCGTTGACCATCTGGATGGCGTCGCGGTCACCCGAGACCACGAACACCTTGTAGCCGCCGGACGACCCCCGGGCGGCGAGGGTGGCGAGGATGTCGTCGGCCTCAAAGTCTTCTTTGGTGATCGTGGTGATGCCCATCGCGTGCAGCGCCTCTTCGAGCAGAGGGATCTGACCGACGAACTCGACCGGAGTCTCGTTTCGGGTGCCCTTGTACTCGGGGTATTCACGCGTGCGGAACGAATACCGGGAGATGTCGAAGGCGACCGCCAAGTGAGTCGGCTTCTCGTTCTTGAGCAGGTTGAGCAGCATCGAGATGAAGCCGTGGATGGCGTTCGTGTGCTGGCCGTCACGATTGACGAAACTGTCGATGGGCAGGGCGTAGAAGGCCCTGAAGGCCAGGGAATGACCGTCGATTACGAGAAGGGTAGGCTTTTCTGAGCTCGGCACCCCGTCAGCCTAGCCGCCCCCTCCGACACTCGTCTTGGCCTCGGATCCTGGGCTCTTTTCCCTCTCGCCGCCCTGGAGAAATCGTGACCGACCAGCCGTTCAGCCCCGCCGCCCTCGCCTTCCTCGACGGCCGCGGCGCCGGCGAGCTCGCCGAGAAGATGGGCATCGAGATCGTTGCGCTGAGCGCCGAGCACGCGGTCGCCACCATGCCGGTCGACGGCAATCGGCAGCCGGTCGGCATCTTGCACGGCGGGGCTCACGTCGTGCTCGCCGAGTCGCTCGGGTCGATGGCTGCGAGCGTCCACGCCGGGCCGGGCCGCATCGCCATGGGCATCGAGCTCAACGCCTCGCACAGCCGAGCCGCCTCGGCGGGCGTCGTCACGGGCACGTGCACAGCGATCCACCTGGGCCGCACGCTGACGACGCACGAGATTGTCATGACCGACGAGGAGGGGCGGCGCCTCTCGACGGTGCGGATCACCAACATCCTTCGCGATGCGCGTACGTCTTAGGCGGCAGCCGCCTGGAGCCTTAGCCGCGCCTCCGTTGCAAATGTGAAGGAGAAACCTCGGCGAGCTGACGAATTCATAGGGATCTGCGGGAGCGAGGGCGAGAATCTCCTTCAAATTCGAAGGAGAGGGGCGGGCACGTAGAAGCGGCCGGCTCCCAGAGGGAACCGGCCGCCGCGGTGAGTACAGCTACTTCTTGACGCTTACTTCTTGACGCTGAGCTGCTCGATGATGGCCTGGGCGACATCGTGCATGGTGAGACGGCGATCCATCGACGCCTTCTGGATCCAGCGGAAGGCCTCGGGCTCGGTGAGACCCATCTTCTCGTTCAGCAGGCCCTTGGCGCGATCGACGAGCTTGCGCGTCTCGAAGCGCTCGACCAGGTCGGCGACCTCGGCCTCGAGGGTGATGATCTGCGTGTAGCGCGAGAGAGCGATCTCGATCGCGGGCAGGAGGTCGTTGGGGGTGAACGGCTTGACGACGTAGGCGAGGGCGCCGGCCTCGCTGGCGCGCTCGACGAGCTCCTTCTGGCTGAAGGCGGTGAGAAGAACCACGGGAGCGATGTGATGTTTCGACAGTGTCTCGGCCGCGGAGATGCCGTCGAGCTTGGGCATCTTGACGTCCATGATCACCAGGTCGGGACGAAGTTCGGTGGCCAGTGCGACCGCAGTCTCGCCGTCGCCCGCCTCGCCGACGACCTCGAAGCCGTTGTCGCGAAGGATCTCGACGATGTCGAGACGGATGAGTGACTCGTCTTCGGCGACGACTACTCGGCGGGGAGCTGCTGGTGTTGCTTCTAGGTCACTCACGATTGGAATCCTACCGGTCTGTTCTGAGGAGGGGGCTCGCATCGTCGCGATCCCGACCGGAGCCTCGGTGGAGACGCGGCCAGGGTGCGAATGGCGGGACTCGAACCCGCAAGCCGTGAGGCAGAGCATTTTGAGTGCCCCGTGTATGCCAATTCCACCACATTCGCGCAGTCGTCGATCCTAGCGGACAGGTCGCCGTCGCTGGTGTTCGCGCCCTCGCCTCGAGGCCGGACGGCCCAAAAGAATCACTTTCTTCGCGACTTTGTGGCTGGAATCCCCCCGCGAGTCATCGTCCTGGGCTACGGTTGTCAGTACTGGTTGTTGTGTTACGCATTTGTACTTCGCGATGGGGCACGCGGCATCGGTTCGTCTTTCAGGCGAAACGGTCGTCCGAGTCTTATCGTTCTTAGAGGGAGCGGACCAAAAAAGCACCGCGACGAGAGATCCCACAGGTAAGGGATCGAACACCTCTGATTGAAGGAATAGAAAAATGGCAACAGGCACCGTGAAGTGGTTCAACTCCGAAAAGGGCTTCGGCTTCATCACCCCCGACGACGGATCCACTGACGTGTTCGCGCACTTCTCTGCGATCTCCGGCGACGGCTACCGCAACCTCGAAGAGAACCAGAAGGTCGAATTCGAGACGGCTCAGGGCAACAAGGGCCTCCAGGCCGAGAACATCCGCGTTCTCTAAGACCCCCGCACTTCGAAAGACCCCGTCTGCTTCGGCAGGCGGGGTCTTTTCGCGCGCGCCAGCTCTTTGCGCGCGCGACAGCCTGTTCTAGTGGCGCGGAGACGCGTTCAGCGCGGAGTGGCCAACCCGAGCAACTCGGCAACCGGCTCGAAATCGTGTCGCGCCGTGATGTACGCCAACTCGGCCAGCGCACCCGCTGCGGCCGCGGTCGACGTCGTCGCCCCCGTCGACGACGGTGTCGAGACCCGAGGATCCGGCACGAACGGCGCATCATCCCGCGCAGCGAGGGCGGCTCGATACCGCTTGGTCACGACGCTCCACAGCACGAGCTCGTCGGCCGTGGCATCGTCGGGTGCCCCGCGAGCGACGTCTCCCGGGATCTCGACGGCGGGAAGCCGGACCACTTCGGGCTCGGGCTTCCGGCCGAGACACGCCTCGCGGATCCCGTAGGCGCTGGCGAAACCGACCAGGCCGCCGAGAATGAACATCATGAGCAGCGCAACAGGGTCGGCCAGATTGGACGACCTGATTGCCGAGGCATCGATCAGGATGCCACCGGCTACTCCCCCAACCACGACGCTCCAGTGGATGCGAGGGCGGCGGTGGTGCGGTGAACGCGGACGGGCCCAGCTGGCCTGAGTCTCGGCGACGTCGTGCCCGGTGTCGGAGGGGACGGCGTAGAGCCGTGCGCCGACCGCGAAGCATCCGGGATGCGAGCCGTTGATCGCCATGGTGACGATCCTAGGATCGGGTGAGCGGTGGGATCCTCGATTCTCAGCAGGAACACGGCCCCGAAGCAGTCGGACCGACAAAGAAGGCCGGCACCTCCGAAGAGGTGCCGGCCTTCTGGGTCGAGACGACTAGTCGCGGGCGTACGCCGGAGCCGCGCCAGCATGCGCGTCGCCCACCCGGTGGACGCGGAGGTCGTTCGTCGACCCCGAGATCCCGGGAGGGGAACCGGAGATAACGATGACCTTGTCGCCGGTCTCGGCGAGAGTGTTGCCCAGTAGGACGTCGTCGACCTGGCCGAACATCGCGTCGGTGTGTGTGACCGGGTCGACGAGGTACGACTGGACGCCCCAGCTCATCGCCATGCGACGGCGGATCGCCTCGTCGGTCGTAAAGGCGACGATCGGGATCGCGTGACGCAGACGCGCCATGCGGCGAACGGTGTCGCCACCCTCGGTAAAGACGCACACGTAGCTGGCCTGCACGAATTCGGCGACCTCGGCCGCAGCCAGCGTGATAGCGCCACCGAGGGTTCGCGGCTTGGTGCCGAGCGCGGGAATGCGCTCGAGGCCGTGCTCTTCGGTCGAGGCGACGATGCGAGCCATGGTCTGCACCGTGATGACCGGGAACTCGCCCACGCTGGTCTCACCCGACAGCATGACTGCATCGGCTCCGTCGAGAACGGCATTCGCGACGTCGGAGGTCTCGGCGCGGGTCGGGATGGGCGAGGAGATCATGGACTCGAGCATCTGCGTCGCGACGATGACCGGCTTCGCCATGCGGCGGGACAGCTCGACTGCGTGCTTCTGCACGATCGGGACCGCTTCGAGCGGGAGCTCGACGCCGAGGTCGCCACGGGCGACCATGATGCCGTCGAACGCGTCGATGATGGCCTCGAGGTTGTCGACGGCCTGGGGCTTCTCGATCTTGGCGTAGACGGGAACCTTGCGGCCCTCCTCCGCCATGATCTCGGCGACTCGATCGATGTCGTCGGCATTTCGCACGAACGACAGGGCGATGAAGTCGGCGCCGAGCTTGAGGCCCCAGCGCAGGTCGGCCTCGTCTTTGTCGGAGAGGGCGGGCACGTTGACCGCGACCCCGGGCAGGTTGATGCCCTTGTTGTTCGAGACCGTACCGGCAACGACGACCTCGGTCGTGACGACGGTGCCGTCGGTGTCGAGCACCCGAAGCTTCACCCGGCCGTCGTCGACGAGGAGCGGGTCGCCCGCGGAGACGTCTTGAGGGAGACCCTTGAAGGTCGTTCCGCAGATCTCTTTGGTGCCGAGAATGTCTTCGGTCGTGATCTTGAAGATGTCACCGACGGCCAGCTCGTGCGGCCCATCGGAGAACTTGCCCAGGCGGATCTTCGGACCCTGGAGGTCGACCAGGACGGCGACGGCGCGGCCCGAATCGGCGGCCGCCTGGCGGACGTTGTCGTAGACACCCTGATGGACGTCGTATGTGCCGTGGCTCAGGTTCATCCGCGCGACGTCGACCCCGGCATCGATGATGGCCCGGATGTCTTCATAGCTCGAAGTCGCCGGCCCGAGGGTGGCGACGATCTTTGCACGTCTCATTTGTTCCTTCGTTGGAGGTGGCTGCGTCGGTGGAACTGATGCACGCAGGTGACGGTCGAGGCCGAGTCGCCAGTTTATTCCCGCAAAGCGGCTGGAATCTAACCGGCGGATGGCTGGAGGGCGAGCAATCGGCTAGAGAGACAGAGCCCGGTCGGTCGGCTTGACCGGCGAGGGCAGAGAAGTCGCACCCTCGAGGTACTTGTCGACGGCGGCCGCCGTGGCGCGGCCCTCGGCGATGGCCCACACGATGAGCGACTGACCGCGTCCGGCGTCACCCGTGACGAACACGCCCGGCTGGCTGGTCTCGTACGACACGTCGCGCTCGATCATGCCGCGGTCGGTGAAGGGCATCTCGAGCTGGCCTTCAAGGGCCTCGCGCTCCGGACCGGTGAAACCGAGTGCGAGCAGGACCAGGTCGGCCGGGATCTCGCGCTCGGTGCCGGACTTCGGCACGCGGCGGCCGTCGACGAACTCGGTCTCGGCCACGCGGATGGCCCGAACCTCGCCGACGTCGTTCGAGAGGAACTCGACCGTGGAAGCGAGGTACTCCCGCTCGCCACCCTCTTCGTGAGCACTCGCGACCTCGAAGAGCGTCGGCTGCATCGGCCAGGGCTGGCTGTCGGGGCGCTCCGACGGAGGCTGCTGGCCGATAGCGAGGTTGGTGACGCTGAGCGCGCCCTGGCGGTGCGCGGTGCCGATGCAGTCGGCACCGGTGTCGCCGCCGCCGAGCACGACGACGTGCTTGCCCTCGGCCGAGATCTGATCGCCGAGCGAATCGCCGGCACCGATCCTGTTCTGGGCCACGAGGTACTCCATAGCGAAGTGGACGCCGGGCAGGTCGCGGCCCGGGATCGGCAGGTCTCGGGGAACGGTCGCCCCGGTGGCTACGATCACGGCGTCGTAGCGAGCGCGGAGGTCATCCCAGGCGATGTCACGACCGATCTCGACGCCCGCGCGGAAACGGGTGCCTTCTGCTCGCATCTGAGCGAGACGGAGCTCGATCTGCTTCTTCTCCATCTTGAAGTCGGGGATGCCGTAGCGGAGGAGGCCGCCGATGCGGTCGTCGCGCTCGTAGACGGCGACGGTGTGGCCTGCGCGGGTGAGCTGCTGAGCCGCAGCCAGGCCGGCAGGGCCGGAGCCGACGACGGCGACGGTCTTGCCGGTGAGACGCTCGGGCGGGTGCGGGGTGACCCAGCCGTTCGAGAAGGCCTGATCGATGATCGAGACCTCGACCTGCTTGATCGTGACCGGCGGCTGGTTGATACCCAGCACGCAGGACGATTCGCAGGGCGCGGGGCAGAGTCGACCCGTCCACTCCGGGAAGTTGTTCGTCGCGTGCAGACGCTCGATGGCCTGGCGGCCCTCACCGCGCCACATGAGATCGTTCCACTCCGGGATCAGATTGCCGAGGGGGCAGCCCTGGTGGCAGAACGGCACGCCACAGTCCATGCAGCGACCCGCCTGACGGCGCAGTTCGCCGCTCTCCTGCTGCTCGTAGACCTCTTTCCAGTCCATCAGCCGGACAGAGACGGGACGACGCTGGGGAAGCTCGCGCTTCTGGACCTTCAGAAAACCTTTGGGGTCAGCCACCGGTCACCTCCATGATTCGATTCCAGACCTCGTCACCGTCGAGGTCGAGGCCCTCGGCAGCAGCGGTCTTACGGGTTTCCATGACAGCGGCGTAGTCGCGAGGCAGCACCTTCACGAACTCCTCCGCGGACTTCTCGATGTCGACGAGCAGCTTCTCGGCCACCGGCGATCCGGTTTCGGCGAGGTGCTGACGAAGGAGATCCTCGAGGATCTCGATGTCCGCACTTCCGAGCGGCTGGAGCAGCAGCTCGCCGGCCGTCAGCGAGTCGTCGTTGACGTTCTCGCGGCGGAGACCGCGCACGTAGGCGGTACCGCCCGACATGCCGGCGCCGAGGTTGCGGCCGGTCTCCCCGAGGATGACGGCGAGACCGCCCGTCATGTATTCGAGCGCGTGGTCTCCCACGCCCTCCACGACGGCGCTGGCGCCCGAGTTGCGGACCAGGAAGCGCTCCCCCACGATGCCGCGGATGAACATGCTGCCCTGGGTCGCGCCGTAGCCGATGACGTTGCCGGCGATGACGTTGTCTTCGGCCGGGAAGCTCGCCTCCTCGGGCGGACGCACGATGACCGTGCCGCCGGAGAGGCCCTTGCCGACGTAGTCGTTGCTGTCGCCGACGAGTCGCAGCGTGATGCCCGCCGGAAGGAAGGCACCGAGCGACTGCCCGGCGGATCCTCGGAGGGTGATGTCGATGCTGCCCGCGGGGAGGCCGTGCTCGCCGCGCTGAACGGTCACCTCGTGGCCGAGCATCGTTCCGACGGCACGCTCCGTGTTGCGGATCGGGAGGTCGAGCGCGATGGAGCCGCCGGTGGCGATGACATCGGCGGACGCGGCGATGAGCTGGTTGTCGAAGTGCTTCTCGAGCTCGTGATCCTGCTGGACGAAGTTGCGGCGCGGCTCGTCGTCGGCGAACACCGGGCCGACGAGCACGGGAGAGAGGTCGAGCCCCGACGCCTTCCAGTGGTCGATGGCGCGGTCGACGCCGAGCAACTCGTGGTGGCCGATCGCCTCGTCAAGCGAGCGGAAGCCGAGCTCGGAGAGGTACTCGCGCACCTCCTGTGCGAGGAACTCGAAGAAGTTGACGACGTGCTCGGCCTTGCCGGTGAACCGGGCGCGGAGCTCGGGGTTCTGCGTGGCGACACCGACGGGGCAGGTGTCGAGGTGACAGACCCGCATCAGGATGCAGCCGGACACGACGAGGGGTGCGGTCGCGAAACCGAACTCCTCACCACCGAGCAGAGCGGCGACGATCACGTCGCGACCCGTCTTCATCTGACCGTCGACCTGAACGACGACCCGGTCGCGCATGCCGTTCATCATGAGCGTCTGCTGCGTCTCGGCCAGGCCGATCTCCCACGGGGTTCCCGCGTGCTTGAGCGAGTTGAGCGGGCTGGCACCGGTGCCACCGTCGTGGCCGGAGACCAGGACGACGTCGGCGAGAGCCTTGGTCACACCCGCGGCGACGGCGCCGATGCCCGATTGCGACACGAGCTTCACGTGCACCCGAGCGGTCGGGTTGGCGCGCTTGACGTCGAAGATCAGCTGCTTGAGGTCTTCGATCGAGTAGATGTCGTGGTGCGGCGGCGGCGAGATGAGGCCGACACCGGGCGTCGCGTGACGAGTGCGGGCCACCCAGGGGTACACCTTCGACGGTGGCAGCTGACCGCCCTCGCCGGGCTTGGCACCCTGAGCCATCTTGAGCTGGATGTCGGTCGCGTGCGTCAGGTACATGCTCGTCACACCGAACCGCCCGGAGGCGACCTGCTTGACGGCGCTGCGACGCTCCGGGTCGAGGAGACGGTCGACGTCTTCGCCGCCCTCACCGGTGTTCGACTTGCCGCCGAGGCGGTTCATCGCGATCGCCAGCGTCTCGTGAGCCTCTTTCGAGATGGAGCCGTAGCTCATCGCACCCGTGGAGAAGCGCTTGACGATCGACTCCACCGACTCGACCTCGTGGAGGGGAACAGTCGGGCGGGCGTGTGTGCGGAGAGTGAAGAGACCGCGGAGCGTCATCAGCTGCTCGGCCTGGTCGTCGACCATCTTCGTGTACTCGCGGAAGATGTCGTAGCGCCTCGTGCGAGTCGCGTGCTGCAGGCGGAACACCGTCTCGGGGTTGAAGAGGTGCGGCGGACCCTCGCGGCGCCACTGGTACTCGCCGCCGGTCTGGAGGCGCTCGTGAGCGGGGCTCGCACCGTCGGCCGGGTAGGCGCTGAGGTGACGCTCGGCGTTCTCGGCCGCGATCACGTCGACGCCGACACCGCCGAGGCGGGTCGAGGTGCCGGTGAAGTAGGTGTCGATGAACTCCTGGCTGAGGCCCACGGCCTCGAACGCCTGGGCGGCCGCGTACGACGACACGGTCGAGATGCCCATCTTCGACATGATCTTGAGCACGCCCTTGCCGAGCGCCTTGATCACGTTCTTGACGGCCTGCTCCGGCGACATTCCGGTGATCATGCCGCTGCGGACGAGGTTCTCGCAGGTCTCCATCGCCAGGTACGGGTTGATCGCCGACGCACCGTAGCCGATGAGGGTCGCCACGTGGTGGACCTCGCGCACGTCGCCGGCTTCGACGATCAGGCCGACCTTCATGCGGTTCTCAGTGCGGATGAGGTGGTGATGGACCGCCGCGAGCATGAGCAGCGACGGGATCGGCGCGAACTCCGCGGTGGAGTCGCGGTCGGACAGCACGATGAACTCCGAGCCCTCGGCGATCGCCTCGTCGACCTCGGCGCAGAGGGCCGCGATGCGGTCCTCCATCGCGCGCGGACCCTGGTCGACGCGGTACAGACCACGAAGAGTTGCGGTCAGACGCGAGCCGGGTGCGGGATCGATGTGCTGGATCTTGGCGAGCTCGTCGTTGTCGATCACCGGGAAGTCGAGGATCACCTGGCGGGCGTGCTCGGGCGTGGCGTCGAGCAGGTTGCGCTCCGGGCCGAGCCCGAGCTTCAGCGACGTCACGACGGATTCGCGGATCGAATCGAGCGGCGGGTTCGTCACCTGGGCGAACTGCTGGGTGAAGTAGTCGAACAGGAGGCGCGGACGATCGCTGAGCACCGCGATGGGGGTGTCGCTGCCCATCGCGCCCAACGGCTCTGCACCGGCCTTGGCCATCGGGGTCAGCAGGATCCTGACCTCTTCTTCGGTGTAGCCGAACGTGCGCTGGCGGCGCGTGACCGACGCCGGCGTGTGCACGATGTGCTCGCGCTCGGGGAGGTCTTTGAGGTGGATGCGACCCATCTCGAGCCACTCGCCGTACTCCTCGGACGAGGCGAGCTGCTGCTTGATCTCGTCGTCTTCGATGATGCGGCCGGCCTCGGTGTCGACCAGGAACATCTTGCCGGGGCGCAGACGGCCCTTGCGCACGATCTTCGACTGGTCGATGTCGGGCAGCACGCCGATCTCGCTGGCGAGCACCACGAGTCCGTCGTCGGTGACGAGGTAGCGACCGGGGCGGAGGCCGTTGCGGTCGAGGGTGGCACCGGCAAGCGAACCGTCGGTGAAGGTAATCGCCGCTGGGCCGTCCCATGCTTCCATGAGCATCGAGTGGTACTCGTAGAAGTCGCGGAGCACCGGGTCGATGCCGACCTGGTTCTCCCATGCCTCGGGAACCATCATCATGATCGCGTGCGGCAGCGAGCGACCGGTCAGGCTGAGGAGCTCGACCACCTCGTCGAACGAGGCCGAGTCGCTGTTGCCGGGCGTGACGATGGGCAGCAGCGGGGTCACGTCGCCAATGAGCTCGGACTCGAGCTGCGACTGCCGGGCACGCATCCAGTTGCGGTTGCCGCGGACCGTGTTGATCTCGCCGTTGTGCGCGATCATGCGGAACGGCTGCGCAAGGGGCCACGACGGGAACGTGTTCGTCGAGTAGCGCGAATGCACGATCGCCAGCTTAGAGGCCACCCGCTCGTCGGAGAGGTCGGGGTAGAACGGCTCCAGCTGGAGGGTCGTGACCATGCCCTTGTAGACCATGGTGCGGCTCGAGAGCGACGTGAAGTAGGCGCCGAGCTCGCGTTCGGCACGCTTGCGCATGCGGAACGCGAGGCGGTCCAGGGCGACGCCTTCGACGTGGTCGGAGCCGTGCGCGGCCGCGACGAAGAGCTGCTCGAAGGCCGGCATGGCGTTGCGAGCCAGGGTGCCGAGCTCGCCGGAGCGCACGGGGACGTCGCGCCAGCCGACGACCCGGAGGCTCTCTTCGACCACGATCTTCTCGATCGCCGCCTGAAGGGTCTTCCGCTCGTCGAAGTCGGTGGGGAGGAAGGCGATGCCGACCGCGTAGTGACCCGCCTCGGGCAGGTCGAACTCGACGACCTCGCGGAAGAAAGCGTCTGGAACCTGCATCAGGATCCCGGCACCGTCGCCCGTGCCGGCGTCCGAGCCGACCGCCCCGCGGTGCTCGAGGTTGCGCAGGGCCCCGAGCGCGGCATCGATGATGTCGTGGCCCGGGGTGCCGCGGAGCGTGGCGACCATGGCCAGGCCGCAGGCGTCTTTCTCCTGGGCAGGGTCGTAGAGACCCTGGGCGGCGGGAATGGTGCTGAAGGTCTGGTGCGCTGGCGTGAGAGCCATGTCGATCCGTCCTCACGATGTGGGACTAGTCGTGACTGACTAGTAGAGGAAAACTTACGCAGGGCGGGGCGTCGCTGGCCCGATTCGCTGGCACTCGGCAGAAAACCGAGTGGGTGTGGCAGGCGCCGGGGGCTCGGGGTCGTGGCCTTCGGGGCGTCTCGTCGCGGTGGGTCTAGAGAGACCTACGTGGACGTCTCGGCGATCTGTGTGCGGATCGGAGAGGTGGAGCGGATGCTGGTGCCGCTGCTGTGATGCGGCTGCCAGTGGTGCGGGGTGGTGCTGGTGCGGTGCTGCAGGGTTGCTTGGTGCAGGAGTGCTTGTCTTACAGGGTGCGGCCGGCAGGAGCCTGGTCAGGCTTTGACGGTATCGCTGTCGCTGGTGGCGGCGGTCGCGTCGGCGTCGTCGGCGGCGGTCTCGTCTACGGAGTCTAGCTCAGCGTCGTCGCCCTCAGCGGTGTCGGCGTCGGCGCGAGTGTCGACGTCGTTCGGCCCGCGGCCGGGGACGTAGGCGCTCGGCACCATACCGGTGTGGTTTCGGCTCTGCCACGCAAAGATGATGATGCCGAGGATGACGGCAGCCACGGCGGCCCAAACGTTGGTGCGGATACCGAAGAAGAGCTGGCTGTAGTCGGTGCGAATCGACTCGAACCAGGCGCGGCCGACGCCGTACCAGATGAAGTAGAGGGCGAGCGTCTTGCCCCACTCGAGCTTCACGTTGCGGTTGATCAGCAGGATCACGGCGAGGCCGAAGAGGTTCCAGATGATCTCGTAGGCGAACGTCGGGTGGAACAGCGTGCCGGCGGGCAGGCCCACGGGGTACGCGGCGTTGGTGGTCTCGATCTCGAGGCCCCAGGGCAGCGTGGTCGGGGTGCCGAACAGCTCGTGGTTGAAGTAGTTTCCGAGGCGGCCAAACGCCTGCGCGAGCATCAGACCGGGCACGAGTGCGTCGGCGAAGACGGTGAAGCGGAGGCCGGTCTGGCGGCATCCGAGCCAGGCGCCGAGAGCACCGAAGATCAGCGCGCCGAAGATGGCGAGGCCGCCCTCCCAGATCGCGAAGACGCGCCAGAGCGGCTGGCCGTTGAAGTAGTCGTCGGGGTGCGTGACCACGTGGAAGACGCGCCCGCCGACGATGCCGAACGGCACGCACCAGATGGCCAGGTCGATGATGATCCAGCGCTCGGCACCGCGACGGTTCAGCCGGTAGTTGGTGACGAGGACCGCCGCGACGATGCCGAGCAGAATGCAGATGGCGTACGCGTGGATCCGAAGGCTAAAGGGAATCGACGCACCGAACGTGTCGTTGATCCACCCCGTGAGGTCGAAGTACTGCCACGAGGCGGACGGGCTCGGAATGCTCAGGGGCAGCAACGTTCAGGTGCCTTTCGTGGGGAAACAGGGGCCGGACCGAAGGATCCGTCACGGCCGAAACCGGGGTGTTCGTGCGGTGTCGTGCGACGAACCCCGCCGCTACGAGACTCTACTGCCCGAAGCGAGGTCGCTCGACACGGCAGCGAGTCGCTCGAGGCCACCCTCGGCGAGGGCACGGACGAAAGCGGAGCCGATGATGGCGCCATCCGCGTAGGCGAGGACTTCACGCACCTGCTGGGCGGTGGAGATGCCGAGGCCCACGCAGGCATTGTCGACCCCGACGGCCCGCAGGCGTGCGACCAGAGTGGCCGCGGCCGAGTCGACGTCGGAGCGGGCACCCGTGATGCCCATGGTCGAGACGGTGTAGACGAAGCCCCGGCTCGCCTCGACGGCCTGCTTCAGGCGTGTCTCGGAGGACGAGGGGGCGGCGAGGAAAACCCGGTCGAGGTCGGCGGCGGTGGCCGCAGCCATCCATTCGGAGCCTTCGTCGGGAATGAGGTCGGGGGTGATGAGCCCGGCTCCCCCGGCGGCGGACAGCTCGTCGGCGAACCTCTGAGCGCCGAACTGCGCCACGGGGTTCCAGTACGTCATGACCAGCACCGGCGTCTTCACCTGCGACACGATCTCGCGGACGGCGGGGAACGTGTCGCGAACGCGGTACCCCTCGGCGAGAGCACGCTGGGTGGCCGCCTGGATGACCGGGCCGTCCATCACCGGGTCGGAGTAGGGCAGACCGAGCTCGAGCACGTCGACCCCGTTGTTCGCCAGGGTGACGGCGGCGTCGATGCTCGTCTGGATGTCGGGGAACCCGAGGGGCAGATAGCCGATGACGGCACCCGACCCGGCGTCTTTCCGGGCGTGGATCGCCGCGCCGACCTTGCTGGTGGTGGAGTCGATCACAGTTGCACCGCCCCGTCGTCGACGATCTCGCCCTCGAGCAGACCGAAGTAGCGGCTCGCGGATGCCACGTCTTTGTCGCCTCGCCCACTCAGCGACACCAGGATCGTCGCATCGGGCCCGTGCTTGAGCCCGAGTTTGATCGCTCCGGCCAGCGCGTGAGCCGACTCGATCGCGGGGATGATGCCCTCGGTGCGGGTGAGGAGGCGGAAGGCCTCCATCGCCTCGGCATCGGTGATCGGCTCGTAGTGCACGCGGCCGATCTTGGCGAGCCAGGCGTGCTCGGGGCCGACCGCCGGGTAGTCGAGCCCGGCCGAGATCGAGTGGCTCTCGACGGTCTGGCCGTCGTCGTCTTGCATGAGGTACGACTTCGCGCCCTGGAGCACGCCGGTCTTGCCGAGCGTGATCGAGGCGGCGTGGCGCCCACTCTCGATGCCGTCGCCGCCCGCCTCGAAGCCGTAGAGCTCGACCGAAGGGTCGTCGAGGAACGCGTTGAAGATGCCGATGGCGTTGGAACCGCCGCCGATGCACGCCGTGATGTAGTCGGGGAGCTTGCCGGTGAGTGCCAGCACCTGCTCGCGGGCTTCTTCGCCGATGATCTTGTGGAAGTCGCGGACCATCGTCGGGAAGGGGTGCGGGCCGGCGACCGTGCCGAGCACGTAATGGGTCGTCTCGACGCTGGCGACCCAGTCGCGGAGGGCGTCGTTGATCGCGTCTTTGAGCGTGCGCGAGCCGGTGGCGACCGACACGACTTCGGCGCCGAGGAGGCGCATGCGGGCGACGTTGAGCGCCTGGCGCTCGGTGTCGACCTGGCCCATGTAGACCACGCATTCCATGCCGAAGAGCGCTGCGGCGGTGGCCGTCGCGACCCCGTGCTGGCCGGCACCGGTCTCGGCGATGAGGCGGGTCTTGCCGAGCCGTTTCGCGAGGAGCGCCTGCCCGAGCACGTTGTTGATCTTGTGAGAGCCGGTGTGGTTCAGGTCTTCGCGCTTCAGGATGACGCGTGCGCCGCCGGCGTGCTCCCCGAAGCGGGGCACCTCCGTGATGATCGACGGACGACCCGTGTAGGTCTTGTGCAACTCGGCGAGCTCGGCCTGGAAGGACGGATCGACGGCGGCCGCCTTGTAGGCCTCGTCGAGCTCATCGAGGGCTGCGACGAGAGATTCGGGCACATAGCGCCCGCCAAACTCGCCGAAATACGGACCAACTACATCGTGCAGGGTGGTCATCAGACCTCCAGGAAAGTGGTGAGGGCGTCGACAGGGTCGCCGTGGACTACGAGAGCCTCGCCGACCAGGACGACGTCAGCCCCCGAACGGCGGTAGTGAGCCACGTCGGCCGGCGACTTGACGGCGGACTCGGCGACCCGCACGACACCCGAGGGGATGCTGCCGGCAAGCGAGCCGAAGAGGTCTTGGTCGAGCTCGAACGTGGTGAGGTCGCGAGCATTGACGCCCAGGACGGTGGCCCCGGCATCGAGACCGCGAACGACCTCGTCGGCGGAGTGCGTCTCAATGAGGGCCGTCATGCCCAGCTCGAGAGTGAGCTGGTGGAGTTCGACGAGCTTCTGCTGCGGCAGGCCCGCGACGATGAGGAGCACGAGATCGGCCCCGGCGGCTCGTGCCTCGAACACCTGGTACGGCTCGGCGATGAAGTCTTTGCGGAGCACCGGCACCGAGACGGCCGCGCGGACAGCGACCAGGTCGGCCAGGGTGCCCTTGAACTTGCGCCCCTCGGTAAGGACGCTGATGGCGCTCGCGCCACCGGTCTCGTACGAGTGCGCGAGGGAGGCAGGGTCGGCGATCTCGGAGAGGGCACCGCGAGACGGACTCGCGCGCTTCACCTCGGCGATGATCTTCACGCGGTCGGCTGGCTGGAGCGCAGCACGGGCGTCGAGGGCTGGAGTCTGGGCGAGCGCAGCGCGTTCTACGTCAGCGAGGGAGACGAGAGAACGGCGCGCTTCGGCGTCGGCGAGAGCGCCGGCGTAGAGGTCGTCGAGCACTTACTGGTGAGCCTTCGGAACGTAGCGGGCGCCGCCGACGCCGTAGCCCATCTTTTTGAGGACGAGGCCGACGAGGGCCCCGATCACGATGAACCCGGCCGCGATCCAGACCACGATCGGCACATCGGCGCAGAAGGCGATGGTGCCGACGGCGAATGCGACGAGCATGATGACGACGGCCGTCCAGGCGGCCGGCGAGTTGCCGTGCCCGTCGGAGTCGCTGTCGTGGCTCGCCTCGGCGGCCTTGCCGGCCGACGCCTTCGTCACATGGTTCGTGCTCTCGATACTCACGGTGCTCCTTGAAATGCTGGGGGTACGAGCCCCGAGTCTATCGGTTGTCGCTCGGGTCATCCTCGCGGCGAGCTGTCGGATCTGCTCCCGTCGAGAGAGTGTCCCAGGCCACGACCGGATCGGTGGTGCCGTTCTCGTCGACGAGGCGGACGGCCTGATAGCGACGGGTGGAGGCGGGCCAACGCTTCGAGGTGAGGATGACCGCCACGCCGAGCGCCGCCATGGCAACGCCCGCGAGGAGTGCGACCCAGGGCCAGGCGGTCATCGAGTGGCTCTGGACGATGTCACGGACGGACGAGTCGCCGTCGACGCCGGTCACCTTCGTGATCGCGTGGGCCGCAGCGCCGATGGGGTCGGAGACCGCGAGGATCGCGGACAGGGCGACGCACCCACCCAGGAGGATCTCGAGGACCCCCAGGATGACGCGGAACACTGGGCCCGCAATCGTGATCGCCCCGAAGAGGGCGAGCCCCGCCAACGCCAGCGCCGACAGGGCGGGCGCCGCTGCGCTGCCGTCGGCCACCACCCGCACGGTGCCGCCGCTCGGGCTCGTGACGGTCGAGTTGACCCAGGTCTGCGTGTACGTGAGCAGGGTGAGACCGGCCAGAGCCAGTCCGGCGAGGATCGACGGGAGCTTGGTCGAGCGGGTGCGTTGAGGAGTGATTGTCATGACGCTGCCTGTCTGGCGTCGGCCTGGTCGACCGGCACGGATCAGTGAAGGGTCGTCATGGCGTTGGCCACGGCGACCGCTCGAAGGGGTGCGGCGGCCTTGTTGCGGGCCTCCTGGTTCTCGGACGCGGGATCGGAGTCGGCCACGAGGCCGGCGCCGGCCTGGACGCGGGCGATGCCGGGCTGGAGAAGAACGGTTCGGATGGCGATCGCGACGTCGGCGGATCCTGCGAAATCGAAGTAGCCGACCACGCCGCCGTAGACACCGCGCTGGGCGGGCTCCAGGGCGTCGATGATCTCGAGGGCTCGGGGCTTGGGCGCCCCGGAGAGCGTGCCGGCCGGGAAGGTCGCGCGGAAGGCGTCGATGGCGTTGCGGCCCGGGGCGAGGTCGCCCTCGACACTCGAGACCAGGTGCATGATGTGGCTGAAGCGCTCGACGTGCATGAACTCGGTGACCTCGACGCTGCCCGGCACGCAGACCTTGAGGAGGTCGTTCCGGGCGAGATCGACGAGCATCAGGTGCTCGGCGCGCTCCTTGTCGTCGCTCTCGAGCGCGGTCGCGAACGCGAGGTCTTCTTCGGGGGTCGCGCCGCGTGGCTTCGAGCCCGCGATCGGGTGGGAGTAGGCGCGAGAGCCCTGGACCTTGACCAGGGCCTCGGGGCTGGAACCCACGATCTGATACGGAACGCCGGCGCTGTCTTCGAGACTGACCAGGTACATGTACGGGCTCGGGTTGAGGGTTCGCAACACCCGGTACACATCGATGGCCGGCGCCGTCAGCTCGTGGTCGAAGCGCTGCGAGATCACGACCTGGAACACGTCGCCGTCGTGGATGAACTGCTTCGAGCGAGCGATGGCCTCGGCGTACTCCGCATCGGTCGACCGGCGCACCGGCGACGGCTCAAGAGACATGTCGACCTGGGCGAGGTGCGCGGGGCTCGGCCCGGCGAGCTTCGTCTGCAGGGCATCGAGCTGCTTCTGCGCGGTCGTCCACAGCGTCTCGCCGTCGTTGGTGCCGTCGTTGAGGGCGGTGGCGATGAGCAGCGCCGTGCCCGTGCGGTGGTCGAGCACGATCAGCTCGGAGACGAAGCTCAGCGCCTGAGCCGGCACGTCGAACTCGGCGGGTGGCGCATCGGGCAGATTCTCGAGCTGCCGCACGGCCTCCCAGCCGATAAATCCGACGAGACCACCGGTGAGCGGCGGGTGGCCGGGGATCACGGGGGTCTTCCAGCGGTCGTGGAGGTGAGACAGGACGTCGAGCGGAGCACCCGAAGCGTCACCCAGCGCCCGTTCACGCGACACGCCGTAGTCGATCCACTCGGTCTGGATCGAGGATCCTTCTCGCGTCGTGACTCCGCTCGTGGTCAGAACACCGAACGACGAGACGCCGATGAACGAATAGCGCGACCAGATGCCGCCCTGTTCGGCGGACTCGAGCAGGAACGTACCGGGACGGCCGTCGGCGAGCTTGCGGTAGATGCCGACCGGGGTCTCTTCGGCGGCGAAGAGACTGCGAACGACCGGGATGACCCGGTGGCCGTCGAGGAGTGCGTCGAATTCGGCGCGGGTGGTGCTGTCAGACATGCGGAGAGCCGATCGAGGAGGAGCCGGTCGCGGGAACGAGGGGGTCGACGTCGAAGCAGGCGTGCTCGCCGGTGTGGCAGGCGGCGCCGATCTGCTCGACGATGACGAGCAGGGTGTCGCCGTCGCAATCGAGAGCGGCGCTGCGCACGAACTGGGCGTGACCCGAGGTGTCGCCCTTGCGCCAGTACTCTTGGCGCGAGCGCGACCAGAACGTGACCCGACCCTCGGTCAGCGTGCGACGGAGCGCCTCGGCGTCCATCCAGCCCATCATCAAGACGTCTCGGGTGCTCTCTTCTTGGATGATCGCCGGCAGCAGCCCCTTCGCATCGAAGGCGGCCCGCTCGACGACGGGCTCGACGGTCTCGCGGGTGAGCTGCTCGGTCATGGTGATCCTTCGATTGGTGAGGCGCACGGTGCCCCGGCCGCCCGGTCAGCGGACGATGGCACCGGATTCTGCGAGGGCCGACTTGACGTCGCCGATCGTCAGCTCTCCATTGTGGAACACACTGGCCGCGAGCACCGCATCGGCGCCGGCCTGAATCGCTGGGGCGAAGTGGTCGAGCCGCCCGGCGCCACCCGACGCGATGACCGGCACGGCGGCGTTCTCGCGCATCAGGGTGATGAGCTCGAGGTCGAAGCCGCGCTTCGTGCCATCGGCGTCGATCGAGTTGACCAGCAGCTCTCCGGCCCCTCGCTCGACAGCCTCGCGGGCCCAGGCGACCGCGTCGAGAGTGGTCTCGCGCCGACCGCCGTGGGTGGTCACGACGAAGCCGGACGGCGTGGCGGGCGATCGCTTGACGTCGAGCGAGAGGACGAGTGCCTGGGCGCCGAACCGGTCGGCGATCTCGCCAAGGAGCTCCGGGCGGGCGATCGCGGCGCTGTTGACGCCGACCTTGTCGGCTCCGGCACCCTGGAGGCGCGCGACGTCGTCGGTGGAGCGCACTCCCCCGCCCACGGTGAGTGGGATGAAGATCTGCTCGGCGGTCTGGCGGACCATGTCGTAGGTGGTGCCTCGACCCTCGACCGACGCGGTCACGTCGAGGAAGGTGATCTCGTCGGCACCTTGCTCGTAGTAGGTGCGCGCGAGCTCCACCGGATCGCCCGCGTCGCGCAGGTCGAGGAAGTTCACGCCCTTCACGACACGGCCGTCGGCCACGTCGAGGCAGGGAATCACCCGGATGGCGAGGGTCGAGTCACCCGAGGCATGCGTTCGGTGAGTCACGGTCGCTCGCCCGTCACAGTCTCGCGGCGTGGATGGGGCTGACCAGGATCGCTCGAGCCCCGAGGTCGTAGAGGGCATCCATGATCTGGTTCGTGTCGGTGCGCGGCACCATGACGCGGACAGCAGCCCACTCCGGGTCGTGGAGAGACGAGACCGTCGGCGATTCGATGCCCGGAGCGACCTTGGTCGCCTGGTCGAGCAGGCGCACGGGGAGGTCGTAGTCCATGAGGACGTACTGGCGCGCGACCAGCACACCCTGGAGGCGACGCTGCAGGACGTCGAGGCCGGCGATGGACTCGTCGGAGGCGATCAGCACGGCCGTCGACTTGAGGATCACCGGGCCGAAGGTCTCGAGACCGGCCGCCCGAAGGGTCGTACCCGTCTCGACGACGTCGGCGATGGCATCTGCCACGCCCAGCTGAACGGCGCTCTCGACGGCGCCATCGAGGCTGACGAGCTCGGCGGTGACGCCGTTCTCCCGTAGGAACTCGCGGACGAGGCCCGCGTAGCTCGTGGCCACGCGGACGCCCTCGAGGTCGGACAGTTCGTGGTACTTGCCCGCGGGGCCGGCGAAGCGGAAGGTCGACGAGCCGAAGTCGAGGCTGGTGACCTCGCGCGCCGGCGAACCCGAGTCGAGCAGCAGGTCGCGGCCGGTGATACCGACGTCGAGGGCACCCGAGCCGACGTAGGTAGCGATGTCGCGGGGACGCAGGTAGAAGAACTCGACGCCGTTGCGCTCATCGGCGAGGTAGAGCGACTTCGGGTCGCGACGACCGGTGTAGCCGGCCTCAGTAAGCATCTGGCTGGCGGTCTCGGAGAGCGAGCCCTTGTTGGGTACAGCTACGCGGAGCATGAGTCCGATTTCTCTAGAAGTGTCGGGGCCGGTGGGGCTCGGAACGTCGAGCCGGGCTTAGAGATGTCGGTAGATGTCGGCCGGGGTGAGGCCCTTGGCCAGCATGAGCACCTGCAGGTGGTACAGCAGCTGCGAGATCTCTTCGGCGGTGGCGACGTCGCCCTCGTACTCGGCAGCCATCCACACCTCAGCGGCCTCCTCGACGATCTTCTTGCCGATCTGATGCACTCCGGCGTCGAATTCTTTGACGGTGCCGGAGCCCTCGGGGCGCTCCGTGATCTTGGCGCTGAGCTCTGCAAACAGGTCGTCGAACGATTTCACGACGCCTACGCTACCTGGCTCGCGCTCGCGCGGAGCGCGGCGATGCGGTCGATGGGCTCCGGGGTACCGGCCGGACCATAGACGGAGGATCCCGCGACGATCGTGTCGGCACCGTTCTCGACGGCGGTCACGATGGTCTCGGCGGTGATACCGCCGTCGACCTCGAGCCAGATCTCGCGGCCGGACGCATCGATGGCTTCGCGAGCGGCTCGGAGCTTCGGCATCGTCTCGCCCATGAACGACTGCCCGCCGAACCCCGGCTCCACGGTCATGACCAGGATCATGTCGATGTCGTCGAGGAGGTCGAGAACGGGCTCGATCGGGGTGCCCGGTTTGATGGCGACGGCCGCCCGGGATCCTGCGTTTTTGATCGCCTTGGCGACGGCACGGGGATCGGGTGCCGCCTCGATCGAGAACGTGACGGAGAAAGCGCCGGTCTCGGCGTACTTCGGGGCCCACCGCAGCGGGTCGTCGATCATCAGGTGGACGTCGAGGGGCAGCGGGCTCACCTGCTGGATGCGCTCGACGATGGGCAGGCCCAGCGTGAGGTTCGGCACGAAATGGCCGTCCATCACGTCGACGTGCACGAGGTCGGCCGTCGAGATGCGACCGAGGTCGCGCTCGAGGTTGACGAAATCGGCCGAGAGGATGCTGGGGCTGATGCGAATGGGGTGATTGCTGGGCACCCGTCAAGCCTATCGGGCGGTCTGCGGCACGACTTTTCGGGCAGGACGCCGCTTTTCGGCGGTGTTTGCCCGCAAAGCGGTGTCGGCCCGCGCGGACGGCGAGACGCGAGCTAGGCGCGCTTGCGCAGCAACGCCACGAACATCGCGTCGGTGCCGTGTCGGTGCGGCCAGAGCTGCGCGAACGGCCCGGCACCGAGGTCGAGCTCGGCGACCGCCACGCTCTGCAGCACCTCGGTGGCATCGATCGTGTCGATCTGCGTACCGCCGTCGCGAGCCCAGCGCTTCAGACCGGACTCGACGACTCCGCGGGTCTCGGCCGTGTGCGGTGAGCAGGTCACGTAGGCGAGCGTGCCACCGGGCGCGAGCGCGGCGAGGGCCGACGAGAAGAGCTCGGACTGCAGCCCGGTCAGCTCGGCCACGTCGCGCGGCTGCTTGCGCCATCGGGCTTCGGGGCGTCGGCGGAGTGCGCCGAGGCCGGTGCAGGGGGCATCGAGAAGGATCCGCGCGTACGTCTCGGGCTCGGACACCCCGATCTCGGTGGCGTCGCCCTGCCTGACCTCGACGAGCTCGGGTACGGAGGCCGTGGCGGCCGGCGACGACGAACCCGCCGCTCGGGCTGCGGCGGTGACGGCGGCGAGGGCCTGCTTGACCAGACCGACACGACCCGGGACGAGCTCGTTGGCAGTCAGTCTCGCACCGCCGACGGCGGCCTCGGCCGCGAGCAGAGCCGCCTTGCCGCCGGGTCCCGCGCACATGTCGAGCCAGCGCTCCCCCGGCTTGATCGGCTTCAGGCGCGAGAGGGCGAGGGCGGCGAGTTGTGAACCTTCATCTTGCACTCGAACCGTGCCGGATCGGACGTCGGCGAGGCTTGCGGGGTCGCCGTGCGGTGCGGTGAGAGCGACGGGCGAGAACCGGCCCTCCTCGACACCCTCGACGGCGCCAGGGTCGGCGAGGCCGGGCAGGGCCACGAGGCTGACGCGGGCAGGCTCGTTGTCGGCTTCGAGCAGGGTCTCGAGCTCGTCGGCGCGACCCTCCGCCGCGAGAGCCCCGCGAAGGGCACGAACCACCCATTCGGGATGCGAGTAGCGAGCGGCCAGGGCATCGTCGGGGCTCGTCGTCCCGGCCAGCACCCGGGCGAGCCACTCGTCGGGGGTCGAACGCGAGACGGTTCGCAGCACGCCGTTGACGAATCCCGTGCCCGAGCGACTGCCGACCTGACGCGCCAGTGAGACCGACTCGTCGACGGCGGCGTGCGGAGCGACCCGGGTCGCGAGCAGCTGGTGTGCCCCGAGACGGAGCACGTCGAGAAGGGCCGGATCGATTTGATCGGTCGGCCGGCGAGCGGCGATCGAGAGGACACGGTCATAGTAGCCGGACATGCGCAGGGTGCCGTAGGTGAGCTCGGTGGCGAGCCCGGCGTCTTGGGGCGACAATCCGGCTCGCACGATGCGCTGCGGCAGCAGGAGGTTGGCGTAGGCGTCGTCGTGCTCGACCGCGCGGATCACGTCGAGCGCCACCTGTCGGGCCGGCTGGACGCGCGGCTCGACGCGCGGGGTGCGCTCGGAGCCGCCGCGCGGGCCGGTGCGGTTCGGTCGACGGCGGCCTGCTCCGTCGTGGTTTGCCCTTGGGTGGTTCGCCCCGGAGCGGTTCTCGCCGGAATCGCGCTGTTCGCTCACGAGGCTGCTCCTGCCCGGTCGAAGGCCAGCGAGTCTCTGTCGGGCACCCCGCGCAGCCAATCGGCGGCCCCCATCGGCTTCTTGCCGGACGGCTGCACGGTGATCAGCTCGAGCGGCTCGGTCGAGGTTCCGACCAGAACCCGTCGACCGTCGAGAAGGATCCGCCCCGGCGCCACTTTGCTCGGCGCCCCCTCGGCGCTCGGCCCCGCTTCGGGCACCCGCAGCTCGAGCACCTTGAACCGGGCACCATCGAGCAGAGCGTGCGCCCCCGGCTCGGGCGTGACGCCGCGCCAGCGATTGTGGAGGGCGGCTCGGCCGTTGGTGAAGTCGAGCAGCCCGTCGTCGAGAGCGAGTTTGGGCGCGAGCGTGACGGGACCCGTCTGCTTGGTGCGGGTCGGGGATCCTGATGCGATCTCATCGACGACCTGCGTTAGCAGCAGAGCGCCCGAGATGGCCAGCTCGCCGAGGAGCTCGCCCGCCGTCTCGTCGCCGCGGAGAGGCTTGTGGATCGTGCCGAGGAGCTCGCCGGCGTCGAGTTCGGGCACGAGCTGGAAGACGGTTGCCCCGGTCTCGGCATCGCCCGCCATGAGGGCGCGCTGCACCGGTGCGGCACCCCGCCAGCTCGGCAGGAGGGAGAAGTGCAGGTTGATCCAGCCGTGGCTCGGGGTCGAGAGCAGCGGCTCGCGGAGGAGGGCGCCGTACGCGACGATGACTCCGAGGTCGGCCCCGGTGGCTCGGACCGCGGCGGTGATCTCGTCGGTGATGCGGCGGGCCTTAAGCACGGGGATGCCGAGTTCGACGGCGGCGTCGGCGACAGGAGTCGGGGTGAGCACGCGCTTTCGGCCCTGGGGCGTGTCGTCGCGGGTGAGGACGGCGACGATGTCGTGCTGACCGGCGGCGAGAGCTCGGAGGGAGGGAACAGCGGCGGCGGGGCTACCGGCGAAGACGAGGCGCAATTCGAGGCTTTCGAGTGGTGATCGGGGTGGGACGGGCGACTGAAATCAATCGGAGAAGGGCTCGACGTCGTCGAACCGCACTCTGAGTGTAGGAGCGGGCGTGCGGCGGTTCGTGTTGCGGGCATCGCCGGGGCGCAGATCGCGCGGTGGTTTGCGGCGGTCGGTCGCAGCACGGATCACCCGACCGCGGAGGATCGATGCGACGTCGTGCCCGTGCGCGTAGTCGAACCGGACGATGGCGCGAACGGTGCCGCCCTCGACGTCGACGGGGCCGAGGGTCTCTTTGCGGATCGATTCGGGGAGGGCCTCGAGAGCGGTCTCGACGGTGTCGGTGCGACCGGTGACCGTGGCGACGCGCACCGACGGCGGAAATCGGAGCTGCCGTCGATCGGCCAGCTCGGACGAGGCGAATCGGGCGAGGTTCCAGGTCGCCATGGCGGAGGCGATCGTGCCGCCGACCCCGACGAGGAAGATCGGGGCGCGATGGCGGGCGAGGGCGATCGCGTCGGCCCACCAGCGCACGCAGTCTTCGGCCACGCGCAGACTCTCGCGGGCCAGCATCCGCTCGCCGTCGAGCAGGAGCACGGCCCGGTAACCACCCGGCGCGATCGGTTCGGCGCCGCGCGTCGCGACGACGATGGCCGACTCGTCGTCGACCTCGAGCACCGGCCGCGACCCGTCGGAGACGATGACGCGCACGCCCGGGAACGCCCGCCCGAGCTCGTCGGCGGTTCGACCCGCGCCGGTGCCGACCGACCGCATCATCGTGTTCTCGCACGTGACGCAGTGCCAGCCGACCGCGAGGGCACCGCACCAGGCGCACGCCGGCGTCGCGTCGGCGCTCTTCTTCTGCAGCGGCCCACTGCAGCGCAGACACCGCGCCGTATCGCCGCACTCGGTGCACGCCAGCCGAGGCGCATACCCGGGGTGCGCCACCTGCACGAGCACGGGACCGTGCTCGACGGCGTTCCGGGCCTCGAGATAGGCCGTCGACGGGATGCGCGCGTTGGCCGCGAAGCCGTCGCGGGAACCCTGCTGGGTAGTGGGGATCACGTGCGGTTGATACCGAGGATCCGGTAGCACCTCGCTCAGCCACCCGATCTCGACCAGTCGCTGTACGTCGGTGGAGCGCGCGTGGCCCGCGAAGACCAGGGCCGGGTGCTGCTGCTCGTAGCGGAGCAGGGCGGTGTCGCGGGCATGGGCGTAGGGGGTCAGCGGCTCGGAGAAGAGCGGGTCGCCGTCGTCCCATAGGGCGATCAGCCCGAGTGTGGTCGACGGGGCGAGGAGCACGGAGCGGTTGCCGACGATGACCAGGGCCTCGTCACCCCGCGCCCGGAGGAGGGCGCGGTAGCGGTCGGGGTTCGACTGCTTGGAGTCGAGCCGCACGATCGTCTCGGGCGGTAGTACGGCCTCGAGGGCCGAGACGAGTTGCTCTTGATCGCGGTAGTCGGGAACGGCGAGGATGGCCGATTCGCCATCCGCCACCGCGACGGCGGCCAGCTCGGCGAGCGTGACGGCCCAGCGGCCGACCCAGCGCGGCGGCAGGCCCGGCACCGCGGGCAGCTCGACCACGAGCGGCACCGCGTCGAGGGCGAGACGGGCCCGGCCGCGCACGGCGGCGACGAGGTCGACCGAGCGGTAGCCGGTGATGCCGCGGGCGGCCACATCGTCGGGCTCGGGGGCCGACACGTTGTCGGTGCTGCCTGTCTCCGCCTTTGCCGTTGCCGTTGCCGTTGCGTCTTCGGTCTCTGCCTCCGCCTTTGCGTCGGCAATCGCCCCACGCGCGGCGAGCCACGCCTTTTCGACCCGCACCTGTCGGGTAGGCACGGCGAGCCGAAGCACGTCGCTCGCTGACCCGCCGGCGCGATCGGCGAGCGCGCGCGCCAGACGCCAGACCTCGGGTGCCAGCACCGGCACCTCCGAGATGAGCTCTTCGATCTCGCTGAGGCTGCCCTCGTGCTCGGAGCCGTCGGCCATTTCGATCACGAACGCGTCGGCCATCCGCCCGGCCGAGCGCAACGGCACCTTGACGCGCATGCCGGGGCCGACCGTGCCGACCAGCCGTTCGGGCACGGCGTAGTCGAACAGGCGGTCGAGCTGCGGCAGCGGAGTGTCGACCAGCACCCGCGCGACGGCCCGTGACATGCGTGACTCGCCTTCGACGATGGTCTCTAGAGGCCTGCCGCGGCTCGGAGGGCATCGACGCGGTCGAGTGCCTCCCAGGTGAAGTCGGGGAGGTCGCGACCGAAGTGCCCGTAGGTCGACGTCGCCCCGTAGATCGGTCGGAGAAGGTCGAGATCGCGGATGATTGCGGCGGGCCGGAGGTCGAACACCTGGCCGATGGCGTCGATGATCGTCTCGTCGGGCACATGACCGGTGCCGAAGGTCTCGACATAGAGACCGACCGGTGCGGCGCGGCCGATCGCGTAGGCGATCTGGATCTCGAGACGTTCGGCGAAGCCAGCGGCAACGGCGTTCTTCGCCACCCAGCGCATCGCGTAGGCGGCCGACCGGTCGACCTTCGACGGGTCTTTGCCCGAGAACGCGCCGCCTCCGTGACGCGAGGCCCCGCCGTAGGTGTCGACGATGATCTTGCGGCCGGTCAGACCCGCATCGCCTTGGGGGCCGCCGATCTCGAAGCGCCCGGTCGGGTTGATGATGAACTTCGTTGCGGAGGTGTCGAGACCGGGCGCCTCGGCGGCGAGGACCGGGCGGATGACGTGCTCGATCACGTCGCGCTCGAGCTGCTCCATCGAGACGCTCGGCGAGTGCTGCGTCGAGAGCACGACGGTGTCGACCGTCTTCGGTGTGTAGCCGTCGTAGCCGATCGTGACCTGCGTCTTGCCGTCAGGACGCAGGTAGTCGAGCACCGCGTCTTTGCGGACTGCCGTGAGGCGCTCGGCGAGACGGTGCGCGAGCCACACCGGAATCGGCATGAGCTGCGGGGTCTCGGTCGTGGCGAACCCGAACATGATGCCCTGGTCGCCGGCACCTTGCGAGTTGAGGGCGTCGTCGGTCGAGCCCGCACCCGTGCGGGCCTCGAGGGCATTGTCGACGCCCTGAGCGATGTCGGGCGACTGTGCCCCGATCGACACCTCGACGCCGCAGGTGCGGCCGTCGAAACTCACCGACGAGTCGTTGTAGCCGATGCCCGTGATGAGGTCGCGCACGATCGTGGGGATGTCGACGTAGCCCGTCGTCGTGACCTCGCCCGCGACGTGCACCAGACCGGTCGTGACGAGCGTCTCGACGGCGACCCGGCTGTGCGGGTCGACCTCGAGGAGCGCGTCGAGGATGCGGTCGGAAATCTGATCACAGATCTTGTCGGGGTGCCCCTCCGTCACGGACTCGGACGTGAAGAGGCGGAGGCTACCGGTGGTGCTGGGGCTGCTGGAGGACACGGATTCCCTAAGACGAAAGCGGTGGAGATGCCGTTCGATTCGGCGTTTGCAACTCTAGCCGGGGGTGGCGACACTCCCCCGGTCGCGTGACGACGTGTGAACGAGATAGCGGTTGTGGAGACGCGGTGGCCGGGCCGGGGCAGAGCGGCTCACACAGCGGAAGAGACGGAAGCCGAGGATCCGGCCCGCGGATCCTCGGCTTCCGTCTCGTGGCGGTTCGCCCCGAACTGGCTCAGCGGCCGATCGGCGACATGTCGGGGTAGCGGTCACCCGACGCTGCCGGCAACGCCGAGAGGCGTGCGACCTGATCGGCGCTCAGCGTGAGGTCGGCGGCACCGAGATTCTCTTCGAGTCTCGTCACGCGCTTCGTGCCCGGGATCGGCACCAGATCGTCGCCCTGCGCGAGCAGCCAAGCGAGGGCCACCTGGGCGGGAGTGCCATCGACCTCGCCCGCCACCTGACGGACCTCGTCGACGAGACGCATGTTCGTCGCGAACGCCTCCTCCTGGAACCGGGGGTTCGCGAGACGGAAGTCGTCGGAGTCGAGGTCGGACGGCTTCGTGATCGCCCCCGTCAAGAAGCCGCGGCCGAGCGGAGAGTACGGCACGAGGCCGATCCGGAGCTCGCGCAGGGTGTCGAGGACGTCGCCCTCGGGGTCGCGGGTCCAGAGGGAGTACTCGCTCTGCAGGGCAGTGATCGGGTGGACGGCGTGCGCTCGCCGGATCGTCGCCGCACTCGCCTCGGATAGCCCGATGTGCCGGATCTTGCCCTCCTCGACGAAGCCTGCGAGCTGACCGATGACGTCTTCGATGGGCACGTCGGGGTCGACGCGGTGCTGGTAGTAGAGATCGATGTGATCGGTGCCGAGGCGTCGGAGGGACCCCTCGAGGGCCACTCGGATCGAGCCGGGGTCGGAGGTGATGTGACGCTCGGTGCTCGGGGTCGACTCCCCCGGCGTATGGCGCAGCAGGCCGAACTTCGTGGCGATGACGACGTCGTCGCGGCGATCACCGAGAGCCTTGGCGAGCAACTCCTCGTTCGAGTACGGGCCGTACGCCTCCGCAGTGTCGAACAGGGTGACACCGAGGTCGATGGCGCGGTGGATGGTGCGGACCGATTCGTCGTCGTCGGTGCCGGCGCCCGTGTAGAAGGCGCTCATTCCCATGGTGCCGAGGCCGAGTGCTCCGACCTTGAGGTCGCCCAGTGTGCGGGTCTGCATATGTCTCCTCTTTGTCTGGCGGCGTCGGGTGTAGCTGCCGCCCCATCGAGCTTGCTCCCGATGGGGCGGATCTGCGCTCAGCCTCGCCCGAGTGCGACGCCGGCGTGCGTCGAGTGACGTGAAATGCCCGCGGCTGGGCGGGCAGCCTCGCAAGTGGCGGCACTCAGGCGGCAGGATCCGACACGCTGCGGGCGCTACTGCGCTTTGAGTAGCTCGATGAACTCGTCCGCCATGCTGATCTGCTCCTCGAGCTTCGCTCGCCGAGCGGTCGCCTGCTCGATGAAACCGTCGAGCGCTGCGCGGGCCTCGCCGGCTCCACCTGCTGCTGCTGCTGTTTCTTCGTCTGCTCGTGCTCCTGCTCCGGTGCCAGAGCCGGCCTCGGATCCGCCGAGGCGGTCGACGACCCGCAGAAGCTCGGCCATCTCGTCGAGACTGAACCCCAGGGGCTTCATGCGGCGGATGACCATGAGCCTCGAGAAGTCGCGCTCGGTGTAGAGGCGGAAGCCGCCCTCGGTGCGCCCCGACGGCGTGAGGAGCCCGACCTCGTCGTAGTGGCGAATCGTGCGGAGCGACATCTGTGACCGGTCGGCCATCTCTCCGATGTGCATCGTTGCCACGACCTCTTCGGCCGTCATCTCAGTAGCCACCGTCACCATCCTCGTCGCTCAACCCTTACGTTACGGTAGGGTTGAAGAAAGGGCCGCGAATACACCGGCCCTCTCGATCTTCCCACTCCTCGCAGATCACTACGGCGTGGGCTCACGCGCAACGGGGCGCGCCTCCGTCTTATCAATCGCTCTCCCGAGAGAGCCGACCACGCAGGAGCCGCCCCATGGCCTCAGCTTTGCCCTCAGTCCGCCCGGCCACCAAGCCGATCACCGTGCTCAGCGCCCTGCGCTCGCCGCAGCAGCTCTCCCGCGAGGTCCTCGCGGGCATGGTGACGACCCTCGCCCTCGTGCCCGAGGTCATCTCGTTCTCGATCGTCGCCGGGGTCGACCCGATGGTCAGCCTCGTCGCGTCGATCGTGCTGGCCCTCACGATGTCGATTCTCGGAGGTCGGCCGGGTGTGATCACGGCCGCCGCCGGATCCGTCGCCCTCGTCATTGCCCCGCTGGTGCACGACCATGGCGTGAAGTACGTCTTGCCGACCGTCATCCTCGCCGGCATCGTGCAGATCGTCTTCGGCTTCGCGGGGCTCGCACGACTGATGCGGTTCATCCCCCGCTCGGTCATGGTCGGGTTCGTCAACGCGCTCGGTGTGCTGATCTTCACCGCGCAGGTGCCGCACGTGCTCAACGTGCCGTGGCTGGCCTATGTGCTGTTCGCTCTGACCTTCGCCATCATCTTCATCGTGCCGCGGTTCACGCGGGTCGTCCCCTCGCCGCTGATCGCGATCGTGGTCGTGACGGCGATCGTCATCGTCGCGAAGCTCGTCGTGCCGGATGTCGCCGACGAGGGCCCGCTCACGGGCCAACTTCCCGGTATCACGCCGTTCCTCGTGCCGCTCAACCTCGCGACCCTCCAGTTGATCTGGCCGACAGCTCTGAGCGTGGCATTCGTCGGACTCATGGAGACCCTCCTCACCGCCAAGCTGGTCGACGAGATGACCGACACCCCGTCGCACAAGGGGCGTGAGTCGTGGGCACTCGGCGTC
Organism: Frondihabitans sp. PhB161; assembly: GCF_003814635.1. NCBI lineage: Bacteria > Bacillati > Actinomycetota > Actinomycetes > Micrococcales > Microbacteriaceae > Frondihabitans > Frondihabitans sp. PhB161. Next base: position 321,857 of record NZ_RKQW01000003.1, read on the forward strand.
TCGAACATCCTCGCCGGTTTCTACGGCGGCATCGCAGGCTGCGCCATGATCGGCCAGACGGTCTTGAACGTGAAGACCGGTCGCGCTCGCACCCGCATCTCGACCGTCGTCGCCGGGGTCTTCCTCCTGGCCCTCGTGACGGGATTGAGCTCGATCATGGGCCAGATCCCGATGGTCGCCCTCGCCGCCGTCATGATGGTGGTCGCCGTCACAACGGTCGACTGGCACAGCCTCAAACCCTCCACGCTCCGCCGAATGCCTCTTCCTGAGACACTCGTCATGGGGCTGACGGTGGCGGTCGTCGTCGCGTCGAACAACCTCGCCTACGGAGTGCTCGTCGGAGTCGTGCTCGCGATGGTCCTCTTCGCCCGCCGGGTCGCGCACGTCATCAGCGTCGAGCGCACGGAGTCGGCCGATGGCTCAGCCGTTCACTACGACGTCACCGGGCCCCTCTTCTTCGGCAGCAGCAACGATCTCGTCGATCGGTTCTCGTACAGCGAGGATCCCGCAACCGTCACCATCGACCTGAGTCGTGCGCAGATCTGGGACGCCTCGACCGTCGCCTCCCTCGACGCGATCGAGACGAAGTACCGTGACCACGGGATCGAGGTCGGTTTCGACGGCCTGGATCAGCGGAGCACGCTGTTCCACTCTCGGCTGACGGGGCGGTTCGGGGCTTAGAGAGCGGTGGCGGGCTGCTCGAGTACTTGACGAATTGCCTCGAATAGCTTCCGCACGTCAGGGGCGATCCACGGTGGCGAACTCGGCTTGCGAAAGCCTCCGGCCACGATCACATGGCTGCGCGCCGTGACGCGCGAGACGGTGGCCGAGCTAGAGAACTCGAGCTGCACGCCCCCGTAGTGGAAGGCCAGAAAGCCCTTCGGCACCAGAAAGGCCTGCTCGTCGTCGAGGCTCGTCGTGGTCAGAGTTGGTGCGCCGGCTGCTGCCAGAGCTTCGCGAATCACCTGTGGCCAGCTCTCGATGCACCCCTCCGCGGCAAGCACTGCAACGACGGTGCGGTCGTCCACACGAGTGACACCGAACTCGGTGACGCGGTATCCGCCAGTGTCGCTCACGCTGTGACCATACGCCGCCTCGCGGCTTCGCCATGAGGTGATCGTCCACGATCTGCTGATGTTCGGGGCCGAACATCAGCACATCGTGGACACTCGCTGCCCGGGCGACGCTACGGTGGACCGCAGACGGAGGGAGACGAGATGACCGAGTTCAGCTGGACGCTGCTCGAACTCGTCCTGCCCCTCGACATCTGGCTGCGGACCGATCTGCACGCCCTGCCGCACCTCGCTCTCGGACTACTGGTCCTAGCCGTCGTCGGAGCGATCGCGATCGCGATCGTCGTGCACGGGGCCACGAAGTACCCGGCGATCGACGTGCCCGTGGCGGGCGCCCCCGAGGCACGCCGACCCCGTGAGCGGCGTCGGCGTCAGCAGGCACGCCGGGAGGCCCCGTGCGGTGGGGCTGGGGCGCGTGCGCCCGGATCCTGGGCTCTTCGTACCCGCTGAAGCCTGCCGGTACGAAGACTCCCGTTCGAGTCCGCATCGCACCAGTAAGGCAACCGCATGCCCATTTCACGCCCGATTCGCCCGTTCGCGCAACTGCGCCAACTCTTCCACACCGTGACCGAGAAGCTCTGGCTGTTCTCGGGCTGGACCTGGGTCGCCGCCGGGTCTCTCGTCGGCTTCGAGGTGTTCGAGATCATCTTCACGAGCTTCGCCCTCGCGCCCGAGCTGCTACCCGTTGTGCTCGTCGCGATGGCCCTCGCTTATGTCTGGCGCGAACGTCTCGCGTCGTTTCGACAGCACCTCAGGATCCGCCGCCGCGCCGCAAGGGTCGCCCGGCACGCGGCACCGTGAGACCTCAGAATCAGCCCGGCGGCGCCGCTGAAACCCGTCGATTGTGAGGTCTCGCCGCGCCACGCAAAAGCGGGCCGCCCCTAAGGGACGACCCGCTTGAGAAGGGAAGGTGTTACTCGGCGACGACCGCGAGGGGCTTCGACGTGAGCTTGTCTTCGTTGATCTCTTTCATCGCGACGGAGAGAGGCTTGTCGTCGATGGTCGAGTCGACGAGCGGCCCCACGTTGTCGAACAGCGAACCCTCGTGGAGGTCGGCGTAGTAGTCGTTGATCTGACGCGCGCGCTTCGACGCGAAGATGACGAGTGCGTACTTCGACTCGACCTTCGAGAGCAGGTCGTCGATGGGCGGGTCGATGATGCCCTTGTTCCTGTCGGCCATGGTGCCTCCTAAGCTTTCGGATGCCTCGTGGCACGAGCGGCCGCGGGCATTGCCATCAAGTCTACGACCTCTCGGGCCGCTTCGCTGACGTCGTTGTTGATGACTTTGTGGTCGAACTCGTCTTGCGCGGCCAGCTCGACCTTGGCGGTCTCCAGGCGACGCTGCTGTTCGGCGGTGTCTTCGGTGCCGCGGCCGATCAGTCGGCGAACGAGTTCGTCCCACGTCGGGGGCAGCAGGAACACCAGCACGGCCTCGGGCATGACGGCGCGCACCTGACGGGCACCCTGGATGTCGATCTCGAGCAGGACGCTCTGACCCTTGTCGAGAGCGGCGTCGATCGGGGGCCGCGGCGTGCCGTAGCGGTGCGAGTTGTGCACGGTGGCGTACTCGAGAAGTTCGCGGTCGCGGATCATCCGGTCGAACTCGTCGTCGGTGACGAAGTAGTAGTGCACTCCGTCGATCTCGCCCGGGCGCGGTTTTCGCGTCGTGGCCGACACCGACAGGTGAACGTCGTAGTTCTCGCGGATGTAGCTCGAGACGGTGCCCTTACCGACGGCGGTCGGCCCGGCGAGCACGACGAGCTTCGATTTGAGGCGCCCACGGGCCTCCCGCTGCGAGAGCCAGTCCCCCAGGATCACGCGCTGGCGCACACCCAGACCGCCGACTCGCTTGGAGTCGGCGATGCCGAGCTGCTCCATGATGCGCGCGACACGGGTCGGCCCGATGCCGGGGATGCTCGTGAGGAGCTCGCGCACTCGTAGGGTCGCCTCGGGCGCGGTGACCTCGCCGGCCCAGGCGGCGTCGGCGACGTCGAGCGCGGTGCGACGGCGCTCCGAGACGTCGTGCTTTACCTCGGCCCGGGCGCGGCGAGCGGCGACGGCAGCTTTCGCGGCGGCGGCGCGGTCGACGGGCGGCGGCGTCATGCGAGGCATGCGGTCACCTCGTCGGAAGCTCGTCGAGCGGCGTCGCGAACACCCGAAGGGCCGGACCCGAGGATCGACCGCGACGCCGAGACCAGCACGCTGGCGGCGGCGGGGCCGAAGAGGCTCTTCACATCGCCGTACCGGGCTCCCTGCGCACCGAAGCCGGGAGCGAGGATGGGGGTCGACGCCAGCTGATCGAGGGCGATGCCGTAGTCGGCGAGGTCGAGAGTCGCGCCCAGCACAAGACCGACGTCGCCGAGGTCGGCAGCTATCGGCGCGACGCGGGAATCGCCCTGGTCAGAGGCGGAATTGTCGTTCAGCACATCGTTGACGATACCGGCTGCGACCGTCTTGCCGCTCGCCAGGCGCGCCGTCTGGGTGAGGCGGGCCTCCGGGTTCGACGTCGCGGCCAGAACGAAGACGCCGCGACCGGTCTCCCGCGCCCGCCGCAGGAAGCCGGCGTTGGCGCCGAGCCCCTGATAGGCCGCGCAGGTCAGGGCGTCGACGCGCAACGGCGAGTCGCCGGCGAACCAGGCGTCGCCGTACGAATCCATCGTCGTGCCGATGTCGCCGCGCTTGGCGTCGCCGATCACGAGGAGGTCGGTGTCGCGAGCCGCCTGCAAGACGTCTTCGAGAGCGGCGAAACCCTGCGAGCCGTACCGTTCGTAAAAGGCGACCTGCGGCTTGACGATGCCGACGGATCCTGCGGTCTGTTCGATCACGGTCAGCCCGAACGACCGAACGCCCTCCGCCGACACCGGGAGCCCCCACTCCTCGAGGAGGAACGGGTGCGGGTCGATGCCGACGCAGAGGTGGCCGTAGCGGTCGAACGACGCCGCCAGGCGGCTGCCGAACGACTCACCGCCGGCGGCGTCGCTCACAGCGCGGCAGCCCGGTCGAGGCCCGCCTGACGCTCCACTGCATAGTCTTGAAGGCTCGTCACGTCGTAGCCCGTGTGGATCGACTCGATGGAGGCGACAGCTGCCTGCAGCTGCGCCATCGTGGTGAAGAGGGCCTTGTCGGCCGCCACCGTCGCCGCGCGGATCTCGTAGCCGTCAGCCCGGCCGCTGGAGCCCGACGGCGTGTTGATGACGATGTCGACCTCGTCGCGGTTGATCAGGTCGACCACGCTCTCGCCGCCCTCGGAGTACTTGCCGACGATGCGCGTGGTGATGCCGTTGCGGATCAGGACGGTCGCCGTGCCCTCGGTTGCCGTGATCTCGAAGCCGAGCTGCTGCAGGCGGAGAACCGGGAGCACGATCGCGCGCTTGTCGCGGTCGGCAACGCTGACGAAGACCACGCCGGAGGTTGGGAGCCCGCCGTAGGCCGCCGTCTGGCTCTTCGCGAACGCGAGCGGGAAGTTGCGGTCGATGCCCATCACCTCACCGGTGGAGCGCATCTCGGGGCTGAGCACGCTGTCGACGACCTGGCCCTCCTTGGTGCGGAAGCGCTTGAACGGGAGCACGGCCTCCTTGACGGAGATCGGCGAATCGAGCGGCACATCGGAGCCGTCCTGGACCGGAAGGAGGCCCTCCTCGACCAGAGAGCGGATGGACGCGCCGACCATGATGCGCGAAGCGGCCTTGGCCAGCGGGATGCCGAGCGCCTTCGAGACGAAAGGCACCGTGCGGCTGGCGCGCGGGTTGGCCTCGAGCACGTAGAGCACTCCGGCGGCGATGGCGAACTGCACGTTGAGCAGGCCGGAGACTCCGATGCCCTCGGCGATCTTGAGGGTAGCTTCGCGGACCCGATCGATCTCGCCCCGACCGAGCGTCACCGGCGGAAGTGTGCAGCTCGAGTCGCCGGAGTGGATGCCGGCCTCTTCGATGTGCTCCATGATGCCGCCGACGTAGAGCTCGGTGCCGTCGTAGAGCGCGTCGACGTCGATCTCGACCGCGTCGTCCAGGAAGCGGTCGACCAGCAACGGCTGGCCGTGGCCGATGACGACCTCGTCGCGGGTGCGCTCGAAGTAGTCGGCGAGAAGCTCGGACGAGTAGACGATCTCCATGCCGCGTCCGCCGAGCACGTACGACGGGCGGACGAGGACGGGGTAGCCGATCTCGTCCGCGACGGCCACGGCGCTCTCGAAGTCGGTTCCGGTGCCGTTCTTCGGGGCGAGGAGACCGGCCTCGTCGAGGATCTTGGAGAACAGACCGCGCTCTTCAGCGGAGTCGATCGCGTCGGGGCTGGTGCCGAGGATCGGCACGCCGGCCGCCGCGAGGCCCTGGGCCAGGCCGAGAGCGGTCTGGCCGCCGAGCTGCACGACGACACCCACGAGCTCGCCCGCCTGGCTCTCGGCGTGCACGATCTCGAGGACGTCCTCCAGCGTGAGGGGCTCGAAGTACAGCCGGTCGCTGGTGTCGTAGTCGGTGGAGACCGTCTCGGGGTTGCAGTTGATCATGATCGTCTCGAAGCCCGCATCGGACAGGGCGAACGAGGCATGCACGCAGGAGTAGTCGAACTCGACGCCCTGCCCGATGCGGTTCGGGCCGGAGCCCAGGATGATCACCTTGCGGCGGTCGGAGGGCACGACCTCGGTCTCGAAGTCGTACGACGAGTAGTGGTACGGCGTCGTGGCGGGAAACTCCCCCGCGCAGGTGTCGACGGTCTTGTAGACCGGGCGGAGGCCGAGGTAATGGCGGTGGTCGCGGATGTCGTGTTCGAGACGACCGCGGAGCTCGGCGATCTGTGCGTCGCTGAAGCCGTGGTCTTTCGCCTCTTCCATGACCTCGTACGAGAGCTCGTCGGCTGCGGCCACCCGCTCGGCCACCTCGTTGATCAGTACGATCTGATCGATGAACCAGGGGTCGATCTTGGTCGATTCGAAGACCTGCTCGGCGGTGGCGCCGGCGCGGAGGGCCTGCTGCACCGTGACGATGCGGCCGTCGGTCGGGACGCTTGCGAGTTCGAGCAGGGCGGCGACGTCTCCGGGCTCGCCCTTCCAGTGGAAGCTCGAGCCGCGCTTCTCGAGCGACCGGAGCGACTTCTGGAGGGCCTGCGTGAAGTTGCGGCCGATGGCCATGGCCTCGCCGACGCTCTTCATGGTGGTGGTGAGGGTGGTGTCGGCGGCCGGGAACTTCTCGAAGGCGAACCGCGGCACCTTGACGACGACGTAGTCGAGCGTGGGCTCGAACGAGGCCGGGGTGACCTTGGTGATGTCGTTCTGGATCTCGTCGAGGCGGTAGCCGATGGCGAGCTTCGCGGCGATCTTGGCGATCGGGAAGCCGGTGGCCTTCGACGCCAGGGCGCTGGAGCGCGAGACGCGGGGGTTCATCTCGATCACGATGATGCGGCCGTCGGCCGGGTCGATCGCGAACTGGATGTTGCAGCCACCGGTGTCGACGCCCACGCGACGGATGATGTCGATGCCGATGTCGCGGAGCTTCTGGTACTCGCGGTCGGTGAGGGTCAGCGCCGGGGCGACCGTGATCGAGTCGCCGGTGTGCACGCCGACCGGGTCGAAGTTCTCGATGGAGCAGATCACGACGGTGTTGTCGGCCGTGTCGCGCATGAGCTCGAGCTCGTACTCCTTCCAGCCGGTGATGCTCTCTTCGAGCAGGACCTCGGTGGTCGGGCTGGAGTGCAGGCCGTCCGAGACCATGCGGGTCAGCTCTTCGGGCGTGTGGGCAAAGCCCGACCCGAGGCCGCCCATGGTGAACGAGGGGCGGACGACCAGTGGGTAGCCGAGATCGTCCGCAGCGGCGAGGGCTTCGTCGACCCGGTGCACGATGTGCGAGCGCGCGACATCGGCACCCGACTCGAGCACGAGTTCTTTGAAGATCTGGCGGTCTTCGCCCTTCTGGATCGCTTCGACCTTCGCGCCGATGAGCTCGACGCCGTGCTTGGCCAGGATGCCGGCCTCGTCGAGCGCGATCGCCGCGTTGAGGGCGGTCTGGCCGCCGAGGGTCGGGAGCACCGCGTCGGGGCGCTCCTTGATGATGATCGACTCGAGCACCTCGGAGGTGATCGGCTCGATGTAGGTCGCGTCGGCGAAGTCCGGGTCGGTCATGATCGTCGCCGGGTTCGGGTTGACCAGGATGACGCGCACGCCCTCTTCGCGGAGGACGCGGCAGGCCTGCGTGCCCGAGTAGTCGAACTCGGCCGCCTGGCCGATGACGATCGGGCCGGAGCCGATGACGAGGACGGAGTTGATGTCGGAACGCTTGGGCATCAGTTGCTTTCCTTGGGGTCGGCCTGGACGGCGTCGGCCGTCGATGAGCGCTCGATCACGAGAGCGCGGAACCGGTCGAAGAGATGGTTGCTGTCGTGGGGGCCGGCAGCGGCCTCGGGGTGGTACTGCACCGAGAAGGCGGGGATGTCGAGGGCGCGCAGGCCCTCGACGACGTTGTCGTTCAGCGAGAAGTGGCTGACTTCGACGCGGCCGAAGCCGGCGGGCGAGTCGAGCACTCCGTCGATGGGGGCGTCGACGGCGAAGCCGTGGTTCTGGCTGGTGATCTCGACGGTGCCCGTGGTCTTGTCCCACACCGGCTGGTTGATGCCGCGGTGGCCGAACGGAAGCTTGTACGTGCCGAAGCCGAGGGCGCGACCGAGCAGCTGGTTGCCGAAGCAGATGCCGAAGAACGGTGTTCCGTCGCGGAGGGCGCTCTGCAGCAGTTCGACCTGGGAGTCGGAGGCCGACGGGTCGCCGGGGCCGTTCGAGTAGAAGAGCGCATCGGGCGCGAGGGCCTTGAGCTCGTCGACCGTTGTCGACTGCGGCAACACCATCACGTCAAAGCCGCGCTCCGAGAGGTAGCGGACCGTCGAGGTCTTTACGCCGAGGTCGAGCACGGCCAAGGATCCGACACGGTCGCCGACCGCAGGAACGTCGTACCGCTCCCGCGTGGAGACCTGGCCGCTGAGGCTGAGCCCGCGCATGTCGCGGCCGTTCTTCACGATGGCGAGTTGCTCGTCGTCCGGGAGCCCGGCCTCGTCGCCCGAAAAGATGCCGGCCTTCATCGACCCGACGTCGCGGAGACGGCGGGTGATGGCGCGGGTGTCGACCGAGCGGATGCCGACGATGCCGTCGTCGGTGAGCTGCTCGTCGAGACTGCCCTGGGCGCGATAGTTCGACACGACGCGGCTGGCGTCGCGGACGACGAAGCCGGAGACCCAGATTCGGCTCGACTCGGGGTCTTCGTCGTTGACACCGGTGTTGCCGATGTGCGGCGCCGTCATGACGACGATCTGCCCGGCGTACGACGGGTCGGTGAGGGTCTCCTGGTAGCCGGTCATGCCGGTGGCGAAGACCGCCTCGCCGAGGGTGCGCCCGGTGGCGCCGTAGGGGCGACCGACGAAGCGGGTGCCGTCTTCGAGAACGAGGACGGCCGTGTTCGCGGTGGACGAATCTGTCACGAGGTTTTCTCTCCAGTGCTGATGAGGGTGCTGATCGCGGCGACGAGTTCTCGGGGATCGTCGGAGTCGCGGAGATAGGTGTCGACGTCGAGGTCGCCGAGGCGCCAGCCGAGCTTGATCAGCCCGTCGGTCTCGACGACTCGATCGATGGTCCAGGTCGAGCGGCCGACATCGCGCAGGTCGGCTCGGGCGATGAGGATCGGCGGCTCCCCCGCGATGTCGAGCACGACACCGTCGGGGTGGACGCTGACGACGGCGCGGCCACGGAAGCCGAGGCCACCGACCACGATCCGATCGAGCCGGTCGGAGGCTTTTGTCGTGGCGACGTAGAACAGGTCGTGCTCGGCGAGGAGCTCGCCGAGTTCGGCGGAGGCCGGTGCCGGGGTCGGACGGGTCACGTCGGCCTGTCGTCGTCGTCGCGCGAGCCAGCCCGCGCGCATCCAGAAGTAGATGCCGACGGCCGCGACGAGGAACCCGGCGCCGATAAGCCAGCGGATCACGGAGCGCCGACCAACGCGGCGGCGTGCGCGGAGACCGTCTCGGTGTCGACGACGGCGCCGTCGAGCACGGTCGCGTAGCCGCCGTGGAATGTGGCCACGACTCGCCCCGGCAGCTCGCGCTCGAGGTAGGGCGAGTTGGTGCTCTTGCCGGCGAGGTCGTCGATCGAGAAACTCCTGCTCACACTTCGATCGTAGAGCGTGATCTCGGCCGGCGAGCCCACTCCGATCGGCTGACCCTGTCCGCTTACCTGCCCGATACGGGCGGGAGCGGCCGAGAGCACTCGCTCGACGCCCGCCCAGTCGAGGAGGCCGGTGTCGACCATGGTCTTCTGGACGACGCTCAGCGCCGATTCGAGGCCGACCATGCCGTTGGCCGCGCCCGCCCACTCGCACGACTTCGCCTCGGCGGTATGCGGAGCGTGGTCGGTCGCGACGATGTCGATGGTGCCGTCGGCGAGGGCGCCACGGAGAGCTTCGACGTCTTCGCTGCGGCGGAGCGGCGGGTTGACCTTGTAGCGGGCGTCGTAGGTCGAGACCAGGTCTTCGGTGAGCAGCAGATGATGCGGAGTCACCTCGGCGGTGACCTCGAAGCCCCGCGACTTCGCCCAGCGGACGACCTCGACGCTGCCCGCGGTCGAGACGTGGCAGATGTGAAGGCGGGCGCCGACGTGGTGCGCGAGCAGCACGTCGCGAGCGATGATCGCCTCTTCGGCGACGGCCGGCCAGCCGCCGAGCCCGAGCGTCGCGCTGAGTTCGCCCTCGTTCATCTGCGCACCCTCGGTGAGGCGCGGCTCCTGGGCGTGCTGGGCGAGCACTCCCCCGAAGCCCTTGATGTATTCGAGGGCTCGGCGCATCAGCAGTGGATCGGCAACGCAGAGCCCGTCGTCCGAGAAGACGCGGACGGCCGCGCGCGAGTTCGCCATCGCGCCGATCTCGGAGAGGTGGGTGCCCTTCAGCCCCTGCGAGACGGCTCCGATCGGCCGCACGGTGACATAGCCCGCGCGATCGCCGAGAGCTTGCACCTGCTCGACGACACCGGCGGTGTCGGCGACCGGTGACGAGTTCGCCATCGCGTTGACGGCCGTGAAGCCACCCTTCGCGGCGGCGCGCGAGCCGGTCAGAACCGTCTCACTGCCCTCGAATCCGGGTTCGCGCAGGTGGGTGTGGAGATCGACGAGGCCCGGCAGCGCAAGAAGGCCGTCGGCGTCGATGACCGTGGCGGCGGCCTCGGACAGGTTCGTTCCGAGCGCCTTGACGGCTGGGCGGGACGCGGTGCCGCTGGATCCTGGTCCGAGAAGGATGTCGGTGGTGCGCCCGTCGCTGAGGGTCGCGCCCTTGAGGAGGTAGTCGTTCATCGTTGGTCTCTTCTCAGTTCGTGACGCCGGCGGCGAGGGTCAGATAGAGCACGGCCATGCGGACGGAGACGCCGTTCGTGACCTGCTCGAGTACGGTCGATCGGGGCGAGTCGGCCGCCTCGTCGCTGATCTCGAGCCCGCGGTTCATCGGCCCGGGGTGCATGACGAGGGTGTGCTCGGGCAGCCCGTGGAGGCGTTCAGCGCTCAGGCCCCAGGAGCGGGCGTACTCCCGGCCGTTGGGGAAGAACGCGTCGTTCATGCGCTCCTGCTGGATGCGCAGCATCATCACGACGTCGGGTTTCACCCGCGCGAGCGCCTCGTCGAAGTCGTAGAAGACGTCGGCGTCGAAGGCGGCGACGCCGTTCGGCAGCAGCGTCGGCGGGGCCACGAAGGTGACGTGGGCGCCGAGGGTCTTCAGCAGCCAGGCGTTCGATCGGGCTACGCGGGAGTGCAGCACGTCGCCAACGATCATGACCTTGACGCCGTCGAGGTCGCGTCCGCGACCGGAATCGCCGAGGATCCGGCGGCGCATCGTGAACGCATCGAGCAGGGCCTGTGTCGGGTGCTCGTGGGTGCCGTCGCCAGCATTCACCACGCCGGCATCGACCCAGCCGCTGGTGGCCAGTACGCGGGGTGCGCCCGATGCCGGGTGCCGGATCACTATGCCGTCGGCGCCCATCGCGGCCAGCGTCTGCGCGGTGTCTTTGAGTGACTCACCTTTAGACACGCTCGACCCCTTGGCCGAGAAGTTGATCACGTCGGCGCTGAGGCGCTTGGCCGCGGCCTCGAACGAGATGCGCGTGCGGGTGCTGTCTTCGAAGAAGAGGTTGACGACCGTGATGCCGCGCAGCGTCGGCAGCTTGCGCACCTCGCGGGTCGAGACGGCCGCCATGTCTTCGGAGATGTCGAGGATCTGGATGGCCTCGTCGCGCGACAGGTCGGCAGTGCTCAGGAGGTGCTTCACGACGCGCCCCCTTCGCTGCGGGCGTCGGTTCGCTCGTCGGCGATCGCCACCTCGTCGAGGGCGTCGACCGGTTCGAGCCGGACGAAGATGCGCTCGGCTGTCGAGGTCGGGAGGTTCTTGCCCACGTAGTCGGCGCGGATCGGCAGCTCACGGTGACCGCGGTCGACCAGGACGGCGAGCCGCACGGCTTTGGGACGGCCGATGGCGCTCAGCGCGTCGAGGGCTGCACGGATCGTGCGACCGGAATAGAGCACGTCGTCGACGAGCACGACGGTCTTGCCGTCAATACCGCCGCTTGGCACGGTCGTCGGCCTGGGCGCACGGGTCGGCTGCCGGCGGAGGTCGTCGCGGTAGAGCGTCGCGTCGATGGCCCCAACGAGAACGGCCTGGCCGCTGATCGACTGGAGGACCTCGCCGATGCGATCGGCGAGAACGACGCCGCGAGTGGGAATACCCATCACGACGAGATCGTCAGCGCCACGGTTGCCTTCGAGGATCTCGTGGGCGATGCGCGTGAGCGCGCGGGTGATGTCAGCCTGACTCAGCACGGTGCGTGTGCTCAATCGGACCTCCCTTCTCCGTCTCTCTGGACGGCTCTTAAAGGTGGGTCGTAAGAACGTGTCCAAGCCTAGCGGTCTCGGCGGGCCGGGGACGTCGGGCGGTAGGGTCCCCTCGTGACGTCCGCGAGCGAAAAGGGCACCTGGTTCGAATTCGACAGGTCGGCGTTTAAGGCGCTGCTCGCTCGGCAGGGTCGTCTCTTCGTAGGGTTGATGGTGGTGGCGAGTCCCCTTCTCGTCTTCAACCCCCGAGAGCGATTCGACACCTCCCCGTGGGACTTCGTTCCTCTGGGTGTGGCCTTGGTGATCTCCGCGGCGATCATGGCGGGTTCCGCGTTTCTCCTCATCGCAATCATCGGGGCGACCGACCGTCGGGTCGCGATCGATCTAGCCGGCCGCCGGGTCCGCGTAGGATCCCGTGTTCTCGGCTTCGACGTCATCGACACGGCGTCGGTGGTCACTCCGACGAGCGACCCTCGGCAGGCCTTATCGATCCGCTTCGGCCAGGGCCGATCCCCTCGTCGTCGAGCCACGATCCTGCTTCTCCGCGACGACCACGAAGTGCTCTCGGACGAGGCGAAGAGGGTGCTGCTGGCGGCTCTGGCCCAGTGTCCGCTTGTTCGGCCCACAAGTCCGTATGATCCGAACGGCCGGTTCGCTTCGGCCAACTTCCCGGGAACTCTGGATCAGAAGGATGCCCTTGACTTCGTCACGCATCCTCGGCGCGTCCGCGACTCGCTCGGCTGAGGCGTGCCGGCAGAGAAAAACCCTCGCGACCGGCAATTGAGGACTTTCGGGGAGGCGATGGAACCGCCTCCGCGATGAATTCAGTTATCGTCGCCGTCGCCGTGGTCTCGAACGCGCCGGTCAGACCGCGGACGCGCGCATGAGGTCGTAGAGGTCGATATCGTTCGCCTCGAAGACGTCGATCAGGGCGTCCGCGTCGTTCGCTTCGAAAAACGTGAATTCGGCGTCGGTGATCGGTATCGCCATCAGCCACTCGATGTGGGTCTCGTCGCCGACGAGGGGTTCGAAGTCGCCCGCCCATCCGAACGGGTACCAGATGAGCGCGTGCGGCGTCGTGACGTCTTGCCCGTAGCCTTCGAAGACCCGCGGGAAGACGCGCTTCGGCTGGATCTGGAAGCGGTCGTGGGCCAGATTGAACGCACACGTAGACAGACCGCCCGAGAACGCGGTCGTCGAGTCGGCAGCGATGCCGACGACTTCGACTCGAAGATGCCGCGGGCCGATCACCGTGTCGTTGTCGAACGCGCTCATGCCGATCGTGGAGTACGAGATGAGTCCGGGTCGGGGTGACGGTGTGCAGCTCAGGATCTCGACCGAGTGCGCTTCAGACTCGTCGGAGAACTTCACGACCCGGGGTGTACCGCCGAAGATTCCGGCGGCCGTTCTCGCGATCGTGCGGAGGTCGGTCACGGGAGGTACGGCAGCGCGACCTCTTCGCGCGTCGTGTTGTCGACGAACTTCCGGGCCCCGCTGGGCTCGATGACGAAGGTGAGATCGGTGCCGACCGGAAACCCGTAGATGGCGATGACGGCGGGCTCGATTTCCGCGACTGCATTGAAGTCGGCGACCCTGATGTTGCCGGGCGTGTTGATGAAGGTCTCGTTGTCGTCTTGCGACAGGAATCTCCAGCCGTTGTCTTCGGGCGCGACCGGTGCCTCGCGGAAGGCCCAGCCGAGCGGGCTCGAGCCATCGAGGATGCGAGTCGATGCGAGCGAATCGCCCGCATGCCTGATGAATTCAGTGGTCACGGAGGTACTTCTCCATTCGGGCGACAGCTGCGGTGCGGTACGGCACCTTCCCCTAGCTCCAACCTAGGCGCGCGTCGCCGATTCCGAAAGCGGCGGGTTCGGTGCTGCACACAGCAAAGCGGCGGCGACGGCGGTCCGAAGACCACCGTCGCCGCCGCAAACGAGCGTGCGCGCGGGGCGCCGCTCCTAGTTCTCGAGCTGGGCGTCGAGCGTGATCTCGACTCCGGTCAGCGCCTTCGAGACGGGGCAGGTCGCCTTCGCCTCGGCGGCGGCCTTGGCGAAACCGTCGGCGTCGACGCCCGAGACCTCGCCGCGCACGGTGAGGTGGATGCCGGTCAGCTTGAAGCCGCCGTCAGCCTTGTCCGGGCCGAGGGTGACGTCGGCCTTGACGTCGAGAGCCTCGACGGTGCCGCCGGCGGCACCGAGGATCGCCGAGAACTGCATGGCGTAGCACGACGAGTGAGCGGCGGCGATGAGCTCTTCGGGGCTGGTGGCTCCGTTGGCGTCGTCAGCCGCACGCTTCGGGAACGACACGTCGTAGGTGCCGATCTTCGACGAGCTGAGTTCGACCTGGCCGGATCCTTCTTCGAGGCTTCCGTTCCAGGCGGTGCGAGAGGTGCGAGTGGGCATGATTTCTCTTTTCTTGAGGGGTGGGAATGCGGAGTCGGAGAAGTCAGGCGGCCTGGCGGACGTGCGCCGCGACCGTGGCGATCTGCTGCTGCAGGAAGTGAAGGGCCTCAGGATCCAACCCGGTCGCCTGGCAGATACCGTCTTGGATCGAGGCGGTCGCGCCCCGCAGCTCGCTGCCACTCGCGGTGAGTGACACCTCGACGACACGCTCGTCGCCCGGCGTGCGGGTGCGCGTGACGTGGCCGGAGGTCTCGAGGCGACGGAGCAGGGGCGACAGCGTGCCGGAGTCGAGGTTGAGTCGGTCGCCGAGGTAGCCGACGGTGACGGGCCCCTCTTCCCATAGCACGAGCAACACAAGGTACTGGGGGTAGGTGACGCCGAGAGGCTCGAGCAGATCGCGGTACCGCGCCGTCAGCGCCCGCGACGCGCTGTAGAGCGCAAAGCAGATTTGCTCGTCGAGCAGGGGCGTCGGTGCGGTGGGCATGACGATCACGGTAGCACATTGCGCGCAATAGTGTCGTGCACAACTAATCGTCCCGGCAAAACGCCGAGTGCCGCCAGATGCTCTCGCCCGGGCTGGGCGGAGAGCATTCGGCGGCACTCGGCGTGAGCGGCCTCGCTAGGACGCGGTCGTGGTCGCGATCCGGCCCAGTAGGCCGTTAACGAAGCTGCCCGAATCGTCGGTCGACAGGCTCTGCGCGAGCTCGACGGCCTCCGAGATCGCCACGGCGTCAGG
Organism: Frondihabitans sp. PhB161; assembly: GCF_003814635.1. Lineage (NCBI taxonomy): Bacteria > Bacillati > Actinomycetota > Actinomycetes > Micrococcales > Microbacteriaceae > Frondihabitans > Frondihabitans sp. PhB161. Next base: position 336,902 of record NZ_RKQW01000003.1, read on the forward strand.
GATGTCGTCGTTGTGCGTAAGCTCCCAGATGCCGATGCGCAGGATGGCCCGATCGATCGTGGGCATCCGGGCCAGAGTCCAGCCCTGCGAATACGTCTCGATCAGCTCGTCGATCTCGGGGCGATTCTCGATGACGCCCTGAACGATGTCGCGCGCGTAGCCCCAGCTCGAGTTGCGCTCGGGGGTGTCGAGCGCACGCTGCGTCTCGGCGACGAGTGCGTCGTCGATCGAGATCTGGCGGATGTCGGCGACGTAGAGCACGTCGAGGGCGCGCTTACGCGCTTTGGTGCGAGCACTCATTGTGGAGGCGCGACCTAGTCGTTGACGCGGCCGAGGTAGCTGCCGTCGCGCGTGTCGACCTTGACCTTGGTGCCGGTCTCGAGGAACAGCGGCACCTGGATCTCGTAGCCGGTCTCGACGGTGGCGGGCTTGGTGCCGCCGGTCGAGCGGTCGCCCTGGAGACCGGGCTCGGTGTAGGTGACCTCGAGGACGACCGACGCGGGAAGCTCGATGTACAGCGGGTCGCCGTCGTGCAACGCCATCTGCACGTTCTGGTTTTCGAGCATGAAGTTCTTTGAGTCGCCGACGATCGTGGCGGGCACGTTGATCTGGTCGTAGTCGGTGGTGTCCATGAACACGTAGCCGTCGGCCTCGGCATACAGGTAGGTGTATTCGCGGCGGTCGACATTGGCGAAGTCGATCTTGGTGCCGGCGTTGAACGTCTTGTCGACGACCTTGCCGCTCATCACGTTCTTCATCTTGGTGCGGACGAACGCCCCGCCCTTGCCGGGCTTGACGTGCTGGAACTCGATGACGTTCCAGAGCTGGCCGTCGAGGTTGAGAACGGCGCCGTTCTTGATGTCGTTGGTAGTCGCCATGCGAGGAATCCTTTGAAGATGAGAGAAAAGTGGCTGGTGCACGGCACCCCGAGGGATGCGGCACGTCGGCCGGATTCGGCCATCGACAAGTGTAGCCGACGCTCGGATCCCTGACACGGGAGCGAGCGCTCGGCAAGCATTCAGGGGGTGAGGCGCTCCCGGAGGAACCCCACCACGCGCTCGCGCGCCGCCAGCGCGGGGTTGCCCGGCGCCTCGCGCACCTCGCTCGTGATCACCGAGTGCGCGTTTTTCGAGAAGCCGCCCTCGTTGCCGGGCGAGGAGTCGAGTTCGATCATCTCGAACGCGTCGCCCAAGCGGTTCTTCAGGGTCGCGAAGCGCGCGGCCTGAGCGGCGCGGTCACCCGAAAATCGCAGGCCGAGCGCGCAGACCTCGCCGGCAGAGGCCCGGGCGGCCACGCGGTCGAATTCGGCAGGCGAGAGGCCTGGATCCTTGGCCCGCGCCTTTCCGAGAGGAAACGGAACGGAGGGCTGGCTCAGCACGGACGCCGAGACGGAGTCGTCGACAGCCGCCGCGAGAGCGAAGCCGCCGGTGAAGCACATGCCGATAACGCCCACCCCGGTGCCGGGCGTGCGCGCCGCGAGGTCGGCGGCCACCGCCCGCAGGTAGTCGGTGATCGGCCGGTGCGCACCGACTGCGAAGGCTCGAAACTCGGCCGCAACGCAGAGACGAGCGACGACGCCCAGGACGTAGCCCGTGGTCGGCGCACGGCCCGGTTCGCCGAAGGGCGAGGGCACGACGACGGTGAAGCCCTCGTCGACGAGGTGGTCGGCGAGCCCCAGTACCTCGGGCGTGATGCCCGGCACCTCGGGGATCAACACGACGCCCGGGCCGGAGCCCTTCTCGTAGCAGTCGTAGGTCAGCCCGCCCCCGGTGAAGGGCGCAACAGCCCAGCCGTCGAGCGTGGACACGGGAGCGGAAGGCGTCATGCGGCTCATCGTAAGCCGGATGGGTACGGTGTCGTCATGGGAGTCCACAGGTCGTGAGCGACGACGAGCCCTACGTCCCGTTGAACCGTCGCCCGAACCCCGACCTCGTCTCGTACGGGCAGACCAACGACGACTCCCCCGGGTTCACCACCGGCCTGTGGACCACTGAGGCCCTCCTGTCCGCCGTGGTCCTCGGCGGATTCACCGTGCTGAGGCCCCTCGGCGATCTCGTCAACGTCGTCACGGCGCTCGCCTCGATGCTGCTGTTCGTGGCTCTCTACGCGATCATCCTTCGGGGTCGGTTGCGAAAGCCGTCGAGGTCGGGTTCGAGATACGTCGTGCGGATCCTCGCCGTCGTCCTGGTGCTCGCAGCAGTGGTGGCGACGACGCTGCTCGGAGTGCGTACCGCCGCGGGAACGCCGACGGGTGAACTCGTGCTCCCGGCCGTCGGCACCTGGGTGCTCGGTCAGGCCGCGCTCGTGGCGGCGTACTTCTCGCGAATGTTCCGAAGTCTCGCCGAAGGCGCCGACCCTCGCCGTCGCACTTCGGGGCCGTCGTAGCGTCACCTCGGAAGCCTCCGCCGAGGCTCTAGCGGTGCGCCTGCTCCAGCGTGCCCTGCTGCTGCTCGGCGACGTGCTGCTGGTTGGCGTCGTCCTCGTGCTTGACGGCGTCCTGCCGGCTGGCGACGTCCCTCCGGTCGGCGACGCGCGCCCCCGCGGCGGCGACCGCGAACCGGTAGGAGTCGAGGCCGAACCCGGCGATGATGCCGGTCGATACGGCGGAGATGACGCTCGACTGCCGCGACTCCCCCTGCGATACCGGGTTCGTGAGATGCGCCTCGATCACCGGCAATCCGGCCTCGACGACCAGCGCGGCCGCGTCGCGCAACCCGTACGAGTAGCTGGTGAAGGCGGCGGGATCGATCACGACACCCCAGCCCCGGTCGGCAGCCTCGTGAAGCCACGAGATCAGTTCGGCCTCGTCGTCGGTCTGCCGAGCCACGACGATGATCGACGGATCGACGGATTCCAACGCGACCAGGAGGCCCGCCGCAGTCCCCGACGACACCGAGTGCGCCGACGGATACCGCGAGTCGGGCCCGCCGACCTCGGGTGCGGTGACGACGAGCACTGTTGCGTGAAGGGCGGTCGTCACGACCCGATCTCCTGGTAGGCCGCGAACAGCAGGCTGGAGTCGGGCGCCTCGAGCACGGTCGGCCGGGCCGTGTCGTCGAGCACGATGAAGCGCAGCATTCCGGCCCGGGTCTTCTTGTCGCGCTGCATCGTTGCGAGCAGCGTGTTCCAGCGGCCGGTCGGGTAGCTGATCGGCAGACCGAGAGACACGAGGATCCGGCGGTGCCGATCCACGACCTCATCCGACAGGCGCCCCGCCAGCCGCGACAGCTCGGCGGCGAACACCATGCCGACCGAGACAGCGGCTCCGTGCCGCCACTGGTAGCGCTCGGCGTGCTCGATGGCGTGGCCGAGCGTGTGCCCGTAGTTGAGGATCTCGCGGAGCCCGGCCTCGGTGAAGTCTTCGCCGACGACGCGCGCCTTGAGACCGATCGCGAGTTCGACGACGCGCCGGAACTCCGGGGTCGACGGGTCGACGACGCGGTCGACGTCGGCCTCGACGATGTCGAGGATCTCCGGCTCGGCGATGAACCCCGCCTTGACGATTTCGGCGAAACCGGCGAGGACGTCGTTGCGCGCAAGGCCGTCGAGCAGATCGAGGTCGACGAGCACGCCGGCCGGGGCGTAGAACGAGCCGACGAGGTTCTTGCCCTCGGCGGTGTTGATGCCGGTCTTGCCGCCGATCGACGCGTCGACCATGCCGAGCACCGTGGTCGGGATCTGTACGAGCTGGACACCGCGGAGCCAGGTGGCCGCGACGAATCCGGCGAGATCGGTCGTCGCTCCGCCGCCGAGGCCGATGACGGCATCGGTCCGGGCGAAGTCGGCCTGGCCGAGGATCTGCCAGCAGAAGGATGCCACCTCGACGCGCTTGCCGGCCTCGGCGTCGGGGATCTCGGCGATGAGCGCCTCGAAACCGCGGGCCAGCAGCGACTCGCGGAGGGCCGTGGCCCGGGCGCCGAGCGGCGGGGCGTGCACGATGAGGATCTTTTTGGTCTGCGGGCCGAGGAGGTCGGGCACCTCCGCGACGACGCCGCGACCGATTCGCACGTCGTAGGGTGAGGCGCCGGAGACGGAGATGACGGTCGTCGGCGTACCCGCCGTTGACGTCTCGGCGGTCTGATCGGTCTTTGGTGCGTCGGTCATGAAGGCTCCGTTTCGACCCACGCCACGATGTCGTCGACGACGTGCGAGAGGGGTCTGTTCGAGGTATCGAGGGTGAGGTCGGCGAGCGAGGCGTAGATGGGGGCGCGCTCGGCAGCGATGCGCTTCCACGCCGCAATGCCGCCGTGGTGAAGGAGGGGACGGTCGGATCCTCGGATTCGGGATTCGACTGCCTCGGGAGTGACCGTCAGGAGAACGACCCGCTCGTCACGGAGTCGGACGCGGGTGCCCTCGTCGAGAACCGCCCCACCACCCAGCGACACCACGACGGTGCCCGCGAGGGCAGAGGTCACCGCGTCGCGCTCCAGTTCGCGGAACCCGGGTTCGCCGAGCGACTCGAACAGGGCGGGAATCGGGCCGTGCTCCTTGACGATCTCTTTGTCGGTGTCGACGAAAGCACGACCGAGGCGTTTGGCGACCCGGCGGCCGACGCTGGTCTTGCCGGCCCCCATCGGGCCGATCAGCACGACCGGGCGGTGACGCTCTTCCGACATCAGAACTGGGTCGCGGGGGCGCCGCTCTCGGTCGTCGTCGTGAGGAGCTCGGGAATGGCCGCCAGGTAGTTGGTCATGTTGCGGCTCGTCTCGTCGATCGAGTCGCCGCCGAACTTCTCGAGCACGGAGTTGGCGAGGACGAGAGCGACCATCGCCTCGGCGACGACGCCGGAGGCCGGAACCGCGCAGACGTCAGAGCGCTGGTGATGGGCGCTGGCCGTCTCGCCGGTGGCGACGTCGACGGTCGCGAGAGCGTGCGGCACGGTCGCGATCGGCTTCATGCCGGCACGGACGCGAAGCACGGTGCCGGTCGACATGCCGCCCTCCGTGCCTCCGGCGCGATCGGTGTCGCGAGAGATGCCACGACTCGTCTGACGCAGTTCGTCGTGCGCCTCGGATCCGCGGCGGGTGGTGGTCAAGAAGCCGTCACCGACTTCGACGCCCTTGATCGCCTGGATGCCCATGAGGGCCGCGGCGAGCTGTGAGTCGAGACGGCGATCCCACTGCACGTGCGAGCCGAGGCCGGGCGGGAGGTTGTAGGCGAGCACCTCGACGACACCGCCGAGAGTGTCGCCGGCCTTCTTCGCATCGTCGACCTCCGCGACCATCAGGGCCGACGTCACGGGATCGAAGCAGCGCAACGGGTCGCCGTCGAGCGCCTCGAGGTCGTCGAGTGTGGGCAGGGGCCGACCCTCGGGCACGCGGACGGGTCCGATCGAGAGAGTGTGGCTGACGAGCTCGATGCCGAGCTCGGCCAGGAACGACTTCGCGACAGCACCGAGGGCGACCCGGGCCGCGGTCTCGCGGGCACTGGCACGCTCCAGGATGGGGCGAGCGGAGTCGAAGCCGTACTTCTGCATGCCGACCAGGTCGGCGTGACCGGGTCGGGGCCTGGTCAGCGGCGCGCTGCGACCGCGGGATGCCTCGCTCACCTCGACCGGCTGGGGGTTCATGACCTCTTCCCATTTCGGCCATTCGGTGTTGCCGACGCGCAGCGCGATGGGACTGCCGATGGTGCGCCCGTGGATGACACCACCCGAGATGTGCAGCTCGTCTTGCTCGAACTTCATGCGCGAGCCGCGGCCGTAGCCGAGCTTGCGGCGCGCAAGGTCGCTCTGGATGTCTTCGAGGAACACCGGCACACCGGCCGGGATTCCTTCGAGAACGGCAATCAGTTCGGGGCCATGAGACTCACCCGCGGTCAACCATCGAAGCATGTGTCGATTGTTCCACACGCGACGGTTGCCCCGTCGCGAGGCTCCCCCGGCTTACTGGTACTCGGGGTGGGCCCGCAGCCACGACTGGAACTGCGTCACGGCCTTCTGGTGCTCGGCATAGGTGGTCGAGAACACGGTCTCGCCGCTATCGAGGTCGACGGTCACGAAGTAGACCCACGTGCCGGTCGCCGGCCTGACGGCGGCCTCGATGGCGATCTCACCGGGGTTCGAGATCGGCCCGACGGGCAGACCCTTGTGCACGTAGGTGTTGTATTCGTTGCTCGCGTCCGCACGCTCGGCGTCGGTCGTCGTGACCCGGTCGGTCGTGCCTGCGCCATACGCCACGGTCGCGTCGGACTGCAGCAGCATTCCGTCGTCGATCCGGTTCTGGAACACCCGCGCGACCTTCGGGTAGTCGGCCGCGAGACCGGCCTCTTTTTGAATGAGCGACGCGAAGATGACCGTGCGCTCCCACTTCGATTCGGGCACCCCCGCGGCGGTGAGACGCTTCTTCATCTCGTCGACCATGTCTTGCAGGTAGGCGTGAGCGGTCTTGTTCGGTTCGAGCTCGTACGTCGCGGGGAACAGGTAGCCCTCGAGACTCGTCGCATTCGACGGCAGATCGAACGACTTGTAGTCGGCCGCGGCCTTCTTGACCTTGGCGATCGGGATCTTCGTCGCGCTGGCCGTCAGACTGATGATGCCCTTGAGGGTCGTGCCCTCGGGGATCACGATCTTGGTGGTGATCCGGGCCGACGTCGACTGGAGACGGTCGATGGCCGACTGGGCGCTCATGTGCTCGAACATCGAGTAGGTGCCGGGCTGGAACGAGATCTCTTTGTTCGCCAGCAGCAGGCTGTAGGTCGCGGCCGACGTCTTCGTCACACCGGCCTTCGCGAGCTTCGACGCGATGGTCTCGCCGATATCACCCGAGACGATCGTGAACTCGACCTTGGTGCCATTGCCTGACCCGGCGTAGTCGTCGTCGGGCTCGCCGCCGAACAGCGACTGGATGCCGGGGGCGTACTGCTTGTAAAGGGTCGAGATGACGGCTCCACCTCCGCCGACGACGATCAGGAGAACGGCGATCAGGATCCAGGTGCCCGGCTTTCGCCAGCGAGATCGTCGACGCTCGACCGGTGCCGTCGGTGGGGGTGCCGCAGCCTCCGCTGTCGCCTGCGGTGCTCGCTTCGAGCGTTCGGTCTTGCGGGGAGCCGCGCGTCCGCGTCGACGCTCCTCTTCTTCGCGCCGAGCTCGGAGGTCGCGCCGCGACGGGCCGGGATCGGCCACTGCGGGAGTCACAGGAGGGGTCTGCCCACTCGGCGAAACCTGTCCGCTCTGCGCCGCGCCGCCCTGCAGGGGATGGCCGCGCTGCTCCGGCTCGTCGGCCGTCTCTCCCGATCGCCGCGACGTCGTCGTCGTGCGCTTCTCGGAGGGGGTGCCGGCAAAGATGTCGTCCCAGGAGGGTTCGTCTGCCACGTTCTACCGTTTCTCGTCGGAATTCGTCGTCACGGGAACAAGGGAGCCCGGTGGACGTCCGCTCGATCGTTCCAGGTCGATGGCGTGCTGCACGATTATAACGGCGGCCACCTGATCGATCACGGACCGCTGCTTTTTCGACGATCGACCCGAGGCGCGGAGGGCCGACGACGCAGTCACCGTCGAGAGCCGCTCGTCGACGAGACGGACTGGCCGAGGATCCGCGCCCCGCGCCAGACGCTCCGCGAACTCGCGCGCGTCCGACGTCGACGGGGTGTCGCCGCCCGACAGCGACAGGGGCAGGCCCACCACGATCTCGATCGCGTCGAGCTCGGTGGCGTGCGCCAGAATCGTCTTTACGTCGTCGCCGGCAGCCCCGGTGTCTTTCGGGCTACCCGAGCGCGTGACCGTCTCGATCGGCGTGGCGATCAGACCGTCGGGATCGGTGCGCGCGACGCCGATGCGGGCTTTGCCCACATCGACGCCGATCCGCGCCCCGCGGCGGAACCCCGTATCGATGATCAGGACCTGAGCGCTTCGACGATGGCGGTGAGTGCGGCCGGGATCGCCGACACATCGGAGCCTCCGCCCTGAGCGAGGTCGTCTTTACCGCCTCCACCACCACCGAGGATGCCGGCCGCGGTGCGGGCCAGGAGGCCGGCCTTGGCGCCGGCGTCGCGCGCCGGGGCGTTGGTCGCCACGATGACCGCTGGCTTGCCCGACACGTCGGCCGCGAGTGCCACGACGGCGGGAACCGAGGATCCGAGACGCTCGCGAACGTTCGTCGCCAGACTCCGCAGTTCGTCGGCCGACTTCACCTGACCGACGTGTTCTGAGACAACGCGCAATTCGCCCACGGCCGAAGCCTTCTCGACGAGTGCGGGAACGCGCGTCTGGAGGGCCGCCGCTTCGAACTCGGCGATCCGTTTCTCGGCCGCCTTCAACTGACCGGCGAGGTCGGCGATGCGATCGGGAAGCTGCTCGCGCGGCGTCTTGAGCGAGGAGGTCAGCTGGTTGACGAGCGAACGCTCGGTGGCGAAGTCGCGGAAGGCGTCGACGCCGACGAGCGACTCGACGCGGCGGTTGGTCGATCCGATCGATGACTCACCGACGAGGTTGATCAGACCGATCTGCGACGAGTGCGACACGTGGGTGCCGGCGCAGAGCTCGCGCGACCAGGGGCCGCCGATGTCGACCATGCGCACCTCCTCGCCGTACTTCTCGCCGAACAGGGCCATGGCTCCGGCCGCGCGCGCTTCGTCGAGCGGGAGGATGCGAGTCGTGACCTCGAGGTCGTCGCGGATCTTGGAGTTGGCGATGTCTTCGATCTCGCTGCGGGTGCCCGCCGACAGGGGGTTCGACCAGTTGAAGTCGAGGCGCATGTAGCCCGACTTGTTGTACGAGCCGGCCTGGTGCGCCTCGGGGCCGAGCACCTGCCGCAGGGCGGCGTGGATGAGGTGCGTCGCCGAGTGCGCCTGCGTTGCTCCGCGACGGTACGTGGGGTCGACCACACTGGTGGCGGCGTCGCCGACACCGACCTCACCGGATCGCACCTGCACGCGGTGGCTGATGAGGCCCTTGACGGGCTTCTGCACGTCGAGCACCTCGAGGTCGAACCCGTTGCCGACGATGCTGCCCGCATCGGCCTCCTGGCCACCCGACTCGGCGTAGAGCGAGGTCTCGGCGAGGATGACCTCGGCGATGTCGCCGGCCACGGCTCGATCGATTGACTCGCCCCCGACGATCAGGCCCAGGATGCGCGACTCGGTGTTGAGGAAGTCGTAGCCGGTGAAGACCGTCTCGCCCTGGGCTCGAAAGGCCGAGTAGACGCTGAGGTCGGCGAGGGCCGTCTTGCGCGACTTCGCGTCGGCCTTGGCGCGGGAGCGCTGCTCCTGCATCAGGGTGTCGAACGCGGTGCGGTCGACGGTGAGGCCGGCCTCTTCGGCGATTTCGAGGGTGAGGTCGATCGGGAACCCGAATGTGTCGTGGAGAAGGAAGGCGGTGTCGCCCTTGAGTTCCTTCTTGCTGGCGGCGACGGTCTGGTCGACCGCCTCGTCGAGAATCGCGGTGCCGGAGGCCAGGGTGCGGAGGAAGGTCTCCTCCTCGGCGAAGGCGAGGCGCGAGATGCGGCTGTAGTCGGTCTCGACCTCGGGGTAGGCGGCCTTCATCGCGTCGCGCGAGGCGGCGAAGAGCTCGGGGAAGGTCGCGCCTTCGACACCGAGCAGGCGCATCGAGCGCACGCTCCGTCGGAGGAGGCGGCGCAGGATGTAGCCGCGGCCCTCGTTCGACGGGGTCACGCCGTCGCTCATGAGCATCAGCGCGGAGCGGACGTGGTCGGCGATGACGCGCATGCGCACGTCGTCGTCGTGGTCGGCGCCGTAGGCCCGAACGGAGAGCTCGGCGGCACGGTCGAGCACGGGGCGAACCTGGTCGATCTCGTACATGTTGTCGACCCCCTGCTTGAGGAAGGCGACTCGTTCGAGACCCATGCCGGTGTCGATGTTTTTGTTGGGCAGCTCTCGCACGATGTCGAAGTCGACCTTCGAGCGCACGTTGTCGATCTGGTACTGCATGAACACGAGGTTCCAGATCTCGACGTAGCGGTCGTCGTCGGTGGCGGGGCCGCCGTCGATGCCGTAAGCGGGGCCGCGGTCGAAGAAGATCTCGGAGCAGGGGCCGGCAGGGCCCGGCTGGCCGGTGTGCCAGTAGTTGGTGTCTTTGTCGAGACGCTGGATCTTCTCGTCGGGGAGGCCCGCGATCGACTTCCAGAGGGCGATGGCCTCGTCGTCGTCTTTGTAGACGGTGACCCACAGGTCTTTCTGGTCGAACCCGAGCCCGCCATCGGCCTCCGGGGTCGTCAGCAGCTCCCACGCGTAGGTGATCGCCTGCTCTTTGAAGTAGTCGCCGAACGAGAAGTTGCCGTTCATCTGGAAGAAGGTGCCGTGGCGCGGCGTCTTACCGACCTCTTCGATGTCGTTGGTGCGGATGACCTTCTGTACGCTCGTCGCCCGCGGGTACGGCGCCGGCACCAGGCCGGAGAGATACGGGATGAACGGCACCATGCCGGCCACGACGAAGAGCAGGCTGGGGTCGTCGCTCACGAGCGAGGCGGACGGCACGACGGTGTGCCCACGGTCGCCGAAGTACTTCAGCCAGCGGTTGCGAATTTCAGCGGTCTGCATGGTGGTCTCTCAGATCTGGTGTGTCGGAGTCGCTGGTGCGTCGGATTCGAGGCGCGACGGATCAGTCGCGATCGCGCAGTTCGGCTTGGCGGCTGCGATAGCCATCGGCCACGGCCGTGGAGAAACGCGTTAGGCGGCTGTCGAGACCCGTGAAGAACTCCCGACCGGCCGGTGTCTGGTTGACCTTGTGGGCCACGACGAAGCCCAGGGCGGTGCCGACGAGCAGGAAGAACAGGGATTTCACGGTTGGAGCTCCTTCGAATGGACTGCCGTCAATCCTACCGAGATGCAGAAAGGGAGCAGACCGCGCGAGGCGGGCTGCTCCCTGTCTGTGGAGAGGCTCTCCCTGTGGAGGAGGAGAAGCCGGGTGAAGAAAGGGTCTAGCGGGCGGCGTAGTACTCGACGACCAGCTGGACTTCACAGGTCACGGGGACCTCGACGCGCTTCGGGCGACGAACGAGCTTCGCCTGCAGCTTGTCGATCTCGACCTCGAGGTACGCGGGAAGCTTGGGGAGGACGTCCACGTGACCACCGGCGGCGGCGACCTGGAAAGGCTCCATCGACTCCGACTTCGGCTTGACGTGCATCATCTGGCCCGGCTTGACGCGGAACGAGGGACGGTCGACGAGCTTGCCGTCGACGAGGATGTGACGGTGAACGATCATCTGGCGAGCCTGAGCCGTGGTGCGGGCGAAGCCGGCACGCAGGATCAGCGCGTCGAGACGCGTCTCGAGGAGCTCGACGAGGTTCTCACCGGTCAGGCCCTTGGCCTTGCGGGCCTCTTCGAAGACGATCTTGAGCTGAGCTTCGCGGATGCCGTACTGGGCACGCAGACGCTGCTTCTCGCGGAGACGGACGGCGTAGTCGCTGTCGGTCTTGCGCTTGGTGCGGCCGTGCTCACCGGGAGCGTAAGGACGCTTCTCGAGGTAGCGGGCGGCCTTCGGGGTCAGCGCGATGCCGAGGGCACGCGACAGACGGGTCTTGCTGCGGGTACGTGACTTAGTGGACACGGTTCCCTTCCTTGTCGAAAATGGAAATGAAATGAGCGTCAAGCGCGCGAGCGCCGGCGTTCGTAACAAGAGGGGTGATCGCCGCGGTGGTCGACCGGCTACAGGTCGTCTCACCTTGATCAGGACGTCTTCCGCAGCCGCGCTTCGACGCCCTGAATACAGGCAACCGTACAAGCTTACATGGAGAGAGGGACGAGTGGGAGCATTAGTGCCCCCGCGTGATTCTCCGCAGCTTCTCGAGCCTGGCCGTCACGTCTCGCTCGTTGCCGTTGCTCGTGGGGTCGTAGTAGCTGCGCCCCACCAGCTCGTCGGGGAGGTACTGCTGCTCGACGACGCCGAACTCGGAGTCGTGGGCGTACTTGTAGCCCTTGCCGTGGCCGAGCCGTTTGGCGCCCGGGTAGTGCGCGTCGCGCAGGTGCTTCGGCACGCGGCCGGCTTTGCCGGCTCGCACGTCGGCGATGGCCTGATCGATGCCGAGGTAGGAGCGGTTGGATTTGGGAGCGGTCGCGAGGTAGACAACGGCCTCAGCCAACGGGATGCGGCCCTCGGGCATGCCGATCATCTGCACCGCATCGGCCGCGGCCATCGCGATGAGGAGGGCCTGCGGGTCGGCCATCCCGATGTCTTCTGCGGCCGAGACGATGATGCGCCGGGCGATGAACCGAGGATCCTCCCCGGCCTCGATCATCCTGGCCAGATAGTGGAGTGCGGCGTCGACGTCGCTCCCCCGCACCGACTTGATGAAGGCCGAGATGACGTCGTAGTGCTCGTCGCCGTTGCGGTCGTATCGGAGCAGGGCCCGATCAACGGACTGGGCGACGAGCTCGGAGGTGATGAGCGGGGCCGAGCCGGACTGCGGGTCGGTGTCGTCGCGGGGCCGGGCTGGATCCTTGTCGTCGTCTCCGTCGTCGGCCTCCTCGGCCTCCTCGTCGTCGTCTTCGTCGAGGTCGTCGACCGAGCCCGCAGCGGCCTCGACGTCGGCCATTGCCCAGGCGGACTGCGCCGACGCCTCGAGGGCCGTCAGCGCACGGCGGGCATCGCCCGAGGCGAGACGCACGATCATCGCGAGGGCGTCGTCGTCGAGAGTGACGCTGTCGTCGAGGCCCCTGGGGTCGCGGACGGCGCGTCGCACCAGCTCGGCGAGGTCGTCGTCGCTCAGCTGCTCGAGGGTGAGGAGAAGCGACCGGGAGAGGAGCGGTGTGATGACGGAGAACGAGGGATTCTCGGTCGTCGCGGCGATGAGGATGATCCAGCCGTTCTCGACCCCGGGAAGCAGAGCGTCTTGCTGCGCCTTGGTGAAGCGGTGGATCTCGTCGAGGAACAGGACGGTCGTCGTGCCGTAGAGATCGCGGTTGGTGAGCGCCTTCTCCATCACCTGGCGGACGTCTTTGACACCCGCAGTGACGGCCGAGAGCTCGACGAACTGTCGGCCCGAGCTGTGGGCGACCGCCTGCGCGAGAGTCGTCTTACCCGTGCCGGGCGGACCCCACAGGATTACCGAGACGGCACCCGACTCGCCGGAGGTGTCGGACGCCAGCTGCACCAGCGGCGAACCCGGTCGCAGCAGGTGCTTCTGGCCGGCGACCTCGTCGAGGCTGGTGGGGCGCATGCGGACGGCCAGAGGGGTGGAACTCTGCCGCACGCGCGAAAGCGGGCTCATGAGAACTCATGCTAGACCGGACCCCCGACACCGCCTGCCGTGGTCGGAGCCGCTCCTCCGTTACAGTTCAGGCTGAACCTGCTTCACGCTCCTCCGGGGGCGCCAGCTCATTCTGGAGGATCCGTGGCACCGAGCAAGAACGACCGTGAAGCCCGTGAGCGGCTGAGGCGCTACACCGCCCGTCAGCAGGTCTACGGGGTGCAGACCAAGCGTCGGTTCCGTGACAACGTTGCGGCGATCATCGCCGTCGTGCTCGTGGGCGCTCTCGGAACGGGCGCGCAGATCGTCTACTCCCGGGGTGGGTTCTCCCCCGCATCGACGGCAGCTTCGTCGCCGTCCGCTTCGGCGTCTGCCGCCTCCGCCGTGCCGTCGAAGAGCATCGCCGAAGACCGCACCTGGACGGGCTCGCTGAAGCTCAACTCGAACGTGACGCTGGGCATCGAACTCGACGGCGCAAAGGCGCCTCAGGCGACCAGCGTGCTCGTGACCCTGATCAAGAAGAACTTCTACGAGGGCACGCACTGCTGGCGGATGAGCAACGGCAACGGCGCCAAATTCCTCCAGTGCGGTGCGACCAAGGCCGATGGCACGGGCGACGACGGCTACCAGTTCGGCCCTCTCGAGAACGTGCCCTCCGACTCCGAGTACAAGACCGGCGTCATCGCCATGGCGCGGGCCTCGACGGCCGACTCCCAGGCCACGCAGTTCTTCATCGTCTATGGCTCCACGACCCTCGACGGGACGACCGGCGGTTACACGGTGGTCGGCAGGGTGACCTCCGGCCTGTCGTCGATGGAGAAGAACATCACCGATAAGGGCCTGACCCCCGCAGATTCGGCGAATAGCCCGACGGACGGCGCGCCCAAGGTCGCGACGACGATCACCGCCGCCACCATCAAGTAGCTTCATTCCAAGGCTCCGCCCAGGCTTCGCGTCTGTGCAATAGGCTGAACATCCATCGCCAGAGGCTGATGGACCTCACCGACGAGACACGCAGCAAGGTGGAATTGTGGCTACGAACGATCAGGCGCCCTGGGGCCGAGTCGATGACGACGGGACGGTCTACGTCCGACAGGCCGATGGCGAACGCGCCGTCGGCCAGTACCCCGACGCGACCCCCGAAGAGGCACTCGCCTACTACGAACGCAAGTTCACCGAGCTCGCCGGTCAGGTGACGCTCCTCGAGCAGCGCGTCAAGCGGGGTGCCAGCGCCTCCGACGTCTCGAAGGCGGTCGGCCACCTCAAAGAGGCCTTGGCCGAGCCCAGCGCCGTCGGCGACATCGATGCCCTGCGCACTCGAGTCGCCGCTCTCGACACGACGGTCGTCGAACTGACCCAGCAGCAGAGCGCTGAAGCGCAGGCCGCTCAGGCGGAGGCCGTCGCTTATCGCACGGCTCTCGTCGTCGAAGCCGAGGCATTGGCGGCTCAGGATCCCGCGCGGGTCCAGTGGAAACAGGTCACCGCGTCCGTCGACGACATCTTCTCGCGCTGGCAGAAGCACCAGCAAGACGGCCCGCGCATTCCCAAGGGCGAGGGCAACGACCTGTGGAAGCGCTTCCGGGCCGCCCGCTCGACGATCGACACGCACCGGAAGGCCTTCTACGCCGAGCTCGACTCGGTGCACCGTGACGCCCGAAGCCGCAAGCAGGCTCTGGTGGAGCGAGCCGAAGAGCTGGCGCCGAAGGGTGCCGACGGCATCCCCACCTACCGCCAGCTGCTCGACGACTGGAAGCGCGCCGGCCGCGCCGGCAAGAAGTACGACGATGCTCTCTGGGCCCGATTCAAGGCTGCCGGCGACGTGCTCTATGGGGCGAAGACCGCCCTGGTCGCGCAAGACGAAGAAGAGTACAGCGCCAACCTCGAAGCGAAGAACGCCCTGCTCGACGAGGGCCAGGCGATCCTCGCGCTCACCGACCGGGTTGCGGCTCGCGACGCCCTGATCTCGCTGCAGCAGCGCTTCGACGACATCGGTCGGGTTCCGCGCGAGCAGGTCCGTCCCGTCGAAGACCGCCTCCGCAAGATCGAGACGCACGTTCGCACCCTCGACGAAGAGTTCTGGCAGAAGAACAACCCGGAGCGCAAAGCTCGCTCGGAGGGCCTCGCAGGCCAGCTGCAGAGCGCCATCGCGAAGCTCGAGACCGAGCTCGAGGCGGCACAGGCCTCGGGCGACAAGCGCGCGATCAAAGACGCTCAGGAGGCGCTCGACGCCCGTCGCGTCTGGCTGGACGCGCTCGGCTAGACCTCACCATCGTCTCGGGCCCTGCTAATCGGCACAGACCCTCGCGATCGGCTCAGACCCTCGTTGTCGGCTCAGACCCGTGTCCTAGGACGCGGGTCTGTGCCGGTTAGGCGGGTCTGCGCCGTCTTCAGGGGTCTATGCCGTCTTGAAGGGTCTGTGCCGATCGGGCCGTCGTGGGCGACTCGGCGGGCGCGCGGGCCGGGCCTCCACCGCGCCGGGGCGGCCAGCGGCTCTCCACAGATCGGGGTTGCCGCGGATCCTCGTCGTCTCGTTCGTCGAGGCTGGAGCCATGACCACCTCGCTTCCGTCCGTTCTCACCACCGCTGAGCTCCCCTTCGTCGAGTTACAGGCCGCCGCCCTCGACGGAGACGTGTTTCCCCTCGACCGGGCGTTCTGCTCGATCGCCGAATTCGATGTTCCGTGGCGGCGGGCGCTGGCGCTCGCGCCGCGAGTGACTCCGGCAGCGGTCGCGGTGCGCCTGACGGCGGCCTGGGTCTGGGGCGCAATTGCCGAAGCGCCGTGGGAGGCGGAGGTCTTGACGCACGGGCATCGGGTGCGCGACTTCGCTGACGAGATCGTCGACTTCGGGCCGATCCGGGTGACCACGCCGGCTCGCACGCTCGTCGACCTCGCGCGCGCCGACGTGTGGGACGCCCGGGTGGCGCTTGCGGCCCGTCGGCTCGCTGAAGAGCACCACCTGACCGCAAACGACATCCGCGCCGTGCTCTCGCGATCGACGCATCTGCCGTACCGGCGGCGAGCGGAGGATCGGCTCGGCGGGCTGGGCCTCACCGTGCGCCGCGACTGTGCCTGACGGCGGGCCGCGACTGTGCCTGACGGCGGGCCGCGACTGAGCCTGACGGCGGGCCGCGACTGTGCCTGAATTCAGGAACGGTCGGGCGCGGATCCTGAACAAAGAAGTGCCGAGGCCCAAGGCTCCTGACTGACGTGCATCAGAGGCCTGCTACTCCTTCGTCGGGGAGCGCGACTCCTTAGTTCAGGAGCCCAAGACCCTACGAGCCCAAGAGCCCGCGAGCCCAAGACCCAGTGAGCCCAAGGATCCGCGACACCGCGCTCGCTCAACCCCCGCTGACGCGATAGACGTCGTAGACCGCGTCGATCCGCCTAACCGCATTCAGCACCCGGTCGAGGTGGGTGGTGTCGCCCATCTCGAACACGAACCGGCTGAGGGCCAGACGCTCGGACGAGGTCGAGACCGTTGCCGACAGGATGTTCACGTGATGCTCCGAGAGCACCCGCGTGACGTCGGAGAGGAGGCCCGACCGATCGAGCGCCTCGATCTGGATCTGCACGAGGAACACGCTCTTGGAGGAGGGCGCCCACGAGACTTCGATCATTCGCTCGGGCTCGTTCATCAGGCTCTGCACGTTGTGGCAGGAGGCCTGGTGGACGCTGACACCCTGACCACGGGTGATGAAGCCCACGATCTGGTCGCCGGGCACCGGGGTGCAGCACTTGGCGAGCTTGACGAGAATGTCGGGTGCGCCCCGCACGAGCACGCCCGAGTCGCTGTTGCGCAGGGGTCGCTGACGACCCTTCGACGGGAACTCGAGGTCGAGATCGGTGTCGTCGTCGGTCTGCGTCTGCACGGCGGACAGGATCTTCTCGATCACCGACTGCGTCGAGATGTGCCCCTCGCCGACAGCGGCGTACAGAGCCGTGATGTCGTCGTAGCGCATCGTCGCCGCGACCTCGGCGATCGAGTCTTGACTCATGAGCTTCTGGAGCGGAAGGTTCTGCTTGCGCATCGCTCTCGCAATGGCGTCTTTGCCCTGCTCGACCGCCTCGTCGCGGCGCTCTTTCGTGAACCACTGCTTGATCTTGTTGCGGGCACGCGGGCTCTTGACGAAGGCGAGCCAGTCTTGGGAGGGGCCCGAGTCGGGATTCTTCGAAGTGAAGACCTCGACCACGTCGCCCGACGTGAGGGTCGACTCGAGGGGCACCAGGCGGCCGTTGACCTTGGCCCCCATCGTGCGGTGCCCGACCTCGGTGTGCACGGCGTAGGCGAAGTCGACGGGCGTCGCTCCCGAGGGCAGGCCGATGACCTTGCCCTGCGGCGTGAAGACGTAGACCTCTTTCGCCCCGATCTCGAAGCGGAGGCTGTCGAGGAACTCCCCCGGGTCGGCGGTCTCGGCCTGCCAGTCGGAGATGTGGGCGAGCCACGCCATGTCGGTCTCGGTCTTGGGGTCGCTCAGGTTGTCGCGGCCGCCGTTCATCCGCTGCTTGTACTTCCAGTGGGCGGCCACACCGAACTCGGCACGCTGGTGCATCTCGTGGGTGCGGATCTGGATCTCGACCGGACGGCCCTTGGGTCCGATCACGGTCGTGTGCAGGGACTGGTACAGGTTGAACTTCGGGGTCGCGATGTAGTCCTTGAAGCGACCGGGGATCGGGTTCCAGCGCGCGTGGATCGAGCCGAGTACCGCGTAACAGTCGCGGAGCGAGTTCACCAGCACGCGGATGCCGACCAGGTCGTAGATCTCGTCGAACTCGCGACCGCGCACGATCATCTTCTGGTAGATCGAGTAGTACTGCTTCGGTCGGCCGACGACGTCGCCGCGGATCTTCGACGACTTGAGGTCGCTCTTGACCGCGTTGATGACGTTCTGCACGAACTGCTCGCGCTGCGGGGTCCGCTGCTTGACCAGACTGTCGATCTCGACGTAGAGCTTGGGGTGGAGCACCGCGAAGCTGAGGTCTTCGAGCTCCCACTTGATCGTCTGGATTCCGAGGCGGTGGGCCAACGGAGCGTAGATCTCGAGCGTCTCGGTCGCCTTGCGGCTGGCCGACGAGGATTCGACGAAACCCCAGGTGCGCGCGTTGTGAAGGCGGTCGGCGAGTTTGATGACGAGCACGCGGATGTCTTTCGACATCGCGACGACCATCTTGCGGACGGTCTCGGCCTGAGCGCTGTCGCCGTACTTGAGCTTGTCGAGCTTGGTGACGCCATCGACGAGCATGGTGATCTCGTCACCGAAGTCGCGACGCAGCATGTCGAGCGTGTAATCGGTGTCTTCGACGGTGTCGTGCAGCAGGGCCGCCGCGATCGTCTTCGCACCGATGCCGAGGTCGGCCAGAATCTGAGCGACTGCCACCGGGTGGGTGATGTACGGCTCACCGCTCTTGCGGAACTGACCGGTGTGGGCGCGCTCGGCAACCGTGTAGGCGTGTTCGATAATCGAGAGGTCGGCCTTGGGGTGATGCATGCGGACCGTCTTGATGAGCCGGTCGACGGCACCCGCCGGCTGACTCCGCGAGAAGAGGCGGGGCAGCAGAGTGCGCAGTGAGGCCGTGGAGGCTCCCCCACCCTGCGGCGCTGAACCCGGGCGGCCCGGATCGCCGGGCGCGGGAGACTCGGTCGTAGAGATCTCTGTCGTCATCAGCGCCCACTCTCGTCAGTGCATATGTTCAGCAGTGCATCTGTTCAGCTAGCGGACCCGGTCACGAAAGCTCTCGCCCGACTACCGCATCTGTTCAGGATAGTCGGTCGAGGTCAGCCGACTGACGGCTCGGCACCGTTCTCGCTCGTCAGTTCGCCCTCGGCGTGCTGCCAGGCCACCATGCCGCCGAGCACGTTGACGGCGTCGTAGCCGTTCTGACGGAGGGCGTTGGTCACCTGGGCGGAACGACCGCCGAGATGGCAGACGACGAGGATCTCGCGGTTGTCGGGGACCTCCGACACGCGGACGCCGATCTCGGACATCGGCAGCAGGTGCGCGCCGGGAGCATGGCCGGCATCCCACTCGTGCTGCTCGCGCACGTCGAGGAGGTAGGCGCCGTTCTCGACAGCGCTGACAGCCTCCGCGGCATCGATCTCAGTGCGCTGGGCGGATCCTTCGGTTGTCATGCGGTGACCTCGGCTTTCGCCTTCTTCTCGTCGGACTTCTTGATCAGCGTCTCGTGACCTCGGATCTGTGCGTAGACCGGCGCCGCGATGAAGATCGTGGAGTAGGTGCCGACCAGGATCCCGATGAACAGCGACAGGGAGATGTCGCGCAGGGTGCCCGCACCGAGCAGAACCGATCCGATGAAGAGGATTGCTGCCACGGGCAGCAGGGCGACGACCGAGGTGTTGATCGAGCGGACGAGCGTCTGGTTGACCGCGAGGTTGACCGATTCGCCGAAGGTGCGAGACGAGCCGTTCTTGTCTTCGGAGTTGT
This sequence comes from Frondihabitans sp. PhB161, assembly GCF_003814635.1. NCBI lineage: Bacteria > Bacillati > Actinomycetota > Actinomycetes > Micrococcales > Microbacteriaceae > Frondihabitans > Frondihabitans sp. PhB161. Next base: position 356,486 of record NZ_RKQW01000003.1, read on the forward strand.
TCTCGCGAATCTTGTCGAAGACGACGACCGTGTCGTAGAGCGAGTAGCCGAGGATCGTCAGGAACCCGATCACCGCCGCCGGCGAGACCTGGAAGCCGAGGATGCCGTAGACGCCCGCCGTGATCACCAGGTCGTGGATGAGCGAGATCATCGCGGCCGCCGCCATCTTCCAGGTGCGGAAGTAGATGGTCATGAAGATCGCGGCCAGGATGAGGAAGATCACGAGCCCGCGGATGGCCTGTGTCGTGATGTCGCCACCCCAGGTGGCGCCGATGAAGCTTGTTGCGACGTTCTTCTCGGGCACGTCGTACGCCTTGGCGAGGTCGAGGCCGAGGGCGTCTGTCTGACGCGTAGTCAACTCGTTCACCTGCACGCGGACGATGTCACCGCCGACGATCGAGACGAGGGGTGTGGCGTCGGATTTAAATGCCGTCACGGTATCGATGGCGGTCTCTTGCTTGGGGTCGGTAACCCCCGAGATCTGGTACTCGGAGCCGCCGGTGAAGTCGATGCTGAACTGGAAGCCGCCACGCGCGAGCGGGATGAGCACGGACGCGAGCACCAGGATGATCGCGATGCCGTACCAGATCTTGCGTCGGCCGACGATATTGACCGAACGAGCCCCCGTGTAGAGGTCGTTACCGAACTGGGAGAAGCTGGCCATCAGGAATCCTTCTCGGACGTGGTGCCGGACTGGTCGTTCGTGGGTGCGGTGCCGTTGGTCGGCCCGGTGCCGCTAGTGGGGCCGGTGCCGTTCGTCGGCGCCGTGTCGTCCGCCTCGGCCCTGCGGCGCTCGGCGATCGTCTGACGCTTCTCTGCCTCCTTGCCGCCGGCGCGCTTGCGACCCGCTGCGAGGGGCTCGCGGAAGTGCGCACGACCGCGGTAGACGGCACCGAGGGCATTGGGATCGAGCCCGCTGAACTTGTGGCCGCCGCCGAAGTAGCGGGTGCCGGCGAGCAGGCGCAGCATCGGGTGGGTGAACAGCACCACAACGATGACGTCGATGAGGGTGGTCAGCAGCAGGGTGAGAGCGAAACCCTTCACGTTGCCGACCGCGAGGATGTAGAGGGTGACGGCGGCAAGGAAGTTGACCGTGTCGGACGCGAGGATCGTGCGGATCGCGCGCTTCCAGCCGTGCTCGACGGCCGACTCGAGAGGCCTGCCGTCTCGAAGCTCGTCTCGGATGCGCTCGAAGTAGACGATGAACGAGTCGGCGGTGATACCGATGGCCACGATGAGGCCCGCCACACCGGCCAGCGACAGGCGGTAGCCGTCGTGCCAGGAGAGGAAGTCGATCGTGAGATAGGTGATAACACCGGAGATCGCGAGCGAGAGGACGGTCACGAAGGCCAGTGCCCGGTATTGGATCACCGAGTAGATGATGACCAGGATGAGGCCGATCAGACCGGCGATCAGGCCGGAGAGGAGCTGGGTCGTGCCGAGCGTTGCCGAGATGACCTCGTTGCTCTGGACCTCGAAGTTGATCGGGAGGGCGCCGAATTTGAGCTGGTCGGCCAGGGTCTTCGCGGAGTCGGAGGTGAAGTTACCGGTGATCTGGGCCGAGCCGTCGGTGATCGCCGAGTTGGTCGACGGGGCGGTGATGACGGATCCGTCGAGCACGATCGCGAACTGGTTGCGCGGTGCGGTCAACGAGACAAGACGGCTGGTGACGTTCTTGAACTCCGTCGTGCCCTTGCCATTGAAGTCGATGTTGACTGCCCACTGGCCGGTGCTGTTGCCCTGCGAGTTAGTGGCGAGGCCCGACGTCGCGTCGCTGATCGTCGAGCCTTCGACCTCGACGGGGCCGAGGATGAACTTCGAGACCTGACCGCTGTCGTCGGTGGAGCAAGTGACCAGCGGCTCGTCGTCGGGGGCGTTCGTCACGTCGTCGGGAGCGGCGCAGTTGTAGTTCGTGTAGAGGTCGGCGAGACGCTCCGAGATCCAGCTGACGTCAGAGGCGTCGGTCGGCTTCGCGGTCGGGTTCGCATCGAGTGTCTTGCTCGGCGTGTACGGCGTGGCCGACGCTGAGGCCCCGACCGAGCTGGCGGTCGCGGCCTCGGTGTAGAGGACGGGACGGAACGTGAGGCGAGCAGCGGACTCGATGCGGTTCAGCTGCTCTTCGCTCGGCTTGCCGGGCAGCGACACGACGATGTTGTTGCGCCCCTGAGTGTTGATCTCGGCCTCGGTCACACCGTTCGCGTTGATGCGCTGACGAATGATCGACACGGCCTGGTTCAGCTGGTCGGACGAGACCGTGGCACCGCTCTGGAGCTGTGCCTGGAGGGTGATCTGCGTGCCGCCCTGGAGGTCGAGCGCGAGCTCGGGAACGAAGCTGGCGTTGCCCCACCACCCCGTGTCGTCGCCCGTCGTCTTGTGCAAGATCGTCGCCGCCCCGTTGAGGGCTGTGATGGCGGCGATGATCACCAGCAGCCAGGTCAGGGAGCGAAGGGCCTTCTTCGCGGGCGTCGATCGTGCCACGGAGGAACTCTGCTTTCTCATGCGAAGAGGGCGTGCCGAGGCGAGCCCTCATCGGGTGGGGATCCGGCCGAACGGCCGGGATCGAGACGGATCAGGACTTGTCGGTGCCGGTCGACGGCGTTCCGTCGGTGTTCGGGTCGACGCGCTCTCCGAACGAGGGCTCGTTCGAGGTGATTGCGGTGTCTTTGTTGAGGCTGTAGCGGGGCTGGTCGGACGAGGATCCGACGATGCCGGTCTCAGTCGCGGGAACCTCGGCCACCACGGGCTCGACGATGCGGCCGAGGGTCTGGCGGTGCACCTTGATGATGGTGCCGGGCGCAATCTCGACCTCGGCGACGTTCTCGGCGTCGTCGATCGACACGAGCGTGCCGTAGATGCCGAACGTCAGCATGAGCTCAACGCCGGGGACCATCTTGGTCTGGAGTTCGGCCTGCTCGTTCTGGCGCTTGCGGCGGTTGCGGAAGATGAAGAAGATCAACACCACCAGGAGGACGAGCATGATCGCGGTAGGTGCATCCATGAAATTTCTTCTTTCGCGTGGTGAGATGAGGTGGTTGTCGTCGCGTGAGTTCAGACACGACCGCTGAGAAGCCTCCGGCGATTATAGGCCATCACCAAAAAGCCCCTCTGACTGCCGGGCGAGGCCGAAGTGCCGCCAGGCCTCAGGCGTGGCGATCCTTCCCCGCGGCGATCGGGTGAGCAGCCCCACTCGCACCAGGAAGGGTTCGACGACGGATTCGATCGTGTCGGCCTCTTCGCCGACCGACACGGCGAGCGTGTTCAACCCGACAGGGCCCCCGTCGAAGCGAGTGAGGATCGTCTCGAGGACGGCCCGGTCGAGCCGGTCGAGGCCGAGGGCGTCGACGTCGTAGAGGTCGAGGGCGCCTCGGACAGTACCGAGGTCGGCGCGCTGGCCGTGCACCAGGGCGAAGTCGCGGACGCGACGGAGCAGGCGGTTCGCGATGCGCGGGGTGCCTCGACTGCGACCCGCGATCTCGCGGAGAGCCACGCCCTCGATGTCGATCTCGAGCAGCGACGCGGCCCGGCGGATGACCTCTTCGAGCTCGGATTCGTCATAGAACTCGAGGTGCGCCGTGAATCCGAAGCGGTCGCGCAGCGGGTTCGGCAGCAGCCCGGATCGCGTCGTCGCGCCGACGAGTGTGAAAGGCGAGAGTTCGAGCGGAATGCTGGTCGCCCCGGCCCCTTTGCCGACCATGATGTCGATGCGGTAATCCTCCATGGCGAGGTACAGCATCTCTTCCGCTGCCCTTGTCATTCGATGGATCTCGTCGATGAACAACACTTCGCCGGGCACGAGCGACGACAGAACCGCTGCCAGATCGCCGGCGTGCTGGATGGCGGGGCCGCTCGACATGCGCAGCGGGCGGTTGCTCTCGTGCGCGACGATCATCGCCAGCGTCGTCTTGCCCAGACCGGGCGGGCCGGCCAGCAGGATGTGGTCGGGGGTGCGCCCCTGTATGGCCGCCGCGCGGAGCAGCAGCTCGAGCTGGCCGCGCACCTTCGACTGCCCGACGAATTCGGTCAGCGACTTCGGCCGGAGGGCGCCCTCGAAGGCGAGCTCGGCATCGTTCTCGAGATCGGGGCGAGTGAGATCGTCGCTCATGCGGGCGCTCAGCGACCGGCGCCGGAGCGCTGCGGCCCGAGGCGGGTGAGGGCGGCGCGGAGCAGCGCGGGCACGGCGGTCGTCACCGAGGCGTCGGCCGTGTCGACCACGTCGTCGATCGCGGCTTGCGCGTCGCGCTCCGACCAGCCGAGGCCGATGAGGGCGATCAGCACGTCGGAGGCGGTGGTCGATTTTGCCGTGACGGTCGGCGCCTGCATGCGCACGTCGAGCTTGCCGGTGAGCTGCACGACGATGAGCTTCGCCGTCTTGGGACCGATTCCTGAGACTCGACGGAACGCCGCGTCGTCTTCGGTGGCGACGGCGGAGGCGATCTGGGTGGGCGTGAGGTGGCCCAGCACGCCGAGGGCCGACTTCGGGCCGACGCCGGTGACGCCGCGAAGCAGGTCGAAGATCTCGAGCTCGTCGGGAGTCGTGAAGCCGAAGAGCGCTAGGTCGTCTTCGCGCACGATCAGCGTCGTGAAGAGGTGGGTATTCGAGCCGATGGGGAGGGAGAGCGCAAGCTGCGGCGTGACCGAGACCTTGAGCCCCACTCCCCCGACCTCGATCACCACGGTCGAACCGGATGCGGCGGCGACGGAACCGCGGAGGCTGGAGATCATCCCTTCAGCCTAGGAGCGCGCATCGACTTCTCGGCGTCACGCCACGCACGCTGAGCCGGAGTGAGTGCGCCCGGGGTGGGCGTGGTCGCAGAAAGACGGGAAAGCGACGAGGATCCGGCGGGCGTGCTTGCTCCCGGGGCGTTTCGGCGCCACGCATGGCAGATCGCCAGCGCCAGCGCGTCGGCCGCGTCGGCGGGCTTCGGCACCTCGTCGAGGCCGAGCAGCCGGGCCACCATGGCGCCGACCTGCTTCTTGTCGGCCGAGCCGTAGCCGGTCACGGCCGCCTTTACCTCGGACGGTGTGTGCAGGGCTACCGGGATGCCGCGTTCGGCGGCGGCGCGCAGGGCGAGTCCGCTTACCTGCGCGGTGCCCATCACCGTGCGCACGTTGTTCTGCGCGAAGACGCGCTCAATTGCCATCGCGTCGGGGCGGAACTCATCGACGAGTGCCTCGATGCCACGGCCGATGATCATCAGCCTCTGCTCGAGTGGAGCGTCGGCGGCCGACCGGATCGTGTGGACGGAAACGAGCTTCGGGACGCGATTCGCGGCGACCTCGACGATGCCGACACCGCAGCGGGTGAGGCCGGGGTCGACCCCCAGCACACGAAGGGTCATCGGAGCCCGGTCGTTCGCACGCCCGGGCTCACCACGATCGTCGCCCGCTTATTCGTCGTCGTCGAGCTCGGCCTGCACGTCGGCCGTCACGTCGATGTTGCTGTAGACGTTCTGCACGTCGTCATCGTCGTCGAGGGCGTCGATGAGACGGAACACCTTGCGAGCGGTCTCGGCGTCAGCCTCGACCTTAAGGCCGGGCACGAACTCGATGTCGGCGGCGTCGTAGTCGATGCCCGCCTCCTGGAGAGCGGTGCGCGTGGGAACGAGGTCGCTGGGGTCGGTCTGGATCTCGAAGCCAGCACCCTGGTCGATGACGTCTTCGGCACCGGCGTCGAGTACGGCGCCCATCACGTCGTCTTCGGTCAGATCGCCCGACTTCATCACCGTGATGACGCCCTTGCGGGCGAAGTTGTAGGCCACGCTGCCCGGGTCGGCCATCGTGCCGCCGTTGCGCGACATGACGGTGCGGACGTTGGCGGCCGCGCGGTTCTTGTTGTCGGTGAGGCACTCGATCATGAGCGCGATGCCGTTGGCGGCGTAGCCCTCGTAGATGATCGTCTGGTAGTCGACGGCGTCACCAGTGAGGCCGGCACCGCGCTTGACGGCGCGGTCGATGTTGTCTTTGGGGACGGAGGTCTTCTTGGCCTTCTGGACGGCGTCGACGAGGGTCGGGTTGCCTTCGAAGTCGGCCCCGCCCATCTTGGCCGCGACCTCGATGTTCTTGATCAGCTTCGCGAACGACTTCGCGCGGCGACCGTCGACGACGGCCTTCTGGTGCTTGGTTGTTGCCCATTTAGAGTGGCCGGACACGGTGGCTCCTTCGCTTACTTTTGCTGCCGTGTCTTCTCGACACGAAAATCTCGATAAGTGTAACGGCCGCCCTCGTCAGGCGCGGCGAGCACGCACCTTCTCGACGAAGTACTCGTGAAAGCGGTAGTCGTGAGTCATCTCCGGGTGGAACGACGTTCCGAGCAGGTTGCCCTGCTCGACGGCGACGACGCGGCCGTCCGCCAGAGTGCCGAGCGGGCTCGCAAGGGGGCCGACCTCGTCGACCACCGGAGCGCGGATGAAGACCGCGTGCACCGGCTCTCCGTCGAGCACCGGCACGTCGAGGTCTTCTTCGAACGAGTCGCGCTGCGAGCCGAAAGCATTGCGCCGCACGGACACGTCGAGGCCCCCGAGGGTCTGCTGCCCGGCCATCCCGTCGAGGATCCGGTCGGCCAGCATGATCAGACCGGCGCACGTCCCGTAGACGGGCAGCCCCGAGGCGATCGCCGCTTTCAACGGCTCGGCAAGCTCGAACGTGCGCGAGAGCTTGTCCATGACGCTGGATTCACCGCCGGGGATGATCAGGCCGTCGATCTCGTCGAGTTCGGCGGCACGCCGGACGGTCACCGCCTTCTCGCCGAGCGACGAGACGACGTGCAGATGCTCGCGGAAGTCACCCTGGAGGGCCAGGACGCCGATCGTGAGTGGGGATCCTTCGTGTGTCACCGTGGTGTGGACGCCCGCGCTACCAGCCACGCTCGGCGAGGCGGTGGGGTGCGGGGATGTCGGCGACGTTGATGCCGACCATGGCTTCGCCCAGACCGCGAGAGGCCTCGGCCACGACCCTGGCGTCGTCGAAGAACGTGGTCGCCTTGACGATGGCGGCGGCGCGCGCCGCCGGGTCGCCCGACTTGAAGATGCCGGATCCGACGAAGACGCCGTCGGCACCGAGCTGCATCATCAGCGCCGCGTCGGCGGGGGTGGCCACGCCGCCGGCGGTGAAGAGGACGACGGGGAGCTTGCCGGTAGCTGCGACCTCGCGCACGGTCTCGATCGGAGCCTGCAGCTCTTTCGCGGCGACGTAGAGCTCGTCTTCGCGAAGGTGGCGGAGGGCCGCGATTTCTTTCGTGATGGTGCGGATGTGCTTGGTCGCCTCGGAGACGTCGCCGGTGCCGGCCTCGCCCTTGGAGCGGATCATCGCGGCGCCCTCGGTGATGCGACGGAGCGCCTCGCCGAGGTTGGTGGCGCCGCAGACGAAGGGAACGGTGAACTTCCACTTGTCGATGTGGTTGACGTAATCGGCGGGGCTCAGCACCTCGGACTCGTCGATGTAGTCGACGCCGAGCGTCTCGAGGATCTGCGCCTCGACGAAGTGGCCGATGCGGGCCTTCGCCATGACCGGGATGTTCACGGCCTTGATGATCTCGTCGATCATGTCGGGGTCGGACATACGAGCGACGCCGCCCTGAGCACGGATGTCGGCGGGAACACGCTCGAGAGCCATGACCGCGGTGGCACCGGCGTCTTCGGCGATGCGGGCCTGCTCGACATTGATGACGTCCATGATGACGCCGCCCTTGAGCATGTCGGCCAAGCCGCGCTTGACGAGAGAGGATCCGGTAGTCGAGGTGGGGGTGCTGTCGCTCATAATCGCCTAGCTTACGGGGTTCACGCCGGTGCGTCCGGGCCCATAGGCCAAGCCCGAGAGACCGCGTCGCGCACGTCGCCGAGCAGGTGGGTGACCGCTTTGGTCTCGGCGACGATCGGAAAGAAGTTCGAGTCGCCCGCGTAGCGGGGCACGACGTGCTGGTGCAGGTGCGCGGCGATTCCGGCGCCACCCACGCTGCCCTGGTTCATGCCCAGGTTGAAGCCCTGCGCGTGCGAGACCTCGGTCAGCACCCGCATGGCGATCTGAGTCAGCGAACCGATCTCGGCGACCTCGTCGGGAGTCGCCTCGTCGTAGGTCGCGATGTGCCGGTAGGGGCAGACGAGCAGGTGACCCGGGTTGTACGGGAACAGGTTGAGCAGGACGAAAGCGTGCTGGCCGCGCGCGACGATGAGGGCTTTCTCGTCGGACTCCCCTGGGGCCTCGCAGAACGGGCACCCGCCCTTGCCGCCCGGTCCGTTCTCGACGTAGACCGCCCGGTGGGGCGTCCAGAGACGTTGGAAGGCATCGGGCGCCGCCGCGAACGAGCGGGACGACTCGGCGTTCTCGTGCTCGTTCGCGGCGTCGGTCACCGTCAGACCTGCGCCTTCGTCTCGATGGCCTCGACGATCTTGGCGATCGCGTCGGCGACCGGGATGCCGTTCTCCTGCGACCCGTCGCGGTAGCGGAAGCTCACCGAGCCCGCGGCACGATCTTCTTCGCCCGCGATGAGCTGGAAGGGCACCTTGGCCTTCGTGTGCGTGCGGATCTTCTTGGGCATCCGATCGTTGCCGTGGTCGATCTGCACCCGAACGCCCGCGGCCCGGAGCTGGGCGCCGATGCTGTCGAGGTAGTCGCCGTACTCGTCGGCCACGGGGATGCCGACGACCTGGACGGGAGCGAGCCACACGGGGAACGCCCCGGCGTAGTGCTCGGTGAGCACGCCGAAGAAGCGCTCGATGGAACCGAACAGGGCTCGGTGGATCATCACGGGTCGCTGGTGCGAGCCGTCGGTGGCCGTGTAGTCGAGATCGAAGCGTTCGGGAAGGTTGAAGTCGAGCTGCACCGTCGACATCTGCCAGGTGCGGCCGATCGCGTCGCGGGCCTGCACCGAGATCTTCGGGCCGTAGAACGCGGCGCCGGCAGGGTCGGGCACGAGCTCGAGCCCCGTCTCGCGGGCGACCTGGGCCAGGGTCTCGGTCGCCTCCTCCCAGGTGGCGTCGTCGCCGACGTACTTCTCAGGATCTTTCGTCGAGAGCTCGAGGTAGAAGTCGTTGAGACCGTAATCCTTGAGCAGCGACAGCACGAACCCGAGCGTGTTCTTCAGCTCGTTCGCCATCTCCTCGCGGGTGGTGAAGATGTGCGCGTCGTCCTGCGTCATGCCGCGGACGCGCGTGAGGCCGTGGATGACGCCCGACTTCTCATTGCGGTACACGGTGCCGAACTCGAAAAGACGGAGGGGCAGGTCGCGGTAGGACCGGCCCTGCGAGCGGTACACGAGGATGTGCATCGGGCAGTTCATCGGCTTGAGGTAGTAGTCGGCGCCCTGGCGGACGATCTCGCCCTCCTCGTTGCGTGCCTCGTCGAGGTGCATCGCCGGGAACATGCCGTCTTTGTACCAGTCGAGGTGACCGGAGGTCTCGTACAGGTTCGACTTCGTGATGTGGGGCGTGTAGACGAACTCGTAGCCCTCCTGCTCGTGGCGCTTGCGCGAATAATCTTCCATCTCGCGGCGGATGATGCCGCCCTTGGGGTGGAAGACGGCTAGGCCGGAACCGAGCTCGTCGGGGAACGAGAAGAGGTCGAGTTCGGCGCCGAGCTTGCGGTGGTCGCGCTTGGCCGCCTCCTCGAGGCGCGCGAGGTGCTCGCGCAGCTCGTCTTTCGTGGCCCAGGCGGTGCCGTAGATGCGCTGCAGCTGCTTGTTCTTCTCGGAGCCGCGCCAGTAGGCGGCCGCGTTCCGCATGAGCTTCCAGCCGTTCTGGATGAGCCTCGTCGACGGCAGGTGCGGGCCACGGCAGAGGTCGCGCCAGAGGACGTCGCCGGTCTTCGCGTCGACGTTGTCGTACACGGTGAGCTCGGCGCCGCCGATCTCGACCGCCTCTCCGGCATCGCCCGCGGCCTGGTCGAGGCCTCCACCGCCCTTGAGGCCGATCAGTTCGAGCTTGTACGGCTCGTTGGCCATCAGCTCGCGAGCCTCGTCTTCGGTGACCACGCGGCGCACGAAGCGCTGGTTCGCCTTGACGATGCGCTCCATGACCTTCTCGATGGCCTTGAGGTCGTCTGGAGTGAACGGCTCGGCGACGTCGAAGTCGAAGTAGAACCCGTCGGTGACGGGCGGGCCGATGCCGAGCTTCGCCTCCGGGTTGATCGACTGGACGGCCTGCGCCATCACGTGCGCGGTCGAGTGACGCAGGATTTCGAGACCCTGCGGCGAGTCGATCGAGACCGGCTCGGCGACGATGCCGGGCTCGAAGGTCGTGGCCATGTCGAACAGCGCGCCGTCGACGCGGACCGCCACGATGCTGCGGTCGGGGAACAGGTCGAAACCCGTGGCCGTCTCGGTGACCTCTCGCGGTTCGAGGGGATTACTCACGGGTGCGACGGCATCTGACACGGGTGTTCCTTTGCTTTCAGGGGGTTTCGACCAGTTTACCGACCGGGAAGCGGCACCGAGACGAGACGGTCGTCGGAGTCTGCGGGCGCGCCACGGCCATCGGTGTTGCTGGTGAGGATCCAGAGGGAGCCGTCGGATCCTTCGCTCACGTCTCGAAGACGGCCGAGTTCGCCCTCCAGGCTGGATGTGACGGAGATGTCGTCGCCCGGCGCGATGGTCCAGAGTCGTTCGCCGCCGAGGCCGGCCAGGTAGAGGTGGTCGCCGATCGCGGCGAGTCCACTCGGGCTGGCCTCGTCGGTGGTCCAGGTCACTTTGGGGTCGGTGTAGTCGTCTCCGCCGCCCGTGCCCTCGACCTCGGGCCAGCCGTAGTTGTTGCCGGCCTCGATGAGGTTGAGCTCGTCGAACTCGTTCTGCCCGAACTCGCTGGCCCACATCCGCCCGTCATCGCTCCAGGCGATGCCCTGCGGGTTACGGTGGCCCATCGACCACACCAGCGAGTCGTCGAACGGATTCCCTGCGGGGACATCGCCGTCAGGGGTCATGCGCAGGATCTTGCCATTGAGCGAGTCGCGGTCCTGGGCCGCCGTCGGGTCGCCCGCGTCGCCGACCGTGGCGTAGAGCAGACCGTCGGGACCGAAGGCGATGCGGCCGCCGTCGTGATTGGACGCCTTCGCGAGACCGTCGAGGATCGTCACCTGTGACGACAGACCGTAGGATCCCGCGGCACCGGTGAGCGCGACCCGCACGATGCGGTTATCGGTGGCGGTGGTCTCGTAGGCGTAGAGCCGATCGGGGTCGGCCGGGTCGAGCGCCAGGCCGAGCAGGCCGCCCTCCCCCTCGTGTACAACGCCTTCGATGACACCCACGTCGCGCTTCGAGCCGTCGGCTTCGACTTCGACGACGGTGCCATCGTCACGCTGGCTGATGAGGATCGAGCCGTCCGTCGTGCGGACCATCGACCAGGGGGCTTCGAGTCTGGTGGCGATGTCGGTGATGGGTGTCGTGGTGCCCTTGCTGTCGCCGGTGCTGTCGCGTTCGCCGCGCGATGCATCGGAACCGCCGCTGCATCCGGAGAGCAACAGCGCGGTGAGAGCAGCGGGCAGAATCGCGAGTCGTCGTCGGTTCATGCGGCCATCGTGCCCCGCCCGGCTGAGCGTCGCGCGCGTCGCCGCGTCGGCGAGACTCCACAAATGGCCCATCACCCCGGCGCGGACGGACCACTTGGGGAGTCTCGCGACACGGGGTGCGTGAGCGAGCGGAGAGAAAGAGAGAGCTAGCGGGAAGCCAAGTACGCCATCGGATCGGTGGCCACACCGTTGAGTCGGATCTCGAAGTGGAGGTGGCATCCCGTCGACACGCCCGTGTTGCCGACCCCGGCGATGTTCTGCCCGGCGCTGACCGTCTGCCCGGCCTGCACGTAGATGCCGCTCGTGTAGAGGTGGCCGTAGGCGCTCGAGACGCCGTTGCCGTGATCGATGATGATCATGTTGCCGTAGCCGCCCGAGGGCCCGGCGTAGCTGACCGTGCCCGCGTGCGTCGCGTAGATCGGAGTGCCGCAGGAGGCGGAGAAGTCGGCGCCGGAGTGCAGGCGGTAGTCGTGGTAGACGGGGTGGTACCGGTAGCCGTACGCCTGATAGAAGCTGTACGCGGTGATCGGTTTCGTCCAGCCGGATCCTGCGCCCGGGTTGGGGGCGCTGCTGCCGCCACCGGTCGAGGGAGCCGGCGTGGAGGGGGTGGACGGAGTCGAGGGGGCCGCCGGTTGAGCCGCTGCCGCAGCAGCCTGGGCGGCCGCTGCATCGGCTGCCGCCTTCGCTGCCGCTGCCTCACGGGCCCGCGCTGCCGCAGCTGCCCGCGCTGCTGCTGCCGCGCGCGCTTTGACGCCGTCCTGGTAGCCGTCTTCGATCGACAGCCGGTCGTTGCGCAGGGTCGCGAGCTGCGCCTTCATCACGCCGAGGTTGTCTTGCTGCTCCGCCTCGGCCGAGGAGGCCGCTGCCGTCGCCGCGGCGGCCCGCTCGAGGGCTTTCTGAGAGGCGTCGGCGAGGCGGGTCCGCTCCGTCTTGGCCAGCTTCGCCTGCGCGGCGAGGGCTTCGGCGGTGTTCGTCGCCTTCTGGGCCTCGTCGTAGAGCTTGTCGACCTGGTCGCCGATCTTCGCCGACATGCTGAGGCCCTTGAGGAATTCACCCGGCTTGCTCTCGCCGAAGAGCAGGTGGGTGGTCATGTTGCTGCTGCCCGGCCGGGCAAGCGTCGCTGCTATCTGCCCGACTGCAACTCCGAGTTCATCCGCCTGCTTCTGGGCCTTCTTCTGCTCGGCGACGACTTTGTCGTACTTGCCGGCGGCGAGGTCGAGCTCGTCTCGGGCGTTTTGAAACTCCTCGCCGGCTTTGTCGGCGGCGGCCTGAGCCGTGGCCGTCGCCTGCTCGAGCTCGGCGATGAGCGAGGTGAGCGAGCCGATCTGCTTGTTCTTCGCCCCTTCACTGCCGCGGGCCTGCTCGACGTCGTCCCAGCTCGGATACGCGTCGGCCTCGGCGGGCGCGGCGACGAATAGCGGGAGTGCGAAAGCGAGCGCGAGGGCCCCCACGCTGATGCGACGGCGGGTGTGCGAGAGGGGGGCGCGCTGCGGCGGCGCGGAGAAAGACCGAGTCATGACAGGTGTGAGCGTTGCAGATGTGACTGGTGTGACGCAAGGGGCAGACGCGAAGTGGGGCCGTCACTGAGACCGGTCGAGGAGTCTAGGTTGGTCTCTCAGATGTTCACGCTCACCCTTCCTCCCCTCGTCCACGACGCCGCAGCCGGTCGTGATCTCGCATCTGCCGTGCCCGACGAAGCGGCGGCCCACGTCGAAATCGACGCCAGTCTCGTGGCTCTGGCGGATCACGCTTTCGTCGGCGAGCTCCTCGACGGGCTCCTCGAACGCGGGCTCGAAGTGCTCGTGGTCGGGGGCGCGGCCGACGACCTCCAGGAGGCGTTCGTCGCCTCGGCTCGGGGGCGCGAATTCGGTGAGCTCTGGTTCGCCACCGACACGGCGGCCTGACCCTCCTCGGTACGCCGGGGTTGTCTCATACCAATTTGAGAGCAATCCTGGCCAGTAGGAGCGTGCGCCGGGCTTTTCGGCTCGAATCGCTCGCATAGTGGCGGCCGCCGAGGCGCTCACCCACTCAGCCACGTGAAGATACATCGCCGATGTATCGCTGAGACAAGCGGGGTCACTAGACTCAGCGAGTGCCCACGCCCGGTGTTCCCGTCGTCTCCGTCGGTGTGCTCGGGCCTCTTCGGGTGGCCGGTGCCACGGCCGCAGCCGAGACCGTCTCGCCCGCCGGGCCCCGCGCGAAGACACTCGTCGTCGCGCTGACACTCGCAGGAACCGACGGGGTCACGTCCGCCCGCCTCATCGACGATCTCTGGGGTGACGAGCCGCCCGTCTCGGCGAAGGCCGCGCTCCAGACCCTGATCTCTCGCCTTCGCCAGGCAGTCGCTCCGGGCGTTATCGTCTCGACCCCGACCGGCTACCGTCTCGGCGACCCTCGGGCGAGCGACCTCCAGGTGGCTCGTTCGCTTCTTACAACCGCGAGGATCCGGCCCGGCGCCGATCCGGCCACCGTGACCTCTCTCACCGGCGAAGCCCTCCGCCTCTGGCGGGGAGCGCCCGGCTCCGACCTCGAGCCCGGACCGGTGAGCGACGAGCTGACTCGCGTGGCCGCCGCCCTCCGAGCGGATCTCCTCCGTGTCGCGGCTTCCGCTCGATGCGATCTCGGAGACACGGTCGGAGCCCTGGAGGCCCTCGACGAGTTGGCCACCGACGCGGTGGGTCTGGAGCACGAAGACCTGGTCGTGCTCCGGATGCGGATCTTGAGGGGAAGCGATCGCCGCACCGAGGCGCTCCAGGTCTTTGCGTCGTACCGGAAGCGTCTCGCCGATGAGCTCGGCACGGGCCCATCGAACGCCCTCGTCGCGCTGAACGCCGAGCTGCTTGCCGCCGAGGACGATCCGCTCGACGATGGTCGCGCTCAGCGGGGGCCCGTCGAACCAGCCCCGAGCGCCGCCGCACCGGCTCGCCGGGGTGCGCACATCGCACTCGGCCTCCGCTCGGCCCCGAACGAACTGCTCGGCCGGTCGTCCGACGTCGACCGGATCGAGGCCCTGCTCGAGCACGCCCGACTGGTCACGATCCTCGGCCCGGGCGGGCTCGGCAAGACGCGGCTGGCTCAGGAGGTGGCGCATCGTGCTGCCGGGCAGTGGCCCCGCGTCGCCGTCGTCGAGCTGGCCGGCGTGCGGGACGGGGAGGACGTCTTGCTCGCCGTAGCGAGTGCCCTTGGGGTGCGCGAGGTGAGTGCGCCGCGGATTCGGCTCTCGGATCCTGGTGTCGGACCGGTCAGAGACCGACTCGTCGCCGTTCTCGCCGAGATGTCGACCCTGCTCGTGCTCGACAACTGCGAGCACGTCGTCGATGCCGCGGCCAGCCTGGTGTCGGAGTTGCTCGCCGAGACGTCCGAGCTGAGAGTCGTCGCCACGAGCCGCTCCCCGCTCGCGATCGGCGCCGAGACGGTGCACCCGCTCGGATCGCTGCCGAGCGACGGCGCGGCCGTGTCGCTGTTCGAGCAGCGGGCGAGGGCGGCTCGGCCCGGCGTGCTGCTCCCCCGCGACGTCGTCTTCAGGCTCTGCGATCGGCTCGACGGCCTGCCACTCGCGATCGAGCTCGCTGCGGCCCGGGTGCGGTCGTTGTCGGTCGACGAGATCGAACGGCGTCTGGGCAATCGCTTCGCCCTGCTCACCTCGGGTGACCGGTCGGCGCCCGAACGGCACCGGACTATCACGGCCGTGATCGACTGGTCGTGGAACCTCCTCGGCGACGATGAGCGAGTGCTACTGCGACGACTGTCGCGGTTTCCGGACGGCTTCTCGGCCGACGCCGCCGAGCTGCTCGGTGCGGCGCAGGGTGCATCAGATGGTCGGCCGAACGACCGGGTCGTCCTAGGCCCGGGCGATATCGGGCTCGAACCGGTGGCGGTCGCCGACGCCCTCGACGGCCTCGTCCGCCAGTCGCTGCTCGGCGCCGCCGACGAGCCCGGCACCGGGCGGCTCCGCTACCGGATGCTCGAGACGGTGCGCGAATTCGGTGACCTCCGACTCGCCGAAGCGGCCGAGGAGGAGCTCGTCAGCGACGGCATGTTCGCCTGGGCCGAGGCCTTCTCCCGGTCGATCCGGTCGAGCCTCGACGGCGCCGACCAGGTGCGGAGTTTCGCTCTTATGGCCGCCGAGCAAGACGACCTCGTCTTTGTGCTGCGGCAGGCCCTGGCTCAGGAACGACGGGGTGTCGTCGCCACGGCCTTCGCCGCGCTCGGCTACTACTGGTCGCTGGCAGGCAACCACGCCGAGGTGCAGGCCTTCGCGCCCGAGGTGATCCGGATGCTCCGCTCTGCGCCGGTCGAAGCCCGCTACCGCGACCCCGAGATCCTCTCCGCCTCGATCGCCGGCAGCCTCCTCGCCTTCGGGGACCGCCGGTCGGGGCTGCTCGCGGTGGCGCGCCTCCGGAGCCTTCGGGCAAGCGGCCCTGCGCAGGATCCTCGCCTCGACGCTCTCTCTGGCCTTTTCTTGGCGACCGTCGTCGACCCGCTCGCATTCCGTCGGCGCCTGAAGGAGGCCCTCGCATCGGGCGACGATGTGATCGTCGAACTCGCCACCGCGATCGACGGCCAGACCGCTGAGAACGAGGGGCGGGTCGGTGACGCGTTCCGTCTGGCGCTCCGAGCGCACGAGAGCGCCGTCGCGAACGGCCACGTCTGGACGATCGGGACCACCGCCTCGTCGCTCGCCGAACTCGCAAGCCAGTCGGCCGACCCGGAGGCGGCCCTCGGCTGGTCAAATGTCGCACGAGAAGCGCTCGAGAGCCTTGGAGCCGCCGGCGACCTGCAGGAGGTCGCCTTCCGGCGGGCCATGGCGGAGCTCTCGCTCGGACGGTACGGCGCGGCGCGGCGGTACTTCGAGGGGGTGCTCGTCGACGAAGAGAACCAGGGCGAGGATCCGGGTGGCTCACGCCTCATGAGCAGGGTCGGCCTCGCCGAGGTAGCTCTGGCCGAGGGGCAGGCCGACGAGGGCGTCCGTCTCTACGACGAAGCGCTGGCGATCTTCCGAGGGGAACAGTCGCGGTCGCGGTCGCCCCTCGCCCTCCTGGTGGCTGCTGCTGCGCTGGCCGCGCACGTGCGCGGGGGCGCGGCGTTCGGTGGTGGGCTGTCGCCCAGCGCGTCGGCTCCGTCGCGTGCTCCATCCTTGGCGAATCGGCTCCGCACCCGGCTTCTGGCGACGCACCGTCTCTCGGGGGCGTTCGAGGACGTCCCTATCGCGGGGGCTGCCGTTTTTGCGCTGGGCGTGTGGATCCTCGGCTCGTCGTCCGGCTCATCGTCTGGGCCTGCGTCCGGTTCGTCGTCGGAGTCGGCCGCCGAGCAGTGGCCCACGTCGCTCGGACTGCGGCTGCTCACGCTCGCCGAGACGATGCAGGGGCGGCAGGAGGTGCCGTCACTCGTGCGCGCAGATGCAGTTGCCGGAGTGACGGATCGGTTCGGCGCGGAGACGGTGGAGGCCGCGCGGTCGTCGGCGGCGCTTCTCACGCCGTCGGAGGCCTACGCCGAGGCGCTGGAGCTGCTCGTCGATCGTCGGTTGCGCGCCTAGCGCGGTGAGGTCGCCGGTGCCTCGCCGATCGCGGTGGTGCCCGTGGTGTCTTTCGCGTCGGACTCGTCGATCGCGTCCGACTCGTCTTCCCTTTCGAGCTCGAGGTCCTCGAGGTCGTACGAGTGAGTCGTGGAGGCGGGGATCTCGCGTGCCTGGGCGGCTCGCCACGTGATGGACATGGACGTCAACGCCAAGAGGGCCCCGATGACGCCGGCCGCGATCAAGAGGCCGCCGACCGTGCTGCCCGACTGGGCGGCGAAGAGCTTGGGGTAGTCGGCTGTGCCCGAGGCGTAGACCGCGGCCTCCTTCGCGTTCGACTGGGTCATGAGGAGGTAGCCCCCCGCCGCGACGACGAGCGACACCAGCCACAGGACCATGCGCGGAATGTTGATGCGGGCAAAACGGCTGGAGGAGCTGAGCGACATGACGACTTTCGATGGGGGGACGATCCGGTCCGGATCACAGCGAACCTACGGAGGCCGCCTTGGCATCGCTTATGAGTGGGCTCGGGGTCGTCGATGAATGCGTGTGCCGGGAACAGCAGCTGCCCCCGACCTGGAGGAATCCGACAAACGCACGCCCGGCGAGACCGACAACGTGTGTAGCGGCCCACGGGTGATTTCGACACCGTCGCGGAGGGTTCTACCGTGAGCCCAGAACCCCACCGGAACGGAATCAACGCTGATGACACGTCTCGAAGAAACCACTGCGCGCGCAACCACACCTGCAGCGGCGCCCACCACGCCTCCGACCACCGCGGCCGACACCCTCGACACCGCCTGGCTCGGCGAGTACCTGCTCGGACGGTGGTCCGAGGCGCGCAAGCACTCCCGCGAGCTGCTGCGCGACGACGCCTTCCACCGGCACGCCGACCTCACCCTCGCCGAACAGCGCGAGCGATGCTTTGGCCAACTGCATCAGCTGCTCGAACGCGGGGCAGTCCTGCGCGCGTTCCCGACGCACCTGGGGGGAAGCGACGACCACGGCGGCAACATCGCCGCGTTCGAAGAGATCGTCTCCGCGGATCCTTCGCTTCAGATCAAGGCGGGCGTGCAGTGGGGCCTCTTCGGCTCTGCCGTGATGCACCTCGGAACCGAGTACCACCACGAGACCTTCCTGCCCGGCATCATGAACCTCGAGGTGCCGGGGGCCTTCGCCATGACCGAGACCGGCCACGGCTCCGACGTCGCATCGATCGGCACCACCGCGACGTACGACGCCGACGCCGAGGAGTTCGTGATCCAGACGCCGTTCCGCGCCGCCTGGAAGGACTACCTCGGCAACGCCGCCGTTCATGGCCGGGCCGCCGTCGTGTTCGCGCAGCTCGTGACGCAGGGCGTCGAGCAGGGAGTCCACGCCTTCTACGTGCCGATCCGTGACGACAACGGATTCCTGCCGGGAGTCGGCGGCGAAGACGACGGCCTCAAAGGCGGCTTAAACGGCATCGACAACGGCCGACTTCACTTCGACGGGGTGCGAGTGCCGCGCACGAACCTCCTGAACCGCTACGGCGACGTCGCCCCCGACGGCAGCTACAGCTCGCCCATCGCGAGCAAGGGCCGCCGGTTCTTCACCATGATCGGCACGCTCGTGCAGGGGCGGGTCTCGCTCGACGGCGCGTCGGTGGTCGCGTCCAAGCTGGCGCTCCACATCGCGATCACCTACGGCACCCAGCGTCGGCAGTTCACCGCCGCCGACCCGACGAGCGAGGTGGTGATCCTCGACTACCAACGGCACCAGCGTCGCCTGCTCCCCCGCCTCGCAACGACCTACGCGATGTCGTTCGCGCACGAGAAGCTCCTCGCCGCGTTCGACGGCGTCTTCTCGGGCGAGCACGCCACCGACGCCGACCGGCAAGACCTCGAGACCCTGGCCGCCGCCCTCAAGTCGCTCAGCACCTGGTCGGCCCTCGACATCCTGCAGGAGGCCCGCGAGGCCTGCGGCGGTGTCGGATTCCTCGCCGAGAACCGCCTCACCCAGCTCCGAGCCGACCTCGACGTCTACGCGACCTTCGAGGGCGACAACACGGTTCTGCTGCAGCTCGTCGCCAAGCGCCTGCTGACCGACTACTCGAAGAAGTTCACCGGCGCCGATCCCCGCCGGGTGGCGACGCTCGTCGCTGGCCAGGTCGGACAGGCATCGGTGGACCGCTCCGGCTTACGACGCCTCGCCCAGACCGTCACAGACCGAGGATCCGTCGGCCGCGCCGTGGGGCACGTCCGCGATGCCAAATCGCAACGCCAGCTCCTCACCGGCCGGGTCGAGACGATGATCGCCGGTGTTGCGGCGAAGCTGCGCCCCGCCGCCAAGTCGGCGTCGGGAAAGCCCTCGCCCGTCGAAGCAGCCCGCCTGTTCGACCAGAACCAGGACGAGCTGATCGAGGCGGCCATCGCCCACGCGGAGCTGCTCCAGTGGGAGGCCTTCACCGAGGCGCTGGCGGGTGTCCCCGATGAGGCGACCCGTCGGATCCTGACCTGGCTTCGCGATCTGTTCGGCCTCGGGCTGATCGAGAAGCATCTTGCCTGGTACCTGATCCACGGGCGGTTGTCGGCGGCCCGCGCCACGGCCGTCACCGACTACATCGACGATCGCCTGCTGCCACGGCTGCGCCCGCACGCGCTCGGCCTGGTCGAGGCCTTCGGGTTCGCACCCGAGCGCGTGCGGGCGCCGATCGCGTCCGGGGCGGAGCAGCAGCGCCAAGACGAGGCCGCCGCCTACTACGCCGCCCGTCGCTGACGGGAGCGGACGCGGGAGCGGTCGCGTCAGGCCTTGCGCATGTAGGCGCGCACGGTCAGTGGGGCGAAGATCGCCACCACGACCCCGGCACCGAGCAGCGCCAGCCAGAGGTTGCCCGTGATCGCACCGGTGTTCGCGAGGTCGCGGACCCCCGACACGAGGTGCGAGACCGGGTTGCCCTCGGCGAACCACTTCAGCCACGACGGCAGCGTGCCGGTCGGCACGAAGGCGTTCGAGAGGAACGTCAGCGGGAAGAGCACCAGGAACGAGATGCCCTGCACGCTCGATGCGCTTCGAGCGACGACACCGAAGAACGCGAAGATCCAGCTGAGCCCAGGCGCAGACGATCACGAGAAGCCCGGCCAGAACGACGAAGCCGAAGCCGCCGCCCGGACGCCAGCCCAGGATGAATCCCATGGTCAGGGTGAGCGTCGTCGCGATCGCGTAGCGCACGGTGTCGGCGAGGAGCGCACCGGCGAGAGGGGCGATCCGAGCGATCGGCAGCGACTTGAATCGATCGAACACGCCCTTGTCCATGTCTTCGCGCAACTGAATGCCGGTGACCACGGAACCGGTGATGACCGTCTGGACGAGGATCCCGGGGATGATCAGCGGCAGGTAGTCCGCGATGCTTCCGGCGATCGCCCCGCCGAACAGGTACGTGAACATCAGCGTGAAGATGATGGGCTGGATCGTGACGTCGATGAGCTGCTCGGGAGTGCGGCGGATCTTGAGCAGCCCGCGATAGGCCATCGTGAACGAGTGGCGGATGGTCTGCGAGACGCTGACGTGGTTCTTGAGTGGGCGACCGGCCGGGCCGGTGAGACGCGGAGTCGCGCTGGTGGGGCTGAGGGTGGTCATGCGTTCACCGCTTCTTTCGGGGAGGTGTTGGCGGCGGCAGCGCCGTCGGCTGGTGCGGCATCGGCGTCGACGCCGTGCCCGGTCAGGGTGAGGAACACCTCGTCGAGCGTCGGCTTCTGAACGCTCATCTCGGTGAGGTGGATGCCGCGCTCGCGGAAGGCGACGAACAGGTCGGTGATCCGGTCGGGGTCGGTCATCGGCGCGGTGATGCGACCGGCTTCGGGCGAGACGGCCGCCGAGACCCCGAGCACGCTTCGAATGAGGTCGCGGGCGGGTGCGACGTCGGCGGATGAGGCGAGCCGGAGCTGCAGCGACGATTCGCCCACCGACGACTTGAGCTCCTCCGAGGTGCCCTCGGCGACGACCCGACCTGTGTCGATGACCGCGATGCGATCGGCGAGCTGGTCGGCCTCCTCGAGGTACTGCGTCGTGAGCAGCACCGTTGAGCCCTCGGTGACGAGGCGCCGGATGGTGTCCCACATCTGCGAGCGGGTGCGCGGGTCGAGCCCGGTGGTCGGCTCGTCCAAGAAGATCAGCGGCGGCTGGGCGATGAGGCTTGCGGCGAGGTCGAGACGACGACGCATTCCGCCCGAGAATTTCGCGAGCGGCCGGCTGGCGGCTTCGGTGAGGCCGAACTCCTCGAGCAGCTCGGTGGTCTTGGTCCGGGCATCGCGACGCGACAGGCCGAGCAGTCGGGAGAAGATGATGAGGTTTTCGGTCGCCGACAGCTTCTCGTCGACCGACGCGAACTGCGCGGTGACTCCGATGAGTTGCCGCACGACCTGCGCCTCGTTGACGACGTCGTGGCCGAAGATCGTGGCCGATCCGCCGTCGGGCCGCAGAAGCGTGGCGAGCATGCTGATGGTGGTCGATTTGCCGGCGCCGTTCGGGCCGAGCACTCCGTAGACGGTGCCGGCGCGGACGCTGAGGTCGACGCCGTCGACCGCGCGGTTCTCGCCGAAGACCTTGACGAGCCCGTGGGCTTCGACGGCCCAGTCGCTTGAGGTGGTCATGTCTGACCTTTCGTGAAAGAGGGGGATGAGGATCCGAGGTGACCGGCTTTCGTTGCCGGCCACAGGGATCCTGCGCTCCCCCGCTTTCACGGGGCTTTCACACCCTTGCGCGCCTCTGTCTGGAGGCGCTCGCCTCTGTCAGGAGGCGCCTGTCTTTCTTACGACGCGCACTCGATGCACACGGGGCCGAGCTTGGTCTCGTGATCGAGCTGGGCGCGCGGGCGTACGAGGAAGCACTCGACGCAGGTGAACTCGTAATCCTGCATCGGCAGCACGACGACGTCGAGAGCTTCGTCGACGTCGGCGGCGTCGAGCTGGAACCCGCCCGAGGCGTCGCCGTCGTCGAGGTCGGCGACGAGGCCGACCTTCTGGGGAGCTCGCTCCTTGAACGCCTGCATCGAGTCGTTACCGTCGTCGTCGGGGGCGTTGCGGGGTGCGTCGTAGTCGGCAGCCATGGTGTTCTCCTGCAAATGTGTCGCGGCTTGCAACCCGCGCGGATCTGGTGGTCGCCGTAACTATAGGCGGCATCTTGCCCTCAGCCGAACCATGTTCGCCAACGGCTGTAGTGCGTGTCGGAATCGAGGGCCGTCTCGGGGCCGCAGCGCTAGCGTGAGGGTGTGATCACTGACGCTCTCCCCCGCACCCGCCCGTCCGCCGTCGGCATCGATGCGGCCGGCATCGCCGCTCTCGTCGATGCCCTCGAATCGACGGCCGGCGTCGAACCGCACAGCCTCATGGTGCTGCGCCACGGGCAGGTGGCCGCCGAAGGGTGGTGGGCGCCGTACAGCGCCGAACGCCAGCATCTGCTCTATTCGATCAGTAAGAGCTTCACCTCGACCGCCGTCGGATTCGCCATCGCCGAGGGTCTTTTCTCGCTCGACGACACCGTCATCAGCCACTTTCCTGAGCTCGATGCCGAGATCACGGATGAGAAGAGCCGCAGGATCCGGGTGCGTCACCTTCTCGCCATGGCCAGCGGTCACCGCGAGGAGACGGTGGCGCGGGCGTATTCGATCGACCCGGTCGATCTCGTGCGCGGATTCCTGCTCATGCCGCCCGACGAAGAGCCGGGCACGCTGTTCTGCTACAACCAGCCGTGCACGTTCACCCTCGGGGCCATCGTGCAGCGCCTCAGCGGCCAGTCGCTGACCGACTACCTGCGCCCGAGGCTGTTCGATCCGCTCGGCATCGGCGAGGTCGGCTGGCAGACCGACGCGTCGGGGCGTCAGCTCGGCTTCAGCGGCTTTTACGCACCGACCGTGGCGCTCGCCAAGCTCGCGCAGCTGTATCTGCAGCGCGGCATGTGGGAGGGCGAGCAGATCCTGCCCGCTTCGTGGGTCGACGACGCGACGGTGTCGCACATCGACAACTCGAACCACGGCGACAAAGACTGGGGTCAGGGTTACGGCTTCCAGTTCTGGATGGCGCGACACGGCTACCGCGGCGACGGGGCCTATGGGCAGTTCGCCGTGGTGCTGCCGGAGCACGACGTGGTCATCGCGATCACCGGCCAGACCCCCGACATGCAGGCCGTGCTCGACGCGGTCTGGAAGAACCTTCTGCCCGCCATTGACGGTTCTATGCCCTCTGCGGAGGCCGACGATGCTCTGGCCGAGCGGCTCGCCGGGGTCGAGCTGCCCGTGGCCTCCGCCCCATCGACGCGCGTCTCGGGTACCTTCACGCCCGGGGCGGGCAACCGTCTCGCAACGCTCACCTCGGTCGCCTACCTGCCGGGCGGGCTCGGTCTGGAGGGTGGGCACGCCTTGCCGAGTGACACGGGCGAAGGATCCGACACGGTCGAGCTGGTCGACCGCGGCGAGACCCTGCGCGCCACCGTCGGCGTGGGATCCTGGGCTCTCTCGGAGGCGGTGGCCGTCGCTGCCTCCGACGGGCCGAACGGCACCGTGCGCCTCGATGTGATCTTCGTCGAAACTCCCCACCGGCTGATCGTGACGCTCGACCCGGTCTCGTCGACGTTCGCGGCGGAGTGGCAGACCGAGCCGCTCGACGAGGCACCTCTCGTGCGCCGCCGAATGCCGCGCGCCTAGCTCAGCGTCTGACTGTATATCGCGTGTAGGATACCGGGGTGCAAAGTCGAGCCAGCGTGATCAGAGTCGTGCCGGAGCTCCGTGCCGTGCACCTCGAACGGCAGCGGGTCGGGGTGCCGGCCGAGGTGATCTACTTCGGGGCGAAGTACGATCTCGGCGACTCGCTGTCGGGTGCCGTGGGCAATGCCTTGGCTGGGAGTCGATTCACCCGGGTGACCCGGTTCGGAGCCCTTCGGCAAATGATTACGACGTCGGCCACTCGGCTCGAAGTCTTCGAGCCGCTCTGGATCCGCCTCTGGCCGACCCACTTCGCCCTGGTCGCTTCCTTTCGGCTCGCGGGACTCCTCCGACGTAGACACCGCGAGATCGGCACCTACGCGATGGAGAACAGCTCGCTCGCGACGCTCGTCGCGGGTGATCGGACGCCGCCGCGGATCCTCGTCTCGGGTATCGGTCTGCTGATCGGCCTCACGGCTCGCCTGACGCTGACCCGGATCGCCTTCGCGAGCGAGGCGTCCGCCGACGTCTATCGACGTCTGCCGTTCGTCGAGGGCATTCCCCGTCGGGTCGGGCTCGAACTACCCTCCGCCGGCCCGGGGCAGCCTGGATCGCCGCTCAGCGCGGTGTTTCTGGGCGTGCTCGACGAGCGCAAGGGCGTCCGGCTGCTGCTCGAGGCCTGGGAGCTCGTCGAGTCGCGGGTTCCCGGAGTGCGACTCACCGTGATCGGCGGCGGCCCACTCGGTGACGTCGTCGACGCGTGGGTGCGTGCGTCTCCGCAGACTCGGAATGCACGCGGCTCGCTCCCCCGCGACGAAGCCACCGAGATCGTCGGTCGCTCGTCTGTGCTGGTCGCTCCCTCAGTGCCCGAAGGCCGCTGGCGAGAGCAGATCGGCCTGCCGATCAAGGAAGGCCTGGCGGCAGGGCTGACCATCGTCACGACCGACCAGACCGGCCTTGCCGGGTGGCTGCGCGCTCACGGGCACGGCGTCGTGCCGGTCGACGCCGGGGCGTCGCTGCCCGGGCATCTGGTGGAGGCCCTGGCTGAGCGGCTCGTGGCGGCCATTCGTTCGCCTCTCGACCGTGAGCTCGTGCGGGCGTCGCTCCCCAAGCGCGACGGCCGGCTCGACGCCGACGCCTGGCTGAACGCCTAGGGCGCTCGGCGGTCGTAGTCGCGTTTTGCACGTTTAGTCGCGAAATGCCGCGACTAAACCTGCGAAAAGCGACGAGATGCGGCGCCCACCGTCACGATGGGCGGCGAGGTGGCCACGGCAGCCATACGGTGCGTTTCGGGCCGCGGCCTCTCGGGAAAAGCAAAAACCCCCGACGAATCGGGGGTTTGTGGTGGTGAGCGATACTGGGATCGAACCAGTGACCTCTTCCGTGTCAGGGAAGCGCGCTACCGCTGCGCCAATCGCTCATATGTATTCAGTTGTCCGTCTGAGGCTTTGAAGAGACTCAAACCGGTGGATCTGGAGGTGGGGACGGGATTTGAACCCGCGTGAACGGCTTTGCAGGCCGGTGCCTCGCCTCTCGGCCACCCCACCCTGATCGGGTGAGCTTTCACTCGAGCGGATGACGAGATTCGAACTCGCGACCCTCACCTTGGCAAGGTGATGCGCTACCACTGCGCCACATCCGCAAAGTGTCTGACGTACGACACCTGGTTGTTGTTTCTTCCGCATCTCTGCGACCTCAGGAACTCTATCCGATGGTTTGCCCGAAGTACAAACTGAGATTGATTCGTGTCTCGACGAGCCTCTCGGAGGGCCGACGAATAGGTTCGAACTCGATTCATCCAGTAGTATCGACGAGTCCCACGGGCGATTGGCGCAGTTGGTAGCGCGCTTCCTTCACACGGAAGAGGTCATCGGTTCGAGTCCGGTATCGCCCACTGTATTTATTGTTCGCCTTCCAAGCACGGTGTCCACTGTTCGCCCTTCGGACGAAACGCCCGTGACTTCTCCGGGCGAGGCCGCCATTTTGCGAGCGATCCGGAGTCGTAGGGGCCTGACACGCGGCGATCGTGAGGCAGGCGCCGCGGATCACTCTCAAATTCGCACCACACCGTTGCGAAAGAAAACAGCGCTGCGCCAGACCACACCCGCAGTCGCGTCACAGAGCGTCACACCCCGTCACCCCGCGACGTACAGCGGTGCGGCGCCTCGAGACGCTCTACCGTCGCCGCATGATCCGAATCGACCAGCTCAGCAAGGTCTACGAGCACGGTGGCACCCGTTCCGTCGTGCTCGACCGCCTCGACTTCGAAGTCGGCCCGCGCGAGATCGCCGCTGTGGTCGGCAAAAGCGGTGCCGGCAAGTCGACGCTCGCGCAGTGCGTCACCCTTCTCGAACGACCCACCTCGGGGTCCGTCGTCGTCGACGGCGTCGACCTGACCGCGGCGTCAGAGAAGGGTCTCCGCACCGCTCGCCGGGCGATCGGCACGATCTTCCAGTCTGACGGCCTCTTCTCCCGTCGAACGGCCGCCCAGAACGTCGCGCTCCCCCTCGACTACCTCGGAGTCACCCCGGCGGAGTCGAAGGCGCGAGTCGCCGAGCTGCTCGACCGGGTCGGTCTCAGCGACAAGGCTGACCACTACCCGCACCAGCTCTCGGGTGGGCAGAGGCAGCGAGCCGGTGTGGCGCGCGCTCTGGCGCTCCGCCCCCGGATCCTGCTCTCCGATGAAGCCACCTCGGGTCTCGACCCCGAGTCGACCCGCTCGATCCTCGGGCTCCTCCGTGAGCTGCGCGATGATCTCGACCTGTCGATCCTGCTGATCACCCACGAGATGGACGCCGTGCGCGAGATCGCCGATACCGTCGCCCGTCTCGAGGTCGGCCGGTTCACCGAGTCGGGCCGGGTCGTCGACCTGCTTCAGGATCCGACATCCCGTCTCGGCAACGACCTCCAGCCGCACCGCGCGTCGGCTCATGCGGCCGACGGCCAGGAGTCTCTCGTGGTCACGTACGGGCGCGCCGATGTGCCCACCGACTGGCTGGTGCGCGCGTCCGCCGAGCTCAGCGCCCCTCTGGCGCTGCTCGGGGCGGCGGTCGAGGTCGTTGACGGCGTGACCGTCGGAACGGTCACGGTGGGGGTGGTGGGCGATGTCGAGCGGGCCCGACGCGTCCTCGCCGAGCTGGGGCTGCTGCCCCGGGGCCCGGTCGGCGCCGCAAGCGCCGAGCCCGAGCGGGGTGCCGCCGGATCCTCGGTTTCGGAATCGAACGACACGGCGCCCCTCGACCCGACCCTGGAGGTCGTCGCGTGAGCAACTCGAATCTCGTTCCCGTCGATCAGATCGCGGGCCTCGTGCTGCCTGCCCTCGGCGACACGATCGTCATGGTCGGCATCACGATGGTGGTCGTCGTGGCTGTGGGGGTGCCGATCGGCGCCCTGGTGCACAACACCGGCCGCGGGGGTCTGTTCGAACAGCCGCTCGTGCACACGCTGACCGGCTGGATCGTGAGTCTCGGGCGGAGTCTGCCGTTCCTCATCCTGATGGCCGCGATCATCCCGTTCACGCGGCTGGTCACGGGCACGAACATCGGCATCGCCGCGGCCGTCGTGCCCATGTCGGTTGCGGGCATCGCCTTCTTCAGCCGCATCGTCGAGAACGCGCTGCGCGGAGTCCCACCCGAGTTCTCGCGGGTGGCTCGCGCTGCCGGGGCGTCGAGGCTGCAGGTGATCCGGACGGCACAGCTGGCCGAGGCGCTGCCCTCGATCGTCGGCGGCTTGACGATTAACACGATCGCGATGATCGAGTACTCGGCGATCGCCGGCACGATCGGCGCGGGCGGCATCGGCTACGTCGCCGTCACCTACGGCTACCAGCGCTTCGACACGCGGGTGATGCTCGCGACCATCGTGATCCTCGTCGTGCTCGTCGCTCTGGTGCAGTTCGCCGGCGATCGGCTCGCCCGTCGTCTGACGCCGCGGCTCCGATTCGCCAGCAGGGTCTCCCGCGACGTTCCTCCGGCCCGGCGTTCGCGCGTCGCCGCCTGACCCTCCCTTTTCACGCCCCTCTCACCCGAAAGCAGCACAGCCATGTCTTCCTCCGACACCACTCCCCCCACGTCAGGCGGCCCCGACCACGGCTTCACCCTGACCAAGCGCCGCCGCTGGCCCTACGTCGCGGGAGCGGCCGTGGCCATCGTCGCCGTGGCAGCGGGCCTGACCGTTCCGCGCCTTCTCCCCGAGGCCAGTGCCAACGACACGAAGGGCGCCACGCTCTACGTCGCCACCGCCGAGGGCAACGCCGCCGAAGAGGCCCTCGTCGACTACGTCGCGAAAGAGGTCGCCCCCGACTACGGCATCAAGGTCGCCTTCAAGGGCCTCTCCGACTCGACCACCTTGAACCGCGCCGTCAGCGAGGGCGAGGTTGCAGGCACGGTCTACCAGCACAAGCTCTGGCTGAGCCAGGTGTTGAAGGCGAACCCCGACTTCAAGGAGACCGCGGCTACCCCGGTCTTCCGCTGGGGATTCGGCCTGTGGAGCTCGAAGTGGAAGACGGTCGACGCCATTCCCGACGGCGCTACGATCTCGCTCTACTCCGATCCCGCGAACGAAGCGCAGGGGCTCTGGATCCTCGACCGTGCCGGTCTGATCACCCTCAAGCCGGGTATCGACAAGGGTTACGCGACCCAGGACGACATCGCCTCGAACCCGAAGCACCTGAAGTTCACGCTGCTCGACTTCGCCGCCCAGTCACGCTCGCTCGACGACCTCGACGCCGCCGTCGGCTACACCGAGTACTACCTCGCCGCGGGCATCCCGGTCTCGAAGCAGATCTACGCCCCCGCCGCCCCCGACCAGTTCGCCGGGCAGCTGACCGTCGGCACCAAGTACGCGAAATCGGACAACGTCAAGAAGCTGATCGCGGCGTTCAAGGATCCTCGAGTCCAGACGTTCCTGAGCACCGACTCAAAGGTCAAAAACATCCTCCTGCCGGTCGACGCGAAGTAGCGCCTACGCGCGTGTGACACCGCGTTACGGACGCCCTGACAAACCGCCCCAACCCACGGAGGATGAGACCATGACCCGACAGATCCGCTTCAACGCCTTCGACATGAACTGCGTCGCCCACCAGTCGTCCGGGCTGTGGCGCCACCCGAGCGACCGCTCGAGGCACTACAACGACATCGACTACTGGACGAACCTGGCGAAGCTGCTCGAATCGGGCACGTTCGACGGCCTGTTCATCGCCGATGTGCTCGGCACCTACGACGTCTACGGCGGCAACAACGTCGCGGCGATCCGCAATGGGGCGCAGATTCCGGTCAACGACCCGGTGCTGCTCGTCTCGGCCATGGCGGCGGTCACGAAACATCTCGGTTTCGGCGTGACCGCGGGCACAGCTTACGAGCACCCCTACCCGTTCGCCCGACGCATGTCGACGCTCGATCACCTCACGAAGGGGCGCGTCGGCTGGAACGTCGTGACCGGCTACCTGCCGAGCGCGGCGCGCAATATGGGCCACGAGGATCAACTCGAGCACGACGCCCGCTACGACGTCGCCAGTGAGTACCTCGACGTGCTGTACAAGCTGTGGGAGGGGTCATGGGAAGACGACGCCGTCGTCGAAGACCGCGAGGGTGGCGTGTTCACCGACCCCGCCAAGATCCACGAGATCGGTCACCGCGGCGAGAACTACACGGTGCCCGGCATCCACCTCTCCGAACCGTCGATTCAGCGCTCCCCCGTGATCTACCAGGCTGGGGCCTCTCCCCGCGGCGTCGCCTTCGCCGCAGACAACGCCGAGGCGATCTTCGTGTCGGCTCCCACGGCGGCCGTGCTCAAGGCGACGGTCTCGAGGATCCGCGACGCCCTGGAGAAGGCCGGCCGCGACCGCTACTCGGCCAAGATCTACACCCTGCTCACGATCATCACCGACGACACCCACGAGAAGGCCGTCGCCAAGCACGAGGACTACCTCCGCTACGCCAGCGAGGAGGGGGCTCTCGTCTTCATGTCCGGCTGGACCGGCATCGACCTCTCGGAGTACGACCTCGACCAGCCGATCGGCGACGTGCAGGGCAACGCGATCCAGTCGGTGATCGAGAACTTCAAGGAGTCGGCGAAGCTCGACGGCCGGGAGTGGACTGTGCGCGACATCGCGCGGTTCGGCGCCATCGGCGGACTCGGGCCGATCTTCGTCGGCTCAGGATCAGAGGTGGCCGACCATCTCGAACAGCTTGTCGCCGAGACGGACGTCGACGGGTTCAACCTCGCGTACGCCGTCTCGCCGGGCACGTGGGAAGACGTCATCGAGCATGTGATCCCCGAGCTGCGGGCCCGCGGCGCCTATCCGACGGAGTACGTGGAGGGGTCGCTCCGAGAGAAGCTGTTCGCGCGCGGCGACCGGCTGCCCGAGGAGCACCGCGGCGCGTCGTTCCGGCTCAGAGGCTCGCGTTCGACGTCGACCGGCTCTGTGGCCGACAAGGCATCTGTCGACGCCTGACGCCCGACGCCTGACGTCTGACGTCTGACGTCTGACGTCTGACGTCTGACGCCTGACGCCAGCCGCGAGACGTCGTGCGGACCCACGGACGTGCCGCGGCACGTCCGCGAGTCCGTGCGACGTCTCGCGGCGGACGCGCGGCCTCAGGCCGAATGCACGTCGCGCGCCTTGCCCGACAGGTACCAGCTCGATCGCGCTCCGCTCTCAACGGGTTGCATGCCGACGACCACCTTGCCGCGCGAGTGCTTCTCGCCCAGGTCGGCGAACGCCTGCACGATGTAGTCGAAGGGGTAGAACCCGGAGATGAGCGGTTGGATCCTGCCCTCTTCGATCATCGTTGCGAGCTCGCTCAAGATCATGGCCGGTTCGGTGTCGTCGCGGTCGACCGTGATAAAGCGCATCTCGGTCTCGAGGCGGTCTTCGCTCGACGAGAAGCGGCTGGGGATCACCTTCAGCGACTTCGCCAGGGCTGGGTTGTCGCCGCCGAAGTTGTCGATGAAGGCGGTGACGGGGCCCTTCGCGGCTTCGCGGATGCGCTCTTCGAGGCCGTCGCCGTACGTGATCGGGATCACGCCGATCGAGCGGAGGTAGTCGTGGTTGCGCGGGCTGCAGGTGCCGATCACGCGGGCCCCGGCGACCAGGGCGAGCTGGCACTCGAGGTGCCCGACGCCGCCGGCAGCTGCGGTGACCACGAGGACGTCGTCGGAGCCGAGAGCGAGCCCGCGGACGACGTCGTAGGCGGTGGCACCGGCGAGGTACAGGCCCCCCGCGATCTCCCACGAGACACGCTGGGGCTTCGGCACCACGGCGGTGCGGGGCACGGCGATGTAGGTGGCGTGGGCTCCTCCGCCGACGGCGTGGCCGATCACTTCGGCGCCGACTGACAGGTCGCGAACCGCTCTGCCGCGCTTCTTGACGATTCCGGCGAAGCAGGATCCTTGATTGGCCGGAAACGCGAGCGGCAGGCGACTCTGGAAGTCGCCCTGCCGGATGTAGTTCTCGATGTGGTTGAGGCCTGCGGCGACGATCTCAACCACCACTTCGTCGTCGTCGGGGACGGGGAGCTCTTGGGCGACGAAGTGGAGCTCGTCGACGTCGCCGTAGCGATCGAACTGAACCATTTTACCTGAGCGAGCCATGACGACCTCCTGGTTCGGCCCCTCATCGGGCCTTTGCTCGATCGTGCTCCTTTTCGGCGGTCTGTGTGCGCCGGGCTGGAGTGATTTGCTTCTCCTCCACAGCTGACGCGACCGGGTGTGTACCGCACAGAACGCAGGATCCGGCCCGCGGTCATCGGCCACGTGACGACGCTTGAGGCATGCCTGCACCGCCTTCCCTCATCCTCCGGTCCTGCGACTTCGAAGCTTCAGGGCTCGACTCGCGCTCCCTCCGCCGCGCGACCGAACGCGGCACGATGGCTCGAGTACTCCCTGGCGCCTACCTCAACGCCTCGACCTGGGCGGCCCTCTCGGCGCGCGAGCAATACGTCACTCGCATTCACGCCAGTGTTGTTCGACTCCGAGGCCCGGTCGCCGTCTCGCATTGGTCTGCTGCCGCGGTCTGGGGTTTTCCGGTGCCGGATGACTGGCCACGCGAGGTCCAGATCGTCGATCCGGCGCGCTCGACAACCAACCGGATCCCGTCCCTGCTGCGGAGGCCGGGGGTAGTCCGTTCGGGTGACAGGATCGACTGGGAAGGAATAGCCGTTACGACACCCTCGAGAACGGCGGCCGACCTCGCACTGACCAGCCCCTTCGATGAGGCGGTCATGGTGTTCGATCACGGCCTGCGGGTCGGCCTCTTCGCTAAGGAAGAGGTTGCCGAGCATCTGGCCCGGCGGCCAGACGCGCGGCGTTCGAAGTCGGCACATGCTGCCCTCGACTTTGCGACGCCTCTGGCCCAGTGGCCGGGCGAGAGCTTCAGCCGCGTCGGGATGCTGACGCGCGGGTTCGAGATGCCCTCCCTGCAAGTGCCGTTTTACGACGAATGGGGCAAGATCGGCGACGCGGATTTCGGCTGGCGCTCCGTTCTCGCCCTCGGCGAGTTCGACGGTCAATGGAAATACACCGATCCGCGCTTCATGGCCGGCCGGACTGCGCCCGAGGTGATCCGCGACGAGAAGCGACGGCACGCCCGATTTGCAGCTCACCCCGACGTGCGCACGATCATCCGATGGGATTACAGCGTCGCCCGAAATCCCGACGAACTCGCACGGCGCTTAATCGCCGGCGGTGTTCCGCGGCTAAACCCTCGCGATCGGCTTTCGAGGCGGTCCTAGGCCCAACTCGCACGCCGGCCGGGAGGGTCTTTGCCGATCGCGAGGGTTTGTGCCGTGCCCGACGGCCCCCGACGCAACAAGGCCCCCACCCAATGGGCGAGGGCCTCGTATGAAGCGGCTGAGGCGCTAGGCGCGCTCGTCGAGGAGCACGTAGCCCTCCTCGCCGTGCACGGCCGTGTCGATGCCGGCGACCTCGTCTTCGCTCGTGACGCGGAAGCCCATGGTCTTCTCGATCACGAGGCCGATGACGAAGGCGAAGACGAACGAGTAGACCATGACAACGACGGCCGCGAGAGCCTGGACGCCGAGCTGGTGAAAGCCGCCACCGAAGGCGAGGCCGACGTCGTTCGCGAAGAAGCCGATGTAGAGGGTTCCGACGAGACCACCGACGAGGTGGACGCCGACGACGTCGAGCGAGTCGTCGAAACCGAGCTTGAACTTGAGGTCGATCGCGATTGCACAGATGGCACCGGTGAGGATTCCCAGCACGATCGCCCAGAACGGCGTGAGGGCGGCGCACGCCGGAGTGATGGCGACGAGACCGGCGACGGCACCCGATGCGGCACCCACAGAAGTGGCCTTGCCGTCTTTGACCTTCTCGACGATGAGCCAGCCGAGCACTGCGGCGGCGGGAGCGGCGAGGGTGTTGACGAACGCGAGGGCGGCGACGCCGTCGGCAGCGAGCTCCGAGCCGGCGTTGAAGCCGAACCAGCCGAACCAGAGGAGGCCGGCACCGAGCATCACGAAGGGAGGGTTGTGCGGCTTGTAGGCGCCCTTGGCGAAGCCGACGCGGCGGCCGAGCACGAGTGCGAGAGCCAGACCGGCGGATCCTGCGTTGATGTGGACCGCGGTACCGCCGGCGAAGTCGATCAGGCCGAGACCGGCGAGCCAGCCGCCGTCGACGACCGAGCCGTCTTTGCCGAGAGTGAAGTTGAAGACCCACGAGGCGACCGGGAAGTAGACGATCGTGGCCCAGACGCCGGCGAAGACCATCCAGGCGCCGAACTTGGCACGGTCGGCGATCGCACCCGAGATGAGGGCCACAGTGATGATGGCGAACGTCGCCTGGAACGCGGCGAAGGCGAGCTGGGGGAAGGCAGCCTCCTGGCCGATCAACGAGTTGAGGCCGAACATGGCCGGGTCGAAGCCGAGGAACCCGTCGATGCCGATGAACGTGTCCGTTCCGGCGGAGCCGCTGGGGCCGTTCGAGAAGGCGATGGAGTAGCCGTACAAGACCCACAGGACGGCGATGAGGCCGATTGCGCCGAAGCTGAGCATCATCATGCTGATGACGCTCTTGGCCTTGACGAGGCCACCGTAGAAGAAGGCGAGGCCGGGGGTCATGAGCAGGACCATGGCGGCCGTGATCAGGATGAAGGCGGTATTGCCTTGGTCGAGCATCTGGTGTCACCTCTCAGTTGTGCAGTGCAGGGTGTCCCGGACCGAACGACGCTGGAAAGTGCAGGGGCGACGACCAGTGCTGACTCGGGATACGGCTCATACTGGCGTCCCGACGTTTCGGTTCGTGCGCACGTATGTTTCCCGGATGTAACACGGTTCGCCCGTTTGTAAACAACACGTTTCGCGAATCTGGCCTTTGGGCCCGAAGGTGCCGTGAGAGCGCGAAGCGCTAGGAAAGCGGGAGCCGGGGCCTAGAGAAGCGTGAGCGCGACCAGTCGCGACATGGCGCGGAGGTACTTCTTGCGGTAGCCGCCCGCCAGCATCTCGGCGCTGAAGACCTCGTCGAGCGCGAGCCCCGAGGCGATGACGCGCACCTGGGCGTCGTACAACCGGTCGACGAACGCGACGAAGCGGAGCGCCTCCGTCTGATCATGGAGGGGGCCGACGTCGCGGAGAGCGACCGTGTCGATGCCGTCGATCAGCTTCACGTACTTCGACGGGTGCACCGTCGACAGGTGTTCGACGACGGCCTGGAAGTCGTCGACCGACACGACGCCCCGAGCGGATGCAATCGCACGGTCGAGCTCCCCCGTCACGATCGCGTGCGCCTCGATCTCGCGGCGTCGATAGTCGGTGCCGTCGATGCGCAGGGTGCGGAAGCGATCGCTCAGCGCCTGGATCTCGCGCAGGAAGTCGGCTGCGGCGAAGCGGCCCTCCCCTAGAGCGTTCGGCGGAGTGTTCGATGTCGCGGCAATCCGGGCTCCCTGGTCGGCGAGTTCGCCGAGGAGTCTCGTCATGATCATCGTGTCGCCCGGGTCGTCGAGCTCGAACTCGTCGATGCAGATGAGAGTCGCGCCTTCGAGCTGCGCGACCGCTCCCCGGTAGCCGACCGCGCCGACGAGGGCCGTGTATTCGATGAAGGTGCCGAAGTATTTCGTGCCCGAGCCGGCTGCCCCCGGGGTCTGGTGCCAGAGCGCCGCGAGCAGGTGGGTCTTTCCGACGCCGAAGCCGCCGTCGAGGTAGAGACCGAGCTTTTTCGGCACGGTCACCTTGCGGCGGAAGAAACCGGCCCGCGTGGGTGTGGCCTGGTCGCCGAAGGTGCGGACTGCCTCGACCGCCTCCGCCTGCGACGGGTAGCCGGGGTCGGGGCGGTAGTTGTCGAGCGAGGCGCCGTCGAACTGACGGGGAGGAACGAGGTGGGCGACGATCTCAGCGGCGGTGATGGAGGGAGAGCGGTCGGTGAGAGAGACGGTGTCTCGGATCCTGGTGTCCGCCTCGCCCGCGGTGGGGCTGCTCTCGTCGGTCATCCGGCGGCGCCGTCCTCTCCGTGTCAGATTTGTGTCAGAGTTTTGCGCGGGCTCCGCGCGGCATACATGGCGCCCGTCTAGCGTTGTCGACGGAGACGGCGAAAAAACACTGCCGCCGCAGACGGCGAAGTGAAACTCTACGCCGCACGCCGTAACCGTACGTGTCGCCTCCGGGCGACGTCTGGAGGAACCATGCCTGTCGATCGCGATCCGTCCGCTCAGTTCAGCGACTACGCCCACCCCGAGCGCCTCGTCTCGACCGAGTGGCTCGCCGAGAAGCTCGCCGGCGACCCTGCCGCACGGGCCGGCCTCGTCGTCGTCGAGTCCGACGAAGACGTCCTGCTCTACGAGACCGGCCACATTCCCGGCTCGGTCAAGGTCGACTGGCACACCGATCTCAACGACCCCGTGCAGCGCGACTACATCTCGGGTGAGAAGTTCGCCGAGCTGATGAGCGAGCGCGGCATCTCGCGCGACTCGACCGTCGTCATCTACGGCGACAAGAACAACTGGTGGGCCGCCTACGCCCTCTGGGTCTTCACGCTCTTCGGCCACGAAGACGTGCGCCTGCTCGACGGCGGTCGCGCGAAGTGGGAGGCCGAGGGCCGCGAGTACACCCTCGACCAGCCCGCGATCACCCCGGTCGAGTATCCCGTCCCCGAGCGCGACGACACCGGCATCCGCGCCTACAAAGAAGACGTGCTCGCCCACTTCGGCAGCCCGCTGATCGACGTCCGCTCCCCCGAGGAGTACAACGGCTCGCGCACGACCGCTCCCGCCTACCCCGAGGAGGGCGCCCTGCGCGCCGGTCACATCCCGAGCGCGCAGAACGTGCCGTGGGGAAAGGCCGCTGCCGACGACGGAACCTTCAGGCCCCTCGCCGAACTCGACGCGATCTACCGCGACGGCGCCGGCTTGAAAGACGAAGACGAGGTGGTCGCCTACTGCCGCATCGGCGAGCGTTCCAGCCACACCTGGTTCGTGCTGCACCACCTGATGGGCTTCGAGAACGTCCGCAACTACGACGGCTCATGGACGGAATGGGGCTCCGCCGTGCGCGTGCCAATCGTCACGGGTGCCGAGCCCGGTGAGGCTCCGGCGGCTGCCACCCGATGAGCACGGTTCCGACGAGCAACGGCGAAGGATCCAGCCCGGCCCTCCCCGAGGCCCTGGCCGAGATCCAGCGTGACTTCCTCGACCTCTCCGTGAAAGACCGCCTGCAGCTCCTCCTCGAGTTCTCGAACGAGCTGCCGGGGCTGCCGGAACGCTATGCGGATCATCCCGATCTGCTCGAGCAGGTCGTGGAGTGCCAGTCGCCGGTGTTCATCTTCGTCGAGGTGACGGACGGCCTCGTCCACCTGTATGCGACCGCACCGCGCGAGTCGCCGACGACTCGTGGCTTCGCGTCGATCATCGCGCAGGGCCTCGAGGGTCTGACGGTCGACGAGGCGCTCGGCGTGCCCGATGACTATCCGCAGACCATCGGTCTCGTGGAGGCCGTGAGCCCGTTGCGGATTCGAGGCATGACTGCGCTGCTCGGGCGGGCCAAGCGGCAGATTCGCGAGAAGACCGCCGCGTGATCCTGCGCCTTCTGCACCGGTCGAGAGAAGCCGGCCCCGATGTCGCCACGCGTCTCGAGGTCGGCGCCGACGACACGCACGAGGTGCTGAAGGGCTGGTACGCGCCGCCGACGACGCCGTGGCTCCGGCTCAACCTGATCGCCGCCGTGTCGGGTGACGCGGCGGGCACCGACGGAACCTCCGACACTCTCAGCAACCCGGCCGACCGGGCCATCCTGCGGGCCATCCGCGATGTCGCCGACGCCGTCATCGTCGGGGCGAAGAGTGTTCGCGCTGAGGGGTATCGGGTGCCGTCCACCGCAAAGCTGGTCGTCGTGACGAGCTCGGGCGACCTCAGCGGCCACCGCATCGACGCGGAGCGCGCCGATCGGGTCGTCGTCATCTGCCCCTCGTCGGCCGTGGCACGCGTCACCGAGTCGCTCGGCGATTCGCTCTGCGGGCTCGCGACCATCCTGGTCGCCCCCGACACCGAGGGTCGTCTGGCCCCGGCCGCGATCGTCGAGCGCCTCCACGCCGAGGGGCTGCGCTCGCTCGTCTGCGAGGGCGGGCCGTCGCTCGCCGGGCAGTTTTTACACGACCGTCTCGTCGACGAGCTGTGCCTCTCGACCTCGCCGATCGTCATCGGCTCGGGCCTGCCCGTCTTCGGCACCGAACGGTTCGATGCGTCGGCTCTTACTCTCGATCAGCTGCTCATCGACGACCAGTCGTCGCTCTACGCTCGCTGGAAGGTGCAAGCCTCCTGAGCTCAGGCGACTCGACCGACACGGCAGGGGTCGACAAGAATGCCCGGTCGTGCGCCGGCTGGCCCTGAGCGACCGAGGTCACCTACGGCGTGCCTCTGAGCCACGGTTCTGCCGGGAGCCTAATCTTCATCTCGTGTCCGATACTCCCTCACGTCCTCAGGAACCGGCTGTGACCGGCCCCCGGGCCTTCGTCGAGGCCGTGGAGGCCATTCGCGCCATCGACGCGCGAGACGACCTCGTCGTGACGGAGATCCCTGCCCCGAGTGGGCTGGCCCCGTCGGCCTTCGCCCTCGCCGCTGACGTCGTCGGCGTCGGCGAGAACGCCGACCCCGAGCTCGGCACCGGACGTTTCATCGTCCTCTACGACCCGGAAGAGCCCGAGCCCTGGGGAGGACCCTGGCGCATAGTCAGCTTCGCTCAGGCGCCGCTCGAGACCGAGATCGGCCTGGACCCGTTCATCGCCGACGTCGCCTGGAGCTGGCTGATCGAGTCGCTCGGTGCCAACGGCGCGGCCTACTCGTCGGCCTCGGGCACGGCGACGAAGATCCTGTCGAGCGGCTACGGCGAGCTCTCGTCCCAGAGCGACGGGGCGCTATTGGAGCTCCGCGCGTCCTGGTCGCCGAGCGATACCGACCTCGCCCCGCACGTGCGGGCCTGGGCCGAGCTCATCTGCACCCTCGCCGGTCTCCCGCCGACCGCGGAGGGCGTCACGCTCCTGGCCTCTCGAAGGGTCGGGCGTGACAAGTAGGATCGAAGAAGAAACCCCGCCCCAGGAGGCTCCCGTCGACCACGTTCCCGCCGCCGACGACGACCACGCGTTCGTCGACGTCATCACGACCCGCGAGGCCTACCTCGACGCCATCGACGCCATCGCGAAGGGTCACGGCCCTGTCTCTGTCGATGCCGAGCGTGCCTCCGGCTACCGCTACTCGCAGCGCGCGTATCTGATCCAGGTCTTCCGCCGCGGTGCCGGGGTGTTCCTCTTCGACCCGCCGGCTCTCGGATCCTTGCGTGAACTCAACGACGTCATCAAAGACGAGGAGTGGATCTTCCACGCCGCCTCGCAAGACCTCGCCTGCCTCCGTGAGGTCGACCTCGACCCGGTGCGGATCTTCGACACCGAGCTGGGTGCCCGCCTGGCAGGTCTCCCCCGAGTCGGGCTCGGCGCCGTCGTCGAAGAGCTCCTCGGCATCCACCTGGCAAAAGAGCACTCGGCCGCCGACTGGTCGACGAGGCCGCTCCCCCAAAGCTGGCTCGTCTACGCCGCCCTCGACGTCGAGTTGCTCGTCGACCTCCGCGACGCGATGTACGACGTGCTCGTCGAGCAGGAGAAGGTCGAGATCGCCGAGGAGGAGTTCCAGGCGACCCTGCGACGCGAGGCCAAACCTCCCCGCCAGGAGCCGTGGCGTCGCACGACGGGTCTCTCCACCCTGCGTGGGCAGCGTGCTCTCGGCCTCGTTCGCGAGCTGTGGGAGGCGCGAGACGACTACGCCCAAGAGGTCGACACCGCTGCTGGTCGCCTCCTTCCCGACTCGTCGATCATCGCGGCCGTTCGCGAGAACCCCGCCACGAAGCGCGATCTCGGCGCTCTGAAGTCGTTCGTCGGTCGAGCGAGCCGTACCGAGCTGGGCCGCTGGTGGGCCGCTCTCGAACGGGGCCGCGCGTCGACCGATCTTCCCTCGCTCCGCGGGCCGTCGACCGACCAGCTCCCCCCGCCCCGCTCGTGGGCCGACCGCAATCCCGAGGGTGACGCCCGCTACAAGGCCGCTCGGCCGCGCCTTCAGCACATGTCCGAGGCGATGTCGATCCCGGTCGAGAACCTCCTCACTCCCGACCATCTGCGACGAGTCGCGTGGGAGGCGCCCGAGGTTCTCGACCTGGCCCACATCGGCGAAGGTCTGCGCGAGGCCGGTGCGCGCGAGTGGCAGATCGCGGCCACGGCCCCCGCCATCCTGCAGGCCTTTGTCGAGGCTCACCAATCGTTCACGCAGGGCTCCGAATCGGCTTCGTAGATAAGCGCAGTCGATTACTGGCCCACAGGTGCCGCTTCTAGGATCGAGCCGTTGGCGTCTGCAACAGGCGCAGTCGATTCAGGAGGCAATGTGGCCATCAGAACAGAAGTCGTCTTCGTCGACGGGGTTCGCACCCCGTTCGGGCGAGCCGGCGAAAAGGGAATGTACTGGCAGACCCGGGCCGATGATCTCGTCGTCAAGGCCATGCGGGGGCTGCTCGACCGCAACCCGGGTCTCGACCCAGCCGACATCGACGACGTCGCCATCGCCGCGACGACGCAGACGGGCGATCAGGGGCTCACTCTCGGCCGCACGACGGCCCTGCTGGCGGGATTGCCCCGATCCGTGCCGGGGTTCGCGATCGACCGCATGTGCGCCGGAGCGATGACGAGCGTCACCTCCGTCGCGGGTGCCGTCGCCTTCGGCGCCTACGACTTCGCGCTGGCCGGCGGCGTCGAGCACATGGGCCGCCACCCGATGGGCTTCGATGCCGACCCGAACCCCCGCTTCGTGGCGGAGAAGCTCGTGAGCGGCGAGGCCCTCAACATGGGCAACACTGCCGAGCGCATTCACGATCGGTTCCCGTCGCTGACCAAGGAGCGCTCCGACCACTTCGCGTTCCGGTCTCAGCAAAAGCTCGCTCAGGCCTACAGTGACGGTCACATCCAACCCGACCTCGTTTCGGTCGCCGTCCGCTCCGCAGCCGGATGGGGGCTCGCCGACCGCGACGAGGCTCCTCGACCCGAGACGACTCTCGAGGGTCTCGCGACGCTCCGCACACCCTTCCGTCCGCACGGACGCGTCACTGCCGGCAACTCCTCCGGCCTCAACGACGGCGCCACGGTCTCGCTGATCGCGTCAGAAGACGCAGCCAAGCGTGCCGGTCTGGCGTCCAAGATGCGGCTCGTGAGTTTCGCCTTTGCCGGAGTCGAACCCGAGATCATGGGAATCGGTCCCGTTCCCTCGACCGAGAAGGCTCTTCGCAAGGCCGGCCTCACGATCGACGACATCGGCCTTTTCGAACTCAACGAGGCGTTCGCGGTGCAGGTGCTGTCGCTCCTCGATCACTTCGGCATCGACGACGACGATCCGCGGGTGAACCCGTGGGGCGGCGCCATCGCGGTCGGCCACCCGCTGGCCTCCTCGGGGGTCCGCCTGATGATCCAGCTCGCCCGCCAGTTCGAGCTGCACCCCGAGGTCCGCTACGGGCTCACGGCCATGTGCGTCGGCCTCGGTCAAGGCGGAAGCGTCATCTGGGAGAACCCGCACTTCGACGGAAAGAAGAAGACCAAGTGACCGACACCTCGCTCCTTCTCGAACTCTCGCGCGACGAGGTCGTCACGCACTCGTACGTGCGCGATGTGGCTCTGCCCTCCGGCGGCATCCTGACTCTGGTCACTCTCGACAACGATCGCGACCACCGGCGCCCGTCGACGCTCGGGCCGGTCACTCTCGTCGAGTTCTCCGAGACGCTCGATGCCCTCCGGGCCCGTGCGGCTTCCGGAGAGATCCGGGCGATCGCCGTCACCGGCAAGCCCTACTTTCTCGCCGCCGGCGCCGACCTTTCGAAGGTCGGCCAGATCCCCTCGCGCGAGGCGGGCCGGCAGATGGCCCGGCTCGGCCACGACGCTCTCGGCAAGCTTCACGATGCCGGAGTGCCTACGTTCGTGTTCATCAACGGGCTCGCCCTCGGCGGTGGTCTCGAGATCGCCCTCAACGCCGACTACCGTTCGGTCGACTCGGCAGCACCGGCCCTCGCATTTCCCGAGGTGTTCCTCGGCATCATCCCGGGCTGGGGCGGCGCCTGGCTCTTGCCGAACCTGATCGGCATCGAGAACGCCCTCAAGGTGATCGTCGAGAACCCTCTCAAGAACAACCGCACGCTGAAACCCGGACAGGCACTCGAACTCGGAATCGCCGACGTGATGTTCGGCTCGGCCGCCTTCCTCGAAGACAGCATCCGCTGGGCAGACGGCGTCATCAGCGGGGCGGTCAAAGTCGCCAGGCCCCACGTGCCGGGCAAGATCGAGCGTGCCGTCAAATGGGACGCGGCTATAGCGATCGCTCGTAAGACGGTTCAGAAGAGGATCGGCACGGTCGCGAAGGCTCCGTACGCCGCTCTCGACCTTCTCGCCGGGGCGAAGAAGGCCACCCGCGACGAGGGGTTCGCCGCCGAAGACGAAGCGCTGGCCGATCTCATCTCGGGCGACCAGTTCCGTGCCTCGATCTACGCCTTCGATCTGGTGCAGAAGCGCGCCAAGCACCCGGCCGGCGCGCCCTCCCCCGACCTGGCCCGGAAGATCACCAAGGTCGGCATCGTCGGCGCCGGGCTCATGGCCTCACAGTTCGCCCTGCTCTTCGTGCGCAAGCTCAAGGTTCCCGTCGTCATCACCGACATCGACGAGGCCCGTGTCTCGCAAGGTGTCAACGGCATCCGATCGTCCATCGACGAACTGCAGGCGAAGGGCCGCGTCTCGCCCGACGAGTCGAACCGCCTCAAGGCCCTGATCTCGGGAACAACCGATATCGCCGACTTCGCCGACTGCGACTGGGTGATCGAGGCGGTCTTCGAAGAGCTGGGCGTCAAGCAAGACGTCTTCTCGCGCGTGGAGGAGGTGGTGTCGGAGTCGTGCGTGCTCGCGACCAACACATCGTCGCTCTCGGTGTCGGCCATCGGATCGGTGCTCAGCGAACCCGCACGCCTGGTGGGTTTCCACTTCTTCAACCCGGTGGCCGTGATGCCGCTGGTCGAGGTCGTGAACACCCCCTCGACCGACGACGAGACGCTCGCGACCGCGATGGCCGTAGCGAAGACGCTGGGCAAGAACGCCGTCATCACAGCCGACGCACCGGGGTTCGTCGTCAACCGCGTGCTCGCAAAGCTGCTCGGCGAGGCGATGCACGCTGTCGAGACCGGCACACCCTTCGAAGTCGTCGATCGTGCGACGGCCCCGTTCGGACTGCCGATGACGCCGTTCGAGCTCCTCGAACTGGTCGGGCTGACGGTGGGCGCGCACGTGCTCGACACGCACCACGCCGCTTTCCCCGAGCGCTTCTTCGAGAGCGAGGCCCTGCACCGCCTCGCCGAGTTCGGTCACATCTTCGAGCGTGACTCGAAGGGCAACCGCAAGGGCTTCGACCCCAAGGCGGTCAAGCTGGTCGGCGGATCCGGGCCGGGCGAGAAGCGCGAAGCGCTGACCGAAGAGCAGCTCCGCATCCGCATCGAAGACGGCCTGGCCGACGAGATCGGTCGCATGCTCGACGACGGTGTTGTCGCGGCGCCCGAAGACATCGACCTCTGCTTGATCCTCGGCGCTGGCTGGCCGTTCCAGATGGGCGGCGCGACACCCTACCTTGACCGAGTCGGTGCGTCCGAGCGTGTTCGAGGCCGGGCGTTCCACGACCCGCTCATCCGCGGGGTCGGTGCGGCCTAGGCACCTGGAGCCTCCACACCAAAGTGCCCGAATCGGCGCCGATCATCAGATCGGACGGCGATTCGCGCACTTTGGTGTGCGGGCTACTCGGCGTCGGCCGAACTGCGCTGGGCCGACGTGATCGAAGCCGACGAGCCAGTCGACGGCGACGCCCCCTCGGGTCGGGCGACGGGCAGCTTCGACCCCAGCACCATGGCCGTGACGTCGCGCGCGACGGCCTGGGCCGTGAGGCCGGCCGCGTCGAAGATCTGAGCGCGCGAGGCGTGGTCGATGAACTCGTCGGGCAGACCGAGCTCCGTCACCGCGGTGTCGACGTCAGCGGCGCGCAGATCTTGACGC
Source organism: Frondihabitans sp. PhB161 (assembly GCF_003814635.1). Taxonomy (NCBI): domain Bacteria; kingdom Bacillati; phylum Actinomycetota; class Actinomycetes; order Micrococcales; family Microbacteriaceae; genus Frondihabitans; species Frondihabitans sp. PhB161. Next base: position 399,718 of record NZ_RKQW01000003.1, read on the forward strand.
ACGCGCGTGCCTATTCCTCCGACCCGCACACCGTCTTCGAGGGTGACGACGAGGCGGTGCTGGGCGGCGAGGTCGACGACGCTGCGGGGCACGGGAACCACCCAGCGGGGGTCGACGACCGTGGCGCCAATGCCCTGCGAGGCGAGTCGAGCTGCCACGTCGAGCCCCAGCCGGGCCATCGGGCCGACGGCCATGATGAGAACGTCGGGTCGGTCGCCACGAGCGAGCACGTCGACCCCGTCATCGAGACGTTCGACGGCGTCGATATCGTCGCCCGCTTCGCCCTTGGGGAACCGGATCACGGTGGGAGCGTCGGTCACGGCGACCGCTTCGCGGAGCTCTTCGCGAAGGCGGGTACCGTCGCGGGGCGCGGCGATGCGGATGCCGGGGACGACCTGCAGGATGGCGAGATCCCAGATGCCGTGGTGGCTGGGCCCATCGGGGCCGGTGACCCCTGACCGGTCGAGCACGAACGTGACTCCGGCCTTGTGCAGGCCGACATCCATGAGCACCTGGTCGAAGGCCCGGTTGATGAAAGTCGCGTAGAGCGCGACGACCGGGTGCATTCCACCAAATGCCAGCCCCGCGGCCGAGGCGACCGCGTGCTGTTCGGCGATTCCGACGTCGAGCACCCGCTTCGGGTACTTCTCGGCAAAGCGATGGAGGCCGACCGGGCGCAGCATCGCCGCGGTGATGCCGACGACGGTGCGATCGCGGTCGGCGATCGAGACGATTTCGTCGGCGAAGATGCTCGTCCAGCCCGGAGCGCTCGACGTCTCAAGGGCCTCGCCGGTTTCGGGGTCGATGTGGCCGACGGCGTGGAACTGGTCGGCGACGTCTTTGAGCGCGGGCTCGAACCCCCGGCCCTTCTGCGTGATGGCGTGCACGATGGCCGGAGCACCGTAGTTCTTCGCCTGCTGCAGGGCCTCCTCCATCGCCTTCTGATCGTGACCGTCGATCGGGCCGATGTACTTGATGTCGAGGTTCGAATAGAGGGCGTCGTTGTTGGTGAAGCGGCTGAGGAAGCCGTGGAGGCCGCCCCGGACGCCCCGGTAGAACGCGCGCGCCGGGGATCCTAGATGATCGAAAGCCGCTCTCGAGGAGACGTGCATGTCGCGGTAGGCCTGAGCGGTGCGCACGGAGTTTAAGAACCGGGCCATGCCACCGATGGTCGGTGCATACGACCGACCGTTGTCGTTCACGACGATTATCAAGCGGCGGGTGTTGTCGTCGCTGATGTTGTTGAGGGCCTCCCACGTCATGCCCCCGGTCAGAGCGCCGTCACCGACGACGGCGACCACGTGGCGGTCGCCATGACCGGTCAGGGTGAATGCGCGCGAGATGCCGTCGGCCCAGGACAGCGATGACGAGGCGTGCGACGATTCGACGATGTCGTGCACCGACTCGCTGCGCTGCGGGTAGCCGGCCAGGCCGCCCTTGAGGCGCAGGTCGGAGAAGTCTTGACGCCCCGTGACGAGCTTGTGCACGTACGACTGGTGGCCCGTGTCGAAGACGAAGGCGTCTTTCGGCGAATCGAAGACCCGGTGCATCGCGAGCGTGAGCTCGACCACGCCGAGGTTCGGGCCGAGGTGGCCTCCGGTCTTCGACACCTCTGTCACCAGGAACCGTCGGATCTCAGCGGCCAGCACGAGCATCTGCTCGTCACTCAGCCCATCGAGGTCGCGGGGCTCGTGGATCGTCTCGAGGAGGCTCATGTGTCTCGCTTTCCGGGGGCACGGGTATAACCCCACCTGAAGTTTAGGCTTCGTCGCCTGGCAACGGACGAACGCCCCACCCTCCCAGAATGGGGAGTGGCGGGGCGTCCGTCGGGAGGACTACTGACCTACACCAGCGAGCGGAGCACGTACTGGAGAATGCCACCGTTGCGGTAATAGTCGGCCTCGCCCGGGGTGTCGATGCGAACGACTGCGTCGAACTCGACCACGGCCTTGCCCTCGGCGGAATGCGCCGTCGGCTTCGCGACCACGTGCACCGTCTTCGGGGTCGTGCCCTCGTTGAGGGCGGTGAGGCCGGAGATGCTGATCGACTCGCTGCCGTCGAGCCCGAGAGACTCCCACGTCTCGCCCGCCGGGAACTGCAGCGGCACGACGCCCATTCCGATGAGGTTCGAGCGGTGGATGCGCTCGAAGCTCTCGGTGATGACGGCCTTGACGCCGAGGAGCGATGTGCCCTTGGCGGCCCAGTCGCGCGACGAGCCGGAGCCGTACTCTTTGCCGGCGAGCACGACGAGGGGGGTGCCCTCGGCGCGGTAGTTCTCGCTGGCGTCGTAGATGAACGACTGCGGGGCGTCGGGCTTCGTGAAGTCACGCGTGTAACCGCCCTCGACGCCGTCGAGGAGCTGGTTGCGGAGACGGATGTTCGCGAACGTGCCGCGGATCATGACCTCGTGGTTGCCGCGGCGCGAACCGTAGCTGTTGAAGTCTTTGCGCTCGACGCCGTGGTCGGCGAGGTACCGGCCGGCCGGGCTGTCGACCTTGATGGTCGACGCGGGGCTGATGTGGTCGGTCGTCACCGAATCGCCGAGCTTCGCCAGCACGCGGGCATCGGTGATGTCGACGACGGGGGTCGTCTCGATCGTGAGGCCATCGAAATACGGGGGCTTGCGAACGTAGGTCGACTCGCTGTCCCATTCGAAGGTCGCGCCCTCGGGCGTCGGGAGCGAGCGCCAGCGGTCGTCACCGTCGAAGACGGCGCCGTACTCGCGGGTGAACATGTCGGTGTCGATCGACTCGTCGATCGTCTTCTGCACCTCGGCTGCCTCGGGCCAGATGTCTTTGAGGAAGACCTCGGTACCGTCGGATCCCGTGCCGAGCGCGTCGTTCTCGAAGTCGAAGTTCATCGAGCCGGCGAGAGCGTAGGCGATGACGAGGGGCGGCGACGCCAGGTAGTTCATCTTGACGTCGGGGTTGATGCGTCCTTCGAAGTTGCGGTTGCCCGAGAGCACCGCCGTGACGGCGAGGTCGTTGTCTTGCACCGCGGTGGAGATCTCGTCAAGGAGCGGCCCTGAGTTGCCGATGCAGGTGGTGCAGCCGTAGCCGACCGTGTAGAAGCCGAGGTCTTCGAGGTAGCTGGTCAGACCGGCCTTCTCGTAGTAGTCGGTGACGACCTTGGAGCCAGGAGCCAGGGTGGTCTTCACCCACGGCTTGGCCTTGAGGCCCTTCTTGCTGGCGTTGCGAGCGAGCAGCCCGGCCGCGAGCATCACTGAGGGGTTCGAGGTGTTGGTGCAGCTCGTGATGGCCGCGATGGCCACGGCGCCGTGGTCGAGCGTGAACTCGGATCCGTCGGCCAGGGTGACCGGCGAGGGCTTCGAGGCGTGCGACGGCGTGGCGGACGAGGCGTGCGTGTGGCTGTGTTCGTGCGCGGTGTCTTCGTCCTGGGGCGTGAGCCCGACGGGGTCGGACGCCGGGAACGTCGCCTCGACGGCCTCGTCGACGCCCGAGTGCGCTTCGGCGTCGGCATAGTTGCCGAGGTCGATCTCGAACTGGCTCTTGGCGACGGACAGCTCGATTCGGTCTTGGGGGCGCTTCGGGCCGGCGATCGACGGCACGACGGTCGCGAGGTCGAGCTCGAGGTACTCGGAGTAGCTGGGCTCGACCGAGGGGTCGTGCCAGAGGGTCTGCTCCTTGGCGTAGGCCTCGACGAGAGCGACCTGCTCGTCACTGCGCCCGGTGAGGCGCAGGTAGTCGAGGGTGACGTCGTCAATGGGGAACATCGCGGCGGTCGAGCCGAACTCGGGGCTCATGTTGCCGATCGTGGCGCGGTTCGCGAGGGGCACTGCTCCGACGCCCTCGCCGTAGAACTCGACGAACTTGCCGACGACGCCGTGCTTGCGGAGCATCTGCGTGATGGTGAGCACCACGTCGGTCGCCGTGACGCCGGTCGGGATCGCGCCCGACAGCTTGAAGCCGACCACCTTGGGGATCAGCATCGACACGGGCTGGCCGAGCATCGCGGCCTCGGCTTCGATGCCGCCGACGCCCCAGCCGAGCACACCGAGGCCGTTGACCATCGTGGTGTGCGAGTCGGTGCCGACGAGCGTGTCGGGGTACGCGCGAAGCACGCCGTCGACGGTGCGGGTGAACGTCACCTGCGCCAGGTACTCGATGTTGACCTGGTGCACGATGCCCGTTCCCGGGGGAACGACCTTGAAGTCTTCGAACGCGGTCTGGCCCCAGCGCAAGAACTGGTAGCGCTCTCCGTTGCGCTCGTACTCGAGCTCGACATTGCGCTCGAGGGCGTTCTCGCTGCCGAACAGGTCGGCGATGACGGAGTGGTCGATGACCAGCTCGGCCGGCGACAGAGGGTTGATCTTGGTGGGGTCGCCGCCGAGATCCGCCATCGCCTCGCGCATCGTGGCGAGGTCGACGATGCAGGGCACGCCCGTGAAGTCCTGCATCACGACTCGGGCCGGTGTGAACTGGATCTCGGTGTCGGGGTCGGCCGACGGCACCCACGACCCGAGGGCCTTGATCTGCGACTCGGTCACGTTCGCACCGTCTTCAGTGCGAAGGAGATTCTCGAGCAGGACCTTGAGGCTGAAGGGCAACTTGTCGAAGCCGGGTACCGCGTCGATGCGGTAGACCTCGTACGTCTTCTCACCGACGGTGAGGGTGCTCTTCGAGCCGAAACTGTTTACGTCTGACACGTGCCGTCTCCCTTGCGCTGACTCGCCCCATCTTCGCCGTGGAGCGAGGAGCTCCACCAGCAAGGCCAGCCTAAGTCCGTGCGTGTGGGGCGGACCGGCCGGAGGCTCAAATTCGAACCCAACGATCTATCTTGATGTCAAGACAAATCTAGCACTCGAATCAGGATCCGGGCGCAGCGCCGTCGGCAGCCACGTCAGAGGCCGACCGGGCCGAATACACCGTCCGCACCAGCAACCACGTCACCCAGAGCATCGCGGCGTAGAACGGCACGCCGAGCAGGAGCTTGAGGGCACCGAGCAGCGCGACGTCGCCGGCGAGGAAGAGCGGCACCTCGACGGCGAGGCGGATGCCGAACAGGAGTACCCACAGCCACGTCGTCAGCGTCAGCACGCGGCGCTTCGCCCGGTCGGCGCGCCAGGCCGAGCCCTCGTTCGTGAGGAGCCCGACGACGATTCCGATCAGCGGCCAGCGGGCGGCGAGCGAGACCAGCAGCACCAGCGCCGACACTGAGTTGATGACGATGCCGGGAATGAAGTTGTCGATCGTGCGCCCCGAGATCAGGGCGAGGAGGGCGGAGAGCAGGATCCCGAGGAGCCCCGCGATTGCCTGAGGCACCGGGCCTCGCTGCACGGCCCTGACCACGACGAACACGACGCCGAGGGCGACGGGCGCCAGCACCGAAGGCAGGAGCTCGTGCGTGATCGTGTAGATGACCAGGAAGCCAAGGCCGGGGAGAATCGACTCGATGAGGCCGCGGACTCCCCCGATCGCCGTCAGCAGAGCATGGCCGGTCGGCACCTCGCCCGGCGCGACCTTGCCGATGCCCGCCCGCTGGGCTGCGGCACGGAGCTGCCCGCTCAGCGTCGCCGCAGGAGCCTCGTCGGCACCCGTGCCGTTCGCCTCCGGCTGCACGCCGTGCGAGTCGCTCGTCACCGGATCAGACCGTCGTCGTGCCGGGGTCGCCCGGGGTCGACTTCGGCATGTGCAACGGGATGAGGTCGCGGGGCGGCATCGGCTCGGTGCCACGGACGACGACGACGCTGCGGAAGAGCTCTTCGATCTTCTCGGCGGCCTCCGGGTCGACGGTCGCGTCTCCGGCGATCACGCCGCGGAGGAACCAGCGGGGGCCGTCGACGCCGACGAAGCGTGCGAGTCGGGTGGTCTGCCCGGGGACGGCGCCTTCGGAGCCCGCCGCGATCGGGATCTCGGCGCGGATCTCCGGCCCGAAGGGGCCGTCGACCTCGGCCGTCGTGCCACCCTGCTTGCGGATCTGGTCGGCGATCTGCTCGCGGATCTCGTGCCAGAGGCCCGTCGACCGCGGGGCCGCGAACGGCTGGACCTGCAGGGTCGACTTGGCGAAGTCGAGGCCTACGGCCACAACGCGCTTGGAACCCTCCTCGACCTCGAGTCGGAGGTGGAGCCCCTCGCGGGGAACGATCTTGACGCCGCCCAGGTCGACGTACGGGCGCACCGGGTTGGCTTCGCTCTCGTCGAGCGGTCCCTCCTCGGCGCGGTCGTCGGGGGCGGACTTGTCTTCGAGGATGAGGTCGGTCTCGGCTTCTTCAGCTTCGACGAGGTCGACTACCTCGTCACCCTCCGTGACCTCGGTCGTCTCGAGCTCGACGGCGTCGACCGACGCCGTCTCTCCGAGTGCTGCTGCCTCGCGGCGGCTCTTTCTGCTCACTTGGTGCCTTCCGTAGTCGTGTCGGTGGTGCTGCCGGTCGTGCCGGCGTCATTTGCCACACCGTAGGCCGTTGCGGCGACGCTGAAGCCGCTCGTACCCGTCGAACCGAATCCGCCTTCTCCGCGGACGCTCTCGGGGAGGGTGTCGACCGGAACGAACGTGGCTCGGACGACCGGCATGACGATGAGCTGCGCGATCCGGTCTCCGATGGCGATGTCGAACGGCGTGCGGGCGTCGGTGTTGAGGAGGGTCACCTTGATTTCGCCGCGATAGCCCGCGTCGACCGTGCCGGGCGAGTTGACGACTGTGATGCCGTGCTTCGCCGCCAGACCCGAGCGGGGTACGACGAAGGCCACGTGCCCGTCGGGGAGGGCGATCGAGACGCCGGTCGAGATGAGCGCCCGCTCTCCGGGGAGGAGTGTGAGGGCCTCTCGACTGGTGAGATCGGCCCCGGCGTCGCCCGGGTGGGCGTAGAACGGGGCTTCGACCTCGCCCAGTGGGGCAAAGGGAACGTCGAGGCTCTGAGTCACGTGTCGAGGGTAGTGCAGAAGTCTGGTCGAATAGTCTCATGACCTCGTACCGCGAACGCCTCTCCCCGCCCCCGCAAGTCTTCGTGGCTCTCCTGCTCGTGGTGCCGGCGTCGGTGCTGGTCTTCCTACCCATCAACGTGCCCGTCGGCTGGGGTGTCGGAATCGCCCTCTTCGTCGGATTCGGGCTGGCGCTCTGGTTCGGCTCCCCCGTGCTGACGGTCGCCGAGGAGGGCTTCCGGGCCGGCCGGGCCATTCTCTATCCCGGTGAAATAGGAGCGGCCGCCGCCTTCTCGGGTGAGGAGGCGACGGCCGAACGCGGTGTGCGTCTCGATGCTCGTGCGTGGACCTTGTTTCGCGGCTGGGTCAAGCCGGTGATCAAGATCGGGCTGACCGACCCCAGCGACCCGGCTCCTTACTGGCTCGTCTCGACGAGACATCCGGAGCGGTTGTCGCTCGCGATCGACGCGATCAGGCCGCGCACTCCAGGCAGATAGGCCCGAGTTTGGTCTCGTGGTCGAGCTGCGAGCGGTGCTTCACCAGGAAGCACTCGACGCAGGTGAATTCGTCGGCCTGAGGGGGCAAGACGACGACCTCGAGGTCGAGGTCGCTGAGATCTTGCCCGGCGAGTTCGAAGCTCCCGGGGTTGTCGGCGTCGTCGACGTCGACCACACCCGACATCTTGTCGGGAACCCGCTCTTTCAGCGCCTCGATCGACTCAGAATCGTCGTCGTTCTTTCGAGGTGCGTCGTAGTCGGTGGCCATGCCCATCCAGTTCTGTACTCATATTCGCCCGAAGATCAGGGTCTGATACCCAAATCGGCGGGCACAGTTTGCACCAATCGATGATCAATAGCAAACCAGCCCGCGCGGCCGTCTTTGTCGTCTCACGCCGCAGCAAATGAACTTGCGGCGCGCCCGCGTTATTCCCCGGAATTCCGGGAGTTCCGTGGCATCCTCACTGGTGAATCGCGACGGCGGAAGGCGTGAGGCATGCAGGAGTTAAAGGTCATCGGAGTGGAGAGCGGCGCGCTGCTCGTCGCCACCGACGCCGGGAGCGAATTCCGGTTGCCCGTCACGCAGTCCCTGCAGTCGCAACTGCGGCAGGCCGGGCCCGACCAGGCCCCCGTCGTGCAGAAGGTCTCGCCCCGTGAGATCCAGTCGAGCATTCGCGCCGGCCGTACCGCCCAGCAGGTCGCCGACGAGACGGGTGCCGACGTCGTCTACGTGCGTCGTTTCGAAGGCCCTGTGCTCGACGAGCGCAATTTTGTGCTCGAATCGGCCCGATCCGTGCCGGTGAGCGTCGCCGGTGGCGTGGACGCCCTCGGTGAGTCCTCGCGGTTCGGCGAGGTCATCGATTCGCGCCTCGACGAGTCGAGTGCCACTGACCGCGAATGGACGGCGTTCAAAGACGCCTCGGTCGGCTGGATCATCCGTGTCACCTACACGACCAGCGAGGTGGAGCGCGACGCCGCCTGGCGTTTCGAGCCCAAGAAACAGTCTCTCGCCCCGCACGCCGGAGACGCCCACACTCTTTCCCGTCAAGACGCCGACCACTCGAGCCTCGTGCCCCGCCTCCGCGCGGTAGCAGCCCAGGCTGAGCCGCAGACCCGGGGTTCGGTTGACACCGAGGCCGCGGCCGGCTCCGACGAGCACACCGGAGACACGGGGCGGTTCGACAGCGGCGCGTTCGAGCCTCTGCCGGATGTGCCCGAGACGGTCGTGCCGGATCCTTCGGTCGGTTCTGCCTCTGCGCGCGCCCGTGACGGTTGGAGTGCCGCGTCGGTGGCTGCGATGAACCGCGCTCCCGAGAGCGAGTCGTCTCACAATCAGACCGCCGACCTGCTCGAGGCCCTGCGTCGACGCCGAGGCGAACGCGAGGCCGCGCGCTTCGACGACGACTCCCCGTCTCGCGCCGCTCATCCGTCGACCGGCTCGATCCGGGTCGTGGACGTTCCGCTCGACGAGTTCGACGACGGTAGCGAGTCCGAGACGTCGAGTGAGCCTGTGCGCCCTGCCGTCCTCCGACCGAAGGTCGTGCCCGATGGGCGACGAGGATCCGAGGCGCCGGCCTCGTCTCCGGCGCCCGAGCCTCGACAGAAGTCGATCCAGTCGCGCGGCCGCAAGGGTCGCGCGTCGATGCCGAGTTGGGACGAGATCGTCTTCGGTGCCCGCTCGGACGACGATCCGGCCTGAGCCTTCTCTGGCGTCCTTTGGCAGGATGCCGACGTTGAGTGGCGTGCCTGCCAGTCGTGGTCGACTTCGTGTGTCCCTACGGTGAGGGCATGACCGATCTCCTCACGCCGCCTACGCCGATCGCAGCGGCTTCCCTCGATGTCGCCCGCCGCTGGCTCTCCCCCGAACTCGTGAACCACTCCGTGCGTTCGTGGGCCTGGGCCTCGCTCCTGGCTCGCGCCGAGGGGCGCTCTTTCGATGACGAGCTCCTGTTCGTCGCGGCCATGCTGCACGATGCCGGTGTCGCGCCGCACTTCGACGCGCACGAGGTCGCATTCGAGGAGGCCGGAGGTGCAGTCGCGGCGGTCTTCGGGGCGGGAGCCGGCTGGTCGCCCGCGCGCTCGGAGCGGGTGCGCGAAATCATCGAGCGGCACATGTGGCGTTCCGTCGACCCGGCGCTCGACGTGGAGGGCTACCTGCTCGAACTCGCGACGACAGTCGACGTGCGGGGAGACGGTGCGTCGCGGTGGCAGGAGGCCGACCTCCGCTCGATCACGGCCCGGGTGCCTCGCCTCGACTTCGGTCGATCCTTCGACGCGTCGATCGCCGCGCAGGCGGCGCGCAAGCCCGAAACGGCTGCTGTGCGGCTGCACGCGAGCGGTGGTGTGGCGGCGGGGACGGCGTTCTGGGATGCGTTCGCGGCGACGGGTTCGTGATGCCGATGCGGGCCGGTGACGTTTCGTGGTCGCTGTGTTCTAGGCGTCAGGTTCCGCCAGCCCGCCAGCCCGCCAGCCCGCCAGCCCGCCGCACCGACCCGACGATCCGCACGAGCGCCCCCCGCCGCCACCGGAGTCGGCCGGCGCTCCTGAATTCAGGTGCCCTCTCGGAGGCGACCTGAACTCCGGTGAATACGAGTCGGTGAATCCTGACGGCCTTACGCTGCCGCCTCACACTCCTGAATGAGTGCCATGGCCTCCTGAGTGGTGACAGCGCACCTCAATTCAGGAAGCAGGCGATGCGCCGCCCACCGCCCTACCAAACCGTGCCGACCTACGCGAACGCCCCGAAACGCGCCAAGGGCACCTGCGTCTCTTCCGCCGACCACGACCCGTGCTGCCCGACCATGCCGCGGCCACGCACGTCGGCGTCGGCGTAATAGGCGATGCCCTTTCGTGCGGCGACGAGCAGATCACCGATCCGGGGCCTCACCGAGGTATCAACCGGGCCGAACCATCCGGCCTCGATCGCCTCGTCGCGCGTGACCACCCACGAGCGGGCGTCCTCCGACTCGTGCCAGGCGGCAACGAGCCTTGAGCGAGCGTCGTCGTCGAGGCCTGGCTCGAAGTGTAGCTGCAGGCAACGCGGCTCTCCCGCGAAGTGCCGCACGCCCTCGACCAGCTCGGGGCGGTGGCCGTATAGAACGTGCTTCGCCGGATTGATGTCGACCATGCCGTGGTCGGCCGTGACCACGACAGCCTGATCGCGCTTGAGGCCCGACACGAGGGTGCGTAGCTGCGAGTCGACGAGCTCGAGGGCGGCCGACCACTGCGGCGACTCCCACCCGTACTTGTGACCGGCGACATCGAGCTCGGGAACGTAGAGGTACGACAGCGAGGGCGCCGCCTCGCGGAGCACCGCGCCCGCCGCCTCGAACCGTGCTTCGACCGATTCGGCCGAGCGGTATTCCGCGCCGCGCAGGATCGCCTTCGTGAGACCGGAGTGGGCGTAGCGGGAGGGGCCGATCGCGAACGCTCGGATGTTCTGCCCGGGCGAGCCGTCGGATCCTGCGCTCGTCTCTGTGCTCTTCTCAGCGGTCACCCGCTCGAAGATGGTCGGCACGCGTTGCCAGGTCGCCGGATCCATTCGCGAATCCCAGCCCGACAGCTGCTTGACCACCCGATCGTGCTCGGGGTCGAGCACGCTGTAGCCGACCAGGCCGTGCTCGCCGGGCAGCACGCCCGTGGTGATCGTGGCGATCGACGAGGCCGTCGTCGTCGGAAAACCAGAGAAGAGAGGCGTCGCGGCCGCTGCCAGAGTGCGCGCGTAGCCGGCGCGCTGCTTCAGAGCCGAGGATCCGAGCCCGTCCACGATCAGCACGACCACCTGGCGCGCCGGCGCGAACCCCAACCTGTTCTCCACACCCCTGAGGGCCGCTACGCAGCTGGGGAGAACGTCGGCCAGGCTCCAGGCCGAGGGGTCTCTCGCCGGTACCATGGTGCTCATCGGCCCCAGTCTGGCACAGCGCTCGGCCGCCGGTTTCGCCCCCGATCCCCCTGCAGTGAGAGTTCATGACGACGACCGACAGCACCGGCTCCTCCCCCACGGGCGAGCGCATCGAAGAGATCGATGTCTCGAGTGAGATGCAGGGGTCGTTCCTCGAGTACGCGTACTCGGTCATCTACTCCCGCGCCCTGCCTGACGCCCGTGACGGGCTCAAGCCGGTGCAGCGCCGCATCCTCTACATGATGAGCGAGATGGGCCTCCGCCCCGAGCGCGGTCACGTCAAGAGCGCTCGCGTCACCGGCGAGGTCATGGGCAAGCTCCACCCGCACGGCGACTCGGCGATCTACGACGCCCTGGTGCGACTCGCCCAAGACTTCACGATGCGCCTGCCGACCATCGACGGGCACGGCAACTTCGGTTCGCTCGACGACCCGCCCGCCGCCGCCCGCTACACCGAGGTTCGACTCGCCCCTGCTGCGATGGCGATGAACGAGGGGCTCGGCGAAGACGTCGTCGACTTCGTTCCCAACTACGACAACCAGCTGATGCAGCCCGAGGTGCTGCCTGCGGCGTTCCCGAACCTTCTCGTGAACGGCGGCTCGGGTATCGCGGTGGGCATGGCCACCAACATGGCGCCGCACAACCTCGTCGAAGTGATCGGAGCCGCCCGGCACCTCATCGAGCACCCGGAGGCGACCCTTGACGACCTGATGGCCTTCGTGCCCGGGCCCGACCTGCCGACCGGAGGCACCATCGCCGGGCTGGCCGGAGTCCGCGACGCGTATGCGACCGGGCGCGGCAGCTTCAAGGTCCGCGCCAAGGTCTCGATCGAAAACCTTACGGCCCGCAAGAAGGGGCTCGTCTTCACCGAGCTGCCCTACATGATCGGCCCCGAGAAGATCATCGAGAAGGTCAAAGACGGCGTCAACGCGAAGAAGCTCACGGGCATCTCCGACATCAACGACTTCAGCGACCGCCACCACGGCATGCGCTTGATCATCGACATCAAGACCGGGTTCAGCCCCGAGGCCGTGCTTGAGCAGCTCTACCGGCACACGCCCCTCGAAGACGGCTTCAGCATCAACAACGTGGCGCTTGTCGAGGGGCAGCCCCGCACACTAGGTCTGAAAGAGCTCCTCGAGGTCTACGTCGCGCATCGACTCGAGGTCGTCACCCGCCGGAGCCGCTACCGCCTGCAGAAGCGCGAAGACCGCCTCCACCTCGTTGAGGGCCTGCTCATCGCGATCCTCGACATCGACGAGGTCATCCAGGTCATCCGCACGAGCGACGACTCCGAGGCGGCGAAGACGCGGCTCCGCGAGGTCTTCGATCTCTCCGACCTGCAGGCCGAGTACATCCTCGAGCTCCGTCTGCGTCGCCTCACGAAGTTCAGCCGGATGGAGCTCGAGGCGGAGCGCGACGAGTTGCTGGCCGCGATCGCGTCGCTTCGCGAGCTGCTGTCCGATCCCGCCAAGTTGCGGGCGCTGGTGTCGAGCGAACTGGCCGACATCGCCGACGAATACGGCACCCCGCGCCGCACACTCCTCACCGAGGCAGCGCCGTCGGTCGCCTCGACTCGCAAGAACGCCCCCGTCGTCGAAGTCGCCGATGTCCCGACGCGCGTGTATCTGTCGACCACTGGCCGTCTTCTCCGAGTCGACCTCCAGGATCCCGCGGCCGCCGACACCGAGTCCGGCGCAGGGCCCGTCCCCCCGTCGCGCCGCACCAAGCACGACGCGATCCGCTCCAGCGTCACGACGACGACCCGGGCCGAGATCGGCGCGGTCACCTCGACCGGTCGTCTCATTCGCTTCTCGCCCGTCGATCTACCGGCCGCTCCCCCGACGTCGGTGCAGCTCGGCGCGGGCGTGCCGGTCAAAGATTATCTGGGCCTCTCGTCGGCGAGCTCTCCCGCCTCCGAGAAGGTGCTCGCCCTCGTCTCGCTCGACTCCGCCGACCCGGTCGCTCTCGGCACGGCTCAGGGCGTCGTGAAGCGAGTCACGCCGGGCGCCTGGCCGTCGAAGCCGGAGTTCCCCGTGATTGCGCTCAAGCCCGGCGACTCCGTGGTGGGCGTGGCGCAGGGCCCCGACTCCGACGAGCTCGTCTTTGTCACCACCTCGACGCAGCTGCTGCGCTACCCCGCTGCCCTCGTTCGCCCCCAGGGCACGGCCGGTGGCGGTGTCGCCGGTATCTCGCTGGCGGCCCGGGCGACCGTGCTGTTCTTCGGCGCCGTCCCCGCCACGGCATCCGCCGTCGTCGCGACCATCTCGACGTCAGCTGCGACCATCGCCGGCGCCGACCCGGGCCGGGCCAAGATCAGCGACTTCGCCGACTACCCCGCGAAGGGTCGAGCCACGGGTGGCGTTCGGGCCCATGCTCTGCTCAAGGGCGAAGACGGGCTTTCCGTGGCGTGGGTCGGCGTGGCGCCCGCCATCGCGGTGGCCGCCGACGGCGGCGTCCGTAAGCTGCCCGAGACGCTCGCGAGGCGCGATGCCTCGGGCACACCGCTCGACACGGTCGTCGGATCGATCGGCGGCGCGGTCTCGTAGCTTCGGCTTCGCGGCAGTTTGGCGTCTGGCCGAGGTTGGTGCCGGGTGAAGTGACGCGGTTCAGCCTCGTCCACGTGGCGCTCCGCGTCAGGTTGGCCGATCCGCGTCGGTTTGGTGTGCGGCGGAGGTCGGCGCCGAGTGAAGTGACGCGGTTCGGCCTTTTCGACGTGGCGCGCCGCGTCGAGTTGGCCGATCCGCGTCGGGTTGGAGTGCGTCGGGGTTGGCGCGGGGCGAGGTGACGTGAACCGGCCGACGGCACACCGCCGCGGCGCGCGAGGTCGGCCGATTCGCGTCGGTTTGGTGTGCGGCGGAGGTCGGCGCCGAGTGAAGTGACGCGGTTCGGCCTTTGCGACGTGGCGCGCCGCGTCGGGTTGGCCGATTCGCGTCGGGTTGGCGTGGGGTGGGGTTGGCGCCGGGCGAGGTGACGTGAATCGGCCAGTGTCACACCGCCGCGGCGCGCGAGGTCGGCCGATCCGCGTCGGTTTGGCGTGCGGCCGAAGTCGGCGCCGAGTGAAGTGACGCGGTTCGACCTTTTCGACGTGGCGCGCCAAGGCAGGTTGGCCGATTCGCGTCGGTTAGCAAGCAGCACCAGCACCAGCACCAGCCGCACCAACCCCCTACGTGTCGATCCGCTCCCGCGCCAGCCCGGCACCCTCGATGATGAACTCCTTGCGGGGCGCGACGTCGTTGCCCATCAGCAGTTCGAAGACCCGGCCGGCGTTCTCGGCGTCTTCGACCTTGACGCGGCGGAGCATGCGGCCGGCGCGGTCCATCGTGGTGGTGGCAAGCTGCTCGGCATCCATCTCACCGAGGCCCTTGTAGCGCTGGATGGGATCCTGGTATTTCTTGTTCGTTCTCTTCAGGCCGGCGAGAACGCCCTGCAGCTCTTGCTCGGAGTACGTGTAGATCGTCTCGTTCGGCTTCGACCCGGGGTTGATGACGACGACGCGGTGCAGCGGGGGCACGGCGGCGAAGACTCGGCCGGCCTCGATCATCGGGCGCATGTAGCGGAAGAAGAGGGTGAGCAGCAGGGTACGGATGTGGGCGCCGTCGACATCGGCATCGCTCATGATGATGACCTTGCCGTAGCGTGCCTGGTCGAGGTCGAACGAGCGACCGGAGCCGGCGCCGATCACTTGGATGATCGACGCGCACTCGAGGTTCGACAGCATGTCGCTGACGGAGGCCTTCTGCACGTTGAGGATCTTGCCTCGGATCGGCAGGAGCGCCTGGTACTCGCTGTTGCGGGCAGCACGGGCTGTTCCGAGTGCCGAGTCGCCCTCGACGATGAAGAGCTCGCTGGTGCCGACGTCGTTCGAGCGGCAGTCGACCAGTTTGGCCGGCAGCGACGACGATTCGAGCGCGTTCTTGCGGCGCTGGGTCTCTTTGTGGGCGCGCGCGGCGATGCGTGACTTCATCTCGACGACGATCTTGTCGAGCACGGCTGCCGTCTGCCTTTTGTCGTCGCGCTTGGTCGAGGCGAACAGGTCGGCCATCGCCTTGGCGACGACGTTCGACACGATGGCGCGCACGGCCGGGGTGCCGAGCACCTCTTTCGTCTGGCCCTCGAACTGCGGTTCGGGCAGCCGGACGGTCAGCACAGCGGTGAGCCCCGCCATGATGTCGTCTTTCTCGAGCTTGTCGGTGCCGACCTTGAGGCGACGGGCGTTGGCGTCGACCTGCTGCTTGAGGAACTTCAGCAACCCCGCGTCGAACCCGGCCTGGTGCGAACCGCCCTTGGGCGTCGCGATGATGTTGACGAAGCTGCGCGTGACCGTTTCGTAGCCGTCGCCCCAGCGGAGAGCGATGTCGACCTCGCACTCGCGTGCGACCTCGGTCGACACCATGTGGCCTTTGTCGTCGAGCACCGGCACCGTCTCGGTGTATTTGCCGGTGCCCTGCAGTCGCCAGGTGTCGGTGATCGCCTTGTCGGTGGCGAGGAAGTCGGCAAACTCCGAGATGCCGCCCTCGTACGAGAACAGCTGCTCGACGGGCTCGCCGTCTTCGGTGGTGGCCGTCGTGATCGGGCGTTCGTCGCGAATGCGAATCGCGAGGCCCGGCACGAGGAACGCCGTCTGCTGGGCCCGGCTGACGAGGTCTTCGAGTCGGAACGCCGCGCCCTTGGTGAAGATCTGACGGTCGGCCCAGTAGCGCACCCGAGTGCCGGTCGCCCCCTTGGCGGCCTTACCGGCCACCCGGAGCACACTCCCCTTCTCGAATGGCGCGAAGGGGGCGTCGGGCGCGGGGGCGCTCGTACCGTCGTCGAAGGTGCCGGGCTCGCCCCGATGGAACGACATCGCGTGCGTCTTGCCGCCACGGTCGACCTCGACGTCAAGCCGCTCCGAGAGCGCGTTGACGACGGACGCGCCGACCCCGTGCAGACCACCGGACGCTGCGTAGGATCCGCCTCCGAACTTACCGCCGGCATGAAGCTTCGTGAAGACGACCTCGACGCCCGTCAGCCCGGTCTTCGGCTCGATGTCGACGGGGATGCCTCGCGCCGTGTCGCGGACTTCGACGCTGTCGTCGGCATGGAGGATCACGTCGATCGACGAGCCGTGCCCACCGAGCGCTTCGTCGACGGCATTGTCGATGATTTCCCAGAGGCAGTGCATGAGGCCGCGCGAGTCGGTGGAGCCGATGTACATGCCCGGCCGCTTGCGAACGGCGTCGAGGCCCTCGAGCACTGAGAGGTGACGGGCGGAATAATCGGATGCAGCGGCGGCCACGGGACTCCTTCTGGCGACAACGGCACGCGGCCCGAAAAGAAAAGACCCGGACACGCACCGATTCAAGAATACGGGGCTCAGTGTTCTCTCACCCTCCGACACCCCCTCCGAAGCGGTCTGGGAGCCGCCCCCGGATTGGGGAGACGAGATTCGCTTCGCGGCGAGCGAAATCGGCCCAAATGTCGCACAAACGAAACGTTCGCGTGTTTTGATGGCATCTACCTACCCACGCACCACCGTTCTGGAGGAGCATCACATGTCTCAGATGGCCACCGACCACAACGCCGTCGATGAGCTCGGCCCCCAGTACCAGCTGTCCGGCGCCGACCGTTGCGACAGCTGCGGAGCCCAGGCGTACATTCGCGCGACGATGGCGACGGGTGAGCTTCTGTTCTGTGCTCACCACGGCGCCAAGTTCAAAGAGAAGCTGCAGCCCAACGCGCTGGAGTGGCTCGACGAAACCGCCAAGCTCACCGCCCACTAGTCTTCGTTTCACCAAGAAGGCCCGCTCTCCTCCTTGGAGTGCGGGCCTTCTGCCGTGATCGACTCGACGCGAGCTTGCCGTTCGGCTACATCGCTTTGAAGGCGCGCTCCAAGTTCTTCTCGATCACGAGACGTGATTGACGGGCGTACTCGTCGAGGGTCGCGTGCGCGGGCACTGCGGTATAGACACCGCCGATCCGCGAGACGGCCGAGGCGAGAACGCGATCCGTCAACTCCGGGTTGAGCGGGAGAACGGGGCCCTTCAGCTGGGTTCCGAACGAGGATCCGCGCGACACCCCCTCGGTACCGTCGCCGTTGCCGCCACCGGTGACGACCGTGCCAAACGCTGAGGCGCCAGCCGCGAGCTCGAACCGGGTCGCGTGGTCTTCGAACCCGAAGAGCGTGAGCGAGGGCCCCGAGTACGCCGTCTCGACTCGGAAGTAGTTGGCTCGACGCTTTGCTCCGCGGTGGGCCGAGGCATCGAAGAACCCGAGGCCTTCGAGGTCGGCACCTTCGCCGGAGATCCCCCGCGAGAGGAGTTCCATGCCGCCTCCGATGGCGACGACCGGCATACCGGAGTCCGCCCAATCGCTCAGCGCCTCACGGAACCGGAGGGCATCCGAGTGGATCGAACGCAGCGTCGATAGCGGCCCGGAACCGATCACGACGAGGTCGGCCCCCACGGGGAGGGAATCGCCCGGCCGGTGCTCGACGAGCTCGACGTCGAGGCCCGCCCGACGCGCGCGCTCGGCCAGAGCCACGACGTTGCCGCCGTCACCCGAGACGCCGAGCTGTTCCGGGTAGAGCTGCAGAAGGGAGAGGGTGGTCATGCGCGCTTCTCCAGATCGGGGTAGCCGAGCATCTTGCGGGCGATCATCATCTGCTCGTAGTTGACGATGAAGTTCTTGGTCTTGCTGGCGGGGGCCGGGAGCGCCCTCATCAGCTCGATGGCCTTCTCGATACGAGGCTCGACGGTGCCGATCGGAATGCCGGCGTGCTCAAGGCGGAGCGCGATCTGCCAGGCCTTCTCCCCCGACACCACGTCGACGTGGTCGAGAGACGAGAAGTCGACGTCGTAGATCCACGAGATGTCGGGCGTGCCCTCGTCGATCGCCAGCAGCACCTGCTCGGGGGCGTCCGTGAGGGCATCGAGGTTGAGCTGTAGGCTCGCCGCGTTCTTGAACATGACGAACTCGGCTTCGTCGGTGCCGATCTTGAGTCGCTCGCCACGCCCGTAGGCAGGCTTCATAGCGGCGAATGCCGCCACGGCTTTCGACTCGTCGAACTCGGACCCTAGCGCGACACGCGCCGTCTGGATGGCAGCGGCCGCGTCGACCGCGTAGTGCAGGCCCTTGGCGGGGAGGCGGATGTCGAGGGACGAGGATCCGCCACCCGTCGCTCGGCTCAGCGCGATGGTGGCACCCTGCGCCGACAGCGCCCTGACCTCGGCCTCGGCGTGCAGTGGCGCGGATCCTTCGGTCTGGCCGCCGAAGGCGGAGGCGTTCTGGAGGCCGTGCGGCGCCTCGGCCACGAGCTCGGTGGACGCACCGAAGCGGGTGACGTCGAGGGTGCTGCTCGTGAACGGGCCGAGGTACTCGTCATCGCGGTTGGTCACGACGTGGGTGCCCGCTGTGGCGGCCGTGTCGGTCATCATGTCGGCGACGCGAGAGGTCTCGTAGAAGCGGTAGAGCTGGTCGACCTGCACGTTGAGCATGAGCACGGTCGACGGGTGGAGGTGCCCGGAGAGCTCGACGGCGAACGCCTCGTCGACCTCGAGCACGCCGACGTCGGCCTTCAGTTTGCCGAAGATGCTGACCTCGGAAAGGAGCGCCGACGCAATGCCCTGGGGCAGGTTGGCACCGGTCGGGTTGGTGAAGACCCGGAGCCCGTGCGCCCGCATGACGTCGGAGAGCATGTGCGTGGTCGTCGACTTGCCGTTCGAGCCCAGCACGAAGAGCACGCCGCGGTCGAACTGCTTCGTCACGTCGGTGAGAAACGAGGGAAGCAGTTTGAGCACCAGGTAGCCCGGATACGCCGACCCGCCCCCTCGGGCTCTCGCGATGATGCGGACGAGACGCCCGAGGAGGATGGGGAGAACGTACTTCATCGGATTCCTAGGGTCGTCGGCTTCGGTGAACGCGATGCCGGTTTACTCGAGGCGGTCGAACGCTTTCGATTTACTCGAGGCGGTCGAAAGCGGGAGCAGCGCCGGACGGCCGGAGCTTGTCGGAGGTCCGGTGCCGCGGACGCTTTCGGCCTATTCCAAATAGTCGCGGAGAGACTGCGACCGCGACGGGTGACGAAGCTTCGCCATCGTCTTCGACTCGATCTGACGGATGCGCTCGCGCGTCACGCCGAAGGTGTCGCCGATCTGGTCGAGAGTCTTCGGCATGCCGTCGCCGAGGCCGAAGCGCATGCGAATCACGCCGGCTTCGCGCTCGGAGAGGCTGTCGAGGAGCGACTCGAGCTGCTTCTGCAGCATCGTGAAGCCGACGGCGTCGGCCGGAACGACCGCTTCGGTGTCTTCGATGAGGTCACCGAACTCGCTGTCACCGTCTTCACCGAGCGGGGTGTGGAGGGAGATCGGCTCGCGGCCGTACTTCTGCACCTCGACGACCTTCTCGGGCGTCATGTCGAGTTCGCGCGAGAGCTCTTCGGGAGTGGGCTCGCGGCCGAGATCTTGAAGCATCTGACGCTGAACGCGGGCCAGCTTGTTGATGACCTCGACCATGTGTACGGGGATGCGGATGGTGCGCGCCTGATCGGCCATGGCGCGCGTGATCGCCTGACGGATCCACCAGGTGGCGTAGGTCGAGAACTTGAAGCCCTTGGTGTAGTCGAACTTCTCGACCGCACGGATGAGACCGAGGTTGCCCTCTTGAATGAGGTCGAGGAACTGCATTCCGCGACCGGTGTAGCGCTTGGCGAGGCTGACGACGAGGCGGAGGTTGGCGCCGAGCAGGTGGCTCTTGGCACGCTGGCCGTCTCGCGACACCCAGCGCAACTCGCGCTCGAGCTCTTTCGAGAGCCCGGTCGAGTTGGCCAGCTTGTCGTCGGCGAACAGACCCGCCTCGATGCGCATGGCGAGCTCGACCTCTTCGGCCGCATTCAGCAGCGCGACTTTACCGATCTGCTTCAAATAGTCTTTGACCGGGTCGGCGGTGGCGCCGGTGATGGTCGACGAGTAGACGGGGATCTCGTCGTCGTCGTCTTGCGAGATGACGAGCGCCCCGGTCGGCAGAACCTCTTCGGCGGCCTTGACCGCGGTGTCGGCGCTGTCGTCGGTCGACTCGGTGTCGTCGCCGTCGACCGCCTCGACGGCTTCGGCGGCAGGTTCGACGTCGGACTCGTCGTCGTCGCTCTTGGCCGTCTTCTTGGTCGCCTTGGCGGGGGCCGCCTTCGCGGTCGCCGCCTTGGCCGGTGCCTTCTTGGCGGGCGCCCGCTTGGCGGGTGCCTTCTTGACCGGGGCCGTAGCGGCGTCGGTCTCGGTAGTAGTGGAGGTCTCGACGGTTTCGTCGGCGACGGTGGCCTTGGTGCGAGTAGCCATTGGTGCACCTTTCACTCGGGCTTCGTAAAGCTGGGGAGGTGCCCAATGTCACTGATCCGGGTCGAAGACGCCCCCTGGCGCCATCAATTGGGCACTGTCTGTCTTTTCAGGCAGAACTCTGCTTTCAGGCCGAACTCCGCTTACAGGCAGAACTCCGCTTTTCGGCAGAACTAGGACCCATGTCAAGCCCTCGACATTTCGCCGAAGACAGGAAAGGGTCCGTGAGTAATTATTGCACGCCGCAGGCCGAACCGTTTACAGGGCCGCGGGATCCTGGTAGTGGAACAAGTCGTCAGCGCCCCGCGCGAGCGCGCATCCTTCGTGACAGTGCAACCCAGACCGGTCCCACTTCTATTCCTTCTTCGAGGTGCATGCGGCGCCTCGTGCGACGCCGATCGACGATGAGACCGGCGACGCCGAGCCCGATGACGACGTACTGCACCAGGAAGGCGATGCGGAAGCCCGACCACGAGAAGAGCGGTGACGGGTCGCCCACCGCGACACCGTGAGAGTGAACCGCGTCGAGTACGACCCCGATGAGGAACATCATCACGAAGCTGGCGAGGAATCCTCCGACATTGACGATGCCGTTCGCGACACCGAGGCTTCGAAGCGGATTGAAGGTGCGCGCGAAGTCGAACCCGATCAAGGATCCCGGCCCACCGGCCCCGAGGACGACCACCAGCACGATCACCAGCCAGTGCGGCGGAACCCCCGGCCAGGCCAGCACGGCCGTCCACACCAGGCCGATGATCGAGACGATGCCGAGAACGAGATTCGAGCGGCGAAGGGGGAACCGCGCGCTCAGGAGGCCGAGGATCGGCCCGGCCACGACGCCGGTGATGACGAGCAGGGCAAGAAGCCCGGACGCCTCGCCCCTCGAGAATCCGAGACCGCCGACCAGCGCGGGAACACCCCACAGCAGACTGAAGGTCGTGCCCGACGACTGAGTGACGTAGTGCGACCAGAATCCGAGACGGGTGCCCGGCCTCTTCACGCTCTCGACGAGTTGCCTGCCCGCGGTGGCCCACGACGAGACGACCGGCTGCCCGACCTGCCCCGCCGGCGCGTTGCGCACCACGCCGAGCAGAACGATCACCGAGAGCACGGCGACGGCCGCGGCGCTGAGGAACGCGGGAGACCAGCCGCGCGAGTGCAGCACGACCGCGAAGGGGACGGCGGAGAGGATCTGCCCCACCTGGCCGATGTTGCCGGTCCACTGCGAGACCTGCGGCAGAATCGGGCCGCGGAACCACGACGGGAGCAGCCGGATTACCGAGATGAAGGTGAGCGCATCACCGGCACCGACGAGCATGCGTCCCACTATGGCGAGACCGAGATGGGGCGGCGAAACGCCGACGACGGTCTGGCCGAGAGCCAGCACCGCGGCGCCGACAACCAGCAGCGCGCGCGGCCCGACACGATCGAGCATCACGCCCACGGGAATCTGCAGAGCCGCGTAGACCACGATCTGGGCGACGGCGAGAGTCGAGAGGGTCGACGCCGAGATGTCGAAGACGTGCTGGGCGTCGACGCCGGCGACTCCGAGGGACGAGCGCTGGAGCACGGCCACCACGTAGGCGAAGACGGCTGCGCCCCAGACGAGCCAGGCGCGCTTGGAATTCACCCGACCAGGTTACCGACCCGTCAGGTCACGCCTCGTCGTCGCGGGGGCGCGAGGCCAAGAACTTCTCGAGCTCGGCGGCGATCGAATCGGCGCTCGGCACCTGCCCGTCGAGGCCGACGAGCGGCGACGGAAGCGGGTTGCCCTCCATGTACGTGTCGTGGCGCTCTTCGAGCGTCTCGACGAGACGGCTCAGCTCGGTGTTGCCGGCGACCTGCTCGTCGACTTTGACCAGGAAGTCGCGGCCCTGCTCACGCAGGTCGTCGGTCGGGAAGATGAGGCCGGTCGCTGCGCTGATGCTCGAGAGCGCCGTCACCGCGGCGTCGGGGAATTCCGTGTCGGCGAGGTAGTGCGGCACGAGCAGCACGAACCCGGCGGTGGGGTGACCGCCCGAGGTGAGCCGGTGCTCGACGAGATGAAGGGCGTTGGCCGGTGCCTGCGTCGTGGGGCGCCAGACCGACAGCGACTCGATGAGATCGGTGCGATTGCCCGAGACGGTGACTCCGAGTTCGCGCGTGTGCGGCACCGGCATCGGGATCGCCTGCACCCAGGTGGTCGTCGCCATCTCGTAGCGCTGGATCAGCTGGATGACGGCACTCGTGAACTGGTTCCAGCGGAAGTCGGGTTCGAAGCCGGAGAGAAGCAGGAAGGGCTGCCCGATCTCGTCTTTCATGAGGCGGAGCGTCAACGTCGCCGCCTGGTAATCGGAAATATGATCCTGGTCAAACGTGATGATGGGGCGCCGGGCCCGGTAGTCGAGGAGGACGTCGGCGTCGAAGGTCGCCACGATCTCGCCCTCGAGCGACTCGGTGAGGTACTGGGTCAGCTGCGCGACCGTCGATCCGGCGTCGGCGAAGCCGGTCAGGCCGGCGACCAGCGGCAGGCCGGTCGGGATACCCGTGGCACCGGGAGAAAGCTCGTACAGGTCTGCGGGTTCGGACATCCTTCAATGCTAGGCACGGGCGGTCGACGCCACGCCCTTCGAGGGAATGCTGACAGCGAACGTGCCGCCCGGACTCCCATAAAGTGGCTGGTATGACCGTTCCGAAGCTCTCCGTCTCATCCGAACTCACCGCAGCCGACGTCTTCGTCATCGGCGTCGTTCCCGGCACGGGCGACGACGCTCCCACCCTGCTGTGGGATGCACCCGAGCTGGCCGATGCGCTCAAGGGTCTCGGCGTTTCAGGCGGACGCGACGAGGTGACGAGGTTGCCGGCCTCGTCTCTCGGATCCTCGTCGTCGTCGGTCTCGCCCGTCGCGACCATCGCGCTCGTCGGGCTCGGCGCCGCCGTCTCGATCGAGACGCTCCGGTACGCCGCAGGTTCTGCCGCGCGCCAGCTCACCGGCCGCACCCGCGTCGCCTTCGGTCTTCCCGTCGCCGACGACGCCGAGGCCCTGGCCGTGCTCGAGGGTGCCGCCATCGGCGCGTATGCCTTCGACTCGTACCGCCATTCCTCTGCGAGCGACGCCAAAAAGGCCGTCGCCGAGGTCGATCTCGTCACGGCCACCACCATCGATGCCGCGGTGATCGCCAAGGCGGCAGCCGTGGCCCAGGCCGTCCACACCGTTCGCGACCTCGTCACCACTCCCCCGATCGACCTCTCGCCGGCCGCTCTCGCCGACGAGGCCGTGCGCCTCTCGGCCACCAAAGACGTCACCGTCACTGTGCTCGAGGGCGACGAACTCCGCGAGGCCGGCTTTGGGGGCATCGTCGGAGTGGGGCAAGGATCCGCGCGCCCGCCCCGCTTGGTCAAGGTGCAGTACGCGCCCGCCGGGGCCGCGAAGCACCTCGCCCTCGTCGGCAAGGGCATCACATACGACACGGGTGGGCTGTCGCTCAAGCCCGCCGGCGCGATGGTCGGAATGAAGTACGACATGACCGGGGCGGCCACCGTCCTGGCCGTGACGCTGGCAGCCGCCGAACTCGCCCTGCCGGTCCGCCTCACCGCGTGGCTCTGCATCTCCGAGAACATGCTCGGCGCCGACCCCATTCGCCCCGACGACGTCCTGACCATCAAGGGCGGCACCACCGTCGAAGTGACCAACACCGACGCCGAGGGTCGCCTCGTGTTGGCCGACGGCCTCGTTGCCGCCAGCGAAGAGCAGCCCGACGCCATCGTCGACGTCGCCACGCTGACCGGGGCGCAGGTCGTCGCACTCGGCATGCGCTACGTCGGCGTCATGGGAACCGACGACTTCGCGCCCCGAGTGGTCGAGGTCGCCGACGCCGCCTCCGAGCCGTTCTGGCGGGTGCCGCTGGCGCCCGAGCTTCGCACCCGGCTCAACTCCGACGTGGCCGACCTGGTGAACGCGACGCCGGGCAACACGGCCGCCGGCATGCTGCTCGCCGGGGTGTTCCTGAAGGAGTTCGTAGGCAAGAAGGAGGGCACCGACGAGCTCATCCCGTGGGCGCACCTCGATATCGCCGGGCCGAGCGAGAACAAAGCGGGCGGGTACGGCTTCACGACCAAGGGCGCGACTGGCATTACCGTGCGAACCCTGATCGACCTGGCCGCCTCGTTCTAGGTGGCGTACTAGGCTGACGGAGGCGGGAGAAACCCGCCTTCTTGCAGGGCCAGGCCGGTGTCGCCATCGAACGACGCGGTCTCGGGCACTGATCGAATGCACGAAGGAGTTGCTGGGTGTCGGAACAGAATTTTGACCTTGTAGTTCTCGGCGGCGGTAGCGGCGGGTATGCCGCTGCGCTGCGAGCGAGCGAGCTCGGCCAGTCGGTCGCGATCATCGAGAAAGACAAGGTCGGCGGCACCTGCCTGCACCGTGGCTGCATTCCGACCAAGGCCCTGCTTCACTCGGCCGAGGTCGCCGACGTCTCACGTGAGTCGCTGAAGTACGGCGTCGACGTCGACTTCCAGGGCGTCGACATCGCCCGGGTCACGACCTACCGCCGCGACATTGTCGAGCACAAATACAAGGGTCTCCAGAGCCTCGTCAAGGCCCGTGGCGTCACGACGATCGCGGGTGAGGGGCGACTGACCTCGCCGTCGACCGTTCAGGTCGGCGACGACACGATCACTGGCAAGAACATCGTCCTGGCGACCGGCTCCTATTCGCGCAGCCTCCCCGGTCTCGAAATCGGCGGCCGCGTCATCACCAGTGAGCACGCCCTTGAGCTCGATTACATCCCGAAGAAGGTCGCGATCCTCGGCGGCGGCGTGATCGGCGTCGAGTTCGCCAGCGTCTGGAAGTCGTTCGGCTCCGATGTGCAGATCATCGAGGCTCTCCCCCACCTCGTGCCCAACGAGGAGGAGTCCGTCTCCAAGTCGTTCGAGCGGGCGTTCCGCAAGCGCGGCATCAACTTCTCTCTCGGCATCCGCTTCCAGAGCGTGTCGCAGAACGACGACGGGGTCGTCGTCACCCTCGAAGACGGCAAGACCTTCGACGCCGACATCCTCCTCGTCGCTGTCGGCCGCGGCCCGGTCACTCAGGGCCTCGGCTACGACGAGGTCGGCGTGAACATGGATCGCGGCTTCGTCCTCACCGACGAGCGCCTCGCGACCAACGTTCCCGGCGTCTATGCGATCGGCGACATTGTTCCCGGCCTCCAACTCGCCCACCGCAGCTTCCAGCACGGCATCTTCGTCGCCGAAGAGATCGCCGGGCTGAAGCCCGTCGTGATCGACGACGTCAACATCCCCAAGGTCACGTACTCCGATCCGGAGGTCGCCTCGGTGGGTCTCAGCACGGCGAAGGCCACCGAGAAGTACGGCGCCGACAAGATCGCCGCCTACGACTACAACCTCGCAGGCAACGGCAAGACGTCGATCCTCGGTTCGGCCGGGTCGGTCAAGGTCATCCGCGTCGTCGACGGTCCGGTGGTCGGCATCCACATGATCGGCGCCCGCGTCGGCGAGCTCATCGGAGAAGCGCAGCTCACCGTCAACTGGGAGGCCTACCCCGAAGACGTCGCTGGCCTCATCCACGCTCACCCGACTCAGAACGAGGCACTCGGCGAGGCCATGCTGGCCCTCGCGGGCAAGCCCCTCCACGCGATGTAGCGCGGCGGTGCACCCCGCACCGGCAGTCGTCAGCACCATCCCCGCACCACCACAGTTTTTATAACAGAACCGCAGAAGGAGCCCCCTGATGAGCGAATCCGTCAACCTCCCGGCACTCGGCGAGAGTGTCACCGAGGGCACGGTCACCCGCTGGCTGAAGAACGTCGGCGACCGCGTCGAGGTCGACGAGCCGCTGCTCGAAGTATCGACCGACAAGGTCGACACCGAGATCCCGTCCCCCGTCGCCGGTGTGATCGAAGAGATCCTCGTTGCCGAAGACGAGACGGTCGAGGTGGGTACCGCCCTCGTCAAGATCGGCGATGGTAGTGGTTCCGGCGCTCCTGCCGAAGATGCACCCGAGGCCGAAGCGCCCGGAACGGGCCCCGCGTCGACCGACGACACCCCCGCGACCGCTGCGGCCGGCGGCTCCTCCGAGTCGTCCGAGGGCTACGAGGGCCCCGCTGACGACGTGGAGTCCGCTTCGGCCGAATCCGCGGCTGGCGACGACTCCTCTGAGGGGCTCGAGGCGGAGGTCCCCTCCGACTCCGCTCCCGCTCCGGGTGAGGGTGCGCCCGCCGAGGCGCCCGCTCCGGCGGAGTCGGTCGACCCCGCCCCCGCGGCCGCTGCTCCGGCGCCTGCCGCTGCCGCGCCGGCTGCGCCGGCTCCGGCCGCTCCCGCCGCGTCTGCTCCCGCAGCCGCTGCTCCCGCTTCCGCCCCCAGCACCGGCGCGCCGGTCGGATACGTGACTCCGCTCGTTCGCAAGCTCGCCGGCGAGAAGGGTGTCGACCTGTCGACCGTCTCCGGCACCGGAGTCGGCGGACGCATTCGCAAAGAAGACGTGCTGTCAGCTGCCGCTGCGGCCGAAGAGGCCGCCAAGGCCGCTTCTGTACCGTCGGCCTCCGCGGCACCGTCCGCTCCTGCCGCTTCGTCGAAGTACGAGCCCCTCCCGGTCTCCGACCTCCGCGGCACGACCGTGCCGATGACCCGCCTCCGCAAGGTCGTCGCGCAGCGCGCCGTCGAGTCGATGCAGTCGACCGCACAGCTCACGAGCGTCGTCGAGGTGGACGTGACGAAGGTCGCGAAGTTCCGCGACGCCGTCAAGGGCGACTTCCTCGCCAAGACCGGTAACAAGCTGTCGTTCCTGCCCTTCTTCACCCTCGCCGCGGCGGAGGCTCTCCAGGCCTACCCGAAGCTCAACGCGACCGTCGACGGCGACTCGATCGTCTACCCCGACACCGAGAACGTCAGCATGGCCGTCGACACCGAGCGCGGCCTTCTGACCCCGGTCATCAAGAATGCCGCGTCGCTCGATCTGGCCGGTCTCGCCGCCTCGATCGCCGACCTCGCCGGTCGTACCCGCGACAACAAGCTGACCCCCGACGAGCTCTCCGGTGGCACCTTCACGGTGACCAACACCGGTTCGCGCGGCGCCCTGTTCGACACCCCGGTCGTGTTCCTTCCCCAGGTTGCGATCCTCGGCACCGGCATCGTCGTGAAGAAGCCCGTCGTCGTCACGGCCGACGGCTCGGAGTCGATCGCGATTCGCTCGATGGTGTACCTGGCCCTCTCGTACGACCACCGCATCGTCGACGGTGCCGACGCGGCCCGCTTCCTCGTCGCGGTCAAGAACCGCCTCGAGGGCGGCGACTTCCAGGGCAAGCTCGGCATCTAACGGCATCAGCCCCGACACCGACTTTCGGGCCAACCACCACCGTTCGGCGGTGTTGTGCTCGGAAAGCGGTGTCGTCGGAATCAGCCCGAGTCGATCGACCGCAGTCGCCAACCGGCCTCCGTCTTCACCACGAAGACGGAGGCCGGTTCGTCGTTGCTCGACGTGGCGTCGAAGAGCACAACTCCACCCAGCCGGTTGATGGCCGTGCCGACGACGATCTCTGGCACGGATTCGAGAAGCGCAGGATCCGCCACCACCCGCTTATCCTCCGCCAGCGCGGCTGACCCGGGTTCGTCGACACCCGCCAGGCACTCGGCGTCGAGCGCTCGGAAGCAGTCCGCCCGGAGCCGGAGCAGGAGACGAACTGCTCTGTCGGCGTCATCGCCGGCCAGGACAGCTTCAACCCGGTCGTGGCGATCGGCTCGGGGGCCAGGCGGCGGCGACGTCGAAGGCGTTGGGGTCGCTGTCGCCCTCCCCCCAGGAGTCGTTCCTGTGGCCCGACCCGGCGGGCCCGAGCCTTCCGCAGACGTCGCGGCCACGCCCTGATCGTCGTTGGCGCTACCGGCACCTCCACCACCAGCACCTCCACCACCGACTGCGAGCCCGATCGCCGCGCAGCCGACAACGGCGCCTGCCAGAACCCACACCCGCCGCCGCACCTGTCGCGCCGCTGCTCCGGCCTGGGCAGCGAGCTCGAACGCGCGCCCTCCGGCGGATGAGCGGTGGGCCCAGGTGCGAAGCGTCGCCAACCCCGGCACGAGATCATCGAGCGGGTGCATGGTCTCCACCTCGTCGTGCACCGGCACCATCTCGAAGGGAGCCTCGTCGTCGAGCGCGACGGGGGCGGCGAGATCGAAGAGCGCCTCGACGAGCTCGTCGAGCGTTGTCGACTCGTCGCAGAGCTCCGTGAAGCGCCGCCGCTGGTCGGCCCCGATGCCCGAGCAGACGGGCAGCACCTGGTCGATCGCGCGACGCCCGGCTGCCGTCGCCCCGCCGGGTGGGCGGGCGAGTCGCTGCGGACCCCGTGCCGGGGCGGCGCGCACACCCACTACGACGGCTGCGCCGTGTCGATCGAGCAGCACGTTGCCCAGGCCGACGCCACTCACGAGGTCGACGTGGCGTGCCAGGGGTGACCGCTCGAGATGCTGGAGCGCCATAAGCACCGGAGCGAGGAGCGTCACGGCCTCCCCCGCCGCGAGCACCCCACGATCGGCCACGAAGGTCGCGGCCGACCGGGTGCCGAGTCGAGGCAGGATCAACCCGAGAGAATCGGCGCCCGCCACGAGGGCGACGTCGATCAGAGGAACCACGTGCCGATGGGCCGCCCCCGAGAGCGCGACGGCCTCGGCCAGCGCGCGCGAGGCGGCGCCGTCGCCACGATGGATCTTGACGACGAGCGACGAGGATCCGACCCCACCGAGCCACTCGTACACATCGGCATTCACGCCCGCGGCGACGAGTTCGCCGAGGCGACTGTCGCGGGATCGGGGTGAGGTCATCCCTCGATCGTGACCGCTTCGGATCCTTCGGTGACCGATCATTGTCAGTCTGGGGAGAGGACGCTCGGCTGTCCGGCCTGGGGAGACGAGGCCTCAGGAGGTGCGGCGAGGCCCGGAGACCGTATCCTAGACAGCATGGCACGTAGCAAGTCCGCGGAGAACGCATCTCCGACCCCCGCAAAAGAGCCCGGTCGCATCAAGCAGATGTACCAGGTCTTCACCATGACCCGAAAGCACGACCCGAAGTCGATCTGGCTGATGCTGGCCGCCTTCGTCGTCCCCGTCGTCGCCGGTGTCGTGCTCGCGCTCGTGGCGGGCGGCAACATCCTCGGGCTGATCCTCTACATCATCGTCGGCGTTCTGCTCGGTGTGCTGCTGTTCATGATCGTGCTCGGCCGTCTCGCCGAGAGGGCCGCCTACTCGCAGATCGAGGGCCAGCCGGGTGCGGTCGGCGCCGTGTTCAAGAGCGGTCTCCGTCGTCAGTGGCGTGCCAGCGAGATGCCCGTCGCCGTGAACGGTCGCAGCCAGGCCGCCGTCTACCGTGCCGTGGGTCGCCCGGGCGTCGTGCTCGTCACCGAGGGCACTAAGGGCCAGACCCAGCGCATCGTCGACGAAGAACGTCGCAAGGTTGCGCGCATCACGCCAGGAGTGCCAATCACGGTCTTGAGCGTCGGCCCCGATGGTGACTCGATCCCGCTGCACCGCCTCGCGGCCCGGATGAACAAGGTCAAGAAAGCGATCGACCGCAACGAGGTGCTCGCCGTGTCGAACCGGCTCGACTCGCTCGGCCAGAACAAGCTGCCGATCCCCAAGGGCGTCGACCCGATGCGCGTGCGCTCCGGCCGACCACGCTGACCTTCACGTCGCGACTGCGAAAGGGCACCCGACCGAGTTCGTCTCGGTCGGGTGCCCTTTTCACTGGCGCGAATCTAGATACGTACGAGCAGCGTGCCGGCGGCTCGATCGTGCAGGCCGCGCTGATCCTGGTCGTAGATGACAGCCGGGATCACGAGGCACAGCAGCACCGTCCGCACGACCGGACGCCACCAGCGCACGGCACCACCCGTCTCGGGCACCACGCGCATCCGTGTCGCGAGGTGGCCGATGCTGCCTCCGACGGTGAGGGTGAACCCGATCTGCATGACCGCGAAGACCGCGAGCGTCGCGAACTCGTTGTAGTGGAAGAACGCCACCGAGACGATCACCGCGAGGAGCCAATCGATGATCAACGCCACGACGCGCCGACCGAGGCGGCCGACCGAGCGCGGGCCCGTCTGCGGCAACCCGAGGTCGAAACCCGGCCAGGGCGTCGACTTCTTCGGTTCGGGCGGCAGGGGCGGAGGGGCGGAGCTCGACATGGAGACGAGCCTATCGAGGCGCGGATGCGGGGGTGCCGGGAGCGGTCGGGCCGGATCCTGACGCCCTCTCGGAAGCGACGCGTAACATGCCGGAAACATTCTGGTCACCGCGGCGAAACGGCCCGTCAATAGCCTCATGACTGGAGGCGTCCCGCTTTCGCCCACGTTCCACGCCCATTGGAGACCTTCGCGTATGTTCAAAGATTCTTCCGAGGTGCTGAGCTTCATCAAGGACACTGACGTCAAGTTCCTTGATATCCGCTTCACCGACCTTCCCGGTGTGCAGCAGCACTTCAACATCCCCGCATCCACGGTCGACGAGGAGTTCTTCTCCGTCGGTCAGCTCTTCGACGGCTCCTCGATCCGCGGCTTCGCGTCGATCCACGAGTCCGACATGCAGCTCATCCCCGACGTCACCACGGGCTACGTCGATCCGTTCCGCGCCGAGCGCACGCTGATCCTCGTCTTCGACATCTTCAACCCGCGCAACGGCGAGCTCTACTCGCGTGACCCGCGTCAGGTCGCCAAGAAGGCCGAGCGCTACCTCGCCTCCACCGGCATCGCCGACACCGCGTTCTTCGCCCCCGAGGCCGAGTTCTACGTCTTCGACGACGTCCGCTACGAGGTCAAGCAGAACGCCTCCTTCTACTCGGTCGACTCCGAAGAGGGCGCCTGGAACACCGGCCGCGCCGAAGAGGGCGGAAACCTCGCCAACAAGACCGCCTACAAGGGTGGCTACTTCCCGGTCTCGCCCGTCGACAAGACGGCCGACCTCCGCGACGACATCAGCCTCAAGCTGATCGACTCCGGCCTCGAGCTCGAGCGTGCGCACCACGAGGTGGGCACCGGCGGCCAGCAGGAGATTAACTACAAATTCGACACGATGGTCCACGCGGCCGACGACATCCTGAAGTTCAAGTACATCGTCAAGAACACCGCCGAGCTCTGGGGCAAGGTCGCGACCTTCATGCCCAAGCCGCTCTTCGGCGACAACGGCTCGGGAATGCACACCCACCAGTCGCTCTGGAGCGATGGCAAGCCCCTGTTCTACGACGAGAACGGCTACGGCGGACTCTCCGACATCGCCCGCTGGTACATCGGTGGTCTGCTGAAGCACGCCCCCGCCGTGCTGGCATTCACGAACCCCGCGATCAACTCGTACCACCGCCTGATCCCGGGCTTCGAGGCTCCCGTCAACCTGGTCTACTCGGCCGGTAACCGTTCGGCTGCCATCCGCATCCCGATCACGGGCACCAACCCGAAGGCCAAGCGCATCGAGTTCCGCGTCCCCGACGCGGCGTCGAACCCGTACCTCGCCTTCGCCGCGCAGCTCATGGCCGGCCTCGACGGTATCCAGAACCGCATCGAGCCTCACGAGCCCGTCGACAAAGACCTGTACGAGCTTCCCCCGGAAGAGGCGAAGAACATCCCCCAGGTTCCGGCTTCGCTCGACGCCGCCTTGATCGCCCTCGAAGAGGACCACGAGTTCCTCACCAAGGGCAACGTCTTCACCGAAGACCTCATCGAGACGTGGATCGCGTACAAGCGTGAGAAAGAGATCCTGCCGATGGCGCAGCGTCCTCACCCGTTCGAATTCGAGATGTACTTCGGCGTCTAAGTCGTCGTGCCTTCGGGGCCCGCACTCTTTCGAGGGTGCGGGCCCTTTCGCGCGCGGGGCCGGCGCACTTCGTAGGCCTGCTGCAAATTTGAAGGAGAAACAGCCCCGCCCGGGCCAGTTCTCGCCGATCCCGGGCCGTCGCAGCGAGTTTCTCCTTCAAATTTGCAAGTGAGGAACGGACGCCGGCCGGGACGAGGGGGCCACCGCAGAGGGCAACGACGAAGACCCCGCCCCGACGCGAGTCGGAACGGGGTCTCACTGGCGTATCGGGTTGCGCCAGATCGAGCGGGTCCGCACGCATCACCGTGCAGCATCCGCCCGGGCTCGAGAACCCCTAGAGGGCGAGCGCGGCGCTCTCGAACGCCTGGCGCTGACGCGGCACCGTGCGTCCGCCAAGGGGCCGGACCTCCCAGCCTGCGGCCGACCACACCTCGGTGTCGAGCGCGTTGCGGGCGTCGAGCACGATGGGGTTGGCGGCGAGCTCGGCCAGGTGCCCCGGGTCAGCGTTGACGAACACGGGCCACTCCGTCAGCAGGAGCACGGCGTCAGCGTCGGTCACGGCCTCGTCGAGGCTGTCAGCGAACGAGAGCGTCGGGAAGCTGCGCTGCGCTGTCGCGGAGGCCTCAGGATCCACCACGAGCACCTGGGCACCCCGCAGGTGCAGGGCCGCGGCGACGTTGAGGGCCGGCGAGTCGCGTACGTCGTCGGTATCGGGCTTGAAGGCGGCCCCGAGAATAGCGAGCTTGCGGTTGAGGACGGAGCCGCCGCACGCGTCGATCGCCTGGTCGATGACCCGCTGGCGCTGCTGCATGTTTATCTCGTCCACCTCTTGCATCAGGCCGACGACACGGTGGGCGCCGAGCTCGTTCGCCCGAGACATGAGCGCACGGATGTCTTTCGGCAGGCAACCGCCACCGAAGCCGAGGCCGGCGTTCAAGAACTTGCGGCCAATGCGATCGTCGTAACCGAGCGCGTCGGCGAGAACGCGGACGTCGGCCCCGGCGACCTCGCACAGCTCGGAGATCGCGTTGATGAACGAGATCTTCGTGGCGAGGAACGCGTTGGCGCTGACCTTGACCAGCTCGGCCGTGGCGAGGTCGCACGAGATGACGGGGGTGCCGGTCGCGATTGGCTCGGCGTACACCTCGCGCAGGATCGCCTCGCTCTTCGCGTCGGTGCCGCCGAACACGATGCGGTCGGGGCGCAATGTGTCTTCGACGGCGTGGGCCTCGCGGAGGAACTCGGGGTTCCAGACGACCTGCGTCTCGACGCCGGCCGGCTTCGCGTCGGCGACGAGCTTGCGGAGCTTGGCTGCGGTTCCGACCGGCACCGTCGACTTTCCGACGATGATGCCGTCGTGGCTCAGCGACTCGGCGACAGCCTTCGTCGCGGCTTCGACGTAGCTCAGGTTCGCGGCGTGGCTCCCCCGGCGCTGCGGCGTGCCGACGCAGATGAAGTGCACGTCGGCCATCGACACGGCGTCGGGCAAGTCGCTCGTAAAGCGGAGGCGGCCGGTGCCGACGTGCTTGACGATCAGCTCGGGCAGGCCGGGCTCGAAGAACGGCACGCGGCCGGCGCTGAGCGCCTCGACCTTCGAGGGGTCGGTGTCGACGCCGATGACGTCGAAGCCCATCTCGGCCATGGCGGCCGCGTGAGTCGCCCCGAGGTAGCCGGTGCCGATCACCGAGATGACGGGCTTGAGGCCCTTGCCCGCAGCCGCTGCGTCGGTCGACGGAAAGACGTCGCTGGTCTTCTTGGGAGTGCTCATGGTGATCTCCTAGGTGGGGCTGTTTCTGTCGAGGGGTGGGGCTGGCGGACCAACTGGGCGCCAGCCCCGAGGGTGTTGCTGAGCGAGTGACTCTAGGGAGTGGACTTCACCGGTCTCAGCGAGTATCTGATGTCTGAACGAGCAATGCCGGCAGAGAACGCCTGCAGAGCCGTCGAGGTCGAGTTCAGGCGCCAATCGTTGGTAACGAGCTGGTTGTTCAGAGTCGTGGTGACCGTCAGGCTGAACCAGGAGAATCCGATGATGTCTTTGTTCTCCGGCAGCGAGAGCGCGGTGAACAACTTGTCGATCCAGCCCGCCTTGAGGCCCCCGCCCTCGGTGGCTCCGATCTCCGCCAGGAAGATCGGCTTCGAGGTGTCGGGCACATTCCGGAGAAGAGCGAGCGTGTCGGCGAAGGTGTCCTCGAACGAGCCGTCCTGGGGCCCGTCGCCCGACGGACGTTCGTACCCGGACATCCCGATCCAGTCGACGTAGGCGTCTCCCGGATAAAGCGACTTCGTGTATTCGAGCGTCTTGTGCGTCTTGGTGAGGTTGTTGACGCGGTTCGGAGCCCAGATCCAGTTGACGTAGGCATTGGCGCCCTGGGCGGAGAAGATGTCGTGGACGTGCTGCCACATGTCGACGTACTGCCCGGCCGAATTGCCGTTGACGGAGTTTCCGTGGCCGTCGTCTTCCGACCAGGGGTACCAGGTCGCGTTCATCTCCTGGTCGAGGCGGATGCCGACGGGCTGTCCGTTTGCGACGATGTCGGCGGCGTACTTCTTCAGGTAGGTGTCGAAGTCGCCTCGGATGATGTTGCCGAGGGAGTACTCCGGCTGATCGGCCTGGTTGTTACCGGCCGTCGACGACTGCGATTCCCAGGTGATGATGGGCAGATCGCCCTTGGCCCAGGAGCGCTGGACGGCGTCGGCGCGGAAGTCCTTGTCCCATCCCTGGAAGTAGCCGGCCGAGTTCGGCTGAACGCCGACTTTCGAGCTGACGTCGTCGAACTCCGACCAGCTGAACGGCGACTGCGCGGTGTAGAGGCCGAAGTAGCGGTTCGTCGGGTTCTTGATCGAGGCGAGGCTCGGGGTCGTCGGCACGATGGGTCCGATGGGTGTGTCTCCCCCGCCGGAACCGCCGCCCGAACCTGTTCCGCCACCGTTTCCTGTACCGGTGCCGTCTCCCGACCCTGCACCGGTGCCGTCTCCCGATCCGGCGCCGGTTCCTGTTCCTGTTCCGGAGTCGGTGCCCGTCGACACTCCACCGTTGATGCTGCCGCCGCCGAGAGTGGCGGCACCGCTGTCAGCGGTCTTCCCTCCGTCTGCGGCGAGCTGGCTGGCGAGCGAGTCGGCTTTGCCCGACGTCTGAGCTTGGGCGGCCTTGGCGTTCGACAGCTTCGACGACAGCGACTCCGACTTACCGTCGGCCGCCGCCAGCTGCTTCTTGAGCTCGGCGATCTCGGTCGACTGATCGGTGAGCTGCGACTTCGACGACACGAGCTGCGTGAGTAGGTCGGCACGATCGTTTTTCAGAGCCATGTTGGTCGAGATCGGCTGGACGACGTCGCCGACGACCTTGCGCACCACGTTGTCGGTGGGCGACATCCAGACCATCCAGGAGATGAGCCCGAGGAGGACGACGATCGCGGTGGCGCCGAGGGCGGAACGGCGGGAGTTCTTCTTGCCGGTCGACCAGAAGGCCCCACCCGTGCTGAGCGGCGTGACTCCGCCGGATGAGTAGTCAGACAATGAAGAGAGCCTCCAGGATAATGATGACGGCACCGATCAGGTACGGCCATGCGGCTTTCGGGTTGAGCTTGCGTCGGGCGGGCGCCTTAGCGGTGGGAGCGGCCGAGACGGCCGTCTTGGCCCGGCGGCGGCTCTTGACGAGCACGGTGCCGGATTCGGGGGCGTCGGACGTGCCGAAGTCGAACAGGGTGTCGACGGTGGGCTGGCCGGGAGTATCGGTGAACTGCGCCTCGAGGGCATCGAGGGGTGTCTCCATCGCGTCTTCGCGGCGATCCACCTCGTGCTGGACCTCGTCGGTGACTACCCCACCGGAGTAGGCCCCGGCTCGGGTCCCCCAGCCGGCCGAGTGGCCCATGCGGAAGAAGCCGATGATGCGGATGGGCATTAGGAAGAACGTCGACACGATGATGAAGACGGGCAGGCGGATGAAATCGCCGGGCTTTTCGGAGAGGTGGCGCATCTGCCGGATGGCCATGCTGAGCACCGACGAGGCGACCATCAGAACGACGATCGCGACGACCCCCGATCGGAATCCGTATTCGTGGAGGATGCCCGTGTAGAGGTTCGTGCCCTGGTGCGTGGCGGCGTTGTAGATCCAGCCACCGACGACGCCGAGGAGGACGAACGGCAGGACGATGTCCATCGCGAAGAAGAACGCGAGCATCGGGGCGTGCCCCAGCATCCACGGCATCATCCGGAGGGTGTTGTACTGGCTGCCGCGAGCCCAGCGGAGCTGCTGCTTGAACAGCTTCTTGATCTGGAGCGGTGCGTCCGTGTAGACGAGGCTCGTGTACTGGTACACGGTGCGGTAGCCCTCTTTGAGCGTGAGGTTCGTGAGGGTGCGGTCGTCACTCACTTCGAGGAAGACGCCCATGAACTTCTCGGTCATGAACTTGTCCATGACGCGGACGAGGATCTCGCGGCGGAACGCGATGGTGCGACCGGGAAGGCACCCGATCTGGCCGAGCACGCTCTGAGCGGGCATCGAGTAGAGCGCGCGGCTGTTCTCGAGCCAGTCGGCCCAGCGGGTGATCCAGGAGCGCTCGGGCTCGAGGATCCGCTGGCGCGTGGTCACTCCACCAACGTTGGCCTGCGCGAACGGCTTGAGCAGCTCCTCGAGCGTGCCCTCCGTCCACACGGTGTCGGAGTCGACCAGCACGGTGATGTCGCCGGTCGAGAGCTCCGTGCCGATCATGACAGCGTTGCGCTTGCCGGGGATGGGGGTGTGAGTCCACTGCACCAGCGGGGCGAACTCCTCGCAGATGCCCTGCAGCACCGGGTTCGGCTTGCCGTTGATGACGACGATGATCTCATCGGGTTTCTGCTCGACCATGCGGCCGATGACGTCACGGAAGAGGTCTTCCGGTTCGTCCACGACGGGAACAACGACGCTGGTCGTGCCGGTGTAGTGCCCGGTGAAGGGGCGGTAGTTGCGCGAGATCACGACCTTGATGATCCAGAGGACCCAGATCATGATCGAGTAGACGGTGAAGAGATAGACCTCGGGGTGACCCTGGATCTCATGACGGATTTGAAGGATGAACGTGAGCACGATGCCGCCTGCTGTGGTGGAAAGGGGGTGGCTTCCGCGTCATCGGGGAATCGGTCGTTCGGGTAGTGAATTTCTAACCCATGGCCGGGGGCGTTTCAAGCTGTCCCTCACAGTGGGGT
The DNA here is from genome assembly GCF_003814635.1 of Frondihabitans sp. PhB161. NCBI lineage: Bacteria > Bacillati > Actinomycetota > Actinomycetes > Micrococcales > Microbacteriaceae > Frondihabitans > Frondihabitans sp. PhB161. The sequence continues at coordinate 437,276 of NZ_RKQW01000003.1, forward strand.
GGCATTGGCCGGTTCGGGGTACGTCGAAGTCCCCCGAATCGTGTCGCCCAAAGTGCCGACAGGTGATTGGTCGGTATCGAGGTGCGAGGGGTCTCTACCGCGGGGTCGAGCGGATCGCGGGAGGGCGGATCCTTGGGTGCGATAAAAGTGCTGATCAGAGCCAAGGATCCGGGTGTGTTCCGAGGGGTCTTTCTGAGTGGCCCACTATTGCGGTTGCATTTCGGGCCTCTCACCACCGGGTGATCGGGCGACTCACGTGCGTAACCTCCTCGTCATCTTGTTCGGGGTACAAGGGGTGATTTCGGGGTACGGGTTAACCCGGTGAGAGCAATCCTCACGCAGAGTGCATCTCGGGCGTGTCGAGCTCGGAGGAGCGCGTCAGCTCGTTGGTCGAGGCGACTTCTCGATGCCGTAGAAACCCGCCTCGAACACCTGACGCGACCGACGCGTGACCGCCAAATAGTCTTCTTCGAGGTCGGATGCCGAGCCCGCGGGATACTCGAGCAGTCGGGCGACGGCCTCGAGCTGCCGACGGTCGGAGGGCAGCAGGTCGCTGGTGCGGGAAGTCCAGAGCATGACGGCGGATCGGGCCCGGGAGGCGATCAGCCAGGCCTCCCGGAGGCGCTCGGCGTCGGACTCGGCGACGAAACCGGTGTCGACAGCAGCCTGCAGAGCGCGGAGCGTCGAGGTCGTACGCAGCGCCTCGACGGAGCCTGCGTGCTGCAGCTGGATCAGCTGCACGAACCATTCCACGTCGCTGAGAGACCCACGACCGAGCTTCAGGTGCCTGGTCGGGTCGGCGCCCTTCGGCAGGCGCTCCGATTCGACCCGGGCCTTCAACCGTTTGACCTCGCGGACATCCTGCTCAGACAGCGATTGGGGGTACCGGACCGTGTCGGCGAGGGCCTCGAAGGCGACGCGCAGGTCGGCGTCGCCCGCGACCGATCGGGCGCGCAGAAGGGCCTGGGCCTCCCAGGTCAGAGCCCAGCGGGCGTAGTAGGCGGCATAGCTGTCGAGCGATCGGGCGACGGGGCCGTTCTTGCCCTCGGGGCGGAGATCGGCGTCGAGGTCGAGGGGCACGAGAGGGTCGTCGGTGAACCTCTTGAGATCGGCGACGATCTGCGACGCCCGCTGCTGCGCCGAGGGGGTGCCGGGATCGGATCGGAAGACGTAGAGCACGTCGGCGTCGGAGCCGAACCCCAGCTCTTCTCCGCCGTACCTCCCGAGCGCGATGACGGCGAACTCGAGGTCGTCTCCCCCGTGTCGGAGTCGATCGTCGCGTCGGGCGAGGGCAAGTGCACCCGAGATGGCCGCCGACATGATGTCGGACAGGCCCTTGCCGAGCTGTTCGACCGTGATGACACCCACGATCGCCCCGAGCGCGAGACGGAGGATCTCGCGGCGACGGGCGGTCCGGAGGACGGTGGCTGCCTGGAGCGAGGTGTCGTGACGCGCCACCGTCGCCATCGCCTCGTCGAGCAACGTCGGCAGGGCCCGGGGATGCAGATCGGCGTCGTCTTCGAGCCAGGACGCGGCCTCGGGGATGCGCTCGAGCAGATCGCCCGCAAAGCGCGACGACGACAAGACCGTGGTGAGTCTCTTTGCGGCGCCCGACGAGTCGCGGAGCATGCGGAGGAACCAGTAGCTCTCGCCCAGTCTGTCGCTCAGGCGGCGGAACGCCAGCAGGCCCAGATCCGGATCGGTGCCCTCGGCGAACCACTGCATCATTGCCGGCAGCAGGTGCCGCTGGATGCTGGCGCGGCGAGAGACCCCCGCACTCATCGCCGCGATGTGACCCAGTGCCCCCTTGGGGTCGCGGAAGCCGATCGCCTGGAGTCGAGCTATGGCCGACGTCGTCGTGAGCGCCAGCTCGGCATCGGGGCGGCGAGCCACAGCCGAGAGGAGAGGGCGGTAGAACAGCCGCTCGTGCAGGCTGCGGACCCTCCTCTTGATGGCGTGCCAGTGCTCGACGAGCCCAGCCGCGCTGGTCGCCAACCCCGTGGCCCGGGCGAGAACGCGGAGGGCCTCCTCGTCGGTCGGCATCAGGTGCGTCCGTCGCATTCGCGAGAGCTGAATGCGGTGCTCGAGCAGGCGGAGTTCGCGGTAGTCGCGGTTGAATTCGGCCGCCTCGGCCCGTCCGACGTAGCCCTCTGCCGCAAGGGCACCCAGCGCTCCCAGGGTCGAGCGCTGTCGGATCGACGGGTCGTTCTGACCGTGCACGAGTTGCAGCAGCTGGATGGTGAACTCGATGTCGCGCAAGCCCCCGGGGCCGAGCTTCAGCTGCTGATCCACCTCCGCGGCCGGGATGTGCGCTGTGACTCGCTCTCGCATGCGCTGGGTCGACTCGACGAAGTTCTCGGTCGACGCGATCGACCACACGAGGGGCGCGAGCTTCTCGACGTACTCCGAGCCGAGTTCGCGGTCGCCAGCGATGGGCCGGGCCTTCAGGAGTGCCTGGAACTCCCATCCCTTCGCCCAGCGCTCGTAGTAGGCGAGATGCGACGACAGGGTGCGAACGAGGGCGCCGTTCTTTCCTTCCGGTCTCAGGTTCGCGTCGACCTCCCAGAGGGGCTCCTCGGGGGCGAGGTCGGAGAGCGTCCGGGTCGTGTGAATCGCGAGGCGGGTCGCGATCTCGACGGCGCGAGCGGACTCGAGGCCATTCGCCCCTTCTGCGACGAAGACGACGTCGACGTCGCTGATGTAGTTCAGCTCGCGGGCGCCCGTCTTGCCCATGGCGAGGATGGCGAGCCTCGTTCGGGCGACCTCGTCGGCGGGGAACGCGACTTCTCGGCGGGCCACGTCGAGGGCTGCCTCGAGCGCGGCACCCGCGAGGTCGGCCAAAGCCGACGCGACCACGTCGAGCCCGGCCACGGGGTCGTAGAGCGTGAGGTCGAAGGCCGTGAGCGAGACCAGGCACTCGCGGTAGGCGACCCGCACCGCCGTGCGGGCGGCATCGCCGGTGAGGTCGCCGACGGCGGACAGCAAGTCGCGCTCGTAATCGTCTTGATGCGGGACGGTCCAGACCTTGCTGAGCAGCGCGCGGAGCGATGCCGGACGCCGGACCAGGAAGTCGGCGAGACCCTCGGAGGCACCCAGCACGAGCATGAGGCGATCGCCCGGACGCTCGTCGGCGCGCGTGGGGCTCGGGAGGGTCTCCGCTCCGAGAAACACCCGTGTCTCGTCGGGGGCGCGCTCCATCAGTCGACCGAGGCGGACGAGAGCCTGATCCGGGTCTGCACTCCGAGAGATCGCAGCGACGTAGCTCTCGACCAGGGGCTCCCGGTCGATCAACTCGTCGAGGCGATCGCGACTCGCCCGGAGATCGGCGAACCCCAGCCGTGCCAGATCGGAGAGCGCGGTGGCTGATCGGGGCACGGTGGGGCTCGTCGTCGTTGTCGGTGTCGTCGTCCGTGAAGACGGCTCGGCTAGAGCATCTCGAGGTTTGAACGCAGCTCGAACGGCGTGACCTGCGCTCGGTAGTCTTTCCACTCCTGGCGCTTGTTCTTCAGCACGTAATTGAAGACGTGCTCGCCGAGAGTCTCGGCCACGAGCTCGCTGTCTTCCATGAGCGAGAGAGCGTGGTCGAGGCTCGCCGGCAGCTGGTTGTAGCCGAGAGCACGGCGTTCGGCGTCGGTGAGGCTCCAGACGTTGTCTTCGGCCTCGGCGGGGAGCTCATAGCCCTCCTCGATGCCCTTCAGGCCAGCGGCGAGCAGAAGTGAGAACGCGAGGTAGGGATTGGCCGCGGAGTCGATGGCGCGGTATTCGACCCGGCTCGACTGACCCTTGTTGGGCTTGTAGAGCGGCACGCGTACCAGGGCGGAGCGGTTGTTGTGGCCCCAGGTGACGAAGCTCGGCGCCTCGTCGCCACCCCAGAGGCGTTTGTACGAGTTGACGAACTGGTTGGTGACGGCGGTGATCTCGGGGGCGTGCTTCAGCAAGCCGGCGATGAACTGGCGGCCGATCTTCGAGAGCTGGTACTCGGCGCCCGCCTCGTAGAAGGCGTTCGCGTCGCCCTCAAACAGCGAGAGGTGCGTGTGCATGCCCGACCCCGGGTGACCCTGAAGCGGCTTCGGCATGAACGTGGCGTACACGCCCTGCTCGATGGCGACCTCTTTGACCACGGTGCGGAAGGTCATGATGTTGTCGGCCATCGTCAGCGCATCGGCGTAGCGAAGGTCGATCTCGTTCTGGCCGGGGCCGGCCTCGTGGTGGCTGAACTCGACCGAGATGCCGAGGTCTTCGAGCATGCGCACCGAGCGTCGGCGGAAGTCGTGAGCGGTGCCACCCGGAACGTTGTCGAAGTAGCCGGCCGTGTCGACGGGCACGGGGCCCTCCGGGCCGATCTTCGACGACTTGAGCAGGTAGAACTCGACCTCGGGGTGCGTGTAGAAGGTGAAGCCGCGGTCGCCCGCGCGCGCCAGGGTCCGCTTAAGCACGTTCCGAGGATCCGACACACCCGGCGCGCCATCGGGCGTCGCGATATCGCAGAACATCCGGGCGGTGGGGTCTTGGGTGCCGCGCCAGGGAAGGATCTGGAAGGTGGTGGGATCGGGGTGCACCAGCACGTCCGCCTCGAACGACCGGGTGAGGCCCTCGATCGCCGAGCCGTCGATGCCGACGCCCTCGGCGAAGGCGCCCTCGACCTCGGCGGGCGCGATGGCCACCGATTTGAGGGTGCCGATCACGTCGGTGAACCAGAGTCGGATGAACTTGATGCCCCGCTCTTCGATGGTGCGAAGAACGAAGTCTGTTTGCTTGTCCATTCAGGCCCTTTCTGATGCCGGCTCGAAGCCATTAGTAGGCTAGTGGCTATGCCCCGACTCCGCTTGGCGCTCGCTCAGACCAACCCCGTCGTGGGGGATCTCGCGGGCAACGCAGACCAGATCGTCGAAGCCGCTCGCGCGGCCCGAGCAGCGGGAGCCGACCTCGTCGCCAGCGGTGAGATGAGTCTCACCGGCTATCCGATCGAAGACCTCGCGTCGCGCCCCAGCTTCTTGAAAGCGTCGAGGCACGCGGTCGAGCAGCTCGCAGAGCGGCTGCAGGCCGAGGGGCTCGGCGACCTCGCCGTCATCGTCGGGCATCCTGACGGTCCCTTCGAACCGCGACTGCTCGACACGTCGAACGCCCCCACGGCGATCGCCAAGAACTGCGCCAGTGTGTTGCAGGGCGGGCGTGTCGTGACGACCACCGCCAAGTACCACCTGCCGAACTACTCCGTCTTCGACGAATACCGCGTCTTCATTCCCGGCGACGAACTGCTCGTCGTCCGTCTCAAAGGCGTCGACGTCGCCGTCATCATCTGCGAAGACCTCTGGCGTGACGGCGGCCCGGTCGGGCGCGTCATGGAGGCCGGTGCCGGCCTCCTGCTCGTGATCAACGCGAGCCCCTGGATCGCCGACAAAGACGAGGTGCGCCTCCCCCTCGTGACCCACCGCGCCACCGAGAACGACACCGTCGTCGCCTACGTGAACATCGTCGGCGGTCAAGACGACCTGCTCTTCGACGGCGACAGCGTCGTGGTCGACGGCTCGGGCGCGATCCTCGCCCGGGCGCCGCAGTGGAAAGAACACCTGCTCGTCGTCGATCTCGACCCCGAGCAGTCGACCGGCCGCACCATGCCGGCCGGCATCCGCCGCGTCGACGTCGACACGCGACCCGTCGGCCAGCTCGACGCCGTCGCGCCCGACATCGCCGAGCTCCCCGACGACCTCCAGCAGCTGTGGGAGGGCCTCGTCGTCGGCACCCGCGACTACATCGAGAAGAACGGCTTCAGGTCGGTGATCCTCGGCCTGTCCGGCGGAATCGACTCGGCCGTCTGCGCGGCCATCGCGGCCGACGCCATCGGTGGCGATCGCGTCTACGGAGTGTCGATGCCGTCGCAGTGGTCGTCCGACCACTCCCGCAGCGACGCCGACGACGTCGCCGAGCGCATCGGGGTGCAGTACTCCACCGAACCCATCGCCGATCTCGTCGCCCCGTTCGAGCGGCAGCTGAAACTGACCGGGCTCGCCGCCGAAAACGTGCAGGCCCGGGCGAGGGCGCTGATCCTGATGGGTCTTTCGAACCTCCACGGGCACCTCGTTCTCACGACCGGCAACAAGACCGAACTCTCGGTCGGCTACTCGACCATCTACGGAGACTCGGTCGGCGGCTTCGCCCCGATCAAAGACGTGCCGAAGACGATGGTCTGGGAGCTAGCGAAGTGGCGCAACCGGCATGCCGAGGCGCAGGGCTTGCGCGGCCCGATCCCTGAGAACTCCATCACGAAGCCGCCGTCGGCCGAACTCCGCCCGGGCCAGGTCGACGAAGACACGCTGCCGCCGTACGAGATCCTCGACGGTATCCTCGACGCCTACATCACGAAGGCTCTCGGGGCGGCCGACGTCGTCGCGCTCGGGTACGACGCCGACATCGTTGCGGAGGTGACGAAGCTCGTCGATCGGTCGGAGTGGAAGCGCCGCCAGGGTGCGATCGGGCCGAAGATCTCGGGCATGGCCTTCGGGCGCGACCGCCGACTGCCGATCACGTACCGCCCGACGTCGCTGTAGGCGGCGCCCGGGCCTTAGCAAACGCTAAACGGACTAAGCGACGTGCCGCGGCACGTCGCTTAGTCCGTTTCAGGTGGCCTCTACCCGTTGTGAGGGCGCGGCCACCGCTATGTTCAGCTCAGCGATCGCCGGCAGCCTCTTCGGCGGCCCACTTGTCGCTGTTTGCCTTGATGCGCTCGAGTGCGTGCTGGGCCTCTTCGCGGGTGGCGTAGGGCCCGGCCCGGTCGACGGCGGGCGAAACCATGCCCTCCTCGACCTGATGCGTCTTCGTGTTGAACCAGAATTCTTCGCTCATGATTGCGAGCATACGCCCAATGCTGATAACCCCGGAAACAAAGGGATCGGAGGCTAGTGGGTAGTAGGTGGGTATAGGTGGCTCGCAGATATTCCGCGGACTTTTCGCGGACTAAACCTCGCGAGATAGACGACACCCGTTGCCGATGCTAATCGACGACCAACTCGATGGGGCTGGCCGCACGCCAGTAGGGTGCTCTCTATGGAGTGGTGGGGATATGCGACCAGTGGGCTTGGGGCAGCCCTCGGGCTTTTTGGGGCAATTCGCGGATGGCGTGCGGATCGTAGAACGCAGGCCCTCAGCCAGCCTTGGACCCTCGATCATTTTCAAAATGACGCCTGGCTGCTCACGAGTCGGCTCCCCACGGATGCCCATGGCGTGCGAGTAGCCCTCGAAGGGCATATGAGCATCGTGGAGACCGACGGCGACCTCAACCGGGTCGTCCCTTCCGGCTTCGTCAAATTCATTATCTTCAAGCCGGGCACGAGCGGTGGGACCGGAATGCAGGTGACCTGGCGACAGGGCGTCTTCCGTTGCGAGAGAACTGCTCGCATAGCCATGCAGCCGAAACCCGCGGCCTCGAAATGACTGACTGGCTGTCCGCGTCCGGCGCGGCCGAGTACGCAGGCTGCCACGTCGAGACGGTGCGCGACGCACTGCGCGCTCAGGAGCTCAGGGGCGTGCAACGAGTCAAGGCCGGCACCTGGCGCACCACCGCCGAGTGGGTCGACACCTGGCTCGGCCTTGACTCCCCCGGCGCCTAGGCGACGGCGGTCCAGTAGAACGCCGCGCCCCGGTTCTGGATGAGCGGAATGTCCTTCACGTCGCTGCGGTAGCAGACGACGATGAAGCTGTCTGAGTTGCGCTCGGCGATCACCTCGTGCTGCGCCTCGGGGTACTGGCCATTCGCGGCGGTCGTGACGGTAATGCCCTTGGGCACGACGCCGAGACCGTGGCCCACTCGGATCCGGCCCGAGTTGCTGGTCTGCTCGTTTACGAAACCGCCGTCCAGCCGCATCCGCTTCTGGAGCGCGGTCACGTCCTGCATCACGTCGGCGATGTCGTCGCCTCGCTGGTTGTCGTTCTGGTAGCCGAGCTTGCGGTCCTGAGTGGATGCGTAGACGGCGAGGCCGGCTGCCGCTGCTTTGTCTCCGATTGCCAAGGTACTTGTCCTATCCGTTGGCCCAGCTCGAACCGGCTGGGAGGCTGTCCCACGAGAGTCCTGCGGCCTCGTAGGCCCAAGAAGCTGTGGGTATTTGAATGAGTCCGCGAGTGAAGACGCTCATGTCGTCCGCGCCGATCGACCACTGCACGGCCGACACGTAGCCGACCTGCGGGAGGTCGTTCGACGGTGGTGTGATGTCGCCCGTGGGCACAAGGTCGTCACTCGGGAAGAGATCGTCACTCGGGTAGAGCGGCGTACCTACGGGCCCGTCGATGGCGGACTGGCTGGGCAGAGTGGTCGAGATTTGCTGCGAGGGGGTGACGGACCAGTCCTGGCGGGCAGTCAGGTCGAGGGCGTGCCCGCGACCGTTGTTGCGGGTGACTGCATACTTCGCCGCGCCTGGCCCCGGGTACGGGCGGTTGACGCTGAACTTGAAGGGCGACGTGGCACCAGGCAGGGCGAAGGAGTCGAAGGCGGTTCGGGGGCTGCCCTTCCGGTCCAGCCACGAGTACTCGACTACGGCCGCGTCGATAAAGAGCGGGGATCCGTCGATGGCAGTTGCCGATCGGTCGATCGAGTCGTTCGCTCCGTAGATGTTGAAGTCGCTGGCCATAGTGACGAGTCCGGGCGGGTTAAAGTCGTTGTCCACGAGCTGCCAGACCCGCTTCTCGTCGCAGAAGAGGCGAAGGCCCGCCTGGTCGAGGATCGGCTCGAGGAACTCCCAAGCCGACTCCCCCGGGTTCCATACGAGCGAGTCAGTCGAGCGCTCGTATGCCGCGGCCCGGTTCGATGTTGAGCCGCCTGACGTACCGTTCCAGCCGTAGGCGTAGGTGTCGGTGGCGGTCGTGCTGCCGTCGAAATACTCGGGCAAGTAGTCACCCTCGACCAGCATTGCCCCATCGATGTCGAGCACGTTCCCGGAGGCCCAGTTGGTGCCGTTCGGGGCCCAGGTGTCGACGTAGACCGTTGCGGCACCTGCGGGGGCTACGGCGCCGCTGATGGTGAGCCGGTTCCAGGCGAACACGACATTGACGTTGGGCGCGCTGAACGTGTTTGACGAGATGACGGAGCCTGACGAGCTAATCCAGGCAATGCGGATCCGGGTCGGCTGGCCGCCCGATTTGTTCGTGCGAACGTAGACGCCGGCTGAATAGGCGAGGCCAGCGGTAACGCCGGTCTTGGTGATGCGAATGCCGCCCGCCGTGGTCGCGTCGGTGCCGTAGACAAGCCGGGCGTAGCCATTGCCCGCACCGGGCGCTCCCCCGTCCGTCTTCTGCGTCAAGGATCCGTTGGTACCGATGGTGCCGAAGGTCGTTGTGTTCGCGAGGTTATTCAGGAACGACGGGTTTTCGATCTGGTTCGTGACGCTGTAGATCGGGGTGAAGTCGGCGTCGGTCGTGCCGGCTGCCAGGGTGCGCCCGGAGGCGTGCTTGACCATGTAGGCGACGATCGAGCGCACGGATCCCGCTCGAGCGTAGTTGCTCGTGTCTGCAGCGTTTGCGATGAGCCGATCGTCTTGGAGCGTCACATCGTCCGAGGCGATCTTGAGCGTCACTGTGTCGTCGACGTGGCTGACCTGCGAGGAGCGCACCAAGCCATTGAACGTGCGGACCGTGCCCGGTAAGCCGATGTTGGTCTCGGTGGCCGTGAGGGTCACCCGGGGGCTGTTCGTCGGGTTCATCTGGTTGTAGATGGCGGCGCTGGGGCGGGAGACGGTGAGCTCAATGCCCATGTAGGGCTGGGCCCCCTCGTCCAGGCGCACGCTGCCATCGACGATTGAGAGCGGGTACGTGGCGGGGTCGGCGTAGTGGTCCGGGATCTGGTCGACCCAAGCGTTTTCCACCACGGAGACGTCATCGAAGTAGCCCAGGATCCCGGTCTGCGGTGAGTCCAGAGTGAAGCCCATGGAAACGATGGCCTGCGTCTTCGCTGGCACGAACCGTTCCGTCACCAGGCGCATCATCGTGCCGGGCGTGCTGGTCTTCTTGACCGCGACGCCGCCCGAATTCGAGTAGCCGTACGCGCTCATGAAGACCGTGCCGGCGAAGTTGGGGCGGATCCAGACGCCCACGCTGTAGGTAAGACCGGGCGTGAGGTCGTAGATGAATCGCGAGATGTTGTATTGCCGGGTGGTCGAGGTTGAGGCGACGCGGGTGCCTAGGTCGTAGGCCATGGCGCCGCGGCCGGCGTGTGCTGCAGCGCCGTAGCCGAACGCCGTCACCTTCGCGCCGGGCAGGTCGGTGGCGGTGAGGGTCCAAGCGTCGGGTGTGTCGACCGGCGATGCTGTGTCCGCGAACGACTCGAAGTCCTGGCTGTAGACGGTCCTGGCGGGCATCTGCACATCGTGGGCGGGCACGTCGATGCTCCGCACGGTCGAGACGAGCTGGGCGCTGTAGTCGTGGGTACTGATGGTCATGAAGCGACCTCCTGGAAGTCGACCGAGAGGAGCCACGCATCGCGAGTCTCGTCCTCGAGCGCGCGGCCGACAGCGCCACTCACGACGTAGGTCATGGCGACCGACGCTCGGTCGGGATCTGTGAGCTCGAAGAGTCCTGCCGCGGCGTGCAGATCTTCGGCAGTGGCCGAGAGCGACTCGGCGTCCCCGGAGGCAAAGAGCATGGTCAGCGTCCCGCGACGGAGGGAGGCGGGCCGGAGAGTGATGTCGGGGTAGGCGCGCCCGATGACAGAGTGAAAAAGCGTCTGCGAGTCGCGCGTGGATTCGAAGCCTGTTACGAGGTCGGGGGCGATGGCAGTTGCTTCGTCAATCGAGGCAGTCAGTGGCGTGATGGTGGTCATTTGACGCGGACTCCTGAACCGACCGTGGTCGGGATGAGCGAGACAGGGAGGCGGGGCGGGTTTCGTTCGAGGGCGCGGAGATGGGCGGCGAGCTCGGAATTATCGGCCACGAGCTTGACCTTCTGCGTCGCCACGTTTGCGTCGAAGTCCGACTGCAGCTTGGTGTTGAAAGAGGACGATGCGGCGGCGCCTAGGGTGTCCCAAGTGGCCGCGAGCTGGTCTTTCTGCTTCTCGGGTGCCTTGATGAATGCGGCGATAAGCGGGGCCGCGTCGGGGCCGAGGTTCTCGAGGTATTGGATGGCCTTGTCGTGGCCGGCCTTTGCAAGGTCGCCTTGCGCGGTGGCCATGTTCTTCTGGTAGTCGAGGACCGCGCGAGCGTTCTCCTCCATCGCCTTTTGGTAGGCCGTCAGGTTGAACTTGCCGTCTTTGACGTACTTCTCTACGTCCGACCCGGCGGAGGTGAGAGCACCCTGCACGGAGTCGGCGTAGGCCTGCGAGGCCTCGCCTGCGGTCGCGAGGTCGTCGGCGCCGGACGAGTAGTAGTCCTTCGCCGCGGTGGCCGCGTCCTTCTGGGTCTTCTGCACCTCGAGGAGCTTGCCGATGGTCTTGCCCAGCTCGCCCTGCCGTTTGTTCTCGGCCTTGGTGTAGGTGCCGCCGTTCTCGGCAATCTGCTTGGAAAGGCGGCCGAGCTCTTCGCGGGCCTCCTTCAAGGCGGACTTGGTGGCCTTCGCGGAGCCGGCGTTCGCGAGTTGATAGTCCTTCACGTCGACGCCGGCCGCCTTCGCCTCTCGACGGAGGGAAGTCAGGTTGTCTTTGCCATCCTCGGTCTCGGTCGCGAGGGCCCGCATGGCGTCGGCAATGTAGTTGACCGACACCTCTCCGACCTTGCCGGTCTCGATGAATTCGCCAGCAAGGTCAGAGGCGGCTTGCTTGAGCTCGGCGGCGCGCTCTTTGTCCTTCTCCAGGGCCGACGAGATGAGGCCCATGCCGGACGCGACGGCAACACCCGCGAGCACACCAGCCGGACCGAAGCCGGCGAACATCTCGGCGGCGAGACCCTGAAAGCCATCTGCGATCGAGGAGGCCGATCCGTCGAAGCTGGCCGCAACCTCGATGGCGTTCGACCGACCCGACTCGCCAATCTCGTCCAGCCCCTCGGAGGACTCGCGAGCGGCGTGCGTGGTGTTCTCGGAGACAGCACGCGAGCTGCGCGACGAGCCGTCCTCGATCTCTCGGTTCAGCTTCTGGTAGTCGCCGCGCAGATCCTCGGTGGAGCGCTGCTGGTCCCGCATCGAGCGTTCGAGGTCATCGCCCGCTTTGTCCCCGGCCTTGGCCATGTCCTCGAGAACGTCGGCAACGCCGTCGAGCGGCTCGATGACCCCGCTCTTGATGCCGCGCGAGAAGTCGCGGGTGTCGGATGCAACGCCGATGGTGAAGCCCTTGGGCATGATCTATTTCCCTTCGATGACTTCGTGAAGCGTTCGGACGACGGTTTGCGCCCAGAGGGACGCGATGCGGGGAATTACTTCGGCTGCGGCCGGGTAGACCACGTAGCCCTTTCGGTTGCGCGGACGGAACTGGCGTTTGGTGTGACGCTTCTTCGACGTGAGTGTCTGACGGGAGCTCTCGCGATCGGCGCCGAACTCGACCGCGTGTGCGATCTCGTAGGGCTTGGTGCCACCCGCCAGGGACTTGCCGATGGTCGCGGACTTCAAGGTCACGTTGCCCCGGCTAACGGAGACGCGCGCGGTGTCTGACAGCACGCGCGTCTCCATGCGGTTGGTGACGCTGGCCCGGACCGCCTCTTTCCAGACCGGCTCCGCCATTGCGCGCGTCGCCTTGTTGATCTGAGTGGCGATTTCCCGGTCCACGGTCTTGAGGCGCAGGACAACCGCTTGCAGCTCTTTCGAGCCGTGCAGGCTGATCCTGAGCCCCGCCACGGCTAAGCCTGGGTGGTCGTCTTGCGGGGGCGACCGCGCACACCGAGCGACACGGTGCCAACCCCTGTCGAGTCGATAGCGCCACCGATGGAGCCGGGCGTGATGATGATCTGAGCGTCGAAGCCGACGCCGCCGACCTCGGGCTCGAAGTGGACGGCGACCGTCTCGCCCTCGTGGTCGAGTAGGTAGTTCGAGAGGCTGGCCGGGGTATCCCAGTCCTGGGCGTAGGACAGGTTGCAGACCCATGTGGCCGAACCGATCGACGAGAAGACGCTCGAAGGAGTAAGGCCCTTCCAGGTGACCGTGGACGCCGTGGGCACGAACTCGACCGACGAGACGTGAGCCTCGTAGTTGTCGGTGCCGACTTTGAGGTCAACGTCTTTGAGCAGGAACGGTGATACGGCGATGGTGGTCATGGTCGGGCTCCTTTGGCGTCGGTCTTGACGCGCGTAACGGGGATGGAAATGTCGATGTCGTAGGCGAGGTAGGCGTTATCGGCGTTCACCTGGGTTGCCCGGCTCCACTTGAAGTCACGCGTGTCGTCAATAGCCGCGAGAAGGAGCACGAGAGCGTCATCCAACGAGCCTTCTCGGCTGCTCGGATTGTCGGACGGATCCACGATGGTCATCGTGTAGGTCACGAGGCGCTTGCTGTTCGGGGCCTCGGGCATCTTCTCGATGCTCTGAAGCGTGAGGCGCACGGTCGTGCGCGGTAGTTGCTCGAATGCAGCCGTGTAGTCGTACCAATCCCACTTAGCCGGGACGAGCGGCTTGAGTGAGTCGATAACGAACTTGCGGAGGTCAACGTCAGCCGACAACGGGGACACCTCTCTTGGGTCGAACGAGGTTCTTGGCGGCGCCGGAAAGGCTCGGCCACACGGTGACGGAAACGGCGAAGTCTCCCTGGCCCTGCTGGCTCTCGGCGCTCGCCGTGACGGCATTCCAGATGTTTCGGGCCTGCATGAGTTGGGCCCGCTTGAGCGAGAGGCTGTAGGCCTCTGTCTGCGCGAAGGTTGCCGGCGCGTAGTCGAGCACCTGCTGGAGAGAGACCTTTAGGAGCTCGTAGAGGTCTGCGTCCTCGATGCCGTTCGAGCCCTTCCAGCCGATCCGCGCCGTCTCGAGAGTGTGTTCCCAGGTGACCGGGTACTCCGTCTCGACGACAATCGGATGCGGCGCGAGCCGGAGGCGAGCTCCGGGGCCCGTGAGCGTGACCAGAACGTCGAGCACGCCGGGGTCGTTGGCGATCGCGGTCTCAGGCCAACGAACGCGCACCTCATCGTCGAGCAACTCGCATTGGAAGAAGTCGCCGCCGACGACTCCCCCGCTGTAGCGATTCCGCAGGACTGCGGTAGCCGTTGTGAAGGAGGTGAGGTCGAGCGGGTCACCCTCGCTGTCGACCGGCTCCAGGACGATGTCTTCCGTGGGGATGTCTCCGACGCGGTAGCTGGTCATGACCTCACCTCCTTCTTCTGATCGGTCTCGGGTTACGCTGCGGCGTTGCCGAACAGCTGGAAGCCGTCGGCGTACTCGATGAGGCTCTGGCTGTAGCCGTGGACGGCCTTGTCGATGCCGCCTCGAGCGATGTCGATGGCGTCCACCGTGAGGGGCGAGGCACCGGGCAGCTCGTTCAGGTGGGCGGCGTCGTGCGCTCCGACGAGCACCTCACCGGCACCCAGGACACCGAACTTGTCGCGGAGCACCTGCACGCCGTCGGCGGTGCCGTCCTGGCGGTTGGCCGAGAACGTGATGTACTCGGGCACCTTGTCCTTGGGCGTGAAGCGGAGCTCCTTGAACACGTCCGGAGCGACGATAACGAACGAGGGCTCGACATCGGTGTCGTCGAGCGAGTCGACTGCCGTGATGAGCTTGGTGATGCTGTCGTTGTACTCGACGTGCTGGCCCGAGGCGACCGGGACGGCGGTGCCGGCTGCGGCGTAGAACTTCTGCAGTGCCCACTTGTCGGTGACCTTGGCGTAGTCGGAGAAGAAGCGCTTGAGGAACGCATCGATGACCTCGTTGTTGCCGGGGATGTCGAAGAACTCGCGAGCGATGTCGACGGCAACGGCCCAGCGCTGGAACTCGCTGGACACGAGCGAGGTGGTGCCCGTTCCGGTCGGCACGCTGGCCTTGTTGCCGGAATAGGGTTGCACGAGCGGCTCGGCCGCATCGAGGACGAAGCCCTTCTCGTCCATGTTGGTGAGGTTGCCGTTTTTCACGAGTGACCAGAACTTGCGCTCGTAGGTCTTCTCGGTCCAGATCTCGCCCAGCCACGCGGGCTGAACGACCCCGGCACCCGGCAGCGCGCCGGCACCCGAGGTCTTGATGTCTGCCAGAGCGGCGAGGAGCGTGTCGTCACCCTTGCGAGCAGCTCTGAGGGCTTCGAAGACGCTGGTTGCTTTGGTGGGGACTACCGACGCCTGAAGCGTGGCGGGAGCGGTTGCAGTGGCCACGGGCGTGGTCTCCTTCGGTGTGGTGGGGGGCTTGGTGCTGGTCGTGTAGGGGGTGACGGTGGCGTTCCCGGCCTGGTCGGCGGTGGTCACGTCGATGCGGAGCGGGAGCACATCGGTGGCGATGGCCACAGAGCCGTCGTGCTGCGTCTTGACGTCGGTGGGCTTGACCTCAGGGTCGACCTCGGCCGGAGGGAGCTCTTCGGTGTCGGGCGCGAGGGCGGCGAGCAGGGTCGCGGACGGGAACGCGCCCTCCTTGACGAACGCGGCGCCGTGGATGTGGCCGCCGATGGCCCGGCCGTTCTTGATCTGAATGGCGGCCTCGACCGAGAGGTTGCGACGCGCGTTCGGGTCGCCGGCCTTAGCTGCGAGGAGCTCGTCGCCTTCGGCACCCTTGGCGACTCGCCAGGATCCGTAGACGCCGTGCTCGGTCTCGGTGAGCGTCAAGGTCGATGCGACGGGCTTCGAGTGGTCGTGGTCGAGGTTGGCGTTGAGGACGCTGTAGTCCTCGGGGAGCTTGAGTACCCCACGGTCGATGGTGAGGCGGCCAAGGTTGGTCTGGCCCTGCTCACCGAAGGGCAGGAGGAGGCCGGAGACGACTCGCTCTTCCCGGTTGGCGGTCAGTGTGCCCGCGTAGATCTCGATGTTGGTCATGAGGTTTAGTCCTCCATAGGGGCGCCGGTGGGCGCGGGGTCGAGGGTGTATTGCTCGTACTTGTCGAAGCGCACGCGGGTGCCGCGGGGCACCACGTCGTCCTGGCTGAGCCGCGCTTCAATCGGGCCGGTCCACTGCGGGAGCGCGAACTCGTAGAAGAGGTTTCGGTTGCCCTCGGTCGTCGTGTAGGTGAGCGAGGCCTGCGTGAGGGAGCCGTCGATCATGGTCGCGGGGATTCCAAGGTACGAAGAGACATCGGCCTTGGTCGCGTTCCGACCGGTCGTCATGAGCTCGGGATCGGACTGGCCGAAGACCTTCATGTCGATGCCCTGAGGCAGGAAGCCGACTGCGCCGTTCTCGTTATTGCGAGCGCTCGACCACTGCTTGACGTACTCGTCTACCTCGTCCTGCGTGAGGTTCGAGTCGTCGGTGACCTGAAGGAGGATGAGCGGGATCGGGTTGCGAGCCTGGCGGTGCCACGCGCGCTCTACGTCCTGCGCGCCTCGGAGGTTCTTGGCGCCGACATTGAGGAGGCCCGGAAAGATTGGGTCGAAGACGATGCACTCGGTGTCCTCGAGAGGTTCCTTGCGCCCGCTGAGGTAGATCTGACCGTCTTTGGCGGACCAGAGGTCACGGGGGCAGTACTCGGCTTCGAGGATCCTGCCGTCTGCGCCGCGGGTGGTGAGCCAGACGGCGTTGCCAAAGAAGATGAGGTCGTCCACGGTGAAACAGAGCCGGTCGTAGGGACTCACGGCACCGTTGGTCCGGTAGAGCCACGACGGCTGATCTTTCACCAGGCCGAGCTCGTCGAGGGCGCGGAGTGGGAAGCGGGCGACTGAGCTAGTCAGGAGGCCTTGAGCGCGGACGACGGCGGGAACCTGCATCGCGGCTGACCGGCTCAGCGGAAGGTCCACGCCGTCCACCCCGAACACTTCAGCGACGACGATCGAGCCGAGCTGTGAGGAATCCGCGTAGGGCGACAGGATGTTGACCGGAGACGAGAGTGCCGTCATGCGGCGCTTGCTCAATCCGAGCCGGTCAAGGAATCCCATACATGTAGCTTACGGCTGATTCCCAGCTAACCATCAGCCGAAGCTCGGCTTGAGCTTCGGGCGCGGCTTGGCCTCGTCGTAGTAGTAGAGCGCGAGGGCTGCGGCCTCAAGTGGCGTGATGTCCGCGCTGGGATCCTTGCGCGGTCGCCCGAAGCCCCATTTGTTCGACGTGGCCGTTCCCCGCTTGACCGCGACTCGCACGGCCTCGTCGAAGGCGGGCTGCGAATAATGCCGCATGTTCATCGCGTCGAGCTCCTTGACGAACAGGCTGGCGGCGGTCGAGACCGGACCCCAGAGCTGCGGAGCCATGCGCGGGCGCGGGCGCTCTCGGGCGAGAATGTCAGCCTCAACCGTGGTCGCGCTCGCCTGCCCGTCGTGCACAATCGCGACCCTGTGCTCCCGGGCGACGGCCAGCGCCCGCGCCACGAGACCCGCGGGGCGCGTCGAGTGCCAAAGGAGGCCGACGTGCGCCACACCGTCCACGCGCCATGCAGCGGCGAGGGACGCCCCGAGCCCGTCCGGGTGCACCGACATCGCGAGGCCGAACGTGTCGGGCACGCTGGGAAGAGCGCCGTCGTCGCCCGCCAGCGTCCAAAGCTGCGAGTTTATGAGGCCCGTGGCCGCGCCGGAGTTGCCGAAGATGGACAGGTACTCAGCCGCGAACTGCGCCGGCGTGATCTTCTCGTAGTTCGCCTGCATCTTCTCGAGCGTCGTCAGCGTGCCGATGCCGGGGTGTGCCGCGAGCACGAGCGGGACAACCAGATCCCAGTCCTCCAGGTCGTCCATGTTTGTCGAGTCGGGCGCGGCGTACTCGATGATGGCCGTGCTGGCCTTGCCGTCGCGACCGTCCTTGAGGGTGTCCCAGAGGAGGTTGCCGTCGCGGAACGGTGCGGCCGTCCCAGCCACGATGATCTGCGCATCTTCGCGCGTGTCAGTCGTCGGCAAGATCGCGCCGAGGAGGTCTTCGGTCATAGCGGCGGTGGCCTCGCCGGCCTCGTCCAGGATCACGAGGTCAAAGCTGTCGCCGCGGTAGGACTCTCCCATCGGAGGCAGCACCTGGAAGATGGAGCCGTTGTCGAACTCGATGCGCTCCGAGCCGCCGGCCTTGCGGATCTTGAACGGGCGCGAGTCGGGGTCCGGGTAGACCTTCTCGAGTACGGGCACGATGTCCTTGCGGAAGCGGTCGCGAGCCTTGCCGCCCGACGTGCACGCCGTGTAAGCGACGGCGTAATCCATTCGCTCAGCGCAACGGCCCAGCGCGAGCGCAAACAGCGAAGTCGTCTTGGCGGATCGACGGGGCAAAAGCACGCCGACGAACTGCTGGCCCACTGCGCACACGTCCGCAAGACGGAGTTGCTGCGGCTTGAGCTCTCGCGCGCGACCGACCAACCCCATGAGGCGAGCGCCAGAAATGAACTCCTCTCGCTTCGCCAGATCGGAACTGAGTTCCGACTGATTGAGAGGGGATATGCCCGAGTCTCGAACATCTTCCCAAGGACCGGATACATATGCCTTGGAGTCCATGGACGGGGACTCGGACGACTTCTCAAAACCTGACATATCAGCAGCCATCAGCCGCCCACTTCCTATGAGCGAGGCGGTCGGCCTCGGAGTAGTAACCGTTGGCGATCATGCAAGGGTGCTCGTCGTTCCAGGTCATCCAGGCCCACGGGTCGGTGGGGAAAGGCTGCCCCGGCCTGCACTCGCCACAGTGGACGCACTGCACCCACCACTCGGTAGCGGTGCGTCGGAAGTCCACCTGCTTCTTATGCATGAGTCACCACGGGAGCCACCGGGTATCGTCCGCCTTGGCCTTGGCTTGCTTGGCCGCGCCCATCTTGCCGCCCGCCGATCGGTTGCACGCCCTGTGGCTGGGCCCCAGGTTCTCGGGTGCGTCCATCATTGGTCGTGTCCACCCTTCGGCCTTGGCCTTGCTCACGCTGACTCGGTGCCCTACGTCGAACACCTGCCCGGTCGTAATGGGCCGGCCGCAGTCCACGCACACGGCGACGCCAGCCCGGATCTGCGCGGCGTACCTGGGGCGCATGACTGAGATGAGCTTCTGCCACTCGGCCCCGCGATGATGATCTGACACCCACTAATTGTCCCAGCGATTACCAGCTAACTCACAGGCTGTCGTCAGTGGAATGAGCGCCGCACCCGGAGGGATGGGCCTGGTGCGGCGCTCCTGCTTCAGGCTTGGTCTTAGTTGGAAGGTGCCGAGTTGTAGACGGCTGCCTCGATATTGGACTGGTTTCCGGCGATCTCTTTCAAGACCTTCGTTTGCTTCTCAAGCTCGCGAACGACGTTGCGAAGCTCGTTGATTATCATTTGGTCTGACACGGTGCCTCCCGGCGGTTAGGTGTGCTGAACCCTAGCCGGAGCCTCCGACACCGCTGCCGTTTCTGAGGGGGAGTGAACGAGATTATTCACTCCCCTCCATTCGCTCCCGCCCCAGAGGGGGGCGTAGGGCCTGAATGAATGGAACGGGGGCCTAAACCCCGGGGCTATCCCAGACCAGGCGGATGTAGGGCGCCTTGTTTGACTCTCCATTTTTTCGGATAAGCCCGAGCTCGAGCGCGCGCTGGCGGCAGGCGTTGAACTCCTTGTCTGATCTGTAGCCAAGGGCCGTCTTCATTTCTGACGACTTGTACTCCTGGTTTGGGGTCAGCCGAGCGACCCGTTCCTTGACCTTTTCGTCACGCGCCATAGCGTCGTCGTCTGACAGTTCCGCGACCACGACATGCCCACCTACCCGCATGAGATGGAGGTCAGGCGTGGTGCGCTCTTCGGCGTCCCGCTGCTTACCGTGGCGTCCAGCGTCCGTGGAGAGTGTGAAGCTGTCACGGTTGCCGGCGCCGATGATGAGCGTGTCTGAGTCGTCCCGGAAGGCTGAGGCGCCGCGGTGCTTGGACGAGCGGTTGCCGCGGGCGTCGGTGCTCTCGGTCGTGTGCGCGATGAGCAGGATCGTCACTTCGGGTCCGCAGTCGCGGAGGCGCTTGAGCTCGCGGTAGATGCCCGACACCTCGGCGTTGTCGTTCTCGCTCTTCACTGCGAAGGAGCTCGCGAAGGTGTCGATGATGACTAGGCGGTATTGCGAGGATCGGATGCGCTTCTCGATCTGCCTGAGCGTCGGCACATTCAGCGTGGCTCCGGGTACGAAGTGGATGTTGCCGCCCGTTGTGCCGGGCTCGTAGCCGTGATGGATGTCCCAGGCCCGGATGCGCTTGTCGAGGTTCGCGAAGCCCTCGGCCTCGATGAAGAGCACCTCGCCTTGGGCCACCTCGTGATCGAGCCAGGTCTCATTGGTGCCCATGCAAAGGGCCCAGTCGAGGGCGATAGCCGTCTTGCCGACACCACCCGTGGCCGCGAGCGTCGCGACCGTGTTCGAGTACAGCCAACCGTCGACCAGTGGTGCGGACGGCTTGATGAGTTCGAGGTCGGCGCGGGTGAGGATCTGCAGCGGCGGTGAGGTGCGCATCTCTTCGGCGAGTTGCTGCACCTGCTCGCGACGAAGGATGTCCCGGGCGTCGCGAAGGAGCGACTCGTCGATCGGTGCGTCCGCGGTCTGCTCGGGCAGCGCGCCGAACTGAGCCTCCATCGCAGGCACGAACGCCCACGGCTCGAACGCGCCGAACTTGGAGACGGCCCCCTCGAGCGAGATGTCGAACTCGCGACGGTTCTCGGGAGTGTCGTACTCGCCTCGGAGCCATGCTGTCTTGAGCGCACTGAGCGCGAGAGCAATGCCGGCGTCACCATCTGCGCCGCGACCTACGATCTGCCGCTGCAGGGCAATGAGCTCCGCATGGCCGAAGTCGGTCTGAGGAATTGACGCGACGACCGCGGCAACTTGGCCTGAAATCGGCCCCTTTGCGCAGAGCTCGACCCACTCCCCCACGGCGCCATCGAATGCGCCCGAGGGTGGTGCGACTGGGCGCGGACGGGTGAGCCATTCCGGCGCGGGCGCGGGTGGAAGCGCAGCCTGCTCGAGGCTCCCCCACCAGATCGTGTAGCCAAGGCCGGCACACCGGTCAACGTGCCGCATGCCGTCGTAGGTGATCTCGCGAGCTAGGCCGGTCTCGCTTGTGTCCCGGTAGACGTAGTGCGCACCACCCGAGCGCGTCGAGTAGGTGATGGTGTCGGGTGGGGTCAGGCCCCTCTCGCCGAGGGAGTCGAAGCCGGTCTCGGATCCGTGCACGTCGATGTCGAGGACCACGACGTTGCTGCGGCCGTTGTCGATACCGACCAAAGGTGCGTTCGGGTAGTCGACCGAGAACCATGTGGCGATGACCTCGGGGTCCTGCGACGAGTCGTGAAAGCCGTGAGGGGTGAGTGGGATCTTGTTGGGCCCGACAGGTAGCACGTAGTACCCGTTGGCGGCGAGGGTGAGCGCGAGGTGGAGCGGCTCGGTCATGCGCGCCGCACCAGGCGTTCGATGCGCTTCATGAGCGGTGGGCCATAGGTGAGGACTTCGCGGGCATCGCCCCGTTGCCACTGATAGATCCACTGTTCTTGAGCGACGAGTGATGTGAGGGCGTCGAGTTGGGCGGGCGTGTTTGGGCCGGGCGTATCAAGGATGAGGTTGGTGACATCGCTGGCGGCGAAGCTAAACGAGTTGACCGCGATACGCATCGCCTCAGGGTCAGCCGTCTCAGTCGATTGCCCCGTGGGCAGGAGGTCGACCACGGCTTGCGCGGTCTTCATGTAGCGCTCGGCGGGGGTCATGCTTCGGGTTCCGTTCGATCAAGTGAGGCTCGGACAATGCCGTAGTCCACGGAGTGGACGCCGTGTCGCTTCTGAGCGATGTGGTAGATCAGGACGCCGGAATCGAAGGTGGCTCGTATGGCCTGATCGCGCACCCTGGCGCTTTCTGCGCAACGGGCCTTGAGGTCAAGGTCGAGTCGGACGCGGCCCTCTTCGGCGAGTCGCGCGGTCTCGATGCGTTTGCGGGAGACTTCGGCGTCATAGGCGGTGCGGGCCAGCTTGGCGTCGGCAAGCAGGGCTCTGTGGTCGGCATCTGCTTCCGTGAGGTGGTCGAGGTGGGCTTGCTGTGCAGCGTCGAGGATCTGCGTGGCCTTCATCGGTCGACCTTCGTCCAGGCGTCGATGGCTTCCCAGTCGGTGAACGTGAGCGCTCTCCGCTCGTCATCGTTGCGGGCCGTGAAGTAGGCGCGCGCTGCGGCGGTGCGCTCGGGAGTCGCGACGCCGAGCTCGGGCATGTCTGAGGTCTCGCAGTTGTGGCAGGTGGAGGGGGCATAGCCGACGTGCCACCCGTCGCGGTGCTCTTCGAAGAGCGCGGCGTGGTCGACGGGCGCCGGGGTGAGCTCGACGGCGCTCATGCCGCGACCTCGGCGATCGCCTTCGCGAAGAAAGCGTCGATGCTCTCTTGCGTCACGAACCGCCGGCCGCCGATCTTCAGTGTCTTGAGGGGGCAGTCCTTGGTCTGAAGCCAGAACCTCATGGCGGGCTCGGTCTTGCGGAACTGAGGCGCGGCCTCGGGGATGGTGAGCAGGTGGACTGTCATGGCGACTCCTTGTCAATGCGAACACGTTGTGTTCATCTGAACATGAACTTACTACTACCGTCATGTGTCCGCAACCGCATAGGATGTTCCCCATGCAACGAGAAGAAGATGTTTCCAAGAAGGTCGGCTCCCTCATCGCGGCCCGCCGATCCGCCCTGGGCCTTAGCCAGCGGGCATTCGCCGAGTCCCTTGCGGGGCAGGGCATGACCGTTGACGCGTCGGCCGTGTCGCGCATCGAGAGCGGTGCCCGCGTGCTGAGGGTTACCGAGCTGCTCGCCATCGCGACTCTTCTAGACGTTCGACTGGGTGACTTGGTTCCCCAGTCGCCTTCCGAAGATCCGCTGCGGCACCAGAAGATTGGCCTCCTTAGCGCGAGAGCGAATCTTCTCGAGGGCCTTAGGTCATTCCTCGATGCCCGAGTCGAGCTCGCCATATCAGCCTCCATGCTGGGGCTGACTGACGATGCTGACGTGGCACCGCTCCTCGCTGATGACCTCGAGGCCATGGTCGAGCACGCGCGCGCAGAGCAAACGAACCTGGGTGACTCCGATGGCGAGTCTTAAACAGCGGCCAGACGGCCGCTGGCGGGCACGGTATGTCGGTGAGGACGGCAAGGAGCATGCCGCGCACCGTCCGACCAAGAAGGCCGCACAGGAGTGGCTAGACGAGCAGACCGTCGCGCTGCGGAGTGGCGCCTGGGTTGACCCCAAGACGGCCAAGGTCACGCTGGCCTCGTTCTACTCGGACTGGGCCACGCGCCAGGTCTGGGCGAACGGGACGATGCGGGCGATGGACACGGCCATGAAGGGCTGCACCTTCCGAGACAAGCCCCTCCGCGACCTTCGCCGCTCGCATGTCGAGTCATGGGTCAAAACGCTGACGACCACGCTCGCACCTGGCACCGTGCGCACGCGCTTCAACAACGTCCGATCGGTGCTCCGTGCTGCCGTGAAGGATCGACTGCTCGGTGCCGATCCGTCTGAGGGTGTCGCGCTCCCTCGCCTGCGACGCGCCGCGCACGCAATGTCGATCCCGACGCCGGAGCAGGTTGGCCGAATGCTTGAGGCGTGCGACCTCCGGCTTCGGCCGCTCGTGCTCCTAGGCGCGTTCGCCGGCCTGCGCATCGGAGAGGTTGCCGCCGTGCGTCTCAGTGACGTGGACTTCCTGCGGAGGCATCTGCATGTGCAGAGGCAGGTCCAATGGCACGAGGGCGCGATAGAGCTGGTGCCTCCGAAGTACGGATCCGAGCGGCACGTCGCCCTCTCGGACGGCCTGCTCATAATGCTCAGCGAGCACAAGAACAACGTCGGCGTCTACGGCGCGGACGAGTACCTCTTCGCAGGTAAAGACGGCCTACCGCCGTCGGGCGACCAACTCCGCCACAACTGGCGGGCGGCGGTCAAGTCGGTGGGCCTCGGCGAGTTCACCCCGCACGACCTCCGACACTTCTACGCATCGGGCCTGATTGCGGCCGGCGCGGACGTGGTGACCGTTCAGCGCGCACTCGGTCATGCGAAGGCGACGACCACGCTCGACACCTACAGCCACCTCTGGCCGACCGCAGAGGACCGGACGCGCGTGGCTTCCGGGGCGATGCTCGCCGAGGCGCTCCAGAATTCCGCGGACTTTTCACGGACTAGGGACACCCAGAAGGCCTAACTCCCCAGTGTTTATGCGGGTAGTGGCTCAAGTCTTCGTGTTGAACCAGAATTCGTGATCGCTGTCAGCCATGGATTGACCCTACCCCTGGCCGCCGACCCGTTTCGGTTGGCGGCCAGGGCGCTACTGCAGGCGCGCCCACGCCAGCTCGCTCAACCGAGCCCCCTCACGGCAGCACGGTCACGAGCGACGCCGATGGCGAGACGCGCCGACCAGGCCCACGCCCGCGGCCGCTAGAGCGAGGGCGAGTGCGACGACTCGGGCGATCCCCTGCGATCCGGTGAAGGCGAGCTGCAGCGGGGCGCGCGGCCCGGATGCCGGCCCGGAACCCGCGGCCGCCACAGGGCTCGGCGATGATGGGGGCCCGGACGGCTTCTCGCCCTGAGAGACGGGGATAAACACCTGAGGAGAAGGATCCGCCCCATCGGCATCGCTCGGAGAGGTTGCGATCGCGATGTTGGCGAGGTCGGCTCCGTCTCCGGCGTAGGCCGGGTCGAGCGTGGCCGTGATGCGGAAGCTCGTCGACTCCCCCGGGCGGAGTGTGCGGTCGGACGCGCAGGTGACCCGCTGCCCCGTAGCGGCGCAGTCGTCGCCCGCGGCGAAGGTGAGGCCGCGCGGAAGGTCGTCGACCATGCCGACGTCGGTCGCCGGGGCCGTGCCGTGGTTCGTGGCCGTCAGCACATAGTCGAGCGAATCGCCCGGCGCGACGGTGTCTTTTCCCCCACCGATTTCGGCGCGCTTGTCGGTCGTGAGTTCGGCCTTTGGCGGATCTGTCACCGGGATGGTGACCGGCTCGGAGGGGGTGCCTCCGTCGGCATCATCGGGTGAGGTGCCCACTCCGATGTTCGCGAGGTCGGAGCCGTCGCCGACGTAGTCGGCGTCGAGCCGGGCGGTGAAGGTGAATGCCTTCGAGCCCGAGACGGCAAGGGTCTCGGTCGACGAGCAGGTCACGTTCTGGCCCGTGGCCGTGCAGCCATCGTCGGATGCCACGAAGTGGATACCGGCGGGAAGTGCGTCGGTGGCACCGATCGCGCGAGCGGTGGAGGGCCCCGCGTTCTGAGCGGTGATCGTGTAGGTGAAGTCTTCGCCGGGCGCGACGAGCTCGTCGGTCTGGTCGAGGAGTGCGTACGTCTTCGTCGTGCTGATCTCGGCCTGCGGTGTGAGGGCTGTGGACGCGGTGGCGGTGTTGTTCGACAGATCGCCGTCGTTCCGGTCGGCAGGCACCTCGACGGTGGCGGTGTTGTCGAGGACGCCCGTGGCTGCGGGATCGACCGTGCCGGTCAGGCGGTAGGTGGCGCTGCCTCCGGGATTGAGATCGGTGTGGGTGGCAAGCGTGTTGCCGGATCCTGACGCCTCATGACAGGCGGAGCCAGCCGAGGCGGCGCACGACCAGGTCACCCCCGACACGGACGACGGGACGGAATCGCGTACGAGGGCATTCGCCACGGGATTCTCGCCCGGGTTTGTCGCCGTGACCTCCCAGGAGATCGCCCGGCCGGGAACCACCTCGGCGGGCCCGGTCTTGGAGATGGCCAGGTCGGCGGGGACGGTCACCCGCAGGTTGTCGATCTCGTGAAGGTTTTTCGCCGTGCCGGTGGAGGCCGCGAAACCGAGACGGAGCGTGGGCGGCAGGCTCGCCTGGCCCGACCAGGTGTTGACGTCGACGTCGTCGAAGACGGTTTCGAGGGGAGTGTCGCCGCCACGGTTGGTCTGGACGGTGAACCTGACCGCCTTGCCCGCGGGCTGGATGCGGATGCGTGCCGAGCGTGCGCCGGCCCGGTCTCCCGTCATCAGCGAACCGCCGGGTGCCGGGGCGCCGAGTTGAAAGGGGTAGCCGACGAGACCGTCGCCCGATCCGCGGACTGCGATCGAGCTCGGTGCCCTGCCCGGGCCCGAGTTGTTGAGGGGCAGACTGAAGTTGCCGAACTCGTCGAAGCCGATGCCGAGATAGCCGCCCGGCACGCCGGGGATGGTGCAGTCGCCGACGCTCGCGGTCGTCGACATGCAGGAATAGCCGAGCCCTGCGCCGTGAGCACCGGTGGCGGGCTGGGCGTCACCGTCGGCGAGAAAGAACGAAATACCGTCGCCGCCCAGTGCGTCGGCGTACATGCCGTAGTCGAAGGTGATGTCGAGGCCGAGGGTGGTGTCGAACGGCTCGTCGGTGATCCATGACCCCTTGTGATGCGCAGTGTCGGTCGTGAGCCGGAGCCAGCCGGTGTCGACGGCCGCGTCGTCGAGCAGCGTGCCGCCCGCGGCACCGGCGGTGAAGTTCTGCTCAAAGGGCAGGGGGAAGTCTCGGGGCGCTGCGCTCGCCTCTGCCGTCGCGGCGGGGAGAGCGAGCGCTGTGACAACGGCGGCGACGGCAACGGCCGCGACGGTGCGACGGGGTCTTGTGGGGTGCATGGGGGCCTTTCACGCGGGGATAATTCGGCCATATTGGCATCTGATATTGGTATGCGCAACCAGACCGGTCTGCCCCTGGGGATAACTACCGGGGCCGCTTCCAGCCGCTCGGGTACCGCGGTCGCCCGTACGCCGGCAAGGCCGGCTGACCCCTAAGCTGGAACGCATGCCCCGGGACTCACACGGTCATCTGACCCCCGGCCGGATCTCGCCGCTGCGACCGGTCCCCTCGTCGATCGTTCGTCCCGAGTACGTCGGCAAGGCGGCTCCCGCGGATTACACGGGCGGTGACGTCTACGACGCGGCCACCATCGAGTTGATCCGCGAGTCGAGCCGGATCGCCGCCGATGCCATCACCGCCGTAGGCGAGGCGATACGACCGGGCGTGACGACCGAGCAGCTCGACGTGATCGCGCACGACTACGTCACCAGCCACGGCGCCTACCCGTCCACCCTCGGCTACCGGGGGTTTCCGAAATCGGTGTGCACGTCGGTGAACGAGGTCATTTGCCACGGAATCCCCGACGACACCGTGCTGCTCGACGGCGACATCGTCAACATCGACATCACCGCGTACAAGAACGACGTTCACGGCGATACCAACCGCACGTTCGTCGTCGGCGACGCGCCCCAGACGACCGTCGACCTCGTCGAGCGCACCCGCGAAGCTCTGAACCGCGGCATCAAAGCCGTCGCCCCGGGGCGCCAGGTCAACGTGATCGGCCGAGCGATCGAGATGTACGCCAAGCGTTTCGGCTACGGGGTCGTCCGCGACTACACCGGCCACGGCGTCGGCCGCGCGTTCCACTCCGGCCTCATCATTCCCCACTACGACGCGCCGCAGTTCGACGACGTCATGGAGGTCGGGATGGTGTTCACGATCGAACCCATGCTCACGCTCGGCGGTGTCGACGCCGATATCTGGGCCGACGACTGGACGGTCACCACCCGCGACTTCTCTCTCACCGCCCAGTTCGAGCACACCATGGTCGTCACCGAGCGCGGCGCCGAAGTCCTCACCACCTACTAGACACTCCACCCCTCCCCTTTAGAAAGGCAGTTCCCCATGACCACCAAGGCAGTGGGCATCGACATCGGCGGTACCGGCATCAAAGGCGCCATCGTCGACGTCGAGTCGGGCGAGCTCGTCACCGATCGCATCAAGAAGCCGACCCCGGCGGGCGGCGAACCGGATGCCATCGTCGCCGTCGTCAAAGAGATCATCGAAGAGCTCGGCGACGACGCAACTGAACTGCACGTCGGCGTGTGCTTTCCCGCCGCCATCATGGATGGCAAGACCCTCTCGGCCGCCAACGTCTCGAAGAAGTGGATCGACTTCGAGGCCGAGAAGCTCTTCGAGTCGACCCTCGGAAAGCCGATCCACTTCGTCAACGACGCCGACGCCGCCGGGTACGCCGAGTCGCAGTTCGGTGCCGCGAAGGGTGTCGCAGGTCTCGTCATCATGACCACCCTCGGCACCGGTATCGGCACCGCACTCATCCACGACGGTGTCCTCATCGTCAACGCCGAGCTTGGCCACCTCGAGATCGAGGGCAAAGACTACGAGACGAAGGCCTCGTTCGCCGCCAAGGAGCGCGATGACCTCAGCTGGAAGCACTGGGCCAAGCGCCTGCAGAAGTACTACTCCCGCCTCGAGGCGCTGCTCTACCCTCGGTTGATCATCGTCGGCGGCGGCGTGTCGAAGCACTACGACGAATTCTTGCCGCTCCTCGACCTGCGCGCCGAGATCGTGCCGGCGAAGCTGCGCAACAACGCGGGCATCCTCGGGGCCGCGGCCCTGGCAGCCGAGTCGAAGCCGTCCTTCTAGGGCAGTCGTTTCGGGCCGTCGCTCGCAGGAGCGGCAGAGCGATAACAGGCGAAGGATCCGGCACCCCGGCAACGGGCTGCTGGATCCTTCGCCTGTTTCGGTCGTGGGCGAATGGGCCGGCTAGTACGCCGGGTTCTGTCTTGCCTCGCGGCCGCTTGCGCAACCGGTGAGGCATGGACGGCCATCTATCTTGGCTCTACGTTGCCGCAGCGCTCTAGCGGTCTACCCGAGGGCTGGACGAGCAGTCTCATGCGCCCTCTGTCTGACCTTGCTCCGGGCGAGGTTTACCTAGCCGGTCGGTCACCCGAACCGCTGGTGGTCTCTTACACCACCGTTTCACCCTTACCCCGTCGCGCCTCCGAAGAGGGCGCCGTGGCGGTCTACTTTCTGTTGCACTGTCTCGCGGGTTGCCCCGGGTGGGTGTTACCCACCGCCCTGCTCTGTGGAGCCCGGACGTTCCTCGGCGCGATGCCCTTGCGAGCTCCGCGACGCGACCGTCTTGCCGACCCATTCGCGAGACAAGCCTAGCGGGGTGGGCTCGGGTCAGATGCCCGACTCGTACGTCCGCACCAGGACGGCCTGGCTGTCGGGGCAGAGCAGCACGTCGTCGGGGGCGGCGGAACGGACCGCCGCCAGGTCGCTGCCGGTGAGTTCGACGCCGCTGGCGCTCGAGACCCGAGCACGCAGGTGAGAGGCTCCGACTCCGTAGCGCTCGCGCTGGCGCTCGTACAGGGCGAGGAGGTCGGCGGGGATGCGGCCGGCGATCGTCTCACGGTCGGCGATGGCGTGGCCTCGCTCGGATTCGATCTGGGCGAGCGACGCTTCGCGCGAGGTGGCGAGCTCGGTCTTCGAAGCGGCGATCGCGTCGAGTTCGGACTGCGTGCCGGCGACGACGGCGCTGGTCTGTTCGACCCGATCCATCACCTCCAGCTCGATGTCTTCGAGGTTGCTCTGCCGTGAGGCGAGTGCCGTGAGCTCCTGTTCGAGAGCCTGGATGTCTTTGGGCGATGACGACGACTGGAGTCGTTCCCGATCTCTCGCGATTCGCGCCTCGACGACGGTCACGTCGGATTCGACGCGCGTCAGTTCGCGGCGAGCCGCCTCGAAGACAGCTTCTTCTGAAGTCAGGCGCACGCGGAGGGCGGCCGTCTGCTTCTCGTATTCGGCGAGCTGGGCGTTCTCGGGCAGCTGGCGAGCGCGGTGGGCAAGCTGCTGCGCTGTCGTGTCGAGGCGCTGCAGGTCGAGCAGGAGCGCCTGGTCGGCGGGGCTGGCTTTCTGGGGCATTGAGTCTCACTTGCGTTCGGTGCGGAAAGCGGAAGGAGCCGGTCTCACTGGAGGACGGCGAAATCCCAGGGGTCGGTGCGGAGCTCCGACACGGAGACCTCGACACCCGGAAGGGCGGCGCGCAGCTCTGCGGCCGCCGTGTCGA
The DNA here is from genome assembly GCF_003814635.1 of Frondihabitans sp. PhB161. Lineage (NCBI taxonomy): Bacteria > Bacillati > Actinomycetota > Actinomycetes > Micrococcales > Microbacteriaceae > Frondihabitans > Frondihabitans sp. PhB161. Next base: position 467,014 of record NZ_RKQW01000003.1, read on the forward strand.
GCCAGAGCCATTCGCTGGCCCAGTGCGACACGTCGACGAGCGCCGGGCCCTGCCCGAGAAGCATGCGGTCGCGCGCGTCGGAGGCCGGGTGGTGGCGGAGGTCGCTGGTGATGTAGACGTCGGCGCCCACGACGGACGGGTTGTCGAGCAGCGAGTCGCCCGCACCGCCGCACAGGGCGACGGTCTGGATGACCCGGTCGGATGCCCCGGCCACGCGGACTCCCCCGGCGACCGACGGCAGGATGTCGGCGAGGGCTCGGGCGAGGGCGACGAGTGTGACGGGCTGCGGCAGGCGCCCGACGATGCCGAGCCCGGTCGTGCCGGTGGACTCGCCAGACGACGTCTCAAGCGGAGCTTGATCGACGAGGCCCAATCGGGCTGCGATCGCTCGCGATGTGCCGGTCTCGACGACGTCGGCATTGGTGTGGGCAGAGAGCAGGGCGCAGGATCCGCGAATGAGTCGAGCGAGCACAGCGCCCTTGGTCGTGGACTCGGCGACGCTCGTCACACCGTGGAACAGCAGCGGGTGGTGGACGAGCAGCAGATCGGCGCCGACCTCGAGTGCCTCGTCGGCGGTATCGAGCACCGCGTCGACTGCAAGGTGAATGCGGCCCACAGTCGCGGTCGGATCACCAGAGACGAGCCCCGGGGAATCCCAGCCAGAGGCTCCCGAGAGGGGCCAGAGTGCTTCGACGGCTGCGCCGACGGCTTCGAGTGTGACCACTGGTCAAGCTTAGTCGACCGGCGATTCAGGCTCGGGCGGCGGACGAGCCTTGGGAATCGCCGGCCGAGCCGTCATGGGTGCTGGCCGAGCGGTCGCTGGCCTGGCCCTTGCGACCGTCGACAGCAACGACGATCACGAATGCCAGCACAAGCGCCGCTGCGAGACCCCCGACGACGGAGAGGTCGCGGGGCACGCCGTGCACCTGCACCAGCGACAGGAGGTACCCCTGCCAGGCGAAGGCGGACGACGTGGTTCGAATAAGTCCTTCGCCGATGACGACGCCGACGATGACCGCGAGAGCGAGGGCCAGACCGGACGAGCGGTTCGACACGCTGCCCGCGGCCGCCCGGGAGCGGAGCGCGATGCGCCCCAGGACGATGCCGATCCAGGCCGCGGCCGGAACGGCGATCGCTCCGAGCGCGGCGGAGGGGGTGACCGGTGCACCGATGGCGTTGGCGAGGACGGCTGCGATCACGACGACGACCGCGAGGGCGGAAAGCGAGGCGACCAGGATCCTGGTGCTCGCCCGGGCGGGAACGCCCGCCTCGGCACTGGGCTGGCCGGGTGATGTGGGGGTTCCGTGCTCGAGCAGTTCTTCGTCGGCGAGGCGGGCACGCTCGGCGTGGACATTCCTCGACGCGTCGTCAACCGCGGGGATGTCACCGGCGGTCACGACGGGGAGCTCTGCGGCCGTCTTGCGGAGTCGGAGCGGAACGAGTCCTTCGCCCGTGGGGGTCTGGTCGACCGTGACGAGCTCAGCGGCGGCGGCGTCTTTGTCAGCGCGCGGGTCTGCGTTCTTGCTTGAGCTCGCGTGTGCATCGAGCTCGGCCGACGTCGGTTCTGTGGCGGGCGGCGGCGTGCGGTCGACGGAGATGAGGGGCGGGCCGCTCTGAATCGGAATCACGCCGGTGAAGTGCAGGCGGGTCTTCTCGAGCTCTTCGAGAGCCTCGTCGGTGCCGATCCGGCGGATCTCGGCCTCCCAGGCGGCGAAGCGCGCGGCTTCTGTGGCGCGGAGCTGCATCTGCGCCTGCAGGATGCCGATCAGGTCGATCGTCGCGGTGTCGTCGGTGTGGCGTCCGACGAGAGGGACGAGGTGTTCGTCTTCCAGCGAGCCGCGCTCGGGAGGCTGGGGAAAGCTGCGCTCGACCGGCTCGGGAACGAGGGTGTCTTCGGGAAAGTCGTCGAGGTCGTTCGGAGCTGCGAGCGAGTCGTCGGTAGCTGGGCTCTCGGCGACCGGGCTGGTGATGACTGAGCCCCCGACGACTGCGGTCTCGGAGGTTGCGCTCACGGTGGGGATATCGTCGGTCTGAGGAGTCTCGGCGGGGCGTTCGTCGGCCTCCATGATGGCTGTCACCGCCCCTAAACTGCTCGACTCGCGCTGGTGTTCCATGGCGGAATGATATGCGCTCACATGTCGGTATTTGTCATGACGCGCCGCGCACTCTCGTCTCACTCCCCCGTGAGTGTTCGTCACTGTCCCCGACCGCTGGTGTCCAGTCCAATTCATCAGCAGATAGCGGACACTCACCGGGCGACCGACGGGCTGAGAGGCTGTAAGTGACTAGTGCGGGTGACGGGGGTGAGCGCTTAGGGTGAGAGCGCCGATTGCACGTGCGCCTGTCAGCGTGCGTCGGCAAAGGCTTGTTCAGATCGTCTTCCGAGGGGGAAGCGCATGCACCGTTCCATCCGCCGCCGGGTCGCCGTCGGCCTCGCCACCGTGACCGTGTCGGCTCTCGTGGCCGTCGCCGGGGCCTCGGCGGCGGTGGCTGCGCCGTCGTCCAGCTTTCCGAAGGGCATCGATGTCTCGGAGTGGCAGAGCCACTTCCAGGGCAACCCCGACGTCGACTGGGCCGCACAGAAGGCCGCCGGTGTGCAATTCGCGCTCATTAAGGCGAGCGGCGGCTACAAGGTAACGAACGAGGCTTTCGCCGATCAGTGGAACGGCGCGTACAACGCGGGCCTTATTCGAGGTGCGTACCACCTCGCCGCTCCCAACCTGCCCTCGACGAACCTGACGAAGAACGCGATCACGCAGGCCGACTATTTCGCATCAAAGGCGTCTGACACCGCCCAGGGCAAGCTCTGGTCCGCTGGGGGCCAGACGTTGCCTCCGGTCCTCGACATCGAGAAGAACAATCAGCAGACGAGTATCAATGCCTGCTTCGGTATGACGCCTACGCAGCTCCAATCGTGGATCAAGTCGTATTTGGCCGAGGTCACGGCGAAGGTCGGTCGCACCCCGATCATCTACACCTCGCGCGATTTCTGGACAGAGTGCGTCGGCAACTCGACGAAAACGTTCGCCGGAACCGCCCTCTGGCAGGCCAGCTACGACTCCACGGTCGGGGCCATCCCATCGAGCTGGGCGACCTGGACCATGTGGCAGTGGCGCGAGGGGAAGAACACCGCGGGCAACGGCGGCACCGACTACGACCAGGACGTCTACAACGGCACCCTCACGTCGCTCCACCTCCTCGCCGACCCCACCTACGGCCATGGCACGAGCACCGCGCCGCGTTTGCACGACTTCAACGGCGATAAGAAGAACGACCTGCTCGTGGTGTCGTCGGCCGGCGGGGCCTACTTCTACAAGGGCAACGCGAAGGGATACCTCCTCTCGTCGTCGAGTGTCGCGATGGGCTCCGGCCTGAAGTCGTACAACGCCTTCGCTGCGGTAGGAAAGATCAAGTCGTCGGGGTATGCCGGCCTCTACGCGCGGTCGTCGTCGGGCACGCTGTACTACTTCCCGATCGGCGCCACGGGCAAACTGGGCACTCGCGTGACCGCCGCCAAAGGCTGGAGCGCCCTGTCGAACATCACCTCCGCCGGTGACTTCAACGGCGACGGTATCGCCGATCTCGTCGCGGTCGACAAGGTCGGAGTGCTCTGGGCCTACCTCGGCGCGGGCAACGGCACCTTCAAGGGCCGCGTGCAGTTCGGCTCGGGCTGGAACTCCAAGACCGCACTCGTAGGCGCCGGCGACTTCACCGGAGACGGAAACGCCGATCTGCTCGCGCGCGACTCCGCCGGCCGACTCGCTCTGTACACGCACTCCCCCTCGAGCAGCAGCCTTCGTGGCTCGACCCTGGCGAGCTCCGGCTGGAACAGCTACAAGCGTCTCTTCACCCCGGGTGACATCACCGGAGACGGCAAAGCCGATCTGATCGGTGTCGGCACCTCGGGCAAGACCTACCTGTTCCCCGGAACCGGGAAGGCCGCCACCCCGTTCGCCGCCCGTAAGGCCTTCGGAAGCTCGACGAGCTGGGGCACCAGGCTGTTCGTCGGCTGACCTGCCCATTACGGCCCAATAAACGACAGAGAGCAGGATCCGAGACCTCGTGTGGTCTCGGATCCTGCTCTTTCGAGTGGAGCCTGATCCTCGCTCCATTCGATCCGCCGAATCGGATCGAAGCATTGCGACAGCTCGAGCCCTCAGCTCAACTGCTGCCACGCCGCGTGGCGACGCCTTCTTTCCGCTCAGAGAAAGAGGGGCGTCGTCCCCAAACCCGAACTTAGAGGTTCGGGCGCCCGGAATCCATAGGTTTGCAACGAGTTCATCGAACTGTTACAAACCGGGCCGGTCGGATTGTTTTGGCCACCCGCACCCTGAATATCAGCGAGAGGAGACGATCGATAACAGGTGTCGCGCAGATTCCATCCGCTCCGGCCGGACGAGGGCGGGGAAAAGCAACTCCCACATATCGCGAATACGGTCGAGCAGATCGCGTCGCTGGCGCAGAGTGTCGGAGACGAGCTGCACTCCGGTGTAGCTCGGGATGATGTACTCGGCCACTCGACGCGGGTCGAGATGCTCGAAGAGGTCGCCCTGCTCCTGGCCGAGGGTGACGAGGGTCTCGAACGAGTCGATCCACTCGAGGTAGGGGTTCTCTGCGGAGAGCTCCGACGCCGTGCCATCGGTGGTCAGGCGGATGCCGGCGCTCACGATGGTCTCGCTGGTCAGCTGGTGAGCGAGGCTCGCGCACATGCGCAGCATCCCCTCCACAGCGCTCTCGGCCTCGGCTAGCGCTTTGCCGGCCGCCACGCGAGCGACCCTGTGCTGCTCGTCGATGACGGCGTTCGCGATCTCGTCTTTGGAGTGGAAGTGGAAGTACATCGCTCCCCGTGTGACACCGGCCTCGTCGGCGATGAGGTCGAGCGACGCGTTTGCGTAACCGCGGGCGTTGAAGACGGTGGCGGCGCCCTGGATCACTGCTGCCCGTGTCGCGAGGGCTCTCTCCTGGGTCGGCACGAGTAGAGCGTACCGGGGTGGCAGAGGGAAACAGGTTGATCGGACTGTTTCGGTGAGGCGCCGAGGGAACGCCGGTGTCGCTCACCGTTTTACGCATTGCTGACCGATTATTCGGTGAGCGATGCCTAAAACGATTAGCGACGCGGCGCGAGACTGCCCGTGACCTGCTCGACGAGTGTGCGGCGTGCAGCTCGACCCTCTGGGGTCGGGAGGAGCGGATACACGTGCACCTGCTGGGGAGCTTCGAAGTAGGTGAGATCGGCGCCGAGAGCCTCGGCTCGCTCGGCGAGCAGGCGAGCATCGGGATTGAGGATGTCGTGGGTACCGCTGAACACCGTGATCGGGCCGACCGTGGCCAGGTCGCCCGAGAGCGGGCTCACCCGGAGGTCGTCGACCGGGAGCTCGCCGCGCCAGAGGTCGGCATAGACGATACCGCCCGGTCGAGCGAGCCACGGGTCGTGCGGCTGCACGACGGGGATGCCGGGGTTCGTGAAGGAGAGGTCGAGGGCCGGCGAGATGAGGATCGTCCGCGCCGGGGCGACACCGTGTTCGGCCTGCAGGAGGAGCGCGGCAGAGAGAGCGATCTGCCCTCCGGCCGAGTCTCCGGCGAGAACCACTCCCCCAAGGCGTCCGTGGACATCGAGGGCGATGCGAGTGACCTGCTCGACGACCTCGCCGGCGGTGCCGAACGGTGCCAACGGGTAGATCGGCACGGTGACCTCGACGTCGGCCTCGCGGGCGATCTGCGCGATCAGACTCCAATGCTGGGTGACGATCTCGTTGACCCAGGCCCCACCGTGCAGGTAGACGACGCCGACGCGAGGGGCTGCGCCGGGCGTGGAGCCGGGCGAACTCGACCCGCTCGGCGTGACCGTGTAGATCGGCCACCCGCTGCTGCGGTCGAGAGCGACGTGCACTCCCCGAAGCCGCGCCGGTGGGGCAAAAGGTTGCGGGCGGATCCTTCGGTCTTCGATGTGGGCGCGTGCCTTGCCGGCGTCGACGAACGTGGCATTGGCCCGGACGACGCGAAGGAGGACGGCGACCCCTCGGGCTGCGATGCTCGGCATGGGGTCGAGCCTAGGCCGCGAGTCTCATGACAGGAGCTCTTCCGGGGCGCGCTGCGCTCACGGGCCCCACGGTGCGTTGTCGATGCGCGGCTCGCCGGCGTTCCAGGGCCACGTGAAGGGGGCGCTGGCCGGTTGGTGGTCGTAGATCGGATCTCCGTACGACGACAGGCCCCAGAAAATGGTCTCGTCAGAGGCCGTGCAGCGGAGGAAGGCCACGGAGGTGTAGACGCCCCGCTCGATCACTGCCGCGACGATGTCGTCGATGGCGTAGGCGGCGCGGATGACTTCGAACCGGCCATCGGCGACGCGTGCGCGGATGGCCTGGTCTGCGGTTTCCATGTCGAGATAGGACGTACCGGGTCGAAGGTCGTTTGGCCGCCGTGGTGCGACTACTTCGGTATCGCAGACCGGGCAGGAGTCGCGAGTCGCCTCCGTCGAGTTGACGTCACGTCGCTCCGGAATCGGGTAGGCGCGGTCGGGACCGTACCTGACCTCGTGACCGGAATGCTCGCGGAGGCGCTGGATTACTTCAGCAGCGCGTCCCCGCAGGGCGACGGGGACGACGCCGTCCCACAGCTCAGGACGAGGAACCAGGACTTCCGGTTTTCGACCCGTGTCTTGGGTGATGAATCTCATCCGTCCACGCCATTCGGAATACACGATGGCGCGCGTGTCGTCGGGAGTCTCGCGCTCTGCCGCCCACGACAGCGCGTACCTGCCGCCCCGGTAAAAGACTTTGTCAGCCTTGGAGGGCGACGCCTGCCGACCCGGCTCCAAAGGGACTCCAGGAACGACGAGACCGTCAGCTGCTCGCTTCCACCACATGACTTGACTATGCCAGGTGTGGGAGCGGTGCTGTGCGGCCCGCTTGACTGTGTTGAGGTGGGCCCTACCGGGCTCGAACCGATGACATCCACGGTGTAAACGTGGCGCTCTACCAACTGAGCTAAAGGCCCGCTGCGTCGTGACGACGAGCGTGCGTCAATGCTAGCGGAATGAATTCGACGAACTCGCGCGGATCGGACGATGTCGCGCGCCGCGGCGATGTGACGGTGGCCGATTTACGCGAGGTCGCGATCTTAGGAGACAGGCCCCTCTGGGAGAGGACAGGCTCAGACGACGACGGGCACCAAGGCGTCGAGCGAGGCGCGGTAGTCGGCCATGTCGCGCGCCTGCCCGGGAGCGGTCACGAACTGCTCCTGGATCACGCCGTCGATGTCGATCAAGAAGGTCGCACGGTTGGCAAAGCCCTTGTGCTCCAAGAAGACGCCGTATTCCTTAGCGACTTCGCCGTGGGGCCAGAAGTCGGCAAGGAGGTTGAATTCGTAGCCCTCGGCCTCGGCGAACGAGCGCAGGGTTGCCTTGGAGTCGACGGAGATGCCGATCAGCTCGACGCGGTGGTCTTGGAAGAGACCGATGTTGTCGCGGAGTTGGCACAGCTCGGTGGTGCAGGTGCTCGAGAAGGCGAGGGGAAAGAACACGAGGGCAACGGGCTTGACCCCGCGGAACTCCGACAGCCGGATGTGCTCGCCGAACTGGTTCGGCAGATCGAAGTCCGGTGCCTGGATGTCGTTCTCCAGAGCCATGTCGCGCTTCCTTTCGCGCCGCGGGTTTCGCGGTGTGTTCACGAGGCCGGACCCGGTGGGGCCGCGGCACGAGCGACAACACTACGCCCGGAGCCCCGCAAAGCAAGTGGCCGAGGATCCGACGTGGCTGAGAAGCACTGACGGCGCGGGTCACTAGAGTGGTCGGGTCGGGATCCTCCCGTCCTCACCCCTGGACGACGAAGTACCGGCAGCTCTGTGGCTTTTCATGTGGCCCGGGGTAAAAAAGCATCATGTTCCCCACAAAAGAACGAGGTCAAGGGTGTCGGTAAACGGTCAGGATCCCTATTCGGTCGACGATTTCGATCGGGATCCCGAAGAGACCGCGGAGTGGAAGGAGTCGCTCGACGGTCTCGTCGCGACTCACGGCCACGAGCGGGCTCGCGAGATCATGCTCAGTCTCCTGTCGAGGTCGCGCGACCTGCACGTCAACGTGCCGATGGTGCCCACCACCGACTACATCAACACGATCGCCGTCGAGAACGAGCCCGCGTTCCCCGGTGACGAAGACCTCGAGCGTCGCTACCGCAAGTGGATCCGCTGGAACGCGGCCATCACCGTGCACCGCGCGCAGCGGCCCGGTATCTCCGTCGGCGGCCACATCTCGACCTACGCCTCTTCGGCCGCGCTGTACGAGGTCGGCTACAACCACTTCTTCCGTGCCCAGGGTGCTCCGGGTGGTGGCGACCAGATCTTCTTCCAGGGCCACGCCTCCCCCGGCATGTACGCCCGCTCATTCCTCGAGGGTCGCCTCGACGAGCACGCTCTCGACGGCTTCCGCCAAGAGAAGTCGCACGGCGACGGCGGCTTGTCGTCGTACCCGCACCCGCGCCTCATGCCCGACTACTGGCAGTTCCCGACCGTGTCTATGGGTCTCGGCCCGATCAACGCGATCTACCAGGCGCAGCAGGCGAAATACCTCACCAACCGCGGCATCAAAGACGCCTCCGACCAGCAGGTCTGGGCGTTCCTCGGCGACGGCGAGCTCGACGAGGTCGAGAGCCGCGGGCAGCTGCAGGTCGCTGCCAACGACGGGCTCGACAACCTCAACTTCGTGATCAACTGCAACCTGCAGCGTCTCGACGGCCCCGTGCGCGGTAACGGCAAGATCATCCAGGAGCTCGAGAGCTTCTTCCGCGGGGCCGGATGGAACGTCATCAAGGTCGTCTGGGGTCGCGAATGGGACGAGCTGCTGTCGCGCGACGACGACGGCGCGTTGCTCAACCTCATGAACCGCACGCCCGACGGCGACTACCAGACCTACAAGGCCGAGTCGGGTGCCTACGTCCGCGAGAACTTCTTCGGACGCGACCCGAAGGCCCTCGAGCTGGTCAAGAACTACTCCGACGACGACGTCTGGCACCTCAAGCGCGGTGGCCACGACTACCGCAAGGTCTACGCGGCCTACAAGGCAGCGGTCGAGCACAAGGGCCAGCCGACGGTCATCCTCGCCAAGACGGTCAAGGGCTACGGCCTCGGCCCGTCGTTCGAGGGCCGCAACGCGACCCACCAGATGAAGAAGCTGACCCTCGACGGGCTGAAGGCGTTCCGCGACGAGATGAGCATCCCCATCTCCGACGCGACGCTCGAAGAGAACCCCTACCTCCCGCCGTACTACCACCCCGGTCAGAACGACGAGGCGATCGAATACCTGCAGGCGCGTCGCCGCGAACTCGGCGGGTACATCCCCGAGCGTCGCAGCAAATACACGCAGATCCCGGTGCCCGAAGAGAAGTCGTACGCGATCGTCAAGAAGGGCTCGGGCAAGCAAGAGATCGCCACGACGATGGCCTTCGCCCGCCTGCTGAAAGACCTGCTCCGTGCGCCCGACTTCGGTCACCGCATCGTGCCGATCATTCCCGACGAGGCGCGCACGTTCGGCATGGATGCCTACTTCCCGACGTCCAAGATCTACAACCCCAACGGGCAGACCTACACGTCGGTCGACCGTGAGCAGCTCCTCGCTTACAAAGAGAGCCCGCAGGGGCAGATCATCCACGTCGGCATCAACGAGGCGGGCGCGTTCGCAGCGTTCACCGCGGCCGGCACGAGCTACTCGACTCAGGGCGAGCCGCTCATCCCGGTCTACGTCTTCTACTCGATGTTCGGCTTCCAGCGCACGGGTGACGCCATGTGGGCGGCCGGCGACCAGATGGCGCGCGGCTTCATCATCGGCGCGACGGCGGGTCGCACGACCCTGACCGGTGAAGGCCTCCAGCACGCCGACGGCCACTCGCAGCTACTCGCTTCGACCAACCCCGCGGTGGTCAGCTACGACCCGGCCTACGGTTACGAGATCGGCCACATCGTCAAGGCCGGCATCGAGCGCATGTATGGCACCGACGACGAGGGAAACGCGACGCACAGCGACCCCAACGTCATGTACTACATCACCGTCTACAACGAGCCGATGCAGCAGCCGGCCGAGCCCGAGGGCGTTGACGTCGAGGGGATCACCCGCGGAATCCACCGGATCAAGTCGGCCGAGAACCTCGGCCCCCGTGCCCAGCTTCTCGCGTCGGGTGTCGGTGTGCCGTGGGCTCTCGAGGCGCAGCAGCTCCTCGCCGAAGACTGGAACGTCGCGGCCGACGTCTGGAGCGTCACGAGCTGGACCGAGCTGCGCCGCGACGGCCTCGCCGCCGACGAGCACAACTTCCTCTACCCGAACGACGAGCCGAAGAAGGCCTACGTCACCGAGAAGCTCGAGGGCACCGAGGGCCCGGTCATCGCGGTCTCCGACTTCATGCACGCGGTGCAAGACCAGATCCGTCAGTTCGTTCCGAGCGACTACTACACGCTCGGTGCCGACGGCTTCGGTTTCTCCGACACTCGCCCTGCCGCCCGTCGCTTCTTCAAGATCGACGGCCCGTCAATGGTGGTCCGCACCCTGCAGGCTCTCGCCAAGCGCGGCGAAGTCGACCCGAGCGTCGTGCAGCAGGCGATCGACCGCTACCAGCTCCACGAGGTGACGGCCGGAACCTCCGGCTCCGCCGGCGGGGAGAGCTGATCCGGTCGTGAGCGCCTCGCGCACTCAAGACCCAGCGGCGAAGCAGAAGACGCTGGCGTGGTTGCGCACCGTGTCGGGTGAGTTCGCCACGGCGACCATCAAGAAGCTCGACGAGACGCTGCCCTGGTACGGCTCCATGCCACCGGGGCGGCGTTCCGCCGTCGGCCTCGTGGCACAGGCGGGCATCACGTCGTTCATCAGCTGGTTCGACGACCCCAAGGCGACGCCCTGGATCGCCGCCGATGTCTTCGGCGCGGCACCGCGCGAGCTGCTCCGAAGCGTCAGCCTGCAGCAGACGCTCCAGCTGATCCGTGTGACCTGCGAAGTGGTCGAAGACCGCGTGCAAGATCGCGACAGCTTCCTGCGCGAGGCGATCCTGCTCTACTCGCGAGAGATCGCCTTCGCCGCGGCCGACGTGTACGCCCGAGCCGCCGAGGCTCGTGGCCTGTGGGACGCCCGTCTCGAAGCTCTCGTCGTCGACTCGATCCTGTCGGGCGAATACGACGACGAGCTTCCGTCTCGCATCGCGGCCCTCGGCTGGCACGGCCATGGAGCCGTCTCCGTGCTCGTCGGCACGGCGCCCCGCATGCTCGACGTCGATGTGCTGCGCCGGACGGCGCGCCACCTCGACGCCGACGTGCTCATCGGGGTGCAGGGCTCGCGGCTCGTTCTCGTGATCGGGCGCGCCGACTCCGACGACGCAACCGAAGGATCCGCCGGCTCGGCCTCCCCCGCCACGACTCCCCCGGCAGTGGCGTCGGGTTCTGCGGGCTCGACGAAGCACCACCCCACCTTCACCGAGATCGCATTAGCGCTTGAGCCGGGGTTCGGCGACGGGCCCCTGGTGCTCGGGCACGAAGTCCCCGGCCTCGTCGACGCCTCCGGCAGTGCCAAGGCCGCTCTCGCCGGCTTCGCGGTCGCGCGCTCGTGGCGCAACGCACCCCGGCCGGCGCAGGCCGACGACCTCCTTCCCGAGCGCGCCCTCGCCGGAGACCCCGTGGCGCGGTCGACACTCGTCAACCGCATCTATCGGCCTCTCAAGGCGCACTCCTCCGAACTGCTGGCGACCCTCTGGTGCTATCTCGACAACGGTCGATCGCTCGAGGCGACCGCCCGAGAGCTCTTCGTGCACCCGAACACCGTGCGCTATCGACTCAAGCGCGTCACCGACGTGATCGGCTGGGACGCCACCGGCGCGCGAGAAGCCCTCATTCTGCAGTCGGCTCTCATCCTCGGCTCGATCGCCGACCCGGATGCACCGACGAAGTCGACTCGCAAGGCACCGGGCGCCAAGTGATTCGACTCTCCCGTGTGACGACTTCGCACAACGGTTCCGCCGATTCTTGGTCGAGTCGCCACACCGCCCCGGTGCGAATGATTGGCAGGATAGACCGGTGATCGTTCTCGTAGCCCCCGGGCAAGGTTCGCAGACCCCCGGCTTTCTCTCCTCTTGGATTACCGACCCGACGCTCAAGGAGCAGCTCGAGCGGCTCTCTGAGGCCTCAGGCGTCGATCTCGTCGCCCACGGCACCACTTCCGACGCCGACACCATTCGCGACACCGCGGTGGCTCAGCCCCTCATCGTCGCTGCGGGGCTGCTCACGGCTCGTGCTCTCTTCGAGCGCGTCTCCCCCGGCGCCATCGCTGGCGTGGCCGGGCACTCCGTCGGCGAGCTGACCGCCGCCGCCCTGGCCGGTGTCGTCGCCGAGGCCGACGCCGTGTCTCTCGTCACCGTTCGGGCTCGGGCGATGGCCGAAGCGGCGGCCGCGGCCCCCACCGGCATGAGCGCCGTGCTGGGAGGCGACGAGGCGGAACTCCTCGCCCTGCTCGACGACCTGGGCCTCCAGCCCGCCAACTTCAACGGTGGCGGCCAGATCGTCGTCGCCGGCGACCTCGACGCCCTCGCCGCCCTGGCCGACGCGCCGCCGGCCAAGGCGCGGGTCATCCCGCTCAAGGTCGCCGGCGCCTTCCACACGCGCTTCATGTCGACGGCTGTCGAGCCGCTCCGCGTGGCGGCTGCGGGCGTCTCGGTGAGCGACCCCACTACCCGGCTCTGGTCGAACGCCTCCGGCGACGAGATCAGCGGGGGCCGTGAATTCCTCGACCTCCTCGTGGGCCAGGTAGCAAGCCCGGTTCGCTGGGACAAGACCATGGAGTCGTTCCAGGCGGCCGGTATCACCGGCCTCATCGAACTCGCTCCGGCCGGAGCCCTGACGGGCCTGGCAAAGCGCGGACTGCGCGCCCCCGACGGCGGCAAGCTTCCGACCGTCGCCATTACTTCACCCGACGACCTCCAGGCCGCCGTCGATCTGCTCGAGGGAGCTTCTGCATGACCAACCCGACACCCGCTCTGCTGCAGAATCCTCAGAGGCAGTTCACCCGGATCCTGAGCTTCGGCGCAGCCCGCGGCGACGTCGTCGTGCCCAACGCCGACATCATCGAGCCGATCAACTCGTCTGACGAGTGGATCCGGCAGCGCACCGGCGTGATCACGCGCATGCGAGCGAGCCGAGAGATCGACGCGATCGATCTCGCCGAGACCGCCTCCCGGGAGGCCATCGAGAAGGCGGGCATCGACCCCGCGAAGATCGGCGCCGTGCTCGTCGCGACGATCAGCAACACGGTGCCGACGCCGTCGATGGCGGCTTTGCTCGCCGAGCGAGTCGGTGCCAACCCGGCCGCCGCGTACGACATCAGCGCCGCCTGCGCCGGCTACACCTACGGAATCGCCCAGGCCGACGCGCTCATCAAGTCCGGAATCGCCGAGTATGTGCTCGTCGTGGGGGCCGAGAAGCTCTCCGACGTCATCGATCCGACCGACCGTTCGATCTCGTTCCTGCTCGCCGACGGCGCCGGTGCGGCGATCGTGGGGCCGAGCGAGACCCCCGGAATTTCGCCCACCGTCTGGGGCTCCGACGGGTCGAAATGGGAGACCATCGGCATGACCGCAACGACGCGCGAATACCGCGAGGGCGCGGGAGAGGTCGCCTGGCCGACTATTCGCCAGGAGGGCCAGACCGTGTTCCGCTGGGCCGTCTGGGAGATGGCCAAGGTCGCCAAACAGGCTCTCGAGAAGGCCGGAATCGAGGCGTCCGACCTCGCCGCCTTCGTGCCGCACCAGGCCAACATGCGCATCATCGACGAGTTCGCCAAGCAGCTCAAGCTGCCCGAGACCGTCGCGATCGGTCGTGACATCGAGACGACCGGCAACACGTCGGCGGCGAGCATTCCCCTGGCCACGCACCGCCTTCTCGCCGAACACCCCGAGCTGTCGGGCGGTCTGGCACTCCAGATCGGCTTCGGCGCGGGTCTTGTTTTCGGCGCCCAGGTGGTCGTTCTGCCCTGACCCCCGAGCACCTCGCACCCGCGGGGCACTCGAACCGGTTCCGCGCGCCGTGCACCCGCGTGGTAACCGTGCAATAAGATCTACCCGGTCACACCGTCACCCCCAAGGAGAGAAACAATGGCACAGTCCACCGAAGAAGTCCTGGCCGGCCTGGCCGAGCTCGTCAACGACGAGACGGGTATCGCCACCGACACCGTCGAGATGGACAAGTCGTTCACCGACGACCTCGACATCGACTCCATCTCGATGATGACCATCGTCGTCAACGCTGAAGAGAAGTTCGACGTCAAGATCCCCGACGACGAGGTCAAGAACCTCAAGACCGTCGGCGATGCAGTCAACTTCATCACCAAGGCGCAGGGCTAAGAGTCCTTCTGCTCGGCCCGCGTCCTCTCGACGCGGGCCGAGCGCTGTTTCCGGGGTGCTCCGCATCCCGACCACTTAGGAGACCACTGTGACCACAAGCACCCCCAAAAAGATCGTCGTCACCGGCATCGGCGCGACGACGCCCCTCGGCGGCACTTTCACTGCCAGCTGGGAAGCCCTGCTCGCCAAAGAGAGTGGCATCTCGACCATCGAGGCCGACTGGGTCGAGGCGTACGACCTCCCCGTTCGCTTCGCAGGTCAGATCAAAGTCAACCCGTCCGAGGTGCTCACCCGTCAAGAGACGAAGCGACTCGACCCGTCGAGCCAGTACGCACTCATCGCCGCCCGTGAGGCATGGGCTGACGCCGGCTCCCCCGATGTCGTGCCCGAGCGTCTGCTCGTCGACTGGGCGACCGGCATCGGCGGCATCTGGACTCTGACCGACGGCATGGACACCCTGCGCGAAAAGGGCCCCCGCCGCGTGCTGCCCATGACCGTTCCGATGCTGATGGCCAATGGCCCGGCAGCGGCCGTGTCGATGGACCTCGGTGCCCGCGCCGGAGCCCGCACGGTGCTCTCCGCGTGCGCGTCGAGCACCGAGTCGCTCGTGAACGCCTACGAGCACCTGCAGCTCGGCCACGCCGACATCGTCGTCACGGGCGGGTCGGAAGCAGCGATCCACCCGCTTCCCCTGGCCGCGTTCGCCTCCATGCACGCTCTGTCGACGCGTGCCGACGACCCGGCGACCGCCTCGCGTCCCTACGACGTCACGCGCGACGGCTTCGTGCTCGGCGAAGGAGCGGGAGCGCTCGTCCTCGAAACCGAAGAGCACGCCCTCGCCCGCGGCGCCCGCATCTACGCTGAGGTGTTGGGTGGCGGAGTCACGAGCGACGCCTTCCACATCACCGCGCCCGACCCCGAGGGCACCGGGGCCGCGCGCGCCGTCATCGAAGCGCTGAGCTCGTCCGACGTCGAGCGTGAGCAGGTCGTGCACATCAACGCGCACGCGACCTCGACCCCCGTGGGCGACGTCGCCGAATACCACGCTCTCCTCCGCGTCTTCGGCGACCACCTGCCCAACATCGCGATCTCGGCCACCAAGGCGTCGACCGGTCACCTCCTCGGTGGCGCGGGTGCTATCGAGGCGGCCTTCACCGTGAAGGCGCTGAGCAGCCGCACCGCTCCCCCGACGATCAACACGACGCAGACCGACGACGAGATCGACATCGACCTCGTCACGGAGCCTCGGGCTCTCCCCGCCGAGGGCGAGATCGTGGCAATCTCGACGTCGTTCGGGTTCGGCGGCCACAACGCCGTCATCGCGCTACGGAGCTGGCCTCAGGCGTAGCCGCACGCGCACGAAGGCCCGACCACCTCGCGGGGTGGCCGGGCCTTCGTCTTGCGTCCTCCCCGATGTCGAACGGGAGGGCACGTGAAGCAGCTTGCGGAGGGTCGACGCCTGTGTGCGCTAGCCGACCTTGTGCAACCACACGACGGGGTTGCCCTCGCTCGCGTGACGGAACGGCTCGAGCTCGTCATCCCACGCCTGGCCGAGAGCGAGACGCAACTCGCGGTGCAACTCGAGCGTGTTGGATCCTGCGATCTCCATCGCGTAGCGAATGCGATCTTCGGGGATGACCGTGTTGCCGGCCGAGTCGGTCTGCGCGAAGAAGACGCCGAGGTCGGGCGTGTGCATCCAGCGACCGCCGTCGGCATGGCTCGAGGGGTCTTCGGTCACCTCGTAGCGGAGGTGCTCCCAGCCGCGCAGGGCAGAGGCGATCTGGGCTCCGGTGCCTACCGGACCCTCCCAGAAGAACTCGGCGCGCAGGGCGCCCTTGAGCACGGGCTGCTCGCCCCACGAGAAGTTGACAGCCGTGCCGAGGGCGCGACCAGCAGCCCACTCGACATGCGGGCTCAAAGCTCTGGGCGACGAGTGGACGAAGAGCACGCCACGCGTCACCGCGGTGTTGGTTATTTCAGCCACAGTTTTCTCCACTCGATTAGGTGCGACTTCCCCATCGACCTGTGAGTGGAACAAACGTGGTACTTCGTGAAGTATGGCTGATGCGGCTGGGTAATGACAAGTGTGTGATTCCTGTGTGCCCGATCGGGGGTCAGATGCCTGCTCTCGAGGGCCGCGCGTGTATTGAGGAGCCCCGGCCGGCAGGAATTCAGGATCCGGCGCCGGCCCCGCTCACTACAGGAGCATCGCGCGCGGACTCAGGTGCATCCTCGCGTCTGCGTCCCGCGTTCAGGAGGAGCGGCTCTTCGCGCGCCTGAACTCAGGAGCACGGCGTCGGCGCACCTGAAGTCAGGAGCAGTCGAACGAGCAGACGACAACTCCGCGCGGCGGCACCCGAACCGGGGAGCCGCGAGTGGCTATTTCGCGTCGGCGTACGACTCGACGGTCGCCACCGTCACCGGAAAGCGCACGGGAGCCTGCCCGAAGAGCAGCCGCCCCGCCTCGGCGGCAGCGCCCTCGACCAGGGCGACCACCTCAGCGGCGACATCGGCGGGCGTGTGGACGACGACCTCGTCGTGCAGGAAGAACACGAGGTGCGGTGCGTCCGGGCCATGCCCGAACCGCGTGTCGAGCGAACGGCGGAGAGCACCCATCCAGCAGAGCGCCCATTCGGCTGCGGTGCCCTGCACGACGAAGTTGCGGGTGAAACGACCCCAGGCGCGGCGCCCCGCCCCGACGTCGCCGACGCCCACCTCGGGGGGCGGTGGCGCGAGGTCGTCGCCCGCTGCAGACGAGGGATCGGGCGAGGTTCGCCCCAGGAGTGTGTGCACCACGCCGCCGCCCTCACCGACCCGGGCCGCGTCTTCGACGAGCTTGATCGCCTTCGGAAAGGCGCGGGTGAGACGCGGCATGAGCCGCCCACCATCGCCCGAGGTGGCACCGTACATGGCGCCGAGCATCGCGACTTTCGCCTCGGCGCGGGTCGCCACGGCGCCGGACGCGACGATCCCCTCGTAGAGGTCTCCGGCGCCGGCACGCGCCATGGCGTCGTCGTGGGAGAGGGCGGTCAGGATCCTGGGCTCCAACTGCGAGGCGTCGGCGACCACGAGGGCCCACCCCGGGTCGGCCACCACGGCGCCGCGCACCGCCTTCGGCAGTTGCAGGGCTCCCCCGCCCGAGGTACCCCAGCGGCCGGTCGCTGCGGCGGCCGGGACGTAGTCGGGCCGGAAACGCCCACCCGCGACCCAGGCGTCGAGCCAGGCCCAGCCATTGGCGACGAGGAGGCGCTGCTTCTTCTTGTAGGCGAGCAGGGGCGGGATTGCCGGGTGATCGAGCTGCTGGAGCTCCCACTGCCGGGTCGTGCGTACCGCGAGCCCGGCGCCTCGCAGCGCCTTGATCAACTCGGCCGGCGAATCGGGGTTGAGGTCGGGCGTTCCGAGCTCGCGCCGGAGAGCCGCCAGATCAGTGAGCATCAGGGCAGGGCGCTGGCCAGGGTGCGGCTTGGGGCCGAGGGCGACCGTGAGGAGGGCGTCGTGCGTCGACGCCGACCACGGAATGCCGCGCGCTCGCATCTCGGCTGCGATCAGGGCACCCGTCGACTCGGCGGCGACGAGCAGTTCGAGCTGACCGCGCTGGGAAGAGGCTTCGATGGCCGCACGCTGCAGCAGGAACTCGCCGACCGGATCGGGCAGCGACTCGCGCTCGACGACGAACAGCGCGTCGGCGGCCACCGGCGGAGCCTGGCCGGCATCCCACGGGCCCGCACCGCCCCGATGAATCTCGGAGCCGATCGTGAACTCGGAGGCCCGCAGAATCGCGTGCGCGAGGCGCAGGTCAACGCATCGATCGACGTGGAGGCCGTCTGCGAGCAACTGGGGATACCACCGCGCGGTGTCGTCCCAGACCCACCGCGTGGCGACCGCTTCACCGCGCTCGATTTCGCCGGCGAGATCGGAGCCCAGGATCCGGCGCACCGACCCCGACCGAAGTGCCCCGGCCTCGTCACGCCCGATCACCGTCACCTCGATCGACTCGTCGGGCAGACGAACGAGACACGTGAACATTTGTTCGATTCTAGGTGGCGGGCGCGTCTGGACTGCTATTCGTGCAGGAGCGAGCCGTCTTTGGCGAGGACGTTCTTCTCCCCCGCTTCGATGGCCACGGCGAAGCGGTTCTGCTTCGGCGGGATGGGGCAGTTGAAGTTGTACGAGAAGGCGCACGGCGGCAGCACGGCGCGGTTGAAGTCGAGGGTGATGGTGCCATCGTCGTTCGGGGTCGGGAACAGGAAGCGCCCGACAGAGTAGGTCGAGTCGCCGTTGGTGGCGTCGCCGAACACCAGCTGCAGCAGGTCTCCGTCGCCCGCGGGAAAAGCGGCCAACTCGTAGTCGACCCCGCCACGGCTGAAGCGGATGAGGCCGGGCAGGGGCTTCGGACGGCTGAGGTCGAGGTCTTTCTGGTGTCGGATGTCGACCTCGGTTCCCTCCGCCGTCGGTACCCACGCGGCCGTCACGACCCACGACGGATCGAACGGGAATGCGTCGATGTCGCCGAACGCCTCGACGGCCTCGGCGGCGGGGTTCCAGACCCGAAGAGCGTAGGTGCTGCGGTCGTCGTTAGCGATCACAGTGCCGGTGGAGCCGTCGGCGAAAGCGATCGTCGAGGGGGTAATTGCATCGTCGCCCGAGACGTAGACCGTGCCGTCGACGGGATCGCCGTCGACGATGATGCCGTCGGCGGCCGCTGCGGTGACGGCGAGGCCGCCGAGACCCTTCGGTGCAGGAGCCCACCGCCCAGGCACCCCGTAGATCGGCTGCTCGGACTCGACCCACTGGGTGTTCGTCAGCGCGAGCGGGCCCTGGGGGCTCTGCGCTCGTCGAAGGCGTCGCTGGTGGAACTCGGCGAGGTCGGCCTCGGGGTCGGCTGCGTTGGTTTCGGCGGGGCTGCTGTCGGCGCTGCTCGTCTCAGTCATGATGGATCCAACGTAGAAGGTGCCCCCGACATTTCCGCCAGGACCGGCGCGTCACCACGCGGTGCCTGACAACAGGCAGTGCTTGACACCACCGATCGGCCGCGACACCGCCCATAGGCGGGCGTGCGGCCGACAGGTGGTGTCGGCGGTGCCTAGCTGTCGGCAGAGAGGCGCCGCAGCTGCTCCTCGAACGGCACGACGCCGTTGAACGCGTCGTCGCGAGCCGTCGAGTGACCCGAGACGAGATCGGCGAACTGGGCGCCCGCCCGAGCTACCCGGTCGGGCAGGGTGGTCGTGGTCTCATCGCCCGAGCCCCAATCCTCCGAGGCCGCGAACACGCCGAGCGGAGCGACGACCGCGCGGAGGTACGAGAACAGGGGGCGCAACGCGAAGTCGAGCACCATCGAGTGGCGGGCCGTTCCGGCGGTCGCCCCGATGAGAACGGGCGTGCCCGCCAACGAGTCCTTGTCGATCACGTCGAAGAACGACTTGAACAGGCCGCTGTACGACGCGGTGAAGACGGGAGTGACGGCGATGACGCCGTCAGCCGACGTCACGGCGGTGATGGCGGCGTTGAGCGCCGGCGACGGGAACCCGGTCAGCAGGTTGTCGGTGATGTCGTGCGCGAGGTCGCGCAGCTCGACGACGGTGACCTCGACCCGATCGCCGTGCTCCGCGAGGGAGCGGACGGTGGCCTCGGCCAGACGGTCGGCGAGCAGGCGTGTCGAGGAGGGCTGGCTTAGGCCGGCAGCCACGACGGCGATGTGCTTGAGAGGCATGGTGGCGGATCCTTGGTATCTAGAGCGCGGAAACAGCGAGGGCAGCGTCGCGCTTGGCGACCTGCGACGCGTGGGTGGGCGCATCCGGAACGTCGGAGGGGCGTCCGACGGCGAACTCGCGACGCAGCACCGGCACGACCTCGGAGCCGAGCAGGTCGAGCTGCTCGAGGACGGCCTTGAGCGGCAGTCCGGCGTGGTCGATGAGGAAGAGCTGGCGCTGGTAGTCGCCCACGTAGTCGCGGAATCCGAGCGTGCGGTCGATGACCTCCTGCGGGCTGCCGACGGTGAGGGGGGTCTGCGCGGTGAAGTCTTCCATCGAGGGGCCGTGACCGTAGACGGGCGCGTTGTCGAAGTAGGGGCGGAACTGCTTCACGGCGTCCTGCGAGTTCTTCGCCATGAACACCTGGCCGCCGAGGCCGACAATCGCCTGCGCGGCGGTGCCGTGGCCGTAGTGCTCGAACCGCTCCCGGTACAGCTTGACCATCTGGGCGGTGTGCGAGGCGGGCCAGAAGATGTGGTTCGCGAAGAATCCATCGCCGTAGTAGGCGGCCTGCTCGGCGATCTCGGTCGAACGGATCGAACCGTGCCAGACGAACGGCGCGACGTCGTCGAGAGGGCGCGGGGTCGCGGTGAAGCCCTGGAGGGGTGTACGGAAGTGACCCTTCCAGTCGACGACCTCCTCCGTCCAGAGGCGGTGCAGCAGGGCGTAGTTCTCGATGGCGAGGTTGATGCCCTGGCGGATGTCTTTGCCGAACCAAGGGTAGACCGGGCCGGTGTTTCCGCGGCCGAGCGTCAGGTCGATACGGCCGTCAGTGATGTGCTGGAGCAGTGCGTAGTCTTCGGCGATCTTCACCGGATCGTTGGTGGTGATGAGGGCGGTCGCCGTACTGAGCAGGAGCTTTTCGGTCTGAGCCGCGATCATGGCGAGAAGAGTGGTCGTCGAGGAGTTTACGAACGGCGGGTTGTGGTGCTCACCTGCGGCGAAGACGTCGAGGCCGACCTCTTCGGCATGCTTCGCGATCGTGATCATCGCTTTGAGGCGCTCGTGCTCGGTCGGCGTGATACCGGTGGTCGGGTCGGTGGTGATGTCGCCGACGGAGAAGACGCCGAACTGCATGCCGCTCTTGTTTTCCATGTTCTCACCCTACGTCATTTGTATGCGTCTGCATACAGTTGGGTTCAACGCGGTGGGGTCGGGTCTATTCCCGAGAGGCGGCAAACGTCGGTTTGGGCGGTGGCCGGTGTGCATTTGGCGGCACTCGCGGGCGCGGTTGGGGCCAGGCGCGGCGCGGGGCTAAGCAGCAGGGGGCAGAGCGAAGCCCTCCGCATCGAGAGGATGGGAGGGCGACGAGGATCCGGCGAAACGCCGCTCAGCTCTTCTCGCAGGCGATTCCGTCTTTGTCGGCATCGGACTTCTTGTTGGCGTTGTAGAGGGCAGTGTCGAACTTGACCTTGCCCTTGAGAGCCTTGTTGGTCTTGGTGCCGTCTTTGTGCTTGACGACGTTGTACTTCACGCCCTTCTTGGCGATGCCGCCCGAGTACACCTTCTTGATGGCGGTGCAGTTCTTGTATTCCTTGGCGGCGGGCTTGGCGAGGCGCGACGAGGTCGTGTGTGCCGCGGTCGTGCGCGTGCTCGTGGACGCTGTGCTCGCAGAAGTGCTTGCAGACGAGGTGCTCGCGGACGACGCCTCAGCAGCGACGACGACGGACGGCACGGCGATAGCCACGGTCAAGAAAGTGGCGGCGAGAGCCAGCCGGGGTGAGATCATGCCATGACGCTATCGACGCCGGGGTTCGCCCCCTAGTCCCAGAACGAGTAGCCCCCGTTCGGGGGCGTCCGCGAAGCCCGCTATTCGACGGGCGGGGCCAGCCGGAGGTAGCGCTCGGGCAACTGCACCATCGCGATGGGCCCGTGCAGCTCGGCCGTGTATTGCGGGGTGTCGAACTGGATGGTCCACACGCGGGACGATCCGCCGATCACCGAGACCGGCTGCCACGCGGATCCCCCGGGGCGCACGACCACCCCGGTCGGCCCTTCTGGAAAGGGTGAGGTCGGATCCTCGTCGGAGTCGACCACGTAGACCTGCGCCCCGATGCCGAAGCCGGTGTCGCGGGTGATGGGCGAGTCAGTCCCGCGGAGGCGTTTGCCGAACATGCGGCCATTCTCGCACCTGCTGTTGCTCGTGCACCCGTGCGGCGGGTATCGAGACTCCACGATGTGCCTATGAAGTGCCGTGCGCACGGGCAACTTCTGGAGTCTCGCGGCCGACGGGCTGGCTGAAGACGAGGATCCGACGGGGGCGG
This sequence comes from Frondihabitans sp. PhB161, assembly GCF_003814635.1. Lineage (NCBI taxonomy): Bacteria > Bacillati > Actinomycetota > Actinomycetes > Micrococcales > Microbacteriaceae > Frondihabitans > Frondihabitans sp. PhB161. The sequence goes on from NZ_RKQW01000003.1 coordinate 489,391, forward strand.
GTAACGGGGCGAGCGCCAGCTTGGGCGGCGGCGGACCTTCGGCATACGAGATGGCGTTGGGGGTGGGGTTAGGGGCTGCAATCGGCCGGAATCGCAGGCGGAGGGTAAGGCGGTCAGCTCGGCCCGCCGGGCGCTACGTGGTAGTCGGGTCAGGCGGAACGTCCTGCACCATTCGGCGGAGGGTCTCTTCGTCTTCGCGTTGCATGATCGCTCGCTCGACGTCGGTGAGAAGGGCGGGGTCGCGACTCCACCGGATCTGCCGCCAGAGGTAGGCGATCGCGTCACCCTCGGTCGCAAAGCGGTGGCCGGCAAAGGGCTTCTCGTAGACGTCGTCTCGACCGCCGTCGGCCATGACCGTGAATCCGTCACGGCAGTGCACGAGTGAGTACGAGGGACCGGCCGTGGCAGTCTGCCCGGCGACTGCGTTGACGGTGGTCACGACGGAGTGCGGGTAGAACCCGAGGCTTGCGATGCTCGTGCGGAGGGATTCGTAGTTCATCGCGGTGCCTCTCGTCCTGCTCGGATCGGCGCCCAAGTGTCGAGCGGGCTTAGTCGTGCCACTCGGTCCACGCGAGGTACCCCAGGAACGCCATGCAGGCGTCCTCTTCACTGTTCCAAACCTTCAGTTCGGATTTCTCCGAGCGTTCACCGGTGAAGTTCTCCCACACTCCGTCTTCATTCTGCGCAATGCAGTAGCAGCCCTCGGCATACGACCCCACCGAGACGAGACGGAGGTCGACGTGGGCCCTGGCCAATCGCGTCTTGAGCTTGTCGATGTTTATGAAGTGACTCATTGCAAGAGTGCGGAAGTGATGAATCGGTCTGATGTTGGCTTAATAACGACTACCTACCCCACTCCATCCAGGCGATACGCCCGAGATAAGCGAGGCAGGCGTCTTCTTCACTCGCCCAGACCTTTAGATCGTACTTTTGAGACCGCTCAAGAGTGAATGTTTCCCAGTCGCCCTCCGAGTTTGCCGCTATGCAATACATGCCATCGGCGGCTTCACCAAGTGAATACGAGTCGGGCTCTACTCCAACGCGCACTAACTGCGTTTTTAGTGAATCTAAGTTGTACAAATGGCTCACAGAACCAACCTCTCTGACGAACCATTGCTTGGAGAAACTATTCTCCAAGGAGTCCTCTGGTGTGCCCTACGGGAGAGATCAAACAGGTAACCGGGCCAGCTAGCGCCAGTCATTCCAAGCGATTCGACCGAAGTAAGCGAGGCAAGCGTCTTCTTCGTTGGGCCACACCTTGAGATCAAACTTCTGAGACCGTTCACCGGTGAACGTTTCCCATTCGCCGTCTGAGTTAGTCGAGATGCAGAACATACCCTCGCCATAAGAACCAATTGAATAGAGGCCCCTGTCGACGTCCGCCCGGGCCATTCGCGTCTTGAGCTTCTCGATGTTGAACAAGTTACTCATGTCTCATCTTTCGGAAAGGTGACGCACCCCGGGATGGGGTGCGAGGCCCTCCCCGCCTTTTCGGACCTGAGTCGGAGCCTCTGAATGTCTATGGCAGCAGGCGGTGTCTCGCAGGCCTTGCTTCGTCACGGGGCTAGAACGCGCCGGTCGTATTCTTCAAGGAACTTGTCTGGGAGACGGAGGCGGCACCACCGCTCAACGAGTTCCAGACTCGCTCGGATTGAGTCAGGATCAGGGTTCAGTGACGCTTTTTGACCGAGGAATTTGATCGTCGATAGGTTCGCTCCGGCAAGGACGGCCGCACCGAATGTGCCATATTCGTTATCAAGAACACATTCAAACTCAAAGCTCTCATACAGTACGCAGCTAACCGTCTGCTTCACAGAGTCGACTACTCGAGTGCTTGCTTTGCGGCCAAAGTAGCCGTAGACGAGTGAAATCAGTTCCTGGTGGGAAACTCGTGAGTCATTCATAAGGTACTTCCTTTATTATCCGACTGGATAAGCCATTAGCGTTGCCTTATCGAAGACGTATCCATGACTCTCCAAATGTTGTAGTTCTTGAAACAACATAGTTCCTCGGTAATCCATGGGATTGTGGCTGAAGACTATGGGCTTCCTAGCGGCGATTTGCTCGTCTAGGAACCGCGTATTGTAGAGGTCGAACATGTCGTCATCGGTGATCTTTTTACTCTTGGTAATCTTGCCCCACTGCTCCCCCAGCGAGAAGTAGGTGTGATCCGTACCAGCACGCATGTGGTAGCTGGCGGGGTTTGTGAGTCCCTCGAATTTACCTAGAAGGGCCTTGTCCGCGTCGGGGTTGTGGACACTTTGGGGGTAGGTTTTTTCGAAGAAGTTCTTGCGGAGCGTGTGGCCGGAGCGGTTTGCCGTGACTACCGCAAAGCGTTCGCTTCCAGCGACAGCATCGACCCCGTACTTCACGCCCTGCCCGAGGGTGCCGAAGGCAGCCCCGCCGATGAAGCCGGAGAGGGCGGCCTCGTTCAGATCGGCGCCGGGCATCGTGATTGCCGTCGAGACTGTGTTGAGGGCCGAGTTGCCGACACCCGCGACCACCGACTTGCCGGCGAAGGCCACCACGCGAACGGTCACCTGCTCGGAGATACCGGCGATGCGAGCGATGGATCCGGCGGCGACCGCGACCTCATCGACCACGCGGGCGACCGTCGCGGCGGCTTCGCCGATGATCGTCAGGATCCGGCTGACCGTGAACGTCACCTCGCCGGCGACGACTCCGGCGCCGACCACATCGGACGCGCCCGCCGTTACCACAGTCAGCAGCAGGGAGGCGCCGACGGTGGCCTCGATCTGGAACAGGAGATTGTTGAGCTCCTGCCGAGTCTGGGTGTGGACGCTCTCGATCTGGGCGGCGAAGTCGGTGCAGCCGGTGGCGATCGAGCGCGCCTCGGTGGCGAGCTGGCCGACCGCGGTCTGCACTTGGCTGATGGTGTCCCGGATCGACGGCATCTCGGGGGTGTCGGTGCCGTCGAGACCGTCGACGACGCGGGTGAGATCGCTCGACTTGATGGTGTCGAGACTGTCGGCGAGGGCCGTCCAGGCACTGGCGGCTGCGGTGAGCTTGCCGGTGTCGCCATCGGGCCACATCGTGCCGATGAAGTCGGCGACGTACTCGAAACCGGGGATGTCGGAGGCGCGCGTTCCACCCGACGACGAGGGCGGAGGCGCGGAGCAGACCGCTGACGGCAGGGAAGGCACGGTGAACCCGGGAGGTGACCCCGCCTGACCGGCGCTCTGCCAGTCGGCCGACGCGTAGTTGTATCCCGTGACCGCGAGCCCCGCCGAGACGGAACCGAGCACGGTCACGATCGAATCGAGGCCCCGCACGGCGTCGGCGGCGGCCGAGTCGTACGACTCCGACCACTTCTGGCCCGTCGGGTCGGAACCGGCCATGGACGAGGATCCCGACAGCGCCGATTGAAGCGACCCGCGGGCGGCGACAGCCGACTCCGCCGCCGACGAAGACGTCGTGGACGCGGTGACGAAGTCGGTCGCGTCGACGTCGAAGAGAACCCCGGCCATCAGCCCCACACCCCGCGGGTCGCCTCGGACGCGGCCGTGTAGTTGGCGCTCGAGTCCACGGCAGCCTGATGCATGATGGCGATGCCGGCCGCCATCTCGGCGGCACCGGAAGCCCACTCGGCGTGAAGGGCCTGGAACGAGGCAAAGGCCTCGCCGTCCCACGAGGCGGAGACCGTCTGGCGGATCGTGTCGATCTCGGTGAGCAGCGAGGCGCAGAATTCTGCCAACTGCGACAGCGTCACGACGGTCTGGTCGATCTCGGCGACGTCGGCGTGGAAACGGGGCATCAGCGGAGCCCGGCCGGGTCGGAAGGCGGTGTCGCGGATCCTTCGGTGTGGGGGCTTGTCGATGCTTCGCCTGCTGCGCCGCCACTGGCTGGAGTGGAAGAGACGACCGTCGACGAGACGGAGACCCGGGTCACGCTTGCCTCCGTCTCGGCGTACTCGACGGCCGCCTCGGCGAGGAGGGTCGCGATGCCACCCAGGGCATCGGCGACCTTGGCGGCGCCAGTCGACCAGTCGGTCCAGCCGGTGTGGAACACGGTGGAAGCCTCGCCCGTCCAAGACGACGAGACGAGTGCCTGGACCGTCTGGTCGGCCTGGGCGTGCCGAGCCGAGAACTCCTCGACCATTGCACTCACCCGCGAAGAGGCCTCGTGGACCGCCTCCGATGACACTGTGACATTAGCCACGAGTTCCCCCTCTGTTTCACTCCGCCGGACACACCGACGCGCGCTCCCTCGAGAGCGCGCGCGGGTGGGTCGGCCCTGATGGTGCCGACCCGGTTGTCGCTAGCCGCGGAAAGCGTTGGCGACGTTGGCCTCAGACTCGGCGTAGTACGACGCGGCCTTGCTGAGGAGGTCGGCAATGCCCGAGAGCGACTCGTTCAGCTTGATGCCGGCGGTGTTGAACTCGGTGTAGAGCTCGTTGAACGCGCTCGAACCGGAGCCTTCCCACTCGCTACCGAGGCTCTCGACGAGACTGCGGAGGTGAGCGAGAGTCGACTGGACGTCGCTCGAGCCGTTCGAAAGCTGGCTCGATGCCGACGCGAGGCTCTCGCTGGAAACCTTGTACTGTGCCATGACTGCCCTGACCCTTCTTCGGACGTGCCGCGCGGAGGCGAATCCCCCTGGAGTGTGACGACCACGCGGTAACGACGCTACACGCGGGGCGTTGCGCGCCACAACTGATTCGTGTGGGTACATGTGCCCCCGGTTTGCAACGGCGACGGCTTGCAAATTCGAAGGAGATTCGGTCGGAGGGGGACGACTTCATGCCGATCGGCGGGGGTCGGCGCCCAGTTTCTCCTTCAAATTCGAAAGCAGGGCGGGCGGCGCGAGCGGGGCAGCGCCCTACGGCAGACGCGTCGACCCGGTCGCAGTGTCGGGAGTGCGGATCGTGCGGATGGACGATGTGTGCGTCTTGATCGTGCGGATCGACGACGTGACGAGGGTGGGAATCGACGTCGTGATTGTCTGGATCGACGTCGTGATCACCGGGATGCTCGTGGTCGACAGGGTCGCCTGCACGTGGCCATGCAGCGGGAAGCCCTTGCGCGCGACGACGACCACGCCGAAGCTCGCGGCGAGCACGACGGCGGCCGCCAGCGGCAGCGCACCGAGACCGGCCGACCCATACACGACACCACCCGCTGCGGCACCGGCGGCGATGCCGACGTTCGAGGCCCCGTTGATCAGCGCGCCCGCGATGTCGGGGCTCACTCCCCCGGTGCGGATCGCCGCGGCCATGAACAGCGTGCCGGTCGTGCCGTTGGCCGCCATCCAGATGCCGGCGACGACGAACGTGCCGACCAGCGACCCGTGCACGAACGGCAGTGCCGCGAGAGCGAGAGCCATGACGGCCACGGCGACGAGCAGGGTCTGGCGCGGGGCTCGGTCGACGAAGGATCCGGCCGCGAGGAGTCCGATGATTCCGGTGCCACCCAGAACGAGGAGCGCGCCACCGATGGCGTCGTGGCCGAGCCCAGCGCCCTCGAGGTACGGCCCGACGTAGGTGTACACGACGTAGTGGCCGGCGAAGAGCAACAGGTCGGCGACACCCACCGCGAGGAGGCCGGAGCGGGCCCACGATTTGGGGGATCCTAGGTGGGGTTGTGCTTCGCCCCGCACCGAGGGCAAGAAGGCGACCGCGACGAGAGCGAGCACGGCCGACGCGACGGCGACCCCGCCGACGGCAAGCCGCCAGCCGCTGTGCTCGCCGACCGTGGTCGCGAGCGGCACGCCCAGCACGAAGCCGAGCGAGCTGCCGGAATAGACGAACGCGATTGCGCGGCCGGCCAGGCGCGGCGGCACGATCCGGGTGGCGTACGCCGACGCGACCGAGAAGAACAGAGCGTGCGCGACACCGCCGATGACGCGGCCGGCGCAGACCACGGCGAACGTCGGGGCGAGGGCGATCAGGAGGTTCGAGACCGCATACCCGCCGAGCGTCGCGATGAGCACGGCTCGCCGGGGAAAGCGCGAGGTCGCCACGGTGAGCGGCAGTGCGAGCAGCGCGACGGCGAGCGCGTAGACGGTGACCACGAGGCCCATCTGCGAGACGCTGACGCCGAGGTCGGCACTCATCGGTCCGAGGAGGCCGACGGGCATGAGCTCGGTGGTGATGGCGAAGAAGGTCGCGAGGCCGAGGACGGCGATGCCGATGACGGCCTTCGGGGTCAGGGTGTGGGCCTGGTCGCTGACGGACCGGACGGCGCCGGTTCGGGTGGGCAGGGTTCGGACTGACCCGGTGCGCGCGGGTGCTGTGGTGTCGGACACGGGTCTCCTCGGGTGCACGACAAAACACGAGCGCTGCTGCACTCGATCGGACCCTGTCGGGGCCGGGCGTCTCGCCGTGGACTCTGTTTCTGCGATCGTGCCTCGGGGTTGGCCGCGAGGCTGAAGCGATCGACTTTCGGATTGGATGGACAGACCACTCCACGACGAGTGACGTGTATCCAGTCTGACACGCACCCCCTCCCCCGGCGCAAGGCACCCATCCTGGGCACTCCTGCACTTATTGGTATTTCACAGGTAGCTGCTCTGGGGTTGATCGCCCCACGGGTTGGTGAGTGTCCGCGATCTGCTGATGATCGCGACCGAGGACTAGCCGATCGTGGACACTCACGGGAGCCCGACGAGAGGCGGGGCTACTGGGAGGGGATGTCGGCGACGCAGAAGCGCTGGGCGCCAGCGGTCGAGAGATCAGCCCGCGACGTCGGCACGGTCGGGTGCTCGGTGGCCTCGGCGGTGCTGCGGACCACGAAGCAGGAGGCGTCGGTCAAGCCGAGGCCCGACTTCGGCACGAATGCCTGGCGTCCGCCCTTGACGAAGCGGGTGACGTCGATGGTCGTCGACGCCTTCGTCGTGACCGAGACCGAGTAGGGCACGTCGGGGCCGTTCCACTGCAGCACGTAGTTGTTGCCGCCGTCGAGCACGGTGAGACCCTCGACGGCATCCGGCCCGCGGAGTACGTGCTGCAGCACGAAGAAGGCGGCGACACCGAGAAGGATCACGCCGGCCGCGATCAACGAGACGATGAACGCGGGCTGCTTGCGGAGCGGTGGGGTGCTGTCGTCGACACCGGGCTCGGGCAGGAGATCCGGGAGCGTTTCAAGCGTGACCGCCGACGGGGAGCCGATGCCGGAGACAAGCCCGGCGGATGCGGCGGAACCGATGACGCGGTGGGTGAGAGCGGTGACCTCGCGTCGAGGAGCGACGGCGACCGCGGTCGGCGCCAGCGCGGCGGGTGCAGCGACCGGGGCAGGAGGGGCGGCAACAGGTGCAACCGGGGCAGGCACAGCCGGGGCGGGAGCAGCCGGGGCAGGCGCAACCGGCGCGGAAGCAACCGGCGCAGGCGCAACCGGAGCGGCAGCAGGCGGCGCCACCGGCAGCACGCGCCGCGGAACGGCTCGCACCTCGGGAGCGGCGTCGACAGGCGTCTCGACGCGAGCACGGCGACCGCGGGGTGGAGCACCGGCGGGACGCACCGGGGCGCCGGTCGGGCGGACGGGTCGGCGCGGATCCTGGGATTGGTCGTCTGTTGCCACGGAATCCCCCTTCACGCTGTCGTCGCTCGTCTCGAACGACCCCGATGCTAACCTACGGGTGTTCCCGCCCCGGGTCGACAGGATCCCGGCGAGACGCACGAAGCAGGGCGAGCACACAGATCGGCGGGGGTTCGATTGTCTTTTGGCCGTCGACGGCGCCGTTTCGGTCGTGGCCGTGTGCGGTTCGCGGCGATCGTGGTCGCAGCTCTCGCCCTCTCGTCCGGGCTCGTGCCCGCGCATGCCGCGGTCAGCGACGACGTGCTCAGCATCCCCTTTCGCGGCTCCCAGCAGAGCGCCCTGCCGAAGGGCTGGACGGTCACGGCGTGCCCGACCGGACGCACTCCCGATCTCGTCACGGTGCGCTGTGACGACCGGAACGTCACCTTCGCTGCCGCCGGTTACGACCGCGGTGTCGGCACGCAGAAGGTCGTGATCGCTCTGAGACGAGGATCCGAGACCCGCGCCGAGACCTACCGAGTCGCCCTCGCGCCCCCGACTCTCTCGGCACCCGCCCCCGCGTTCCACGACGTTCCGCTGGCGCAGGGGTCGCTCGCCACGATCCCCTACTCGGAGCTGCCGGCGACCTGCGCGAGCTGCACGACGACCGGGCCGACGTTCGCCGGAGCCACCGTCACTCCGGCTCGTGCCGGGGCCGCGAGTTTTGGCCCTCGCGGCATCGTGTTCCAGTCGGCACCCGACTTCAGCGGGCGGGCGACCATCCACTACCGGATCGATGACCCGGTCGGCCAGCGGTCGGCGCCCACGAGCGTCGAGGTCGCGGTCGTGCCGGGGATGACGCACGCGCCGACGATCGCCGGTGCCGCGGCGCGAACCGCCAAGAACGCGGCGGTCTCGGGGTCGGCCGTGGCCGACGACACGGTGGCGAGCGGCTACCCGATCACCCTGAGCCGCTGCGGACAGCCGCAGAACGGCAGCGTCGAGTGCAAGGCCGACGGCACGTTCGTCTACCACCCCGACACCGGCTTCACCGGCATCGACCAGTTCTCGTACTTCGTCTACGCCGACCGCAGCGGCGACCAGGCCGTCGGCTCGGTCGTCGTCGGCGTCGGCCGCTCCTCCACAGACAACCCGGCCCGCGCCCTCGCCGCCGAGCCCTCCCGCGAAGCGGTCTCGCCGCTGACGCCGCCCCGCGACACCGACCGGAACGGATGACCCCGTGCGCTTGACCTTCTCTTCACCGGGTGACCCCCTCGGATCCTCGGATCTCGTCGTCGACGCAGAGCCGACCGTGTCGGTGGGCGAGCTCGCCGAGGCGCTCGGGGTGCCGGTCGCGTCGGTGGCTCCGGGGCAGGATCCTGCCGTGCCGGCGACCGAGGTCGGCCTACTCGTCGGAGCGACCATCCCGAGCGCGGAGCCCGTGCTGCTGCCGGTCGGCGCGGTGCGGCTCGAGGTCGTCGGCGGGCCGTTCTCCGGTGAGGTCGTCGGGCTTCCGGCGGGATCGGTCGCGACGCTCGGCAGCGACGCCGGTCAGCTCGTGCAGATTCTCGACCCCGCTTTGCTGGCGCAGCACGCGACACTCACGGCGGCACGCGAGAATGCGACCCCGGCCGCACCCGGGTGGGGGCAGGCCGCTCCCGTGTCGATGATCGTGGAGCCCTCGAGCGACGACGCCGTGGTCACGGTCAACGGCCGGCACATCGACGCGCCGACGACAGTCACGGGCGACGACCTCGTGCAGCTCGGTTCGAGCGTGCTCCGGATCGGCCGGCAGCCCGCGCGGAACGCCGACGTCTCCCCCGACATTCTGGGGCGCCTCGCCTACAACAGGGCCTCGCGAATCCATCCCGCGCCGACGACGCCCGTCGTGACGCTGCCGGGCGACAAGCCCACGGCGGCCGAGAAGTCGCCGGTGCCGTGGCTCGCGGCGATGCTGCCGGTCGTGATCGGTGTCGTCATGGCGTTCGCTTTCCGCACCCCGGTGATGCTCGTGATGGCGGCGGCCTCGCCGATCATGGTGATCGGCAATAACGTGACGAGCCGGCGCACCGCGCGCCGCACGGGCAAGCGGACGATCGAGAAGTGGCGCTCCGAGGTGGTGGCGGCCCGCGCGGCGATCGAGGCGGCAGCGGAAGAACAGCGAGCTCGCGGCTGGGCCGACGCGCCCGATCCGGTGGCGGTGGACGACATCGCGACAACGCCGACCGACCGGCTCTGGGAACGCCGGCAGGGCGAGCCGGACGCGCTCACGGCGCGAATCGGGGTCGCCGAGCTGCCGCTGGAGGCCGACTATCAGGGCGCGGGCACTCGATCCTCGTCCGAGCCGTTCCGGGCCGGTGTCTCTCCCGTGCCCGTCTCGGTCGACCTCGCCCGAGGCGTCGTCGGTATCGCCGGCCCGCGGGCTGTCGCTCTGAGCATCGCCCGCACCCTCGTAGTGAACCTCGCGGTGACGCGGTCTCCCCGTGACCTCGGCGTGATCCTGCTGTGCGATCAGGCGTCGGAGGCCGACTGGGCCTTTACCCGGTGGCTCCCGCACGTCGAGGCGGCCGACGGGGCGCTCGCCCTGATCGGCAACACGTCCGACACGCGGCTGGCCCGACTCCGCGAGCTCGGCTCTCTGATCGAGGGGCGCCGTGCGGCCCGTGGTTCGCGCTCGGACGTGCGGTTCGACACCGACGTCGTCGTGGTGATCGATCAGGCGCGGACGCTCCGCACCCTGCCCGGCATGGTCACCCTGCTCGAGCAGGGGCCGGCCCTCGGCGTGCACGTCGTAGCGATCGAAGACGACCGGTCGCGGCTGCCGCAGGAGGCGGTAACCGAGATCCTCGTCGATCCGGCGGCCCCGACACTCGGTCGCGTCGAGTCGGCGACCGCACCTCACGCGCGCGTCCTGCTCGACAGCACGACAGCCCAGCGCGCCGACCGGATCGCTAGAGCCCTGGCGCCCATCGTCCACGTCGGCGGAGTCGGCGACGACAACCTGCTGCCCGCGTCCGTCCGCTTCGCCGAACTGCGCGGCATCGACCTCGACGACCCCCAGCCGATCGTCTCCCGCTGGTCGTACGCACCGCGCGAGACGCGGGCCGTCGTGGGCGCCTCGGCCGACGGTGAGTTCGCGATCGATCTCGCGAGCGACGGCCCCCACGGCCTCGTCGCCGGAACGACCGGCGCGGGCAAGTCGGAGTTCTTGCAGACCCTCGTCGTCTCGCTGGCTCTCGTCAATCGCCCCGACGCGCTGAACTTCGTGCTCGTCGACTACAAGGGCGGCTCGGCCTTCGCCGACTGCGAGCGACTGCCGCACACGGTCGGCCTGGTCACGAACCTCGACGGCCGTGAGACGGAGCGCGCGCTCGAGTCGCTCGACGCCGAACTCAAGCGCCGGGAGCGAGTGCTGAAAGACCTCGGCGCCAAAGATGCCGATGCAGCCTGGGACAAGGATCCGGCTGCCGCGGCAGCCCGTGGCCTCGCCCGTCTCGTCCTGGTCATCGACGAGTTCGCCGAGCTGAAGACCGAGCTGCCCGACTTCGTCAACGGTCTCGTCCGCATCGCCCGGGTCGGTCGGTCGCTCGGGGTGCACCTCATCCTCGCCACGCAGCGCCCGGCCGGGGCGATCACGCCCGAGATGCAGTCGAACACCAACCTCCGGGTGGCTCTGCGCGTCACCGACCGCGGCGACTCGACCGATGTGCTGGGATCGCCCGAGGCCGCGTCCATCTCGACGTCGACGCCCGGGCGCGGTTATGCCCGCCGCGGGGCGGGGGCCGCTCCGGCTGGATTCCAGACGGCGCGTGTCGCCGGACGCCGCCCGGGAGTGCAGGCCTCTTCGGCCGATGCGCCGCGGGTGGTTACCCGCTCGTGGCGCGACGTGGGCCTTCCCGTGGTGTTCCCGAAGCGGGCGTCTCACGCACGCCCGATCGATCACGACGACACCGATCTGCGCGCGCTCGTCGATGTGATCTCGTCAGCCACGGAGGCGCTCGGCGTGGCCAAGAACCCCTCCCCGTGGCTCGACCCTCTGCCGACGGCGCTCGATCTCGCGCATCCGGCGCTCGACCGTTCGCTGGTGGCCGCCGGATCCGTGATCCTCGGTCTCGAAGACGTCCCGTCGGAGCAGACGCAGCGTCCGCTGACCTGGAGCCCCGCCGACAACTCGCACCTCGAGTTCGTCGGTGGCGCCCGGTCGGGCCGCACCTCGGCGCTCCGGTCGCTCGTCGCGCAGCTCGCCGAGCACAACTCCCCCGACGACCTGCACCTCTACGCCATCGACTTCGGCAACGGCGGGCTCGGACCGATCCGTGACCTGCCGCACACCGGCGCCGTCGTCACGCCCCTCGAGTCGGGCCGACTGCCACGCTTCATCCGCCGTCTCGGCGACGAGATCGGACGCCGCCAGAACCTGCTCTCGCGCGGGTCGTTCGGCGACGTGCGCGAGCAGCGGGCGGCCGTGCTCCGCCAGGAGCGTCTGCCCTACGCCGTGGTCGTCATCGACGGGTGGGAGCGGCTGACGAGCGACCTGGGGGCCGACGCCATGGTCTCGTTCCGCGACGAGATCGTGCGGCTGCTTCGCGAAGGCCCCGCGGTCGGCGTGCGCCTCGTGATCGCCGGCGACAGAGCGCTCATCAACGACAAGGTCTCGGCATTCATCGACACGAAGTACCTCCTGCCGATGACCGACCGCGAGGACTACCGCACCGCCGGCATCCCGGTCCGCGGCCTGCCCGCCGAGATCCTGCCCGGGCGCACCTACTTCGGCACGCCGCTGCGAGAAGCCCAGTTCGCTCTGCTGCCCGGCGGGCCGTCGGGCGAGGCGCAGAGCGCTGCGTTGCGCGCGGTCGTCGCGGCGGTCGTAGCGTCGGTCGCGTCGGACGCGTCCGCGACAGGGGAAAGCGCAGGATCCGGCGACACCACCGCCGACATCGGCGCACAGATCCGCCCGTTCCGCGTCGACGTCCTCCCCGCCGAGATCGGCCTCGAGGCCGCGGGTGGGCTCCTTCTCAAGGCGGACGGCCCCGGCTCCGGCCTCGGATCCGGGAGCGTGCCCCGCTCGGCCGTCGTGCTCGGCGTCGGGGGCGACGAGCTGTCGCGCTACGCCGTCGACGTGCTCGAGAACCGCGGGCTGATCGTCGTCGGCGACCGCCGCACCGGGCGTTCGACGACTCTCGCGCTCGTCGCGACGCAACTCGCCGCGGCAGGACTCCCGGTCGTCGCGGTCGCTCTGCGCGAGTCACCCCTGCGCGATGCGGCCCGGTCGCTCGGCATCCCGCTGATCACCGACGCCGACCTCGCCGGGGCCGCCTTCGACGAGGTCGTCGCGCCCGCCACGTCGTTGCTCGAGAGCGTCGGTGCGGTCGTCGCCCTCCTCATCGACGACGTCGAGACGCTCAAAGACACCGCCCTTGAGCGCGAGGTGCTCGATGCCCGGGCCCGCTTCGCGTTCTTGGTGTCGGCGCACGTCGACGAGGCCGGCGGACTGTTTCGCGGACCGTTCCCCGAGGCTAAGAAAGCACGCCGCGGGATCCTGCTGTCCGCCTCGACGGCGATGCACGGCACCCAGACGTTCGGTGCTCCGCTGCCCCGGTCGTTGCAGGGGCAGGCGGCTCCCGGCCGCGGTGCGCTGTTCTGGGAGGGCGGGTACGTCGAGGTGCAGGTGCCGCTGCCGCTGCCGCTGCCTCTGCCGTAAGGGGGCGCTTTGTGCGGCGCGGCCTTCGGTCGAGGTGAGTGGGCCGGTTCGTGTGATCCGCTCGTGTCTCTCCGGGGTGGGCACCTTCGTAGAGGCGTTTTGCGCGCGATCACATTTGAGGCGGCGCAAAACGTCTCCGGGGAGGAGTCACGTCCCGGCAGTCTCGGCACAAACCCTCGCGAATGGCCGGAGAACTGTGCCTAGGACCACCTCGAACGCCGGTGGAGAGGGTTCCAGTGGGCAGCAGGGCAAACCGGCCCGACTTGAGCCCGCAGTGTTAGCCGACCAGCGCTAGCCGATCAGCGCGCTGAACGACCCGAACTCGACCCGCGACCCGGGATCAAGCTCGTAGCGCACACCGGAGTCGAGAGCGAAAGCGCTGCCATCGGGGTAGATCAGGCGCGTGCCGTTGCCCGAATCGGCGTCGAGCACCCAGGGCACGCCGTCGAAGGTGCCGAATGCGAGGTGCACTCGCGACACCGACTTGAGCGGGTCGACCAGGGTGACCAGGTCGACGGGGCCCTCGTCGAGCTCGGACGCCAGCTGGTGCAGATGCGGATTGCGACCGACCACGACCGAGCCGGAGGCCTCGAGAGTCTGACCGTCGCTGAAGGTGAGGAGCAGAGGAATCACCTTCCCATTCTGGTGCGAGAACGTCTCGAGCGGAGATCGTCCAAGAGACGTCGGGCCGAAGCCCACAGCGACCGCGCGGTGAGACGGAACCGGAGGCGCTGCCAGCGCGTCGGAGCCAGCGCGATGACACTGATCTTGGCGGCGTCCGCCTCGCGCCACAGGCGATCGACGTCGGCCGAATCGAGCACCTGCGTCGAGAACACGCTGCGCTCGGTCTCCGCTGCCAGCCGCTGCACCTCGGGCGTGCCGACGAGAGCGGCGATCTCGGTGCGCGTCGCCGACGCGTCGACGTCGAAGCCGGCGTCGTCGATGGTGTCGCGCACTTCATCCCAGGCGCCGGACGCCGCGACCTCTCGGGCATCCGACGCGCGGCGTCTACGTCGACGCAGGAGTCGGGCGAGGGCGATCACCCAGAGCGGCGAGGTGACAATTCCGAGCACCAGCACGATCGGCAGGCCGACGCGCGCCACCGCCGCGAGCACCTCGAGCCAGCCCGGCGCCGCCGGCTCGCGGCTGGCCTTCTGACCATCGCGGTTCTGCGAGACCGCGGCGTCGTTCTTCTCGGGCGGTGGCGGCGGCAGAACCGTCTGCGGCCGGGCGACCGACTCCGACGGAGTCGTCTCGGTGGGCGGAACCGGGCCCTTCTCGGGGTTCGGATCGATCGACACCCAGGATCCGCCCGACGTCTCGACCTCCACCCGTGCTGTGAGATCGGCCCCCGTGAACGTCGTGCTGCCGGTGGCACCCGCCGTGCTCGTGTCGTCGTCAGAGCCGGACTTCGCGTAGCCGACGACCACGCGGGACGGGAATCCGACCTGGCGTGCGAGGAGGGCAAGCGCGGGCGCGTACTGCTCGGCGTCGCCGAGGACGGGCGACGAGGTGAGGAGCTTCTGGATCCTGCCCGCGGAATGCCCGGCGGCGCTGAAGGGCTCGCCGTCGCCCGAGTCGCTCACGTACCCGGAGCGGAGCCAGCGCGTCAGGGCGGCGAGACGACCGCCGGGGGTCGTCGCACCGTCGGAGTGGGCCTTGACGGTCGCGGCCAGCGCAGCGGGAAGCGCCGACGACACGGGTTGTGTCGCACTGCCGGGTCGCAGCTCGGCGAGCCGGTCGAGCGATGTCGCGCCGGCGATCGCCGTGTCGACCGTGTACCGCTCCTCCGAGACGACTCCCCCGGGCAGAGCCGCTGTGCTCGTGGTGGCGTTGAGGTAGTAGTCGGTGTCGGGGGCGTTCGCGTCGAATCGAACCCGCGAGACGTCGCCGGCGGTCGGCAGCCAGACCCCGCGGTAGCCTTCGACGCTCACGCCCAGGGAGACCCGCTCGCCGTCGACCGTGCCGCGGTCGACGGCCGACGGAACCCGGGCGAAGGTGCCCGACGACGCCGTGTCGCGACCGTCTCCGACGGTGAAGGCCAATCCGTCGTACGAGTCGAGCGTGGCGACGCGCAGGAGGGCGCCGTCCGGCAGGCCGGTGACCCGGAGCATCGGTTCGACGGCGTTCGGCGGCAGAACGCTCGTCCGATAGCTGACGAGGGGGCTGACGTAGTGATCGGGGTCGAACGGCGGGGCCACCGCGTCGCGGAGGACGGCCCGGTCGGACGACGGCGGCCTGGTCATCGCAATGGCCGTTCCTCCCCCGACGGCGACGGCGACGAGGAGGGCGGCAGCGATCACCCGTGTCATCGACAGGGCACCGGCTCCGAGGCCCGACCACACACCCCAGGCGAGCGCGACGACCACGAACGCCCCGCCGACGGCGAGCGGCAGGGTCGTCGTGGTGCCACCGAGGGCGATCCCGGCCGCCAGAACGGCGACGGCGGGCACGACGGCGAGGCCCGGCCGTCGCGAGCGAAGCGTGAGCGACACCGCCACCACGACCGCGGCGAGCAGCACGACCAACGCGGGCACCAGCAGGGCCTCGTAGCGGCCGAGAGGCAGGTCGACCGAGAGCATGCGCTTCCAGGAGGTGACGGTGCCGATCACGAGCGCGCGGAGACCGCCGCCGGTCGGCAGCACGCCGAAGGCTGCCTGAGACGGCACGGCGAGCGGGACCCCGACGAGGAGGTAGGCGACGAGGGTCGCGACCACGACGGGGAGCGCGGGCCAGGCGCGCACGGCGGCGATCCCGGCGAGGAGCGATCCGACGACGCCGGCGGTGATGGCGAGGGTGACGAGTGCCGGATCCTGGTAGACCGTCGCGAGGGGCACTGTCGCGACCGTGAGGAGCAGAAGGGCGAACCCCGAGTGGACTAGGCGGCGCGCGGTCAGAACAGCGTGCCCGGCCCCGACACGGCGCCCGCTCACCACACGACGCCCGCTCACGAGACGCCCCCGGCGAAGGATCCGCGGAGATCGTCGAGATACCCGAGCGTCACGACGCCGAGCTCGCCGAACCGCTGCAACCCGGGCTTCTGCTCGGGCGAGCACACCAGCGCGACCACCTCGACGCCGAGCGGGAACCGCAGCGACCACGACTGGAGGTCGCGCAGGGTCGGCGTCGATCCGCAGACCAGGAAGACGAGGGAGGCACCCGAGACGCGATCGGCGGCGAGGCGGGAGACGAGGCCGAGGCCGACGCCCGACGACCCCTTGTCGAGAGTGCTCAGCTCGTCGAGGAGCCGCTGCCGGCCGCGCGTGCTCACGAGTCTCGGCTCGCGAACGCCGTCGACGTCGTCGCCCGAGGCCGGGGGGCTCGTCGCCACGGTCACGTCGCGCCCGTCGCGCAGGGCACGAACGGCGATCGAGGCCGCGGCGCCGATGCCGAGCTCGAACTCGTCCGGGCCGCGGAAGTCGGTCTCGGCCAGGCCGAAGGCGATGACGACGTGGCTTCGGCGCGTCTCTTCGAACTGGCGGACCGTCAGCTGGCCCGTGCGCGCCGTGCTCTTCCAGTGGATGTGCCGGCGGTCGTCCCCCGGTCGGTACTCGCGCAGGGCATGGAACGAGATGTCGTCGGTGGTGAGATCGCGCGTCGACGCGCCCTCGAGGTCGCGGATGAAGCCGTTGCTCGTCGGCGGCACCGCCACGGTCGCCGGGTGGATGAAGACGTCGACCGTGTCGGTCGAGAGGGCGTCGCGACGGAAGAGGCCGAGTGGATCACCGCGAACGGTGCGGACCGGCCCCACGCGGACGACCCCGCGGGCGTCGGCCGGGATCCTGAACTCCGTTGTCGACGAGGCCCCGGCGCCGAACTGGACCGGCACCGCCGACTCGCCTATCTGCACCTCGAGGCGAGCACCCCAGAGCGGACGCCGCCCTTCGGAGCCCAGCACGACGCGCCCCGTCACGGGCGACCCGACCACGGTGCGCACGACGGGCACCTCGAGCTCGACGGTGAAGCGGGTGCGCCCGATCAGGAACAGCGCCGACAGCACGAGCAGGAACACGAGTGCCAGCCCCGCGGCGGCGAATTCCAACCAGCAGAGGCCGTATCCGACGGCCAGGGCTACGACGGTCGCCGCGAGCGCGGCCCAGCCGAAAGGCGTGATGACGCTGCCAACGAGTCGCGCGAGAGAGAAGACGCGCACGGCCGTTCGACGGCGAAACCGGCGGAGTCGACGCAGCCGGCGCGCGAGGCGACGCGCGGGCCGACGATCCGAACCCCGCGACGTCGCCGCAGTGCCCGTCGCACTCGTCGCCGCGGTGTGCCCCGTGCGAGTCGTGTGGCCGGTGCGAGTGTTCGTGTCGGAGGTCGGGGTCACACGGGCAGCCGTCTCGTCGGCGGCGCGACATCGAGCAGGATCCGGCCGACGATGCTCGTGCCGGTCACCCCGTCGAATTCGGCCTCGGGGTCGAGCACCAGCCGGTGGGCGAGCACGGGTTCCGCGAGTGCTTTGACGTCGTCGGGTAAGACGTAGGTGCGCCCCTGGCTCGCGGCCCAGGTCATCGACGCCCGGACGAGCGCGAGGGCTCCCCGCACGCTCGAGCCGAGCCGAACCTCGTCGGCGAGCCGGGTGGCGTCGACCAGTCGCGACACGTAGTCGAGGATCGCGGCGTCGGTGACCACGAGCTTCGCCGCGTCGATCAGCCCCAGCATGTCGGCCACGCCGATCACCGGCTCGATCACCCGGTGATGCGACTTGACCCGCGCTCCCTCGAGGATCCGCCGGGTCGAGATCGCATCCGGGTAGCCGAGGCTCGTCTTCAGCAGAAAACGGTCCAGCTGCGCTTCGGGCAGGCGGTAGGTGCCGGCCTGCTCGATCGGATTCTGCGTGGCGATCACCATGAACGGGTTCGGCACCGAGTGCGTCACGCCGTCGACCGTCACCCGCGACTCCTCCATCACTTCGAGGAGGGCCGACTGCGTCTTGGGCGAGGCGCGGTTGATCTCGTCGGCGAGCAGGATGTTGGCGAACACCGGCCCGGTGTGGAACTCGAACACGCCGTTCTTCTGGTCGTACATGCTCATGCCGGTCACATCGCCCGGCAGCAGGTCGGGGGTGAACTGGATTCGCGAGCTGGAGCCGCCCACCGTCTGGGCGATGGCCCGAGCGAGCGACGTCTTGCCGGTGCCCGGGAAGTCTTCGAGCAGCAGATGCCCCTCGCTGACCAGGGTCGTGAACGCCAGGCGCACGACGTGCGGTTTGCCGAGCACGACCTGCTCGACGTTCTCGACGAGGCGGTCGAAGACCTCCTTGAACCAGGCGGCCTGTTCGAGAGTCATCGTCTCGTTGGGCTGTTCGGGAGTCATCGGTTCTCGTTTCTGGTGGTGGTCATCGGCGTTCGGCGGTCGTCGGAGTGCGTCACGGCTCAGGGCGCCGGAGCGGTGGGCGGTGGGGTCGCGGGCGGAGTCGTGGGCGGCGGGGTGACGGCTGCAACCGGCGTGAGATTCTGGCCGATCTTCGTCTCAGGGCCACAGGTGTCGGAGCCCTGGAACCGGCAGGCCCTCGCGAACACGTCGAAGGTCTGCCCGTACGGGTTGCCGTTGGGTGTGCCGACGCCGGTGATGAAGCCGCCGTCCTGATCGATGCGCTGCCAGTTGCCCGAGGGCTGACCGGCCGTGACCAGGCTGTATTCGTAGTGGTCGACCCGGCTGCTCGAGTCTCTCAGCCGTCCCACGCGGATGTCGGTGGCGACCTCGGTGCCGCCCGGCGTCTGCTTCTCGAGCGTCGCCTCGCCGGAGGGCGCGGCGGGCAGGTTCGTGTCGGCGACCCCGGAGGTGAACCGCGCGCAGAACAGGCCGTTCGAAGCGTAGACGGCGTAGCGAGAGCGGCCGAAGCCCGGATCCTGATCCGTCCACGAGGTGGCCGAGCCGACGTTCGTGCCCGGCATCGACTCGGGGCGGCAGGAGTCGGGAGTGTCGCCGCTGACCGGGGTCACCGAGTAGACGAGCGCCTGGCCGCCGTTCGCGCTGCCGGGCGTCCAGTCGACACGCACGCGGATCCCGCCGTCGTACAGGGTGGCGCTGCTGACCGTGACGTCGGTGGGCGGCCCGACCGAGTTCGAGCGCGCCGAGGCGGGCTGAGACGTGTTCGTCTTGTTCGACGCGGTGATCGAGATGGCGTATTCGCTGCCGGGCTGGATACGAGGATCCGAGACGGCCAGGCTCGTGGCGATCGCCGGCAGCTTCTTCGACAGCGAGACACCCGGCCCCGAGAAGACCAGCGAGTACGACTGCACCGGCGTGCCCTTCGTCGCCTGCGGGGCGCTCCAGCGGGCCAGCATCGAGTGGCCGCCGGCGTCGGCCGCGGTCGCGGTCAAAGAGACGTCGCGGGGTGCCCCGGGCGTGCCGTCGATGACGACGGTGTCGCTCGCCGGGCTCGGCTTGCTCGTGCCGAGAGCGTTGTCGGCAGTGGCCGTGAACGCGAACGGTGTGCCGTAGGCGAGACCACGGACGACGCACGCATCCGGGTTGGCGCAACGGGCCGTGACGGACTTGTCGGTGGAGGTCACGGTGTACGCGCGCACCGGCGAGTAGTTGGGGAACGCGTGCGGGATCCTCAGGGTCACCTGCGCTTTGTCGGTGTCTTTCGCCGCGATCGCGGGAGCCTGTGCGGGGGCATCGGGAACATCCTGGATGGTCAGCGAGATGGTGCTGGAGGCGTAGCGGGACGGATCGTTGGTCACGTCGGCGACCTCGTACGGCACCGTGACCGTTCCGGTCTTGGCCGTCTTGGCGACGCGGAGGGCGACGACGCTGCGGTCGGCGCTCGGGCTGATGGTGACTCCCGCGGGCAGGCGGGCACCCCGGCCGACCGACACGACGCGGAGGGGGTGCCCCGGGAACGGGTTGGTGGCCTGGTCGTTGGCGAGGACGGAGACGCTGGTCGAGGATCCGCGGCGGAGCGTGACGCTGTCGGGGATCGGTTCGACGATCGGCCTGGTGGAGCGGACGATCGAGACCGTGACGACGCCCGACTTGCCCGCCCCCTTCGAGTCGCGCACCGACACGACGACGCGGGCAGTGGTGCCGACGGTGCCGCCGTCGACGGCCCGGAGCGACAGCTTCGCCCCCGACACGCTGGCCGTGACCGCGCCGGGAGTCCCCGAGACGGCCGAGTAGCGGAGCTCGCCATAGCGGTCGGGATACGGGTAGTCGGTGAGGGCCTGGAGGTCGACGGTCGTCGAGGCGCCGGCCTCGAGCGGCAGGTCGGCTCCGTTGACCACGGGCGGTTCGTCGGTCTTCGGGGTCACCGTGATCGGGATCGTGAGCGTGGCCTGGTCGAAGAACGACGCCGCCCGCCCGGCCGGGGCGTCGGTCGCCGTCAGGGTGATGGAGGCGGGCCCGAAGTAGCCGGTCCGCGAGGTGAAGCGGAGGGTCCGGTCGTCGACGACGAGGCTGGAACCGTTCGAGTAGGTCGCCGATACGCTCGACGACCCGGCGATCCGGACGGCACGGCCGGAGACCCCCTGCAGTTGGTCGGCGAGTCGGATCGTCAGAGTCGACCCGCTGACGACGGTGAGTGCGGGCGCATCGGGCCGGAGCTCGGGCCGACCGTCGTCGGTGCCGGGCACCCAGACGAAGGCGATCGACGACGTCGCCGCCGAGTCTTTGCGCGAGACCCGGAACGGCACGATTCGGCTCGACTTCGCCACGGCGATCGTGACCACGCCGCCCGTGACCGAGGCCCCCGACGAGTACCCGGGCAGGAGCGACAGGTCGAGATCGGCCGACGAACCCTCCGAGAACGTCACGGAGCGAAAGGGACGGACCTCGACGCTCGATCGGCCGGCGATGTCGCTCGACTTCAGCACGATGTCTCGTGCCACCGGGCCGGCAAGCGGCGCCGACTTCGACACGTCGAGGTAGAGCCACGCCGAGGCCGAGCCACCGCGCGAATCGCGGGTCGAGTAGAGGACGCCGTAGCTGCCCGCCTTCTCGGGTGCGGTCAGTGCCACCGAGTTCGCGGTGAAGCTCGGCCGCACGGCGGAGCTCGTCGCCTCCACGCCCGTCACCTCGACGTCGCCACCCGACGGAGCGCTGTCGTTGTCGAGCACGTGCACTGAGAGCTTGGTTCCGGGCCGAGTGCGCACGAGGTCGTCCTGGGCGATCGGCGGCGCGACGACCCCCGACGACGGCGTGACCCCCACGCGAATCGTCCCGGTGCCCACGGCGCCGACCGCGTCGACGACCGAGTACTCGAAGGTGTCGGTTCCCGAGGCATAGGAGGAGGCCCGATAGGTGATGGAGTCGGTGCCGACCGAGGCCACGGCGCCGAGCTTCGGTGCGGAGGCCTGCCCGACGAGGCTGACGGCGTCGCCCTCCGGGTCGATGCCGGAGAGCGGGATCGGAATCGTGACCGCTCCCCCGGCGGTGACCCGAGCGGTGACCGTCTGCGGGGCGGGAGCCCGGTTGTCGGCGTCGTCTCGCGCTTTCACGGTGAGCGACACCGAGGCGGTCGCGTACTGGCCGTCGGACTGCGTGATGCGGTACTTCGCGGTGAATCGGCCGGGCTTCGCCGGAGCCAGGTAGCGCAGGCGATCCTGCGCCGCGAACAGCAGGCCGCCGTTCGAGGCGACAGGCTGCTCGAGAGTCGGCGCGAGCTGGAGCGGCTTGTCGTTCGGCTGCCGGTCGTTCGCGAGCACGGGGATGTCGACGACCTGTCCGACCCGCACGACGCTCGCGTCGCCGACGGCCTGCGGGGGTTGCAGGCGATCGGGCTCCGGCGTCTCGACGACGGTGACCGTTCCGGTCGCCTCGGCTTTGCCGTTGGTGACCGTGTAGTCGAAGGTGACCGGCCCGTCGAGAGAGCGGGTAAGGGTCACGCGCAACGTGCCCTTCTGCACGATGCCGACCGTCACGCCCGATCGGGCAGGAATGCCCGAGACCGACACGAGCGACAGCACACCGCCGGCCGGATCGCTGTCGGTCGCCAGCGGATCGACCGTCTTCGTGTCTTGCAGATAGAGGAATGCCGTGGTCGGCACGGTGATCGGAGGCAGGTTCGCACTCGGCGGATCGATCACGTCGATGCGGATCGAGCCACTGGCCGTTTTCGTTCCGTCGGTCACTGAGTAGCGGAGATGATGGGTTCCTGCTCGAGAGGCCGAGACGGTGAAGGTACCGTCGGCGAAGTCCGGCTCGAGCGTCACCGATTCGTCGCCCTTGGCCGCGGTGACGCCGTCGAGCCGCAGCGTCCCCGTGCCGCCGCGCGCGTTTCCGAGCGGGGCCACCGACTGCTGCTCGCCGGTGTACCCGGTCAGCGAGAACGACTCGGCGATGATCGGAACGCTGCCTCGCGCGCCCACGGTGACCGTCTCGGATCCTGCGCCCTGGTCTGTCCCGTCGGAGACCGAGAGGGCGACCGACTTCAGAGACCCCTTGGCCTTGGCTGCCGAGCCGGAGTCGGTGAACGTGACCAGGCCGTCCTGCGAGAAGTTGACCGAGTCGGGGCTGGCCGTGCTCGCCGACCGCAAGAAGATGGGGTCGGAATCGGGATCGACCCAGTCGGCTAGCACGCTCGTGCGGGTGGTACCACCGGCGGCGACCGAGGTGCGAGTGGCGCGGACCTGCTTCGGGGCGCCGTTGACCGAGTCGCCGTGAACCTCCACGGTGACCCGTGCCGATGCCTCGTGCCCGTAGCCGTCGCTGATCGTGTAACGGAAGCTCTGGCTGCCCCGTGCGTCGTCGCGTGTCGTGACGAGGATCTTCTGCGCGTCCTCGACGATGTCGACCCGGCCGAAGTCGGTCGGCAGGGCAGTCGCGCGGGTGACGACCAGGGCATCGCCGTTCGCATCGCTGTCGTTGAGGAGCACCGGGAGCGTGTTGGCGCGCCCCGCTCGCACGCCGAACGAGTCCGCCCGGGCGACGGGGGCCTTCTGGGCGGGGTCGAGCTTCGGTGGCACGTCTTCGCGGGACTCGGTCGTCGTCTTCCGTTTCGTCTCGTCGACGAAGTCGCTCCAGTTGTCGATCAGCTGACCGCCGTGCTGGAGCGCCCAGCTGCGCCCCGACAGGGCATCGTTGGCGACGAGGTGGTGGCCGCGCACCAGCAGCGCCAGCGGGGCCGCGCTCGTTGCCCGGTCGAGCGTCTCGGTGGTCGGCGTTGATCCGTCGCCACACTGGCGCAGGGCGATGCCGCCCGACCATGCCCCGTAGTCGCAGCCGTCGAGCCGGACCGGCGCGGCGGGAGTGCCCCGACCACCCGTGCCGACCACCGAGACGCGGCGGTCGCCCGGGTCGACGGCGAGCAGGCGCGTCGAATCGGAGAGAAGGATCCGGCTGCCCGTCGTCGAGGGCTGCTGCAGTCGGGCCGACCCCGGGTCGCTGATCCCCGTGGCACCTCCCGCACCGGTCGTGCCCGTCGCCTGGCCGCTCGTCAGATCGACGAACCCACCGTCGACCCACAGCCGCCCCGATACGGCGTCGAAGAGCACCGGGCGGCCCAAGACCAGGGTCACCTGCACGCTCGGCGCCGCCCCCGGAAAGCGCACGGCCCGTGACGACGCGGCGCGGCCGCTCGTCGGGTCGAGCGATCCGGTGACGAGGGTGCCGGTCTTGGCGCTGTAGCCGGCGTAGCCGCCGTCGGCGTCGACCGCGAGGGTCGCCGAGGATCCGAGACTGAACGTGGGCGCACTCGTCGCCTCGAATTTCGACAGGTCGCCGAGCGTCGAGGCCCAGGCGTCGCCCGTCGAGGCCCGGTAGATCGCCGCCCACCCGCCGGACCCGACGACGCGCGGAGTGCCCTCGGGCAACGGCACGGTGTCGGTCACCGTGCCCTGGGAGGGATCCACGAGCTGGAGCGTGTTGGCACCGGTGTCGTGGACGACGACGTGAGTGTCGTCTTGGAGGAGCTCCATGTCGGAGCCGTCGGTCGCGACGGTCGCCGTGAGGGCGCCGATCTCGGTGTTGGCCGTGCCAAGGAGGCGGTCGCTGCCGTTGGCCACCCACACCGAACCGTCGTCGAGGTGGTGGTCTTGGCGCTCGTAGCCCGGAGAGACGATCGCGGCCGCCACGACCGTCGCGACCACGACGACGCCGGCGACCGTGCCGATGGCGGTGCGGCGGCGAGGGCTGGGGCGGGTGAACCGCGACGTGACGCGACTCGCGGCTCGGGTGAAGGCGTTGGGCACTCTCAGCCGCCCACACAGGTCGGGTCACTCGCCGGGCCGATTCGGCCGTCGCGCACCACCGTCACCGTGACGCAGGTGCGAGCACCGGTCGTCGCGGAGCGCTCCAGCTCGAACGACGTCCCGGTCTGCGTCGCCGAACGCGAGCCCGCGCCTCCGTCGAGGCGGACGCGATAGGCGTCGCCAGTCGAGAGGCCGGGGTCGTCCCAGGAGAAGCGGAAACCGGTGGTCGTGGTGTCGGCAGCGACCGTGCCGACGCGGGGCACATCGGCCCCTCCCCTCGCGTGAAGCTCGAGCGGAATTCCGATACCGGCCAGTACGACCAGGGCCGCCACCGAGATCGCCACGACCCGAACGGGCAGAGAGACCCGAGACCGGCCCGTCAAAGCGGAGTCGTCGTCGGCGGAACGCACCACCGTCCGGTCAGGTACTGACACCGGTGCCGCGGTCACGGGAGCGACTGCCGCGGGTGGCCGACTCGCGAGGGCGCGACCCACTCGCGAGCGCGTGCGGGAGCCGGTGTCGGCCGGGTCGGATCCTTGGTCCGTCCGCCTCGACGCCGACCGCGGACGGCGCGGGGTGCCGGACGCCGTTGCGCGAGCCGACAGGGCCGGAATGTCGGCCTGGAGATCGAGCGACGACGAGTCGAGCACACTCTCGGTGGGCAGCAGGAGCGGCGAGGGCCTCGCACCGAGCTCCGCCTCGACCAACTGGAACTCGCGCAGTAGGTCGACGATGCGTGCGGGGCGTCGTGCGGGGTCTTTCGACAGGGCGCCGGCGAGCGCCTGTTCGAGCCGCGCCGGAACGTCGGCACGGCCGGTCGTGGGGGCTGCGTTTCTCCCGACGATCCGCCGCTGGATCGCCTCCATCGAGTTGTCGCCGCCGACCGCCTCGAACGGCGACCGACCGGCCAGGAGCCCGTGGATCGTCGCCGCGAACGCGTAGACCTCGCTCAGAACGGTGCCGCCGGTCGTGCCCCGAAGCACCTCGGGGGCCGACCACGGCACCGAGAGTCCGCGGGTCTGGTCGTCGTCGGTGGCGAGGGCCGCCGCGATACCGAAGTCGGAGAGCACCGGCCGGCCGTAGCTCGTGCGCAGGATGTTCGAGGGCTTGACGTCGCGGTGCAGGAAACCGTCGCGGTGAGCGGTCTCTAAGACGCTGCCGACGGCCAGGGCGACCTGGAGGACCTCGGTGACTCCGAGACGCTCGTTGCGGAACCTCGTGCCGTACGACTCGGGGCAGTACTCCATCACGAGATATGGGCGACCGTCGGCGGCGATGTTCGCCTCATAGACGGTGAGCACGTCGGGGTGGGCGGCGAGCTGCGCCATCAGGGTCGCCTCGGCCAGGAACATCCGCCGCCGGTCGGTGTCGGCCACTCCGGCCAGCAACACCTTTACGGCGACGCTTCGGCGGGGCAGGCTCTGCTCGTAAAGAAAAACGTCGGCGAACCCGCCCGTGCCGATCGGCCGGACGACGGTGTAGCCGGGGAGCACGGGTGCGGTCTCGGGGAGCCTAGAGGGCACCGACGGCTCCCGGGTCGGAGCCGGCGGGGTTTGGGCTGGCGAGATCGAGGCCCGTGGGGTCCGAGCCGGCAGGGTCGGAGCCGGCGGGGTCGGCGACAACCGTGATCGTGACGTCGGCGGTCAGCACCAGACGGGTGCCGGGGACGATGGGCACGGCCTCGTGCGGAGTGAGTCGGTAGGGCTCGCCGACGACGGGAATCAGCGTCGTGCCGTTCGTCGAGGCGAGGTCGCGCACGACGAGATGCGCTCCCGAGCTCGTCAGCGAGAGGTGCGTCGCCGAGACGTGGTCGGTCACGCTCGACACGGCCAGCAGGGCTGCCCCGGCGTCGTCGCGGTCGCGCGGGGCGCGCCCCACCAGGGTGGTCCCGTCGACTCGGTGGAGCACGCGGCCGTTGCGGTCGGCGAGGTCGATGAAGAAGAACGCAGGATCCGAGGGGGCTGCGCTCGCACTCCGGCCACCGTCGGCGGTCTGCCCGGCGTCACCGGCCCTCGGCGTCAGGATCGTCGCGTCGAAGTCGGGCTCGAGAGTCGGCTTCGCCGTCTCGTGAGGGGTGTTCGGCTGCTCCTCGCCGAGAGTCAGGATCGTCTCGTCGAAATCGAAGTCGAGATCGGACTCGTCGGGGGCGATCTCGACATCGTCGCGGTGGACTGCCAGAACACCGTGGATCTGCTCGACAGGCGGGTGTCGCCCGTCGACCTCTAGCGTTTCGGTTCCCGTGGTGATGCTGAGACGAACCCGCGAGCCCAGTGTGATCTGCACGATGCGTGTGGAGCCCTGGCGAATCGAGAGGGCGGCTTCGTCGGTGTGGTCGGGCACCAGAGCCAGCGTCACCGGGCGAGCCCACGTGAGATCCCAGCCTGCCTCGTGCACCACTCCCCCGATTCCCCGTTTCTTGCTCGACCAGACTACCCACTCCGGTCGTACTTCTCGCGGGGCACAAATGCCCGTTGCCGCTCCGTGCCTGCCCTGCCCTGCCCCGGCCCCGCCCCGAATTTGAAGGAGATCCTGGTACCCGACCCCGTCGGATCCTTGATTCTTCGTCGCCGCGCGAGCGTTTTTCCTTCGAATTTGCACGGGCCGACGGAGAGCAGCACTCGCGAGTAGGGCGGACGGGACTTGAACCCGTGACCGAGCGATTATGAGTCGCCTGCTCTGACCAGCTGAGCTACCGCCCCGAACCGCCGGATTCGATCTCGTCTCCGGCCCGAGCACCTGGCGCGGACGCGGACTCGATCGAAGGAGCGGCGGTGTCGGCGACCGGGGTGGTCGCCGATTGCCCACGATACAGCTTCTCGAACGTGTCGAGCGTGCGGTTGATGTCGTGCGGCTCGATCATGGCGAGGCTCGCGCGGCGCATGGCGATGTAGTCGTCGTCGCTCTTCGTGAGCACGTCGGTAAGCTTCGCGGCGAGGTCGTCGGCGTCGCCAGGGGTGAACAGATAGCCGTTCGAGCCGTGGTCGACGAGGTGCGGAAGCGCCATGGCGTCGGCGACGACGATGGGGAGGCCCGACGCCATCGCCTCGAGGCTCGCGATGCTCTGCAGCTCGGCGGTCGAAGGCATCGCGAAGACGGTCGCGTCGGTGAGGGTGCGCCGCAGCTCGTCGTCGGAAAGGTAGCCGGCGAACGTGACCCGTTCGGCGAGGCCGAGGTCGGCCGCCATCTGGGTCAGCTTCGCGAGGAGGTCGCCGCCTCCGACGATGGTGAGGGTCGCGCCGAGAGCGGCGGGCAGCTTCGTCATCGCGGTGAGCAGCACGTCGATGTGCTTCTCGCCCGTGACGCGGCCGACGAAGACGATCCGGTTGGTCGACGGACGGTCGGGCCGTGCCGTGTAGTGCGAAGCGTCGATGCCGCACGAGATCGGAATGACGCCGGTGATGTCGGTCGCCTCCTCAAGGAATCCGGCGGCCTTGCGCGTCGGCGTCGTGATCGCCTGGCAGTGCTGGTACGTGTTCGCGGCGTCTTGCCATGCCCGTCGGGTGATCCAGTCGAGCAGCTTGCGGGGCATCGGCGGTGTGTGCTCGATGAGGTTCTCGGGCATGAAGTGGTTCGTCGCGATCACACGAATGCCGCGCTCTTTCGCGATCGTGGTCAGCCCGCGGCCAATGATGATGTGCGACTGGATGTGCACCACGTCGGGCCGGAACGAGTCGACGATCGGCCTGGTGTTGTGCTTGACCGTCCACGGCGTCGCGAAGCGGAGCCAGTCGTGCAGCGGCCAGCGGGTCGAGTTGAGTCGGTGCACGGTGAGCGTCGCACCGGCATGCTGCTCTTCGAACGTGCCGTGGCGACGGGTCGGCGCAGGCGCGACCACGTGCACATCGTGACCCCGCTCGGCGAGGCCGACGGCGAGCCTCTCGGTGAAGTTCGCCGCGCCGTTGACGTCGGGCGGAAAGGTGTCTCCGGCGATCAGGATCCGAAGCGGCCTGGTATCGGAAGACCTCGCGGTCGTCTCATCGTGATGGTCGATCGTCACTTGTCGGTTGCGTCCTTGCCGTGGGCGGTGCGGCCGCGGAGTGGGCGGCCGGTGATCCGGGCGTCTTGTGCTGCGGCCCCCGTGTCGGGGCCGACACCAGTCAGGCTAGCTCAGCCCTTGGCCTGCGGATGGTATTTCGCCAGCTGGAACACGCCGTAGACGGCGATCGCCCCCGCGACGACGTAGAAGATGCCGGCCCACCAGGGCGCTTGCGAGGCCTCGCCGAGAACGAGGATGCCGATGCCGACCGCGACCAAGGGGTCGACGACGGTGAGGCCCGCGATCACGAGGTCGGGCGGGCCCGACGCATACGCGTTCTGCACGAAGTAGCCTCCGAGACCGCCCGCGGCCAGGAGGAACAGGATGCAGACGGCGGTGAGGATGTCGAAGTTGTGCGACTCGACGCGGTTGATGACGACCTTGGCGAGGGTGGCGACGAATCCGTAGAGGAACCCGGCGGCGATGATGTAGAACAACGCCCGGATCTTGCGCCGGAAGAGGGTGAACGCGGTCAGGAGCAGCGCGAAGACGATCGCGAGGATCACCAACACGGTGATGAGCTGCCCCTGGGTGATGACGGGCTCGGTTGCTGTCAGTGCGGCCACCAGCACGAACAGCGCGACGCCGCCGACGCAGAAGAGGATCGCGCGTTTCGACTGTCGATCGAGTCGCTGCCTGGTGGTCCGCGAGTTCAATACGGCGGTCACTACGAGGGCGACGGCGCCGAGCGGCTGCACCACGATGAGCGGAGCGAAGCTGAGGCTGGTGAGCTGGAAGACGATGGCGAGCGCGAGCATGAGGGTGCCGAGCACCCACGACGGCCGGCCGAGGAGTCGCAGCACCTGCCTGACATTGAGCCCCTTCGAGGCACCGCCGGAGGCACGCTCCACCTTCGTCACACCCCGGTGTTGCAGCTGCGCGCCCACCGAGAGGAAGATCGCGCCGATCAGCGCGAGCGGGATGCCGATCGCGGTCTGAGAGTCGAGTGTCACCGGCTCGGTGAGGACGTCGAGAGGCAGAGGCACGCTCTCACGGTACCGTGAGGCCCGGCGCCGGGCCCGCCGATAGGCTGAGTGAATGGCTGTCCGACCGATCACGATCACCGGCGAACCCGTCCTCCACGAGGTCGCCTCCCCCGTCACCGTCTTCGACGACGAGCTCCGCACTCTCGTCGCCGACATGTTCGAGACGATGGACGAAGCGCCGGGCGTCGGCCTGGCCGGCCCGCAGGTCGGGGTGGCCTTGCGCGTCTTCGTCTTCTCCTGGGCCGACGACGAGGGCGGGTCGTGGCGCGGTGTCGCGATCAACCCGGAGCTTTGGCAGAGCCCACTGACCCTCGACGACCTCGACGACGACGACGAGTCGGAGGGGTGCCTGTCGATTCCGGGCGAACGCTTCCCGCTGCGACGTGCCGACAGCGTGCTGCTCCGGGCCGTCGACCTCGAGGGCGAGCCCTTCGAGATCGAGGCGCACGGCTGGCTGGCCCGCATCTTTCAGCACGAATACGACCACCTCGACGGCATCCTCTACGCCGACCGCCTCGAGCACCCGTTCTCGAAGGCGGCCGCGAAGGCCGTCCGCAAGAACGGCTGGGGCGGCCCCGGCCACACCTGGACCCCGGGGCTCGACCACCCCGAAGGCTGAGGTGTACGTCGAGGGCCAAAACCTTTGCTAGAGTTGTGGTCGCTCGTTCAGCGCCAATCGAACGGGAGTTGTAATCCTCGATAGCTCAATTGGCAGAGCAGCCGGCTGTTAACCGGCAGGTTGTTGGTTCGAGTCCAACTCGGGGAGCGAAGGCCCTCACGGCTCCACCCGTGGGGGCCTTTTTAGTGCGCGCGGCGTGTCCTAACCCCGCTCCGCCTCCGAATTTGAAGGAAAAACGCCGCGACCCCAGCGGAAACATCAGGATCCACCGGGGTCGCGAGTCGAAATCTCCTTCAAATTTGCAAGGGGGGGGCGAAGAGCTCAGTAGCCGGCGGCAGGATCCACGACGCCGATGAATTCCCCGTCGCCTTCGAGCGCCCTCACGTTGTGCCGGATCCGCTCGGCCAGCAGCGGCGCGACCATGTCGGGCGTGTCGGCCTGATGCGGGGTGACCAGCGCTCGGTCGTTGGTCCACAGCGGGTGCCCCTCGGGCAACGGCTCCGGATCGGTCACGTCCAGCCCCGCACCCCACAGCGACCCGGAGTCGAGCGCATCGACCAGGGCGTCGGTGTCGACGAGTCCGCCGCGAGCGATGTTCACCAGCACGGCGGTGTCTTTCATGGCGGCGAACTGCGACGCGCCGAACATCTTGGCGGTGTCGTCGGTCATGGCCGCCGCGACGATCACGACGTCGGCGGTCGGCAGCACCTCGTCGAGCTGCGCGGCCGGCACCGTGCGCGCCGCACCGTCGACGGGGGAAGAACTGCGGCGGACGATGGTGATGCGCGTGTCGAATGGCGCGAGGAGGCGCATGATCTCGAGGGCGATTCCACCGGCGCCGACGATGACGACGTCGAGCCCGTACAGCGAGATGCCCCTCGGCTCGGTTGCCCAGGAACTGGCACGCACGCGCTCGGGGAACACCCGGAGCAGGGCCAGCGTGAGAGCCACTGCGTGCTCGGCGACCGGCTCGGAGTAGGCGCCCTTGGCGCTGGTCCAGAGCGGACGCGGCGACGACGCGTACTTCGCCATGATCGGGGCGAACATGTCGACCCCGGCCATGGGCAGCTGCACCCACTCGATGTTGGGGTAGGTCGTGAGTGCGTCGTCGAGCTCGTCGATCTTCGTGTGCGACAGCCACATCAGCCCTCGCGTCGACTCGTCGAGGGGGCCGAGGGTACCTCCGCCCGATTCGACGGCGTCGACGACGTGCTGCAGTGGCTTCGGCCCGATGGCGATGGGCCCGGGCGTGGGCCGGTGCTCGGCGGGCACGGTCGCGGACGGGGTCAGGACGGCACGGTGACCGCGGGCGGACGAGGAGGCGGGGGTGGCGGAAGACAAAGTGCTCCTAGCGGTGCTTCTTGGGGGTGCGGTCGGACGACGGGATGATGTCGATGGGCGACGTCTGCGAAAGGACCTTCACGTACGGGTCGACGGTCGTGGCGAGCACGTCGTCGATGGTCCCCAGGCCGACCAGGTGCCCCGAGCGGAGCACGGCGATGCGGTCGGCCACCGCGCGGGCCTCGTTCACCGACGAGGTGACGACGACGGCCGAGAACTGCCGCGTCTCATGGATGCCGCGGAGCAGCTCCAAGACCGACTGGCGCACGAGCACGTCGACCCCGCGGGCCGGTTCGTCGGCGATGAGAACGCTCGGCGAGAGCACGAGACTGCGGGCGAGCGCGATGCGCTGACGCTGACCCGAGCTGAGCTCCCACGTCTGCTTGAGCATGGTCGAAAGCGGCAGATGCACAGCGTCGACGAGGGTCGACACCAGCCGACCGGCCTCTTTGCGATCGAACTTCTTGTCACGCTCGTAGAGAGGCTCGGCTACAGCCTCCCCCACTGTGAGATCGGGGTTGAGGTTGTCGCCGTCCGACTGCGACAGATAGCCGACGGCCCCCGTGAGGCGGTCACGATGCCGTTTCGAGATCGTCTTGATCCGCTCGCCGAGCACGAACAGCTCGCCGCCCGCGATCGTCGCCGACCCCGCGGGGGGCCTCGAGGCGTAGGCCAGGCCGGCGAAGGCGCGGGCGAGCGTCGACTTGCCGGATCCTGCTTCTCCGAGCACCCCGAGGATCTCCCCCGGAGCCAGTTGGAGCGAGATACCGTCGACGGCGCGTACTTCCGGGCGCCCGGCGCGAGCCGGGTAGAGCAGCGAGAGATCGTCGGCGACGAGGACGGGTGCGTCGGTGTCGGCCATACCTAAGCTTGACGGGTCAGAGCTCTCAGCGCTTCGCGGCGCGCGGCCTGCTCGGAAGGATCGGGCACCGGCAGCGAGGCGAGCAGTCGCTTCGTGTAGTCGTGCTCGGGCGCGCCGAGCACCTGGTCGTTCGGCCCCGACTCGACCAGGTCGCCGTGAAAGAGCACGCCGATACGGTCGGCGAGCAGGTTCACTACCGCGAGGTCGTGGCTGATGAACAAAGCCGCGAATCCGAGGTCGCTCTGCAGCTCGGCGAAGAGCTCGAGCACCCGCGCCTGCACCGAGACGTCGAGCGCGCTGGTGGGCTCGTCGGCGATCAGGAGCGTAGGATCCAGCGCAAGCGATCTCGCGAGACTGGCCCTCTGGCGCTGGCCACCGCTCAGCTCGTGGGGGTAGCGGTCACCGAACGCCTTGGGCAGCTGGACGGCCTCCATCAGCTCGTCGACGCGCGCGCGTGCGGCTCGGGCGTCTCCGGCGCGGCCGTGCACGATGAGCGGCTCGGCGACGGCCTCGGCGATCGTCAGCAGCGGGTTGAACGACGAGGCCGGGTCTTGGAAGACGAACCCGATCTCGGCCCGCTTCGGCTTGAAGTCGCGCTCGTGCACGCCGTTCATCTCGACGCCGAGCACCTCGAGCGAGCCACCGGTGACCCGGGTGAGTCCCGCGATCGCGCGGCCGATGGTGGTCTTGCCCGAGCCGGACTCCCCCACCAACCCGAGCACCTGGCCCTTGGCGATCGTGAAGTCGACACCCTTCACCGCACGGAATCCCGCACGACCGAGACGGCCGGGGTACTCGATCTCGAGCCCGCGGGCGTTCACGACGATCTCGGCGTCGGCCGACGGGGCAGCCTGGTGGCCGCGGGCCTCGAGTCGAGGCACGCTGCCGAGGAGGCGCTTGGTGTAGTCGTCCTGCGGGTTGGCGAACAGCGTTTTCGCGTCGGCCTCTTCGACCACCTTGCCGAGGTACATGACGGCCACGCGATCGGCGAGGTCGGCGACGACGCCCATGTTGTGGGTGATCAGCACGATCGCGGCGCCGAATTCGTCGCGGCACCGGCGCAGCAGGTCGAGGATCTCGGCCTGCACCGTCACATCGAGCGCCGTGGTCGGCTCGTCGGCGACGATCACCGAAGGGTTCAGCACGAGCGCCATCGCGATGACCACACGCTGCTTCTGGCCGCCCGAGAACTGGTGCGGGTAGTAGTCGACGCGGGTCTCAGGATCCGGGATCCCGACCCTCGACAGGATGTCGATGGCCCTCTTCCGCGCCTCCTTCTTCGACACCTTGCCGTGGGCGCGGATGCCCTCGGCGATCTGCCACCCGACCGTGAAGACCGGGTTCAGCGCCGTCGAGGGCTCCTGGAAGACCATGGCGACGTCGGTGCCGCGGAGCTCGCGGACGCGCTTCGGCCCGACGGTCAGCACGTCCTCGCCGGTGAGGAGCACGGCGCCGGAGGCGACGGCGGTCTCGGGGAGGAGGCCGAGGATCGTCTTGGCGGTGACGGTCTTGCCCGATCCTGATTCTCCGACGATCGCGAGCACCTCACCCGACCGGACCGTCAGGCTGACGCCCTGCACGGCATTGACATCGCCGCCGTCGGTGGCGAAGGCGACCTCGAGGTTCTTGATGTCGACGGCCGTGTGACGGTCATCGCGGACGATGTCGCTCATGCGCGTCCTCCTTCGGGGGCGGTGGTGCTGCCGGGGGTCTTGTCGTCGCCGACGGCGGGGTCGCTGGAGGCGCTAGTTACGGCCTTCCGGCGCTTGGCCCGCCGGCGCGTGCGCAGGCGCGGGTCGGCGAGGTCGTTGAGGCTCTCGCCGACGAGCGTGACGCCGAGCACGAGCAGGACGATCGCGGCTCCCGGGAACACACCCGTCCACCAGATGCCACTGGCGGTGTCGGAGAGTGCCCGGTTGAGGTCGTAGCCCCACTCGGCCGCCGCCGTCGGCCCGATGCCGAAGCCGAGGAAGCCGAGCGACGCGAGCGTCAGGATCGCCTCGGACGCGTTGAGGGTCAGGATCAGCGGGAGACTGCGCGTGGCGTTGCGCAGCACGTGCTTGAACATGATGCGGGCGGTCGACGAGCCGACGACCTTCGACGACTCGACGAAGGCCTCGGACTTGAGGCGGACCGCCTCGGCGCGGACGACGCGGAAATACTGCGGCACGAACACCACGGTGATCGAGATGCCCGCGGCGACGATTCCGCCGACGAGGCTGGACTGGCCTCCCGAGATCACGATCGAGACGACGATCGCGAGCAGGAGCGACGGGAACGCGTAGACCGCGTCGGCGATGACGACGAGGATCCGGTCGAGCCATCCACCGAGGTAGCCCGACACGAGGCCGAGCGTCACGCCGATCAGAACCGACAGGATGACGGCCACGATCACGACGGCGATGGCGGTCTGCGCACCCCAGACGACACGACTGAAGACGTCGTAGCCGCCGACGGTCGTGCCCCAGATGTGGTCGGACGAGGGCGGGGCCTGGCGGGGGAAGGATCCGGCGTCGTCGCTCAGCTGACCGAACCCGTAGGGCGCGATGATCGGGGCGAAGATTGCACCGAGGAGGAACACCAGGCAGATGACGATGCCGGTGATGAGCATTCCGCGCTGGAGGCCGACGCTGCGTCGGAGCTGCGCGACGATGGGAAGGCGTGAGAACCAGGGGGCGCGCTGGTCTTTAGCGGCGGCGAGAGTGGTCGTCATGATCAATACCTCACGCGTGGGTCGATGAACGCCGCGACGATGTCGACGATGAAGTTGGTGACCGCCACGATGACGGCCAGCAGGGCCACGATGCCCTGGACGGCCACGAAGTCGCGGGCCGAGAGATACTGCTGCAGCTCGAAGCCGAGGCCTCGCCAGCCGAAGGTGGTCTCGGTGAGCACAGAACCACCGAGAAGCATCGCGATCTGCAGACCCATGACGGTGATGATCGGGATCAAAGCAGGCTTGAATGCGTGGGTGCGCACCAGGCGGACCTCGGAGACACCGCGCGAGCGGGCCGCGTCGACGTACTCCGAGCCCAGCGTGCCGATCACGTTCGTGCGGACCAGACGAAGGAAGATGCCACCGGTGATGAGGCCGAGGGCGAGGGCCGGCATGACCGCGTGCAGCAGCACGTCGCTGATGATGATCGAGTTGCCGGTGCGGAGGGCATCGATCAAGTAGATGCCGGTCGGGTTCGGCACGGTGCCGAGGGCGAGCTCGATGCGGGGGCTCGCCCTGCCGCCCAGGGGCAACCAGCCGAGCCAGACGGAGAAGACGAGCTTCAGGAGAAGCCCGGCGAAGAAGACGGGGGTGGCGTAGGTGAAGATCGCGAAGACGCGGAGGATCACGTCGGGCCAGCGGTCGCGGAAGTACGCGGCGAGCATTCCGAGCGGAATGCCGATGAGCAGAGCGATGATGAGCGCGTAGAAGACGAGCTCGACAGTGGCGCCACCGTAAGTCAGCAGGATGTCGCTGATCTTGCGGTGATCGGTCAGCGTCGTGCCGAAGTCACCGCGCAGCAGCTGCCCGAGGTACTCGCCGTACTGCACGATGATCGGACGGTCGTAACCGGCAGCGTGCAAGCGCTCCTGGAGCTGAGTCGGCGTGAGACGCCCGCCGACCGAGGCGGTGATCGGGTTGCCGACCACTCGCATGAGGAAGAACACCAGCGTGACCAGGATGAAGACGGTCGGGATGATGAGCAGGAACCGGATCAAGACGTAGCGGCCGAGGCCACCGCCCTTGGTCTTCCCCTGAGAGGGCCCCGGCACCGCGGGTGCGGTGGGCGAGGTGTCGTTCAGAACGGTCACGAGGTCGCGTTCCCTTTCGTTTGCTCTTCGGCGGGCGTCATCGCCCGACACGGTGGTGGGGTGCTCCCCCGGCCTTTCGGCCCGGCGGAGCACCCCACCTTCTGTTCGTAAGCTACAGCGACAACGTCGCGTAGCGGAACTTGAACGAGGCGTCGAGGGCGTCGTCGACACCCTTGACGTCCTTGCCCGAGACCGCGACCTGAGCGCCCTGGAGCAGCGGCAGGGTCGAGATGTCGCCGGCCTCGAGCGTCTGGATCTGCTCGATATCTTTGGTGCGGGCAGCAGTGTCGGTCTCGCTGCGCTGCGCCTCAATGAGGGCGTCGACCTTCGGGTTGTTGTAGTGGTTCAGCAGGAAGCCGCCGTCGAGGGGCTTGCCGTCGGCACCGGGCGAAGGCAGGAAGAACGGCGTCAGGTAGTTGTCGGCGTCGGAGTAGTCGGGGAACCATCCGAGCTGGTACAGCGGGTAGCTGTCTTTGGTGCGCTCGGTGCTGTACTCGTCGTAGATGGTCGACTGGATGTTGACCTTGAACAGCTTGGTGTCTTCGAGCTGCTTCTTGATCAGCGCGTACTCGTCGTCGGACGACGCACCGTAGTGGTCGGGCGTGAACTGCAGGTTGAGCGTGACGGGCGTCGTGACACCGGCCGCGGTCAGGGTCGACTTGGCCTTGTCGGCGTCGGGGCCACCGTCGCCGTCGCCGTAGAGCGACTTGAACGGGGTGATCGAGCCGGTGAGGCCGTCGGGCACGGGCGAGTACAGCGGCGTGTAGCTGCCCTTGTAGACGTCTTCGGAGAGGGCCTCGCGGTCGACCGAGTCGGCGACGGCCTTGCGGACGGCGAGGGCCTTGGCCGAGTCAGCCTCCGAAGTCTTGGCACCGTAGGGCATGGTGTCGAAGTTGAAGACGATGTAGCGGATCTCGCCGCCGGGGCCGTCGTGGACGGTCAGCTTGTCGTCTTTCTTGAGCGACGCGAGGTCGGTCGGGCTGAGCGAGCGGTAGGCGACGTTGACGTCGCCCTTCTGCACGGCCAGCTTGAGCGCCGTCTCGTCGGTGAAGTACTGAGCCGTGACGCTCTTCGTCTTGGGTGCGCCGAGGAGGCCCTTGTAGCCCGAGAAGGCGGCGTACTGGATCAGCTCTTTCGCCTTGTACTGCGAGATCGAGTACTGGCCGGCGAACGGCTTTCCCTTGACGATGTCGGCGTCGGAGGTCACCTTGGTGGCGCTGAAGACCTGCTCGTCGACGATCGGCCCGGCCGGGCTCGAGAGCACCTGCGGGAACGTCTGGTCGTTCTTCGACTTGAGGGTGAAGACGACCGTGCTGTCGTCGGGAGCAGCGGTGCTCTTGAGGTTCGAGAGCAGCGACGAGGGGCCGTTGGCATCGGCGATCGCGATCTGACGGTCGAAGCTGAACTTCACGTCGGACGAGGTGAGTGCGTCGCCGTTGGCGAACTTGAGGCCGGACTTGAGCTTCACGGTGTACTGCGTGGGGCTCGTGAACTCCGCGCTGGTGGCGATGTCGGGCTTGACGTCGGGCGAGCCGTACGGCGTGTTCATGAGGAACGGATAGACCTGGTTCATCACGGCGAACGAGCCGTTGTCGTACGAGCCGGCCGGGTCGAGCGAGGTGATGACGTCGGACGTGCCGATCACGACACCGTCGAGGGCGTCGGTGCTCGTGGAGCTGCTGTTGGCGCAGCCTGCGAGAACGAGAGTGGTGGCGACGGCGCCACCCACCCCGATCAACAGGCGTCGCCTCACGGAAGACGTGGAATTCACGGTGGTACCCCTTTGTGTCGGTGCATGGACCCGGGGTCGGAGCAGAGCTGTGATCGACTGCCGGGATTTCATTCTTAACACACGCCCGGTGCTGGGCTGAAATTCAGGCGGAAGTGTTTACAGGTTCGCAACGCGCCGCGCACTTTGTGTGCGCATCTCTCCTATTCGTTGCGCAGGATGCGGCGCGCCGCCTCGACTTCGACTAGCTTCTGCCCTATCTCGCGCCGCTTCTCGGGTTCGGCCCGCACATCGGTGCGGTGCATCTGGCCGAGCAGCTCCGCCTTTTGACGGAGCAGGTCGCGTTCGACGAGGGAGCCGAGAATCCCGGCGCAGTACAGCGCCACATCGGCGCCCTCGCGCTCTGGCAGGGGCCCCATTGCCAGCTCCCGCACCAGACCGGCGAACGGCCCGGGCGTCTGCTCCAACACCAGATCGACGAAGTTCGGAGCGTCGAGGTGATCGAGGCTGGCCGCAATCGCGTCGCGGACCACCCCCAGCGAGCCATTCACGAAGACCGAGAAGGCGGCTTGGATGGTGAGGTCGCGGGGGGCCGACGCCGGGTGCTGCAGGATCGCCATCAGCGCGTCGCGCTCCATGCGCGTGGAGAGGTCGTCGGGCAGGCGGAGGATGCTCGGGCCCTCGTCGACCGGCTCCGCCTCCGGGAGGCTGGTGATCGACTGCCGTGAGGGATCGCTCGAGGGGGCGAGACGTTCGACGGCCTTCGGCTGCGCGGCGACCGTGCGACGGGCCGCGTCGACCGCTGTGGCGACCTCGTCGGGGTCGAGGCCGAGCCAGCCGGCAAGTGACCGGACGTACCCCTGGGTGAGCGAGGCATCGCGGATGCCGGCAACGACCGGTGCCGACGAGCGGAGTGCGGCGACCCGCCCCTCCACCGTCTCGAGGTCGTGACCGTCGAGGGTGCGCTTGATCATGAACTCGAACATCGGCCGCTTGCCGTCGACCAGGCGTCGAACGGCGTCGTCGCCTCGATTGAGTCGGAGATCGCACGGGTCGAGCCCGTCGGGGGCGACCGCCACGAACGTCTGCGCCGCGAATCGCTGCTCTTCGGCGAAGGCCCGGCTGGCGGCCCGCTGACCGGCCTCGTCGGGGTCGAAGGTGAAGACGACCTCGCCGAGGCTCGAAGCATCGGCGCCCCGCACGTCGCCGAGCATCGGCCTGAGTACCTTGATGTGGTCGACGCCGAACGACGTGCCGCAGGTCGCGACCGCCGTGGTGACACCGGCGAGGTGGCAGGCCATGACGTCGGTGTAGCCCTCGACGATCACGACCCTCTTCGAGCGCGAGATGTCTTTGCGCGCCAGGTCGAGCCCGTACAGCACCTGAGACTTGTGATAGATCGGCGTCTCGGGGGTGTTCAGGTATTTCGGGCCGTTGTCGTCGTCGAGAAGTTTGCGGGCGCCGAAGCCGATCGTGGCGCCCGTGACGTCGCGAATCGGCCAGATGAGTCTCCCGCGGAAGCGGTCGTAGGCGTTGCGATCACCCTGGCTGAGGAGCCCGGAGGTGACCAGCTCCTCCTCAGAGAACCCTCGACCTTTGAGGTGCGAGCGGATCGCGTCGAACGACTTGGGTGCGAAGCCGACGCCGAACCGCTGCGCGGCCGCCGGATCGAATCCGCGCTGCCCCAGAAACCGTCGTGCCGGATCGGCGTCGGCGCCGGTGAGCTGCTCGACGTAGAACTCGCGAGCCGCTTCGTTCGCCGCCAGGAGTCTCGCGCGATTGCCGTGATCGCTCGCCTGACCGCCGTCTTCGTAGTGCAGGGTGAAGTTGATCCGCGCGGCCATCCGCTCGACGGCCTCTTGGAACGTCGTGTGGTCGGTCTTCTGGATGAAGCTGAAGACGTCGCCATCTTCGCCGCAGCCGAAGCAGTGGTAGCGACCGACCTGGGGGCGCACGTGAAAACTGGGGCTGCGCTCGTCGTGGAACGGGCAAAGGCCCTTGAGCGAGCCCACACCGGCGCCCTTGAGGGTGACGTAGTCGCCGACCACGTCGGCGATGTTGACGCGGCTGCGGACCTCGTCGATGTCGGCGCGTTTGATCAGACCTGGCACGCACCGCCCCCTTCGAATCGATCCAGTCTAGGCGGGGTCACGAGCGGACCAGCCGGTCGTGCCAGGCCATGGCGCTCTGGTCGGTGAGGGAGGCGACCTGGTCGACGATCACGCGCCGTCGGCCCGCGTCGTCGGACGCGTCGCGCCAGTCGGCGGCGAATCCCGGGTCGAGCTCGGTCGCGCCGCTGGCCCAGAGGGCATCGGCGAGCGTGGTCAGCACTTCGCGCTGTTGCACGTAGATGGGCTGGCGGGTGTTGCGGGTCATCACGAAGGCCGCGACGATTCCCTTGAGCGCGGCGATCTCGCCGATGATCTCGGCGGGGATCACGACGCTGGCGGCGAAACGGATGAGGCTGTCGAGCGGATAGTGCTCGTGTGTCGCGTCGATTGCCGAACCGGCGAATCGGCCGATGAGCTGACTCGTCAGGTTTTTCAGACGAGCCTGCGCGACCCGCCCGCCGTCGTAGTCGTGCAGCCAGAAGTCGAGGCCGCGAAGGCGGTTGAAGGCCTCGGTCAGCTCGTCTCGGCTGAGTTCGCCGCCGACCCAGGCGTGCATGGCGTCGATCAGCGAGTCGTGGCCGACCGGCGACGACAGCGCCGCGACATCGATGTAGCCGTTGACGACGGCGTCTTCGAAGTCGTGCACCGAGTAGGCGATGTCGTCACTGAGATCCATCACCTGGGCCTCGATGCACCGCTGGCGTCGTGGCGCGCCGATGCGGAGCCACTCGAAGGCCGGGGTGTCGTCGTCGTAGAACCCGAACTTCACTCGACCGCCGGGATCGGGGATGCCCTGGGCGGTCGGCCATGGGTATTTGCAGCTGGCGTCGAGGCTGGCGCGCGTCAGATTGAGACCGTAGCTCTGGCCGTCGGCGCCGATGACCTTGGGCTCGATGCGCGTGAGCAGTCGCAGCGTCTGCGCGTTGCCCTCGAAGCCGCCGATGTCGGTG
This sequence comes from Frondihabitans sp. PhB161, assembly GCF_003814635.1. NCBI lineage: Bacteria > Bacillati > Actinomycetota > Actinomycetes > Micrococcales > Microbacteriaceae > Frondihabitans > Frondihabitans sp. PhB161. The sequence goes on from NZ_RKQW01000003.1 coordinate 530,140, forward strand.
CACCAGTCGTTGAGGGCCTTCTCGCCGTTGTGGCCGAAGGGCGGGTGACCGAGATCGTGAGCCAGACAGGCCGTGTCGACGACGTCGGGATCGAGGCCGAGGCTGGTTGCGAGCTCTCGCCCCACCTGGGCGACTTCGAGCGAGTGCGTGAGGCGGTTGCGGGCGAAATCGAGCCCCGCTGTCGGGCTGAGCACCTGCGTCTTCGCGGCCAGACGCCGGAGGGCACTCGAATGGAGCAGTCGTGCGCGATCGCGCGCGAAGTCGCTTCGCCGGCTGGAGTGCTCTTCGGGCAGCCACCGCTCTCCGTCGTGCTCGCTGTAGCCGGCGGAGCCGACCGAGCCGGGACCAGAGCGTGGGGTGCCCAGCAGATCGGCGTTGGCGGTAGGGGTGTTCTGGGTGGTCACGCGGGCCCTTCGGGCGGGAGGTGCGGGTAGGTCGGGAGCGCTCGTGTGCGGGGCGTCTCAGCCACCGCTGTGGTGGAGTTCGGCGGCGGCGAGCTCTTCGCGGAACGCCTCGTCGAGCTCGCGGCTCTCGAGCCACCGGTCGGGAAGCGATGGACGCTTGGGGCTGCCCGCGCGCCCGCGCGGACCCTCGGCGTCGATGCCGGGGTAGGCCTGAGTCCAATCCATCGTGCCTAGGAGGTCGTCGATCTCCGCCACGCTCGACGAGGCGGCCAGGCTGGCTCGCACGTCGCCGCCCACGGGATACCCCTTGAAGTACCAGGCCACGTGCTTGCGCATGTCGCGGCAGGCGCGCGCTTCGTCGCCCTCGTAGAACTCGATCAGGAGCTCGGCATGGCGTCGGAACGCTTGGGCCACTTCGCCGAGGGTGGGCTCCGCCTTGCGCTCTTCGCCGCGGAACGCCGCCGCGAGGTCGCCGAACAGCCATGGGCGGCCGAGGCAGCCGCGACCGACGACCACGCCGTCGCACCCGGTCTCGTCGACCATGCGGAGTGCGTCGGCCGCCGACCAGATGTCGCCGTTGCCGAGCACCGGCACCCCCGTGATGGCGTTCTTCAGGGTCGCGATGGCTGACCAGTCGGCCTGGCCGGAGTAGAAGTCGGCCGCGGTCCGTGCGTGAAGCGCGATCGAGGCGACCCCTGCCCCTTCAGCCGCTTTGCCGGCCTCGAGATAGGTGAGGTGATCGTCATCGATGCCCTTGCGCATCTTGATGGTGAGCGGGATGTCGCCGGCGGCCTTGACGGCGCCCTCGACGATGTCGCGGAACAACCCGAGCTTCCAGGGCAGGGCCGATCCGCCGCCCTTGCGGGTGACCTTGGGCACCGGACAGCCGAAGTTGAGGTCGATGTGGTCGGCACGATCTTCGGCCACCAGCATCGTGACGGCCTCGGCGACCGTCTTCGGCTCGACCCCGTAGAGCTGGATGCTCCGGGTGGTCTCGCTCTCGTGATGGGTGATGAGGCGCATCGACTCGGGCGTGCGCTCGACCAGTGCCCGACTGGTGATCATCTCGCTGACGTAGAGCCCGGCACCGTATTCGCGGCAGAGCCGGCGGTACGCGGTGTTGGTGATGCCGGCCATCGGCGCGAGCACGACCGGCGAAGCGACCTGGATGGGGCCGATAGCCAGCCCCGGGTGCGGAGCGGTCTGCCCCGGGTGCGGAGAAGTCTGCCCAGGCTGCGCGGAAGAATGCACGCCGGCTTCTGGTTGCGAAAGAGTGGTTGTCATCACCACTGATTATCCCAGACGGCCGCAAGCCCGATGAGGGATCGAGACGCCCCTGTGGAGAACTCGATGCCGCCCACCCCCTTGGAGAAGAAATGCCGAACATCAGCGGAACCGACCGAATGCTCGCCGATGCCGAAAGCCGAGGGCTGGCCGTCGAGGTGGTCGAGCGGCCGGCAGCGGACAGCCTCGCCGAGGCAGCAGGGCTGCTGGGGATCGAGCCCGGGGCCGTCGTGAAGAGTCTGGTGGTGAAGAGGCATGACGGATCCTTCGTTTTTGCTCTTGTTCCGGGCGGACGGTCGATCTCGTGGTCGAAGCTGCGCACCGTGGTCGGCGTGAACAAGCTGTCGATGCCCTCCCCCGAGATCGCTCTGGAGGCGACCGGTTACGAGCGAGGCACAATCACTCCCCTGGGATCGACGACGGCGTGGCCGGTGTTCGCCGACGAGAGGATCCGAGGATCCCGCGTCGCACTCGGTGCGGGCTCGCACGGACGCAGTGCGTTCGTGGAGGCCGATGCGCTTATCGAAGCGCTGGCCGCCACCGTCGCTGACATCACCGACCCCGAGGTCCCGCGCTCGTAGAGGAGTGGATACCCAGGGCATCGGTTACCTAGAGTGATGCGCCTTCGTCGAGGGCCGCAGTGACGGCCCGCGCCGAGGCGGCGGCGGCCTCGTCGGCCGTGGGCTCGATCTCGGGCATCGTGACGGTCTCAGTCAGGGCGCCGGGGATCAGGCAGCTGTCGCCCTCGCAGGCCGCTGCGTCGGCCGAGCCGAGCATCGTGAAGCTGTCCGGAGTCGGTGCGGAGCCGGTCACTCGGCCACCGCCGCATCGCGCTTCTCGGCGGCGACCGTCTCGAGGACGTTCTGGAACGCCGAGGCCTCTTGGGCTCCCGACACTCCGTACTTGCCCTCGATCACGAAGAACGGCACGCCGTTGATGCCGAACGCCTGGGCCTGGGCCTGGTCGGCACGGACGGCGTCGAGGTACTCGTCGCTCTCGAGCGACTGCAGCACCTCGGCGCGATCGAGCCCCGCCTCGGCGGCGATGTCGGCCAGCACGTCGAGTCGGCCGAGGTGGCGGCCGTCTTCGAAGTACGCGGCGAGGAGGCGCTCCTTCATGTCGAGCTGGAGCCCGCGGGCCTTGGCGAAGTGAATGAGCTGGTGCGCCTTGACGGTGTTGGTGTGGTGCATCGCGTCGAAGTCGTACTTCAGGCCGACCGACGCGGCGATGCCGCCGACGTTGTCGAGCATCTGGCGGGCCTGCTCGGGGGCGATGCCCTTGTGCGTCGACAGGAACTCGACCTCATCACCCTCGAAGTCGACCGGCGTATCGGGCGAGAGCTCGAACGAGTGGTACTCGATCTCGACCTCTCCGGCGAAACCGGCAGCTCCGGCCTCGAACTTGCGCTTGCCGATGAAGCACCACGGGCAGGCGATGTCTGACCAGATGTCGACTTTGATGGGGGCGGTTGCGGCGGCGTTCTCGATACTCACGGCGTCTGCAACCGTCGGTGTCGCTCGGGCATTCCCGCAGGCGCTACGCGCTTCCACTTGCATGCGTCCAGCGTGGAACGCCCGCGCTTAGTGCCGCTGCCGCTCTCCACACGTTCAAAAAACTGGCAAAACCGGCCCCAACAAGCCCCTTGAGGCCGGTTTAGAGCCGGTTTTGCCAGAGTTCTGAACCGCCAAGGCCCCGGGACGGAGCTAGACGCCGAGCAACCGCGCCCCGAGGTACGCCTCGAGCTCGTCGAGCGGCACGCGCTCCTGAGCCATCGTGTCGCGCTCGCGCACGGTCACGGCGTTGTCGTCGAGCGAGTCGAAGTCGACCGTGACGCAGAACGGCGTGCCGATCTCGTCTTGGCGGCGGTAGCGGCGGCCGATCGCTCCGGCGTCGTCGAAGTCGATGTTCCAGAGCTTGCGGAGCGTGGCCGCGACCCCGCGCGCGAGCGGCGAGAGGTTCTCGTTGCGCGACAGCGGCAGCACGGCGACCTTGACCGGCGCGAGGCGGCGGTCGAGCTTCAGCACGGTGCGCTTGTCGACACCGCCCTTCGCGTTCGGTGCTTCGTCTTCGTGGTACGCGTCGACGAGGAACGCCATGAGGGCTCGGGTCAGGCCGAACGCCGGCTCGATGACGAACGGGGTCCAGCGCTCGTTTTTCGCCTGGTCGAAGTACGACAGGTCGACGCCCGATGCCTCGCTGTGCGTCTTCAGGTCGAAGTCGGTGCGGTTCGCGACGCCCATGAGCTCGCCCCACTCCGATCCGGTGAAGCGGAACTTGTACTCAAGGTCGACGGTGCGCTTCGAGTAGTGCGACAGCTTCTCGGCCGGGTGCTCGTAGCGGCGGATGTTCTCCGGGGTCACGCCGAGGTCGAGGTACCAGGCCTCGCACGCGTCGATCCAATATTGGAACCACTCGTCGTCGGTGCCGGGCTCGACGAAGAACTCCATCTCCATCTGCTCGAACTCGCGGGTGCGGAAGATGAAGTTGCCGGGCGTGATCTCGTTGCGGAACGACTTGCCGACCTGCGCGATGCCGAAGGGCGGTTTCATACGCGAGGCGCTCATGACGTTGTTGAAGTTGACGAAGATGCCCTGCGCGGTCTCTGGGCGCAGGTAGACCATGCCCTGCTCGTTGTCGACGGGGCCGAGGTAGGTCTTGAGCAGGCCGGAGAAGTTCTGCGGCTCCGTCCACGAGCCCTCCTGACCGGTGTCGGGGTCGCGGATGTCGGCGAGGCCGTTGACCGGCGGGTGGCCGTGCTTGTTCTCGTAGGCCTCGAGCAGGTGATCGGCCCGGTAGCGCTTGTGGGTGTGGAGCGATTCGACGAGCGGGTCGGAGAAGACCTCGACGTGGCCGGAGGCCTCCCAGACGGTGCGCGGCAGGATCACCGAGGAGTCGAGCCCGACGATGTCGTCGCGGCCCTGCACCATGAACTTCCACCACTGCTGCTTGATGTTCTCTTTAAGGGCGGTGCCGAGGGGCCCGTAATCCCACGCCGAGCGGCTGCCCCCGTAGATCTCGCCCGCCTGAAAGACGAAGCCGCGGCGCTTGGCCAGGGCGATGACGGAATCGAGACGGTTCGGTGCTGCCACGTGGAGTACTCCCAGAAGTTAGTGATGCGACGCTCGCGCTGGATGCGCGAGGCTCCGGGCGAGTTTACCGGTGCGCCGAGCCGAGGGCGGCGGCTACGGCTGCCACGTCGGCCGGAGTGTTCCAGAGATGGAAGGCCACTCGGGCCCGGCCGGCGCGACCGGAGGCGGTGATCCCCGCGGCGCCGAGCAGGGCCAGATCAGACCCCTCAGGATCCGCCCACGTCACGATGGCCCGTCCCTGCCGAGGGATTTCGAGCGCGTCGCACAGCGCGTCGCCGAGTCCGCTCGCGTGCGCCCAGATCAGGGTCGTATCGACCTCGGCGAACTGTTCGAGCACGACGGCTGCGCCGACCACGGCCTGCCACGCGGGCGACACGTCGAACCGCCGGGCGTCTCTGGCGAGCTCGAACGCGGCTCCGTAGCACGACGCCCAGACGTCGGCTCCGGCGTACCAGCCGGCCTGGATGGGCCGAAGTGTCGGCTCGAATGCCTCCGACAGGGTCAAGAAGGCGACTCCGCGCGGTGAGCACAGCCACTTGTAGGCGTGGGTGACCGTCGCGTCGTAGCGGCCCGCGTCGACGGGAAGGACTCCTGCCGCCTGGGTGAGGTCGATGAGCGTCCGGGTGCCGTGGGCACGAGCCGCGGCGACGACGAGATCGTCGTCGGCGAGCTCACCGGTGGCCGACTGCACGAGCGAGTAGGCGACCAGCCAGGTGTCGCCGTTCACCGCCTCAGCGAGCGAGTCGAGAGGAACCTCGCGAAGGCGAACGCCCCGATGCGACTGGCTGGCGAATGGGGAGACGATCGAACTGAAGTCGCCTTCGACGCAGAGCACTTCCGCTCCGTCTGGAACAGCCGCGGCGATCACCGACACGAGCACGGAGGTCTGCGAGCCGAGCGCTACCCGATCCGCGCCGACTCCGACGATGCGAGCGAACGCGACACGGGCCCGCTCGGCGAACGCTCCGTAGGCGGTGGGCGACACGGTGCCACCCGACCAAGCGTCGAGGTCGGCACGCATCGCGGCCGTCGCCGTGCGGGTCGGCAGACCGCCGGTGCAGGCCGCCAGGTAGTTCGTTCCGCGCGGAAAGTCGGCGACGAGTCGATCGAATGCGGTCATGCGTCCAGCGTGGAACCGCGGCAGGCATCACACAACCGCCAGTTGTCGATCGAATGTATAACCATTCGTTATGCTGACGCGATGACCGACGATCTCGATCTCGCCGACCTGCGAGCCATCCGAGCGGTGGCCGAGACCGGCAGCATCACTGCTGCCGCCGCGCGGCTCGGCTACAGCCAGCCCGCGGTCACGCAGCGGCTGCGGCGGGCCGAAGAGCAGATCGGCCAGCCGTTGCTGCGGCGGTCCCGCCGCTCGGTCTCACTCACCGAGGCCGGCACGCGCCTGGCCCGTCACGCCGTCCACGTGGAGGCCGCCCTGGCCGCCGCTCGCGACGACCTGGCCGGGCTTCGCGGCGTCGAGTCGGGCTCCGTCCGCCTCGCCGGATTCCCGAGCGCCTCCTCCACCCTCGTTCCCGCGATCCTCTCCGCACTCGCTGTAGCCCACCCCGGGCTCACCACGACCTACATCGAGGTCGAACCACCCGAGGCCCTCGATCTCCTCCGCCGTGGTGAGGTCGACGTGGCGCTGACCTTCGGCTACCCGGGAGACGGACGAACCCCAGGATCCGACCCGGCCGAACCCGGCCCCCGCCCGGCCGGGTCTCAGCACGACGGCATCACCGAGCGGCCGCTCTTCCGAGACACGATGTTGGCTGTCGCGCCTACCGGCACCCTCGGATCCTCGTTGCCCGGCCCAGGCTCCCGCCTCGACGACCTCGCCGTCCTCGCGGGGTCGAGGTTCATCGGCGGCTGCCCGCGATGCCGAGGGCACCTTCTCGCCACCTGCCGCCGAGCGGGTTTCGAGCCCGAGATCATCCTCGAGACCGACAACGCTCTGGCCGTGCTCGGCCTGGTGGCGGCTGGGCTTGGCGTGGCACTTTTGCCCGCGCTCTCGCTCGTTCCGGCACCCGTGCCGCCGGGCGTCGAGACGGCGCGGCTGCCCGGGGCGAGTGACCGCGTGCTGTCGGTGGCGTATGCCAGCGGGGCGGAGCGGATACCCGCGATCGGGGTGGCGGTCGAGATCGTGCGAACGCTCGACCATGCCGCGTTCGGGCTCCGGCCCGTTTCCGTCTAGCCTCGGCCCGGCTCACGGCGCTGTCGGGGGCGCCGGTTAGGGTGACCGTGTGCCCAGACGACTGCTGAAAGCCCTGCTCGCGACCGCGGTGGTGCTCGCCGTCGCCGGATGCGCTCCCGCCGTGGGGTCGCTGACCCCGGTCGGCGACAACGGCACGTCGGGCTCGGGGCTCGGCGATGCAGGATCGGGCGGTTCGGGCTCTGGCGGTTCGACTTCGGCGCCCCAGCCGCAGGTCACTGGCGGCACCGGCTCGGGCGGCAGTGGTTCGTCGTCGAGCATCGATCCGAAGTCGCTCGCTCCGGGCGGCACCCTGCTCAACCAGGTCAACTACAAAGACCTCACGATCTACGTCTACCGGGTCGGCGAACTCACGACGACCGCGCCGTCGATCTACGCCCACCCGGGCGGCAACGACCCCTACCCGGCCGGCACCAAGGTCGAGGTGACCGCGTACGTGCTGGTCAACGACTCCGGCCGACGGCTCGACCTCACCGACCTGAGTGCCGATTACTCGTCGTACGGCAACGCCCTTGCAACGCAAGACACGTTCGCTGGCGCCGACCTGCTCAAGAAAGACGGGTACAGCTCCGACCTCGGCAGTCAGTTCCCCGCCGGGTCGTCGACGTGGTACCTGCTGCCCGGCAAGGCCGTCGTGTTCGGCAACGCGTGGTTCCACCGGGCCAGCGACGGTCCGCTCACGCTGCAGTTCCTCTGGCCGTCGGAGCGCATCTTCCTCGGCGCCAATGTGACGTTCTAGCCGATCGCGCCCGTCCCGCCCCGCCCCCGAATTCGAAGGAGATCCGGGTGCTCGACCCCGTCGGATCCTGATGTTTCTGCTCGCGGCCCGGCGTTTTTCCTTCGAATTTGCATCGGCCGCGCGACGGACCCGCCGGAGCGGCTCAGACCCGCGCCGTCGGCGAAAACAGCCCGGCTAGGACGCGGGCCTGTGCCGGTCGTGCGGGTTTGTGCCGATCGCTCGGGCCTGTGCCGAGCGTGCGGGTCTGTGCCGAGCGTGCGGGTCTGTGCCGACCGTGCGGGTCTAGGCGGGCTCCGCCGAAGCCCCGCCAGCAGCCGGCGCATCCACCGCGCCGCCGAACCGCCGCCCGCGATTCGTGTACTGGTCGATTGCACCCCACAGGTCACCGCGCGTGAAGTCGGGCCACAGCTGATCCAGGAACACCATCTCGGCGTACGCCGACTCCCACAGCTGGAAGTTCGATGTGCGCTGCTCCCCCGACGACCGCACGAACAGGTCGACGTCGGGCAGCTGCGACTGGTAGAGGTGCCGCTGAATGACCTTCTCGGTGATCCCCGACGGCTTGAGGCGCCCGGCCGCGACCTCGGCGGCGATCGACCGCATGGCGTCGGTGAGCTCGTTGCGGCCGCCGTAGTTGACGCACATGTTCAGGGTCATCGTGGTGTTGGTGCGCGTCGCCTCTTCGGCCACCTGCAACTCGTTGATGACAGATGCCCAGAGTTTCGGACGCCGACCCGACCATACGATCTTCACGCCCCACGCGTTGAGCTGCTCGCGCCGCCGGTGGAGCACCTCGCGGTTGAACCCCATCAAGAAGCGCACCTCTTCGGGCGAGCGCTTCCAGTTCTCGGTCGAGAAGACGTAGACGCTGAGGTGCTGCACTCCGGCCTGGATGGCACCCGCGACGACCTCGAGCAGGGCCGCCTCGCCTGCCTTGTGGCCTTCGATGCGGGGCAGGCCGCGAGCATTGGCCCAGCGGCCGTTGCCGTCCATGACGACGGCGACGTGCTTGGGCGCCGCGCCCGGCTCATAGACCGGAGGCGTGCCGCCCTGCCAATCGAGGGGCAGGTATTCCATGTCGACGGCGTCCATGTGCTTCGGGACGGCGCGTCGACCGAACAGCCCGCGCTTCTCAGAACCGGCGGAGGGGGTAGAGCTCACAGAACTTCTCCTGTTCGGGCATTGACGCGAGGGGCGTTGACGCGAGGGGCGTTGACGACAGCGGCATTGACGCCAGCGGCACCGGCGCCAGCGGCACTGACGGCGGGGGTGCGATCGACGTGTTGCAGCGACCGGAGCCCGCGCTCGAGGTGCCACTGCGTGTAGGCGGCGACCACGCCGCTCGCCTGATTGCGGGTGCTCTCGCCCATCGCCTCGGCGGTGGCCCAGTCTCCGCTGAGCAGGGCCCCGAGCAGGGCGAGAGTCTGAGGATCCAGGCGCGGCGCCCCGGGGGGTGCCGCCTCATCGGCCACGACGCCGCCGAGCTGCACCACGAAGGCGGAGTGCGGGCCGGGGGCACCGGTGACGGCGCAGTCACCGAAGCTCGGGGCCCAGCCGGCGATGGACAGGGCGCGGAGGAGATACGAGTCGAGGATCAGCTGAGGGTCGTGAGCGCGCTGCGCGAGCGACCGCAGGGCGCCGACGAGCAGCAGGTACTGCTGGAGACCTGCCTCGGCGTCGGTGAGCTTGTCGGCGGTCTCGACGAGCACGCTGGCGGCGGTGTAGCTCGCGTAGTCGGAGACGATCGCGGCGCCGTACGACCCGATCGACTCGGCCTGGGTGACGATGTCGAGGCTGCGGCCCCCGTAGAGCTGCAGGTCGGCCACCATGAACGGCTCGAGCCGCGCGCCGAACTTCGACGCGGTGCGGCGGACGCCCTTCGCGACGGCGCGGATCTTGCCGTGTGAGCGCGAGAGCATCGTCAGGATCCGGTCTGCCTCACCCAACTTGTGGGTGCGCAGAATTACGCATTCATCTCGATAGACCGGCACCCGTCCAGTATCCCCCGCGTGGCAGAATCACTGGGTGTCCGCCACAGCCTTCTCCATCCCCCTCTGGGCTGATCTTCTGGCGGTGGCCATCGGCAGCCTCCAGGGTGCCCTCTTCGCGAGCCAGTTCCGGGAGCGTCGGGTCGATCTGCTCGGGGTCGCCATCATTGGCACGGCAACGGGGCTGGGCGGCGGGATCCTTCGTGATGTGCTCATCGGCGAGGTGCCGAGAGCGATGCAGAGCAACTGGTATCTCATGACCGCGGTGCTTGCCGCGCTGCTCGGAATGCTGCTGCAGCGGTTGTTCAACCGGCTGGCGGGGTTCATCACGATCCTCGACGCGTTGACCATCGGCCTGTTCGGAGCGATCGGAGCGACCAAGGCGCTGGCGCTCGGCCTGCCCGAGATCCCGGCGGTCTTCGTCGGGGTCGTCTCGGCGGTCGGCGGCTCGGTCGTCCGTGACCTGCTGATGAACCTGACGATCGCCATGATGCACGTCGGCTCGCTCTACGCCGTGGCCGCCGGGGCGGGTGCGGCCCTGCTCGTCGCCCTCGTCGTCTTCGGGGTGCCGACCCCGCTGGCCGGCCTCATCGGAACCGCGACGACGTTCTCGATCCGCCTGCTGGCGGTGCGGTTCGGATGGAGCCTACCCGAGCAACGCGCGCTGTCACGGCTGCCGCGCTGGCGTCGCCCTCGCTAGGCGAGGCCCGCCGCAGGCACGAACGACACCGCCTTCCGGAGAAGACACCCGCGATGGGCGGTGTCTTCCCCGAAAGGCGGTGTCGCCGTGTCGCAGTGTCGCCGGGCCGCTAGGGCGCGAGCGGGCTAGGCCGTCGCCAACTCGGCGTCGACGTCGGCCCGGGTGCGCAGCGCGCGGTTGACGGCCGAGACGATGGCCTTCAGGCTCGCCGTCGAGATGTCGGCGTCGATTCCGACTCCCCAGAGGCGCGTGCCGTCGACGTCGAGTTCGACGTAGGCCGCGGCCTGAGCGTCGCCCGAGGCGCTGAGGGTGTGCTCGACGTAGTCGTACAGCTTCACCTGCACGCCCTGATCGGCCAGCACGGCGATGAATGCGGCGATCGGGCCGCTGCCGACGCCCTCGGTCGAGACGACCGACGAACCGGCCCGGAGGTCGACCGAGAGGTGAGTCTCACCGCTCATGTCGCTGCGGGTGCCGGTGCGGGTGAGCTCGAAGTGGCCCCACTTGGCATCGTCGACCTGGGCGGGCAGGTATTCGTCTTGGAAGATCTCCCAGATCTGCTCGCTCGTCACCTCGCCGCCCTCGGAGTCGGTCTTCGACTGCACGACACCCGAGAAATCGATCTGCAGTTTGCGCGGCAGATCGAGCGAGTGGTCGGTCTTCAGCAGGTAGGCGACGCCGCCCTTGCCCGACTGCGAGTTGACGCGGATGACGGCTTCGTACGAGCGACCCAGGTCTTTCGGGTCGACCGGCAGGTACGGCACGGCCCAGGCGATGTCGTCGACGGACTTGCCCTGAGACGCCGCCGACGCGGCCATCGCCTCGAAGCCCTTCTTGATGGCGTCCTGGTGCGAGCCCGAGAAAGCCGTGTAGACGAGGTCACCGGCCCACGGGCTGCGCTCGGGCACGGGCAGCTGGTTGCAGTATTCGGCCGTGCGCTTGACCTCGTCGAGATCGGAGAAGTCGATCTCGGGGTCGATGCCCTGGGTGAACAGGTTGATGCCGAGGGCGACCAGGTCGACGTTGCCGGTGCGCTCGCCATTGCCGAAGAGGCAGCCTTCGATGCGGTCTGCACCGGCCAGGTAGCCGAGTTCGGCCGCGGCGATAGCGGTGCCGCGATCGTTGTGCGGGTGCAGCGACAGGATCACGTTCTCGCGGTGAGCGAGGTTGCGGCTCATCCACTCGATGGCGTCGGCGTAGACGTTCGGCGAGGCCATCTCGACGGTGGCAGGCAGGTTGACGATGACCTGGCGTTCCGGGGTGGGCTCGAACACCTCGACGACGGCGTTGCAGATGTCGCGGGCGAATTCGAGCTCGGTGCCGGTGAACGACTCGGGGCTGTATTCGTAGTAGACGATCGTCTCGGGGACGGTGGCCTCGGCGATCTTGCAGAGGCGGGCGCCCTCGAGGGCGATGTCGATGATGCCCTGCTTATCGGTGCGGAACACGACGTCGCGCTGCAGGATGCTGGTGGAGTTGTAGAGGTGGACGATCGCCTGCTTGGCGCCCTTGATCGACTCATAGGTGCGGTTGATGAGATGTTCGCGCGCCTGGGTCAGCACCTGGATGGTGACGTCGTCGGGGATCGCGTTCTCTTCGATGAGGCTGCGCACGAAGTCGAAATCGGTCTGCGAGGCCGAGGGGAAACCGACCTCGATCTCTTTGTAGCCCATGTTCACGAGCAGATCGAACATGATCCGCTTGCGCTCAGGGCTCATCGGATCGATGAGGGCCTGGTTGCCGTCACGGAGGTCGACCGCGCACCAGCGAGGGGCCTTCGTCGTTCGCTTCGTCGGCCAGGTTCGATCGGGCAGGTCGACTGCGATCTGCTCGTGGAACGGGACGTACTTGTGGATCGGCATCCCGGAGGGCTGCTGCGAGTTCTTCATGGTCTCTACCTTGCGTCGTGAAAGTGGTCAGCCAGTTGCGTGGAGAAGCAACGCGAACACCGCGACGAGGGAGGCCTTAGGAGGAGGTCTCGTCGCGGCAACTAAGAAGGAGCAGGCCGAACAGCACAAAATGACCCTAGCACCGGGCTCCCGTCAGAGGCCACCGCGCGACGGATCGGGGGCGGTGCGTCAGACGATGAGCCCGTGCTCGTAGGCGTAGACCACCAGCTGGACACGATCGCGAAGCGAGAGCTTCGCGAGGATCCTCGAGATATGGGTCTTGACGGTCGCCTCGCTGAGGTACTCGAGCTGCGCGATCTCGGAGTTCGACAGCCCGCGAGCGGCCGACTGGAAGATGTCGCGCTCTCTCGTGGTCAGTGCGCCGAACGCCTCGGGCGCCACCTTGGATCCTTGGTTTCCGCCGTCGAAGTGCTCGAAGAGCTCGCGCGTCGCCGACGCGGCGATGACGCTCGTGCCCGCGTGCACGGTGCGAATCGCGGCGAGCAGAAACTCGGGATCGCTGTCTTTCAACACGAAGCCGCTGGCTCCGCTGCGGATCGCGCGAGTCGCCGCCTCGTCGAGATCGAAGGTCGTCAAGACGAGGATCCGGGGCGCGGGCCTCTTTTCGCGGTCCGCCTGTTCGAGAATGGCTGCGGTGGCAGCTATGCCGTCCATGTTCGGCATGCGGATGTCCATGAGCACGACGTCCGGTCGCGTCCGCGCCGCGACCTCGACGCCCTCGGCTCCGTCGCCTGCCTCCCCCACGAACTCCAGATCGCGCTGCGACGAGACCACCATGCGGATGCCCGCCCGGAACAGCGCCTGGTCGTCGACGAGGAGCACCCGAATGCGCGAGGCGGTCGGGGCGTCGGTGGGGCTGGTGGTTGTCATCGAAGTCGGACCTCCTGGGTCAGCGCGGCGGTGGGGATCGTGGCTCGCACGATGAAGCTGCCCCCGGCCTGGTGGGTGGTGAGGGTGCCGCCGGCGAGAATCGCGCGCTCGCGCATGCCGACGATGCCGTGGCCCCGCCGCTCATCGGGGCGGAACTGCCCGCTCGACGTCAGGGCGTTCGGATCGATCGGTGCCGCAGGCTGCATGGTCGACGCGACGACGATGATCAGGTCGTCGGGACGCCAGTCGAAGAGCACCTCGACGGTGGACGTCCGGTCGCCGTGGCGCAGGACGTTCGTGAGGGACTCCTGCACGATCCGGTAGATGGCGAGTTGGCGGTTGCTACCGAGCTGGCCCGGGGTGCCGCTCGAGCGCAGATCGATCGAGAGGCCGGCTGCCGTCATCTGGTCCACGAGCTTCTCGAGGTCGCCGAGAACCGGCTGCGGTGCCGCCCCCTGGCTGTGCCGGAGCTGGCCGAGGAGCACACGCACCTCGACCAGCGATTCGCGGGCGGTCGCCGCGATGGTGCTCAGCGACTGCTCAACCGAGGTCGGGTCAGCCTGATAGGCGTAGCGGGCACCGTCGGCCTGCGCGATGACGACGGCGAGCGAGTGAGCGACGACGTCGTGCATGTCGCGCGCGATCCGTGATCGCTCCTGCTCGACGGCGATGTCGCGCTCGGCCCGAGCCGCCTCGCGGGCGGCACGGGCTGCATCGTTCTCGGCGCGGAGAGCTTCGCGCTCGGCGATGAGCTGCGCGTCGCGGCTCTCCCTCGCGGCGAGTCGCGTGCGGACGAGCTGACCTCCCACCCAGGGCAACCCGAGAAGCGCCAGGAATCCGAGGAACGTCACGCCGATTTGGAGCAGCAACTGGACGAGGTCGGTCGCGTTGGTGACGTCGTGCGGCACCCCGAACAGGGCCAGCCGGGCGAAAGTCACGTAGAACATGCCGAGCGCTGCGCCGATGCCGACGGAGCCGAGGCCGAGCCACTTGACGCGGGAGCTGCCATACGCCGCGGTTGCGTACAGCACCGCACAGATCGCGAGGTTCGACACCTGCGGGGTCGAGAGCGTCAGCATCTCGAAGGCGGCGGTCGCCCAGGCGAGAGACAATGCCGCCGCGGGCGAGATGCGGCGGAACGCCAGCGCGACGACCATGCCGCCGGTGATGATCAGCGAGAACGCGTTGGCCCGGTAGTCGAACGGCAGCGTGACCAGCGTCGTGACGACGGCCACCGCCACATCGAACGCCAGTTGGCGCGAGGTGAGGCGTCGGAAGATCACGCCCTCCACCGTAGGGGGTCTGTCGCCGCCCGCCCCGCTCGGGAGGCGGAGTCGCGACCTTCGGCGACCGGAATCACTCTCGCGATGTACTGGCTAGAAGCCGAGGCGCCCGAGCTGCTTCGGGTCGCGCTGCCAGTCTTTCGCGACCTTCACCCGGATCGAGAGGAAGACCTGCTTGCCGACCAACGGTTCGATCTGAGCACGGGCTCGCTCGCCGACCTCGCGGAGGCGCGCTCCCTTGTGGCCGATGATGATGCCCTTCTGGCTGTCGCGCTCGACGAAGAGGTTGGCGTAGATCTCGATCAGCTCTTTGTCGTCGCGCTCGACGATGTCGTCGATGGTGACGGCGAGCGAGTGCGGAAGCTCGTCTTGGACGCCCTCGAGCGCGGCTTCGCGGATGAACTCGCTGACGCGGTCTTCGACGAGCTCCTCGGTGACGATGTCGCTCGGGTAGAGCTGCGGCGACACCGGCAGGAGTCGGATCAGCTCGGAGACCACCGTGTCGAGCTGGATCTTCGAGACCGCGGAGAGCGGGATGATCGTCTCCCAGTCGCGCAGGCCGCTGACGGCGAGGAGCTGCTCTGCCACAGCGGCGCGGGAGGACGCGTCGACCTTCGTGACCAGCGCGACCTTCTTGGCGCGAGGAAACTGGTCGAGCTGCTCGTTGATGAAGCGGTCGCCGGGGCCGAGCTTCTCGTCGGCGGGAACGCAGAAGCAGATCACGTCGACCTCGCCCAGCGTGTCTTGCACGACCGAGTTGAGCCGCTCGCCGAGAAGGGTGCGGGGGCGATGCATGCCGGGGGTGTCGACGAGCACGAGCTGGCCGCTGGGTGCGTGCACGATGCCGCGGATGGCGCGACGGGTGGTCTGCGGCTTCGA
Organism: Frondihabitans sp. PhB161; assembly: GCF_003814635.1. Lineage (NCBI taxonomy): Bacteria > Bacillati > Actinomycetota > Actinomycetes > Micrococcales > Microbacteriaceae > Frondihabitans > Frondihabitans sp. PhB161. Next base: position 545,498 of record NZ_RKQW01000003.1, read on the forward strand.
CGAGGTGATCGCGACCTTCTCGCCCACCAGAGCATTGGTGAGGGTCGATTTGCCCACGTTCGGTCGACCGACGAACGAGACGAAGCCGGCGCGGTATTCGGGGGAAGGGGTCATCGTGCTGTCCGCTCGTTGGAGGTGCTGGTGCTGCCGGGGGAATTCGGTCGGATCGGGGTGGTGGAGCCGGCGTGAGCTGCGAAGGCGGCCTGGCTGGCGATGAGGGCCGGGTCGCGACGCACCAGGACGGTCTGCAGGTCGCGCCGGCGGCCCTCCGTGCGATTCGCGGTGAGGATGAGCCCGGAGACCGTGGCCTCGGATCCTCGTTCGGGAAGTCGTCCGAGCGCCTTCGTCAGGAGCCCGCCCACCGAATCGACGTCGTCGTCGTCGAGCTCGATGCCGAACAGGTCGCCGAGCTCGTCGACCGGCAAGCGGGCGCTGACGAGGTACACGCCGTCCGAGACCTCGCGGTGCGACGACACGGCCTGGTCGTATTCGTCGCTGATGTCGCCGACGAGCTCTTCGATGAGGTCTTCGAGAGTGACGAGGCCGGCGATTCCGCCGTATTCGTCGACGATCATCGCGAGGTGGTTCTTGCCCGCCTGCATCTGGCGCAGAGTCTCGTCGGCTCGCTTGGATTCGGGCACGAAGACCGCGGGCTTGGCGAGGTCAGACGCGTAACGGAGCGACGCACCACGACCCTCGTGGAGGAAGCGGGCCGTGTCGCGCAGATAGACGATGCCGAGGATGTCGTCGCTGTCGCGCCCGACGACCGGCACACGGGAGACGCCCTTGCCGAGGAACACGCCCATGGTCGTCTCGATCGTGGCGTCGGCGTCGACGGTGACCATGTCGGTGCGCGGCACCATCACCTCGCGGACCACGGTCTCACTGAACTCGAAGATGGAGTGGATGAGAGTGCGGTCGTCTTCGTCGAGCACCTCCATCTCGGTGGCCTCGTCGACCATGCTGAGCAACTGCTCTTCGGAGGAGAACGAGGTGGCGCTGTTGCGGCCCGGGGTCACCCGGTCGCCGAGCGCGACCAGTAGGGCTGCGACGGGGCCGAGCACGAGCCGGATCGCCCGGACGAGCGAGGCGTCGAAGCCGATCAGAGCGCGAGCGTGAGCCCGCCCGACGCTGCGAGGGCTGGAGCCGACCAGCACGAACGAGACCAGGGTCATGATGAGGGCGGACAGGAGCAACGCCCACCACCACTCGGCGATCGTGTAGGCGAAGGCGAGCGAGACCAGCACGGCGGCGGCCGTCTCGGCGAGGATCCGCACGAAGTTGACGGCATTGACGTGCGCGCCGATGTCGTCGGCGATCGCTACCAGGGCGCTGCCACCTCGGCGCCGCTTCTCGGCCAGCTCGAGCAGGTCGGCACGGCTCAACACGGTCAGAGCCGAGTCGGTCGCTGCGAGCACACCGCCGAACACGACGAGGAGGACGGCCGCGGTGACGAAGATCGCGATCATCATCGGTCGCTACCTCGCGGAATCGAGCTCGGCGAAGGCCGAGAGGATCTGCCCCTGGATGCCGAACATCTCGGCCTTCTCGTCGGGTTCGGCGTGGTCGAATCCGAGCAGGTGCAGGACGCCGTGGCAGGTGAGCAGCAGCATCTCGTCGAGCGTCGAGTGGCCCGCCGTGACAGCCTGGGCGGCGGCGACCTGCGGGCAGACCACGATGTCGCCGAGGAGACCGGCGGGCGTGGGCTCGTCTTCGGTGCCGGGCCGGAGTTCGTCCATCGGAAAGCTCAGCACGTCGGTGGGGCCGGGTTCGTCCATCCACTGCACGTGGAGCTGCTCCATCGCTGCCTCGTCGACGAGCACGATCGCGAGCTCGGCCTCGGGATGGACGTGCATCTGATCGAGCGCGAAGGTCGCGAGGCGAAGAATGGTCGCCTCGTCGCCCTCCAGCCCGTCGATGCCGGATTCGTTGTTGATCTCGATGCTCACTGGGCTTCTTTCGCGTGGAGTCGGGCGAGCTTCTCAGCGTCGAACTTCGTGTAGGCGTCGACGATCTTGGCGACGAGGGTGTGGCGCACCACGTCGTCGCTGGTGAGACGAGCGAAGTGGATGTCGTCGATCTCGCCGAGCACCCTCGTGACGAGCTGCAGCCCGCTGGAGCCGGTCGGGAGGTCGACCTGGGTGATGTCGCCGGTGACCACCATCTTGGAGCCGAACCCGAGACGCGTGAGGAACATCTTCATCTGCTCGGGCGTGGTGTTCTGCGCCTCGTCGAGCACGACGAACGCGTCGTTGAGCGTGCGGCCGCGCATGTACGCGAGCGGAGCCACCTCGATGGTGCCCGCTGCCAGAAGCTTCGGCACGATCTCGGGATCCATCATCTCGCCGAGCGCGTCGTAGAGAGGGCGGAGGTAGGGATCGATCTTGTCGGTGAGGGTGCCTGGCAGGAAGCCGAGCCGCTCACCGGCCTCGACGGCGGGCCGCGTGAGGATGATGCGCGAGACTTCGCGCCGCTGCAGCGCCTGGACGGCCTTGGCCATCGCGAGGTAGGTCTTGCCGGTGCCGGCCGGGCCGATGCCGAAGACGATCGTGTTGTCGTCGATGGCGTCGACGTAGTCTTTCTGGCCGAGCGTCTTCACCCGGATGCTCTTACCCTTGTTCGTCAGGATCGTGGTGCCGAACAGCTCGGCGGGGTGACCCTTGCCGCTGTCGAGGATCTCGCCCGTGGTCGCGACCTCGGCGGGGCCGAGCTCGTGCCCCGACCGCACCATCGTCACCAGTTCGTCGACGAGGTCGCGCGCACGGCGGACGTCGTCTGCGGGGCCCTCGAGTGAGACCTCGTTGCCCCGGACCAGCACTCGCACCGACGGATACCGCTGTTCGACGGTTCGCAGCAGGCGATCCTGCGGGCCGAGGAGCTGCACCATGGCCACGCCATCGATGGTGAGGTCGTCGCGAACGGTGGAACCGGTGCCGCCGGCACCGGTGGGGCTTTCGGAGCTATTAGGCAAGTGAGCCTTCCTGGAGGGTGCCCGCCATGACGTGGGCGTGAACGTGGAAAACGGTCTGACCGGCTGCTTCGCCGGTATTGAAGATCAAGCGGAACTCACCCGGCGTGAATTCCCGGATGACGGCGGGATCCGTCACCAACCGCGATGCGACATCGACGATCTCGGCGAGCAGCCCGGGATCGCCTGCGGCCAACTCGACGACATTCGCGTAGGCGGCGGTCTTCGGTACGACGAGGAGGTGCACGGGTGCTTTCGGCGCGATGTCTTCGAAGGCGATCACCGAATCGCTCTCGAAAACGATCGTCGCCGGGATCTCTCGACGCACGATTCGCTCGAAGATCGTCGGCTCGGCTGCGGAGGTGCTCATGCCCCCATCGTAACGAAGGCGACCGACACCGGACCGGGCGGAGAAAGCGGGTCGCACGAGCCGCAGTGCACCGTCACCAGCGCCCGAGTCGCAGACTCAGCGCGGCCAGCGCGGCCGGGCCCGCTGTCGAGGTGCGGAGCACCGAGTCGCCGAGGCGCACAGCGATGGCGCCAGCCGCCTCGAGCGCCTCGATCTCGTGCGGCGTTACGCCGCCCTCCGGGCCGACGACGATGACGACGTCGCGAGTGTCGGCCTCGTCGCCCAGATCGACGGTCGAGAGCGCAACGGTCGCCGTGGGTTCGAGCACCAGCACTCGTGACGTTGCCGCCCGGGCCACGAGCTGGGCCGTCGTCGCGACCTCGGACACCGTCGGCTGCCACGCACGAATCGACTGCTTGGTCGCTTCGCGCACGATGGCGCGCCAGCGTGCCAGGCCCTTGGCCACCTTCGGCCCCTCCCAGCGCGAGATGCTGCGCCCCGCCGCCCAGGGCACGACCTCGTCGACCCCGAGTTCAGTGGCCGCCTGCACGGCGAGCTCGTCGCGATCGCCTTTCGCAAGCGCCTGCGCGAGCACGACACGGCGAAGCGGACCAGGATCCGCAACCACCGTCTCGACGCGAAGCACGAGTCGGTCTCCGCTCGCCTCCTGCACGGTTCCCCCGACGACGAGCCCTCGCCCGTTGCCGACTCGCAGTGCGTCGCCGACCCGAACCCGGCTCACCGTGACGGCATGTCGGGCTTCGGCGCCGGTCAGCACCACGTCGGAGCCGGCGGAGGTCTCGGTCAGCTCGTCGGCGAGGTAGAAGTGCGCCACGATCAGAAGTTCAGAAACCGGTCGCGGAGCTTGCCGAAGAGACCCTGCTGAAACTGCGAGAGCTGCGGCGAATCGTGCTTGCGGCCGGAGGCGAACTTCTCGACCAGCTCGCGCTCCTTGTGGCTGAGTTTGGTCGGGGTGACCACCTGGATGCCGATCTTGAGGTCGCCGCGACCCGTGCCGCGAAGTCGCGTGACGCCGCGGTCTTTGATGGTGACGACGTCGGCGCTCTGCGTGCCCGGCTTGACCTCGACCGAGATGTCGCCGTCGAGGGCCTTGACCGTGGTCGTCGTGCCGAGGATCGCGTCGGCCATCTGCACCTCGAGTGTTGCCAGGAGGTCGTCGCCGTTGCGGCTGTAGACGTCGTGGTGCTTCACCTTGACCTCGAGGTAGAGGTCGCCGTTCGGGCCGCCGGCGGGGCCGACCTCGCCCTGGCCGGGCATCTGCAGGCGGATGCCGGTGTCGACGCCCGCGGGTACGTCTACGGGGATCGTACGGCGGGCTCGGACGCGACCCTGGGCCTGGCAGGTCGGGCAGGGGTTCGGGATGACCGTGCCGTAGCCGCGGCAGGTGCCGCAGGGGCTCGAGGTCATCACGTTGCCGAGGAGCGAGCGCACCTGGCGGTTGATCGAACCGGTGCCATGGCAGATGTCGCAGGTCTGCGGGCTGGTGCCCGGAGCGCAGCATGAGCCGTTGCAGGTCTCGCACAGCACGGCCGTGTCGACCTCGATGTCGCGCTGAACACCGAAGATGATGTCTTCGAGGTCGACCTCGAGGCGCAGGAGGGCGTCTTGCCCACGCTCGCGGCGTGACCTGGGGCCCTGGCGCTGCTGGTTGCCGCCGAAGAACGCGTCGAAGATGTCACCGAAACCGGCGCCGCCGCCGCCACCGCCCCCGAAGCCCGGCTGCGGGCCGAGGTCGTAGCGCTCCCGCTGCTGCGGGTCGCTCAGGACGTCGTAGGCGTGCGTGACGTCTTTGAAGCGGTCCGATGCCTCGGGGCTCGGGTTGACGTCGGGGTGGAGCTCGCGTGCGAGCTTCCGGTACGCCTTCTTGATCTGTTCCGGGGTCGCGCTGCGCTCGACTCCGAGGACGTCATAGTGATCTGCCACTGGTCTCCGTCGTGCTTTCGTAAGGGGATTCGGTGAGTCTTGGGGAGGGATCCTGAAGCTCAGGATCCGACGGGAAAGGGTGCGAAATCGTCTCAGTCGTTGCCGAGAAGGCCACTCAGGTAGCGTGCCACCGCGCGGACGGCCGCCATGTTGCTCGAGTAGTCCATGCGGGTGGGGCCGAGGACGCCCAGCCGGGCCACCTCGCCACCCGACGCCGTGTAGCCGCTGGCGAGAACCGACGTCTGGCCGAGGCCGAACGAGTCGTTCTCACGGCCGATTCGCGCGATGACGTCGGCGTCGCCCGCCGGGCCGTCGCGCATCTCGCCGAAGAGTCGAAGCAGGGTGACCTGCTCTTCGATGGCTTCGAGGACGGGAAAGAGGTTGCCCGAGAAGTCGTCTTCGGTGAGCACGAGGTTCGCCGTGCCGGCCATGACCAGGCGTTCTTGCCGGCCTGCCGTCGCCTCGTCGACGAGGGCGGTGCAGACGGCCGCCACGAAGGCGGCGCGCTCGGGGCGGAACTCGGTCGGCAGCGCGGTCAGCACGGCGGCTGCCTCGGCGAGCGTCTTGCCGCCGACACGGGTGTTGAGTTTCGCGCGGAGCTCGCCGACGAAGGCCTCGTCGACCGCGATCGCCGTCTCGATGCTTCGTTGCTCGACGTGGCCGGAGTCGGTGATGAGCACCGTCATCAGGCGGGTCTCGCTGAGACGAACGAGCTCGACGTGACGAACCGTGGCTCGGGAGAACGTGGGGTATTGGACGAGCGCAACCTGGTTGGTGAGCTGCGACAGCAGCCGCACCGTGCGCGAGAGCACCTCGTCGAGATCGGACGAGTTGCCGAGGAACGTCTCGATGGCTGTGCGCTGGGCGACAGTCAGCGGCCGCAGGTCGGCAAGCTGGTTCACGAACAGGCGATACCCCTTGTCGGTGGGCACTCGACCCGACGACGTATGGGGCGCGGCGATCAGCTCTTCTTCTTCGAGCAGAGCCATGTCGTTGCGGATCGTGGCCGCGGAGACACCGAACTGGTGGCGCTCGACGATCGACTTCGAACCGACGGGCTCGCGCGACTCGACGTAGTCGTGGACGATGACGCGGAGAACCTCGAGACCTCGCTCGCTGACCACGGTCGCCTCCCTCCACGAATTCGGAACGTCGCACGGCTGGCACTCGCTCCGTGAGACTGCCAATGGTACTCCACGCCCCCGACAAGCCCTGGTCGTGGGGCGGGGCGTGCCGCTAGGCTCGCTGACCGACGACGATTGGCGAGACATGACCGGCACACCTCCCCCTCCGCCCCCGACCGACGGCCCGTACGGCGGAAATCAGCCTCCCTACGGCGGCAACCAGCCGCAGCAGCCGCTCCGGCCCGAAGACGAGAAGCTCTGGGCCACGCTGATTCACGTGGGCGGCATCTTCTACTTCCTGCCATCGTTGATCGGCTACCTTCTGCTGCGCGATCGCGGGCCCTTCATCCGCGAGCACACTCGCGTCGCCCTCAACTTCCAGCTGACGATGCTGATCGCTAGCTTCATCGGCGGCCTTCTCTCGATCGTCGGCATCGGCCTGCTGATCGTGGGCGCCGTCTGGATCGTCAACATCGTCTTCTCGATCATCGCCGCGCTGGCGGCCAATCGCGGCGAGTACTACCGCTACCCGCTGAGCATCGAGTTCATCAAGGCCTGAGGCGCCCTGCGAGTCTCCTCGCGGGCCGCCGCGCGACGGTAGAGCCCCGAGTGCCGCCAAATGCCGGCAGGGGTCTCGCCGAGCGCGCATTGGGCGGCACTCGGCAGAAAATGCTCGGCCTGCCGCTGGCCGGGCACTGGCTGAAGCCCCGAGTGCCGCCAAATGCCGGCTGAGGCCTGGCCGAGCGAGCATTAGGCGGCACTCGGCGAAAGCGACGTCTGGATCGCGGCCGGGCGGGGAGCGGGCGAGCTCAGTCGCCGAGCAGACGGCGCACGACGGCGTCGGCCAGCAGCCGACCGCGAAGCGTCAACCGGATCGTGCCCGCAAGCGCCCGCCTGCCGTCGACCAACTCGTCGGCGATGAGCCCGGCCACGGCCTTTCTGCCGGTCTCGTCGAGCTCGGCGACGAGCAGGCCGTCTCGGATCCTAGTCTTCAAAAGGACGTTCTCGACCGCACGGGTCTCGGCGTCGAGGGTCTCTCGACCGGCCGCGGGCGAGACGCCCGAGAGCACACGCTCGGCGTAGGCGGCAGGGTGCTTGACGTTCCACCAACGGACTCCCCCGACATGGCTGTGAGCGCCGGGGCCGACTCCCCACCAGTCGTGGCCGCGCCAGTACGACAGGTTGTGCCGGCTCGAGTGCTCGTCGCCCCGCGCCCAGTTGCTGACCTCGTACCACTCGTAGCCCGCCGAGGCGAGGCGCGCGTCGGCCAACTCGTACATGTCGGCGGCCGTGTCGTCGTCGGGCTGAGCGACCTCGCCACGCCGGATCTGCCGGGCGAGCTTCGTCCCGTCTTCGACGATGAGCGAGTACGCCGACAGATGATCGGGCTCCTGGGCCAGGGCCTGGTCGAGCGAGCGCTCCCAGTCGCCGAGCGTCTCGCCGGGCGTGCCGTAGATGAGATCGAGGCTGACGTCGAGCCCCGCGTCTCGGGCCCATTCGACGACGAGCGGGATCCTCGCCGGGTCGTGCGTGCGCTCCAGAGTTGCCAGCACGCTCGGAACGGCCGACTGCATGCCGAAGCTGACGCGCGTGAACCCGCTCTCTTTGAGCGCCCGGAGGTACTCGGCGTCGACCGAATCGGGATTCGCCTCGGTGGTGACCTCTGCCCCGTCTTCGAGCGACCAGGTATCGCGGACCGCTGCGAGCATCGCCGAGAGATCGCTCGACGGCAGCATCGTCGGGGTGCCTCCGCCGAAGAAGACGGTCGACACGACTCGGTCGGGAAGACCGGCAGAGCGAAGGATCCGCCCGGCCCCCTCGATCTCACTCACCGCCTGCCCGGCGTAATCGCTCCTCTTCACCCCGCGGAGCTCGTCGCCCGTGTAGGTGTTGAAGTCGCAGTACCCGCACCGCACGCGGCAGAACGGCACGTGCAGGTAGACGCCGAAGTCGCGAGCGTCGGCCCCCTCGACGACGGATGCCGGAAGGGCGCCGTCGGCGGGCGCGGGGTCGCCGAGAGGAAGAGTGCTGGGCACGCCTAGTCGCCGACCAGCACGCGGAGGTAGCGCTGGGTGAACTTGTTCTGCTGCGCGCGGAGGAACGGGGCAACGAGGCGCCACTTCCAGTTGGCGGGACGCGAGAACGCGCGAATGGTGAGCCAGACGGAGCCGTCGTCGGTCTGGTCGATGACCCACGACTCTTCGCCGCTCTCGGGGTGACCCTCGAGGGTGCCGTAGGCGAAGCCCTTGCGGGTCGGCTCGTCGATCACGTAGACCACACGCACCGGCGCGCGGTTGGTGCGGCCGTAGGCCTTGATCGAAAGCGTGGCGGTTGTTCCGGCAGTGAGGAACGGCTCCCCTTCGGGCGAGAAGTGGGACTCTCCGTCAGAGGGCGAGTAGTCGGCACCCTCGAGCGGGTTGCCCTCGTCGTCGAAGGTGACGGGCGTGTACGCGCCCTCCTCGACGGTCGGCACGGAATCGACGTGGACGTCGATGCCGCTGCGCTCCTGCACCTTCCAGGTCATGATGGCCGACCAGGCCGCCTCGAAGCGGGCGTCGCCGTGGCCGATGCGGGTGCGGTACTCGACGGGGCGGAAGCCCTTCGGCGGGTACTGCATCAGGTCGGGGGCCTGCGTTGCCCCGACCTGCCCGTAGGTGGTCTGGGTGTCGGTGTGGGTCGCGCGGCGCATCCGTCGAGTCTAACGCCGGGCCCTGGGCTGCTCGCGCGAGAGGCCGAGTGCCGCCATTTGCCGGTTTGAGCTCGTGTGCGTCGGCATTAGGCGGCACTCGGTGACCGGTGCGATCGAAGGCCGCCGAGTGCCGCCGAATGCGTGCCGCACGACGCCGAGTGTGCGAAAACCGCCCCTCGCGAGAGTCGCGGGGGCGGTTTTCGTGCACTCGATGGGGCCGGGCCCCAGCGCTTATGTGGTCAGCGCTTGCCGGTGACAGCCCGGACGATCCAGCCGATCACACCGATCGCGACCACGATGAGACCGATGATCAGCAGGAACTTGACGGCGGCGCCGATGAAGCTCAGTCCGAAGAGGACGATTCCGACGATGATGAGGATGATAAACAGAGCAGGCATGCCCTAAGCATGCCCGCTCTCGTCGTCGGCCGCGTGCTACTTCTTCTCTTTTTTCTCCACGTCGCCCGAAAGCGCGGCGATGAACGCCTCCTGAGGAACGTCGACGCGACCGATGGTCTTCATGCGCTTCTTGCCCTCTTTCTGCTTCTCGAGCAGCTTGCGCTTGCGGCTGATGTCGCCGCCGTAGCACTTGGCGAGAACGTCTTTGCGCATGGCGCGGATCGACTCGCGAGCGATGATGCGGGCGCCGATGGCGGCCTGGATCGGCACCTCGAACTGCTGTCGCGGGATGAGCTCGCGAAGGCGGCCCGTCATCAGCACGCCGTAGGCATACGCCTTGTCGCGGTGCACGATCGTCGAGAAGGCGTCGACCTGTTCGCCCTGGAGAAGGATGTCGACCTTGACGAGGTCGGCCTCCTGCTCGCCGCTCGGCTCGTAGTCGAGTGAGGCGTAGCCCTGGGTCTTGCTCTTCAGCGAGTCGAAGAAGTCGAAGACGATCTCGCCGAGCGGCATGTTGTAGCGCAGCTCGACCCGGTCTTCACCGAGGTACTCCATGCCGAGCAGGGTGCCGCGACGCGACTGGCAGAGCTCCATGATCACGCCGACGTAGTCTTTCGGCGCCAGGATCGCGGCCTTGACCATCGGCTCGGCGACCGACGAGATCTTGCCGTCGGGGAACTCCGACGGGTTGGTGACCGTGACCGTGTTTTTGTCTTCGGTGGTGACCTCGTAGACCACGCTCGGCGCGGTGGTGATGAGGTCGAGGTTGAACTCGCGCTCGAGGCGCTCCGTGATGATCTCGAGGTGCAGCAGGCCGAGGAACCCGCAGCGGAAGCCGAACCCGAGCGCAACAGACGTCTCGGGCTCGTAGACGAGGGCGGCGTCGGAGAGCTTGAGCTTGTCAAGCGCCTCTCGGAGCACCGGGTAGTCGCTGCCGTCGATCGGGTAGAGACCGGAGAACACCATCGGCAGGGGCTCGGTGTACCCGGCAAGGGCCTCGGTCGCGGGCTTCGCAGCGGTGGTGACCGTGTCGCCGACCTTCGACTGGCGAACGTCTTTCACGCCGGTGATCAGATAGCCGACCTCTCCCACGCTGAGGCCCTGCGACGAGATGGGCTCGGGCGACGAGACACCGATCTCGAGGATGTCGTGCACAGCACGGGTCGACATCATCTGGATCTTCTCGCGCGGCGACAGGGTGCCGTCGATCATGCGCACGTAGGTGATGACGCCGCGGTAGCTGTCGTAGACCGAGTCGAAGATCATGGCGCGGGCCGGAGCGTCTTTGACACCCTTCGGCGCGGGGATGCGATTGACCACGACGTCGAGGAGCTCTTCGACGCCGACACCGGTCTTGCCGCTCACGCGCAGCACGTCTTTCGGGTCGCCGCCGATCAGCTGCGCCAACTCGGCCGCGTACTTGTCGGGGTCGGCGGCCGGCAGGTCGATCTTGTTGAGCACCGGGATGATCTCGAGGTCGTTCTCGAGAGCGAGGTACAGGTTGGCGAGCGTCTGGGCTTCGATGCCCTGAGCAGCGTCGACGAGCAGGATCGCGCCCTCGCAGGCGGCGAGCGACCGGGAGACCTCGTAGCTGAAGTCGACGTGCCCCGGAGTGTCGATCATGTTGAGCGCGTACGTCTTGCCGTCGAGGGCCCATGGCATGCGCACGGCCTGACTCTTGATCGTGATGCCGCGCTCTCGCTCGATGTCCATCCGGTCGAGGTACTGAGCGCGCATGGCACGGTCTTCGACGACGCCCGTGATGCCGAGCATGCGGTCGGCGAGAGTCGACTTGCCATGGTCGATGTGCGCGATGATGCAGAAGTTGCGGATCGCGTCGGGCGCGGTCGACTTCGGCTCGAGGGCGGTGACGGCTTTGGGGCTCACGGAGACTCTCTGATTGCAGACGGGAGTGCGGTCCGTCGATTCTCCCACGGACCGGCGACGGTGCGGTTCGTCGGCGCCGGGTCGGATCCTTTGGTTCTGTTCTGTGGGGCCGAAGAAGAGCGTCAGGGCGCGGGAAGCGCCGAGAGGCCGCGAGTGAGAGCCTCGGCGGGAGAGGCGAGGCTGATGCGGATCCAGCCCTCCCCCGTGCGGCCGAACGCGCTACCCGGTGCGACGGCGACGCGGTGACTCAGCAGGAAGTCCTCGGCCCAGGTCGCGACGTCGCCGCGCGAGGCGTGGGAGACGTCGATCCAGAGGTAGAAGGCGCCCTCCGGGTCGAGATAGGTGAGGCCGCGCTCGTCGAGAAGGGCGCGGGCGAGGTCGAGGCTCTCTCGGTAGTGCTCGCGAGCGTCGGCCACCGGCTGGTTGTCGCCGGTCACGGCGGCGAGGGCGGCGTACTGGTCCGGCTCGGCGACGCAGCTGATCTGGGCCTCCTGCACCGTGCGCATCGTGTCGGCGAGACCCTTCGGCGTGACGAGATACCCCACGCGCACGCCCGTCATCGCGTACGTCTTACTGAGAGAGAACACGCTGAAGACACGATCGTCGTCATCCAAGGCCGCGAGACTGACGTGCTTCGGCCCGTAGGTGAAGTACTCGTAGACCTCGTCGCTGATCACCCAGAGGTCGTGGCGTTTCGCAAAATCAAGGATCCGTCGGAGCGTCGCTTCACCGAACACCACCCCGAGCGGATTCGACGGGGAATTGACGATGATCGCCCGCGTTCGATCGGTCACGAGGTGCTCGAGCGCCTCCAGGTCGGGCTGGAACTCCGCCTCGGGAGCGAGCTGGTAGGGCACGGCGCGGGCGTCGAGCATGTGGGCGTTCATGGTGAAGGTCGTGTAGCCGGGATCGGGGACGAGGATCTCGGATCCTGGGCTGAGGACGAGCCCCATCGCCTGGTGCAGCGCCTGCGTCGCACCCACCGTCACCCACACCTGCTCGACATCGGCCTGAATCTGGTTCTCCCGTGCGAGCTTCGCCACGAGGGCCTCGCGAAGGGGCGTGATGCCGCCGTTCGGCGTGTAACCCGTGCGGTCTTCGGCCCAGGCGCGGCGGGCGGCGTCGATGATGTGGCGGGCCACCGGGACGTCGGGCTCGCCGACCACGAGCATCGTGACGTCGTCGAGCTTCATCGCGATCTCGAAGACGCGACGGATTCCGGAGCCCGGCACGGACTCGATGTGCGGAGCGAGGGAAGGCATGCTGGGACGCTACTACGCGGATGTTTCCTGCTTGCTTCGTGCGTCTTGGTGCCTAATCCGTCGGCAACACGCGCCTCTGCCCTGCATTGTGGGCGGAGGGACCCCCTGGTAGTGTTGATTTTTGGCTTCCGCTGCCGCTTCCCCGCTGCGCAGCGAATCGCAGCCACCGTTCATCTGGTCAGTGTCTTTCGACATCGTGCCGGGCGGACATCGCGCTACCGCGAGCAGAACTTCCCTCTAAAGGTCTGGTCGGCTGCGTACAACAACTACAACTCACTCAGACGAAGGGTCACCACCGTGGCAAACATCAAGTCGCAGATCAAGCGCATCGGCACCAACAAGAAGGCCCAGGAGCGCAACAAGGCCGTCAAGAGCGGCCTCAAGACCGCCCTCCGCTCCACGCACACCGCCATCGCCGCCGGCGACAAGGCTGCTGCGACCGCTGCTCTCGTCGTCGCGTCGAAGAAGCTCGACAAGGCCGTCAGCAAGGGTGTCATCCACCAGAACCAGGCCGCGAACCGCAAGTCGGCCATCGCCAAGCAGGTCAGCGCGCTCTAAGCTGCGTCTTCTGGGCGGCTCTCGCCCGGCGCTTCGTGCTCGTACGAAGGCCCCGCTCTCCCCTCCGGGAGGCGGGGCCTTCGTCGTGTGCGCCGTGGTCGGGTGCTCGTCGCGCGCGAGATGGCCTGATCTACGCCGCTGTGGGGCGTTTCGACGTCGATTCGGCCATCTCGCGCCGCGGCCGCGCGGCCCTGCCCCGGCCCCGGCGAGATCGCACTCGTGGTCGGGTGCACCCGACCACAACTGCGATCCCGGCGATCGGCAGGCTCACGTAGCCCGCGGCCGTCGCCGAATCGGCGCGAGCCTCAGCGCAGGTCGCCGCGCCGGCTGATCACACTGACCATGCGTTCGAGCGCATAGACGGCATCGCGTTCGGCGCCCTTGACCGCGGCGTCGGTCGTGGCCAGGAGGTCGATGGCGTTGCCGAGCCCCTCGTCAGACCAGGAGCTGACGTCGCGCTGTGCCTTCTGCACCTGCCACGGAGCCATGCCGAAGCGCGAGGCGAGCTCGCCGGACGACGCGCGACTACCGCTCACCTTCGCCATCGTGCGCAGCTTGTTGGCGAACGCGGCCACGATCGGCACCGGATCTTGGCCGGACGCGAGGGCGTGACGGAGCAGGATCAGGGCCTCGCCGTGCCGGCCCGCGATCGCCGAGTCGGCGACCTTGAACGCGGTGGTCTCGACCCGGCCCGCGTAGTACTTCTCGACGGTGGCCTCGGTGATCTGCGCGTCGCCGTCGGCGAGTAGCTGTTGGCATGCGGCGGCCAGCTCGGCGAGGTCGTCTTGGAAGGCCTGCACGAGGGCCCGGAGTGCGCCCGCGCTGACCCTGCGGCCCTCGGCGGCGAACTCGGCGGCGGCGAAGTCGAGCTTCTCGGTGTCTTTCTTCAATTCGAGGCAGATGACCTCGATCGCTCCCCCGGCTCCTCCGCGAAGCGCGTCGAGCAGTTTCTTGCCCCGGACGCCCCCGCCGTGTCGCAGCACGAGGTAGGTGTCGTCGGCGGGGTTCTCGATGTAGTCGAGCGTTTCGAGCAGAAAGGCGTCGGTGCATTTCTCGACGTTCGAGACGCGGATGAGGCGGGGCTCGGCGAACAGCGACGGGCTCGCCACCGTGAGCAGCTGCCCGGGTGCGTAGTGGTCGGCCTCGATGTCGCTGATCTCGAGCCGCGGGTCTTCGGCCACGAGCTGGTCGCGGAGCTGCCTGATCGACCGGTCGGCCAAGAACTGCTCGGGCCCCGAGACGAGGATCACTCGCGCGGGCCGGATTCCGTGCCACGGCAACTGCTCGATCTTGGCCTTCGCGGTGGTGGCCTTGCCCGTCGCGCGCGCCATTTTCGTCCTTCGCTCAGCCCCGCCGCCCCGACCGGGCTCGGCTCGTCGTCAAGCCTAGAGGCACCCGCCGACGCCGGGCGCGCCCCGCTCTGCCAGAGCGAGATACGGCCATCGGCGGTTCCCGTCAGGGCCACCGTCCCGTCGCGGTCTGACCGGACGACCCTTGCCCCGGTTCGCTCGAGAAGGCGAACCGTCGCGGGTACGGGGTGCCCGTAGGTGTTGCCGGCTCCGACCCCGATGAGCGCGACCCGAGCGCCGAGGGATCGATACAGCTCGGGGCTCTGGTCGCGCGATCCGTGATGCGACACCTTCACGACGTCGACCGGACCGACGCCGAGACCGCGCCCGAGCAGGCGACGCTGGGCGGTCTCGTCGAGGTCGCCGAGGAGAACGGCAGACAGGCAGGATCCGGCACACCCGACCCGGGGCTCCACCCGCAGGGCCACACTGGCCCCGTTGCCTGCCTCCGTCTTCTCGGGTGGCCAGAGCACCTCGAGCGACAGATCGCCCAGGTCGAGCGACTCCCCCGGCCGGGCGTCGATCACGGTTGCCCCGCCGCGGCGAAGAGTTGCAACGAGCCGTTCATCACGCGGCCCCTCACCCGGGCCGACGAGTAGAGACTGGACCCGGCCGGTGAGCGACGGGGCGGCCCCGACGTGGTCGGCGTCGAAGTGCGTGAGGACGAGCAGATCCAACCGCTTGATCGCGAGGAGGTCGAGACACGACCGCAGAAGCGTGGCGTCGTCGCCGGTGTCGACCAGCGCGACGCGCCCCGCCGACCGAAGCAGCACCGCGTCGCCCTGACCGACGTCGCACTGTGCAATCTGCCAGTCGGGAGACAGGGTGGCGCGTCGCCCGAGTGTGCCGCCGACCGCGACGGCGCCGAGCGGCAGCAGGAGGCCCGCCAGCACGAGCGTGGTGACGAGCCGGCTCCGACGGTGCGACGGCAGCAGAATCGCCACACCCGCGAGTGCGGTCGCTACGACACAGACCCCGATGGCGAGGAGCGAACCGTCGGTCTCCAGCCTCATCGACGGGAGTGCGGCGGCGCCGCGGGCGACGAGTGCGATCCACGAGGCGGGGGCCCATGCGGCCGCGGCAGCGACGCCCGCGCCAAACGGCCACACCGGCCCCAGCAGGCAGGCCATCAGGCCGAGCACGGTGGCGAGCGGTGCCGCAGGATCCGCGAGCACGTTCGCCGGCACCCCCAAAACGGCGATGCCCGGGTCGAGGCTCAGCAGCAGCGGCTGCACCGCGGCCTGCGCAGCAACCGGCACCGCGAGCGCAAGGGCGAGCGGCTCGGGCATCACGCGGGCGAGGAGCGCAACGAGCGGCCTCGTGAGCACGACGAGCCCGACGGTGGCGAGAACGGAAAGCGCGAAGGCGTACGACCGCGCCAGCCACGGGTCGGTGACGAGGAGGATGACGACGGCGAGCGAGACGAGTGGCAGACCGCGCACGGGGCGACCCGCGGCCTGGGCCACCAGGGCGAGAACGGCCATCACGGCGGCGCGGACGACGCTGGGCTCGGGGGTGACCAGCACGACGAAGCCGGCGAGGACGACGATGGCGAGTGACGACACCAGGATCCTTGGCGCTCTGAGAAGGGCCCCGATCGCAAGGATCAGCGCGACGAGCACGGCGCAGTTCGCTCCGCTGACGGCGGTGAGGTGTGCCAGCGACGAGGCTTTCATCGCGGCGTCAAGGCCTTCGTCGACGCGGGAGGTGTCGCCGATCGTGAGGCCCGGCAGCAGGTCTCCGCCGTCGCCGGGGAGGCCCTGGGATGTGCGAGTGAACGACTCCCGCAGGGTGGCCGCGACGGCGTGGACGCCGGAGGCGCGTGACACGACCTCGATGTCGCCGGCGGGTCGAAGCAGAAAGGCGATGCTGCCGCCCGGATCGGCCACGCCGAGACGCCCGGTGAGTAACACGCGGTCGTCCGCGCCGGGTAACCGTTCGGCCGCCAGCCCCAGCACGAGCATCGGCACGTTCGCTCCCGACACGACCGGCACACCCCGTGCGCGCACGTCGGTGACCGCTAGCGCAACGCGGTCTGCGGTCGGCACTCCGACGACACGGCCGGTCATCTCGACCGTGGCCGACCGGTCGGCCAGTGCGACCAGTCGTTCCGGGGCACGGGCAGGTGCCTGCAGCACAGCGATCGCCGTCAGCAGGGCGACGACCAACAGCGCCAGCGACAGAGACGCCATCGTGGAACGCCACCGCCGGGCGACCAGAGCGCAGGATCCGAGCGCCGCCACCCCGACTCCCCCACAGACCGCTGCAGTAGGCCCGAGTGCGCCCGGCTGAGGGAGCACTCCCGCCAGGGCCGCCCAGCCCAGCGCTGCCGGGGCGCCCAATCGCACGTCGATCACGGCTCGGCCCTGCTGCAGCCGCAGGCAGCGGAGGGTGTGCTACGTCGGGCGGAGCAGTCGCGTGCAGAGGGCATGCCTCGACGGTAGAGAAGGCGACGACGACTGCGACGGGCCCGCGAGCTCTATGTGGATAAGTCGTTGTCGGGTCGGCCTGTGGAGACCGTGGCGGCGATTCTTAGAGCGCGTGCCCCTGCTCGTCGAGGTAGTCACGCCATGACCGGGTGGGATTCCAGCCGAGGAGTCGGCGGGCTTTGGCGATCGAGATACCGGAGGCGTCGACTCGGTCGAGGGGGCGCAGCTCGATCTGGTCTCCGTAATGCTCGCGGAGAAGCGCGGCGAAATCGTGCCCGCCCGCATTGTCGGGAGAGGCGATGTAGAACACCTCATGGCCCGGAAGATCAGACTCGCCTGACAGCACGAGGGCGTCGGCGAGGTCGTAGACGTCTATGTAGCTCCACAGATTCGCGCTGAGGTTCGAGGGGTCTCGCACCTGCTTGCCGAGGTTCTCCTCGTAGTTGTCTTCGTTGTGCACCGTGCTCGGCCGGATCGAGATCGCCCGAATGTCGGAGCGGCGCACTGCAGCATCAATGAGCTGCTCACCGAACGACTTCGACAGAGCATAAGGATCCTGCGGGTACAGCGGGTGGTCTTCGTCGACGGGCGCATAGTCGGGCAGGAAGGGCCGCTCCGGAAAGAAGTTGCCGACGATGCTCTCGCTCGACACGTTGACGAAACGCGTGACACCGAAGCGGACGGCCGCCTCGATCAGGTTGAACGTCGACATGAGGTTGGTCTGGAACACGACATGCGGCGGGTTGCCGGTCGGCTGCGGGATGGCCGCGACGTGGACGACCACATCGGCCCCGGCGACGACCGCGTACGCGGAGCCGGCATCGGTGAGGTCGGCCATCATGTACCGACCCGGTACGGTGACGCCGGCGTCGAACACCGGACGCACCAGATCGACGCCGAGCACATCGTGACCGGCGGCCACGAACGCCTCGACCGCGGCCCGACCGACTTTGCCGCGGGATCCTGTGATGACGACCTTCATAGTGTTCTCCCTCGAACCGGCATCCGGCACTTCGATCGAATCCGAGCGACACGACATAGACGAACTTACTCAGGGTCGGGTGAAAGCGCCGTCACCGCACCACCACCCCATCGCGAAGCTTCTGGAGTTTCTTCTCGCCGATGCCCGTGACGTCGAGGAGGTCGTCGACCGACTCGAAGCGGCCGTGCTCGTCGCGCCAGGCGATTATCGCGGCCGCGGTCGCTGGACCCACCCCGGTGAGGGTCTCGAGGGCGGCCTCATCGGCCGCGTTCAGGTCGACGGGCGCGGTGCCGGGGTCGGAAGCCGAGCTGTCGGATCCTGCGGGAGGAAGAGGAGGCGGTGACTCGCCCACCCGCGGAACGACGATCTGCTCGCCGTCGGTGACGGTGCGGGCGAGGTTCAGAGCGGCCTGGTCGGCGTCGTTCTGAAAGCCGCCGGCAGCGGCGACAACGTCGACGGCCCGCGCCGTGCCGGCTACCTCGTAGAGCCCGGGTTTGCGGACTCGGCCGAGGATGTGAACGAAGACGGTCGGCCCGGCCGAAGCGGAGGCGGAGGCGGTGGGGCGGCTCGTGGCGGGGGTCGAGCCGGATGTGAGGGGGACGTCGGAGACAGCCGCGCCGCCCGACCTCAGTGCCGACACGACCACGAGCACTCCGAAGAGGACGAGGGCTGCGACGACCGCGGCACCGACGCCGATTCGCCAGCGCGGTGCGGAGCCGGGCTCGCGGAAGTCCGGTGGGCGGGGCTCAGATGTGCGGAGCTGAGTGGTCATCCCTCGACGCTAGGGAAGCCCCCGTGCTGCAGATCCCGTGGCTGCCAACCCTGTAGACAAGCCGCCCCTAGCCCCTCCTGGGGAGACCTGGTTCGACCGGTGAGTGTCCACGATCTGCTGATCGGAGACCTCCCAAATCAGCAGATCCTGGACACTCACCCGCCGAGGCCGGAGGGCCGGCGCCGGAGGGCCGAGGCCGGCCGGGGGTCGAGCCCCGAGACAACGACAGTCAGCGAACGGCGATATTCACCACGCGCGGCGCACGGACGATCACGTTCACGATCTCCTTGTCGCCGACGGCACGAATGACGGCCTCAGAAGCCCGGGCGAGCTTCTCGAGCTCGTCGGAGGCGATCTTCGGCGACACCTCGATGCGGTCGCGCACTTTGCCGTTGACCTGGATGATCGCGGTGATGCTCGTCTCGACCAGGAGTGTGGGGTCGGCCTTGCGCCAGCCGTAGGTGGCGACGTCGGAGTCGTAGCCGAGCATCTCCCACATCTCGGACGCCACGAACGGCGAGAAGAGCGACAGGGCGAGCGCCACGGTCTCGGTGGCCTCGCGGACAGCCGGGTCGGCTGCCCCCGCGCCGGAGTCCACGACCTTGCGTATCGCGTTGACGAGCTCCATCAGTCGCGCGACGACGACGTTGAACTTGAAGGCCTCGACGAGACCGGGCGACTCCGAGAGGAAGCGGTGTGTCACCCGGCGGAGGTTCTGATCGCCCTCGGACCACACGGCGTCCGGAGCCGAGGTCACGTCTTTCGCGAGACGGTAGGCGCGCGCCAGGAACTTCGCGGCACCGGCCGGCGAGACGTCTTCCCAGTTGATGTCGTCTTCGGGCGGGCCAGCAAAGGCCATCGTCAGCCGGATCGCGTCGACGCCGTGGAGAGCGAGTTCGTCGGAGAGGTTGACCCCGCCCTTCGACTTCGACATCTTTGCGCCGCCCGACAGCACCATGCCCTGGTTCAGCAGGGCGCTGAACGGCTCGGTGAATCCGACGTAGCCGAGGTCGAACAGGACCTTGGTGATGAAACGCGCGTAGAGCAGGTGCAGAATCGCGTGCTCGACTCCACCGACGTACTGGTCGACGGGGGCCCACTTGTCGGCCTCCTTCGGGTCGAACGCCTTGTCGGGGTCGTTCGGGTTCAGGTAGCGCAGGTAGTACCACGACGAGTCGACGAAGGTGTCCATCGTGTCGGGGTCTCGGAGGGCGTCGGAGCCGTCGCGGGGATCTTTCACGGAGACCCACTCGGTGGCGGCGCCCAGGGGTGACTGGCCCTTCGGCTTCAGGTCGAGACCCTCGGTGGACGGCAGCTCGACGGGGAGCTGGTCGTACGGCACCGGCACCTCGGTGCCGTCGGCACCGTGGATGATCGGGATGGGGGTGCCCCAGAAGCGCTGGCGCGAGATGAGCCAGTCGCGCAGCCGGTACGTCTTGGCGGCGCGGCCGTCTCCCGACGTCTCGAGCGCCTCGATGATCTTCTTGATTCCGGTCGACTTCGACAGGCCGGTGAACACACCCGAGTTGAGCAGGCGGCCCTCGCCGGTCAGCGCCTCGCCGGTCTCGGCCGGGTTGGACGGCTCGAGGTCGTCGGGCAGGATCGCCAGACCGTTCTCATCGAGCTCGAGAGCCGGGATCACACCGGTGACGGGCGCGTTCACGTCGACGACCACCCGAACGGGCAGGTCGTACTTGAGCGCGAAGTCGAGGTCGCGCTGATCGTGCGCGGGCACGGCCATGACGGCGCCGTGACCGTAGTCGGGCAGCACGTAGTCGGCGGCCCAGACGGGGATCCGCTCCCCCGTGATCGGATTCTTCGCGTAGCGACCGAGGAACACACCGTTCTTGGGGCGGTCGGCGGTCATCCGCTCGATCTCGCTGGACTTCTGCACCTCGGTGAGGAAGTCCTGGAACACCGCGCGAATCTGCGCGTCGTCTTGCCCCGCTACGAGTTCGGCGGCGAGGTCGGACTCGGGGGCGACCACCATGAACGTCACGCCGAACAGGGTGTCGGGGCGCGTCGTGAAGACCGTGATCTTCTCAGAGCGACCCTCGACGACGAAGTCGACGTCGGCGCCGGTCGAGCGGCCGATCCAGTTGCGCTGCATGGCCAGGACTTTCGACGGCCAGCGGCCCTCGAGCTGGTTGAGGTCGTCGAGCAGACGGTCGGCGTAGTCGGTGATCTTGAAGTACCACTGGGTCAGCTTCTTCTTGACCACGACGGCACCCGAGCGGTCGGAGGTGCCGTCGGCCAGCACCTGCTCGTTCGCGAGAACTGTCTGGTCGACCGGATCCCAGTTGACCCAGCTGTCTTTGCGGTAGGCGAGGCCCTTCTCGTACATCTTGAGGAACAGCCACTGGTTCCACTTGTAGTACTCGGGGTCGGAGGTGTGGATCTCGCGGGTCCAGTCGACCGAGACGCCGTAGGCCTTCATGGCGGCGCGCTGCTGGTCGATGTTCGAGTAGGTCCACTCGCGCGGGTCGGTGCCGCGCTTGATGGCGGCGTTCTCGGCGGGGAGCCCGAAGGAATCCCAGCCGACGGGGTGCAGCACCTGGAAGCCCTGCTGCCACCAGTAGCGGGCGACCACGTCGCCGAACGCGAACGCCTCGGCGTGACCCATGTGCAGGTCGCCGGAGGGGTACGAGAACATGTCCATCACGTACTTGCGCGGGCGCTTGTCGCTGGCGTCGCTGACCGTGAAGGGTTGGCGTTCCTCCCAGATGGCCTGCCACTTCGTCTGAAGGCTCGCGAAGTCGTAGCCGCCCACTCCGAACTGGTCGTCGTGGGGTGCGCTGTTCTGGTCGTGCTCGTGTGCCACTGAGGTTCTCGCTTCACGTCTTGGGGGCAGGGCTGCAAGGCGGTTGCAGGCCCGACGATCTAGATTAGCGACTCGCCGCGCCGAGCACCTGCAGCAGCGGGGCAGCCTTGGCGTGCACCTCGGTCAGCTCGTCGGTCGGCACCGATCCCTCGGTGATGCCGGCCCCGACGCCGACGCGCGCGGTGCCCGAGGCGAGATCGAGCGCGATCGAGCGGATCACGACGGCGAGATCGGTCGTGCCGTCATAGCCGAACCGGCCCACGACGCCCGAATACACCCCGCGGGGATGCCCCTCGAACGACTGCAGCAGCGCCACCGAGCTGTGCTTCGGAGCGCCGGTCATCGATCCTGGCGGGAACGTCGCGCGCAGCACATCCACTCCGCTCAGCCCACGACGCACGCGGCCGGTGACCGTGCTGACCAGCTGGTGCACGTGCTCGTACGAATGCACCGCGAACAGCTCCGGCACCTCGACCGACCCCGCCTCGCACACTCGCCCGAGGTCGTTCCGCATCAGGTCGACGATCATCAGGTTCTCGGCGCGCTCCTTCGCGTTGCCACGGAGCTCTGCCGCGCTCTCGGCATCGACCTCGGGGTCGGAGTCGCGGATCCTCGTCCCCTTGATCGGCGACGTCGACACTCGCCCGTCAGTGTCGATTTGCAGGAACGACTCCGGGCTCGCCCCGATCAGCGCGAGCTCGCCGATGCGCACGAACGATGCTCGTGGTGCCGGTGAGTGCCGCCGCAGACGTGCGTAGAGATCGAGGTCGACCGCCGAGGTCGGCACCGAGACGGCGGTCGTCAGGCAGAGCACGAACGCCTCACCCTCGTGAATCGCAGCCCGACACCGCTCCACCAGCTCGACGAACCCGGCGTCGTCGTCGCGCCACTCCGGGTCAGCGGCTGAGACCGTCTCGAAAGACCCGAGCGCAGGATCCGCGGCTGCCGCCACCGGGCCACCATTCCACCAGCCGATCAGCGCTTCGACCCAGTCGGCGTGATCGCCCCGGGTCACCAGCTCCACGGTGCCCCGCACGTGGTCGAAGACGAGGGCCCGATCGACTTCGAGCAGCCCGAGATCGGGGTGGGTGTCGTCGGCCAGGGCCGCCGCCCACGCCGGGTCTCCCGGCGCCAAGAGCTCGGCCGCTACTCCGTAGCCGACGAGGCCCCACCAGCCGAGGGGCGCTTCCGCTTCGCTGGCCCCCGCGGCGAGGGCGGTGTCGAGGTCGCGGAGGGCGCCCGCGATGGCGCCCTGTGTAGAGGCGTGGGCGAGGATCCTGCGGTCTCCCCAGCCGACCAGCGTCGTCGTCGGATGTCCGGCCAGAGGCCGGCCACCTGCCAGGTCGCTCGCGGCTCCGGCGTCGAGCCACACGACGTCGCCGGCGTCGCCGAAGCGCCTGACCACCGTCTCGGCGGCGATCCAGCCGGGAAGCAACTGCCGCATAGGGTTGATTGTATGAAACCCGGCGCGGCGCAAACTCTGGTGGTCGACTCGTTCCTCGTCGACGGGGGGCGGATCCTTGCCGCCGCAGCCCACCGGTCGCGGTTCGTCACGTCCGTGGCCGAGCACGATGCCGATCTCGCCGAGGAGGCGGGTTCGTTCTGGGATGCCTCGGTCGCCGATGTGCCGTCGGACGGTCGCTGGTTTCCGCGCATCTCGTGGGCCCTGCCGGAGGGGAGCTCGACACCGACCTTCAAGGTGTCACCGCGCCCGGCGCCCACCGGGTCGGAGTCGCTCGTGCTCGCGACCGCGTCCGGCGACCCACGCACGACGCCGCTCGTGAAGGGGCCCGACCTCGCACGCTTAGACGCCCTCCGATCGGCAGCCGCCCGGGCTGG
Organism: Frondihabitans sp. PhB161; assembly: GCF_003814635.1. Classification (NCBI taxonomy): domain Bacteria; kingdom Bacillati; phylum Actinomycetota; class Actinomycetes; order Micrococcales; family Microbacteriaceae; genus Frondihabitans; species Frondihabitans sp. PhB161. Next base: position 568,869 of record NZ_RKQW01000003.1, read on the forward strand.
TGCAGACGAGGCGGTGATCCTCTCCCCCGACGGGCTGGTCGTCGAGGGCAACTACTCGTCGATCGTCTGGTGGCGCGGCGATTCGCTCTGCATCGTCGACGAGTCGCTCGCACGCCTGCCGAGCATCACCGAGAGCGCCCTGGTGACCCTGGCGACAGCACTCGGGGTCGAGATCGTTCCCGAGCTGGTCGAGCCCTCCGACCTGGAGGGCCACGAGGTTTGGTCGCTCGGGTCGCTGCACGGGCCGCGGATCGCGACGAAGTGGGTGGGCGGCCCGGCGCTGGCCGCCCAGCCCGGGCGGCTGCGGGCGTGGCGTGCCCGGCTGGACACGCTGAGGCGTCCGGTGGGTTAGCGGCCGCGCGGTGCTGAGTGCCGCCCTATGCCGTGCGGAACGCCCTCGGGGCAGCATTCGGCGCCACTCGCGGTAGGTGGCTCGCGGCGCCCGGTCAGGTTCAGTCGCCGAGTGCCGCTAAATGCCGCTCGGGCACCGGTCGGGCATGTATTCGGCGGCACTCGCCGCAGGTGGCTCGCGGCGCCCAGTCAGTGAGAGGCGCCCAGTCAGCACGAGGCGCCCAGTCAGTGCGAGTCGCCGAGTGCCGCCAAATGCCGCTCAGGCACCGGTCGGGCATGCATTTGGCGGCACTCGAAGCCCGCGGCGCCGCACTCCCGAACGGAGCAACTACGCCAAGCGACCGTCAGCTAACCGCACCCGCCGCGTCACGAGAGACGCCGCCACCGGCACGTGCGAGATCAGGATCACCGTGGTGCCGTCGGCAGCCGCGGCCGTCAGAAGGTCGCGCAGGAGCTCGTCGGCGACAGCGGGGTCGACCCCCGCCGCGGGCTCGTCGAGCACCAGGATCGGGAAACCGCGCAGCAGGGCCCTGGCCAGGGAGATCCGCTGGGCCTGACCGCCCGAGACCAGTTCGCCCCGTTCGCCGAGTCGCGCCGTCAACCCGCCGCGCTCTCGAAGCCACTCGCCGAGCCCCACCCGCTCGAGCACCCCGGTGAGCTCGTCGTCGGTTGCCGTGTCGCACGCGAACAGGAGATTCTGCCGGATGTTCTCATCGAAGAGGTACGGCGTCTGCTCGACGAGCCCGACGGTCGCACGGACATCAGCGGGGCGGAGTTCGGCGTCGGCCACTCCCCCGATTCGGTACGAGCCCGAGTGGTCGAGAAAGCGCACCAGCACCTGCGCGAGCGTCGTCTTACCGGCGCCGCTCGGCCCTTCGATGAGCACGCGATCACCCACCGCCACCTCGAGAGTGACGTCGGAGAGAGCCGGCGACGACGACGCACCGCCGTCGGGTTCAGGCCAGGCCGCCCCCAATCCCGCAAGCGCCAGCGCCGGCGATCCCACGGGCCCGAGCTCCAGGGCCACGCCGGCGGGAGCGTCGTCGGGCTCGTCGTCGATCACGACACCGACCGGGGAGCTCGACGGGGCGGCCTCGTCGACCCGGCGGGCGCTTGCGGCGACCTTCCGCCAGGCGAGCACGGCGACGGGAACGGCTCCGACGACCTCGAAGACGGCCAGCGGCACGAGTGCGACGAGAGCGAATTCGGGGCCGGTGAGACCGTGGCCGAGCGAGGGCGCGGCGGCGAGGATCGAGAACAACACCGTGGCACCCGAGACGAGGGCGATCAGCCCGGCGACGATGCCTGCGCTCGAAGCCCGTCGCAACGACGCGCTGCGAAGATCGACGTCCAGGGCGTCGACCCGATCGAGCTGACCGTCGATTGCCCCGAACGCGACCAAGACATCGAGGTTCTGGACGGTGTCGAGCACAGCCGCCGACAGGGCACCGCGACGCTCGGCCAGATCCATCTCCGACGTTCGCGCCAGCCGGGAGGCGAGAAGGCAGCCCACGACGAACGCCACGAGGAGGCCGACGAGTAGCACGAGCCCCGCCCGCGGTGCGACGATGAACACCGCGACGACAGCCGCGAGCGCCGAGACACCCGAGATGACGAGGGGCTGCACGACCCGCAACGGTAGATCTTGCAGCGCGTCGACGTCGCTCACGACCCGGCTGAGCAGATCACCGCGATCCGTCCGGCCGAGACCGGCGGGGGCGATTCGCACGAGTCGCCGGTAGAGGCCCGTCCGCACCACGGCGAGTTGGCGGAACGCGGCGTCGTGGCTCGCCACTCGCTCGAGGTAGCGGAAGACCGCTCGAGTCAGCGCGAAGAGCCGCACCGACACGATGGCGATCGACAGGTACAGGATCGGGGGCTGTTCGGCGGCGCGGGTGATGAGGTAGGCACTCATCGCGAGGAGCGCGACACCGCTCAGCGCGCTCAGCACCCCCGCGGCGAGTCCCGGCCAGCTGCGGCGGAGCGACGGCTGTGCGGTTCGAAGGATCGAATTCGTCATGCCGAGACCTCCCGAGCAGACGGAGAGACAGACTTGGCACCGGCGACGAGGCCCGAGGGCGTCAGCGTGAGGGCGACATCGGCGGCCTCGGCGACCGCGGGGCGGTGGGTCACGACGAGCACGGCCACGCCGGTCGCTGCAATGGCCCGCAGCCCGTTGACGAGCACGGCCTCGGAGTCGGCGTCGAGGGCCGATGTCGGTTCGTCGACGAGCAGCAACCGGCACCCGCGGCGGCGCACCCGATAGATGGCTCGAGCGAGCGCGACCCGCTGGGACTGGCCGCCCGAGAGTCCTGTTCCGCCGGCCCCGAGGAGCGATTCGGCCTCGACGTCGCCCACTCCGGCGGTCGCAAGAGCTTCTCTGACCGCGAGAAGGTCGACTCGGTCGCCGAGCGCGACGTTCGAGGCGATCGTGCCGGCCGACAGCGCCGGACGCTGACCCGACCACGCGATGTCGGTCGCGAGCGGTGCACGGTCGGCCGTGTGCCAGCGCACCGTACCCTCGTGCGGCGCTGTTCCGAGGAGGGCGGCGAGCAGTGTCGACTTGCCGACCCCGCTGGATCCTGAGATCGACGTCACGAGACCGACCGGAAGGTCGAGATCGACCGGGTCGAAGACGCGCCGCCCGTCGAAGGCCACGCTGAGCCCCCGTACCTCTAACACGTCGGCGTGCCCGACCGATTCAGAAGACGAAGGATCCGCGGAGCCGCCCGAAGCTCTCGCCGGAGCCGCACCGACCTGCTGGTCGAGCACCCCGAACACCTCGTCGGCAGCGGCCACACCGTCGGCGGCAGCGTGGTAGTTCGCCCCGACCTGGCGCAGCGGCAGATAGGCCTCGGGGGTGAGGAGCAGCAGGAACAGGCCGACCGGCAGCTCGATCGACCCGGAGACGAGCCGGAGCCCGATGGCGACCGCGACCAGAGCGACCGAGAGCGAGGCGGCCATCTCGAGGGCGAACCCGGAGAGGAACGACACCCGCAAGACCTTCATCGTCTCGGTGCGGTACTCGTCGGTGATGGCGCCGATCCGTCGCACCTGTCTCCGGTCGCGACCGAAGACCTTCAGGGTCGAGAGGCCCCCGACCGCGTCGAGGAACGCCGTGGCGAGGCCGGCCAGGCGCTCCCACTGGCGGGCCTGAGCGGAGCGGGTCGTCCAGCCGATCAGGATCATGAAGACCGGGATCAGCGGCAGAGTCACGACGACGATGATGCCGGTGAGGGCGTCCTGGGTGAAGAGGACGACCACGAGCAGCGGGGTCGCCAGCGCCGTCAGGATCAGCTGCGGCAGATATTTGGCGAAATACTCGTCGAGTGCGTCGAGACCCGGCCCCACCAGGGTGGCGAGTCGAGCCGAACCGTGAGCGGCCACCCACGCGCGACCCTGACCGGCGATTGCCCCGACGAGCCGCGACCGCAGCTGGCTCTTGACGCGAACGGCCGTTCGCGCAGACAGTGCCTCCAGCCCCCACAGCAGCGCCGAACGAACGACGAGGGTCGCCCCGAGCCCGAGGAGAAGCGGCGGCAGCTCCCCCGAACGCCCCGCAACGACCGCGACGACCGCCTGCGAGACGAACCAGGCGAAGGCGACCGTCGCGGCCGTCTGCACCACGCCGAGGGCCGCACCTGCTACCAGGAACGACCGGACGGACGAGGCGTAGCGCAGCAGGCGCGGATCGAGGGGCTTCACGGCGCGACCGTCAGTGCGCCGACGCGGTGATGAGCGAACGGGTGACGCGCTTGCGGAAGATCCAGTACGTGAACCCCTGGTAGCCGAGGATCAGCGGCACGAAGATCAAAGAGATCCAGCTCATGATCGACAGGGTGTATTCGCCGCTCGACGAGTTCAGGATCGTCATCGTGTTGGCCGGGTCGTTCGTCGCCACGAGCACGTTCGGAACGAGGGCGGCGAACAGGCTCGCCACCGTCACCGCGATCGTCGCCGCCATGAAGGCGAACGAGACCCCTTCGCGACCGCGGAGGTTCGAGACGAACGAGGTGACGAGGGTGACGACCGCGACACCGGAGAGGGCGATTGAAAGCGGGCGACCGTGAGCGAGGCTGGTGGCGAGGAGGAACCCGCCGGCCACGACGATGGTGGCGACACCGACGCGGGTGGCCAGATGGCGCGCCCGGATCCTGATCTCACCATCGGTCTTGAGCGACACGAAGATGAGCCCGTGCGTGAAGAAGAGCAGCAGGGTGGCCAGGCCGCCGACGACCGAGTACCAGTTGAAGAGGTCGGCGAAGGATCCGATGTAGTCGAAGTTCGCATCGAGCGCGAGGCCGCGAACGATGTTGGCGAAGACGACACCCCAGAGGAAAGCCGGCACCACGGAGCCGATGAAGATCATCCGGTCGAAGTTGCGCTTCCACTTGTGGTCGGGCCGCTGGTGCCGATACTCGAACGAGACTCCGCGGAGGATCAGCGCGAGCAGGATCATCAGCATGATCAGGTAGAAGCCGCTGAACACGGTCGCGTACCACTCCGGGAACGCCGCGAAGAGGGCGGCGCCGGCGACGATCACCCAGGTCTCGTTGAGATCCCAGACGGGGCCGATGGTGTTGATGAGCACGCGGCGGTCGGTGTCGTCGCGGCCGAGGAACGGCAGCGACATTCCCACACCGAAGTCGAAGCCGTCGAGCACGAAGTACCCCGTGAAGAACAGGCCGATCAGCAGGAACCAGATATCGGGGAGACTCATCAATAGACCGTCGCTTCGTGCATCAGCTTGCCGGTGGTCTCGTCGACCTTGGTTGGGGCGTCGGGCCCCTTCTGCGCGGCCTTCAGGATCAACCGGAACTCGACGACCATGAGCGTCCCGTAGATCGCGGTGAAGGCGAGCAGCGAGATGAGCACCTCGACGCCGGTGGTGCCGGGCGAGACGCCGTCGCTCGTCTTGAGCAGCCCGAAGACGAGCCAGGGCTGTCGACCCATCTCGGTGAAGATCCAGCCGATCACCATGGCGGCGAGCGGGAGTGGGAAGCTCCAGGTCGCGGCGCGCCAGACCCGCTTGTTCTGCGGCATGCGACCCTTGCGGGTGATCCAGAGGCCCACGGCCGCGATCATGATCGCGAGGATGCCGAGGGCGATCATCCAGCGGAAGGCCCAGTAGGTCACCCAGATGATCGGCGTGTAGTCGCCGGGGCCGTACGCCGAGACGTACTGCGCCTGGAGGTTGTTGATGCCCTCGACCGTGCCGGTGAACGTGTGCGTCGACAGGAACGACAGCAGGTACGGGATGCGGATGCTGAAGAGCTCGCTCACACCGTCGGGAGTGCCGAGGGTGAAGACCGAGAACGACGCGTCGAAGCCGGTCGACGTCTTGTAGAGCGCCTCGGCCGCAGCCATCTTCATCGGCTGGGTCTCGACCATGGCGAGGCCGAGCTGGTCGCCCGAGAGCACGGTGAGCGCGCCGGCGGCGAGCATCATCCACATACCGAACCGCAGGGCCGGACGCATGGTCTCGAGGTGCTGGTTGCGGTGCAGGTGCCAGGCGGCGACCGAGATGATGACGGCGGCCGAGACCATGAAGCAGGCGAAGAGCGTGTGCGGGAACGCCGCGAGGGCGACCTTGTTGGTCAGCACCTCCCAGAGACTCGTGAGCTCGGCACGGCCCTTCTCCTCGTTGATGGCGTAGCCGACCGGGTGCTGCATGAACGAGTTGGCGCAGATGATGAAGTAGGCCGACGCGATGCTGCCGATGGTCGCACCCCAGATCGAGGTGAGGTGCAGGCCCTTGGGCACGCGGTCCCATCCGAAGATCCAGACGCCGAGGAACGTCGCCTCGAGGAAGAACGCGAGGAGGCCCTCGAGGGCGAGCGGAGCGCCGAACACGTCGCCGACGAAGCGGGAGTACTCCGACCAGTTCATGCCGAACTGGAACTCCTGCACGATTCCGGTGACGACGCCCATTGCGAAGTTGATCAGGAAGATGCGGCCGAAGAACTTCGTCAGCTGGAGGTAGTGAGCACGGCCTGTGCGGTACCAAGCGGTCTGGAAGACGGCGACGGTGAAGCCCATGCCGATCGTGAGAGGCACGAACAAGAAGTGGTAGATGGTCGTGAGGCCGAACTGCCATCTCGAAAGAAGGAGCGGATCGAGTAGCTCGTTCATGCGATGCTCACCGGGTGGTTCACGGGTGCCTCTTGTCATTCCGAGGGGTGGTCGTCTCGTCGTTGCGACTTCCTGGGGACACTTAAACCCTAGGAGTCCGGCGGGCCCCAATCGGGCCGTCTCACCTGCGAAAAGCCTGATCACGCCGGGGAACGCTCGATCCCGAGAGACTGCTGTCACGAGCGCGGATGGCACAGAAGAAGGGCCGCCGTTCGAGTGCCTCTGACTCGAACGACGGCCCTTCCGGGGTGCTGCGACGTTACTTGACGAGCCCGGAATCGCTCAGGAACTTCTTTGCGATGACGGCGGCCGACGACTTGTCGTCGACGCTCGTGGTGTTGAGGTCGATCAGCGTGGCCTGCGTGAGCTTCGCGTTGACGTCCTCGATGATGCCGGCAGCCTTCGAGTCGACCTTGTCGTCGACCACGGGGATCACGTGCTGCGGCAGGATCATGTTCTCGGGGTCTTCGAGGCTGACGAAGTCGTTCGCCTTGATCGCCGGGCTGGCCGAGTAGATGTCGGCGAGCTGGACCTGACCGTTCTTCAGCGCGGCGACGGTGTTCGCTCCGCCGGAGTCGCTGATGGTCTTGAGAGTCGCCGTGGCGCCGTAGACCGACTTGAGGCCGGTGATGCCGTACGGACGGGTCTGGAACTCGGCGTTCGCTCCGACGACGAGCTTGCCCGAGTAGTCCTTCAAGTCGGCGAGGCTCGTGATCGAGTTGTCTTCCGAGAACTTCTTGGTGACGGTGTACGTGTCCTGGTCGGTCGCCTCGGCGGCCTTGAGGACCCGCAATCCGTCCGGCAGTGCATCCGGCAGAGCAGCGACGATGTCGTCCTCGCTCTTCGCGGTGGTCTTGGCGTCGTAGTACTGCAGCAGGCTTCCGCTGTAGTCGGCCATGACGTCGATCGTGCCCTTTTCGAGCTCGGGCAGGTAGACGTTGCGCTGACCGATGTTGAACTGGCGGTCGACCTTGAACCCGGCGTTCTCGAGCGCCTGGGCGTACGCCTCGGCGACGATCTCGTTCGAGTAGTACTGCTGCGAGCCGATCACGATCGTGTCACCGGACGCCGTTTCATCCGATCCCGACTTGAGCGGGTCGCTTGACGAGCACCCTGCCAGGGCGACCATAGCCCCGATCGCGACTGCGCCCACGAGGGCGAGCCGGCCTCTCTTCGCTGTGAACATCACTTGCTTCCTTCCTGGAGTGGGGATCCCACTACCGCGCGGGAACGGGTTGCTCCCGGGCGGTCGTTCTGAGTGCGTCCCGCGCGGACACCCGCGGGGACGACGAGGCGCTGGATGATCGAGAAGACGATCTCCAGGACGATGGCGAGCACGAGCACGAGGATCGCGCCGACGAGGATTGTGGAGAAGTCGTTGTTGCCGAGGCCGAGGAAGATGAAAACCCCGAGGCCGCCAGCACCGACATAGTTGGCGAGGGTGGCCGTCGCCACGATCTGCAGTGTCGCGGAGCGGAGGCCGCCGATGATGAGTGGGAGTCCGAGAGGCACCTCGACCTGTCGCAGGATCTGCCATTCGGTCATGCCCATCGCGCGCGCCGCGTCGATCGTCTTGCGGTCCACCGCTTCGAGGCCCGAGTAGGCCCCGGCGAGAATCGACGGGATAGCCAGGATCACAAACGAGATGAGCGGTGCTCGGAGACCGATGCCGAGAAGGACTGCCAGAAGCGTGATTACACCGAAGGTCGGCAGGGCACGCGCACCACCCGAGATGAGCACCGCGGCTGAGCGTCCGCGTCCGGTGTGACCGATGGCGAGACCGATCGGAATGGCGATGACCGCCGAGATGACGAGGGCCACGAGCGTGTACCAGAGGTGCTCGGCGAGGCGGTCGCCGATCGGGTTTGGCGCGACCTCCGACCAGTTGGCCGGATCGACGATGTACGAGAAGGCACTGCTGAAGAAGTTCATGCGGTGGCCATCATCCGTCGGGCGGCACGGCGAGTCGGAGCCGCGGTGGCACGCGACCACGGCATGAGGAGGCGTCCGAGGAGCACGAGCAGACCGTCGAGGATCAGTGCCAGGGCAACCGTCAAGACGATACCGGCGACGATCTCGGCAATGATGCCGCGCTGCAGCCCGTCGGTGAAGAGAAGGCCCAGCCCGTTGATGCCGAGCACTCCCCCGACGGTCACCAGACTGACGGTGCTCACGACGACCACGCGCATCCCGGCCAAGAGCACGGGGCCGGCGAGGGGAAAGTCGACGGAGAAGAAGCGACCGAGGCCGCTGAATCCCATGGCCGTGGCCGACTGCCGAACATCGGGCTCGACCGCGTCGAGCGCATCGGCGGTCGAACGCACCATGAGCGCCATGCCGTAGAGGGTCAGAGCGATCACGACGTTGACCGGGCTGCGGAGCCCGAGGCCGACGACGACGCTGAGGACAATCAACAACGGCAGCGACGGGATCGCGTAGAGCAGACCGGCGACCGTGAGGAGCGGCCCACGGAACAGTCGATAGCGGTTCGCCAGCCACCCGAGCGGCACGCTCAATACGAACGACAGGATGATGGGAGGGATACTCAGCTGGAGGTGCGCCCACGCCGAGTCGGCGAGGTAGGGAAGGTTCTCGAGAACCCACTTCACGACAAAGGCCGATCCGCCACGGGAACTCGGCCGGTCAGAGTGCCCGCAGGGCGACCGTCGGCATCGACGACGATCGAGCCCGACGCCGTCTCCTCGATGTGCAACGCCCGCTTTCCGCGGTTCGCCCCGACGAAATCCGCCACGAAGTCGTCGGCCGGGTTCGCGAGGATCTCGGCGGGAGAGCCGACCTGGGCGATGTGGCCGCCCTTCTTGAGGATCACGACCTGGTCGCCCAGGTAAAAGGCCTCGTCGATGTCGTGGGTGACGAAGACGACCGTCTTGTCGAGGTCGCGCTGGAGGCGGATCAGTTCCTCCTGGAGGTCGGAGCGAACCAGAGGATCCACGGCGCCGAACGGCTCATCCATCAGCAGGATGTTCGGGTCGACGGCAAGACCCCGCGCGACGCCGACCCGCTGCTGCTGGCCGCCCGAGAGCTGGCTCGGGTAGCGGTCGGCAAACGCGCGATCGAGACCGACGGTGTCCATCAGCTCGAGCGCCCGGATCCTTGCTTCGGCCTTCTTGACGCCTTTGAGGAGTGGCACCGTCGCGATGTTGTCGACCACCTTGCGGTGCGGAAGCAGCCCGGAGTTCTGCATGACGTAGCCGATGCTGCGCCGGAGACCCACCGGCTCGAGGCCGCCGATGTCGTCGCCGTCGATCTGAATCGACCCCGAGGTGGGATCGACCATTCGGTTGATCATCCGGAGGATCGTGGTCTTACCGCACCCGCTGGAACCGACGAAGACCGTCGTCTTGCGGGAGGGGATCACGAGGCTGAAGTCTTCGACGGCACGAGTTCCGTCGGGATACTGCTTGGTTACCGAGCGGAACTCGATCATGGGCGACCCTTCTCGCTGGACATGGCACCGATGGACAGTTTCTTCGGGCACCTTCTTCGTGGGCACCACAAATCGACACACGCCAGGTCGTCACACTGAACCACAGTTGCGGCGGCAGTGTTACGAGGCCGTCATAAATCGCCTCAGGCGGACGGGAGGCGCTCCAGATATGCCGCGACGACCAGCCGGCTCTCGTCGATGAAACGCGAGTCGCCCTGAGGATCGTGCAGGAACGCGCGGGCGACGAGCGACGTCGACATCTCGGTTGCGACCTCGATCGCGAACTCGAGGTCGGCGGTGCGTTCGAGAGAGAAGATCTCGACGAGGTGAGACGTCAGTTGATCGGAAAGCGATCGACGTGCGTCGGCATCGCCCGAGCGGTCGGCCGTCTCGGTCTCGCTGAAGCGGATCGCGCGGAAGCCCGGCTCACTGCGGTACATCTCGACCTGGGCCGTGATGGCGAGGTCGAGGGCGGAGTGCCAGTCGGCCGAATCCGCCTCGCCGATCGCTGCCCCGAGCCGCTCGAGCAGGCGCGCGATGCTGCGCGCCGCCAGCGCCTCGACAACGGCGATACGGTCGGGAAAGTAGCGGTAGACCGTGCCGATGGAGGCTCCGGCCCGCTCGGCGACCATGGCCGTGGTCAGTCGCTCGAAGCCGATCTCGTCGATGATGCCGGCAGCGGCGTCGAGGAGCCCGGTGAGCCGTGCGGAGCTTCTCGCCTGCACGGGCTCGTTCCTGAGCAGTGATGATCCCCCGGGCAGTGCTTCATTGACATCGGTGACGAGCAATGGTTCTCCTTCTTACAAGCGTTGCGACGCCTCGATGTCGTCCACCTACGGTTGACTGGACGTCATGTGCGGAAGAATCGTGATGGCGCGCGCCTCGAGCGACCTAGTGGCGCTCTTCGACGTGGACGTGACGGGAGACACTCTTCCAGAGCCTTCCTGGAATATCGCCCCGACTGCGCAGGTGAGTCTTCTCGTCGACGCGGCACCCCGGGGCGACGATGCGGGAGGGCCACCGATCCGTCGACTGGCCTCGGCGAAATGGGGCCTCATCCCCTCCTGGGCCGACGACCCTTCGGTAGGGTCACGCGCCTTCAACGCCCGCATCGAGACGGCGGCCGAGAAGCCCACCTTCCGCGACGCGGTCGTGTCGAGGCGCGCCGTGATCCCCGCCTCGGGCTACTACGAGTGGGTACCGCAGGCCGACGGATCCAAGCTCCCCGTGTACGTGAGCCTTCCCGACGACGAACTGATGCTCTTCGGTGCGCTCTACGAGTGGTGGCGCAATCCGGGCGCGGCAGCGGACGACGCCGGTCGCTGGATCCTGAGCACCACGATTTTGACCCGCGAGGCCGTCGGGCCGCTCTCCGAGATCCACGAGCGGATGCCCGTGCTGGTCGACGCCGAGATCATGGAGGACTGGCTCGACCCGCACACCGAGGGCGACGCCGACCTCCTCGAGGGCATCTCGGGCGAAGCCGAGCAGCACGCCTACCGGGTGACCGTACGAGAGGTGCCGGGCGGGCAGGTCGGCGAGCCGCTGGCGAGCGCCGCAGGCGACTGATCGCGCGGACGGGCGAACCGGCCGGCGTGCCAGAATGATCGAATGCTGGGCTCCCGAAAGTCGCCACCCGCCCGAAAATCCGACTCGACGAGCCGATTCGCCAAGAACCTCGCGCAAACCCCCCTCGGGCAGAGCCCCCTCGGCCAGAGCCAGCTGGCTCAGAACGTCGTCTCGCAGGGCGTCGAGCCGATGCTGCATCGGGCCGCGCGCATGGAAGACACGATCCACGAGTTCCGCGAAAGGAATGCCCGGCGACGCGGCCTGATCCCGACGATCGTCCCGTTCGTCGGCTACGGGGGCGACGGTTGGTTCCGCGTGCTCGGCCGCGTGCTCCTGACGAAAGACGGCGAGAAACGCTCCACCGGGCACACGCACGTGCGCGGGTGGAGGAGCTTCACCAGCGTTCCGATCGACGAGGTCGTCGTCGACGTGGTGGTCGACGGCGTCACCCATCACGCGACCGCCGATCGCGGCGGAGTCGTCGACGCTCGAATCGAAGTGGGATTGCCGCCGGGGTGGAACACCATCACACTCCGCACCGAGGGCTCCCTCGACGTCTCGGCGGAGATCTTCGTCATCGACCCGTCGGTGCGATTCGGCATGGTGTCCGACATCGACGACACCGTGATGGTGACGGCACTCCCCCGCCCGCTCCTGGCCGCCTGGAACACCTTCGTGCTCGACGAGCACGCGCGACGGCCCGTGCCCGGCATGGCCGTCCTCTACGAGCGCCTCCGCGCGACACACGACGGCTGCCCGGTCATCTACCTCTCGACCGGCGCTTGGAACGTGGCTCCGACTCTCTACCGGTTCCTCACCCGCAACTTCTACCCGCGCGGTCCGCTCCTCTTGACCGACTGGGGCCCGACCCACGACCGCTGGTTCCGGTCGGGTCGCCAGCACAAGCAGCAGTCGCTGGCCCGTCTGGCACAGGAGTTCCCCGACATGGAATGGCTGCTCATCGGTGACGACGGGCAGCACGACGAAGATCTCTACGGCGGGTTCCTGCGCGATCATCCGAGCAACGTGGCCGGTGTGGCGATCCGCCAGCTGTCGTCGAGCGAGGCCGTGTTCGCCGGTGGCCGCTCCCGGAGCGAGGAGCGCGAGCGCGCCACCAACGTGCCCTGGATCTATGCGCCCGACGGCGCCGGCATCTGGGAGCAGCTGGTCGAGAAGGGGCTCGTCGAGCCGAACTGAGCGGCTAGTGGCTGCCGGCCAGCATCTGCATCACCTGGTCGTAGTTGCCGTTGGCCTCGGAGTAGCGCAGCGGCTTCACGCGCTCGACCATGACCTGCTTCTCGTCCGGTCGCTCGGTGAGGATCGACATGACCTCGTCGAGGAACTCGTCGACCGGCATGGCGCGCCCGCTGTCGTCCTGATCCTGACCGAGCAGGGTCGTGGCGACCGCCGGCGGGACCAGCTCGAGCACCTCGACCGACGTGTCGGCGAGCTGCAGGCGCAGGATGTCGGTGAACGAGGCCACCGCGGCCTTGGTCGCGTTGTACGTCGGCGTCAGGGCGAGCGGCGTGTAGGCGAGGCCCGAGGTGACGGTCATGATCGTGGCGTCCGGCTTGGTCTGCAAGAACTCGGTGAACGCGGCGATCGTGCGGATCGTCCCGAGCAGGTTGGTCGTGATCGTCTTCTCGGCGGTCTCGAGGAATCCGGCCGAGTGCAGGTCTTCCGGCTGCATGATCCCGGCCATGGTGATCACCACATTGAGCTCAGGATCCGACGCGGTCACCTTCGTGAACGCCTCCGCGATCGATGTCGGATCGGCGACGTCGAGCTCGAGGCCGGTGATCCCCGGGTTGCTCGCCTCGATGTCGCGCAGCAGCTCGGCGCGGCGCCCGGCCACGATGACCTTGTTGCCCGCAGCGGCGAATCGCTGGGCGAGCCCCAGGCCGAGTCCTGAGGTGCCGCCGGTGATGAGAATGGTGTTTCCTGTCGTCTTCATGTCTTCACTCTGCTCGGGTCGGCGGGTCTCGGGTAGGGAGCGCTCAGCCGCGGACTCCCGGTCTCTGCTTCCTTCTCAGGTGGCTGGCCTGTTGCCTCTCCGAATTTGAAGGAAAAACCTTCCGGGCGAAACGCAAACACAAGGATCCGACGGGGTCACGCACCCGGATCTCCTTCAAATTCGGAGAGGGCCGGGTTGGGGGCCGGGTGGGGGCTGGAAACGGGCGCGAATGTCGGTGGCGATTTCTAGAATTCGAACGTATCTTCGAATCAGACGAATGGGGCGCACATGAAAATTGACGAGCGAGTACCGGTCGAGACGACCGACGAGGGGTTACCCCTCCGCTTCACCTGGCGCCGCGTCGTCTACGGGGTGGTCAGCTCGCCCGAGTACTGGATCACCCGGCAGGCATGGTGGGCGTCGGCGAAACGAGCGCCCCGCGGGGCTGGCGCCGATCTGATCGAGATGCCGGTCTGGCGAGTCGACGCCCTTCCCCTCACCGATGGCGCGCAGAGGGTCGACGGCACGTTCGACCTAGCCCGAGATCCGGTCAGCCACGAGTGGCTGCTGCTCGGTGTCTTCGACGACGAGGTCGATCAGCAGCTGTTCGCCTGACTCCGCCCTGGTTCGACCGATTCGAAGCTCCCGAGTGATTTGATGAGCCCATGCCCCTAGCGATCGAAGACTATGCACTGATCGGCGACTGTCACACCGCCGCCCTGGTCGGCCGAAACGGCAGCATCGACTGGCTGTGCCTCCCCCGGTTCGATTCGGCGTCGATGTTCGCCGCGCTTCTCGGCGACGACGATAACGGTCGCTGGCTGGTCGCGCCGAGCGATGAGGCCGCCACAGCCACCCGCTCGTACGTCGACAGCACGTTCGTGTTGACCACGCGCTGGGTCACCACGACCGGCGAGGTCGAGGTGACCGACCTGATGCCCTACGGCGACAGGCGCGCCGATGTCGTCCGGCGAATCCGCGGCATCCGCGGCACGGTGACGATGCACGAAGACCTCCGCATCCGTTTCGCCTACACGACCGCTATTCCCTGGATCAGGCAGATCCCCGACTCCGCCGACATCGCCGCCGGCCGGGGCGAGCCCGGCACGACCGCACTGATCGCGATCGCCGGGCCCGACGCCGTCGTCGTCCGCGGCCCCAAGCTCACCGCCTCCGACCACACCCACGAGGCCACCTTCGACGTCTCCGAGGGTGAGACCGTCGATCTGTCGCTGACCTGGTATCCGTCGCACCGCGAGCCGCCCGCTCCGATCGACGTCGGGGCGCGGATCCTCGACACGGTCTCGTGGTGGCAGGAATGGGCTTCCCACTCCGACGCCCCCGCCGTCTACTCCTCGGAGGTGCACCGCTCGCTCCTGCTGCTCCGAGCGCTCACCCACGAAGACACGAACGGCATCGTCGCAGCCGCCACCACGAGCCTGCCCGAGCAGTTCGGCGGGCAGCGCAACTGGGATTACCGTTACGTCTGGCTTCGCGATGCGTCGATGACTCTGCAGGCGCTCATCCTGCACGGCTTCGCCGACGAGGCCACCGGCTGGCGCGACTGGCTTCTGCGCGCTATCGCCGGCGACCCCGCCGACGTGCAGATCATGTACGGGCTGGCGGGCGAGCGCTATCTGGCCGAGACGACCATCGACGAGCTGCCGGGCTACCAGGGGGCTGCGCCGGTACGCATCGGCAACGGCGCCTTCACGCAATATCAGGGCGACGTCTTCGGTGAGGTGATGGTCGCTCTTCACGACGCCCGCGAGCTCGGTGTCGAAGAGGGGGCTGATTCGTGGTCGCTGCAGCGGGCCCTCATGTCGTACGTCGAAGACAACTGGTCGCGGCCCGACAACGGCATCTGGGAGATCCGCGGCGAGGCGCAGCACTTCACGCACTCGCGGGTGATGATCTGGGCGGCACTCGATCGGGCGATCCGCGGCGTGCAGCAGTTCCACCTCGAGGGCCCCGTCGACCGGTGGCTCGAACTCCGCGAGAAGGTGCGCGACGAGATCGAGGAGCACGGCTACGACGCCGAGCGCAACTGCTACGTGCAGCACTACGGCTCGAAAGAGGTCGATGCGTCATTGCTGCAGCTCGCGCAGGTCGGTTATGTCGACGCCCACGACCCGCGCATGCTCGGCACGGTGAAGGCCATCGAAGAAGACCTCCTGCACGACGGCCTGCTTCTCCGATACCGCACCGAGTCGGGTGTCGATGGGCTGGCCGGCACCGAAAACCCGTTCCTCGCGTGCTCGTTCTGGCTTGCAGAGCAGTACGGTCGCAGCGGCCGCATCGACGATGCGACCCGGCTGATGGATCGCCTCGTCGGCTTCGCCAACGACGTCGGAATGCTCTCCGAAGAGATCGAGGTGGCCACGGGGCGCCACGTCGGCAACACGCCACAGGCGCTATCGCACCTGGCCCTCGTGCGCGCGGCCGACGCCATCGACGCCGCGATCGAGCACTCGCGCGGAGGCGACGCCCGACGGCTCGCGAGTCAGGCCTGACAGAAGGCGTCCGCACACGCACGCGCTTGCAAACACGAATCGGCCAAAGCACCGTGGCACGCCACGTCGCTTTGGCCGATTCGCGTCACATCAGACGCGCGAGGGTCACGCCTCTTTCGAGGTGGTCCAGCCTTCCGGCCCGGACGAACCCGCGGGGTACTTCTCGAGCGGCACGTCGTCGGCCTGCCACGCGTCGATGACCGGCTGCACGATCGCCCAGCAGCGCTCGGCCACGTCGCCGCGGATCGACAGCGTCGGGTCGTCGTGGAAGATGCCCGAGAGCACCTCGCCGTAGGGGGTCAGCTCGGGCTTACCGAGGTCGGTCTTGAAGACCGACTTCTCGAGCGAGAACGGGTTGCCCTGGCCGTTGGTGGTGACGCCGAGCTCGAGGGTCTCGGGGCTGATCTCGATGCGCAGCGTGTCGGGGCTGGAGGCGCCCTTGAGGCCTGCGGGAAGCACCGGCACGGGCTTGAACGTGATCAGCACCTCCTTGCGCACCTTGGTCATGCCCTTGCCGGAGCGCAGGATGAACGGCACGCCGGCCCAGCGACGCGTCTTGATCTCGAACTCGACCTCGGCGAGGGTCTCGGTCTGGCGCTCGTTGTCGACTCCGTCTTCGTCGGAGTAGGCGGGAACGTCTTTGCCGTCGATGGTGCCGGCGGAGTACTGGCCACGGCGGCTGGAGGCGACGGGATCGCCGTCTTTCACCCAGGTGGCGCGGAGGACGCGGGCGATCTCGCTGCGGAGCTCGATCGAGTCGATCGACGACGGGGCGTCCATGGCGATGATCGCGAGCACCTGCAGCAGGTGGCTCTGGATCATGTCGATCAGGGCGCCGGCCTTGTCGTAGTACTGCGCGCGACCCTCGAGGCCGAGGACCTCGTCGTAGAAGATCTCGACCTTCTCGATGTTGTCGCCGTTCCAGACCGGCTCGAAGAGGCGGTTCGCGAAGCGGAGGCCGATGATGTCGAGCACCGTCGAGCGACCGAGGAAGTGGTCGGTGCGGTGGATGCGCTCTTCGGGGATGACCTTGAGGAGCTCCTCGTTCAGGTCGCGGGCGCCCTGCTCGTCGCTGCCGAAGGGCTTCTCGAGTGCCAGGCGGAGTCCGTCGGGAACATCGATCTCTTCCAGGGCCTTGATGACCTTGGTCGAGATGGCGGGCGGAAGCGCGAAGTACATGACCGGCGCGCCCTCGGAGGCCGCGAACAGCTTCTTGAGGTGCTCGGGGTCGGTCGGGTCGCCCTGGATGTACTCGCTCGAGGCGAGGGTCCGCTTGGCGAGGTCGCTGCCGGCGTCGCCGTTGAAGGCCGTCTTGACGACGTCGTCCCACTCGTCGGTCGAGCGCTCGGAGCGGCCCGTCCCGATCAGCTTGACGTCGACGCCGCGGTCGCTCTTGAGCAGGCTCGCGAGACCGGGGAGGAGGAGGCGCTCGGTGAGGTCACCGGAAGCGCCGAGGATGATGAGTGTGCTCGTCTCCGTCATCAGACGGTCTGCTCGGGGCGAGTCGCGGTGCGGGAATTCATGGACGTCCTTTCCGAAGTGAAGCCCGTAGAAACGGGCCATGTGTCTCAACGCGCTCGTCAGGCGAGAATTCCCGGCGGAGGTCGGGTGCGGTCACGGGCGCGAGAGGCCACGATGCCAGCGTCAACCGTACTGCTCCGCGCCTGATCGTGTCGGCATCGGTCAAGTGGTGCGTGTCACCCGGTCAGCGTGCCAGGGCGACGAGGATCCGCGACGCCGACAGCGCGACCGACGCTTCTTCCGCCACCCGGCGCGGCGAGGGGTTCGTGCCGGCGTCGAGAGCGGACCAGGCGTCGTCGAGGGCGGCCTCGGCCCGAGAGATCGGCCGGGTGCGATCGTCGTGGGCCCGGATGGCGTCGGCGAGCGCGGCGTACAACGTGGCGAGGGGGTCGGTGACCGCGGATCCTGGGCTTTCGACCCGCCGGTCGGGATCGGCGCCGCGTCGTGCCAGCTCGCCGGTCACTTCGGCGGCGTCGCGCAGGTGGAAGGCGATCCGCTCCGCGATGCGGAGCCGGTCGCGGTCGTCGCTGAGGTCGATTCGGCGCCGGCGGCGGGGGTTCCACCGTTGCGATTCGTCTCCGTAGTCGACGGCCGCGCGCACACGGGCGAGTGTCACGGGCAAGGATTCGATGCGGCTCTCGAACTCGTCGCCGTCGAGCGGCCAGTCGGCGCGGAACACTCCGGCGAGATCGTCGGCCCGGTCGGCCAGCTCGGAGTGGAGGCGCTGCAGTCGATCACGGGCGTCACCCGAGTAGAGCGGGGGCACGACCGTGAAGTTGATCACCACGCCCACGACGATGCCGACGAGCATCTGCACCGCATAGCCCCACGAGTAGTCCTCGCTGTCGGAGCCGCCGATGAGCAGCACGAACAGCCCGGCCATCGGCACCCAGTCGCGACCGGCCCCGAGCAGCGGCAGCCCGCCGAGCAGCACGCCGACGCCGATCACCAGGGCGACAGTCAGCACCGTCGGGTTGCCGAGGGCCACGACGACCGCCGCGAGGCCGATACCGAGCACTAGCCCGGCGAGTGTCTGGATGCCCTGCGTCAGCGATGCCTTCACCGTCGGATACATGCTCACGACGGCCCCGAGCGGTGCGTAGTAGGGGTAGTCGGCAGCAGTGCCCGGCACGTGCGGCGCGATCCACCAGGCGAGCGCTGCAGCGAGAGCCGCTTTGACGGCGAGAAGGATCCGGGGGTGCGCCAGCAGTCTCAGGGCGCGTCGATTTCCCGGTGAAGGCATCACGACAGACTGCCATACGGCGGCCTGTGAGCTCGTTGATCCGTGTCGGTCGCGTCACCTACACTGTTCGAACACACGTTCGAACGAGAGGGGTCGCATGGCATTCACGCACCTGCACGTGGCCTCCTCGTTCAGCGCTCATTTCGGCACGGCGACGCCGATGGATCTCGTCGCGCAAGCCGTAGCCAGCGGGGCCGATGCGGCGGCGATCACCGACCGCGACGGTCTCTACGGAGCGATCCGGCACGTCGGCGCCTGCCGGGCCGCGGGCATCGATCCGATCGTCGGGGTCGAGCTCGGCGTCCTGTCCGATGCCGAGGGCGGGTCGGCACGCGGCCGGTCAGCGGCCGACACCGATCGCATCGTGGTGCTCGCCCATGGCTCCCCCGCCGGCGGTGTGGCGGCGGGGGCCGGGTGGGCCTCCCTCTGCCGGCTCATCAGTGCGGCGCACGGTCGAGCCACACGCAAGACGAGCGGCACCGCGAACAGCGTTGCGACGATCGCCCGCTCACGGCTCCGAGCCTTCCTGCTCGGCGACGACGGTCCGGCCGGCACCGTGCTGCTCGGTCCCGACTCCGATGTCGGCCGGGCGGTGTCTCGCGGTGATCACGCGAAGGCGATGGCACTGCTCGACGACTGGAAGACCCTGTTGCCGGGCGGTGTCGTCGTCGAGGTCGTCTGCCACCTGACCGAACCCGGCGAGAGCCGTTCTCTGCGGCACGCGGCCCGCATGCTCGAACTGGCCGACGCCGCCCGTGTTCCGGCGATCCTCAGCAACGCGGTTCGCTACCTCGAACCCGATGGCGCCGTCACCGCCGACGTGCTCGACGCCGCGGGGCATCTTGCCGCCCTCGGGTCGTTCGAACCGCAGCCCAACGCCCAGGCCTGGCTCAAAGGCCCCGGGGCGATGCGTGAGTTGGCACAGCAGATCGCGAGCGTCTCGTCACTCGATCGGCGCAGTGCCGAAGAGATGCTGGCCGCAACCGAAGAGCTCGCCGATCGCTGCCGCCTCGACCCCGACGCCGATCTCGGCTGGCGCCGCCCGAAGGTTCCCGAGCTGAGTGCGATCGGTGTCGAGGGCGACCCCGACCAGGTGCTCTGGCGTCGCTCCGAGGCGGGCATCACCGAGCGGTTCGGCGACGTGTCGATGGCGAAGCGCGAGAAGCTCGAGCGACGCATGCGCGACGAGCTGAAGACCATCACCGGGTTCGGGTTCGCGAGCTACTTCCTCACGGTGGCCGACGTCTCGCAGCTGATGCGCGATATGCGGGTGCGGAACGCCGCCCGAGGGTCGGGCGCGGGCAGCCTCGTCACCTACCTGCTGCGCATCTCCAACGTCGATCCACTCGAGCACGACCTCCTGTTCGAGCGGTTCCTCGGCAACAAGCGCGAGACGCTCCCCGACATCGACATCGACGTCGAGTCGGCCCGGCGACACGAGATCTACCGGGCCATCTTCGACCGCTACGGCAGCAACCGGGTCACCCTGATGTCGATGCAGTCGACCTACCGCGGGCGTGGGGCCGTCCGCGACGCAGGGCTCGCTCTCGGCCTCGACGACGAGCAGATCGACCTGGTGGCGAAGAACGTCTGGCGATCGAACGCCCGCGACTTCCGCACCGCCCTCGCCGAGAAGCCCGAGTTGCGCGAGATCGCCGATCTCGCTCGCGAAAACGACCAGATCGAGCTGCTCGTCGACCTGACCGAGCGACTCGACCGACTCCCCCGGCACATCTCGATGCATCCGTGCGGCGTGATCCTCGGCGACTCCGACCTGCTCAGCATGACCCCAGTGCAGCCGAGCGGCATGGGGCTTCCGATGAGCCAGTTCGACAAGCACGACATGAACGACGCGGGCCTGCTCAAACTCGACGTGCTCGGCGTGCGCATGCAGTCGTCGATGGCCTTCGCGCTCGACGAGATCGAGCGCATCAACGGCCCGCGCACGGCCCTCGCCGGTGCACTCCCCCTCGATGTGCCCTACGTCAACCGGCAGGGCCGCATCGAACTCGACGCGATCCCCCATGACGACGAGCCCACCTACGAGGCGATCCGCACCACCCACACCCTCGGCATGTTCCAGATCGAGAGTCCCGGGCAGCGCGAGCTGATCGGCAAGATGCAGCCCGACCAGTACGAAGACCTCATCGCCGACATCTCGCTGTTCCGGCCCGGCCCGATGAAGGGCAACATGGTCGCGCCCTACCTCGACACCAAGCACGGTTTTCAGCAGCCCGACTATCTGCACCCCTCGTTCGCCGAGTTCCTCCAAGACAGCTACGGGGTGGTGATCTACCACGAGCACGTGCTTCGCATTTTGAACGCCACCATGGGCATCTCGCTCGCCGAGGCCGACGAGATGCGACGCGCCATGACGAAGCGCGACGACCTCGAAGACGAGTTCCGGCAAAAGACGCGAGACAACCGCGACGCGCAGGGCCGCTCGAAGTTCACCGAGAAAGAGATCGATCGCATCTGGGGTGTGCTCAAGGGCTTCGGGTCATTCGGCTTCTGCAAGGCGCACGGCGCCGCCTTCGCCCTGCCCACTTATCAGAGCGCCTGGCTCAAGACCCACTACCCGGCCGAGTTCCTCGCCGGCATCCTCACCCACGATCCCGGCATGTACCCCAAGCGCCTGCTGCTGACCGAGGCGAAACGCATGGGCATCCCCGTCCTGCCGCTCGACGTCAATGCGTCGAGCGACGTCTTCCACGTCGAGCGGGTGAAGCCCCCGCGCACTCCTGTCGCCCGCTCGTACCCCGGCGAGCTCGGCATTCGTCTCTCTCTGGTCGACGTGCAGGGCATCACGGAGGCCGAGGTGACCCGGATCCTCGAGAACCGCCCCTTCACCTCGATCGCCGACTTCTACCAGAGGGCGACCCCGTCGAGACGGCTCTTCGAGCGGCTCGGCCAGGTGGGCGCCCTCGATTCCCTCGGCGGTGAGGGGCGCACGCGGGGTGACGTCCTGGCGAGAATTCGGCAGCTGACCAGCAGAGCCTCCCGCCCGAAGGCCACCGACGCCCTCAACCAGCTCGACTTCGACGTCGACGAATCGTCGTCGGTGCCGATCGGCACCCCCGACGTCTCTGTCCGTGAGCGGGTCAGCCGCGAGCTCGACATCCTCTCGCTCGAGGTCGGCGAGCACGTCATCGAGAGCTACCGGCCGATGCTCGACGACCTCGGAGTGATCCGAGCCGCCGACCTGCGGAACAACTGGAACGGCACGACCGTGCTCGTCGCCGGAATCCGCATCGCCACGCAGACGCCGCCGATGCGCAGCGGCAAGCGCGTCGTCTTCATCAGCCTCGACGACGGGTCGGGGTGCTCCGACTCGACCTTCTTCGAAGAGGCGCAGAATCGCGCCGGCTCCCTCCTGTTCGGCACGAAGCTGCTGCTGATCCAGGGCCGCACGAGGCGCACGGGCGAACGCGGCATCTCGCTCGAGGCCGACAACGCGTGGGATCTAAAAACGCTCTGGCGAGACTGGCAGGCAGGGCGGGTTGCGGGCGGTTCGCTCGGCGAGGGGGTCGACGCCTCGGTCAGCGACGGTCTCGACGCCGGCCTGGTCAGCCCGTGATCGCGCCCGGCCGGGTCGGCCCATGATCGCGCCCGGCCGGGTCGGCGGGTGTTTCCAGGAGTCGGGGGGGGGGGGGGGGCCCCCCCCCCCCCCCCCACAACCCCCCCCCCCCCCCGGGGGCCCCCCCCCCCCCCCACCCCCCCCCCCCCCCCCCCCGCCCGGGCGGGGGGGGGGGC
>NZ_RKQW01000004.1:0-423178 GCF_003814635.1 Frondihabitans sp. PhB161
GCTTTTCTTTGTCTCCGTCTCGGGGGGGGGGGGGTTGGGCGGGGCGGTGGGCGGGGTTGTGTTGTTTTGGTTGGGGGGGGGGGGGCGCGGGGGGGGGGGGGGGGGGGGTGTGTGGGGGGGGGGGGGGGGGGGGGGGGGGGGGGTGGGGGGGGGGGGGGGGGGTGGGTGGGGGGGGGGGGGGGGGGGGCCCCCCCCCCCCCCGACTCTCAGTAACACCCGCCGACTCGACCCCGACCCCTTGTCCACAGGTTGCAGCGGTGACGACTTCTCCCCAGATCGGTTTTCGAACGAAATCAAGGATCCGTGCGCCGCCACGATCGACCCATGCCTTCTCTCGCACCCGCCGCCGCTCGCCCCGTGCCGCACGTCCGTTCCGCCCTCCGCGCCGCTCTCGCCCTCGTCGCGCCCGCCGACTGCGCCGGGTGCGGCGCCCCTGACATCGAGCTCTGCGCCGACTGTCGCCGTCGGCTCGAGCCTCGGCCCCTCGTCGCCGCTCTTCCCGACGGAACGCCGCTCGTCTCCGGCCTCGACTACGAGGGCACCGTCCGCGACGTGATCCTGGCCTTCAAGCAGTCGGGTCGGTGGCGACTCGCCAAGCCCCTCGGACCGCCGCTGGCGGCCGCTCTGCGGCTCGCGGCGGAGGGGCCGCCGGTCGAAGCGGTAGCGGCGGCGTCGGAGGGAGAGCCGGCCGATGCCGCTGCCGTCGCAGTGCTGGCAGTGCCACCCTCGCGGGCCGGCCGCAGGCGACGGGGCTACGACCCTGTCGACCTGCTGGTGCGAGCAGCGGGGGTGCGGGTGTCGAAGCCGGGGTTTCGGATCCTGCGGTCGTCGGCGCAGCAGAAGTCTCGCGGGCGGGCCGAGCGCCTGTCGGGGCGCCTGGGCTCGCTCGGATGCTCGGGGCGATGGGCCGGTGCGCGGGTCGTCATCGTCGACGACGTCACGACGACGGGAGCGACCCTCCAAGAGGCCGTGCGAGCGGCCAGGGCCGCGGGCGCGATCGTGCTCGGGGCGTGCTGCCTCGCCTCGACGCCACTGCGATCGGCGAGGCTGTGAGAAGCGCGAGAGACCGTGACGAAAAGATGAACAGCGCGTGACACGCACGCGTCGGGGTCGATACGGTGAAGCACACGAGGCGTGAAAGCACTACCGCCTACACGAACGGCGGCACGCTGAAGTGGCTGGAGGAACGTCATGGACATTTCCGTAACGGGTCGAAACGTGGGCATCACCGATCGATTCCGCGAGTACTCCACCGAGAAAGCCGAGAAGGTCGGCAGCCTCGCCCCTCGAGCACTGGCGCTCGAGATCAAGCTGACGAGGCACAACGAGAAATCCTCCGGGAGCGCGGGCGACG
Source organism: Frondihabitans sp. PhB161 (assembly GCF_003814635.1). Taxonomy (NCBI): domain Bacteria; kingdom Bacillati; phylum Actinomycetota; class Actinomycetes; order Micrococcales; family Microbacteriaceae; genus Frondihabitans; species Frondihabitans sp. PhB161. Next base: position 1,355 of record NZ_RKQW01000004.1, read on the forward strand.
ACCGAGTCGAGTTGACACTCATCGGCCCCGGCCCTCTGGTCCGAGCCGAATCGAGTGGCTCCGACAAATACGTCGCCTTCGACCTGGCCATAGGCCGGTTGCTCGAACGAGTGCGACGAGCCAAAGACCGAACCAAGGTGCACCGAGGCCAGCACCGGCCAACGTCGCTGCACGAGGCAGCAGCCGTTGATTTCAGTCGGGCCGGAATCGTGCCGGCGTCAGCCGAGACGCTCGAGCAGGTCCGCACCGGGGCAGTGGCCACGGTCGCACCCGACGAGACTGCGGTCGAAGAGGAGTACTGCCCGGTCGTGATCCGCGAGAAGACGTTCGCGTCGACGCCCATGACCGTCGACGACGCGCTCTACTACATGGAGCTCGTCGGGCACGACTTCTACCTGTTCACCGACTCCGCCCACGACGGCCGACCGAGTGTCGTCTATCGCCGCAAGGGCTGGGATTACGGTGTCATCGCCCTCGACGACCAGGCGCCGACGCATCAGGAGACCGAGATGGCCATCCGGGGCGGCCTCGTCGGCTGAATCAGGAGCTGACCACGGACCCCTGGGTCGGAGCGCTCGCGCTCCTTCCCAGGGGTTCGGCCAGTAGGCTTGCTAAAATCACGGGCTGGTAACGCATCACCGGCGTCACAGCCCACCATTTACCAGGAGTTTCCGTGGCCAACGTTCTCGAGAAAGTCCTTCGCGTCGGCGAGGGTCGCACCCTTCGCCGCCTCAAGGCCTATGCCAAAGCGGTCAACGACCTTGAAGACGACTTCAAGACGCTCACCGACGACGAGCTTCACAACGAGACGGCTGAGCTGCGCGAGCGCTACGCCGGCGGCGAGTCGCTCGACGACCTCCTGCCCGAGGCGTTCGCCGCCGTGCGCGAGGCCGCCAGCCGCACCCTCGGCATGCGTCACTTCGACGTGCAGCTGATGGGTGGTGCCGCGCTCCACCTCGGCAACATCGCCGAGATGAAGACCGGTGAGGGCAAGACGCTGGTCGCGACGACCGCCGCGTACCTGAACGCCATCGCCTCCCGCGGCGTCCACGTCATCACGGTCAACGACTTCCTGGCGAGCTACCAGTCCGAGCTGATGGGCCGCGTGTTCCGCGCCCTGGGCATGACGACCGGCTGCATCCTCGCGGGTCAGACTCCGGCCGAGCGGCGCGAGATGTACGCCGCTGACATCACCTACGGCACGAACAACGAGTTCGGCTTCGACTACCTGCGCGACAACATGGCGTGGCAGGCCAGCGACATGGTGCAGCGCGGTCACTTCTTCGCCGTGGTCGACGAGGTCGACTCGATCCTCATCGACGAGGCCCGCACCCCGCTCATCATCTCGGGCCCGTCGTCCGGCGAGGCAAACCGGTGGTTCGCCGAGTTCGCGACCCTGGCCCGCCGCCTTCAGCCCGGCATCGACTACGAGGTCGACGAGAAGAAGCGCACCGTCGGTGTGCTCGAGCCAGGCATCGAAAAGGTCGAAGACTACCTCGGCATCGACAACCTCTACGAGTCGGCGAACACGCCTCTGATCTCGTTCCTGAACAACGCCATCAAGGCCGACGCGCTCTTCAAGCGCGACAAAGACTACGTCGTGATCAACGGCGAGGTGCTCATCGTCGACGAGCACACCGGTCGCATCCTGTCGGGCCGCCGCTACAACGAGGGCATCCACCAGGCGATCGAGGCCAAGGAAGCCGTCGAGGTCAAGGCCGAAAACCAGACGCTCGCTACCGTCACGCTGCAGAACTACTTCCGCCTCTACAAGAAGCTCTCCGGCATGACCGGTACGGCCGAGACCGAGGCCGCCGAGTTCATGTCGACCTACAAGCTCGGCGTGGTGGCGATCCCGACCAACCGCCCGATGCAGCGGGTCGACCAGACCGACCTCGTCTACAAAAACGAGACCGCGAAGTTCGAGCAGGTCGCCGAAGACATCGCCGAGCGTCACGAGGCCGGTCAGCCCGTGCTCGTCGGCACCACTAGCGTCGAGAAGAGCGAGTACCTCTCGAAGCTCCTCGCCAAGAAGGGCATCAAGCACGAGGTCCTGAACGCGAAGAACCACGCTCGCGAAGCCGCCATCGTCGCGCAGGCCGGTCGCCTCGGCGCTGTCACCGTAGCCACCAACATGGCCGGGCGAGGCACCGACATCATGCTCGGAGGCAACGCCGAGTTCCTGGCCGTCGCCGAGATGAACTCTCGTGGGCTGAGCCCCGTCGACACCCCCGACGAGTACGAGGCCGCCTGGGACGACGTCTTCACGAACCAGAAGGCGTTCGTGCAGGAGGAGGCCGAGAAGGTCATCGAAGCCGGTGGCCTCTACGTGCTCGGCACCGAGCGTCACGAGTCGCGCCGTATCGACAACCAGCTGCGCGGTCGTTCAGGTCGCCAGGGCGACCCGGGTGAGAGCCGCTTCTACCTCTCGCTCACCGACGACCTCATGCGCCTGTTCAACTCGGGTGCCGCCGAGAGCCTGATGGGCCGGGGCAACGTGCCCGACGACCTCGCGATCGAGAACAAGATCGTCGGCCGCGCCATTCGCTCAGCGCAGTCACAGGTCGAGGGGCGCAACGCCGAGATCCGCAAGAACGTCCTCAAGTACGACGACGTCCTCAACCGACAGCGCGAGGCCATCTACGGCGATCGCCGTCACATCCTCGAGGGTGACGACCTGCGCGAGCGAGCCGAGTCGTTCCTCGCGAGCGTCGTCAACGAGGTCATCGACTCCCACACCGGAGACGGCAACCCCGACGACTGGGATCTCGACGCCATGTGGACGGAGCTCGGCACCCTCTACCCGATCTCGATCACCATCGACGAGGTCATCACCGAGGCCGGCTCCAAGGCGAAGGCCACCCGCGAGTTCCTCGCCCAAGAGATCCTCTCCGACGCCCGTGTCGCCTACGAGGCCCGCGAGGAGTCGCTGGGCGACTCTGCCATGCGTGAACTCGAGCGCAAGGTCGTGCTCTCGGTGATCGACCGCCGCTGGCGCGACCACCTCTACGAGATGGACTACCTGAAAGACGGCATCGGCCTCCGAGCCATGGCTCAGCGCGACCCGCTGGTCGAGTACCAGCGCGAGGGCTTTGCACTGTTCCAGAACATGATGGGCGCGATCCGAGAAGAGTCGATCGGCTTCCTGTTCAACCTCGAAGTCGAGGTGCAGAGCCAGGTCGGGCACGAGGGTCACGACCACGGTCCGATCATCGCGGCCAAGGGTCTCGGCGAGGGCGACAACAAAGACGCCGTGCTCAACTTCTCGGCTCCCAACACCGAGGGCGAGGTCGAGGTTCGCGACGAACGGGGCCGGATCGAAAAGGCCGAGACCGCCCGCGCGCAGCGTCAGCAGCAGATCACCGAAGAGCTCGCCGATCCCGAGATCGCGGCCGCCCGCGCCACGTCGGGTTCGACCGAGGCCTCGGGTGGCGACGGGCTCCCCGCAGGCCGAGGCGCCTTCGGGCAGTCGACCTCGGGTGGCTCCGACGACGCCGCTCCGATCAACCGCGCCGAGCGTCGCTCGCAGAAGAAGAAGTAGCGGCTCCGTCCCGCACCACATCGGCCCCGGCCTGCGCACTGCGCGGGTCGGGGCTTGTGCGTGGTGGGGCCGCTTCGGGCCGGGTCTAGTCGCGTTTCGCGGGTTTAGTCGCGCTCTACCGCGACTAGACCTGCGAAACGCGACTAATCGGCGTCGGGCTCGGCGTCGGTGGCGGTGGCGGGCGAGGCGTCGCACACCGTTTCACGCACGGTTAACCGATTAATCGGTGAGCGTTGCGTGAAACGCTTAGCGAAGCGGCCCGAGCGAAGCGGCCCGAGCGAAGAAGCCGGGGCACCCACGACAGCTACAGCACGTGGATCGCCGTGGCACGCCACCGATGGTCGAACCCCTCGAGCCGCAGCGCCACCGCTCGGCTCCGCGCCCGCCCGTGCACCACGACGACCGCCTCGACTACGCCGTCGCAGGGCTCGTCGATCCGTACGCTGCCGACGCTCACGGCCGGGCGCCGAGCCGCTTCGCCCCGAGCGCTTCGAGCGCGAGCGGCGAGGTTCACCCGCTTCAACAGGTGCGTGAAAACGTCGGCCGTCACCCAGCGAGTGATCTGCTCGATCTCGCGAGCACCCGCGAGGATCTCAACGACGCTCCGGGCGAGGTTTCGAGCAAGAGGTTCAGGATCCGGAAGCGCACTCCGCAGCGTCGGCTGCGGTTCGAAGAACGCATCCGCGACTGCTGGCGTAAGCCGTCGCCCGGACCGGCGCGGCGGTGACCCGGCGGGTGCGGGGGAGTGCTGACCACCGTCGTTGGTGATCGGATCGTCGCGACGGCGCGCGGCTGAAGAGGGGGGCATGTCGGCTGCTCTCGCTCGTGAACGGAATGAGCGTCCCGCACAGCGGGCGTAGCATCAACATATGACATTTCGAGGGAGCGACACGCGAGCGGGAGCAACCTGTGGACAAACTCGTCTGTCAGCGGCGAGGATCCGGGTCGACGTCGGCAATGCTGCCGAAGTCGAAGCCGTTGAAGAGTGCCGTCCGACGCGCGTCTTCGTAGCGGTCGTCGAGGTAGGCATTCAACTCGGACTCCTCGATCCGCCACGAGGGCACGACGCCGAGCTTCACGGCTCGCAGCTCTCCCGATTCGACGAGCGCGAGGACGTCGTCGAGGGGCAGGCTCAGCATTTCGGCAACTCGCTCGGAGGTGTAGAACCGACGCATCGGGGGCTCCTGTGCTGGCTCCATGCCTCGATTATCCGTCAGGACGAGTGCGAACGTGAGCCGTGTCGGGTGCGCACGCGTCGGATCCTCGGTTCGGGTCTTGTCGGACGGGGCGGATAGGCTAAAAGGGTGTCGACGCTCAGTGATCTCGTTCTCGCCCAGGGCCGCTCCAGTGAGGCCGATATCGAGTGGCTCCATCTGCTCGTGGGCGACTGGCAGCTGCTCGCCGACCTGGCGTTTGCCGACATGGTGCTGTGGGTGCCGACCGATTCCGATTCGTTCGTCGCCGTCGCCCACGCCCGGCCGTCGAGTTCGGCGACGCTCTTCTACCGCGACTTCGTCGGCCACGAGGTGCGCCCCGAGTGGCGTACGCAGGTGCAGCAGGCCTTCGACACCGCGCACATCGTCGATTCCGCCGCCCCCGACTGGTACGAAGAGACCCCGACGCGGGTGCGCGCCGTTCCCGTGCTCCGTCGTCTCGGCGCCGGGCGGCCCGACATCAGCGAGAGACCCGTCGCGGTCATCACCCGCCACACCAACCTGAGCGAGGCGCGCACGCCCAGCCGCCAAGAGCTCACGTTCAACCAGTGCGCCAACGACTTGTTCGCCATGATCGAGGGCGGCGATTTTCCCGACCTGGGGGCCCCGACCGGTCCCCGCCGTGGTGCACCGCGCGCCTCCGACGGCCTGCTTCGCCTCGACGTCGACGGAACAGTCGTCTTCGCCAGCCCGAACGGCCTCTCGGCCTTCAACCGGATGGGCTTCGTCGGCGAGCTCGAGGGGGAGTCCCTGGCCGAGGTCACCACCGGCCTGCTTGCCGGCAAGATCGTCATCGACGAGTCGCTGCCGCTCGTCGTCACCGGGCGTGCACCCTGGCGCACCGACATCGAGGCGCGCGGTGTGACCGTGTCGCTCCGCGCCATCCCGCTCCGCGACCGCGGTGAGCGCGTCGGGGCCATCGTGCTCTGCCGCGACGTGACCGAGCTCCGCCACCAGGAGCGCGAGCTGATCACGAAAGACGCGACCATTCGCGAGATCCACCACAGGGTCAAGAACAACCTGCAGACCGTGGCTTCGCTGCTCAGGATCCAGGCCCGACGCACTCACACCGACGTCGCCCGCGATGCACTGAACCAGGCCATGCGGCGCGTGGCCTCCATCGCCGTGGTGCACGACACCCTGTCAGAGGGCCTCAGCCAGAACGTCGACTTCGACACCGTCTTCGACCGGGTGCTCATGCTCAGCGCCGAGGTCGCCTCGAGTCACAACACGACCGTGCGTCCGCAGTTCACCGGCAGCTTCGGGGAGCTCCCGACCGAGTATGCGACGCCGCTCGCCCTGGCGCTGACCGAGCTCGTCACGAACGCTGTCGAGCACGGGCTCGACGGGCGCGACGGCGACGTCGAGATCAACGCCGAGCGCACCGAAGAGCAGCTGCGCGTCAAGGTGCGCGACAACGGTGTCGGCCTGCCCGAGGGCAAGGTCGGCTCGGGCCTCGGTACGCAGATCGTGCGCACGCTGATCCAGGGCGAGCTCGGCGGCACGATCGACTGGCACACGCTGGTCGGGTCGGGCACCGAGGTGACGATCGAGGTGCCGTTGCGGTTTATCGAGAACATGGAGCGCTAGAGGCGCGGTCGTGTGCGCCTGCCACGTGGGTGGGTGCGGCGGGCCCGCGGATCCTAGAGTTCTGCGGCACGGCCGGTCGAGTGTGCGCAATCTTCCCCTGGGCCGGCGGCGAGGGGCCGATTCTGCGCACTCGGGCCTCCATCTCGGCAGGCGGAGGTGCCGATTGCCGTCAGATGCAGTGCGCGGGCCGGCCCTGAGGGCAATTGGCGGCACTCGCAGCCGCGGGTCAGCGGCAGCGGCGCCTGGCGGGCGCCGACGACACACCAAAGGGCGCGCTCCTGTGCAGGAACGCGCCCCCCGGGCGATGCCGACCCCGCGAGAACGGCGGGTCAGCGTGTGAAGTTGTGGTGTGAGGCCGGCGGTCAGGAAGCGCGGCGGGCGCGAGCTGCGCGACGCTTGAGGGCGCGACGCTCGTCTTCGCTGAGGCCACCCCAGACGCCGGAGTCTTGCGACGTCTCGAGGGCGTACTGCAGGCACGTCTCGGTCACGGAGCAACGGCCGCACACCGCTTTGGCCTTGTCGATCTGGTCGACGGCGGGGCCGGTGTTGCCGACGGGGAAGAAGAGCTCCGGGTCTGCCGTGAGGCAGGCGGCCTTGTCGCGCCAATCCATCTAGTGGTACTCCTTTTGACTCTGAACGCCGAAGTTTGCCTGCTGAGGGCACAGCAAAACACCGGGCGTTCCGTGGGGGGAAAGAAAAAGAATTCGGGAGGCGCGCACGGCAATGTAAGCGTCACTTCAACCTCAAATATGGTCGCATACTGGTGTGACCAAATCAAGGGGTTAAGCGGAGGCTTTGAGCGTGACCGAATCAGCTGAACCACACGGAGTCGAAATGCCCACACAACAGGTGTCGGCCCGTAGACACCCCCTTCTGCTCCTCCTCGTCGTGCTTCTCGCGCTCGAATTCGCTGCCATGGCCATCGTGTCCATCGCGATGCTGGTGGCGCTGTTCCGGGCGGAGGCCGACACGCTCGCGGGCGGCATCGCGATTCTTGTGCTCGGAGTCATCGCGACGGTCTGGCTCGGGTTCATCGTTGTCGCGGCGTCTCGGGGGCGAGCGTGGATGCGCGGGGCGGCCATCGTCTGGCAGGTGATCATGTTCGCCGTCGGGGTCGGCTGCTTCCAGGGGTTCACGGCGACGCCGGCCGCCGGGTGGGCGCTCGTGCTGCCGGCCCTGGCCGTGGTGATCTTGCTGGTGTCGCCCCCGGTCGTCAGGGCTACAACGGCGCGGTAGCCGGATCCTTGTGCTTGGGCTCGTCGTTTGAGGGCGCTTGCAAATTCGAAGGAGAAACCGCGCCCCCGTGACGACAAATCAAGGATCCGGCCCGGCCGGCGCGAGAATCTCCTTCGAATTCGGAGGAGCCCCGGATTAGCCGGCGTCGAGCCCGAGCTTCTTGCGCAGGCTCTTCACGTGGCCGGTGGCCTTGACGTTGTAGAGCGGGAGGTCGACCGACCCGTCTTCGCCGACCACGATGGTGGAGCGGATCACGCCCGTGACGGTCTTGCCGTAGAGCGACTTCTCGCCATAGGCGGCATAAGCCTTGTGCACTTCGAGGTCGGTGTCGGAGAGGAGCGGGAAGTTGAGGCCCTGCTCGTCTCGGAATTTCTGCAACGCGGGAGCCTCGTCTTTCGAGACGCCGAGCACCTGGTAGCCGGCCGACTTCAGGGAGTTGATGTTGTCGCGGAAGTCGCAGGCCTCCGTCGTGCACCCCGGCGTCGACGCGGCTGGGTAGAAGTAGACGATCACTTTCTGGCCCCGGAAATCGTTGAGCGAAACGGGTGCGCCCGACTCGTCGGGGAGGGTGAAGTCGGGTGCCGCGGCACCCTTCTCGAGGCGTTCAGACATGGTTCTCCTTGGGGGATCGGATGCGGCAGGCATGTGTTCGGGGCCTGGCGAATCTCATGCTAATGTTGTTCCTCGGTTGGGAAACTCTGGTTTCCACAGCCACTGCACCTCTAGCTCAATCGGCAGAGCAACTGACTCTTAATCAGTGGGTTCTCGGTTCAAGTCCGAGGGGGTGCACGAAAATCAATCCCGGGTGTTCGCGGCAAGCCGCTTCCCCGGGATTTTCGTTGTGCTGGTTTGGTCCGCTCCGCGGACGTGCCTTCGGCAAGGACGGACGGGTCCGCTCCGCGGACGTGCCTCCGGCAAGGCAGTCCCGGCGGCGGCGACTCAGGCGCGCGAGGGCGACACGTCGACCACCTTCGAGTCGCGACGCACGACGAAACCCATCGCCTCGTAGAGACCCCGCGCCGGGTTGCCGTGGGCGACGTGCAGGAACGCGCGATCGCCGTCGCGCCGGATGCCCCGCGCGACCTCGGTGATGAGACGCCTGGCGTAGCCGCGGCCACGGACTTCAGGATCCGCGCACACCGCGCTGATCTCGACCCACCCGGGCACGCTCAGGCGACGCCCCGCCATCGCCATGAGCCGCCCGTTCTCGACGACGCCGACGTACCCGCCGAACTCCACGGTGCGCGGGAGGAACGGCCCCGGACGGGTCAGTGCCGTCAGCCGGAGCATCTCGGGAACGTCTGTCTCGTCGAGGTCGACGATGTCGGAGAGCCGTTCTCCGGAGGTGTCGACGTCGTCGTCGGTCAGCTGGGTGAGACCGAGGTCGAGGTGCGTCTGCCAGCCGTGCGCCACGTCGAACTCGGACGGCACGAACATGGCGATCGTGTCCGCGCCCGCGATCGTCGCGAGGGAGGCCCAGTCGTCGTCGGTCGCGTCGAAAGGAATGGAGCCGAACGGTGCCACGTCGCTCGGATAGCGCAGGGCGGCGCCTTCGGCGAGAGCGTGGTGGGCGTGGCGCGTGCGGAGAGCGAGGCCGATCGGGTCGTCGAGAGGGTGCGCGTTCATGGTGCGTCAACGCTAGCGGCCTGCAAGACATTCCCCGTCGAGGTCGATGACGGTCTACCGTGTGGCCCGTTAACATGCTTTTCACACGCGGAAACGTGGCCGAAACACCAAACGGTATACCGTTTTGACATGAGCCGAAACGACACCGTATCGCTGGAGACAAGCCGATGAGCGGGTTCCGACTGGTGGGCGTGCTGCACCTCCCGCCCCTGCCGGGCGCGGCCAACTACGAGGGACGCCCGGTCGCCGAGATCGCTTCTGCCGCTGCCGACGACGCGCGGATCCTCGAGGCGGCCGGGTTCACCGACGTCATGATCCAGGACGCGAGTGACGAACCCCAGCCGACTCTCGTGGGCGCCGCGACGGTGGCAGCGCTGGCCGTCGTCGGAGCCGCCGTGCGCGCAGCCACCACGATCGGACTCGGCGTGGTCGTCGGCCACAACGACGGACCGTCGGGCGTCGCCATCGCGCACGCCGTCGGCGCTTCGTTCGTGCGGGTCAAGGTGCTCACCGGCGTCTCGATCGGACCGACCGGGTGGATGGAGGGCTGCTCGATCGAGGTCGCCCACACGAAGCGCCTGCTCGGCAGCGACGTCGAGATCTGGGCGGATCTGCACGAGGCCACGAGCCTGGCCCTCAGCGGAGATCTCGCCTGGGCGGCCGCTCAGGCCCTCGACTTCGGCGGTGCGGATGCGGTCATCGTCACTCGGGACTCCGGCGTCGCCGATGCGGTGGCCGACATCGCCGCTCTGCGTACAAGCGGTGCCGTTGCCGCCGACGTGCCCGTCTACATCGGCGGGCGCGTGAACGGCTCGAATCTGGCGACCGCCGTGGGCGGCTCGGACGGCGCGATCCTCGGCAGCGTTCTGAAAGACGGCGACGGCTACGACGCCCGAATCGACCCGACCACCGCTACTTCTCTCGGCGACGCCGCCCGCGGCCACCTCGCCTGAACTCCTGACACCAGAAAGCGCCTCATGAACTCCACCGCTCTCGACAGCCCGCTCCTCGCCCCGGAAAGCCCGCTCGACGACCGCCAGAAAGCCGTCGTCGAGCGCGTCTCCGCGAAGGAGCGCGCCGGGATCCTGGCCCTGCCGACCGACGACCCGCTGGACCCCGAGCGCCGTCGTCGCGTCGACGCGACTCGCGGGGAGATGCTCGGTCAGCCGCAAGCCATCCGCGCCACCTGGGAGCGGAACGCCGACATGCTGCCGAGGGTCGCGGGGCGCATCGCCGAGAAGACGATCGATCGGGTGTTCCTCGTTGGTGCCGGTGACTCGCTCGCCGTCATGATTGCCGCACGCCGCACCCTCGAGCTGATGCTCGGCGTGCCGTGCGAGCCGGTCCAGGCCCTCGAATTCGCCTATTACCAGCAGCACCTCGTCACGTCCGACTCGCTCGTCATCGCCCTATCGAGCTCGGGGGAGACGACCCGCACCGTCGAAGCCCTCCTGGTCGCCCAGCACGCCGGCGCGCTGACGCTGGCCCTCACCAACACGGTGGGCTCGACCCTCGACGTCGAGAGCGAGAACACGCTGCTGCTGCAGGCGACCCGCGTCGGCTGGCCCACGCAGTCGTCGACGACCGCTCTGTCGTTGCTGCTGCTGCTCGCGACCGAGGTCGGCCTGTACCGGGGCGTCGAGGCGGCACCGCGACTGCGCGCCGAGCTCGAGACCCTGCCCGAGGTGATCGCCGGAGTGCTGGCCGACCTCGACGAGCCGATCGCCGAGATCGCCCGCATCGAAGCCGAGCGCACCATGTACCTCTTCTCGGCCGGCGGGCCGAGCTGGGCCGCCGCCATCATCGGCGCCGCCAAGGTCAAAGAGACGAGCCCCGACCACGCCGTCGAGATCCAGGTCGAGGAGTTCCACCACTACAACAGCCAGAAGCCCGGCGAGCCCATGTTCCTGTTCGCGCCCACGGGGCCGTCGGTGCCGCGAAGTGTTGACACGGGGCGTGACGCGCATCGCTACGGCGGCACGCTGTACGTCGTCACGTCCGAGGGCGAGGGGGCATTCGACGACTTCGCCGATGGGATCCTGCGCCTGCCCGTGGTCTCAGAGGCGCTCAGCCCCCTGGTCACCGTGATCCCGGCCCAGATGATCGGCTACCACCTCGGGATGGCGAAGTTCCATGCCGCAGAGGTGCATGCCGCCGAGGCGCAGCGCGATGCCTGACCCGATCGAGAAGGCTGGGTCGACTGAGAAGCCTGAGTCGACGTGGAAGTCGCTCGTCTGCATCGGCAACCTCACGATCGACGAGGCGGTGCACGGCGGCGTCCCGTCCGAGCCGGCCATGGGCGGCGACGCAGCCTACGCGGCTCTGGCGGCGAGAAGAATCCTGCGCGACGTCACCATGCTTGCGCCCGTGGGCAACGATCTGCCCGCCACCGTGCTCGACCAGCTGTCTGCGGCCGGCATCGCCATCGACGATCTGCCCGAGCGCGACCTGCCCACCGTCCGCAACACCGTGACGTACCACGACGACGGCTCGCGCACCTGGGCCATGCACGACGACGACGCCCACTTCGACGCCCTGTCGGTCTATCCGGCCGACGTGCCGGGCAGTGTGCTCGACGCCGACGGTATCGTCCTCTCGGCGATGAGTCTCGAGTCGCAGCTGGCGCTCACGCCGTGGCTCCGCCAGAACTCGGAGGCCGCCCTCTACCTCGACCTGCAGGAGGACTACCTCCAGGGCAACCGCGAGGCTCTCCTCGCCATTGTGGCCGTCTGCGACGTCTTTCTGCCGAGCGAGATCGAGGCGGTGGCCCTCGCCGAGACCACCGATCTTGAGCGAGCCGCCCGCTTCTTAGCCGGGCTCGGGCCGTCGGTCGTCGTCATCAAGCGCGCCGACAAGGGGTCGCTTGTGCTGCAGAACGACGTCGTGACCCTCGTGCCCAGCACCCTGGTCGATGCGGTCGACTCGACCGGCGCCGGGGATGCCTTCTGCGGCGCCTTCGCGGCGGCGCACCTGCTTTCGGGCGACGCCGTCGAGGCGGCGAACCGAGGATCCGAGGCGGCCCGAGTCGCGATCTCCGACTTCGGTATCGCGGGTCTTCTGCGTCTCTCCGCGGAGGTGCGCCCGTGACCGGCCCGTTGCGTATCGCGATCGTGAACCCCAACACGACCTCGGCCATGACCGACCGCGTCGTCGCCGCGGCCGCGCCGTCCGCTCGGCCCGACACGACCCTGCTCGCCATCACGCCGACGAGTGGAGTGCCGAGCATCGAGAGCCACGTCGACGAGGTGCACGGAGCCGTCAGCGTGCTGACGGAGGTCGAACGACTCGAACTGCTGCCGGACGCGGAGCGCCCCCACGCCTACGTCATCGCCTGTTTCGGCGACACCGGCCTGCCGGGTGCGCGCGAGGCTGCCCGCGGCCCCGTCGTCGGCATGACCGAGGCGGCCCTCGTGACCGCGACGCAGCTCGCCCACCGCTTCACGATCATCACGATGCCGGAGCGCACCCGCGAGCAGTCCGACCGGGTCGTCCGCGCCCTCGGGCTCGGTCACCGCGCAGTCGTCCGTGCCATCGACGAACCGGTCGCGGCCGTCGAAGACTCCTCCCTGCACCTGCTCGACCTGTTCGTCGCCGAGGGGCGCCGGGCGCTTGGCGAGGACCACGCCGAGGCGATCGTGCTCGGCTGCGCCGGGTTGGCCGACCTCGTCGAACCGCTCGGGCAGGCGCTCGGCGTCCCCGTGATCGACGGGGTGGCCGCAGCGGTCTCGCTCGCGGAGGGCCTTCTCGCCCAGGGACTCGGGACGTCCCGGATCAGCACCTGGTCCCGCCCCACCTCCGGAGGTGCCGCATGAGTCGCACGCTCTTCACCGACGTCTACGTCTACGACGCCGACAGCGAGGCCGGGATGTTCGGCCCGACCGACGTGCTCGTCGAGGGCACGAGTATTCGCCGCATCGGCGCCGAAGCCGCGGCGCAGTTCACCGCAGCCGAGGCCCGAGAGGGCGACGCCCGCATCGACGGCGGCGCACACCACGTGCTGGTGCCGGGGCTCATCAACGCCCACTATCACTCGCCGGCGAATCACCTCAAGGGGCTGCTGCCGAGTCTGCCGCTCGAGAGCTTCATGCTGTATGAGTCGCCGGCGGATCCTCGTCTTCGTCCCTCCCCTCGTGAGGCCTACCTGCGCACCATGCTCGCCGCGATCGAGATGCTCCGCACGGGCACGACGACGGTGCAGGACGACGCCTTTCTGATGCCGCACCCGACGCCCGACATCATCGACGCCGTGATGCAGGCCTACGCCGACAGCGGCATCCGGGCGAGTGTCGCTCTCGACCAGCCGACACTCACCGAGCGCGACAAGCTGCCCTTCATCGGCGGGTACGACGACGAGGCGGTGCAGGCGGCGCTCGATGCCGAGGCGCCTCTCGGGGCGGCCGGACTCCTCGAGAACTACGACCACCTCTTCGGCACCTGGCACGGACGGGAAGACGGTCGCCTGACCGCCGCGGTGTCGATCTCGGCGCCTCAGCGGGTCGACGTGCCCTACTTCGAGGCGATCGACGACCTCAGCCGGCGGCACTCGGTTCCGCTGTTCGCCCACATGCTCGAGACGAAGGTGCAGCGCACGCTCGCGACCGAGCAGCAGCGGTTCGCCGGCCACTCGCTCGTCGAGTACACGGCCGACCTGGGTCTGCTGAGCGACCGGATGAATGTGATCCACGCGGTCTGGACCGACGACCGCGACCTCGAGCTCATCGCCGACGCCGGTGCCGTGATCGCCCACAACCCGGTGAGCAACCTTCGCCTCGGCAGTGGCGTCGCGCCCTACCGGCGCATGCTCGACCTCGGCATCCCGGTCGCACTCGGCATCGACGAGGCCATCTGCGACGACTCCGCGAACCTCTGGGGCGTCGTCAAGACGGCGGGTCTCATCCACAACGTCGGCGGACGACCGAGCGACGAGTGGCCGACCGCGCGGGAGGTGCTCGACAGCCTCTGGCGCGGGGGAGCGGCCGCCCTCCTGCAGAGCGATCGGCTCGGCGAGATCCGCGAGGGGTTCGAGGCCGACATCACGATGCTCGACCTCCACGGATCGGCGTTCACTCCGCTCAACGACCTCCGGGGCCAGCTGGTCTACTGCGAATACGGAGCCGACGTGCGACTCACCATGGTCGCCGGCCGGGTGGTCTTCGACGGCTCCCGCGTCACCTCGGTCGACGAGACCGCCCTCCTCGCCGAGGCCCGCGAGGTCTTCGCCCACAAGCTCCCCGTCATCGAGCGGGCAAATCGCGAGGCCGACGCCCTCAGACCCCACTACGACGCGATGATCGCCGAAGCGGCCCGCACCGACGTCGGAATGACCAGATGGATCGGAACCCCTTCATGACGACCACCGCAGACACCGGTGCGACGCTCGACTCGCACGACCGTTACGACTACTCGCCGATCACCGGGCGCCGCGGAGGCACCTGGCCGGGAGGGAAGAAGCTCGCCGTCTACGTCGCCATCGGTATCGAGGATTACCACTTCGGCGCCGGCCAGACCGAGAACCTCCTCGAGGGCGTTCCTGCCCCCGACCTCGTCAACACGAGCTGGCGCGACTACGGCAACCGGGTCGGCGCGTTCCGCCTGCTCGATCGGCTCAGCGGCCTCGACATCCCCGCCACCATCCTGCTCAACACGGCCGTCTACGACACCGCCCCCGAGCTGCTCGCCCACGCCCGGTCGCTCGGCGCAGAGATCGTGGGGCACGGCGTCTCGAACTCGGATTCACTCCAGGGGCTCACCGAGGCCGACGAGGCGGACTACCTCCGCGGCGTCTCAGCGCGGATCGAAGCGGAAGAGGGCACGGCGCCTCTCGGCTGGTCGAGCCCGTGGCTCACTCACACCGAGTCGACCGTCGACCTCCTGGGCGAGGGCGGCTACCGCTACCTGCTCGATCTGCGCCTCGACGACCAGCCGATCTGGCTGACCACCCGTGCCGAGCCGTTGCTCGCCATTCCCTACGCGCTCGAACTGAACGATTCCACGTCGATCATCGGCCGCGGCGTCGGGGCGTCGGAGTTCGCCGACATGCTCATCGACGAGTTCGACGAGCTGCTCGACGCGGCGGGCGATCAGCCGCTCGTCATGAGCATCGTCGTGCACTCGTTCATCTCGGGTGTGCCCTTCCGGCTGCGCCAGCTCACCCGGGCGCTCGAGCATCTCGCGGCCCACCGCGATGACGTCTGGTTCACGCAGCCCCACGACATCTACGAGGCGGTTCGAGCGCACGCGACGACCGAGGAGGTCGACCATGTCGGCAACTGACGAGAAGGCCCCGGCCGCGTCGATCGCGAATCTGACTGTCGCCCTCACCCGCGACGGGGTCCGCTCCGAGGTGCTCCGTGGCGTCGACCTCGAGATCCAGCGCGGTGAGATCGTCGGTCTCGTCGGAGAATCAGGATCCGGCAAGAGCGTGCTCGCCCTCGCGCTCATGGGCCTTCTGCCCACCTCGTCACGCCCCGAGACGGCCGGAACCATCACGATCGCGGGGACCGACATGATCGACGGCTCCTCCCAGCAGATCCGCGCCGTCCGCCGGCACGAGCTGGGCGTCATCTTCCAGGATCCGATGACGTCACTCAACCCGACCATGCGCGTCGGTCGGCAGATCACCGAGGCCACCGGCGACAAGGCCGAGGCGCTTCGTCTCATGTCCGCCGTCGGCATCCAGGACGCCGCCCTCCGCTTCACCGTCTACCCGCACGAGCTGTCAGGCGGTCTGCGTCAGCGGATCATGGCGGCCATCGCCTCGGCGGGTCGACCGTCGCTGATCATCGCCGACGAGCCCACGACGGCACTCGACGTGACCGTCCAGGCGCAGGTGCTCGACCTGCTCCGTCAGCTGCGCGACGAGTTCGGCTGCAGCGTGGTGCTCATCACCCACGACCTCGCCGTCGCGGCCCAGATCGCCGATCGCATCGCCGTTCTCTACGCCGGTCGCATCGCCGAGCTCGGGCCCGCCGACGTCGTGCTCCGGGAGCCGACCCACCCGTACACGGTCGGACTGCTGAACTCTCGCCTCGCGCTCGACACTCCGCGCGACACCGTGCTGCAGACACTCCGCCCCGAGACGGCGACTGTCGCCGAACGGATGCGCGGGTGCGCCTACTCGTCGCGGTGCCCGCTTGCCGACGACACCTGCCGCGCGCAGCAGCCACCGCTGCTGGCGGTCGACGGGTCGGGTGCGGTGGACGGCTCCGAGCACGTCCGGGCCTGCTGGCGCGATGCTGCGACGGTGCGCGAGCTCGCCCTGACCCGATCGGACGCGCCGCGGATCCTCGTCTCCGGCTCGTCGACAGAGTCGGCCGCAACCGCCGTGGTGGTCGAGGGCGTCCACCAGCGCTTCGTCGTCCGCAGCGGCGGCCGCAAGCGCGAGGTGCACGCCCTGCGCGGCATCGACCTCACGATCGGCGCCGGCGAGGCAGTCTCGATCGTCGGTGAATCAGGATCCGGCAAATCGACCCTGCTCCGAGCGATCGCGGGCCTCGCACCCGTCACCTCGGGGCGCGTCGACGTCGCTCGAGGCGGCGCGCAGATGGTGTTTCAAGACGCGGGGTCGTCGCTCACGCCGTGGCTGAGCGTGGGGGAGATCCTTGGCGAGCGCCTGCTCCCGCTCCGTCTCGGCAAGACGGAGACGGCCGCCCGTGTCGAGACCGCGCTGGAGTCGATCGGCCTTCCGGCCTCGGTCTCTCGGGTGCGGCCGGCCGACCTCTCGGGCGGCCAGCGTCAGCGCGTGGCCCTTGCCCGCGCCACCATGATCCCGCCGGCTGTGCTGCTCTGCGACGAGCCGACCAGCGCGCTCGATGCGTCGCTCGCCGCCAGCGTGCTCAACCTGATCCGCGGCATGCGCGAGGAGCTCTCGATGACGGTGCTGTTCGTCACGCACGACCTCTCGGTGGCTCGCCTCATGGGCGACCGGGTCGTCGTGATGACGGAGGGGCGCATCGTCGAAGACGGCACCGCCGACCAGGTCATCCACCACCCCGAGCACCCGTACACGCGGTCGCTGCTCGCGTCCGTCCCCGAGATCGAGGCTGTCCGATGAGCGCCGACCTGACCGCCCGCCGCTTCGGGGTTCCGCAGGTGACGATCGCGCGGTTCGCCGGTCGTCGACTCAATCTCGCGCTGGTCGGCCTGCTGATCGTCGTCACCCTGGTCGCGCTGTTCGCCCGGGTGCTCGCTCCCGACAACCCCGTCCAGCCGATTGGCGCTCTCAACCTGCCCCTCGGCTCGGAGGGTCATCTGCTCGGCACCGACGGCATCGGCCGGGACATCCTCAGCCGCACCCTCATCGGCATCCAGACGAGCTGGTTCTCGGCGCTCGTGGTCGTCGCGTCGGGACTCGTGATCGGCGGGATCATCGGGGTGGCCGCGGGAGTCTCGGGCGGCTGGCTCGACAACCTCCTCATGCGGCTCACCGACCTGTTCCTGGCGCTGCCGGGCACCCTCGTCGCGATCGCCCTGGTCGCCGCCCTCGGCTTCGGACTGCAGAACACGCTGATCGGCATCGCGATCGTCTGGTGGCCGTACTACGCCCGGATCATCCGCGGCGAGGCGCGTGCCATGGCCGCGAGGCCCCACGTGGAGGCGGCGCGTCTGGCCGGAATCAGCCGCACGAGGGTCGTCTTCCGGCACATTCTGCCGGGCGTCGTGCCGACCGCGATCGTCACCGCGAGCCTCGACATCGGCAACGTCGTCATCCTTCTCGCCGGGCTGTCGTTCCTCGGCCTCGGCCAGGCGGCTCCGGCCCCCGAGCTCGGCGCCGACACCGCCCGCAACCTGCAGCAGCTGCTCACGCAGTGGTGGGTGCCCGTCGTCCCGGGCCTCGCCGTGCTGCTCCTCAGCCTCGTCGCCAACCTCGGCGGCGACGCCATCCGCAATCTTCTCGCCGGACGCCGTTAGGAGGCCCCGATGACCCGCTTCCTGCTTCGCCGCACCGGCTCCGCCGTCGTGCTGGTGCTCGTGCTCACCGCCGTCGTCTTCGTGCTCCAGGCCGTGTCGCCCGGCGACCCCGTCAAGGCGTACCTCGGCAACAACGCCTCGCCCGCCGCGATCGCCGCCCAGCGTCAGGCCCTCGGGCTGAACGATCCGCTGCCCGTGCAGTACTTCCACTACATCGTGCACGCCCTCCAGGGGAACCTCGGGATGTCGCTGCGCACCCGGCGCCCGGTGATGGCCGACCTGCACGACTTCCTGCCGGCGACGGTCGAGCTCGTGGCCGTGGCCTTCGTGCTCGCGCTCCTCCTCGGATCCTTGTATGCCGTCTCCGGGTCGCTCCGCTGGCCCGGTGGCGCGTTCTTCCGCGGTCCGCTGCTCGTGCTGGCGACGGCACCGCCGTTCCTCCTGGCACTCGGCGGCATCATCCTGTTCTATGCGCAGCTGCAGGTGCTCCCGGCGGCCGGTCGCGGGGTCGACTCGTCAGGCCCCTCCGGTTTCGTGCTCATCGACAGCATCCTCGGCGGTGACGCGACGGAATTCGTCGCGGGGGTGCAGCACCTGGTGCTCCCGGCGGTGATCCTCAGCATCGCTCCGTCTATCTCGATCGGCCGGATCCTTCGGTCCAGTCTCGATTCGACGCTCGCCTCCGACTACGTGCGCACCGCCCGATCGAAGGGCCTTCGTCCGATCGTCGTGCTCGGCAAGCACGTGGTGCGCAACTCGCTCGGCCCCGGCCTCTCGATGGCGGGCCTCCAGCTCGGCTTCATGTTCGCCGGCGTCGTCGTGGTCGAGCAGGTCTTCAGCTGGCCCGGCATCGGCAACTACCTCGCGGCCAGCATCCCCACCTCTGACTTTCCGGCCATCGCGGGCGTCACGCTCGTGCTCGGCATCATCTACATCGTCGCGAACGCTCTCGTCGACGTTCTCCAAGCCCTCGCCGACCCGCGCCTCAACGCGTGACGGCGTGAAGCCCCACCCCGCTCCATCCCTGCATCACACCCCTCCCGCCGGAGCCTCCCCTCTCCGGTCCACCCTGCAAGGAGTCGAAGTGAAGAACGCACCCCTCACCACGAAGACGCGAGGAGTCATCGCCGCCCTGGCCGTGATCCCGCTGCTCGCCCTCGCCGCCTGCTCGTCGTCCGGCGGCTCGAACACGGCCAACCCGGCCCCGACCGACGGGGTGCTGACCGTCGGCCTCCTCGGCGACATCGGCCAGCCACCGGACCCCGACATCTACTACGCCAACAACGGCCTCGCCATCGTGCTCAACACGTACGAAGGGCTCGTGCAGTACCAGAACAACGTCGACACCGTGAAGATCGCGCCGCGCCTGGCGACCAAGTGGACGGTGAACAAGGCCAACACGGTCTACACGTTCACGCTCCGCTCGGGCGTGACGTTCCACGACGGCACGAAGTTCACCTCCGAGGCGGTCAAGGCGTCGTTCGACCGGCGCAACACCGTCAAGGGCGGTGCCGCCTACATGACCGCGGGCATCAAGAGCGTCGCCACCCCCGACGACCTCACCGCCGTGGTCACCCTGAAGAAGGCGAACTCGGCCTTTCTCGACTACCTCGCGTCGCCGTTCGGCCCGAAGATGGAGTCGCCCACGGGCCTTGAGAAGAACGCAGGATCCGACAACGCCCAGACGTACCTGCAGACCCACGACCTCGGAACGGGACCGTACGAGCTGACCAGCGCCAAGACGGGCACCAAGTACGAGCTCACGCAGTACGACGGCTACTGGGGCACCAAGTCGCCGTTCACCAAAGTCGATCTGCCGGTGTACAGCGACGCGTCGGCACTCCAGCTCGCCTTCGACTCCGGCGACGTGTCGGCGATCGTCGCGGCGCTCCCGTCGTCGAGCCTCACCAAGTACGACGGCAACGACAAGTTCAACAGCGACTTCCTGCCGACCCTCCAGTCGGCTCTGCTCACGGTGAACCCGTCGAAGGAGTTCTTCGCGAACAAGGAGGCCCGCACCGCGTTCATGCAGTCGATCAACCAGAAGCAGCTGGTCAAGGAGGTGCTCGGCGCGCGCTCCTCGGTCGCGACCACCCTCTACGCCAAGGGCATGATCGCCGACGGTTCCGACAAGCAGAACATCAGCTACGACCCGACCGTCTTCGCCGCCTACGCCAAGACCCTCCCGGCCGGCACGGCCATGACCGTCGGCTACGCCTCCGACAACACCAACGCCCAGGCGATGGCCAACATCGTCACTGCCAACCTGCAGAACGACGGCATCAAGGCGACCGCGCAGGGGTACCCGACCTCGCAGGTCTTCGGCTGGGCCTCCGACCCGACGAAGGGCCCCGACGCCTTCATCGACGGCAACAACGGCCCCGACGGCGGCAGCCCGTACATGTGGGGCCACGTCTTCTGGGACAAGACCGGAGGAATCAACTACTTCCTCTGCGACAGCCCCTCGACCGACGCCGACCTGAACGAGGCCGTCGCGACCGGCGACACCTCGCTCTACGCCAAGGCCGCTCAGACCTACTCAGCGACCGGCTGCTACATGAACCTCTCCTACAACAAGGACTGGGTCGTGTCGCAGAAATGGCTCACCGGAGTCGCTGAGGCTCATAACATCGGTGCCAACGAGCTCGACTTCTCGAAGCTCGGAATCGCGAAGTAGGTCGGCCACCGGCCCCGGGGTGCGTCAGGCACCCCGGGGCCCTCACCCGCGAGGAGCGGACGTGACAGAACCATCTGACGCAGGATCCGCGACCACCGTCGACCGACCCGCGTCGCTCTCGCGACAGGCGTACTCGGCCATCCGCGAGGGCATCATCCGCGGTGAGTACCCCCAGGGTTCGCGGCTCGCCGAGGCGCGCATCGCCGCTGAGCTCGAGATGTCGCGCGTGCCCCTCCGCGAGGCGGTGCCGCAGCTCGAGCAGGAGGGCTTCGTCCGCACGTTCCCCCGGCGCGGCGCGGTCGTGACCGTGTGGGACGAGAAGGCGGTCAACGACCTCTTCGACCTCCGCCTGTACCTCGAGGTCGGTGCGGCGCGATTCGCCGCCCGCGAGGTCTCGCGCGGTGGAGACTCCGGGCCCCTCGACGAAGCCCTCCACTACTCGCAGAACGTCGTGCACTCGGGCGACGCCTACCGTGTCGCCGAGGCCAGCACCTGGTACCACGAGGCGATCGTCGACCTGTCGGGCAACGACCTGATGAAGCAGGTGATGCGCTCCGTCACCGGCCGGGTGCTCTGGCTGTTCTACCTGACCTCGCAGCTCGACGTCGACGAGGCGTTCGACGACCATGTGGCGCTCGCCGAGGCGATCCGCTCCGGCAACGAGCGCGTCGCCGAGTCGATCGCCTACACGCACATCGAGCGCGACCGGATCCCGTCGTTTACCGCGTTGCGGGCGGCGGGGGCGCGCTGAGGCGCGCTCTCAGCTGTCGCCAGCCGCCGCGGGCGGCGAGACTCCAGTCGTTGCGGGTGTGGTCGACGGGCACCCGCATCTACTGGAGTCTCGCACGGCTCCCGGTGTCAGTGTGTGGGGTCGGTGCCCTGGAAGACCGTGGGGTAGTTGCTCAGAGTGCCCCAGCGTGATGACGGCCAGGTGATGACGATGGCTCGTCCGACGACGTCGGAGATCGGTACGAACGGTTGCGACACGTCTTTCTGCGTGAAGTGTGCTGCGGAGTCGTCGGAGTTGTAGCGGTTATCACCGAGTACCCAGAGGGCACCCTTCGGAACGGTCACCGTGTAGGTGAACCTGTCGGCGCGCTGGCCGGCCGTTACGTTGATGTAGGGCTCCTTGAGGGGCACGCCGTTGACCTCGAGCTGGCCGAAGTCGTTGCAGCACGCGACTTTGTCTCCGGGCAGGCCGATCACTCGTTTGACGAGGTGATTGTCGCTGTCCTTCGTGCCGAGGCCCACAGCGGTGAGACCTGTCTGGATGGCCCCGATGACCGGGCTCGTGGAATCGGATCTCGGCGTCGTGTCGCTTGCTCCGAGCCATCCGCCCGGGTCCGAGAAGACGATGACGTCCCCGCGCTAGAGGGGAGTCGCCTTGGGCACGAGTTCGTTGACGATGATGCGGTCGTTGACCTGAAGCGTGTTCGTCATCGAGGGCGATGGGATGTAGAACGAGCGGACCAAATAGGTCTTGATCAGGAACGAGATCAGAAGCGCCGCCAGCAAGATGATCAGGATGTCGCGGACGAACCGTGCGGTGCTGTGGCGATTCTTGCGCGTTCGCCGAGCCGAGCCCGAGTTGACGACGTCCGTGGCAGATTCCCCCATGAATCTGATCGTAAGGGAAGCACGACGCAACCTCAGTCGGTCAGGTCACATGCTGGGCTCGATGGGGCCTTCGCGTTCGGCCTTCGCCAGGATTGTCCTGTAGACGCCGCGAAGTATCAAAAAACCGAGTGCGATGGCTAGCTCAGGTCGCGAGAAAGGTCTCTATCGCCGCGATGGTGGTCTCGTTATCACGGTGCAGAATGGCGCGGATGCCGCAGTCCTCTGCCCCGCGCACCGGCTCCTCGTGGTCGTCGATGAAGAGCACCTGCTCGGCCGATGCGCCCATTCGGCGGAGCGCGGTGAGATACGCGCCCGGATCGGGCTTCGCGATTCCTTGCTCGTGGCTGTAGCAGATCGGGTCGAACAGCGAGGCGAAGCCGAAACGTCGCTCCTCTTCTTCCCGGGCACCATCGCCGGAGTTCGACAGGATGGCGAGGCCAGCGCGATCCCGCAGCGATCTCGCATGATCGAGCAGCTCGACGTTTGCCTTACCGCAGTAGGCATCCCAGAACTCGGAATGCATTGTCGCAATAGTTGCACTATCGGCACCCAGGGCGGCTCCGAGCTTGCGCCAGTACTCGTCTGCGACACCACTTTTCAGAGCCATGTCGGGGAGCTCGGCGGCGTGGAGGCGAGCTCGCAATTCAGTGAGAGTCAGTTCGTGGCGGGCGCTCCATCGCTCATGCAGCGAGAGGGGCCAGTCGTCGTCGTCAACGATTTCGAGGACACCGCCGATGTCGTAAAGAATCCACTTCATCAGCGGAGGCTATCGCGGTCGCGCTCGCACGGACGCCGGGTGACGGCGGCCGAGTGCGCAGAAGTGGCCGCCAGCGAGGTGTTCGGGGGCCTTTTTCGCGCAATAGATGCCGAGCGCGCCGGTTGCCGGACGCCGAGTGGCGTCAAATGCCCGGGTGGGGCCGGCCGCGGAGGCAAATGGCGGCACTCGATGGAGCAGCCTGCGGCCCACGCGGCTCGATCCCGCATTAAGGCAACAGGTGTAGCGTAAAGGCGGCTCCCCACAAGGGAGCCGGACTCGCCGCACCACACCGCTCCGAGCCCTTCATCGTCGAAGCAGGAGAAACACAGCCATGCCCAGCAGTACCCGATTCACCGACCGCGTCGTCCTCATCACCGGAGGCGGATCCGGCCTCGGTCGTGCCACCGCCCTCCGTCTCGCCGCCGAGGGGGCCAAGCTCGCCCTCGTCGATATCTCGCAGAAGGGCCTCGATGAGTCGAAGGCCGCCGTCCTCGAGGCGACGCCCGAGGCCGAGATTCTCACCACCCTCGCCGACGTCTCGGAGGAGGCCGACGTCGACGCCTATGTTGAAGCGACACTCGAGCGCTTCGGCCGCATCGACGGCTTCTTCAACAACGCCGGCATTGAGGGTCGTCAAAACCTCACCGAGAATTTCAGCGCCGACGAGTTCGACAAGGTCGTCGCGATCAACCTCCGCGGCGTGTTCCTCGGTCTCGAGAAGGTGCTGAAGATCATGCGCGAACAAGGATCCGGCATGGTCGTCAACACAGCCAGCGTCGGGGGCATCACCGGCATCGGCAACCAATCGGGCTACGCCGCCGCCAAGCACGGTGTCGTCGGCCTCACCCGCAACTCCGCCATCGAGTACGGCCAGTTCGGCATCCGCATCAATGCGATCGCGCCCGGCGCCATCTGGACCCCGATGGTCGAGAACTCGATGAAGCAGCTCAACGCCGACGACCCCCGCAAAGCTGCCGAGGAGTTCATTCAGATCAACCCGACGAAGCGCTACGGCGAGGCGGACGAGATCGCGTCCGTCGTCGCGTTCCTGCTGTCGGACGACGCGTCGTACGTGAACGCGACGGTGCTGCCGATCGACGGCGGCCAGTCGATCAAGTACTGACAGCCCCGGTCCGGCCCCCACAACGAAGAGCCGCCGAGTGCCGCTAAATGCATGAGCCAGGCTCTGCGCAACGGCATTTGGCGGCACTCGGGGTCGGGGGTAGGGGAATAGGTGTCGCTGAGCCGCCGGGGCGATCAGCGGGTGGCGACGGCGAAGCCTCCGGCCGGGAGGAGGATGCTGCGCTCGCCCGTGAGAGTCTGCTTGAGGCGACCCTTGTCGTCGTAGGTGCGCACCGTGGATCCTCGGCTGCCGATCGTCGCGCGCTGGGGGAGCAGCGACGTCGACTGGACGAGCTCCGACCGGGCATCACCGGCGCCCGAGAGCACGACGCGTGAGACCAGCGGTCGCACGAGCAAGGCGTCGACGGTCGTCGTCCCGCTGAGGGCACGCACCGACACCGAGGTCGCTGATCCGCGCAGCGGCAGCAGCAGCGACGCGGGCAGCAGAGCACCCGGCACGGGGGTGACTCCCTGCGCACCGACCATGGCACGGGTCACGCCGAGTGGCGTTCGCTGCGTCGAGCCCGTCCACAGCGCCACCGGGGCAGACCCCGTCGGCGCCGCGATGACCGGATCGATGTGACGTGCACCACCCGAGGCCGCGGCGGGCACGGCGAATGTCGCCGTCTCACCCCGATCGAGCGCGAGCTCGGAGCCGCCGCTGAGCTGCGACTCGCCGTTGGAGGCCGAGGTCGGGGTGACAACGGTTCCGGTGGTGGCGGTCGCCTTCTCCGCCTCGACGACACTGAGTCCGTCACGCGAGACGATGGTCGAAGCCGACTGCGCCAAGGCCGACACTCGGGGGTGCGCATCGAGCGCGATCATCGACAGGAGGCCGTGGATAGTCGACTCGGCTCCCGATCCGGTGTTGACCGAGCCGGTCGGCTGCACGCCATCGAACGTGACGCCGGTGGCGGGGTCGTAGGTCGGCTTGCCCGAGGTGTTGTTGCCGAAGTACCAGCTCGCCATGAGGCCGGCGAGCTGCTCGATGCCGGGGCTGTGCGCGGCATCCGCGGTGGCGAGGAGCGACTGGAGCCGTGAGTCGGCCCCGTAGGCGATCTGCGTCGTGTCGGTCGGTGCGGGCGAGAAGCCGTTGATCGGACCGGTCGAGGTCAGCAGGGTCGACGAGAACGCCACCGAGTCGGTGACGGCGGGCTGGAGCAGCGACGGCTCCTTCAGCACGACCGAGGCCTCGGCGAGAGCGGCCGGCATCTGTGACGCCCACGAGTGGAACTGCGACCGCGACTTAGTCTCGGGCAGGATCGCCCCGTACGGCCACTTCTGCACGGCAACCGCGGCGGAACGGGAGGATCCCATCGCGGCGATCCCTTCGGAGAGCTCTGAGAGTGCCAAGCGGGCCGGGCGATCGTGGGGTGCTGCCTTCGAGTAGGCGGCGAGACCCAGCACAGCCTCGGCCGAGGCACCGGCGCTTCCGACAATGAGCCAGCTCGGCACGCGAGCGCCGTCGGCCACTCCGTACTTGCCGTACGAGGCCAGTGTCGAGCGTTCGAGCGCCCTCACTCCGAGCTGCAGGCGGTCCTGCAAGAACGAGGCGAACGCTGGGTCGGTCGACTTGAATGCCGCGTACCCCTCGCCGTACGCCCAGAGGGTGCGTGCCAGCCAGTAGCTGTTGCCGCTGTCGGAGGGGTTCGGGAGCTCGACGGGCACCGGGCTCGGGTTGAGCGTGCCGTCGGGCTGCATCCACAGCACTACGTTGCCGGCGTCCGGCCCCGAGGTCGTCTGGAAGTACGCCGTCGACCTCAGCAGCTCGTATGCCTTCTCTCGGCTCGACGTCGAGCCGGTCTGCTTCCAGTCGCGCAGGTAGACGACGGCTGCACGCGACACGTCGTCGGAGTCGTACGACCCCTGACCCCAGTGCCCGGTCGCCGGGTCGAGCGGCCCGCCGCCGACCCGTTCGAACGTGTTGCCGGGCCGTGCATCGGCGTACACCCACGGCATGGTGAGCGTCGGCTGCGAGTCGAGGGCGTAGGTGGTGTGGCCCGCCGTCGCCGGGGGCGTCGTCTCATCGAGCAGGTAGTCGAGGTGCGCGAGATTGGTGAGGCGCGCCGTCGGAGTGCTCGCGGCAGGACGAGGATCCGGGGCGCTCGCGATCGCGGGGGAGGCGGAGGTGAGCCCGGCCCCGGCGGCAAGGGCGACCGTGCCGATCGCTGCGAGGGCCCGGATCCTGAAGGTCGTGCGCGACGCGGTCACGAGGCGACCCGCTCGAGGAGTGCGACGCCGATTTTGGAATCGCCCATTCCGTAGAAGACGAAGTGCCTGCCGTCGATCTCTTCGATCGCGGTGGGGAACACGACGTTCGGCACGATGCCGCCGGTCTCGTCGGCGGTGGCGGGAGCGAGGAGCGGCTCGGTGCTGCGCGAGAGGACGACCGAAGGATCCGCGGCGTCGAGAATCATTCCGCCTGCCGCGTAGTTCACGTTCTTCTGCTGCGCGAAGGCACTGTCGATCGTGCCGGTGACGCCGTGGTGCAGGAGCAGCCAGCCCTCGGGCACCCGGAGGGGTGCGGGGCCGCCGCCGATCTTGAGCTCCTCGAACGGAAACTCGGGGCCGGCGAGGAATCGGTGCTGACCCCAGCGGGTGAGGTTCGTGATGTCGCGGGCCACGTCTTCGACCGAGACGTAGCTGATCCAGATGCTCTGGCGGGTGTCGGTGGTGCCGCGGGGCACGCGAATGCCCTCGCCCGGGGCGGTCTCGCCGATGTCCCACATCGGCCGGTGCAGCACGGCGAACGAGCGCACGCCATCGGGGGCGGTGACCGGCTCGGGGAAGAACACGGTGTCTTTGTTGTGGAACAGACCGAGGTCCATGTCGAGGGTGTCGTCGTAGTCGAAGGTGACCGGGCCGAGTCGGCGCCACTCGCGGAGGTCGCTCGACACGGCGACGGCGGTGCGAGGTCCGAGGGGGCCGTAGGCGACGTAGGTCATCACGTCGAGGTCGAGTTCCGGGATCCTCGTCACTCGGGGGTCCTCGACGCCCGCGTGAGTGGCACCGCGCTCCCACCCGCGATCGGGCTCGAGCACGATGCCCTCGCGCTCGACGGCGACGGGCACGCCGTCTTCGATGACGACCTTGGCCAGGCCGACGCGCGAGACGTTGCCCTCGGCGACCATGCGCGGGAGGAGGTGGAGGGCGCCGTCGGGCGTGCGGCCCGAGCCGGGGTTCAGGACGCCCTCGACCTCGAGGGCGTTGCCGGGCTCGGGCGTCATCACGACGCCCTGGCGGGAGAGACGGTAGGGAAATACATCGGTCATGGGGTTCTCCAGGTGGGTGGGATTCGAGCGTCGGAAGCGGGCCTGTCAGCCCTTGACGCTCGACCCCACGTCGGTCGAGATGAAGTAGCGCTGGAACACGATGAACAGCACGACGACGGGTGCGGCGAGCACCACGGCGCCGGCGAGCGTCGCGCCGAACGGGTTGGACGCGGTGGCGGCCACGTTCGAGATGTAGTTGGCGAGCGAGACGGCAAGGGGCTGCATGCTGGCCTGCTTCGTGATGAGGAAGGGCCAGAGGAACTCGTTCCACGGGCCGATGAAGGTCAGCAGTGCCGCTGTCACGAGAGCCGGGCGCACCAGGGGGAGCGCGATTCGCCAGAGGAGCACGAACTCGTTCGCCCCGTCGATCCGCGCCGCCTCGAACAGCTCTTTGGGAAGCTGCAGGAAGTACTGGCGGAAGATGATCACGGCCGTCGAGTTGATCGCGAACGGCAGAATCATGCCCAGGTAGTTGTCGCCCAGCCCATACGTGCGGGTGATGAGCACGTAGAGCGGGATGATCAGCAACTGGAACGGGACGACCTGCACGAGCAGGGCGAGAGCGAAGGTGACGCCTCGGCCCCGCCACTGCAGCACGGCGAGCGAGTAGCCGACGAGCACACCGAAGATCAGCGTGCAGACCAGCACCCCGGCCGTGAAGATGCCCGAGTTGAGCAGCCCTGAGAAGAGGTTGATTCGATCGTTGATCGCGGAGTAGTTCGCCCCGGTGATGTTGCTCGGATGCGGGAAGGCGCCGCCGAGACTGGCATCCTGCTTCGTCTGCAGCGACCCGATGATCATGTAGTAGAAGGGGAACAGGAAGACGAGGGCGCCGAGGGCGAGCACTGCGCTCCGCAGGGTGGCTTGAAACTTCGACATCAGTCTTTTCCTCCCGCGAATCGGTTCTGGAGCAGGGCGATCACGAGCACCAGCACGACCAGCACGACGCCGATGGCACTCGCCTCGTCGGGGTGACCCTGCTCGATGCCCTTCTGGTACATCAGCAGCACGGGCGACGTCGACGCGCCGTTCGGCCCGCCGCCGTTGGTCAGGAGGTACGGCTCGGTGAAGAGATTCGCGCCGGTGACCGTCGAGACCAGCAGCACCAGGACGGTTGCCGGGCGCACCCCGGGAACGGTGACGGAGAAGAACTTGCGGATCGCTCCCGCTCCGTCGGTCGAAGCCGCCTCGTACAGCTCGTTCGGCACGTTCTGCAGGGCTGCCAGGTACAGCAGGATGTAGAAGCCCATCTGCTTCCAGGTGACGAACAGTGCGATCGACGGCATGGCCCAGTGCGAGTTGATCAGCCACGACGGACTGGGCGCCAACGGGCCGAGGATCTGATTGACGAGGCCCGAGCCGTTGAACAGGAACAGCCAGACCGCGACGACCGCGACACTCGCCGTCAGGTAGGGGATGTAGTAGGCCACGCGGTAGAACGCCTTGAGGTGGGTGACCTTGTTGAGCCCCGACGCCAGCACGATGCTGAGCACGACCGTGAGCGGCACGTTGATGATCAAGAAGATGCCGACGTTGCCGAACGACCGGATCACATCGGGATCGGTGAAGGCGTCGACGAAGTTCGCCAACCCCACGAAAGGGCGGTCGACGACCGCTCCCGGTGCCGTGAAGAAGTAGTCGTGGAACGCGATGTAGACCGCGTACACCAGGGGGTAGGCGAACACGACGAGCACGAACACGAGGTACGGCGCGCTGAAGAGGAGGCCGAGCGGGTGCTTGCCCAGGACCCTTGGCCCCCGACGCTTAGCCGGCGTCGGGGGCGCTGTCTCAGTGGCGCCGGTGGTGGTGGTCACCGGGTCACCGTCACTTCTCGGCGGCGAGCTGATCGATCTTCGTCGCGGCGTCGTCGAGCGAGGTCTTGACGTCGCCCTTGCCGAAGATGACCGAGTCGCTCCACGCGTCGCGGAAGGCCTGCATCTCGGCAACGGTGTTGGGGCCGGACGGCACCTCGACGGTGCGGCTGGCCTGGTCGCCGAAGAGCTTGTACGACGGGTTCTTCGAGAAGTAGTCGGCGTAGGTGGTGGCCAGGTCGGTGCGCATCGGCATCTGGCCGGTGGTCTCGAGGAACTTCTGGTCGTTGGCGGTGCTCGTCGAGAACTTCAGGAAGTCCCACGCCGTGCCCTGGTTCTGGCAGGCGGTGAACATGCCGACGTTCTTCGCGTCGCTGAACGTGTAGGTCTTGTCGGCGGCGGTGCCGTTCTTCGTCGGCACGGGCACGGAACCCCAGTTGACGTCTTTGTAGACCGAGACGGCCCAGGGCCCGACGATCGCCATGGCGGCCTTGCCATCGGCGAAGGCGTCGCCCTGGTACTTCTCCTGACCGGCGAGCTTGTCGGCGTAGAGGGTGCGCCAGAAGTTCGCGGCGTCGTAGCCGGCCTGGTCGTTGAAGGTCGACTTGCCGTCCTTCACGAGCTGCGTACCGCCCGACTCCGCCGCGTAGAGCGGGTAGAAGTCGAACGACATCTGGAAGAACTCACTCGTCGGTGCCGGCAGGATCGCGTTCGGGGCGACGCCCTTGTCGACGAGCGTCTTCGCCGTCGCCGTGAAGTCGGAGTAGGTCGAGAGCTTCGGGTTGTCGGCGTCGAGGCCGGCCTTCTTGAACAGGTCTTTGTTGTAGAAGATCATCACGGGGTTCGACTTCCAGGGGAACTGGTAGTACTCGCCGTCGGCGTCTTTGTACTGGTCCGCCTGGGATCCTGAGCGCGCTTCGATGTACTTCGCGCCGTCCGAGAACTTCGACAGGTCGACCATGCCGCCCTGCTTCACCCACTGGCCGACGGCCGAGGGGGCGGTGTTGTAGACCAGGCAGGGCGAGTTGCCAGCGGTGATGGAGGCGCCGATGACCTCTTCGGAGGTCTTGCCGGCGGGGATCTCCTGGCCGGTGACCTTCTCGTCGGGGTGGTCTTTGTTCCAGGCGGCCACGGTCGCCTTGCCCCAGGCGACCTCCTGCTCGTTGTTCGAGTACCAGATCTTGATGGGGCCCTTGGCGGTGAGCGATCCGCTGCTGCTTCCGCCGCCGCTGCACGCGGTCAGGCCGATCATTGCTGCTGCGACTACGGCCGCGCCGATGAACTTTGTGCGTCGTTGCACGATGTCTCCTCCAGTGGTGACCAGGCGGGCGTCTTCGCTCGCCGACCGAAAGCCGAAACGTTTCGGTAGAGGTGACGGTAGCACAGCTTCGATCGGGAGGGCCGGTCAGCTGTGAGCGGGGGCCGGACCGGTGGAGCCGCGGGGGAGGAGCTGGGCGGGCGCGATGTCGACATCGTCGACGCGCTCACCGGCGATGGCGGCGAGCAGCATCCTGGCCGCCTCGACGCCGAGCAGACGCGGTGTCGTGGCGATCGTGCTGAGCGACGGGCGGATGTACGAGCCCAGCGCGATGCCGTCGAAACCGGCGACCGAGATGTCGTCGGGTGCGCGGACTCCGAGCTCGTCGGCCCGGGCCAAGAACCCGATGGCCGAGAGGTCGTTCGAGCACATCACGGCCGTCGGCCTCTCGTCCGGAGCGCAGTCGGTGAGGAGACGCGATGCCGCGGCCACACCGCCCTCATACGTGAAATCACCCTCGACGACTTGACCGGGTGCAAGGCCGTGCGCCGCCACGGCCTCGCTCCAGGCCCTCAGGCGCTGACCGGCGTGGATGAACTCGGTCGGCCCGGTCACGAGGGCGAGCCGGCGGTGGCCATGCGAGACCAGATGGTCGACGAGCTCGCGGATGCCCTCGACGTGGCTCTGACGGACCGCGGGCAGGGGAAAATCGGGTTCGGCATTGACGCCGACAGCGGGCAGGCCGAGTTCTTTGACCAGGGGAATCCGCGGATCCTCGACTCCCAATTCCGACAGGAAGACGCCGTCGACCCGGCGATTCGCGGCCAGGCTGCGGTACCGCTCGAGGGTCTCGATCTTCTCGGAGCCCATCTGCAGGATGAGCGCATAGTTCTGCGCGTCGAGGACCGTCTCGATGCCGCCGATGAAACTGCCGAAGAACGGGTCGGACTCGAGTACGGACGGATCGCGGTGCACGACCAGACCGACCGAGAACGCACGCTTCGACGACAGGCTGCGGCCCCGGAGCGACGGCACGAAACCGAGCTCGTGGGCCGCCTCGACGATGCGCTTGCGGGTGGCCTCCGAGACGCCGGGCCGGTCGTTGAGTGCGCTCGAGACCGAGCTGATAGCCACGCCGGCTCGGGCCGCGACGTCGACGATGGTCACTCGGTTGTTCACGGGGTCGACCCTAGCGGGCATGTTGTTGCAGGCGAGTGCCGCCGAATGCTTGCACCGGCCGCTGACCGGCTGCATTGGGCGGCACTCGACGGTGGGGCGCGGGTGGGTAGCGCGGGTGGGCGGTGCCGAGTGCCGTCGAATGCTCGCGGCTGCCGCTTACCGACTGCATTTGGCGGCACTCGACGGTGGGGA
Source organism: Frondihabitans sp. PhB161 (assembly GCF_003814635.1). Taxonomy (NCBI): domain Bacteria; kingdom Bacillati; phylum Actinomycetota; class Actinomycetes; order Micrococcales; family Microbacteriaceae; genus Frondihabitans; species Frondihabitans sp. PhB161. The sequence continues at coordinate 33,357 of NZ_RKQW01000004.1, forward strand.
TGCGGCGGTGGCCTGGCGAGGATCCGGGGGCCCATATGCGCACTCTCGCCGAGTGCCGCCACATGTCGTGGGTGGCCGGCCGCCGGCGGCATTCGGCGGCACTCGCGTGATGGGCCGGAATCCAGCCCGGCTCAGCGCGGGTGCTGGTGCCCCGGCAGGTGGGCGCGCTCGCCGTCGTGGTCGAAGATTGTCAGGATCTCGACCGGCCCCTCATGCGCGTGAATCGAGTGCGGGGTCATCGTCGAGAACTCGGCCGCCTGCCCCTCGCGCACGAGGATCGTCCGCTCGCCGAGTGTCAGCCGCACGGTGCCGCTGAGCACGGCGAACCACTCGTAGCCGGGGTGCACGCCGGGGCCACCCTCGTCGCGTTCGGCCGTGATGCGCATCTTGGCGATCGTCACGCCGCGCCGGTCGCGCTCGCGCGAGAGCAGCCACACGGTGGAGCCCGGTCGCATCTCGGGCTCGGGGCGGATGACGACGTCTTCATCGCCTTCGGGTTCGACGAGCTGGTCGAGCGTGGTGCCGAGCGCCTGCGCGATCGGCACGAGCTGGTCGAGCGCGATGCGCCGGTGACCGGTCTCGATGCGACTGAGGGTCGAGGCCGAGAGGTAGCACCGAGCTGCGAGCGTGTCGAGGGTCCAGCCCCGGGCCACCCGCAGGCTGCGAATGCGTTGCCGGACGACCTCGTCGATCGCGTCTTGCGTCATACGCAAGAGTCTATGTCGGAGTGGCATGAGTCGCCTAGCGTGGTGACTATGAACGACACACAAAAGACAAAAACGGCCACAGCTCAGGATCCGGCCGACCTCGAGATGGCCGACGTGGCCCTTCCCTTCGACGTCGTCGTCATCGGCGGTGGCGCTGCCGGCCTCGCCGCGGCCATCGCCCTCGGCCGATCGCGCCGCCGAGTGGTGGTCGTCGACGCCGGCGAGCCGCGAAATGCTCCTGCCGAGGGGGCCCACAACGTGCTCGGTCAGGAGGGTGTGTCGCCCCGCGAACTGCTCGTCCGCGGCCGTGCCGAAGCGAAGTCGTACGGCGTCTCGATCGTCGACGGGTTTGTCACGGCCGCATCCGGCGGTGTCGACGATTTCACCGTCGAGATCGACGGGGGAGCGTCGTCGGTGCGTGCTCGCCGCGTGATCCTCGCGACCGGTCTCGTCGACGATCTTCCCGACGTGCCCGGCGTTGCCGAGGCGTGGGGGCGCACCGTGCTGCACTGCCCGTTCTGCCACGGCTGGGAGGTGCGCGACCAGCGCATCGCCGTGCTCGGCCGCACCGAGAACGCCCTGCACCAGGTCATCCTGTTTCGCCAGCTCAGCGACGACGTCACCCTCCTCCTCCATGAGGCGCCCGAACCGACCGACGAGCAGTGGGAGCAGCTCGCGGCCCTCGGAGTCCGGGTCGTCGTGCCTCGGGTCGAGCGACTCGTGGTCGACGGTACGCAGGTGCAGGCCGTCGAGGTCGAGGGCGGCCGGTCGTTTCCGATCGACGCGGTCGTCGTCGCGCCGCGGTTCGTGGCCCGCACCGAGCTCTTTGAGACCCTCGGCGGCGAAGCGACCCCGACCCCGTTCGGCGCGCAGATCACGGCCGACCCCCGCGGCGTGACCTCGCTGCCCGGGGTGTGGGCGACCGGCAACGCGAGCGACGCGATGTCGATGGTCGCGGCCTCGGCGGCCTCGGGCGTGATGGTGGGTGCCGCGGTGCACGGCGATCTCGCCCTGGCCGATCTGGCGCGGGCTGTCACGGAGCGGCAGGAGCCCTTCTCTGCTGCCCGGGAGGCCGCGAACTGCGAGAAGATCCTCGGAGATCGTCGGCACGGGTTGTGACTCGCTAGCCGTCGTCGGTGGCAGGCTGGCCGCATGGGGAAGAAACGTGGGGCACTGGTCGTCGGGGTAATCGCTGCGGGTGCACTGATGCTGGGCGGGTGTTCGGCAACGGGGGGCCAAGGATCCTCGGCTCCGTCGTCGTCACCCACTGTCTCGGCCGAACCTCCGACCCCGACCCCGACCCCGACCCCGACCCCCACGCCGAGTGCGACGCCGACCACGCCGGCCGTCACCCAGCCCGTGGCGAAGACCGTGAAGGCCGGTGTCGTGGCGTCCGGCGTGACGGCAACTGCTTCCGGCACCGGCCCGATGAACGTGAGCTACGAGCGCAAGGGCGAATTCGCCGTCGTGGTCGCGCTCAACTGCTCCGCCTGCAGGGGTGTAGCGACGGTGACCGCAGCGGGGCGGATGTCGCCGTTCGGTCGGGCTGCAGCGCCTTTGCGCGGATCCTTCTTGATGGACGTCTTGAAAAACGACCCCGTCAAGCAAACCTTCATCGTCGACGCGCAGGGAAGCTGGACGGTGACGCTGCAGAGCTGGAACGATCTGCCGACGGTGTCCGGAGCACAATCGGGGACGGGGCCGGCGGTGCTGTTCTTCTCGGACGACGTCTCGAGGCTGAAGGTCGATTTCAGGCCGGCCAAGGCGGGCGAGTCGTTCTCCGGTCGAGCCTTCACGACCTCTGACAAGCCGTTGCTGTTCGGCGAGAGCGGGGCGTTCTCGAAGACGTTCGAGGTCGACCTGCCGGGCGTGCTGGCGATCCAGACGAACGGTACGTGGACGGTGACGCCGGTGTCGTGAGTGCCGGGCTGGGCGCTCTTGCGCGGGTTTGGCGCTGCCAGGAGGGAGGGTCGTGCAGGGCTTGGGGCTCTCGCGCGGGTTTGTCGTTGTCGCGGGGGCGGGTCGTGCTGGAGGCAGTCCCGCCCTGGCGACGTTTTGCGCCACGTCGAATTTGATCGCGCCCAAAACGCCTCGACGACGGGCCCTTCCCCCGGAAGGAAGAGGCGCAAACGAGACGTCTAGTCGACGCGAGTGGGCCGTTCCAGCTCTGAGAGCTATTCCGCGCTTGCCAACACCCTTGACCAACGCCGCTTTTCAATCGCGCTCATGACGAGCACCACGAGCGCTGAGGCCGCGATGAGAATCGGCCATGGCCATCCGATGAACAGCGTCTGCGACAGGAGAAAGAGGAAGAATCCGACCAGGGAGGGGAGGATCGCGCGGTTGTTGACCTCCGCACTTTTCGCCAGTGCTCGTAAGAGAGTTTTCGCTCGAGGGGCGACGGCTTCACTTCCGTGGACCTGTCGATTGAGCGAGCGTCGCTCGGAGGGTAGGAGCGGGGCGAGCGGCCGGTCGGCTCGAGGTTGAGGAATCTGCGGGAGGAGTCGAGAGGTTTGTTTCGCTTTTCGATACCCGTGCGTGGTGAAGGCCAGACCGGCAATGACAGCGACGAACTGTAGAGCAACGACTGGCGTGAACGCCGTGCCGATCTGGGCGGTGACCGTGAGCCCGCCGCACAGGATGACGAGGAGGAGCAGCGCGAGCTGATTGGAAATGCCTCGGACGCGTCGCCCGTGCTTGAGCTGATGCTGATCGCGGTGAGTGGCCTCCGCCCAGCGACGGTCTTCATCGTCGGGCTGGGAAGTGACGTCAGATGGCGAGCTCACCGAGCAGCCTTTCGTGGGGGCTGTACGCCCGCGCCGACACCTTCGGCCGCCTCGAACGCGGCTAGGGCCTTGCGAGCACGCCGCCTCGTGACGAGACCAACGATCAGCCAGGCGACACCCACCAGGCCTTGGGCGATGACGAAGCCGTTCAGCCTGTGGTCGACCACGTTGAGGCCGCACAGCACAATGAAGACCACGCTGCCTATAACAAAGTAGAGGCTCGACAGGCGCTGGCGGTCGATAGCCATACGTCGTTGAATCAGGCTGGGCACGCCCGCACGCTATCTTGCGGGTGAGCTCCTGCGCAAGGGGTCGTCGGTCCGCTACTGCCTGACGAGGTGGTTGGACAGGCCCCGCGTGAACGACATGAATCAGTAGTCTCGGGCCATGACCGACGCGACCGCATTCGCACTGACGCAGCAGGCGTTCGATGCTGCCGCCGGCTGGTTCGAGCAGACGGTGGATGCCATTGACACCCGTGCTGATCAGTGGCACGTTTCGACACTCGGGGAGTGGACCGTGCGCGATCTCGTCGGCCACACATCGCGCGCCCTGCTGACGGTGGAGCAGTACCTTCGGCCGGGCCCATCGACGTCGACGGCATCGACGAGCGACTACTACCAGGCTGTCCGAGAGTCGCGCTCTGATCCGGAAGCAGTCGCCGAGCGGGGTCGACAGTCTGCGGCGGATCTGGGCGATGACGCTGCCGGTGCTGTCCGGGAGGTTTCAGCACGAGTGAGGCTTCTCATCGCTCACCAGTCGGCGGACGCTCGGGTCGTCACGCCGGTCGGGGAATGGACTCTCGCCGCCTACCTTCCGACACGGGTCTTCGAGTTGGCCGTCCACACCGCCGACCTTCTCCGAGCCACCGGCCTCGAGGATGGCCGCGGTGCTCCGCTCACGGTGAATCGCGTGGCGCTGCGAGTGATGAGCGGCCTGCTCGCGGACGCGGATGACGATGACGCGGGGATGCTGCTGGCGTCGTTGACCGGACGGGGATCCTTGTCGTCTGGTTTTTCGCTTCTCTGACTGATGAGGGCGGATTCTTCGCCGTTCAGCGGGTGGGGGTGGGGGTCGTGACCGAGTTGATGTCGTCGGCCAGCCCCTGGTAGAAGGGGATAGCCGGGGCCGTAGCGGTACTGGCACTCTGTCGGCCGACGAGGGTGTGGCCGTCAGCTTTATAGACGTTCACGGTCGCAGGCTGCTCAGCTTTCACGGACTCCTTCCAGAAGACGTAACCCCATTGGCCGTTATCTGCCCTGGCGCGAACGAGATCGGGGTGGCCCCTGTAATTCTCCACACCGAAGGTCTGGCCATTTGCATTGACGCCCCAGTCGGAGGTGGTGGAGGTGGCGTAGTGGAAGACCGCGCGCCACTTGGCCTGCGGCGAGGCGTCAACGCTGAGGATCGTCGTGCCATTTGCCGGCAGCTCGGCGTCTGAGATTCGCATGTGGTCTCCGGGATCGGCGATCCCGCAGCTGACCCCAGACTGAGTTCCGCCCAGGGTGTCGAACATGACGTTGCCGCTGGTACTGAGACAGGTGATGTCCACGATGACGGCATTTGCAAGGGGAGGGGCCTGACCGATGTCGACGAGAGCCGGTCCCGTGCGCGTGACGGTGGTGGTTGCGCCCAGGTCGTCGGTGACGGTGGATCCCGGGGTGTTCGCGGCGACCAGTGCGGCGGCGCTGGTCGTAATGGCGATGGCCGCGACGCCGATGAGGGAGGCGGTGACGCGGGCGCGGCGTTGCCGGCGCTGGAGCCCGCTGCCTCTGGTGCCGATGGCGGTGAGTTCGGCGCGGATCGCGGCGGACGTGGCGGGCTGCATGTCGGTGTTCATCAGAACGTGCCTTCCGGTGCGGTGCGAATCGAGGGGTTGAGGTCGTGCAGGTCGGCGCGGAGTCGCTTGCGGGTGCGATGGAGTCGTACGCGTGCCGCGGGTGGTTTCAGACCGAGGGCCTGGGCTGCTTGCCAGACGGGCATGTCTTCGAAAGTGGTCAGCACGAGAAGCGCGGCGTCCGTGGGTGAGAGTTTTTCAAGAGCGGCGTGGAGCCTCTGGCGAATCTCGATCTCTTCCGCGTCGATTGCTGGAGCGGGTTCGTCGCTGCGAGGCAGCTTGCTGAGAAGAGACCGGTAGCGGCCCGCGGCACGGCGGTTGTTGCGAGCGAGGTTGACCGTCGTCACCAACAACCACGGCAGGACGGACTCCGACACGAGCGTGACAGTCTTCCGCTTGCGCCACAGCTCATAGAAGGCAGCCGCTGTGACGTCTTCGGCGTCGTGCGGATCGGCGACCAGGCTCAGTGCGCGGCGGTAGACACGCGGTCGGTGCCTATCGAACAGCCCAGCGAAGCCGGCGCCATCATTGCGCTGCGCCAAAGCCCAGAGGGGTCCGTCGTCGTTATCGTGCTGTTCGTCCTTCACACTAGGGAGTGTCCGGCCGGCGCAGTCGCGTTACAAACTGACGGGCTCCGAGCGACCTGGCATCTTGTGCGTCGCGCACCCTGCGCGCGATCAAACGGCTGAGGGGCCTATCGGCCATGACGTTGCCGACAGGATGTTTCAGAATGGTTACACGCTCTTGTGGGCACGCGTTCTCAGCTGCCCGTCTCGAGCGCCCACGCCGTCACATGCACGACCGAGTCGTCGACGATGTCGAGCGTGACGGGCCAGGAGCCGCGCTTGTCGCTAGGGAACGGCGCCGCGAAGAGAGTGCGCGCGACGAGGGATCCGGAGGTTGCGCCCGCATCCCACCCGAGCGTCGTTACGGCGGACGCGCCGGCCGGGAGCTCGAAGTGGGCGTTCCCGGGATCCTCGGCGAGGAAGGAGCTGCCCCGCTCCACCGTGGCAGCGAGCGCGTTGCCGTTCTGATCGGCGAAGGCGACGTCGGGGTAGCCCTCGACCACGCAGGGGGCGTCGGAGAAGTTCATGAGACGCAGGGTCCGACTGCGATGCCCGGTCGCGGCGCCGGGGTCGCCGAGCAGCAGCATCGCCTGATCCTCCGTGCACCAGGAGGGGTCGCGGTCGGGGTCGCCACCGGGCGAAACGGTGGGGACGGGGGTGCCCTCCGCATACGGGTCGGGGAGCGCTCCCTGCTCAGGATCGGCACCCTCGGCGAGGGACGCCTCGTGCGCGGAGGCCACTCGTTCCGCACGATGTCCGAGGGCACCCGTCGTGACGACAGCGGCGACCGCGACCACGGCGGCCGCGATGACGACAGCTCGACGGCGTCGGGCGCGGGATCGCGTCACCGGCTCGGCGGCGTACCCCGGCGTGGCTGATGAGACGCCCGCAGCCCGGGCGGTGTGAGCCCTGGCACGCCGCAGCACGAGCAGCGCCGGTAGCCATCCCTGCACCACTCCCCACCAGGCGCCGACCGTCGCGTCGGTTCCCAGGCCGTCGAGCAGCATGCGCACGCGCGGGGCCGGAAGCGCCTCGACGATCGTCGCGAGGTCGAGGGCGAGGCCGGCAACACCACCGGCGAGGATGACTGCGAACCACGCGATCACGAAGCGCGCGGTGCGATCGTGGACTCGGTCCGCCAGCGGGACGACGAGCCGGACGACGAGGGCGACCACGGCAGCGGCGAGGACAGTCGTGGCGAGACCCCAGGCCCAGGGGTGGCTCCCCGGTGAGAACGGGCTCGTGGACGGAAGGATCGCGCCGACGCTGCTCGGCAGCACACCGCTCCAGGAGACGGCGACAGCCAGCGCTCCACTCACGAGCCAGAGCCCTGCGGCGGCTGCGGCGGTTACCGCCGGCCGAGACGCGCGGGACTGTCTGTCCGCCCCCGTGCTCTCGTCTGTCGCGATCATTCGAGACCCCCGTTTCCTGATCGCCGACGATTCTCGCAGGTGAACTGGCGCCCCTCCGCAAAGTGACGTGCTTCGGCCAATCCGACGTGGCGCGCCGCGTCACCTCGGCCGAATCGCGTCACCTTTCGCACCGCACCGCACCGCAACGTGACACGTGATACCCCGAACCGTGACATTGGTCATGCCGCCTCGTGACATCGCGGCACTTCTCCGGGCACCGCGCCTCCGCTGAGATGGGAGAACACCCCCGCGGACTTCCGAGCCGCCCCCTGCCCGAGATGAGAACACCATGCGGAAACCCCTGAAGATCACCCTGCTGACGATCGGCGTCATCGTCGCGCTGCCGGTCTTACTGCTCACCACGACTTCGATTGTGAATGCGGTGGCGACGAAATCCGACCTGGCCGCCATCACTCCCTACGGCGAGCTCGTGTCGGTCGATGGCAAGAAGATGAACGTGGTCGTCAGCGGCACGGGAGCGGAGACGATCGTCCTGCTCCCGGGTCTCGGAACCGCCGCCCTGGGGCTCGACTTTCAGCCGCTCATCTCGCAACTCGACGACAAGTACCTTGTGGTCGCCGTCGAGCCGTTCGGCACGGGGCTCAGCGACCAGACCGACGTGCCCCGCACGGCGAAGAACATCGCCCGGGAGGTGCACGAGGCACTGCACGAACTCGGCGTCGACCGGTACGTGCTCATGGGCCATTCGATCGCGGGAATCTACGCGCTCGAATACAGCAAGTTGTACGCGAGTGAGCTCATCGCGTTCGTCGGAATTGATAGCAGCGTGCCCGACCAGCCCGGCGCGGACGACCCCGTCCCGACCGCCGGGCTCGTGGAACTCCGCAACCTGGGCATCCTGCGCGCCGTCACCGCGATCTCCGGTGATCCCTTCGCCGGGATGCCGTACGACGAGCGCACGAAAACCCAGATGCGGTTCTTGACCACGAAGAACTCGACCGCGCCCACGCTGCTCGACGAGATGAATCGCACCCCTGTCAACTTCGCGTCCGTCAGCGGCACGACCTTCCCCGCTGACCTTCCCGTACTGCTGTTCGTGGTGAAGGACGACGCAGGCTGGGTCAGCCTGCACGAGCGCCAGGCAGCGAGCGTCGACCACGGCGAGGTCGTCACCCTCACCGGCGACCACTACCTTCACCACACGCAATCCGCACGGCTGGCGAGTGACACGTCGGCATTCCTCGACGCACTCCCGGTACGCTGAACACGATGACGGAGGCCAGGGCAAGCCCGCCCCGACCCGCCCAAGATCTGTGGCGAATGCGCGGTTCGACAGCGGCCACGCTCTGGGTGCTCGTTCTGATCGGCGCCTACCTCCAGATCGTGCTCGGTGTCGTCGGCACACCGGGGCTCCGGACGACCGTGCTCCTCGTCGCCACGAGCGCGTCTGTGATTTTGGCTCTCGTCGTCGTTCCGTTTCTGCTGCGACCTCTCACGGGGGCATCGGTGAGAAACCCGATGGTCGTCGCCCTGCTCGCCGTGAGCGGCGTGACATGGGGGTTGGCAGTCATACCTCCCTTCGCCGGATGGGGGTGGGGCTTTCTCTTCGCGCTCGCCGGGGGAATGCTCAGCTGCCTCGTGGCTCGCTGGTGGAGCGCCGTCGTGTTGGGCGCGGTCCTCTTTGTGCTCGCTCTCGGCGGCCTGTCGGCAGCGGCCTCATCATCGCGCTCAGTCGAGGGGCCGACCGCACCCGGTGACGGATTCACCCTGGTCATCGTCGGGACGCTCGCCTTGACGACGGTCCTGCCACTGAGCAGCGTCTGGGTTCTTCGCGTAGTCCTGCGCCTCGAGGAGGCCCGGCAGACCGCTTCCGACCTCGCCGTCGCAACGGAGAGACTTCGGTTCGCCACCGATCTGCACGATATTCAGGGTCACCACCTGCAGGTGATTGCTTTAAAAGCAGAGCTCGCCGAACGCCGTCTTCGTTCCGACCACCCCGCGCTCGCGGAGCAGGAACTTGCTGACATCCACTCGATTGCCAAAGCCGCGCTCGACGACACGCGGGCCGTGGTGAACGACTACCGCACCGTGACGGTGGCCGTCGAAGCCAGGAACGCGGCGGCCGTTCTCCGCTCGGCCGGCATCGACTGTGAGGCACGCATCGAGGTGCCCGGTCTTCCCGCGGAGGTCGGAGCGGTCATGGCCGTCGCCATTCGCGAGGCCACGACCAACATCCTCCGTCACAGCCGCGCGACGCAGGCCTCCCTCGACCTGGCCCAGTCCGAACTCGGCCCGTACGAGCTGACCGTGTCGAATAACGGGGCGGGCGCCCTGCGGTCGGGAGGCACGGGTCTGGTGGGAATCACCGAGCGTGTAACGGTCTGGGGCGGAACGGTGGAGACCCGGCGGCGTGGCGATGTCTTCACCCTGGTCGTCCGAATCCCCACAGACCCCACGAGCGAAGGATCCGAGGACGGCGCATGATTCGAATTGTCATCGCCGACGATGAAGAGCTCATCCGCGGAGCCCTCGTCGCGCTCCTGTCACTCGAGACCGACATCGAGGTGGTTGCCGATGTCAGTGACGGTCGCGAGGCTGTCGATGCGGCCTTGGCCCACCGCCCCGATGTCGTTCTACTCGACCTGGAGATGCCGCACCTCGATGGAATCGACGCCGCTCGAGAACTCCGAACGCTGGTCGAGTGTCAGACCATCATCGTCACTCGACATGCCCGACCCGGCACGCTCAAGCGTGCCCTGGCCGCGCAGGTCAGCGGTTTCGTGCCGAAATCGACCCCGGCGTCTCAGCTCGCCACCATCATCCGATCGGTCGCGTCCGGTGAGAGATACATCGATGTTCAGCTCGCGAGAGCGGCGCTCACCGAGACGGAGAGCCCACTGACCGACCGAGAGGCCGACGTGCTCCGCCTCACCCGGGCGGGCCTTCCCACGAAGGAGATCGCCCGAGCGCTCCACCTGGCCCATGGGACGGTACGCAACCATCTGTCGTCGGCGATGTCGAAGCTCCATTCGTCGTCGCGGGTCACCGCGGCAGAACTGGCCCACGACAACGGCTGGATCTGACCGGGGGATTCGGCGCGGGAAGGCTGTCGGCGTCGATGACCGGACGGGGATCCTTCTCTTCGGGATTCTCGGGCGGCCCTTCGGCGAGAGACCCCCCGCTTGAACGGGCGCGGTCACATCTCGAGGAGCTGAGCGTTGCGGGCCTCGATCGCTTCGGCGGTGTCGGGAAAGATCAGGGGCAAGCTGAACTCCTCGGTCTCGGTCTGGATCTTCTCGGCCACAGGTCGGAAGGTGCGTTCGTACTCGATGAACGCGCTTGCGATATCGCCACCGGTCCTGAGGAACGCGTCGTAGAGCGCGGTCGCACCCAGGATCGCGACGGAGCCGCCCATGCCGGCGGCAGGTGACGGGCAGTACGCGGCATCGCCGACGAGAGTGATTCGACCGGATGACCACTGCGACAGCCGATTCTGGCTCAGCTTGTCGAAGTAGAAGTTGTCTGCGTTCAGGGCCCTGGACACGATGTGGTCGGAGAACGGCTCACCGGCGTGGGCGAAGTGGTCGCGGATGAGCTGCTTCTGTTCGTCGAGATCGTGATAGTCGTAAGGGATCTCGTGGTCGGAGTGGAAGACGAAGACCACATCGGTGGTGGTGTCGTAGGAGTTCAGCAGCAGCGTCTTGCCGGGTGTGTTCTGGATCCGCGACGTCCAGGGTGCGATGAGTGCCCCGTCGACGACAGTGACGGACGTGTAGTGGTGGAGGAAGTGGCTGTAGTCCGCTTCCGGGCCGAACCGGAGACCGCGCACACCGGAGTGGTTACCGTCGCACCCGAGCACCATCGTGAAGTCGCGAGCGACGCCGTTGCGGAACTCGGCGCGGACGCCGTCGGAGGTGTCGGTCAGCGCGGTGAGGGAATCGTTGAAGATGATTTCGCCTGCGTTCTCCCCCTTAGCTGTGTTCTGGAACTCGGCGAACAGGATGGCGAGGAGGTCGTCGCGGTGAATCTCGACGTCGTCGTGCCGGTGGATCTCGTAGTCGTCGATCACGATCGTGTCGGCCGTGGGCTCGGGTTGCATTTTTGCGATAGGCGTCCCATCAGCGTGCGCGAACTCGGTCGTGCGTGCGGGCAGCGCTTTGTCGCGAACCGCCGACAGGAGCCCGAGCCTGTCGAAGATGACCATCGCGTCGTTTCGGAGATCGACCGGGGTGCCGCCCTTGCGCAGCCCGGCGGCCCTTTCGACGATGGTGACCTGGTAGCCCAGGCGCTGCATCCAGATAGCCGTCGTCAGACCCGCGAAGCTCGCGCCCGAGATCAGAACCCGCCCTGGTGCCGGTGTCGTTGTGATGTCCATGATGTGTCTTCTTTCACCCTTGTCGGAATCGTGGGGTAACCCCACGAATCGGAGGCTAGCACGAACGTGTAGTAACCCCAACAATGTGCCAAGATGGTCACGTGACAGAGCAACCGGGGCGCCGAGAGCGCAAAAAGAGGGAGATGCGGGAGCGCGTCGCAGACGCGGCGGCCTTGCTCTTCGCGGAGCACGGGTATGATGCCGTCTCCATGGCATCGGTGGCGCAGGCCGCGGGCGTTGCGGAACAGACCGTCTACAACCACTTCCCGACGAAACCCGATCTCGTGCTCGACCTCGCCGACGACATGCTCGAGCGTTCCCGGCGAGCGGTTGCCGATCGGTCACAGTCAGTGACTCCGGCTGATGCCCTTCGAGACATGGTTCACGCCGACATCGACCATTTCGTGACCGAGGATCCGCAACTGGCCCGAGGCGAATTTCCCGCCCAGTCGGTAGAGAGCCCAGTGCTGCGCCGGTACGCGTTGCACTTTCGTCACCAGCAGGCCGAAGCGATCGCGGAGGCCATCTGCGAAACCGACCCTGAGACGAACCCCCTCGTCGCACGCGCCCACGCCACCGCACTTGTCACAGTGCTTCAGGCCATCACCGACCGGGTGGGAGCGGCGATCCTCGAAGAGGCCGACGTCACCGCGGTAGCTCAGGCACTCCACGAAGACGCCGACGTGGCACTCACTGATGCCTCCGAGAATTTTCGCGCCACGAAGGCGCGGGCGGCGGCGGCGGCGGCAGCGACGACTGCTGACTGACGCGGTTCGGCCATTCCGACCTGGCGCGCCGCGTCGTTTCGGCCGATCCGCGTCGCTTCGTGCGTGCAGGCCGTAGCGCAGGTTTTCTCAGAAGACGTTGCTGAATTCGGCAGTAACGAACCAGGACGCGATCAGCAGCGCGCCCATCAGCAGACCTGTGACCGTGGCGAAGAAGAGCGTCGGCTGGCCAGCGCGGTAACGGCGACGGGTGACGACGACACCGGCGGTCCATGCCAGCGTCGCGAGAGCCCAGGCCACGACGAGGGCATCATTCGCCAGGGCGCGCCCCGGAGTCGGGACGTCGTCGCTGAGCCCATAGCCCCCGAGCACGATATCGGCATCGGTTGCTGCCGAGAACGCAAACGCTGATAGCGCGAAGAGGACTGCGGCAGGTCGTGCACCAGCCGCTCCTCTGCGCTTCACGAGGCGCGCGACGAAGTACGAGCCCGTGATTCCGAGGCCTATCCACACTGCTGTTGCACCGTTCAAGCCTGCGAAGAAAACGAGGACCAAATTGGCGACGCCGACGACGACGGCGAAGAGCGGCAACGCCAGGACGAGGCCCAGGGCGCCGGCGCCACGACGAAGAGCTGACCGCGGGGCCGGGGAGGAGGTCTCGGTTCTCACCGACGGTCGGAGTGATGGGGAAGGACCTGGCGACTTCGAAGGCATTTGGTTCCTCACTGTTCACGACCAAGTCCTTCGAAATGTACAGGTAACGCACTCGGGGGAACGGCCCGGTCGGCGCGGGCCGCTTGTCGATAACCTCCGAGTATCGGAACATGATCGGGAAGCATCGGCAATGACGCCTTCATCGACTCCTCCCCACTCGCTGCCTGACGTGGCGTGGGGATGGCGGCTGCTGCGGCCAGCCCTCTATCTGCGCCTCTGGCGTTTCCGGCGCCTCGTGTCCGGCGGGTTCTATCTGCCAGATGATCCAGACGAGCAGACTCACGACGGTGACAGGATCCTTTTCGTCGGAAGCCTGGAAGCCGCGCGTTTCGGCGTCGTTGACGAGCAGCTGTCGACGCTGTCTCAGGTGGCGAGAGATCTCGAGAGGCGGCGCGACCGTCGGTGTGACTGGCTTTTTCCGCGGAACACGGTTCGTCGGCCCCGTGACGGGTTCACCGAGGACTTCCGGAGCCACGGCGATATCGATGCCGCGGTGGTCGCGGTCGGGTACTCCGACGTCCTCCTCATGACAACCGCACGGTCATGGTCGAGAGAGCTCCGTCGTCTACTGGAGGGAATCAGAGAGGGGTCGGGCACGTCATGCCCGATCGTCCTCGCCGGATTGCCGCCCATGGACAGGTTTCGGCAGACGCCTCGAATCGGTAGGAAGCGAATCAGGCAGCAGGTCATCCGTCTTAATCGGGCGTCGGAGGAGCTCGCGATGTCGATGCCCGAGTGCTTCTACGTGCCGTTTCCCGAAGTCACCGGCGCCGCGACTCAGGTCGGACCGGAAGAATTCTCGTGGGCGAACGTGCACCGTCTCTGGAGTTCCGAGCTCACGACGGCGGTTGTGAAAGGGCTCGACGCGCGAAACCTCTGAGCCCGAGTACTGGACGGGCTCGGGCCGTGGCGTCGGCCTTGCCTTCGTGCCATCGCGCCCGGGTCAAGGGGTCAGAGGACGGCGAAGGCCGACACGAATGCGGCGGTTCCGGCGACGGCGAGAGCGACCGCGAGACCACGGTCGCGTCGGCGGCTGACGCGGCGCGCCAGCAGCCATGCGAGAACACCCACGCCGATCAGGATGCTGATGACCCAGTAGAGCCACCCCGTCGTATCGGCCACTCGCAGGAGGCCGGAGACGCCGTCGCCGATCATGACGGTTACGAAGATGCCGCCGCTGAGGGCCCGAAGAGCACCCGAGGGGGAACGCCACCAGTAGCCGGCCAGCCCGACGACCGGCCCGGCGAGGGTTGCCACGGTGAAGTAGAAGTCGCCGGGGCCGTAGGAGTCGGGAAAGCCGCGGAGTGTCGATACGACCGCGTAGCCCTGAAGAAGCGCATGGAAGACGACGAGCCCGAGCCCGGCGGCGACCCACCAGCGACGTGCACTGCTCCAGCGGGTGCAGACGACGGTTACGACGAACGCCAGGAGAGTCCAGCCGCTGTTCGAGTTGGCGAACGAGCTGACGCCCTCCGGCAGATACTGCTGGCCGAATGATGTCGCCCCGCCGAGCAGAAGACCGGCCGCCGCTCCGACCAGCCACCAGGCGAGCGTGTATCCGATGGATCGTCCCATGCGTCCACACTCGCAGAGGCGACGGGAGGGGGCGTCGCCCCAGCGGACGACTCGTGGTGGGCGCAAATACACCGCGGGGTGGAACAGAGTCGGGCGACCGGCTCGCGACTAGCTGTCTCGCAACCGGCTGACTTGCAACCGGCTGACATGCAACCGGCTGACTCGCTACGGGCTGACTCGCTACGGCCCTCCGAGCCAGTGATCGATGCGATGGTGGTCGGGTGTGAAGCCGTGCCCGACGCCCCAGAGCACCGCCTGGGTGCGACTCTCGGCGCCGATCTTGCGGTACACCGACCGGATGTACGACTTGACCGTGTTCGGGCTGAGGTAGGTCAGCGTCGCGACCTCGGCGTTGCTCTTGCCCTGGGTGATCAGGGCCAGGATCTCGGACTCACGGTCGGTGATGCCCTCGCGGCGCCCCGGCCAGTCGAGTCCGGCCGCGCTCGGCGCCCGTCGACCGGGTTCGCTCACGATGATCTCCCCGCGTGCCACAGCCTCGAGGGCCTCGACGAGCTCGCGCGCGGGCAGGGTCTTCGACAGGTATCCGTGCACGCCCTGGCCAAGAGCGGTCTCGACCAGCTCGGGCTGGAAGTTCCAGGTATAGACGACGACATGACGGGCCTGCGGGTTGCCGACGAGCCCGGCGATCTCGTGGTGGTCGGACTCCGGTTGGGCGAACGAGTCGTACAGCACGATGTCGATCGAGTCATGCAAGACCGCGTTCGCGTCGATCTCGGACACGAGGATCCGATCGCGGTACGAATCGAACATGTGCGCCAGCCCCATCAGTACGACGTCGTAGTCGTCGACCAGCGTCACGGTGAGGGGCCTGGTCGTCGCGCCTGTCGTCGCGTTCGTCGTCGTGGTCATGGATTCAGCATCCCACCCCCAGGGGTGTAACGGCACACCCCCCGGGGTGGTTGAGTCGACCTATCGCTGAAACTGGCGTTCCCATCCGCACCACCACCACCGCACGCCCCCGCGTGCACCGAGAGAAAAGAGAACATCATGATCGGTCTACTCATCACCCTCATCGTCGTCGGCCTCATCGCGGGCTTCATCGCCCGCGCCGTCATCCCCGGCAAGCAGAACCTCGGGATTCTCAAGACCATCATCCTGGGCATCATCGGCTCGTTCGTCGGTGGCTTCCTCGGCTTCCTGATCTTCCAGCACGACCCGATGGACGGCTTCTTCCAGCCCGCCGGCCTCATCGGTTCGATCATCGGCGCCATCATCGTGCTGTTCATCTACACCCGCGTGGTCGGACGCAGCGCCGTCAACCGCTGACCCGGATCCTCGATCGCGCCGCGCCTCCCGGGCACGCAGCTTCGGCTGTGTCCGGGAGGCGGCACTGTTCGGCGAGTGCCGCGAGATGACGCTGCGAGGCCCGGCTGGAAGGCGTTTGCCGACACTCACCGCGGCGGGCCACCGGCGCGCGACGGGCGACGCGCCGCTGCCGAGGGCGCGAGTGGGTGCCGAGTGTGCGGATTCGGCCCGCGGCCTTGGTCGAGCGGGCCGTTTTCGTGCATTCGGTGGCGGCGCCGGCTGGCGAGTGGCGCCGAATGTCGCTTCGGGGTCGGCCGAGCGTGCAAATGGCGGCACTCGGAAGCGGGCGGCAGGCATGGGCATGGGAGCGGGCCCGAGGCGACGTGGGGCCTGGCCGAACCTACAGCGCCCCCGCCGACACTCCGAACGTGTCGCAGGACGCAGCCCCGCGGCCGCGCCCGACCTCGAACCACTTCTGACGCTGGGCCGAGGATCCGTGGGTCCACGAATCGGAGTCGACGCCCGAGCCACTGGCGGCCTGAATACGGTCGTCGCCCACTGCCGCGGCCGCATCGAGAGCGTCCGCGACCTCGGCTCGGGTGACCGGTGCCAGGAAGGCGGTACCGGTGGAGTCGGTGGTCGTCGATGCCGCACCGACCCACGCCCCTGCATAACAGTCGGCCTGAAGTTCGAGGCGGATGGTGTCGGATCCTGGGCCCGTTTGGGTGCGGTCCGCAGTGTCGAAACTGCCGCTCTCCTGCTGGATGTGGTGACCCCACTCGTGCCCCACGACGTACATCTGGGCGAGGGGCCCCGCGGTCGCGCCGAAGTCCTGGCGGAGCTGCTCGAAGAACGCGGTGTCGACGTAGAGGGCTCGATCGGGCGGGCAATAGAACGGTCCGGTCGACGAGCTGGCTGCGCCGCAGCCGGTGGTCGTCGAATCGGTGAAGAGGAAGAACTCGGGGGTGTCGTAGCGCACGTCTAGTTTCGGCGCCTCGGTGCTCCAGTAGGTGTCGAGGGAATCGGCGGCACCGGCCATGCGGCAGTCGATGTTGGCGTTGGCGTCGGCGCCGGTCGTGCAGCTGTCGAGGGAGCTCGATTCGATCTGCTGCGGGCCTGCCCCGGAGCCGCTCCCGTCGCTGACCACGCCCGTCAGGTCGACGCCCGTGAACTGGGCGATCAGGTACACCGCGATGGCCACGACCCCGATGCCTCCGCCCGCGACCCCGGCCGTGCGGCCACGGCGCTTGACCTTGCTGCTGTCGATCCTCGCGTCGTCGTTGAATGACATGCCTGCACGTTAGCGGCCCGGCGCGGCGAGGGGCCGGTGCGGGCCTGGCGCGTGTGCGTTGTGCGCTCTGCAAATTCGAAGGAGAAACGCGAGGGCGACCCCCGCCGATCTTGATGTCTGCGTTCGGCCGGGCGCGTTTCTCCTTCAAATTTGCAAGGGGCCACACCGCGCCTCGCGGCTGCGACCCCCAAACAGTTATTTGACAGTCGCGGTTGGCGCCACCAGAGTGGACGCGTGGACCCCCTCGAAAGCCTCCGCGCCACGGCGCACCCCCTTCGCCTCCGCATGCTGTCGCTCGTCACCGCAGCGGCGTTGAGCGCCGCCGAGGTCGCTCGGGAGCTCGATGTCACCCAGGCCAACGCCAGCTATCACCTGCGCCTCCTGGAGCGAGCGGGCCTCGTGCGGGTGGTCGAACGAACGAGGGTGCGCGGAGGCGACGCCAAGCGGTACCGACACGAGTCGTCGGCCAAGCCGTTCGTGCCCCTCGACGAATCCGAGGATCCTCAGGCAGTCGATCCGGCCTCCTTTCGGCACTACGTCGCCGTTCTCGCCGCTGAGCTGCAACGTCGGGCGGAGTTCCCCGCAGACGGACCGCGCGTGTCGACCGATGCCGAGTTGTGGCTGGATGCGGGGGAGTGGGCCGCGATCGTCCAAGCGGTCGGAGACGCCTCGGCGCGGCTGCATGCCAAGGCGCTGCCGGCACGAACGGCCGGTGCCGTCCGAGTGTCGATGTCGGCGGCGCTCTTTCAGATGGACCGCCCCTGATGCGCGGGCCTCTGGCCTCCCCGCCGTTCCGGTGGTTGGCGGCGGCGCGTTTCACGACCGTGTTGGGCAACTCGGTCGCACCCCTCGCTCTCGCTTTCGCGGTGCTCGACCTGACCGGCTCAGCCTCCGATCTGGGCCTCGTCGTCGCCTGTCGCTCGGTAGCCAACGTCGCGGTACTGCTCTTCGGAGGCGTCCTCGCCGATCGGTTCTCGCGAACCCTCCTTCTGACCGGGGCATCGATCGCAGCGGCGCTGAGCCAGGGGGTCATCGCCGCCCTCGTGCTTGGCGGCACGGCGACGATTCCGTTGCTGGCAGGCCTCAGCGTCGTCAACGGCGCCGTCGCGGCCGTGAGCTTCCCCGCCTCGGCCGCACTCGTTCCCTCGACGGTCGAGCCCGACCAGCTGCGCTCGGCGAACTCGATCCTCCGTCTCGGCGTCAACGCGGGAACCCTCATCTCGGTGGCCATCGGATCGCTGGTGATCGCGGCAGTCGGCCCGGGGTGGGGGCTCGCCTTTGACGCGTTCGCATTCCTCGCCGCGGCCGCGCTCTTCTCGCGGATCCGCGTGCGCGGCCCGGCGGAGACACCGGAGGAGCGGCAGAGCATCCTGCACGATCTGCGCGAGAGCTGGGGCGAATTCTCTCGGAGAACGTGGGTGTGGGTCGTGGTCGTCCAGTTCATGGTCGTGAACGCCGCCTTCGTGGGAGCGATAGCCGTGCTCGGACCGCTCATTGCCGACCAGACCTTCGGGCGCGCCTCGTGGGGGCTGATCATCGCGTCCGAGACCGTGGGCCTCGTGCTCGGCTCGCTCCTCGCCCTCCGATGGCGCCCCTCCCGAGCGCTCGGCATCGGCGTGCTGCTGGTAGCGATCTCCGCGCTCCCGGTGACGATGCTGGCTCTGCACCCGTCGGTGCCCTGGCTGATCGTCTGCTTCGCTCTCGGCGGGATCGGGATCGAGCAGTTCGGCATCGCGTGGGACCAGTCGCTGCAGCAGCACATCCCCGGAGACAAACTGGCCCGGGTCTACTCGTATGACGCCGTCGGATCCTTCGTGGCCATCCCCCTCGGGGAGGTCGTCGTCGGGCCGCTATCAGCAGTCACCGGCACGCAGCCGGTGCTGCTCGGCGCAGGCGCACTCATCGCCCTGGCGAGTCTCGCCGTGGCCTGCGTCCCGAGCATCTGGCGCATCAGGAATGCCCCCGTCGCACCGGCGTGACCATCGGGCGTTGCGCAACCCCAGTGTCGCTGCGCGCTGACTCTCCGTCGCCGTGTCAGGGTGAGTACGCGGGAGGGTCAGCGTCGCCTCCCCTCGAGAAAGGCCGTCACCGTGTCAGAGAGAGATTCGCGTCGGGCCCTCGTGGTGCGCGGCGGGTGGGACGGCCACCAGCCGGTCGAGGCGACCAACCTCTTCCTCCCGTTCCTTCACGAGCATTTCGACGAGGTGCGGGTCGAGGAGTCGACCGCCGTCTATGCCGACACGGACTACCTCGAGACCGTCGACCTGATCGTCCAATCGGTGACGATGTCGACCATTGCAGACGACGAGTTCCGCGGCCTCCAATCAGCGGTCGTCGCCGGCGCAGGATTCGCCGGCTGGCACGGCGGCATCGCCGACTCGTTCCGGAACAACTCCGACTACCTGCACCTCGTCGGCGGGCAGTTCGCCACCCACCCGGGCAAGGCTCCCGGCGAACGCACCGGCACGCCCGCCGACAACTACGTTCCGTACACCGTCTCGATCACCGAGGTGGGCGCCACCCATCCGATCACGGCCGGCGTCCGCGATTTCGAGCTCACCACCGAGCAGTACTGGGTGCTCCACGACGACTACAACGACGTTTTGGCGACGACGACCCAGAAAGTCCGCCCGTGGGATCCTTTTCACCGCGAGGTCACGAGCCCTGCCATCTGGACGCGGCAGTGGGGCGAGGGGCGCGTCTTCGTCGCGACCCCGGGCCACCAGGTCGACATCCTCGAGCAGGATCCGATTCGCTCCATCATCGAAAGAGGGCTCCTGTGGGCAGCGCGCTGAAGGTCGGCATCATCGGAGTCGGCACCATCTCGGAGCAGTACCTCGACAGTCTCCACCGGCTGCCCGGGCTACGGCTCATCGCTGTGGCCGACATCGACGCGGCTCGCGCACGGCGGGTTGCCGACGAGCAGGGTGTGCGGGCGCTGAGCGTCGACGAACTCCTCGCCGACGACGAGGTCGACGCGATAATCAACCTCACGCTGCCGCAGACGCACGTCGAGATCGGAATGCGCGCCCTTGCCGCCGGAAAACACGTCTTCGCCGAGAAGCCGCTCGGTCTCACGCCCGACGAGGCGCGTCCCATGCTCGAGCTGGCTGCGTCGGAGGGCTTGCGAGTTGGCAGCGCCCCTGACACCGTGCTCGGCACCGGCGTGCAGACCGCTCGCCACCTTGTCGATTCCGGTCTGATCGGCGAGCCGGTTGCGGCGCAGGTGCACTGGTCGGCTCCCGGCCATGAAGCGTGGCATCCGGCGCCGCTCTTCTACTACCAGTCGGGTGGTGGCCCCCTGCTCGACATGGCGCCCTACTATCTGACCGCTCTCATCACGCTCTTCGGGCCTATTGAACGCGTCACCGGTTTGTCGACCCGCTCCGGTCGGGAGCGGACGGTCGCCACGGGGCCGCTCGCCGGCACGCCGATCCCGGTCGACGTCGACACTCACGTCAGTGCGCTCGTGCAGCACACGAGCGGTGTGACAACGACCCTCACCGTGAGCTTCGAAGTGCGGGCGACGAGATCGCCGTTATTCGAGGTGTACGGAACGCAGGGCACGATCGCCGTTCCCGACCCCAACCGGTTCTCAGACGCGGTCGAGGTGTCGACGGTCGACGACCTCGCCTTCCAGGCGGTTCCGGTGTCGGCCGGCTACGAGGAGGCCGGACGCGGCTACGGGCTCGCCGACATGGCCAGGGCTATCGAGACGGATCGGCCGCACCGGGCCTCGGGCGAACTTGCGTTCCACGTGCTGGAGGCGATGGACGCGATTGTCCGGTCGAGCGCCGAGAAGCGGGTCGTCGAGCTGACGAGCACGGTTGCGCGGCCGGAGCCGGTGCCGCGCGGTGCTGCCCCCGATACGTGGTGAGGCGCGCGGGTTGTGCGTCGGCAGTGTCGCGCTGGGTGGCTCTGCGCTGTAGGGACGCCCTCGAGTCGGTGACCTCGCGCGGATCGGCCGACCTCGCGCGCCGCGGCGCTGTGACGTTGGCCGATTCGCGCGACCTCGTAAGATCCGCTCATGACGAGCCAGTGGACGGTGCAGCGTTTCTTCGATGAGATCGTGCCGTCGGCGGTGCTTCCCGCAATAGCGACGTTGTTGACGCCGTCGGAACGCGCCTCGGTCAGGATCCGAATCGTCGACTGGGAGGGTGCCGACGTCAGCGGCGAGACACCGATTGGCGAGAACGAGCTCATGCTCGAGGTCACGGTGCTCGGCGAAGCGTGCGGGCAGTATCTTTTCGCGCCAGAGTCGGTCGAGGAGTTCGAACGCCGCTTTTACAACGGCCTTCAGGATTTCATCTCGGAAAGCACCTTCGGCTGGGGCCAGCTTCGGGGGCCGGTGCTGCCGTTGAGTCTCGACGAAAGCTGACGTGACGAGGATCGGCCGACCTCGCGCGCCGCGGCGCTGTGACGTTGGCCGTTTCGCGCGACCTCGTCGCGATCGCCGGGCGAAGCGACGCGGGTCGGCCATTAGCGCACGGCTCGCCGCGTCGCTTTGGCCGATTCGCGTCGCTTAGCGCGACTGCGCCGCCGCGGCGTCGTGCAGTTCTCTTGCGTCTACCGCGGCATCGCGGGTGCGCAGCGCCGAGGCCGCCGTCCCCGTCGCCAAGAGCCCGGACGCGACACCGACGACCAGAATCGACACCACGTCGAGGCTGAAGAACACGCCGATCCCAGCCCCCGTAAAGATCCCCACGAGGACGCCCTCCACAGCGCCCGTGGCGAGACGAGCCGACTTGGGTGGGAGTCGTCGCGAAAAACCAGAAAACGAGGATCCGGCAACCGCCCCCGCACCAGCCCCCAGCAGCCCCCAGACGACTGCCGCCACGACCCCGAACCCCGCGTAGAGAAGCGTCCATTGCGCGGCGGCGGCGACACCGTCGTCCGTCACGATCGTCGCTACGAACACCCCTTCGGCGAACAGCATCGGGACGCCGTACGCGCTCAGGGCGCCGACGAGGGCACCCCGGAAGGCGAGTGTCGCGACGGGGGAGCGGATGACGCGCGGCTCGGTCGGAGCCGCACTCACCTCTGCCGACACCTCCCGCGTCACTGGCGGATGCGGCCGATGGCGCCGACGATGGCCGACGCAGCGATCAGGACTGCACCCGCAATCAAGCCCGAGCCACCCAGGATCGAGTCGACGACCGCACCGCCGTCGAGGGCTGTGGAGACGACGAGGACGAGGCCGAGGACGCCGAGTGGCACCCCGATTCCAAACAGGATTATGGTCGTGTCGGTGGTACGGGTTGCGGTTTTGGCCATGGTCGAGAGCCTAGGGGTGGTGGGGCCGGATCCTTGTGCTGTGTCGTGTCGCGCGTGCTCGCGAGATGGCCGTGTCTGCGTCCCGCCGGCGCCGCGGCTGCAGGTGAGGCCATCTCGCGGGCCTGCGCCGCCCGACGCTGACGTCGCGTGAAGTGGCCGACCTCGCGCGCCGCGGCGCTGTGACGTTGGCCGATTCGCGTCAGGTCGCGAGCCACGCGCACCACCCGGAGCGGCGCCCCGCCCACCTACCCGGCCGGGTTGCCGTCGCGCAGGGAGCTGATCATGGAGCGCAGGATCCTGAACGCCTTTGCCTGCTCATCGCCCGACATGCCTGCGAGCATCCTCACCTCCACGGAGCGCACGGCCGCCGTCGCCGCCGACAGGTGCTGCCGACCCCGGGGAGTGAGCCGAGTGGGCAGGGTCTTGCCGACCGGGGCCTGAGCCGGTCGCGTAACGAAGCCGTCGCGCTCGAGGGCCTGCAGCAGCACGTTCATCGACTGGCGGGTGACGAATGCGCCTCGCGCGAGGTCGGAGTTCGACAGGCCCGGCCGCTGCGCGAGGAGCTCGAGGCACGAGTAGTGAGTGATGGTCATGCCGAGGGGGCGCAGCACCTCCTCCATGGCGGCGCGGAGGGCGCTCGAGGCCTCTTTCAGCAGGTACCCGAGCGAGGTGTCGAGGTCGATCGCGTCTCCGTATTGACTCATGTCAGTATTCTGACATAGGTTGAACTGTGTCAGAAAGCTGACACAAAAATAAGGAGAACCACATGCCCGTCACCGGCCCCGACTTCCTCTCGCTCCAGGTTCGTGATCTCGATGCGTCGCAGGCGTTCTACGAGAACTACCTCGGCCTTGTCCGCTCTGAGGCAGGTCCGCCTCACGCGGTCGTCTTCGAGACCACGCCGATCGCCTTCGCGCTGCGCGACATCGTCGCCGGTACCGACCTCGAGTCGATTGACCAGCCCGGCATCGGCGCGGCGATCTGGCTTCACGCGACCGACGTGCAGGCGATTCACGACGCGCTCGTCGCCGACGGGCACACGATCGTCGCCGCGCCGATCGACGGTCCGTTCGGTCGCACCTTCACCTTCGCCGACCGTGACGGATACCAGATCACGCTGCACGATCGCGCCTGAGTCGGGCGGTCGGTGGGGGCAGCGGTGGCCTGACGCGAATCGGCCGCCTTGTGCGAATCGGCGACGTCGTGCCAACCGGCGACATCGCGCGATTCGGCCGACCTCGCGCGCCGCGGCGCTGTGATGTTGGCCGATTCGCGTCACCTCGCACTCGCTGAACGCCCGCGCCGGCGCTTCAGGCGCGTACGGTGAGCATCATGCAGAGCAGAATCGGGCGCATCGCCCTCGTGGCAGTCGGGCTCGTCGTCGCAATCGTCGGCGTGGTCTTCGCGGGGCAGGGTCTCAACCTGATTCCGGGGAGCACGATGACGGGCGACCGGACGTGGCTCTACGTCGGCGCCGTGATGGTCGTGGTAGGCCTCATTCTCGTGTGGCTCGGACTCCGTCGTGCGCCGAGTGGTCGCGCCTGACGCCGAACCAGCCTGCAGACCGATACCGGATGGATACATCTGGCCCTCGTGCCACGACGCGTGGTGGGTAAGACTCGGCTATATGCGACACGGTCCGCTCATTCTGCTTCCGCTCTCGGCGGTATTGATCGCGTTGTCTTCGCTGAGTGGCTGTGCATCATCGGGGGATGATCCGGCGGCATGCATTCCTCTTGTTAACGTGACACCGACGGCAGTCTCACCCGGAGACTCGATCACCGTGGTCGTAGACAGGGGCTGCGATCGTCCCCGGCCTCGAGGTGGTTGGAGCGTCGCTGCCAGCCCAATTGGCAAACCCGAGCTTGCGGTGACGTCGACCTCAGATGCTCAGCTCGTCGACGGGTTCTCGGTGAAGATGACCGTTCCCGCCTCGTTCCCGGCAGGAGAGGCCTATGCCGAGATCGTGGGCTGGGATTACTCGCTCTGCAACGACAATGGAAGCTGCGCGAGCCCCTCCGGCTCGGTCACCGTCAGCGCCGGTCAGTGACCGAATCAGCCCTCGTTGCCGACCTTGTGCAGCACGTCCAAGGCGGAGTCGATCGCAGCCTCCAGAGGCCATGACGCTTTCTCGGGCTGACTCAACACGAGTCCACCCTGGAGCGCCGCGAGAATGGCCACCGCGATTCGCTGAGGGTCGGCAGCGACGTCGACCCAGCCGGCGTCTTGCATTTTCGTGACCCCCGACGCCAGCAGCAGCCTCCAGGTCGTCATGCTCTCGGTGATGATTCGAGCCAACTCAGGATCCGTCATGGCGGCCTGCGTCGCCATCGAACCGATCGGGCAGGCCCAGCGTCCGAGCCCGATGTAGTAGTCGACGAGGGCGTCACGCCAGGCGTGCCACGACTCCCAGCTCGAGAGATCGTCGATGTGCGGCTTCTGCGCCGCGAAGAGTTCACCGCCCTCCCAGACGGCGACCTCGCGCACCAGTTCGGCCTTGCCGCCGGGGAAGTAATGGAACAGCTGGCTTTTGCTGGTGAGCGTCGCTGCTCGAACGGTGTCGAGGGTCGTTCCGCCGATGCCGGACGCAAGGATCTCGCGCCCGGTCGCCTCGATGATGCGTTGCCGAGTGGCCCGGCCGCGCTCAGTGATGTTCGCCTCCTGCATTGCTCAAGACTATCTCTATGGACTCACCGGTCCAATCCATGCTAGTAATGGACCATGAAGTCCAACGAAGAAGAACTCGCCTCCATCACGCCCGACGCCCGCCTTGTCGGCCGAACCGCCCTCGTCACCGGATCGAGCAGCGGCATCGGCGAAGCCATAGCTCGCGTGCTCGCCGCCTCCGGTGCCCACGTCATCGTCAGCGGTCGCGACACGGCCCGCACACAGGGCGTCGTCTCGACAATCGAACGGGCCGGCGGCAGCGCCTCGGCACTCGTGGCCGACCTCGGGTCGTCGACCGCCGACATCCGCCGGTTCGCCGCCGAGGCCGTCTCTCTCGGTGGTGGCCGCATCGACATCCTCGTCAACAACGCCGGCATCTATCCCGCTACGCCGACCGCCGATCTCGCCGACGACGACCTCGACGCCGTGCTCGCGACCAACGTCCGTGCGCCGCACGTACTCGTAGCTGCCCTCGCGCCCGCCATGGCCGAGCGGGGGAGCGGATCCATCGTCAACATCGGTTCGTGGATGGCCCGCGTTGGCGTGCCCTTCGGGGCGATATACACGGCCTCGAAGGCGGCACTCGAGCAGATGACGCGCACGTGGTCGGCGGAGTTCGGCCCTCGTGGGGTCAGCGTCAACACGGTATCGCCGGGTGCGACGAGCACGCCCGGCAACGCCAAGAGCGCCGACGTCCTCGCTGCGATGACGGCCGGCACGGTGACCGGCCATCCGGTGCGACCGGTCGATGTCGCCTACGCGGTGCGCTTCGCCGTCTCAGATGAAGCGGCCTTCCTGCACGGATCGGTCATCGACGTCGACGGCGGAATCGCTTACACCCGGCTCGGCTGACGTTCGACCCGCGGGTGGCGACCGGCGACCGGCGCGATGCTCGTGCTGGCGGTGGGTTTCACGCTCGCGGGCCTCGTCTTCTTCACAGGTGTCGAGCGCGGAGTGGTCGCGGCGTACTACTTCGCGCTGCAGATGATGCGCGGGCTGTAGCGGCGAGGGGCTCGTGTGCCGCTCGGTAGGCTTCGGTCGTGTCCAAATCACCCGCTGCCCCCGCGCCTCAAGGCCGCCGCCGCGCAAATATGACTCTTACCGTCACGGGCCTGGCAGTAGCCATCTTCGGGCTCGTGGTGTTGGGGGCGGCCCTTCTTTTCAACCACAGCACCAGCAACGACGGTGGCGGCGCGAATATCGGCGCCGGGGTGCTGGCGTTGGTCGGTACGTTCATCGGCGTGTGCGGCCTCGTGGTTCTGCTGATTGCTGCGGCAATTGCTCTCGGGCGTCGTCGCGCTCGCTGAGGGCTAGTGCTTCGGAGAGCTCACACGGGCTGGAGAGGCACGGCTTCGCCGGCCGGTAGCTCGACCCGAATCTCGTCGCCGGCGCGAACAGTGCCACCCGCAACGACCACGGCCATCACCCCGCCCTTGCGTTCGACGGCTCCGTCTTCGGAGCGGCCGAGGACTTCCCGGAGCAACCCGGGCTCGAAGCCGTTGATCTGCTGGCAGGGGTTGCGCAGCCCGGTGACGCGGACGACGGCCTCCCCGCCGAGGCGAAGGAGAGTGTCAGCCGGGAGCGCGAGAAGATCGACACCCCGCGTCGTCACGTTTTCGCCGAGCTGGCCAGCCTCAACCCGGTAGCCGGAAGCAGCCACCTCATCGAACAGCTCGGCATGGATGAGGTGCACCTGCCGCAGGTTGGGCTGGTTCGGATCGCGGGCCACTCGCGACCGGTGCTGGACCGTCACGCCCGCGTGGGTGTCTCCCTCGATACCCCAGCCGGCGACCAGCGTGATCTCGTCGACGACGGGCTTGCTGAAACGATGGTCAGGATCCCGACTCACGGCCACGACGGATCCTTCTGGGCTGATCGACGGCATGCGTCGATTCTCGCTTATCGTCCGTCCTGATCGAAGTCGCGGGCCAAAGTGACGAGGATCGGCCAAACCGACTCGGCGCGCCGGGTCGGAATGGCCGATGGGCGTCGCTTAGCAGTCCGGCTCGGGGAACATCACCCGGCGTGCTGTGCCGCCGAGGGCCAGACGTCGTCGTCGGCGAACGCTGTGGCCCAGTAGTACGGATTCACGTCGAGGAGCGTGCGGCTCGACCAGCCCGTCGAACTCGCCGGGTCGTTTACGCCGACCTCCACACTCGGGCCCCAGACGGCGAGCCTCTCCTGGCAGGCGCCGCACGGAGACAACACGGTGAAGCCAGTCCTGCCGGGCTCGCGGCTCACGCAGATCGACGCGACGATTCGCGCACCCTGGGTGTAGGCCGCACAGATCGGACCGGTTTCGGCGCAGAGGTTCATGGAGGCGTTGAAATTGTCGAGCGCCACCCCGGTGAGGATCGAACCATCCTCCAGATACACCGCCGCCGCGACCGCTTCGGGAGCATCGGGCCAGCGGAGGTTCATCTGCTCGACGGCTCGGTCGAACAACTTCTGATCAGCGTGCATCCGACGAGTCTTCCAGAGCCACCCTTCTCAGCCGTCGGAATAATGGGGGTATGCACGACACCGCCACTGCCCAGCGCGCCATTCGACCGGCCGCCGCTGCCGATATCGACCAGTGCATCGCGATCTGGGTCGACGCCTGCGCCGCACGCGACGGCGCGGCGTTCCCGGGGGTGGCTGAGCGGGCGCGCCCAAAGTTCGACGGCAACGCCGCGTGGTTCGTCGCCGGGCCCACTGACGACGTCGAGGGATTTGTGCTGGCGACTGCTCCGGGGAGTGGTGAGCCGTCGGATCCTGAGGATGCTGCGATCGTGGGGCTCCTTGCGGTCGCACCGGGTCAGCAGACGCGGGGACTCGGGAGAGCTCTGCTGGGAGCTGCCACGGACGAGCTTTCACGCCGGGGGTACCGGCGGGCCGTGCTGCACGCGCTGCTCGAAAACACCCCGGCGGTCCGGCTCTACGAGAGCGAGGGGTGGGTCGCTGTGGGGGAGGAGTACGAGCACTCCCTGCTGAAGCGCCCGATGCGCACATTCGAGCGCCTTTTGTAGGGCTACGCGCTCGCGAGACCTCATAAACGACGTATTTCAGGCGCGGCGAGCAGTCAAATTTGAGGTCTCACGGTGCCGACGGCGAATTAGGCGGGAGGAGGTCAGCCAGGAGCGCCTCGACGCGCGAGCGGATGTCGTCGCGGATGGGGCGTACCTCGTCGATCGCCTTGCCCGCCGGGTCGACGAGCTCCCAGTCGTCGTAGCGCTTGCCGGGAAAGATCGGGCAGGCGTCGCCGCAGCCCATCGTGATGACGGCGTCGGATTCGCGAACCTGATCGGTCGTCAGGCGCTGGGGAACGTTGCCGGTGATATCGATGCCCACCTCGGCCATCGCGGCGACGGCTACGGGGTTGATTGCGCTGCCCGGTTCGGATCCACCGGACAGCACCTCGACGCGACCGCCCGACACCTCTCTCATGAAACCGGCCGCCATCTGAGACCGGCCCGCGTTGTGGACACACACGAACAGTACTGTCGGCTTCTCGGCCATTGGTTCTCCACTCGGTGACTCTCGCCGTAGTCGTTCATCTTGTCGGCGGGTAATCGCCCCGGCAGCGTTAAGGTCTTGGCGCCTCGACGCGCAATAAGCCTAGGCGGGATCGAGGGTGTCGGTTGGCGAGACGGCGAGAGGTCTGGTCGATGTAGCCAGGTCGATGCGGCCGGGTCGGCGTCGCGGGTGAGGCCATACTCGAACCATGACCCGCGCACTCCTCCTCGTTGACATCCAGCTCGATTACTTCCCGGGCGGTGCCTTCCCTCTCGTGGAACCTGAAGCGGCAGCGGCCGCCGCACACACCGTTCTCGACTCGTTCCGCGAGTCGGGTGAGCTCGTCGTGCACATCTTCCATGTGGCGACCGCCCCCGACGCGACGTTCTTCGTGCCCGAGACCCCCGGCATTGGCTTTCACCCAGCGGTCGCGCCGCTCGACGGGGAGACAGTTCTCGAGAAGCACCAGCCGAATAGCTTCATCGACACCGGGCTGGAGGGGGTGCTTCGCGAGGCCGGGGTCACCGAGCTGGTCATCGTAGGGATGATGAGCAGCATGTGCATCGACTCCACCACCCGGGCCGCGCACGAGCTCGGCTTCGTCTGCACGGTCGTCTCGGATGCGTGTGCCGCCCCCGATCTGACCCTCGGCGAGACCACCGTTCCCGGCGCGAGCGTGCACGCAGCATTCATGGCCGCCCTCGACGGAAGCTTCGCGACAGTCACGCCCAGCGCGTCGCCCGTGTGACAACTGGTGGGTGCGGGGCGAGCGACGTGGGCTGAACCCCCGCACGGCTCCGGCCCCGGCAGATGAACCCCCGCACGGCCAGAGCGGGCTGGCGCAGGGTGGGTCGCCAGACCTCACGGGGGTGCAAGTGCGGTCGCAACCCGGTCGCGGGCTCGCGCACCAACCCGCGCGCAGGCTCGCTCACAACCCCTCGAGTCGACGCACCCGACAACCGAGATGTCCCATCCCCGCAGACATCGGAGCACCGGTGCCCTAGATTTTCGGCATGGCCTTTGAGCAGAAGTACGACGCCGCGACTCGTGAGGCGGCGACAGCCCGCGTTCTCGAACGCCGCGCCACGAATCCGAAAGACCGGCACGTGTTCATGGTCGTCGCCGATGAATTCGGTGTCGGGCAGCAGTCGCTCCGCGCCTGGGTCGCTGCTGCGACGCCGGAATCCGACAAGCCAGCACGAAAGAAGCAGCGACCGCGTTTCTCGGCCGTGGTCACGACGAAGGTGGCCGCAGACGACGAACCGGCCGCGGCGTCCGACGAGATCGAGGCGGTCGCGGATCCTGAAGTTCCCGTGTCTCGTTCCGCGATGACACCGGACAAGGATCCGGCCCCGGCCGACACAAAGGTCACCGCCCTCGAGGCGGAAGCAGCCGATCTGCGCCGAGGCAACAACGCTCTCAAGGCGGCTATGCGGCTGCTGCTCGACGCGTGACAGGCGAGAGGCCGCCGTTGCCGGCAGCGCCGCCGGCACCGGCGGGGCCACCGATGCGAGTAGCGCGGTCTGGCGGGGTGGGGGACTGGGTCCTGGCGGTCTGCCTATTTCTCGTCGAGGTCTTCGCTTGCGCGCTCGGAACACTGGTGGTGGTTTTCGAGCTCATCGGGTCTACGACGACGTGCAGCCAGGCTCGTCCCGACACCTGCGGCTACCGAGTGGCCGATCTCACACTGCCTACCTACTGGGTCGCGTGCGGTCTCATCGCTATCGGGACGATCTTCTGGATCGTGCTCCGAGGAAGAGCAAGAAAGCCCGTGTGGTGGATTCCGGCCGTCGGGTCTGCGATAGTCATCGCCGTCATTGTCGTGCTCTTAGTCGTCAACTTCGCTGTCTATCGCTGACCGCGACGCGGCCGGGCCCTCAGTCAGCCCAGACGTTCGCGGTGATCTTGCGCGGGGGGTTCGCCCCGACGGGCGCGTAGCCGTCGGTCATGAAAAGGTAACCGTGCTGGGTCTCATCGGACATCCCGGTCACCTGGGCGCCCTTGTCCATGTGGTCGCTGGAGCAGATGGTCCAGGTGTTTGCGCTCTTCGGGTCGGGGTTGTGCGCAATGAGGCAGGCACCGCCCGACTTTGTCTCGGCGATCCAGAAGGTCGTGCCGTGGTCGGATCCCGCGCGACGCTGGCTGTTCAGAACGACCTCGTCGTCCTCGACGGCGGCGGTGTCATCGGGGAGTGCATCGGTCGAGGTGAAGGCACGGTGCAGGATCGCGAACCGGTCTTCGGCATTGGCCTCGTGCGCTACCGCGGCGACGGTCTTGTGCGAGGACGGCTGCACCGTGGGCGGCGCGAAAGCGGTACAGCCCGCGGTGGCGAGCGCTGCAGCGACGACGGCGACGGAGCAGAGAATGGTACGGCGATAAGACATGGTTCCCCCTTGTTGGGCCCGAGCCTAGGGGCGACTCAGCCCCCGGGGCAATCGTTACTGCCGGAGAAGCAGGGGCGATAGTCGGCGGGGAGAGGCTCGTGGACCGGATCCTGGTTCCACCGGTTCTGCGGGACGGCCAGGACGTACGCGAATCCGAACATGCCTATGGCCAGAGCTAACGAGCAAACGACCGCGAGCAC
The DNA here is from genome assembly GCF_003814635.1 of Frondihabitans sp. PhB161. Classification (NCBI taxonomy): domain Bacteria; kingdom Bacillati; phylum Actinomycetota; class Actinomycetes; order Micrococcales; family Microbacteriaceae; genus Frondihabitans; species Frondihabitans sp. PhB161. The sequence continues at coordinate 64,592 of NZ_RKQW01000004.1, forward strand.
TTTCCGGCGCAAGAGAGCCAGCACCAGGCTGGCAGCAACCACCGCGACGCCGAGCCCGGCCGTGACGAGGTAGCGCAGGCCGTCGCTAGGCGCCGCGGTGGGGACCGTCCCGCCAATGGCGAAGTAGACCTCGAAGAACTGCCATGCGAGGGCCGCCATGATGCTGGAGCCGAGCACCCCGAGGCCGGCCTAGATACCGGCGTAACCGATCGGCTGACGGCCGGCCGCCATGGCATCGTGCTCTCCGTTCATGGGTCGAACCTACGGCGTGGGGCCGCACGGCGGCATCCTTCTCACGAGGGAGACGCGGGCGCGCCGAGGGGCAGAAAGTGCTTGGTTCGCGAGCAAAAGGGCCCCTAGGATCCGGGTATGAGTGATTCTCGGGTCGTCCTGGCCCCCGCTTCCGCTCCCGCACCCGAGCCCTCGAGGTCGGCCAAGCGACGGCGTCCACGCCTGATCGCAGCCATTGCCATCGCGGCACTGCTGGTCGCGGTGGCCGTGGCCGCGGTCGTTGCCTGGCCCGTGAGCGCGGCGGTCGCCCGCGACGGCGTCGTCATCCGTCAGGACGCCCGCCCGTGGGCCTGCGCCTCGGGCGCGATCACCACGCAGTCCGTTGACGACTCGCTCGACGACGGTCAGCAGCAGTTCGACTCGCTCGTCACTGTCACGAAAGCGCTCGACTGCCGACTGCGCATCATCGTCGATAACACCGGCGGACGCGCGGTCTCGATCGACCGTCTCACGCTGCCGCTCTTCGGCCCGGGCAGCCGCGTCGACATCGTCGCAACGCAGCTCGACGGCGACTTCTCGACGGCTTTCCCGGTGCGGACTGCGGGTGACGACCTCGACGCCCGCTTCGATATCGCCGGCGGCCTGACGGTCGACCCCGACACCGCCAAGGTGCTCTCGGTCGAAGTGAAGTACAGCAAGAAGGGTTCCGGCTGCTCGCTCAGCGCCGGAAGCAGCACGTCGGACTTCCGGCCGGTCGTGCGAGTCACCTCCCGGGGGATGACGGGCGACGTCGTCGCAAGCCACGGCTGGTTCGGCTTCGCCGGTGCCGCAGGCTGCCCGTAACGGCGCATGACTGCGGCCGGCCAATCTGCCATGATCTTCCCATGACCCCCTGGTGGTGCGCTCTCTACCTCACCGGCTTTGCTGTCGTGAGCCTCACGCCCCTGCTCCGAGCACGCCGCGAGCCGGGCCGGTGGAAGTGGAACTGGGGCATCGACAAGGGCCAGCCCCGACTCGAGCGCTGGATCGACACGGCAGCCACGGCGGCGATGTTGTTATCGGTCGTCATGGTCCAGCTGCAGATCGAGTTCTCGCCCCTGGTGTCGGGAGCCGTGGCCGGCCTCAGCGTGATTGTTCCCGGGCTTCTGTCCACCGCGATCCACAACATCGCCGTCACGCGTCGGGAGCGCGGCGCTCGGGCTCTGACGGTCGACTAAAGCGCAGGATCCAGGCCGACCTCGAGGTCACAACCGCGGGTGGGTCGCCGACGTCGGCCGGGTCGGCGGTGCCCCCGGATCCTCGTCGCCTGGTCGCTCGCCGAATGCGCACAAACGGCCGCTCGCCGGTGGGCTGAGGGCACTTTCCGCGCTCTCGCGGCACCCACCCCACGTCAGCGCGACCAGACGGCGAGAGCGGATCAGCCCTTCGGCACCCGCACGGTCAGACCACCGGGCTTGACGCGTGTGCGGAATCCGACGGCCTTGCCGAATCCGTCGCCGTCGATCTCGATGTCTTCGGCGTCACGCAGCTTGACGGTCACCGACTTGACCTTCACGTAGCGCAGCTCTTCGTTCTCGGTGCCCTTGAGCTTGTCGGCGAAGGGCAGCCGGCGGATGACCCCGTTCTCCCAGAACACCTTGTACAGAATCTTGAGCCAGCCGAGCACGCTCTCCGGGCGCAGCAGGAGAACGTCGAACAGGCCGTCGTCGATCGCCGCATCGGGCAGCAGCAGGATGTTCGCGGGCAGAGCGCCGCAATTGCCGATGATGATCGTGTTCGCCCGCATGGAGCGAGCTGGCTTCTCGTCGAAGCTGTAGCGGAAGTTCAGCGAGTTCTTCTCGAGCAGGGTGGTGACGAGCGCCTTCGCGTAGGCGAGCCATCCGACGCGCTTCTTGAGGTCGGCGTCGGTGTTGGCCAGCATGCGGGCGTCGATTCCGAGGCCCGCCATGACGACGTAGACGTGCTTCGTGACCGAGTCGTCTTCGCGGCGGATATCGATCAGGCCGAGGTCGATGGCGCGATCATCGCCGCTAAAGGCGGTGTGGAGCGAGTTGTCGAGATTCTCGAGGGTCAGCTTGAGGTTGCGCGCCAACAGGTTGCCGGTACCGGACGGCAGGAGCGCGAGCGACGCCTCGCTGTCGTGCATCGCTTCGGCCACCCCGCGCACCGTGCCGTCGCCGCCGGCAGCGATGATCATGTCGGCGCCCTGCTCGAGCGCCTTCTTGGTTACCTCCTGGCCGGCGTCCTCTTTCGAGGTCTCGAACCACAGGGTCGTCTGCCAGCCGGCCTCGCGCTCGGCGGTGGCGACGGCCGCTCTCACGGCACCGACGTCGATCTTGATCGGGTTATAAACGACAGCGGCACGGCGGGCGGCTGATGAGGAGCCGGAGGCGGAGGGCATGCGCTCAACATAGTGGGAGCGGTCGGGCGGAGCCCCGGGAGGGTGTACCCCGGCGCCTGCAAATTTGAAGGAGAAACGGCCGACGGGCCCCCGCCGATCGCGATGTTCTCGTCGCCGGGAGCGCGTTTCTCCTTCAAATTTGCAAGGGGGGCGGAGGTGCAGCAGCAGGGGCGCTACAGGCCGAGGGCGCGAGCGACCCGATCCCACCACGCGTCGGAGGCCGCGCGGATCTCGTCGACCCGCGACTCCCACGCCGAGCGGATCCCGTCCGCCGACGACCACACGTCGAGCACGCCGGCCACCGCCGACCCGTCGATCACGTCGGAGGCGGTGAGCACACCGGTCTGCCCGAAGTTGCCGAGGGCTCCGGTCAGCTTCACGGTTGTGTAGTCGTCGACGGCGATGCCCACGGTCGGTACGCCGGCCGACACGGCGAAGATCGCCGGGTGGTAGCGGCTCGATACCGCGAGCGACGCACCGCGAGCGAATCGGGCCGCGGCGATGCTGTCGGTGGTCGGCTCGATGCGGCTCGGCTGCGTCATGCGGTCGATCACGCGGCGGTGCACGAGCGAGTCGCCCGCCTCCGGCGCAGACACGGAAGAAGCAGAGTCGGAAGAAACAGGCCCAGAAGAAGCAGACCCAGAAGAAGCAGACCCAGAAGAAGCAGACCCAGCAGGATCCGCGACACCCCCGCCGAGAGCCGCGAAGTGGGCGAAGAAGACGATCTCGAGTCCGGCCTCCTCGGCCACCCGGTCGAGCAGCTTCGCCATGCCTTCGGCGAAGGCGTCGCGGTCGAGGCCGCCGACGTGGGCGGCGATCGTCACGGCGCAGTACGGCCGAGCGGGCTCGGCGGGCGCGACGTCAGAGACCGGCGCAGGGGAGGCCGCGACGGATCCTGCCGCTTCTGCCCCAAGGAAGCTCGCGTCGTCGATCGTGCCCGTCACCCGATCGCCGGTCACGCCGAGCTCGTGCACGAGTGCCAGCGACGCGGTCTCGCGGAGCCCGACAAGCTTCGCCGAGTCGAGGAGGCGGGCGACCAGATCGCGGTCGTCGCCGGTCAGCTCGGGGCCGATGGTCTGCCCGCTGACGACGAACGGCTTGTCGAAGTGGGCGGCGAGAGCGGCGAGGGTGGCGCGCTCGAAGATGTGCATCGGCCAGATGGAGGCCATGTTGCCGCCGCCCGAGACGGCGACGCCGTCGGCGGTGCGGACGGCCTCGATGACGGCCCACGCCCAGTCGTCAGCCGGCAGGGCTTCGTCGTCGCCGTCCGCCGCGGCGAGAACCCGCCGCATCCGATCCTCCTGCGCGGTTCGGAGCGCCTCGCCGGTGACCGCAAAGCTCGACGGGGCGAAGTCGACGTTGCGGATCGCCTCGACGCCGTAGCGCTGGCGGGTTTCGGCCGGGTTCGACGAGAGCGAGACGATCTCGACCCCGGCGTCACGTCGCCGCAGCTGCCGTACGAACTCCTCGAACATCGCTTCGTCGCCGATGTGGATCATGTCGGAGAGCACTCCGACGTCTCCGAGAAGGACAATGCGCACAGCGGTCTCCGTGACTCGTGGGGTTGCAGAACAGGGCCTCCCGATCGTACTGACTTCGCATTCGGCTGAACGACACCTGGAAGGCTTAGAGTTCGGTCGCAGGATCCGCGTCGCCCTGTACCCCGCCCCGTACCCCGTCTGAGGCGTCTCCGTCCTGTCGCGCTCCACCAGAACTGCCCCGAACGAAAGGGGAATCGCCATGGGAATCCAGACCTCCCTCGACGCCCTGCACACCGCCGACCGTCTGATCGACGCGATGCGCCTCGCCGACGACCTCGCCTTCGAGGCCGGGCGAACCGGTGGCGTCCGCACCATCAGGATCCTGGCCGCGGCCATTGCCTCAGATGACCAGCTGACGGCCATCGCCGCCACCCATGCTCTCGCCGAGGTCATCGACGAGCAGGTCGACGGCATCCTCTCGGCTCTGCTGTCGAGTGAGCGGGGATTCCTGCGCGAACACGCCGCCAGCGCTCTCGGCTCCCGGTTGCCCCTGCCCGACACGGTGGGGCGCCTCATCGGCCTGATCAGCGGCGGCGGGTTCGGCGGCATGGTCGCCCAGCGCACTCTCGAGCAGTGGTCGCCGCAGGTTCCCGACCTCGTGGCAGTCGGCCTCGAGGGCGCTTTGCTCGGCGTGCGCGAGCCCGCCGCGCGCTACCGCCTCGTCGAGACCCTCGGGCTCGTGCGCGGACGCGTCGCGACGCGTCCGCTCCTCGCAATCGCCGCGGACGCCGCCGAAGAAGAGCGGGTGCGGGTCGCCGCAGTCGCGGCCCTCGGCCAGCGGCGCGGACACCGCAGCATCGCCGGCGTCGTCGAGCAGTTGGCGGTCGGCGACGGATTCCTCGCGCAGGCGGCACGCATGGCCCTGGTCGACCTGGCCGCGGGAAGCGACCAGACCGGCCGCCCCGACGACGGCCGCGACGACGAGCCTCGCGAGCGCGAGACCGGCGGCCTCACCGTGGCTCAGCTCTTCCTCCACGCCGACATCGATGCGGGGCTGACCCAGGCGGGTAGCGGCGACAACGGAGGCATCGCGACCCTCCTGGTGCGTCTCGGCGACGAGCTCGTCACCGGCGACACCGTCGACCGCGTCCTTACTCTGTCGCGAGGCTCGGTCGCCGGGGCGCTCGAAAGCGTCGCAGCGATCGCAGGATCCGACACGGGGCACCTCTACGGGCGCATCCCGCTTCTGAGCGACCCGGTTCCGTCGGCTGAGGCCTGGCCGCTGCGGGTGGCTGCGCGTCGCGGCATCCGCCGGATCCTTCGCGCCTCGGGTGGCGTCGACATGCTGCACCTGCGCATGGCCGATGTGGGCAGCCTGGCCGCCGCCGATGTGGCGCGCGAGCTCGACATTCCCGTGGTGTTCACCGTGGCGCCGGATCCGCACGCCGTCATCCAGTCGCTCGACCTGGCCGGCTCGCTGACGCGCTGGAACTTCGGCGACCTCGACGAGCGCGAGCACTTCTGGTTCCGCAGCCGTCTGGTGCAGGAGCTCGCGGCGGATGCCGCCCACACCGTGCTCTTTCCGCGGCCGAATCTCGAGACCGACATGCGCGAGCTCGTCGGCATCGACGTCACCGCGCACCCCGAGCGACACACGATCGTGCCCGAGGGCATCGACCTCGAGGTCGTCGATCGGGCCGTCGCCGAGGCGCGCTCCTACGCGGCGGGGGAGGCGCCCTCCGGGGCTCTCATCGAACTCCGCGGCCTCGTCGAGGCCCTTCCGGAGGAGCGTCGGGGGCTCCCGCTCATCGTCAGCGTCGGTCGCTTCCACCGGGTGAAGGGCATGGCCACGATCGTCGCGGCATGGGCGTCGAGCGATCTGAAAGACCGCGCCAACCTCCTCCTGATCGGCGGAAACCTCGACCAGCCGAGCCCCGACGAGCGCGAGCAGCTCGGACTGATGGATCTCGTCGTGCCGTCGGACGACCGAGCCGCAGCCGGTCTCCTGCTGCCGGGGCACCAGCCGAACGACACGGTCGCTCGCTGGGTCGCCGCGGCCCGCTTCGGTCTGCCCGGGCTGAGCGCCGCCCAGGGCGTCTACGTCTGCGGAAGCCTGAAGGAGGAGTTCGGCATCGCGCTCCTGGAGGCGATGGGCTCCGGGCTGCTCGTCGTCGCTCCGAACGGTGGTGGCCCCGCCACCTATGTGCACGACGGTGACACCGGGTTCCTCACCCGCACCTGGGATGCCGCACTGTTGCACGACGCGATGCTGTCGGCGCTCGACGCTGCCGCACGCGAAGACTGCGACGAGCGGGCCGACCGGTCGCGCGCGACGGTGGAAGACAGCTTCACCATCCAGGCCATGGCCCGGTCGCTCTCGGAGGTCTACGGAGACGTTCACGACGACGAGGTCGTCATTCACGACTGGAGCCTTGCTACCCGATGACCCTCTTGATCATCAGCCCCGACTACGCCTCGCACCTTCTTCCGCTGGCAACTCTGGGCACCGAATGGCGCGACCGCGGTGACCGCGTCGTCGTCGCCTCTGGCCCTGCGACGGCCGCCATCGTCGAGTCGTTCGGATTCGAGCGCGTCAATCTGCAGCTCGCCCGCGGGTCGAACCCGGGTGTCATCCGGGCGGAGGAGCAGCCCGAAGGCGAAGACGACTCGCTCCGTGGCTTCTTCGACGCCACCCGCGAGGGCATGGTCGAGACCCTCTCGTATCAGGCCGCAGAGCGCCTCACCGACCTCATGTGGATGCCGGTCGACACGGCCCGGCAGGTGCAGCGCGTCGTCGCCGAGGTGCAGCCCGACCAGATCATCGTCGACCACCTTGCGTTCAGCGCCAGGCTGGCGCTGACCGCGGCGCGCATCCCCTTCGCCGACGTCGTGCTCGGTCACCCCAGTGCACTGCCGGTAGCGGGAGAGGTCTACGGCTACCCGCCGGCGTGGCCGGGGGCGTTCGAGCCGGATCCTGCGTCTTTGACCGCTTTGCGCGAGCTCTGCGACCGCGTCAGCGACTCCTTCACCCGCGAGTGGAACACCGCTCTCGCCGAGCTCGACCTGCAGGCGCCACCGAGCGACTCGGCGTTCGCGGAGCATGGCGACCTGCTTCTCTACAACTACCCGGCTGAGCTGAACGACCCCGCAAGGGCGCTGCCGCCTCATGCGTTCTTAGGCTCGGCCGTGCGCGACGAGCCGGTCGATGCCGAGGTCGAAGAGTGGCTCGCTTCGTCCGATTCGCCGTTCGTCTACGTGAGCTTCGGGTCGTTCCTGTCGGTGCGCTCGGACGTGGTGGCTCGGGTCGTGGACGCTCTCAAGTCGCTCGGCCTTCGGGCGGCGGTCGCGGTCGGCTCGGCCGATCGCTCCGATCTCGGTTCCCTCCCGGGTGACTGGTTGGTCCGGGAGTTCTTGCCGCAGGTGCGACTTCTTCGAGCCGCTTCGGCCGCGGTCACGCACGGGGGCAACAACAGCGTGACCGAGGCGATGACCGCGGGCGTGCCCCTGCTCGTGCTGCCGTTCTCGACCGACCAGTTCGCCAGTGCCGAGGCCATCGAGCGTGCGGGGTTCGGCATCGCTCTGGCTCCGAATACGGCTACCGTGCCGCAGCTCGGCGCGGCTCTCCAAGCGGTGTTGGACTTGCCCCGCGAGAAACTCGACGCGTTGTCGGCCTCGCTCGGTCAGACGCCCGGGCGCACGCGAGCGTTCGATGCGCTCGTGTCGAACACGAACCTGGCCATGTCGTCGGAGCTGCCAGACGCCTCGCGGTAGCTCTCCATGAGGCTGGCGTTGGCGTCGTAGTGCGGCCCTTCGCGCACCTCAGCCGTGTGGTGCAACGCATAGACGGTCCCCTTGTGACGCTGGGGCGGGGCGCCGAGCAGCGTCTCGTGAGCGACGAACCAGGCGGCGTCTTCGAAACCCCAGCCGCGGAAGCGCTCGTCTTGCCCGCCGTGGCTCCACCAGGTCGCGGGCGTCGTGACGTAGACGCCCGAGCAGGCGCCGCGCACAAGTTCGAACTCGCACTCGGCGAGCGGTGTTCCGGCGTGGAACTGCTCGGTGCCGTCGCGCCCGAGCCAGTGGTACTCGGTGTACGGGAGTTGCACGAGCGGCGACGTGCGGGCGGCGGCGATCGCGGATCGCAGCGGGCCGATCTCGGGGAGCGTGTCGGCGTCGCCGATCACGACGACCTCATCGGCGTTGCGTGCGGCATCGGTGTCGTGTGCGTCGGCGTCGCGTGCGGCGTCGGCTACGCGTGCCGAGTCGGCGTTGCGTGCGGCGTCGGTCACGCCGATGTTGCGGCAGCGGGCCAGGTTGAAGACCTCGTCACCCGAGTCGACGGTGACGATCTCGGCCTCCGGAAGATGCTCGCGATACCAGGCGACGACGCGCTCGAAGGCGTCCACACGAGAGGGCTGAGGGCGCCAGGGGAGCACGACGGTGACCATCCGACGAGCCTAGCTGTGCGGTCAGGGCCGGGAACGCAGGATCCGGCACACGTCGCTCGGATCCTGAGCCCGTCACGCCTCGAACTGCGCTCAGCCCTGCCGCCTGCAGGTCTGTGGGTCGTTTGCAAATTTGAAGGAGAAACCGCCGGTCGACCGCCGCCGATCGCGATGAATGCGTGGGGTGCCCGTGCATTCTCCTTCGAATTTGCAGCCTGTGCGGGTCGTTCCCTCGTTCGTGGTCTTGTGCGGCAGAATACGAATATCGGTCTGGGAATCCAGGCAAGCCCAGGCCGGACTCGAAGGATAAAAGAGAAAAACCCCTGCAGCAACAGGGGTTAATCTCGCCTCGTGAGAGGCCAGTGGTCTGAGTTGCACGTAAACTCGGATAACTGACTATCCGAGTATACGTGTATCCCTTTCCGTCCGGTAGGGGTGCACAGACCGCGAGCCTCCTGCCCTGGTTATAGGGCGGCCCCGAGTCCACTCGGGGCCGCCTCGCCGGCTTCGAACCGCTCAGCGGCGGTGTGAAACGACCTTGACGACCTTGGCCTTGCCGCCGGTGCTCAGCACGGTGACCGTCTTGTTCTTGTTCAGCTGCACGGTCGCGCTCGTGGCGGCCGCGAGGTTGAGGCGCTGCCATGATCCGGTCGCCTTGCGGGTCTGGTCGAGCGGGTAGCCGGATGAGATCTCGGTCTGAACGAGCACCGAGGTGCGCTGGGCCGCAGTGAGGGTCGGGAACGCGGTCTGGAGCAGGTTGCCGGCGCCGGTGGGCACGGAGGCTTTGAGGCCGCTCGTGCCGACCTTCGGAATTCCGTACGTGAGTCGGCTCGTGTAGACCTTCACGGCCGACTTCCGATCGGTGACGACCTGAGCCGTTCCGCCGGGCAGCTTTTTTCCGGCGTAGGGGTTGTTCGTGTAGGTCTTCTCCGAGGCGATGCACTTCGCAAGGGAAGCTCCGCACTGCTTCGAGAGGTAGCTCGTGAGCTCTTTGCGGGCAGGTGTTAGAACACCGTCGACGTACGCCTTGTCCGACCAGCGGGCAGCCAGCGCAGCCTCGCCGTCGATGCGACCGCCGATGATGTCGAGCGGGTAGTGCACCCCGAGGACGATGCGGTTGTTGCCGGCCTCGGAAGCCCGGGTCAGGATCTCAGGCGCGAGCTGAGGCAGGAGCGTCGCGAGCGTGATTCCGGCCTGGTAGGCCGTCGTCGTGTGGCCGCTCGGGAACGACCCTCCCGTGCAGATGCCTGTCGTGCTGTAGCTCGGCGACAGGGCGACATCGCTCGACGAGAAGCGGTGGCTCGAGTCGACCGCGTCGGCAACGCGCCTGATCTTGAGGTTGCCGGCGGCGTCGGCGTAGCTGTGGCCGACCCGGTTCGTCAGGAGTGACGAGGCGTTGACGACGGTGGGAGAGCAGCCCGCGGCGTCACCGGCGACCGGAGTCGAAGTGGGATCGGTGGGAACGAAGGGGCGCGGGTAGCTGAAGTTCGCTTTTGCGGCGCTCGTGCCGACATACGCGCCCGAGGTGCCGTTCGAGCTGTTGATGAGAGCCGACGTCAGGGGAAGCGCCCCCGAGTTGCGGCCCTTAATGTAGATCGCAGCGAGCTTCGAGCCGAGTGCATCGGCGATCGTCATCGACTGGTCGTACGCCGTGCCGGTTGCGTTCTGGTACTCGGAGTCTTGCAGCGCCCGGAACTTCTGTGCCGTGGTGGCGTGATTGTTGATCCAGACGGCGAGCTTGTCGTTGGCGGCGAGAGTGGGGCCGTCCTCAACCGTGCCGTGCAGGTCGTTCTTACCGGTCGACGTCCAGAACTGGTTGTAGCCGGTGAGCAGCGGGATGAGGTCGGGCGCGGTGGAGTCGCTCGGGTAGGTCGTCGCCGCGGTCGCCGCGGTAGCGGACAGCGGGGTCGCGACAAGAGCCGCGACGGCGACCGCGGCAGCGATGCCGAAGCCGGCGCGAGTCAGTGCTCGGGGGTGTGTGGGTGTGGGCATGGGTCCTTCTCCGGTTCGCCAGTGTCGCGGGCAGAGCGGCACCGAGGGGGTGGTGAGGGGCTGACGCTAAGACACGGAGTTGACCGGCACCCCACGAACTGGGGTCACGCAGGTGAACAATATTGCGCGGTGTGCACTATCGCGGGTCGGCTGCGGGTGCCGCGGGCCGCGCTGCAAATTCGAAGGAGAAACCGCCACTCGACCCCGGCCGATCGCGATGTCTTCGTCGGCCGAGCGCGGTTTCTCCTTCAAATTTGGAAGTAGGGGCTAGGCGGCAGACTCGACCTGCCCCACCGCCGCCCGCGCCGAACCCCACGACGCCAACCTCTCGCGCACGTCGTCACGCTGCTCGACCTCCAGCGCCGAAGCGAGCGACGCGTCGAGCACATCGTCGATCAGGATCCGTCGGCCCTCGTTTTTCGAGGCGATGGCCGCCTCGACCATGGCCAGGCTCAGGACGTTGCCGTGTACCTCGCCGTCGGGGCTCTCGCCCGTGCGGAGGGCACTGACGAACGCCGCGAGGGATCCTGCGATTTCCACTCCGACCGATCCGAGAGCGTCGGGGTTGCCCGGCTGGCCGTCGATCTCGCTCACGGGAGCGTCGTCACCGCTCCAGATCGCGGCACCGGCCTCGCCCGAGACCCGCCAGGAGCCGTTCCACGACGTCTCGAGGCCGGGGCTGCACCACGAGCCGTCGTACGTGTAGCGTAGGCCGCCCTCGAATTCGAAGATCGCCGACGCCGCCGCATCGCCCCGGTACCACGACCACGACGGGTTGAACGATTCGCAGTAGACGGCGACCGGTTCGGCGTCGAGCAGGTAGCGGGCCGAGTCGAAGGCGTGGATCGCCATGTCGAGGAGGAGGACGTCGTCCATCTCGTCGCGGAACCCACCGAAGTGCGGGGCCTTGGCGAACTGCGTGCTGAGCAGGCCGAGCCGTCCGAGTAGACGGGCGTGCTGCTTGAAGGCGACGAGCTGGTCGTTGTAGCGGCGCGACTGCGACACCATGAACAGCTCGCCGGTGATCTCGGCCGCAGCGACCAGCGAGAGCGACTGCGCGACGGTCGGTGCGACGGGCTTCTCGCCGAGCACGGGCAACCCGAGGAAGAGCGCCTGGGTCGTCACCGGGTGGTGCGCGACCGGCACGGTGATATCGAGGATCGCGTCGGGTCGGGTCGACTGGACGAGGGCTTCGAGAGCGACGTCTACCGGGAGTGCCGGGTCGCCGTAGTGGGCGGCACCGGCACGCGCCGTGTCGAGATCGAGATCGACGATGCCGACGAGTTCGACGTCGGGGGAGGCAGCGACCACCTCGAGCCACGCCCGACCCATGCCTCCGGCGCCGACCTGGATCACCCGGAGTGGCCGGTCAGCGGAGTCGACCCGGCGGAAGGCGCTCACGCGGAGACCGAGGATCCGGCCGACGCCGCGACGTCCGACCCCGAAGCGGAATCCTCCGCCGGAGAGGCAGGGGCCTCGAGCGGGTGGTCGAACGGCCCGGCGTAGTGCTGCCCGTCGAAGTATTCGCCGAGGTCGTAGCGACGGAGCGTCGGCATCTCGCGCGGGCGCTCGGGGCGTGCCCACTCGCAACCGTTGGCGAGCACGCGACGGACGTCTTTGTGGAAGTAGACGGGGAAATCTTGGTCGCCGGGCGAGAAGTAGAAGATCTTGCCGAGCCCGCGACGGTAGGTCATTCCGGAGCGGAACACCTCGCCGCCGGTAAAGCCCGAGATGAAGATGAGCTCATCGGGCGTCGGCACGTCGAAGTACTCGCCGTACATCTCTTGCTCGGGGATCACGATGGGGTTCGGCACGCCGCGGGTGATGGGGTGCTGCGGGTTGACCGTCCACACGAGCTCCTGGTCGTGCTCGCTACGCCAGCGCAGGGTGCAGGTGGTGCCCATGAGCTTGCCGAAGATCTTCGACCAGTGGCCCGAGTGCAGCACGAGCAGGCCCATGCCCGAGAGCACGTGGCGGTGCACACGATCCACGATGAGGTCGTCGACGTCGGCGTGGGCCGCGTGCCCCCACCAAGTGAGGACGTCGGTGTTCTCGAGCAGCTCGTCGGTGAGGCCGTGCTCGGGCATGTCCATCGTCACGACGGTGATGACGGCGTCGGGGAGGTTCTCTTGGATGCCGGCGGCAATGGCCCCGTGCATGCCGTCGGGGTAGCGCTCGGCGACGTGAGCTTCCACCTTCTCGTGGACGTTCTCGCCCCAGACGGTGATTCGAAGGGGCGCAGCGCGGAGGGGTGACGTGGTGTCAGTCATGGGGAGTCCTTTACTTGACCGCGCCACCGGTGGCACCGGCGGCGATGAATTTCTGGGCTGCGAGAAGCAGCACGATGGCGGGGATGGAGGCCATCACGGCGGCGGCCATGACGGTCGACCAGTCGGAGGTGAACGTGCCGATGTACTGGTAGATGCCGAGGGTGATCGGCTGGACGTCCTGCGTCGTCGTCAGGGTGAGGGCGAAGAGGAAGTCGCTCCAGGTGAAGAGGAACGTGAACAGCCCGGCGGTGATCAGCGAGTTGACGCTGATCGGCAGCACGATGGAGCGGAAGGCCCGGAAGTTGCCGGCCCCGTCGACCTTCGCCGCCTCGATGATCGAGGTGGGGATGTTCAGCATGAAGGCCCGCATGATCAGGATCGCGAACGGGATGCCCGCGGTCGAGTCGGCGAGGATCAGCCCCGGGATCGAGTTGAGCAGACCGAGGTCGTTGTACGCGGCGTAGAGCGCGTTCGCGACCACGATGCCCGGGATCATCTGCGAGATAAGGATCCCGAACAGGAGGGCGTTCACGCCCCGCACCTTGAACTGGGCCAGCGCGTAGGCAGCGGGCGTCGCGATCACCAGGCTGATGATCACGCTCCCGAGAGCGACGAGCAGGCTGGTGACGAGGTTGCCCGCTTGATCCTGGAACGCCTGCACGTAGCCGTTGAACTGCGCGTGGATCGGGAACCAGGCGGCCTCGATAGCCGGCCCGGCGGGCTGCAGCGAGATGTTGATCATCCAGTAGACCGGGAAGAGCATGACCGCCAGGATGAGCACGCCGACGGCGGTGAGGAGGTACTTCTTCGCGTTCCCGCGGACGCGGGGTTTGAGCGTTGCCCCGCGGCCGGAGGGGCGCCGGAGGGGGAGTGCGGTGTCAGTCATCGACGGCCTTCCTGTTGAGGCGGAGATAGACGATCGCGAACAGGGCCGAGATCACGATGAGGATGTTGCTGAGAGCGGCTCCCGACCCGAAGTCGAACTGTTTGAACGACAGGTCGTACGACTGGGTCGCGATGGTCTGCGTGGCATTCGCCGGGCCGCCGTTCGTCAGGCCGAGGATGATGTCGAGCACCTTGACCGTGTAGACGACTCCGAGGACGAGCACGACGCTGACCACCGGTCGCAGCATCGGCCAGGTGATGTGGCGGAACGCCTTCCACCCGGTCGCGCCGTCGAGCGAGCCCGCCTCGTAGAGCTCTTCGGGGATGTCTTGCAGCCCGCCGTACAGGATCGTCGTGTTGAACGGGATCCCGATCCAGATATTGACCAGGATCACGGTGATCAGGGCCACGCTCGGGCTTGTCAGCCAGGGCACGGGGCCGATGCCGACTCCGCCGAGGAACTGGTTGAGAACGCCGGAGTCTTGGTCGAGGATCCACTTCCAGACCGCGCTCGAGACGATGAGCGGCAGCAGCCAGGGCAGCAGCAGTAGCGAGCGGAGCACGCCCGACAGCGGGAAGTTGCGGCGGAAGAACAGGGCGAAGAGGAGACCGATCGCGAACTGCCCGACGATCGAGCCGATTGTGAAGAGGGCGGTGTTGAGCAGCGCGGTGCCGAAGAGCTGCGAGCCGAGCACCTTGACGTAGTTCTGCAGGCCGACCCAGGGGGCTTCGCCGGTGTAGAAGGTCGTCGTCGTATAGGCCTGGAAGCTCATGATGACGTTCTTCACGACGGGGAAGCCGAAGAAGAGGAGGAGGTAGACGGCGGCCGGCACCAGGAACAGGAGTTGGAACAGTCGCTCCAGCTTCATCCCGCCCGGCCTCCGCCGGGGCCGCGGCGACGAGACGCGAGTCTCGTCGGCCGCGGCCCGGCGCGTGGTGCGCGCCTGTGCGGTGGAGGTCATCGTCAGTTGCTCGACTGGGCGTTCTTCAGTGCGTCGGCGGGCGACGACTGACCGGTGAGCGACGACTGCACGGCGGTGTAGATCTTCGTCGCGGCCTTGGGCCAGTCTTCGCCGAGCTCGCCCGTCCGGGCACGAGCGCTGGCGACCAGGTCGACGAACACCTGCTCTGCGGGAACGTCTTTTCCGAACTGCTCGGCCGCGGCGGTCTTCGAAGGGATCGTGTAGCGGAGTTTCGCCATGCCGAGCTGGTTCTTCTCGGAGTTCATGCAGTCGACGATCTTCGCCGCGACCTTCTGCTTGGCCTTGTCGCCGGTGTTCGGCACCGTCCAGACCTCGCCGCCGAGCGGGGCGACCGCGGTGTCGCTGGCCGACTGCACGGGGATCTGGGCGATCCCGTAATCGACCTTGCTGTCTTTCAGGCCGGGGATCTGCCACGGGCCGTTGATCATCATCGCGGTCTTGCCGGCGATGAACTGGTCGTTCACGTCGGCCTGCGTCCAGTTGACGACGCTCTTCGACATCGAGCCGTCTTTCACGAGGTCGGTCCAGAGCGACAGGGCCTCCTCGGTCTGGGGCGTGTTGATGTCTTTCTCGTCGCCGCCGTTCGACCACATGAACGGCAGGAACTGCCAGGTGCCCTCGTAGGTGGCGTTCGCGTCGACCGCGAAGCCGTACTGGCTGCCCTTGGTGAGCTTCTTCGCGTCGGTCTTCAGCTCGTCCCAGGTGGTCGGGGGAGTGATGCCGGCCTTGTCGAGGATGTCTTTGTTGTAGAAGAGCGCGATCGTGTTGACGGTGGGGGCGAGGCCGTAGACCTTGTCTTTGTAGGTACCGGCGTCGAGCACGCCCTTTGCGTACCCGTCGGTCGAGATGCCGTAGTCGGTCAGCGGCGACAGGGCGCCGGTCGCCGCGATCTGCTGCAGGTCGGGGTTGTCGAGCATCAGCACGTCGGGCAGCGTCTTGGAGGAGGCCTGCTGGAGGACCTTCTGGATCAACGAGGATCCCGGCACCAGAGTCCGGTTGATCTTCACGTCGTTCGCGGCCCCGCATTTGTCGAGGTAGTCGCCGATGACGGTCTTGTCGTTGCCCTGGTTGTAGTAGTCGAGGACGGTGATGGAGTCGACCTTGCCGGACGACGTCGAACCTCCGCTGCCGGAGCAGCCGGCGAGCACGAGCGGGATGGTGGCAGCCATGGCGACTGCTCCAAGGGCGGTTCCGAATCGGGATCTAGGCTTCATTGCTTAGCTCTTCTCTTGATGGGTGCAGGGCACGGCATCGTGACTGCCGCGATCGGGAGCCGCAGCCGGATCGCTTCGTCGCGTTCCCGAGTGGGCACGACCGTAGCAGTAAAGCGCTTAGCCAGTAAAGCGCTTAACGCAGATTTTTTGTGAGTGATTCACGAGTACAGTGACTCCACCGGGACCACGAGGGGGCAGGCATGGCGACCATGCAGGAGGTGGCGATCCGCGCGGGCGTCTCGATCGCGACCGTGTCGTTCGTCGTGAACGGCACCAAGAACGTCTCGCCGGGCACGCGCGAGAAAGTCACGACGGCCATGGCCGACCTGGGCTTCCGCAACAACGTGGTGGCCCGTGCGCTAGCCAGCCGTCGCACCCGGATCCTCGCTCTGCTGTTTCCCGCGCTCGAGCACCGCCTCGGCAGCACCGCGCTGCAATTCGTGTCGAGCGCGGCTGCCCGCGCTTCCGAGCTCGGCTACCACCTCGTGCTCTGGCCCGCCGGCACCACCGCCGACGATCTCACCGAGCTGCTCTCGGGCGGTCTGGCCGACGGCGTGCTCGTGATGGAGGTCAAGATGACCGACCCGCGCATCGAGAAGCTGGTCGAGATGGACGTGCCTTTTCTGTCGATCGGGCGCACGTCGGATCCTTCGGCTCTGCCGTTCGTCGACATGGACTTCGAGACGACCGTCGAGAACGGCCTCGACTACCTGCAGGGTCTCGGCCACCGACGAATCGGTCTCGTGATCGAAGACCTCGAGGGCACCTCGATGGACGGCTACGGCCCGCACATCCGCGTCGAGCGGTCGTTCCGGAGCGGAATGCTGCGCCGGGAACTCACCCCGGTGGTCGTGGCGTGCGGACCCTCGGCGCGAGGCGGCCGGGAGGCGGCCCGGATGCTGCTCGAGCAGGATCCAAAACTCACGGCCGTCATGATCATGAAAGACGACTCCACGTTCGGGCTCGTGAGCGGCCTCACGTCGGCGGGGCTCAACGTGCCGGACGACGTCTCGATCCTGGCCGTCGCCTCGTCGAACGAATCGGGGGCCGCGACCGAGCCGGTGCTCTCGACGATGAACGCCCCCGGCCACGAGCTCGGCGGCCTGGCCGTCGAGGCGCTCGTCGCCCGACTCGACACCGGATCGACCGAGCTGCCGCACGTGCTGCTGCCCTGCGTGCTGAACGTCGCCGACTCGACCGTGGTGGCGCGCGAGCGGTAGCTCCGAAAAGCCGACCAGTCGCTCAGGCGCCGGCGATTCCGAGTCCCACGAAGACGAGGCCCGTCACTGCGAGCGCTGCGGCGAGCAGACGGCGGAAATCCTGCCGACCGAGCCACGAGGATCCGCGAGCCGCGAGCCCGGCCACCCCGGGCAGGCGCTCCCACAGGAGGCCGAGCACGAGGTACGGCCCGATCATGGCCGCGATGAAAACGCCGTAGGCCGCGATGCGCAGGCCCCAGTCCGGGCTCAACCCGGAGATGACGCGGCCGGTGACGTACATGGTCACGACGCCGCTGATGCTCACGAGCGTATTGGCGAAGCCGAGGGCGACGAGGTCGACGGGTCGAGTTCGCCGGGTTCGGGGCCGCCTGATCTTTCGGGGTCTCCTGCTCAGACGAAAGACGACGAAAGCCGTCAGGAGAAGGAGGGCCGCGGCGACGAAGTCGACCGATCGGCGGATGAGAGCCGCCTCGACGCGTCCGCGATAGGAGTCGATGAACGTCTGCGGGTCGACGCTCCGGAACGCGACGAGGAGAAGCGTCGCAGCCACGACCATGCCGAGGCAGAGGCTGCCGATGAGGAGGATGGGGTGTCGGTCGCCGCGGGTCAGCACGCGGAGGGCTATGCCCGTGAGGGCGGGGCTGAAGCCCATGACGAGCCCCAGGCTGATCAGGGGAACCACGGGTGGATGCTAGCGGGCTTCTCAGACGAGCGTGAGCAGATCGTGTTCGACCACGTCGGTTACGCCGAGCACTTTGTAGCCCTCGCTCTCGAAGAACACGGTCACCCGGTCGCCGTCGGTGCTCATCACGGTGCCCTCGCCCCAGGCCGCGTGCGTCACCCGCGAGTCTGTGGGGAAGACCGCAGGATCCGGCGTGCCGTCTGCCGAACCGGTCGCCCCGTCGCTGCCCGGCTCGCTCTCCGCGCGCTCGCAGTCATCGCAGTTGCCGCAGCGCTCGGGCGAGTCCTCGCCGAAGTAGCCCAGCAGGCGCCGTCGCCGGCATCCTGGAGCCTCGGCGAAGGTACGCATCATGTCGATCCGCGACTTCTCGACGCGCTCGCGGGTCTTCGCGATCGCGCGAGCCGCCTCGGCGGCACCGCGCGCGTCGAAGTCACCGACGACCTCGAAGCCGTCGGTGCTCTCGGCCAGGGTGCCGGCTTCGAGCAATAGGTCGATGAGTCTCGACACCGTGCGGGAGCCGAGAGCGAGCTGGTCGGAGACCTCCCGACGCGTGGCGGGCCGACCGGCGGCCTCCAGGGCGGTGAACACGGCGCGGAGCTCCGAGCGACGGGGGAGCCCGGACGCGAAGAACGAGCGGAGCGAGAGATCCTCGGCCCGGTAGTGGAGAGTCGCCCGCGCGGGCTCGCCGTCGCGGCCAGCCCGGCCGATCTCCTGGTAGTGCGCGTCGAGGGAGTCGGGAACATCGGCGTGCACCACGAAACGGACGTCGGGCTTGTCGATGCCCATGCCGAAGGCGCTCGTGGCGACCACAACGTCGACCTGGCCGGCGTGGAAGCGCTCGTGCAGCTCTCCGCGCTCGGCGGACCGCTGGCCGCCGTGGTAGCCGACGACCGTCCGGTCGGGGCATCGTTCGGCGATCTCGGCGGTGTAGCTCTCGGTCTCCCGGCGGGTGGCGACGTAGACGATGCCGGGGGTGACTTCGTCCGCGACCTGATCGACGACGGCCCGGATCTTCTCGTCGTCGTCTTCGTGGCGGACGACCTCGAGCCGGAGGTTCGGCCGGTCGAAGCCCCGGCTGAGGATTAGCGGGTCGTCGAGACGCAGCCGCTCCACGATCTCGTCTCGGACCGGGCCCGACCCGGTCGCCGTGAGGGCGAGGACTCCTGGCCGTCCGAGACGCTCCACGATCTCGCCGAGGTGCAGGTAGTCGGGCCGGAAGTCGTGCCCCCACGACGACACGCAGTGCGCCTCGTCGACGACGACGAGCGCCACTCCCACGTCCCGCAGTCGATCCACGGTCTCGTCGCGGGCGAGCTGCTCGGGGGCGAGGAAGACGTACGTGATCTCGCCCGCCGCGAGGCGGTCCCAGCTCTCGTCGTTCTCGGCGTCCGTCCGGCCCGAGTTGACGGCGATGGCGGCGGGCGCGTCCGGGCGTCCGATGAGGCCGGCAACCTGGTCGGCCTGCAGGGCGATGAGCGGTGACACGACGACCACGGGTGCGCCGAGGACGGCCCCGGCGACCTGGTAGATCGCTGACTTGCCGAAGCCCGTCGGCATGATGGCGAGCGTGTCGCGTCCGGCGACAACGGCCTCGATGGCTTCGAGCTGAGCCGGGTGGAGATCGTCCCAGCCGAAGAGGTCGGCCGCGGCTCGGGTGATGCGATCGGTGTCGGTGTCGGTGTCGGTGTCGGTGTCGGTGGTGCGGGTGTCGCTGTGGGTCGCCGTGCTGCGGCGGGTGCGGGCGGTGCTCATGGCGTCTCTTTCGAACGGGAACAGATGTCTAGCTCAGTCCCGCTCGAATCGACACGCCGACCACTGTCAGTTGTTCCCTGGCCGACTCGTACCCCGTCGGCGGCGCGGTCGGGAAGCGTACCCGGTCGACCGGTCGTGCGCTCCCGTCCGCCGGTACGGTCGAACGATGTCCCCCGATCTCGACGCATCGCTCGCCGCCTGGGTGCTGGCCGACTTCGATCTCACTGTGGTCGAGAGACGACGGCTCGACGGCGGTTGGGATCCCGACGCCACCGTCTGGTGGGCACGGGGTAACGACGGGCGAGAGTGGGCCGTGAAATGGACCCGCCGCGACACGCGCTACGGGCTGCGCCTCATGCGGTCCCTCGCCGAGGCCGGCACGGTCGGGGTTCCCAAACCTCTCCTGTCGGGCCGTGACCCCTGGAGCGAGCGACTCGGCGGACGCCTTTCGCTAACCGAGTGGATCTCGGGGGACGACGCATTCGACGCCGGCCTCGACACGGCTGGCTGGCAGGCCTTCGGCCGTCTGCTCCGCCGGATCCACGAGCACGGGCCGGTCACGTCAGACGACAAGGATCCGGGCCCCGACGCCGCCGACATCATCGGGCCTCGGGCCGAGACCGCTCGGCGCGGCATCCGTCGCTCCGGCATCCACGTCCGCCGGCGGCTGTCTGAGATCGACGCCCTCGTCTCCGCCCTGCCGGACCACGCGGATCCTCGTCTGACGCTCTTCGCACGCCAGTGGCCGGCCGCTCGCGCTCGGATCGAGCGACTCCGCGAGACGGCGCGGACTCTGAGGAGCACGCGAGAGCCGACGAACCGCGTCAGCTGCCACGGCGATCCGCACCTCGGCAACGTCGTGCTCGACGCCGACGGGCGGCCCTGGCTGATCGACTTCGACGATGCCGTCCGCGCGCCACGCGAGGTCGACCTGATGCTCGTCGAGCTGGGCGTGCTCTTCTCCGTCGCCATCTCCGACAGCGATCGGGAGGCATTTCGTTTCGGTTACGGCCCATACCGGGTCGACGAGGATCGCCTCGTGCGGTTCGGCTGCGTTCGCGCCGTTGAAGACCTGGTCGAGACAGCACGCGAGCTGCTCACCCACAAGTCGCGCGCCACCGTCGACGAGTTGGTCGATCTCTTCGACGGGATTCTGTCGGACGACGGTCTGGCCGGTCTCGTCGAGTCACGCCCGCGATCGAGTGCGGACGAGGCCAGACGGCTCGATCTCGCCTAAAGGTCGTTGTGACCCGGGCGCTCTCGACCATTCGCGCCTAGTTTTCCTCGTAGACGAACGCGGGGAGAACAACGGTGTCGAAGGCGATCACACGGCGAGGAGTGCTCACAGGCGCGTTCGCCACTGCGGCTGCGGCCACCCTGGCGGCCTGCACCTCGACCCCCGGGCCTGTCGCCGCGGGAGGCGCGGCAGGGTCGAAGGCGGGAAGCCGTGCCGTGTCGGGCACTCTGACATTCGCCTTCTGGGGCGGCAGCGACGGCGAGACGGCCGGCTTCGAAGAGGTCAAGGCGAAGTTCGAGGCGAGGAACCCCGGCACGACGATCGAACTCAAGACCCTGCCCTACGCCGGGTTCTTCTCGAGTATCGATCGCGGCATCGTCTCGAACACCGCTCCCGACGTGTTCCGGGTCGACTACACGTCGATCGGCAAGTACATCTCGCACGGCGTCCTGCTCGACGTGACACCGTACTTCAGCGTCGCCGAGACCGAGGCGTTCCTGCCCGCGTTCTGGAGCGCCGTCCAGTACGACGGGCGCGCGTGGGGGGTGCCGCATCAGACCGATACGAGCGCCGTCGTCTACAACACCAAAGCCTTCGCTGAGGCGGGCATCGGCGCAGTCCCCGACCGCCTCGCCGACGCGTGGTCGTGGGACGAGTTCAGCGCGGTGGCCGCCAAGCTGCGCAAATCGCTGCCGGAGTCCAAGTATCCGTTCGCCTACGACTGGACCGCCGCCGGCGCCTACCGGTGGTCGTCGTTCGTCTACCAGGCCGGCGGTTCTCTTCTCTGGGACGACCTGACGAAACCAGCCATTCCGAGCGCCGCCTCGCGGAAGGCGCTGGAGTTCACGAAGGGCTTCTTCGAGAAGAAGTGGGTGCCCGCCAACAACACCATCAAGACGACCGTCTACTCCGACAACTTCTTCCTCAACCAGACCGTCCCGATGACCTTCATCGGCGACTTCCTCGTGCCCGAGATCGCCGACAAGGCCAACGGGTACCAGGGCGGCGAGTGGGCGACGACGTTCCTCCCGCAGGACGAGACGGCCGCCGCCGACCTCGGCGGCAACGCAGTCGTGGCCTGGAAGGGCACCGAGAACCCCGACCTGGCGGCGGCGTTCCTCAAGTTCCTGGTCAGCGAGGATGCGATGAAGCGCTTCTGCGAGCTCGCCACCGAGCTGCCGACGCTGCAGTCTCTCGCCGCCGAGACCCTCGACTATCAGACCCGGCCCGACTCGATGAAGGTCTTCACCCAGCAGGCCACCACGATCACCGACGTCGTCGTGAAGGAGACCACCGTGCCCGGCTTCGCCACCATCAGCACCACCCTGCAGGATCAGCTCGAGCTCGGCCTCACCGGCGGCGACAGCGACACGACACTCCGAGCCATCGCGTCGGGAATCCGCGGGGCGGTCGCCTGATGTCCGCCTCCTCGACGGCGTCGACGCTGCGCCCGGGTCGGGTCGATACCAGACAGAAGACCCCGTTCAGGATCCGGGCAACGACCTCCATCGCGGCCAGTGCTTTCCTGCTGCCCAACGTGCTGATGCTCGCCCTGTTCACCCTCCTCCCGCTGGTGTACGCCTTCGTGATCAGTTTCCAGTCGCTCGACTCGCTGGGCTGGACGACGTGGGCGGGCTTCGGCAACTACGTCACGATGGTGACCGACCCGGTGTTCTGGCGCTCTATGGCCAACACGGGCGTTTTCACCCTGTTCACCGTCCCGGTGGGCATGGCCATCGGGCTCGCCATCGCCGTGCTGCTGAACGGCGTCCTCCCCGGGCGCACTGTGTTCCGCTCGATCATCTTCCTGCCCCTCGTCGTCTCCGGCGTCGCCACCGGCGTCCTAGGGGCCTGGATGTTCGACCAGAACAACGGCTTCATCGACAAGATGCTCCAGGCGATCGGCCTGCCGTCGATCGACTGGCAGTCAAACGGTGCCTGGGCGCTCACGGCGATCATCCTCGTCACGCTGTGGCAGCGGGTCGGATTCGACATGCTTATTTACCTGGCCGGCCTCCAGGGAGTCGACCCCGGGGTGCAGGAGGCCGCTCGGGTCGACGGGGCGTCCGCGTGGCAGTCGTTCCGTTACATCACGCTCCCGTTGCTCGGGCCGTCGACCTTCTTCCTGCTGATCATGAACCTCATCTACTCGTTCCAGGTGTTCGACACCGTCTGGGCGATGACCCGGGGCGGACCCGGCTACTCGACGACCACCATCGTCTCGTACGCCTACCGCCTCGCCTTCGACGAATCCGGACCGTCGTTGCTCGGCTACGGGGCCGCGGTCGGCGTCGCCATCTACCTCATCACCCTGGCGATCACCGCCATCCAGTGGCGAGCCAATACCAGGCGCGAGCGCGCCGAGCAGGGGATCTGAGATGTCGTCTCTCACCGATGTGTTCGAGGTCGCGGGCGACCTCCCCGAGATCGCCCGGACGCCGAAGCGGGCGCCCAAGCCCAAACACGGCAGACTTCTCTGGCTCCGCCTGACCGCGGCGATCGTCATCACCGTCGTCATGGCGTTTCCGCTGTACTGGATGCTCCTCACGGCGTTCTCGACCCGGGCCGACCTCTATGCGCCCGGCCTCCACCTCTGGCCGCGCCACCTCACGCTCGACAACTTCGTGCAGCCCTTCGAGGCGTTCCCCGTCTGGCGATGGTTCGGCAACTCGCTGTTCATCGCCGTGATCGTGACGGTCATCACCGTCGTCTGCAACCTGCTGGCGGGCTACGCCTTTGCCAAGCTCCGGTTCCGTGGCCGCAACGCCCTCTTCCTACTGCTGCTGTCGACCATGATGATCCCGCCGCAGGCGATCATCGTGCCGCAGTTCAAGCTCTCAGTCGGCCTGGGCCTCTACGGGTCGCTGTGGAGCGTGATTCTGCCCGAGGCGGCGGTGATCTTCGGGGTGTTCCTCGCCCGGCAGTTCTTCATCGCGATCCCTGACGAGCTGGTCGAGGCTGCACGCGTCGACGGGGCGGGGCACTTCCGGGCCTTCTGGTCTGTCGTGCTGCCGCTCTGCAAGCCCCTGCTCGCGGTTCTCGTGCTGCTGACCTTCATGGGGGAGTGGAACGCGTTCGGTTGGCCCCTCGTCGCGCTCTCGGGCGACCAGAATCAGTTCACCCTGCCCATCGGCATCGTCGCCGACCTTCAGGGTCAGTACACCTCGAACTACGGCGCGATCATGGCCATCAACCTCCTGATGATCCTGCCCATTGTTGTGCTGTTCGTCGCGTTCCAGAAGTACTTCGTCGAAGGTCTGGCGCGCTCCGGCCTCAAATGAGCGGCCGGCCGCGAGAAGGGCTGCGGCGGCAGTGTGCCGCGCCCGGCTCGGGCTACCGGCGCCCCGCACCCAACTCGGGGAAATCGGTGTCGCGCCACTCGCCGTCGAGCGGCTCGGCACCCGGCAGAACGGCGCGGTCTTCGCGCTCGCGGAGCTCGACCCGGCGGATCTTGCCCGAGATCGTCTTCGGCAGCGGACCGAACTCGACGCGCCGGACGCGCTCGTAGGCGGGCAATGCTGAGCGGGCATGCCCGAGCACGGCAAGGGCGGTCTCGGCGGTGGGCTCCCACCCGGCGGCGAGCGTGACGTACGCCTTGACGACATTCAGCTTGATGTCGTCGGGCGCCGGCACGACGGCCGACTCGGCGACGGCAGGGTGCTCGAGGAGGACGCTCTCGACCTCGAATGGCGACACCTTGTAGTCGGACGACTTGAAGACGTCGTCGGTGCGCCCGATGAACGTGATGAAACCGTCCTCGTCGCGCGAGGCGACATCGCCGGTGTGGAAGACGCCGTCCCGCAGGGCCGCGGCCGTGCGGTCGGCATCGCCGAAGTAGCCCGACATGAGATTGACCGGGCCAGCCGAGAGATCGAGGCAGATCTCGCCCTCGGATCCTGCCTCGCCGGTGACCGGGTCGATCAGGGTGACCGCGACGCCGGGAAGGGGCTTGCCCATCGAGCCCGGCTTCACGACGTCGCCCGGGCGGTTGCCGATGATGGCCGTCGTCTCGGTCTGGCCGTAGCCGTCGCGGATCGTCAGACCCCAGGCTTCCTCGACGCGGGCGATGACCTCGGGGTTCAGGGGCTCGCCCGCCGAGACGATCTCGCGGAGGCTGCTCGGGCGCGCGCCAAGATCGGCCTGGATCAGCAGACGCCACACCGTCGGCGGCGCACAGAAGGTCGTCACACCGGCCAATTCGAGCTGCCCGCGCAGAGCCGCGGCGTCGAACCTGCCGTAGTTGTAGACGAACACGGTCGCCTCGGCGATCCACGGCGAGAAGAAGCAGCTCCACGCGTGCTTGCCCCAGCCGGGCGAGCTGATCGCCAGCTCGACGTCGCCGGGTCGGAGGCCGAGCCAGTACATCGTGCTCAGGTGGCCGACCGGATACGAGACCTGCGTGTGCACGACCATCTTCGGCCGGGAGGTGGTGCCGGAGGTGAAGTACACGAGGCACGCGTCGTTGCGGCCGGTGGTGATCGACGGGCGCGCGGATCCTTCTGTCGCTTCGGGGTCGAGGGAATCCGGGTAGTCGACCCAGGTGTCGTCGGAGGCCGCAGCCGCACCGCCCACAGCGATGCGGGTGAAGTCGCCGGTGACCGTGTCGAACTTGTGCGTCTCGTCGGCGTTCGTGATCACGTGGCGAACGGCGCCGCGGTCGATGCGATCTTGAAGGTCGTGCGACTCGAGCATCGTCGAGGTCGGCAGGATGACCGCGCCGAGCTTGATCACCGCGAGCATGGTCTCCCACAGCTCGAATTGGTTGCCGAGCATGAGCAGCACGTGGTCGCCCTTGCCGACACCCAGCCGGTACAGGTGGGTGGCGAGCTGATCGGAGCGGGTGGCCATCTCGTCGTAGGTGGTCTGCGACGAGCGGCCGTCTTCCTCGACGATCCAGAGGGCCACGCGGGAGTTGCCCCGCGCGATCACATCGAACCAGTCGGTCGCCCAGTTGAACGTGTCGCCGACGGCCGGCCATTCGAACGAGTCGACTGCTGCGGCGGCCTTGGCGGCCGAGTCGGTCGAACCGATCAGTGAATCACGGGCGGCTCGGTAGGCAGCGGTGCCCGGAGATGTCGTCATGAAACCATCTTGCCCGCTCCACCTCCGAGCGGGTTCCCCGCTAGCGCGCCTGTACCCAGGGCGCAACCGGGGGCGACGAGCGCGGCGACTCGGCATACTGGACCCGTAGAGCCGCCCGTGCGACAGGAAACGAGACGACGATGACCCTCCCCGATCAGGAGAGCGGCGACCCGGTGCGCATTCTCGGTGGGCGCTACCGCCTCGAGAAGGTCATCGGTCAGGGCGGCATGGCCGTCGTCTACCGCGGTCACGACGAGACCCTCGACCGGTCCGTCGCCGTCAAGGTGTTCCACGCCGGGCTCGTCGACATCGCCCGCCAAGAGGCCGAGCAGGGAGTGCTCGCCTCCCTCGAGCACCACAACCTGGTCAGCCTTCTCGACGCCGGAGTGACCGAGACCAACGGTCGGCCCGAGCGATTTATCGTCATGCCCTTCGTCGCCGGGCAGAACCTCGAGGAGCGACTCTCGGCCGGGCCCCTTGCGGCACGTCACGTCGCCGAGATCGGCTACGACCTCGCCGAAGCCCTCGACTACATCACCGCGCACGGCATCATCCACCGCGACCTGAAGCCGTCGAACATCCTCCTCGTCGACTACGGCAACCCGACCGATCGTGCCCGCGCCAAGCTGACCGACTTCGGCATCGCGCTCGCCGACGACGTCGAACGCCTGACCGCTGACGGCATGACCACCGGCACGGCGGCTTACCTCAGCCCCGAACAGGCCCGCGGAGCCCACGTCGGCCCGGCCAGTGACGTCTACTCGCTCGGTCTTGTGCTGCTGCAGTGCTTCACGCGGCGCCGCGAGTTCCCCGGCTCGCTCGTCGAGTCGGCGGTCGCCCGGCTCTCGCGCGACCCGGTGGTACCCGAGCCGCTTCCGGCGCACTGGCGGCACGCTCTCACCGTCATGACCGCGCAGGATCCGGCGGCCCGCCCAGTGGGCCCCGCGCTCGTGGCGCTGCTCCGCGACATGGTCCTCGCCGAAACCGCCGCGTCAAGCGAGGGGCTTGTCGGCGGTGTCGAGGCCGCGTCGGCCGCCGCCGCTCCTTCCACTTCGGCCGCCGCCACGACCGGCGCACACCCGCCAGCTCTCGACACGCTGCCGGGCGAAGCCCTCGAGAGGCTCACGACGCTCGCGGCCCGACTCTTCGACGCGCCGATCGGTCTTCTCAACGTGATCGACGACGACCGCGTCTGGTCGCACTCCTACTTCGCCGAGGGCGTCGACGACGCGGCCCGGAACATCGCCTTCGACCCCGCATCGCCGATCTCGACCGTTCCGGTCGTCATCCCCGACGGCACGGCCCACCCCGAGATGCGCAACAGCCCCCTCGTCACCGGCTCGCTGGGCCTCCGGTTCTACATCAGCGTTCCCGTCACTCGGCACGACGGTCAGACCATCGGCACGCTGTCGGTGCTCGACGTGGTCGCGCGCAGCGTCACCGAGGGCGAGCTGGCGAACCTCGCAGATCTGGCCGCTCTCGCGGCGTCGCAACTGGAGCTGCGCCAGGAGTCGCTCCGCACCACGAGCGATGCGCTGTCGCTCGGCGACTGGGATCAGCAGACCCAGGCCATGTGAGCATGGCCGACCCGGTGGCGAGCTACCCGATCGGGTAGGGAGGCGGCGGGTAGGGTGGGTCCGTGAACGAGCTCGCGGATCCTGATGTCCATGCGTCTCGCGAGCTCCTCCTCGAGCACGCGCGCACCGTCTCCGAGCAGGCCGACCGGCATGCGGTGACGCTGGAGTCGATGCTCGCCATCCTCCGATCGGGGCGCCTCGACGACCGGGCAGCCCGAGCGCTGGCGATCGACGTGGCCGCGGCCTCGCTCGTCGAGGCGCGGATGGCGACCGACCAGCAGCGCGAGGCGATGCTCGAACCCGTCGTCGGCGCGTTCGCCCGACTTCGAGCCGACCTCCGGCCGCTCGTGCGGTTCGGTGACCTCGACGTGCAGTTCGTCGAGCCTCCCGTCACCGGCCGAGCCCTGCCCGGCGAGGTCGCCCATGCGGCGCGGGCGATCGTCCGGAGCGCCGTGCTGGCCTTCGTCGACACGGGCGAGAGTCGTCGCGTGCGCATCCAGTGGGACTGCGACGGGCTCAACCTGCTCATCGGAATCCGCGACGACGGGCTCGGCGAGTTGACCGTGCACGACGATTCACTCAGCCCGATCGCCGAGCGGGTGTCCGCTCTCGACGGCGAACTGCGGGTGTCGTCGACTCCGGGCTGGGGGTCGGAGCTGTCGGTCGCCCTCCCGCTCGATCCGCCGGCCGAGCCCGATCCGCTGCTCGAGGCCGTCGAGTTGAGCCCGCGCGAGCGCGAGGTGCTGCGGCTCGTGGCGTCGGGTGCGCGCAACCACGACGTCGCTCAGAAGCTCGGCATCAGCGACAACACGGTCAAGTTCCATGTGTCGAACCTGCTGCGCAAGGCCGGTGCGCGGTCGCGGGCGGAGCTGGTGGCGCAGGCGCGCTAGCCGGGTGCTGGCTACTGCGTGTCTGCTCGTCGCGTTGGTCGAGAGTCCGCAAATGGGCCCTGCTGCCTCGCACGGAGGCTCATTTGCGTACTTTCGCCGGCCCTCGGCGACGGCAGTGGCTAGAGAAAGGTTGGTTAGGCTAACCTAACTACGTGACCTTTCAGGATCCGAACTCCCTCCTCCCGACTGTGGGCGACGACCTCTCGGCCCAGTCGATAGACGTCGCCTACGACGGCGTTCCCGTTGTCCGCGGTGCCGACCTTGCGTTCGAGACCGGCCGGGTCACGGCTCTCGTCGGCCCCAACGGCAGCGGCAAGTCGTCACTGCTCCGCACCATGGCGCGGCTGCAGAAGCCCGCGGCCGGCGACCTCCGTCTTCGCGACTCCGACGCCCTCTCGCTCTCGATTCGAGACTTCGCGAAGCGGGTCGCGCTGCTCACTCAGGGGCGCCCCACGCCGGGCGGGCTCACCGTTCGCGACGTGGTCGACTTCGGTCGTCACCCGCACCGCAGCCGCTGGGGTCGGTCTGATGCCGGGGGAACGGCAGCGATCGACCACGCGCTCGAGGTCACCGGCATGACGGCGTTCGCCGAGCGAAGCGTCGAGCACCTCTCGGGCGGTCAGCTGCAGCGTGTGTGGCTGGCGAGCTGTCTCGCACAAGAGACGGGTGTCGTGCTGCTCGATGAGCCGACGACGTACCTCGACCTCCGCTACCAGGTCGAACTGCTCGACCTCATCCGCGATCTCGCCGACGACAAGGGCATCGCAGTCGGAGTCGTGCTCCACGACCTCGACCAGGCGGCCGCGGTCGCCGACAGCGTCGTGCTCCTGGACGCGGGCCGCGTGGTCGCGACCGGCGCACCCTCCGACGTGCTCACCTCCGACCTTCTGACCCGGGTCTACGGCATCCGCATCGATGTCGACACCGACCCCGCCACAGGCCGTGTGCGCACCCGCGCCATCGGCCGCCACCACACCCGCAGAGAAAGGCTCCACACCTCCTCATGATGAGACGACGACTCCTACTGACCGCCGCCCTCGCCACCTCCGCCGCGCTCGCGCTCAGCGCGTGCGGCACCACCGAGGCTGCGGCCCCCGAGACGAAGGCGGCCGCGGCGAAGATCTCTCTGACCGACGCGAGCGGCACGAAGATCACCCTCGATGGACCGGCCACGAAGGTCGTCGGAACGGAGTGGAACGTCGTCGAGAGCCTGCAGTCGCTCGGCGTCGCTCCGGTCGGGGTCGCCGATGTGAAGGGCTACAACGCCTGGGATTCCACCGTTCCGGTGGCCGCCAACACGAAAGACATCGGCACCCGCGGCGAGCCCAGTCTCGACACGATCGCCACCCTCGCTCCCGATCTCATTGTGGCGACGACCGATCTGACCACGGCCTCGCTGAAGCAGCTGCGCAAGATCGCTCCCGTGCTGGAGGTCCGCAGCGCGAACGGCACCGGCCAGATCGACCAGATGTTCGAGAACGTCGACCTCATCGCCAAGGCCACCGGCACCGAAGACAAGGCCGCCGAGCTCAAGAAGTCGTTCGACACCACGATCGCCGACAGCAAGAAGGCTCTCGCCGACGCTGGCCTGGACGGCGCGAAATACACCTTCGCCGATGGCTACGTCGACGCCAACCAGGTGAGCATTCGCCCGTACACGGCGACGTCGCTGATCGGCGAGGTGAGCAGCGAGCTCGGTCTCGAGACCGCCTGGAAGCTGAAGGGCGACGCCGACTACGGTCTCGCCGCCACCGACGTCGAGGGTCTGACGAAGCTCGGCGACGTTCAGTTCCTCTACGCGACCAACAAGGTGGACGGCGACGATCCCTTCGCGAAGACGCTCGCGTCGAACGCGGTGTGGAAGTCGCTCCCGTTCGTCGAAGACGACCAGGTGCACCGCCTGCCCGACGGCATCTGGATGTTCGGTGGCCCGGAGTCGATGGAGGCCTACGCTGACGCGGTCGTCGCCGCCCTCGTGAAGTAGCACCGTGACCGCCACCGCCGAGAAGACCGCTGAGACGACAGAGACGACAGCGACGAGGATCCGGCCCGCCGCCCCGAGCGATCAGCCGCTCCCGCGCCTCCGACTCACCGCGGTGGCGGTCCTCCTCCTGGCGCTCGTGGTCGTGCTCGGCCTGATCGACATCGCGCAGGGCACGGCCGCGGTCGGACCGGCGGAACTCTGGCAGGCCCTCACCGGACGGGCGAGCGAGAGTGGTTCGGCCGTGATCCTGTCGTCGCGGCTGCCGAGGATGGAGGCCGGGATCCTCGTCGGTCTCGCCCTGGGAATCTCGGGCGCCGCACTCCAGGCCATCAGCCGCAACGTCCTGGCATCGCCCGACACGCTCGCGGTCAATGCCGGTGCGTACTGCGCCCTCGCTGTCGCCGCGGTCACCGGTTTCTCGCTGCCGCTGCTCGCGTCGAGCGGCATCGCGTTCGTCGGCGGCCTCGTGGCTGCAGCCGTCGTGCTCGCCCTGTCCGGTCTCGGAAGCGGCACCGTGCGCTTGGTCCTCGCCGGCAGTGCCCTGGCACTCGGCGTCGGTTCGGTGACGAGCGCCCTGATCTTGCTGTTCCCCGAGCGCACGATCGGTCTGTATCAGTGGGGCGAGGGCAGCATCGGCCAGAGCGGCCCGGAGGGCGTGCTGCAAATGCTGCCGGTGGCGGTCGTCGGAGTGCTCGGCCTCCTCGCCCTCGGCCGCCGGATCGATGCGCTCGGCCTCGGCGACGACGCGGCACGGAGCCTCGGCGTCGGGGTGCGCTCGACCCGGACCGCCGCTGTCGTCTTCGCCGTGCTCCTCGCCGCGGTTGCCGTGACTCTGGCCGGCCCGATCGGGTTCGTCGGGCTCGCCGCGCCCGCGCTCGTCCGCCCCCTGATCCGTGTTGTCCCGGGTCTCGTCCGCTCCCGAGCCTTCTTTCCCATCGCGGGGCTCGCCGGTGCCGTGGTCGTCCTCGCCTCCGACGTGCTGCTCCGGCTCGTGATCGGTGCCGACGCGTCTGTGCGCGTGCCGACCGGGGTCGTCACCGCTTTCGTCGGCGCGGTCTTCCTCGTCGTCCTGGCGTTCCGGTCCCGCGACTCCGGGGGAG
Organism: Frondihabitans sp. PhB161; assembly: GCF_003814635.1. Lineage (NCBI taxonomy): Bacteria > Bacillati > Actinomycetota > Actinomycetes > Micrococcales > Microbacteriaceae > Frondihabitans > Frondihabitans sp. PhB161. The sequence continues at coordinate 96,015 of NZ_RKQW01000004.1, forward strand.
TCGTCGCGACCGACGGTCACCCGGTCAGGTCGAGGATCCGAGTCGCCACGACGATCGCGATCCTCGCGCTGGTCTTCCTTGCCGTTGTCATCGCCTCTGCCCTCCTGGGTGACGCGAAGCTGCTGCTCGGCGACGTCGCCAACTGGATCCAGGGCCGATCGGGGCAGGTCGTGACCTACGTTCTCGACACCCGGGCGCCACGCGTGCTGGCGGCCGTGGTGGCGGGTGCCGCGCTCGCGTTGGCCGGCACGATGGTCCAGGCCGTCACCCGCAATCCGCTGGCGGAGCCAGGGATCCTCGGTGTCTCCGGCGGAGCCGGCCTCGGTGCTGTTCTGCTGGTCACAACCGTGCCCGCGGCCGCCACCTGGGGAGTGGCGGGAGCCGCGTTCGTCGGCGCCGCGATCGCCGCGCTGATCGTGTTCGGTCTGTCGGCTCGCGGTGGTTTTCAGCAGAACCGCCTCGTGCTCGTCGGCGTCGGCGTCTCGGCCGCCACCACCGCGCTCATCAGTCTGCTCATCGTCCTCACCGACCCCTATAACGCCGCGAAAGCCCTGACCTGGCTGTCGGGATCGACGTACGGACGCACTCTGCCCGATGTCGCGCCGGTCGCGATCGCACTCGCGGTCGGTCTCGTCGTCTCGGGGCTCGGCCACCGCGAGCTCGACCTCGTGGGGCTCGACGAAGACACGCCGCGCCTGCTCGGGCTCCGGCTGTCGTCGACCCGGCTGGTCTTCCTCGCGGTGAGCGTGCTGCTCACCGGCACCTCCATCGCCTCGGTCGGGGCCATCGGGTTCGTCGGCCTGGTGGCGCCCCACGCCGCGCGGGCACTGGTCGGGCGCCGCCACACGCGGGTTATCCCCGTCGCCGTGCTCCTCGGGGCGATCCTCGTCGGTCTCGCCGACGTCGCCGGCCGCACCGTCATCGCGCCCGCGCAGCTCGGCGCCGGGCTCTTGACGGCGCTCATCGGCACTCCGTACTTCGTCTGGCTGCTCTGGCGGTCGAGGCGCTGACGCGAGCTCGGCGAAGCCCGGTGAACCTCGAACGCCCCGCGGCAATAGAGTTGATGGCGGCCCGCCTCGCAATGCTGCCTGAGCCGCGGGCCACGTACTGTTCCGGTATCCAGGAGGACCCCTTGACCGAATCCGCCCCCGTCGACCCCACTTCGACCGACGCGTGGAAGCAGCTCGCCGGCATCGCCGACGGCTTCACCCCCGACCTCCGCGGCTGGTTCGACGCCGACGCCAGCCGGGCCGACCGCTACACCTTCCAGGCCGCCGATCTCACCGTCGACCTGTCGAAGGGCCTCGTGACGGAGGAGATCCTCGGCCACCTGCTGAAGCTCGCCGAAGACACCGGCGTCGCCGACCGCTACCAGGCCATGATCTCGGGTGAGCACATCAACGCCACCGAAGACCGCGCCGTGCTGCACACCGCCCTCCGCCGCCCGAAAGACGGCGCCGGCCTCGTTCCCGGGAAGGGCTTCGTCGTCGATGGCCAAGACATCGACAAAGACGTGCACGCCACCCTCGACAAGGTGTTCGCGTTCGCCGACAAGGTCCGCTCGGGCGAATGGGTCGGCGTCACCGGCAAGCGCATCGAGACGGTCGTCAACATCGGCATCGGCGGCTCCGACCTCGGTCCCGTCATGGTCTACGAGGCCCTCAAGCCCTACGTGCAGGCCGGACTCGAGGCTCGCTTCGTGTCGAACATCGACCCGACCGACGTGTATGAGAAGACCGCCGACCTCGACCCCGAGACCACGCTGTTCATCGTCGCGTCGAAGACCTTCGGCACGCTCGAGACCCTGACCAACGCCCGCCTCGCCCGCGAGTGGCTCTGGAAGAAGCTGGCCGATGCCGGCGTCCTCGCCGACAGCGATGACGCCCGCAAAGACGCCGTCGCGAAGCACTTTGTCGCCGTCTCGACCGCCCTCGACAAGGTCGCCGCGTTCGGCATCGACCCCGAGAACGCCTTCGGCTTCTGGGACTGGGTGGGAGGCCGTTACTCGGTCGACTCGGCCATCGGCACCTCCGTCGTCATCGCGATCGGCCCCGACAACTGGCGCGAGTTCCTTGCCGGCTTCCACGCCCTCGACGAGCACATGCGCACCACGCCGCTCGAGCAGAACGTGCCCGTGCTCATGGGCCTGCTCAACGTCTGGTACTCGAACTTCCTCGGCGCGCAGAGCCACGCGGTGCTTCCGTACGCGCAGTACCTCAGCCGCTTCCCGGCCTACCTGCAGCAGCTCACCATGGAGTCGAACGGCAAGAGTGTCCGTTGGGACGGCTCGCCCGTCACGACCGACACCGGCGAGGTCTTCTGGGGTGAGCCCGGCACCAATGGCCAGCACGCGTTCTACCAGCTGATCCACCAGGGCACGCGTCTGATCCCCGCCGACTTCATCGCCGTGGCCAACCCCGGCCACCCGCTGAAAGACGAGACCGGAGACGGCGCCGGAGTGGAGCCCGGCCAGGATGTGCACGAGCTCTTCATGGCGAACTTCTTCGCTCAGACGAAGGCGCTGGCATTCGGCAAGACCGCTGACGAGGTGCGCGCCGAGGGCACGGCCGAGTCGGTCGTTCCGGCCCGCGAATTCAGCGGCAACCGTCCGACCTCGTCGATCCTCGCCCCGGCACTTACCCCGAGCGTCGTCGGCCAGCTGATCGCACTGTACGAGCACATCGTGTTCGTCGAGGGCACCATCTGGGGCATCGACTCGTTCGACCAGTGGGGCGTCGAGCTCGGCAAGCAGCTCGCCCTCCAGGTGACGCCGGCCGTCGGCGGCGACGCCGAAGCCCTCGCGGCTCAAGACTCGTCGACGAAGGCGCTCATCGAGAAGTACCTCGCGCTGCGCAAGTAGTTCGCAGACGCCATCGAGGCCGGGTCGCTCCACTGGGAGCGGCCCGGCTTCGTCGTCTTTGTGCGGCGATTGCCGGATCCTGCGCGATGTGGGCCTGAACCTGCGCGGCGCCGGCCCGAACCTGCGCGGCGTACAGGCGCGGTGCCTATCGTTCACGGAGCACTACCGATAGGAGAACCTCATGGACACCATCAACGGCGCACCCGACCGACGCGACAGCGACGACCCGACCTTCGACAGCCCCCGATCGGAGGAGGCCACGGGGGAGCTGCAGAACACCGACATCACGGATTCGCCCGCCGTGGACGGCGACACCGACGTCGACGCGGTAAAGGCGCTGCCCGGCACCGGCGGCCCCGACGACGGCGGCGACATCGAAGTCGACGAGTCGGAGCTCAACCTCTCGGGCGATTCGATCCCCGGTCACCCCAAGCCCGGCGATCGCCGCGCGCACTAGCTCGCACGGCTCGTTCTCACCCCTCTGCCGAGTGGTGAGACTCCCCGAATGGCCCATCCGCACCGACGCGGATGGGCCATTTCTGGAGTCTCGCCGAAACGCGCAGGCGGCCGGAGCATACTGGGAGCAGGATCCGCGACAGGTGTCGGAGAACGACCTCCGGCAGCGCTCTCGCGGAAGAGGAGAACCACTCATGAAGGCACTTAGATACACCGCCATCGGCCAGGCTCCGGAGGTCGTCGACATTCCCGTTCCGACACCGGGCCCCGGGCAGATCCTGCTCAAGGTCACCGCGGGCGGTGTCTGCCACTCCGACGACTACGTCATGGGACTCAGCGAAGAGGAATACACCGGCGCGGGCTACCCGTTGCCGATGACTCTCGGTCACGAGGGCGCGGGCGTCGTTCACGAGCTCGGCGAGGGCGTCGAAACCGTCAAGGTCGGCGACGCGGTCGCCGTGTACGGCCCCTGGGGTTGCGGCTACTGCCACAACTGCTCACAGGGTCACGAGAACTACTGCACCAACGCCGCCGCACTCGGCATCACGCCTCCGGGGCTCGGAACAGACGGCTCGATGGCCGAGTACATGCTCGTCGACGATGCCCGTCACCTCGTACCGCTCGGTGACCTCGACCCGATCAAGAACGTCTCGCTCACCGACGCCGGTCTGACGCCGTACCACGCAATCAAGCGGAGCCTGCCGAAGCTCGGCGCCGGCACATTCGCCGTGGTGATCGGAACCGGCGGTCTCGGTCACGTGGGCATCCAGATCCTGAAGGCGCTGTCCGGGGCGACCGTCATCGCGCTCGACGTCAGCGACGAGAAGCTCGAGCTGGCCAAGCACGTCGGTGCCGACGTCACACTGATCAGCGACGCCTCTGCGGTCGAGAAGATCCGCGAGATCACCGGCGGTCTCGGTGCGAACGCGGTGTTCGACTTCGTCGGCGCAAAGCCCACCATCCCGTTGGCTGTGTCGGTCGCGGGGATCGACTCCGACGTCACGATCGTCGGCATCGGAGGCGGCGACGTGAACTTCGGCTTCGGCACCATCGCCTACGACGCCGCCGTGCGGGTGCCTTACTGGGGGTCGCGGAGCGAGCTCATCGAGGTGCTCGATCTAGCGCGCGCCGGCAAGATCGACGTCGAGGTGCAGGAGTACTCCCTCGACGACGGCGCTCGTGCTTACGCCGACCTGGCTGCGAGCACGATTCGCGGCCGGGCTGTGATCGTCCCGTAGCCGGTTCGCCCCCGACTGGCGGCGAGACTCCAGTAGTTGCGGGTGCCGGGCGCCCGCATCAGCAACTACTGGAGTCTCGCCGTCGAGCCTGACGGGGCGGAAGGGCAGCCCCGTGCCGGCAGCAACCCGGCAGCCCACTCACCGTCGTGCGAAGAGCGCCAGCGTCGGGGCGTGACGAGCAACGCCGGCAGCGACGATGTCGGGGTTCGCGGCGTACCACTCGAGGTGCTCCCGGCGAACGAGATCGGCAGAGACGTCAGCACCGTCGACGACCCAGTGGTCTCGAGGCGCGTCGGGCAGCCCGAACGCCTCGACGACGACGGGCAGGCGCGGCGCGTGCACGCGGTTCAGGAGCGGCCGCCCAGGATCCGCGACCCGCTCAGACAGCCCGAGCCGCGCGCGCACCCGGCCCGCGAGGGCCTCGAACACGGCGTTGCCGGGGTGGTTGATGGTCCGCATGAGGTCGAACGACGAGGGGTTTGCGAAGAGGTCCGAGACGGTGATCGTGTCGTGCGCCTCCTCGCGCCGCGTGAGCTCCGCGATCGACTGGGCGGCGACCGCGCGGACGACCGCAACAGACGGGGGCGCGACGGGTGCCCCGGCCGCCTCGGCGAGCAGCAGCAGGTCGTGGTACTCCACGAGTGGCGGCACGAGAGACGCGTCACTCGGCGGGCGGACGATCGCGTGGGTCGGGTACAGCCCGGCGAAGCGGATCACCGGCACGGTCACCGTGCGGCCATGAGGCATGCGCGCTGTGAGCTGACGCACGCCGAGGGGGAGGCCGTGGTAGTCGTCGCGAACGGGCTGACTGATCAGGAACGAGGCGCGGGCGACCCACCGATCGAGGTGCGGGAGGTCGGATGCGGTGAGCTCGTGCACGGCGGGCATGCGAATCGTGGTGAGGTCGGGGCCGGAGAGCAGGATCCTGGTCGATTCCGCCTGGCAGTTACCGACCACCAGGGCGACCGGGCCCGTGTCTTCCGGCTCGTCGAGGCCGTAGAAGTGTGAGTAGTGGAGGGTGCGCGGATCAGTCACCCTCCCCATCTTCCTCGCCGCAGACGGCCCGAGTGCGATTTGCGACACCCGTGGGGAATTTCCGAGCGGTGGCCGGTTGTTGGCAGGGGAGGCGCAGGTGCGCCTCCGCCCGTCACGGGGAGTAACCGTGACTGGACACCCCGAGCGAGAAACGGAACGATCGACCAGTGCCCGACACCCTCGATACCGCAGCAGCCACCGCCGAGAGCGGACGAGACTCCTGGCGCGAAGGTCGCCTCGCCGGTGTGACGTCGCCGCAGGGCAACCTGGCGCTCATCGAGACCCGCTGGCTCAGCGAGGGCACCGAGATCACCGACGCCGAGGCTCTCGACGGTCAGCCGAGCACGGTCACCGTCACCAGGCTCACGCGAGCCGACCTCGACACCGGACGCCCCGAGCACGGCATCCGTCTCTGGGATTCCGCGTCGCCCGCGATCGAGCACTTCGACACGATCTCGCTCTTCCCGTTCGACCCCGACTGGGTGATCGAAGCCGAGTTCACGCCGGTATCGGGCGACCGAGTCGTCCCTTTCGAGCACATCCGTGACAACGGCTCGTCGCGCGACCTCGTCGTACCCGGCGACATCACGTTCCGCCGTGACGGCGTCGACTACCGGCTGAGCGCCTTCGACGACGGCGGCGTGTTGCTGCTCGTGTTCGGTGACGCCACGAACGGCAGCTCCGACTCGTCGATCTCGACCTACGGGTCAGGCCGCTTCCTGTTCGTGCAGCGCCCGTCGGGCGACGCCGGATTCGCCGACGCCGGCCCGGTCGTGCTCGACTTCAACCAGGCCTTCGTGCCGCCGTGCGGTTTCTCGGAGCAGTACAACTGCCCGCTGCCGCCGAAGCAGAACCGGTTCGCCAGGCCCGTGCTGGCCGGTGAGCGCGACCTCGTGCTGCGCGACGGCTTCGACATCCACCAGCACTGACACCCTCACCAGCACGCACCCCGGCACAGCCCACAGTCCTCACCCCCACCACAGCCCCACCCAGGAGTCCCTCCCGTGAAGAAGAAACTCGGTCTCGCGACCGGCATCGCGCTCGTCTCGGCCTTGGCGCTGGCCGCGTGCTCCGGCACGTCGAGCTCGTCGACCAAGCCCGCCGACGCCACCATCAACATCGGCTCGGTCTACGAGCCGCAGAACCTCGACAACACCGCCGGCGGTGGCCAGGGAGTCACCGAGGCGCTGAACGGCAACGTCTATGAGGGCCTGTTCCGCCTCACCGACACCGGCAAGGTCGAGAACCTCCTCGCGAAGAGCTTCAAGAAGTCGGCTGATGGCCTCACCTACACGTTCGACCTGCAGTCGGGGGTGACCTTCCACTCGGGGGCGAAGCTGACCAGCGCCGACGTGAAGTACAGCATCGAGAAGGTGCTGGCCGATGACTCGCAGTCGGCCCGCAAGTCGAGCCTCGCGCCGATCTCGAGCGTGTCGACCCCCGACGACTCGACCGTCGTCGTCAAGCTCTCCAGCCGCTCCATCTCGCTCCCGTACAACTTGAGCTACGTGTGGATCATCGACAGCGCGGCGAAGAACCTGAAGACCAGCGAAGACGGCACCGGCCCGTACCAGCTCGACTCCTGGAAGCGCGGCTCCACCCTCAGCCTCACGAAGTACAAGGGCTACTGGGGCACCGCGGCGAAGAACGCCGGAGTCGTGTTCCACTACTACTCCGACGCGACCGCGCTCAACAACGCGCTGCTGACGAACGCTGTCGACGTCGTCACCAGCGAGCAGAGCCCCGATGCTCTCGCCCAGTTCACGGGCAACTCGTCGTACAAGGTGACCGACGGCAAGTCGACCACCAAGCTGCTGCTCGCCTTCAACGACAAGGTGGCGCCGTTCAACAAGGTCGGCGTGCGCAAGGCCGTCACCTCGGCGATCGACAACAAGCAGCTTTTGAACTCGATCTGGGGTGACTACGGCACCCTCATCGGCTCGATGGTGCCGCCGACCGACCCCTGGTACGAAGACCTCACCGGCGTGAACCCCTACGACGTCACCCTCGCCAAGAAGGAGCTCGCCGCGGCCGGCTACGCCGACGGATTCACCTTCACGCTCGACACCCCGAACTACGACCCGCACCCCGCCGCGGCGCAGATCATCAAGAGCGACCTGGCGAAGGTCGGGATCACCGTGAAGATCAACATCATCACGCCTGACACCTGGTACTCGAAGGTGTACCAGAAGCACGACTTCCAGGCGACGATGCAGGAGCACGTCAACGACCGCGACGTCGTCTTCTACGGCAACCCCGACTTCTACTGGGGCTACGACAACAAGCAGGTGACCGGCTGGGTCGACCAGGCCGAGCAGGCCTCGACGACCGACGAGCAGACCGCTCTGCTGAAGAAGGTCAACACGCAGATCGCCGACGACGCCGCCTCCGACTGGCTCTACCTCTACCCGCAGATCGTCGTCGCCTCGTCGAAGCTGTCGGGCTACCCGGTCAACGGGCTGAACTCGCAGTTCTACGCCTACGACATCGTGAAGAAGTAGGCTTTCCCGCTCGATGGTCTCGTATCTCATCCGACGCTTCGCGTTCCTCGTCGTCACCCTGGTGCTGGCGTCGATCGTGCTGTTCGTGCTGCTCCGGCTGCTGCCGGGCGACCCGGCGAACGCGTTGCTGTCGGTCGGGGCGACCAAGGAGCAGATCGCGTCGGCCCGGGCCGACGTCGGCGCCGACCTGCCGGTGATCGAGCAGTTCGTTCGCTGGTTCTCGCAGCTCGCCCGCTTCGATCTCGGCACGTCGTACATCTCGGGGCTCCCGGTGGGCCCCGAGATCGCCCAGCGTCTCGTCGTCACGGTGCCGCTGACACTCCTGGCCTTCGTGCTCGCGGTGATCATCGCCGTCCCGGTCGGGTTCGTCGCGGCGTACAAGTCGCACCGCTGGTACGGCGTCGCGCTGTCGGCGGTGTCGCAGCTCGGAATCGCCGTGCCGGTCTTTTGGATCGGCGTGCTCCTGGTGACCTTCTTCGCACTTCGCCTGCAGCTCCTGCCCGCCGGCGGATTTCCGCAAGACGACTGGCAGGATCCTGCCGCAGCACTTCGCTCCCTGGCCCTTCCGGTCATCACCGTCGCGATCGTCATGGCGGCCTCGGTGACCCGGTATGTGCGGAGCGCCGTGCTCGACGTGCTCGGCAGCGACTACCTCCGGTCGTCGAGAGCTCTCGGCGCCTCCTTCGCCGAGGCGATGTGGCGGCACGGCCTCCGTAACGCGTCGGTGCCGGTCATCTCGATCCTCGGCATCGAGCTGGCGACGACGTTCCTCGGCGCGGTCGTCGTCGAGAGCGTGTTCGCTCTGCCGGGGCTCGGCAGCATGCTCCTGACGTCGATCGCGCAGCACGACTACCCCGACATCCAGGGTGTGCTGTTCGTCAGCACGTTCGCCGTCTTGATCGTCGGGTTCCTCGCCGACACCGCCCAGCGACTCGTCGACCCGCGACTACGTGCCAGCGTGAGTGGTAACCGCGGCGGTGGCAGCGGCGGTAGCGGTCGCCGTCGCGGTATTGGCCCGGCGAGCACAGCCGTGCCGGTCGCCGCCCTGCCGGGTACCACCGACCCCGGGGTGGTGCGCTCGTGAGGCGCCGGTCGATCACCCTCGCGATCGGTGCGGTTCTCGTCGGCATCATCCTCGCCACCGCGGTCGTCTCGTTCTTCTGGCTGCCGTACCCGCCGTCCGACATCGGCGGCGGTCGTCTCGCACCTCCGTCGGCCGCCCATCTGGCCGGCACCGACAAACTCGGGCGCGACCTGCTGACGCAGCTGATGATCGGCGCCCGCATCGCCCTGCAGGTCGGCGCCGGATCGGTCGCGATCGGCGGCGTGCTCGGCATCGCCCTGGGCCTTGCCACAGCGTTCGCCCAGCGCTGGCTCGACGACGGCCTGTCGGCGGTGCTCGACGTGCTGATCGCCTTTCCGACACTGCTCGTCGCCATGCTCGTGGTCGCCGCGAGTGGAGCGTCGCTCGGTTCGGCCATTCTCGCGATCGGCCTCGCGATGAGCGCGGTCGTGGCACGACTGACGAGGATCCTGGCCAAACGCGTGCTCTCCCTCGACTACATCACGGCCGCCCGAGTGTCGGGCACCCGCTGGCCCGGCCTGATCCGCCAGCACGTTCTGCCGAACATCTGGCCGACGGTCGTGGTGAACCTCGCCCTGCAGTTCGGTCTCGCCGTGCTCGCGGAGGCCAGCCTGTCGTACCTCGGCCTCGGTAGCCCGCCGCCCAATGCGTCGTGGGGGAGCATCCTGCAGGAGGCGCAGGGCACCGTTCTCGTCGCTCCGATCGGAGCGGTGGCACCGGGCGTCCTGCTCGTCGTGCTCGTGATCGGTGTGAATCTCGTGGCCGATGGGTTGCGCGACGTCGGAGACCCGACTCGGAGGGGGCGCGCGTGAGCGCTACAGCTGTGTCAACGACGGCCGCGACGGATCCTTCGGGTCTGGTCGTGACCGACCTGACCATCCGCGGGGCGTCCGGTGTCGCGCTCGTCGACGAACTGTCGTTCGCGATCGCTCCGGGCAGGCGACTCGGCATCATCGGCGAGTCGGGCAGTGGCAAGTCGCTCACCGCGCTGGCCGTGCTCGGCCTGCTGCCCGAGGCCCTCGTCGGCACCGGGTCGGTGAGGCTGTCGGGCAATGAGGTGATCGGCACGGCCGAACGCGCTCTCGTGCCGCTGCGGGGGAGCGAGGTCGCGATCGTGTTCCAGGAGCCGCTGACGTCGCTCGACCCGCTGATGCGGGTCGGACGCCAGCTCGCCGAGCCGGTGCGACGGACTGCCGCACGAAGCGGCCAGAAGCTGAGCCGGGCAGAAGTGCTCGACCGCGTACGCGAGGCGCTCGTGGAGATGAGTCTCCCGGATCCTGATCGGATCGCATCGGCGTACCCCCACGAGATCTCGGGCGGTCAGCGCCAGCGGGTGGCCATCGCCCTCGCTCTCGCCTCCCGACCGAAGCTGCTGATCGCCGACGAGCCCACCACGGCGCTCGACGTCAGCGTCCAGGCGGAGATCCTCGCCCTGCTGGATCGCGTCGTCGCCGATCGGGGCATGGCGCTGCTGTTCATCAGCCACGACCTCGCCGTCGTCTCGCGGGTCGCCGACGACGTCGTGGTGCTGCGGGAAGGCCGGGTGGTCGACCGCGGCTCCCTCGCTGTGTTGATCGATGCCCCCGGTTCCGACTACACGGCCGAGCTCGTCGCCGGCGCCCGCGTGCTCGACGACGCCCTCGATGCGCCCGGGAGGCCGTCATGACCGCCCCTCTCGTGCAGGCGACCGATCTCGGCTTCTCGTACCGGGGTGCCGCGCCTGCCCTCGCCGACGTCAGCTTCTCGGTGGAGGCCGGTCGCAACCTCGGCATCGTCGGAGAATCGGGTGCGGGCAAGACCACGCTGTTGCGATTGCTGCTCGGGCTGACCCGGCCGACGACGGGCACGCTGTCGACGAACGGCGTCCCGTTCGATGCGGGCGATCGCGCAGCCCTTCGATCGCACCGCACGTTCGCGCAGGCCGTCTTTCAGGATCCGTATTCGTCGCTCGACCCCCGTCAGAACGTCGGGCGAATCGTCTCCGAGCCCCTGCGGTCGCTGAAGTTGGAGTCGCGGGCATCCGGCGTCCGGGAGCGCGTCGCCGCGGCTCTGACGTCGGTCGGGCTTCCCGCCGATGCCGCGACTCGCTTTCCCCACGAGTTCTCGGGGGGTCAGCGCCAGCGCATCGCGATCGCCCGCGCCATCGTGGCGCGGCCCCGCCTCCTCATCGCCGACGAGCCGGTCAGCGCCCTCGACCTGTCGACGCGCGTGCGTATCGTCGACCTGCTGTCGTCGCTGTCCGCCGACGGGCTGACTGTCGTCGTCGTCTCGCACGACCTCGGCACGGTGGCGGCGCTCTGCGAAGAGACGCTCGTGCTAGAGAGCGGCCGGGTGGTCGAGCAGGGTCCGACGGCGTCGCTGCTGGCTGCGCCCGCGCACCCGTACACGCAGAAGCTGCTGGCTGCCGTGCCGCGCCTGCCCAAGCGCTGACCCGCCCGCCGCCCACGCTCCCTCTCTGCCTCCACCACGAAACGGCGAGACTCCAGTCGATGCGGGGCGACAACCGTCGCACCCGCACCTCCTGGAGTCTCGCCGTTGGGGGAGAAACCCCTAGATCACTTCGCCGCAGTGACCGTGAGCTTCACCGACGTGGTCGTCGCCTTTCCGGCCGAGTTGGTGAACACGGCCCGGAACAGGCGGCCGTTCGACACCGACGTCGGCTTGACGGAGTACGTCTTCGATGTGGCGCCCGCGATGGCCGCCCACGTCTTGCCGCCGTTGGTGCTCCGCTGCCACACGACGGTCGGGGTCGGTGACCCGGAGGCCGCCGCCGACATCGTCGCCGTGGCACCCGACTTCACCTTGACCGACGCCGCCGGCTGCTTGGTGATGACGGGCTTGGTCGCCGGAGCGGCCGCCACCGTCACCTTCTTCACCGCGCTGACGTTGCCCGCGACATCGGTGGCCCGGTAGCTGACCGCACCCGAGACCGTTGCCGTGCCGGAGTACGTCTTCCAGGTCTTCCCGTCCAGCGAGTACTGGATCGAGGCGACACCGGAGAGCGCATCCGTGGCGGCGAGCGTGAGCTTGCCCTTCGCGGCGCTGGTGACCGAGGTGGTCGGAGCCGTCGTGTCGATCTTGATCGTGGCCTTGGCCAGCTTCGAGATCGAGCTGTCGGTTCCGACGGCGAGGGCATGGATCGCGTGCTCGCCCTCGTCGGTGACGGTGATCGGCTTCGTGTAAGGAAGCAGTTCGCCGTCGTCGACCGACACGTAGAGCTGTGCGTCGTCGTCGGTGGAGGTCACCGTGACCGCCACCGCCTTCGAGTACCAACCCTTCGCGTTCGGAGCCGTGGTGGCGCCGATCGCGACCGAGGGGCCCGTGCCGGTCTGGTTCGAGAGAACCGCGCCGCGTGTCGCCGTGAGGTAGTTCGTCAGGTTGTCGAACTGGCCGGTGTACGGAACGACTTTGACGCCCGAGACGCCCTGCGCTGCCGCGAGCTGCTCGAAGCCTGCCGTCTGCATCGCGGTGGACAGCACCCGGCTGGCGCTGCGCTGGAGGTCTCCCAGACGCAGGTTGTAGCCGGTGGCCGGGTAGTCGCCCTTGACGGTGACCGTGTACGAGACGACGGCCGAAGCGGCGTCGGACGGATCCTGGTGCAGGACGTCCGTGACGGTGATGCCGGCCTTCTGGGCCGCCGTCAGAGCCGTGCCCGAGAGCAGCGACTGCACGTCGGCGTACGCGGCCTGCACCGAGGCGTAGGGCGCGTTGGCCTGGAACGTCTCGTTGTTGATCGCGTCGCGGGTCGTCGTGCCCGACACCGGCACCTTCGTGAGGTCGGTGCTGCCGTTGACAGTCGTCGGGATCGACTGCGTGCCCGTGGCCGACGGAACGAGGCCGCCGAACTGCCACGAGTACGAGGTGCGGGTCGGGGTGACCGTCTTGGTGTAGGCGGGGAGACCCGAAACGTCGATCGTCGGCGTGATCTTCTTGAGGGCGTTGAGGATCTCGTTCGGGTTTCCGCCGGGCTCGATCAGGTCGTTTCCGGCGTACATGACACCCGTCGCTCCGGTGCGGGGGCCTGCGCCCCAGTCGGTCATGACGAGCCCTTTGAAGCCCCATTCACCGCGGAGCACGTCGGTGTCGAGGTCGTAGTCGCCCGATGCGTAGCTGCCGTTGATCTTGTTGTACGAGGTCATGAGCGCCATCGGCTGCGCACTCTTGACCGCGATCTCGAAGCCGCGCAGGTAGATCTCGCGGCTGGCCCTCTCACCGATGACGTCGTTGCTCGTCGTGCGGGCGCTCTCTTGGTTGTTGCCGTAGAAGTGCTTGATCGTGACGCCCTCGCCGGGAACGCTCTGCACGCCCTCCGTCATGGCCGCCGCGGTCAGGCCGCTCAGCAGCGGGTCCTCGGAGTAGTACTCGAAGTTGCGGCCGTTCAGCGGGTCGCGGTGGATGTTCATGCCGGGGGCGAGCCAAAGCGAGACGCCGTACTCCGACATCTCCTGTCCGACCGCGTTGCCGACCTGGGCGACGAGCTCGGGATCCCAGGTCTGGGCGAGGAGCGTGCCGATCGGCCACGCCGTGCCGAACTGGTAGGTCGCCGGAGTGGACGAGATCTTCTGTGTGATCCGCAGGCCTGCGGGGCCGTCGGCGAGTGTCAAGCCGGGGAGGCCGAGGTTCTCGTACTTCGCGGTGGTGTAGCCCGCTGCTCCGACGGCCGTGGCCGTCGTTCCGGCGGCGCTGGCACCTTCGACGATGTTCGCCAGCTGCGTGGCGCTGAGACCGGCGACGAACTGCTCCATCGTGATCTTGCCCGACTTGACGTCGTACAGGGTTCCGGCGGGGTCGACGGTGACCGCTTCGGTCGTCTCACCGGTCTTTGCCGCATACGGTGCGCCGGTGCCCTCCCAATCGGTCGTCGCCCTGTTGAGGTAGGCGGTGACCGACGAGATGGTGTCTTTGTCGATCGCGTAGTACGGCGAGTCGGTTCCGACCGGGACGTCCTGTTCGAACTCCGACGCATTGTTCACGGTGGTGAACGACGACGAAGCGACATTGACGACGGGGGCGTCGGCGAGCTGCGCCTTCTCCTCCGGGTAGGTGTAGAAGTCGGCCGGGTCACTGGTGAGCTCCGAGGTCGGCTTCTGATCGTTCAGCTCGTTGGCGAGCTGCTCGGTGGTGACCGTGGAGTCGAGCCGGATCTTCGCTGCGACGCGCGTGTTCCGCGACGAGTCGCCGACGCGGATCGCGTAGTCGCCGGCTTCGAGCGTGTAGGCAGCCTTCGACTCGTCGTAGGAGGCCATGTCGGTGGTGTTGTACCGAATGGTCACCGTCTGCGAGGCGCCGGGCGCGAGAGAATCGGTCTTCGCGTAGCCGGAGAGCTGCTGGTAGGGCTTGTCGAGCCCCGTCTGCGGTGCCGAGAAGTACGTCTGCACGACGTCCTTGCCCGAGTAGGTCGTGCCGACGTTGGTCACCTTGGCCTTGACGGTGACCGAGGTGGGCGTGGCGGCGACCGACTTCGGCTCGACCTGGAACTGCGTGTACGACAGCCCGTAGCCGAAGGGATACTCGACGACGCTCGCCGGATCGGTGGCGTCGACCTTCTTGTACTGCGAGTCGAAGTAGCGATAGCCGACGTAGATGCCCTCGCTGTACTGCTCCTCGGCGGTGTTGCCGTCGTTGCCGGCGAACGTCGCCGACGCGGGGTAGTACGAGTACTTCGAGGCCCAGCTGTCGGTGAGCTTTCCCGACGGGGTGACCGTTCCGTTCAGCACCTCGGTGAGCGCGGTGCCGGATTCCTGGCCGGCCTGGCTCATCAGCAGCATCGAGTCGAGCGGCTTGCCGCCGTCGGGGTCGTTTGCGGCTTTGTTGATGTCGTCGAAGAACGCCGTGTCGACGATGCCGCCGACGTTGAGCACGACGACGACCTTCTTGTAGGTCTGCCCGATGAGCTGGAGGTCGTCCTTCTCGGTGTCGGTCAGCTGGTAGTCGCCGGCCCCCTTCGAGCGGTCCGAGCCCTCGCCCGAGTTGCGCGACACGACGAATAGCGCGGTGTCGGTCGGTGCGGTCGGCTGAACCGAGGTGCGGGTGAGACGCTGCTCGACCGACGAATAGTCGATCGACGGGCCGAAGCCGCCGGCGTTGGCGGTTCCGTACTTCGTATCGAACGCCGACTTCATGGCGTCGTAGTAGGCCGGGCTGGTCGTGACCTGGTACCCGGCGTTCTC
This sequence comes from Frondihabitans sp. PhB161, assembly GCF_003814635.1. Lineage (NCBI taxonomy): Bacteria > Bacillati > Actinomycetota > Actinomycetes > Micrococcales > Microbacteriaceae > Frondihabitans > Frondihabitans sp. PhB161. The sequence goes on from NZ_RKQW01000004.1 coordinate 111,359, forward strand.
CAGCCCCTGACGCACCGAGATCTGGTAGCGGTTGTTGACGTTGCCCGATCCCGTCCCGCCCTTGACGGTGGCGTAGCTTCCGACACCGAACGCGGCAACCGTGCCGGTCTTGGCCATCGGCAGCGCCTGGTCGTTGTTCTGCAGAAGCACCATGCCCTGCGTGGCGGCCTTCTCGCTGAGTGCGGCGTTGGCCTTCTCGAGCGGCCCCTGGTTCGGGTTGGTGGTCGCCGCAGAAGCGAAATTCGCTCCGGCGATGACGAGGGCTCCCGAGATGCCGAGAGCGATGGCGGCTTTGCAGGCGGCCCGGATGGGCCTCCGTTCGGCCTGATGCGGCGCGCTCTCCTGAGGCACAGAACTTTCGTGATGCATTGAGTTGTCCTCTCTGACAACAGTCGTCGCGTCTCGGAACAGCCGCGCAACACCCCTGTGTGCGTGCCTCTCGGCGTCCTTGCCGCGTGATCTGACGAGTCCGCCTGTGACGGAACACTCAGGACGCTATGCGCGAGGCTCTCGGCCTGTCAACGAACAAACTCAAGAATAATTCACGTTTTTTGATCGATGAGCGAACAAAACCGTTCGTGGCATTTTGGCTCTAGAGTTCTGCCATGTCCGGCCAGGGTGAGCACGTCTCCGTCCGCGATCGCACGCGCGACGATCTGCTCGGCCTCATCCGCTCGTCGGGAGGCACGACCAGGCCCGAACTGGTGGCGGTGACGAAGATGTCGCGCAGCACCGTCAATCAGGCCGTGGGGCGTCTTCTCGACGAGGGTCGGGTCTACGAGACCGTGCAGCGAGAGAAGGGCCCAGGATCCGGCAGCGGCCGCCCCGCCACCCGTCTCGTGGCCACCACCTCGTCCTCGCCGGTCGCCGGCATCGACTTCGGCCACAATCACGTGCGCGTCGCCGTCGCCGATGAGCGTGGCGTGCTCCTCGGTCAGGCGTCGCGCGAGATCGACGTCGACCTCCGCGCCTTCGAGGCCCTCGACCTGGCCGCCGAGATGCTCGCCGGCATCGTGCGTGACTCCGGTCTCGAGGCCGTCGGGTCGGTCGTGGCTGGCATTCCCGGGCCCCTCGACGCCCGCACCGGCCGGGTCAGATCACCCACGATCCTGTCGAGCTGGGTCGAGCTGGCACCTCGCGACGAACTGCAGAGACGCCTCGGCGTGCCGGTCCGGGTCGAGAACGACGCCGTGCTCGGCGCCTACGGTGAGCTCCGTCGCGGCGCGGGCCGCGGCCACGCGAACTTCCTCTACGTGAAGGCCTCGCACGGGATTGGCGCCGGTCTCGTGATCGGCGGGCAGCCCTACACGGGCGCGACCGGCATCGCCGGCGAGATCGGGCACATCAACCTCCCCGGCCGAATCGAGTCGTGTCGCTGCGGAAACCGCGGCTGTCTGGAGGCGGTCATCTCCGTCGAGTCGCTCCGCGACCAGATCGCGCTGACGCATCCCGCGTGGGAGAGGAGCAGCATCGATCTGAGCGCCGAGGCGGACGAGGTGACCACTCGGATCCTGAACGAGTCGGGTCGTACCCTCGGTCGCGTGCTCGCTCAGCTGTGCGATCTGCTCAACCCCGACGCGCTCATCGTCGGCGGGGAGCTCGGGGCGCTCGGCGCACCGCTGCTCGAAGGGGTCCGATCGTCGATCAGCCGGTACTCGCAGCCCGCCATCGCCGCCGCGATCACCGTGTCGGCTGCCGAGCTGGGGGAGCGGGCCGAGCTCGAGGGTGCCCTCGAGCTGGCGTCGGCGTGGATGCCTGTCGATCGCTGAGGTGGTGCCCTCAGCCCACGAGATGGGCTGAACGGGTGGGCGTTTCGACTAGAACTGCGTGATTCGGTAGGCGGAAGGCACCTATCGGCTGCGTCGACGGCTCCACCGCACGACGTCAGTGCCGACGAGCACGACGACGGCACCGATGCCGAGGCCGACGAGAAGCGGCGCCGGAAGATGCAGCACCTGCGTGGCGATGAAGATGGCAATCCAGGTCACGACGAGTGTCGCGATCGACGTCAGAGCTCGCCGGGTCGAGCCGAAGGGGCCCGGGTCGGGAATCGCGTCTTGCGAGCGCACCGGTTTCATCGGCTGAATCGGGCTCTGCTCATCCATGCCCTGAGCATCTCACAGCTACTGCGAGACTCCTCGTTTGGCCCATCGGGGCGGACTGCATGGGCCATTTGTGGAGTCTCGCGGGCGGGCCTGCGGGCGGGGCTGCGAGCAAGGGGCGCGCCAGGCACGAGCGGCGTGTGAGCAGCGTGGGCAGTTGCGCACCGGGCAGACTGCACGACCGGGCGGAAAAGTGATAACGTCGCCCTGTCCTATTGTTAGAACAAAGGAGTTCCGATGTCGACCAGCACACGAGAGCAGGGGTCCGGATCGGCCGGCGATGCCGCCGCGGCGCTTCCGCCCCTGACGAAGGGGCCGCACAGCAAGCGTCTCGGGCGAGTGGCGCTCATCGCCACCTTCGGCGGACTCCTCTTCGGGTACGACACCGCCGTCATCAACGGAGCCCTGTCTCCGATGGTGCGCGAACTCGGGCTCACCACCCTCACCGAGGGTGTCGTCACGAGCTCTCTGCTCTTCGGCGCTGCCCTCGGCGCGATCACCGGGGGTCGGCTCTCCGATGCGTGGGGTCGGCGCAAGTCGATCATCCTCATGTCGGTGCTGTTCTTCATCGGCGCTATGGTCTGTGTTCTCGCCCCGACGTTCGGCGTCATGGTCGTGGGCCGCGTGATCCTCGGCCTCGCCGTCGGTGCTGCTTCGACGGTCGTGCCGGTGTTCCTCGCCGAACTCGCGCCCTTCGAGATCCGCGGGTCGCTCGCGGGTCGCAACGAGTTCATGATCGTGTTCGGTCAGCTCCTCGCCTTCATCATCAACGCGATCATCGGCAACGTCTGGGGCGAGGGCAACGGCGTCTGGCGCATCATGCTGTCGATCGAGGCGCTCCCCGCCATCGCCCTCTTCATCGGAATGATGCGGATGCCGGAGTCGCCGCGCTGGCTCGTCAGCAAGGGTCGCGACGACGAGGCGCTGCAGGTGCTCTCGACTCTGCGCACGAAAGAGCGCGCCAAGGCAGAGCTCGGCGAGGTCGAGTCCATGACGTCGGAGGAGGCGAGCCGCAAGTCGCTGCCGATCGCCGAGATCCTGCGCAATAAATGGTTCGTCCGCATCATCCTCGTCGGCATCGGCCTGGGTGTCGCCCAGCAGCTCACCGGCATCAACGCGGTCGTCTACTACGGCCAGACGGTGCTGAAAGAGGCGGGGTTCTCGGCCAACGCCGCTCTCATCGCCAACGTCGCCCCGGGCATCGTCGCCGTCCTCGGTGCGATCATCGCCCTCCGCATCATGGATCACTTCTCCCGGCGTCGCACCTTCCTGCTTGGCTTCTCTCTCGTCGCCGTCTGCCACCTGCTCATCGGCCTCGGCTCGGTCGTGCTGCCCGCCGGCAACCCCGCCAGGCCGTGGGTGTTGCTCGTGCTCATCGTGGCCTTCGTCGGTTCGATGCAGACGTTCCTCAACGTCGCGACGTGGGTGACCCTCTCCGAGATCTTCCCCCTCAAGATGCGCGGTTTCGGCATCGGCGTCTCGGTCTTCTGCCTCTGGATCGCCAACGCGTTCGTCGGCCTGTACTTTCCGACGGTTATCGCGGGGCTCGGCATCACGAACACGTTCTTCGCGTTCGGCGTGATCAACCTGGTGTCGCTGTTCTTCGTCTGGCGCGCTGTTCCCGAGACCCAGGGTCGCACTCTCGAGAAGCTCGAAGAAGATGTGTCGACCGGCGCGATCTACGTGCAGAACGTCACTCGTAGTTAGCTCTAGGCCGGGTGGTGAGACCTCAAAATCGACGACTTCAGCGCGATCAGAAGCGTCGATTTTGAGGTTTCGCGGCGCGCCCGCGCGCAAGCGGGCGCGCGCGGGCGCGAGCGCGCGGGCGCGAGCGCGGCTAGCGCGCGAGCGTCGCTGAGGGCGACTCGCCGAAGCGAGCCGCATAGCCGGCCGCGAAGCGCCCCGCGTGCGTGAAGCCCCATCGATCGGCGATGGCCGAGACCGTGACCTCGCCCGGAGCCAGGTTGAGCAGGTCGACCCGAGCTCGGTCGTAGCGAATGCCGCGCAGGTAGTCGGTGGGCGAGATGTCGAGCTGGTTCTTGAAGGCCGCCTGGAGCCCGCGGAGGCTGAGCCCGGCGTGCTGCGCGACCGTGGTCGGCGTGATCGTCTGGTCGGCGTGCGAGTGCATGAACTCGACGGCCTCGCGGAGCCGCCCGTTGCGCGGTGCGAGCAGCGCCTCGGGAAGCTGCGGGCCGGTGTGGCTGAAGGTGCGCAGCAGCGAGACCGCGGCGCGACGATTGGCCTCGGAGCGGGCAAGCGCGGATGCCTCCCCGCGGAGGATCGTCTTGGCGACCTCGCCGACCGTGTCGCGCCACGCCTGGAGGGACGACGCCGACGGTACGGCGGTGTGGTGGAAAGTCAGGGCGCCGGGCAGGGTGCCCTCTTCTTCGGCGGCGACCCGCTCGAGGAACCCGGCGTTGAAGTGGATGAGGCTCTGTTTGTAGGTCGACATCTCGAAGTCGAACTGCTTACCGGTCGGGAACATCATCGGCCGACCGCGCACGAAGGCGGTTTGCTCGGCCGAGGCATCGACGATTCCTCGACCCTCGGTCAGCCAGGCGACGACGTACTCGTTTTCGGGCTGGATGGCCCCGCGGATCTCGCCGAGGAACATGGACGATCGCAGAGTCATCTCGTCGTCGCCGGTGACCGTGTAGCGGTAGGCGAAGTCGGCCTCGGTCAACCCGGTCGAGAACCCTCGACCGTTGTAGTCGTCTTCGTACATGGCTCGCGCCTGATCGAGATCACGACCACCCACCTCGGTGCGGATGGGGTTGTTCTTCTCGGGCGACACAGGCCGAATTGTTGCAGAAATCCGCACCAGACCAGTTCGTCTTGCGTCGAGCGGCCTGATCAGGATCCGGCCACACGTACCTCGACCGAAGCGCTACGCGGCCCTCTTGTCGGCGAGCACTTTGCCGAGCGCGACCTCGAGCACCGGTGCGAGCGTCGTCGGCAGGCGAGCAGCCCAGACGGACTTGCCGACAAGGGTCAGGTGGACGGCGGTGGGCTCGCGCTCAAGAGTCCACGACTCGATGGTCTGGACATCAACCGACGCTGTGGCGACAGGCACCTCGGGGCCCTCGATGACGATGTGACCGAGGTAGACGAAGAGGGCGTTGTGCTCGCCCTGCACCGAGGCGGAGCACTCGAAGAGGAGGTCGGGCTCGAGTGGCTCGAAGAAGTCACCGAAATCGGTGAAGGCGGGATCGAAGCGGTCGATGGTGGCCGAACCCTTCATCGTCGCGGGGGAGGCACCGTGCTTCCCGTGCACAACACCTAACCAGCCTCCTCTGGCTCGTGCAAGGAGGTTGCGACGACGCTATCCGATCAGCGCACTCCGGGGAACGATCTCGCCGCGGCGGCCGAACCGCACGTCGCGCGTGAGTCGGCCGGCACGCAGCAGGCCGAAGTCGCGCAGGTAGTTCTGGTGCAGACGCCACGGTGATCGCGCGCCCTGCTGAGGCAGCAGGCCGACGCCTCGCAGCACGTAGCCGGCCTGGAGGTCGATGAGCGGCGCGACGTCGCCGTCCGCGACGTCGGTCGGGGCGACGGGGATGACCCAGGCGATGCCCGACCGATCCATCTTCGCCAGCAGGCGGCAGACGTAGGAGGCGACGAGGTCGGCCTTCAACGTCCACGAGGCATTCGTGTAGCCGATGGTGAGGGCGAAGTTCGGCACCCCGGCGAGCATCATGCCCTTGTAGGTGAGGGCCTTGGAGACATCGACGGGGGAGCCGTCGACGGAGAGCGTCATGCCGCCCATCACGAGGAGGTTGAGGCCGGTGGCGGTGACGATGACGTCGGCGTCGAGTCGCGCTCCGGAAGCCAGGTCGATTCCGGTGGGCGTGATCCTCGTGATCCGGTCGGTGACGATGTCGGCCTCGCCCGCGCTGATCGACCGGTAGAGGTCGCCGTTCGGGATCGCGCAGAGGCGCTGATCCCAGGGTTCGTAGGTGGGGGTGAGGTGCGTGTCGACGGCGAAGCCCTGGGGGAGCTTCTCGGTGGCCGACTTGCGCAGCATCGCCTTCAGGGCCTCGGGTCGGCGGCGGGCGAGCTGGTACGTGAGCATCGACGACACGATGTTCTTGGCCCGGACGATGCCGTAGGCGAGCCGGTCGGGCACGCGCCCGCGAAGCCGGTCGGCGAGGTGGTCACGCGACGGCACTGCGGCGATGTAGGTGGGGGAGCGCTGCAGCATCGTCACGTGCTCGGCGCGGCCCGCCATCGACGGCACGAGCGTCACGGCCGTGGCGCCGCTGCCGACGATCACGACGCGCTTGCCGTCGTAGTCGAGGTCGGTGGGCCAGTGCTGGGGGTGCACGAGGCGGCCCTCGAACGATTCCGAGCCGGTAATCTCGGGGGTGAAGCCCTCGTCGTAGCGGTAGTAGCCCGAGCAGACCGACAGGAACCCGCAGGTGAAAGTGACCGTCTCGGATCCTGCGGTGTCACCGCCTTCGACGTACTCGCTGTCACCGGTGCGGATCGCCGTGATGGTCCACAGCGCCGTCTCGCTCGACCAGGAGGCGTCGACGACGCGGTGACCGAGAAGGATCCGCGACCGAAGCCCCTCGTCGTCGACCGTGCCCTCGATGTAGTCGCGAATCGACCCCCCGTCGGCGATGGCCTTGGCGCCCTTCCAGGGGCGGAACGAGTAGCCGAGCGTGTACATGTCGGAGTCGGAGCGGACGCCGGGGTAGCGGAAGAGATCCCAGGTGCCGCCGACCGCCCCGCGCGACTCGAGGATCGCGAAGGTCTTGCCGGGCAGTTCGCGCTTGAGGCGGGCCGCGGCTCCGATGCCGCTGAGGCCTGCTCCGACGATGATCACATCCACGTGTTCGCTCATGCAGGCAACTTTATCGACACCGTGTTGAGTTTGTCGACACCGTGTCGAGAAAGGTCGCTACAGTGGACGAATGGTGCAGCGCGGACGACGGACGACCCGGGTCTCGGGAGACGAGCGACAGGAGGCGATCCTGGTCGCGGCCGAGAGCCTGCTCACAACCAAGCCGCTCGACGAGATCTCGATCGAAGAGCTCGCCACCGGTGCCGGCATCTCGCGCCCCACGTTCTACTTTTACTTCTCGTCGAAAGACGACGTGCTACTGGCCCTCCTCGACCGCGTCATCGGCGAGGTCGAGCGCCGGGTCGGGGCCCTGCCCCGTGATTTCGCGGCGGCTCCGGCCGATGCCTGGCGTGAGTCGATCGGCGTGTTCGTCGAGGTCTTCTCGGCCCACCGTGCGGTCTCGGCCGCAGCGGTCGCCGCGCGCCTCCGCAACCCCGAGGTGCACGCGCTGTGGTCAAAGGCCATGGCGTCGTGGGTCGACTACTCGACCGAGGTCATCGTCGCCGAGCGGGCTCGTGGCGCTGCCCCGACCGGCCCCCTGGACCTCGACGCCCGCGAGCTCGCGATCGCCCTGAACCTGATGAACGAGCGTGCGCTCACCGCCTCTTTCAACGGCGACTCTCCTGCCATCGACCCCGGCGGGATCCTCGACGTCCTCGCCGCCGTCTGGCTGCGAGCCATCTACGTCACCGACACCCCCTCCTGAAAGGAACCCCCCATGTCCGATTCCCCCATCGCCCCGATCCAGCGCGTCACCGTGCTCGGCAGCGGCGTTCTCGGCTCGCAGATCGCATTCCAGGCGGCCTTCCACGGCTTCGACGTGACCGCCTACGACGTGAGCGACGATGCCGTCGCCGCGGCCGGCCCGCGGTTCGAGCAGCTCGTCGGCGTCTACGAGCACGACCGGGTCAAAGGATCCGAGAACGGCGGAGCACGCGCGGCTCTCGACCGCATCCTGCTCACCGCCGACCTCGGCGACGCGGTCAAAGAGGCCGACCTCGTGATCGAGGCCGTCCCCGAGAGTCTCGACATCAAGCGCGATCTCTACGAGAAGCTCGCCGGGGTGGCTCCCGAGCACACGATCTTCGCGACGAACTCGTCGACGCTTCTGCCGAGCGACCTCAAGTCGTTCACCGGTCGGCCGACGCGCTTTCTCGCACTGCACTACGCGAACCACGTCTGGCAGCAGAACACCGCCGAGGTGATGGGCACCACCGACACCGACCCTGCCGTCTACGAGGCGGTCGTCGACTTCGCCCGGCGCAGTGGTCTCGAACCCATCGAGATCAAGAAGGAGAAGGCGGGCTACGTGCTCAACTCTCTGCTGGTGCCGCTGCTGAACGCGGCCGCCGGGTTGCTGCTCGAGGGTGTCGCGGATCCTGCGACCGTCGACAAGACCTGGCGGATCGGCACCGGGGCGCCCCTCGGCCCGTTCCAGATCTTCGACGTGATCGGCCTGACCACGGCGTACAACGTGTCGGTCGCCTCGCCCGACGAGGGCTCGCAGTACTTCGCCGCCTACCTCAAAGAGAACTACATCGACAAGGGCAAGCTCGGTACCGCGACCGGTGAGGGCTTCTACGTCTACTAGCGGGTCGTGACTCTCCGCGATCTGCTGATGCCGACCCCCAGGCACCAGCAGATCGTGGACGATCACCCGGCTGGGTTACGTTGCGAGACGTGGGGGAGCGCACCGCGGTGGGGGTGCTCTTTAGGGTGTTGGAGATGAGCACCTCTCCTTTCGCCGTGATCGTCGACGTCGACGGAGCGGGCAGCCACCCAGCCGCGTGGCGGCACGCCGACGCCGAACCCGGCGAGCTGCTGAGCACCGCCTGGGTCACCGCGAACGTCAGCGCGGCCGAGCGCGCGGGTGTCACTGCAGTGACCTTCAGCGACCACCCCCTCCCGCCACGAGATGTCGACGGCCCGACGGCCCGCCTCGACGCCGTGCTCCAGGCGTCGTTCACCGCACCTCTCACCAGCGCGCTCGGCCTCATTCCGGTCGTGCACGGCCTCTACACCGAGCCGTTCCACCTGGCGACCCAGACGGCCACGGTCGACACGGCCTCGCTCGGGCGCGCCGGAGTACTGATCGAAGGCGACGAGGATCCCCGGATTGCCGCTCGACACGGCCGCGAACCCCTCCCGGCCCCTCTCGTCGCCGAAGAACTGACGGACGTCGTCGAGGCCATCCGCCGCCTCTGGGATACCTGGGAGGGCGACGCCGTCATCCGCGACGTCTCGACCGGCCGCTTCTTCGACCCCGCCAAAGTGCACTACGCCGACTTCGAGGGGCACCGCTTCTCGGTCAAGGGCCCGGCGATCCTGCCGCGCTCGCCGCAGGGTCAGCTGCCGGTCTTCTCCGCCCACTCGGGAATCGGCGCCGATGTGGTGCTGGTCGACGCGCCAATCGATGGCTCGTTCCACGCTGTCCGGGAGGCTCGCGCGGCTCATCCCGCCGACACCCGCGTGATCCTCGAACTCGAGATCGCCCTCGACCGGGCCGGGCAGACCGGCGCCGAACGCGTCGCGGCTCTGGACGAGCACGCCGTGTGGGCCGGCAGCGGTCGCGCGCGCTACGTCGGCGACGCCGAGGGGTTGGCGCGGATCCTGGTCTCTCTCACCGATGTCGTCGACGGCGTCAGGATCCGGCCCGCCGTGCTGGGCCACGACCTCGACGAGCTGGCCCGCGCCGTTCTGCCCCGCCTCCGCGATGTCGGCGCCTTCCGGTCGCCAATCGTCGGAAGCACCCTCCGCGAGAGCCTCGGGCTCGGAGCGGCCGTCAACCGATTCGCGGAGGTCTCTCGATGAGCATCCAATTGGGCGTCTTCTTTCAGGGCGTCAACTTCTCGACCGTGTGGTCGCACCCCGACAGCGGGTCGCAGACCGAGTTCGAGAGCTTCCGGCGCCTCATCGAGACCGCCGAGCGCGGGCTGTTCACGGCGTTCTTCCTCGGCGAAGGGCTGCGGTTGCGTGAACACCTCGGTGCACTCCACGCCCTCGACGTGGCGGGGCGCCCCGACGCCTTCACTCAGCTGGCGGCACTCGCGGCGATCACGCGCGACATCGGCCTGGTCGCGACGCAGAACACGACCTACAACGACCCGGTCGACCTCGCCCACCGGCTGCAAAGCCTCGACCTGCTGTCGGGCGGCCGAGCCGCCTGGAACGTCGTCACGACCGACAACGCCTGGACGGGCGAGAACTTCCGTCGCGGCGGCTACCTCGATCACTCCGATCGCTATTCGCACGCGGCCGACGTCATCGCGATCGCCCGGCGGGTCTGGGATTCCCGCGACCCGGCCGGCATCGCCGTGGATCGGCAGGCACCGCAGTGGGGAGCCGCGCCCGCGCCGTTCCACTACGACACGGGCTACTATTCGGTCGACGCCTCGGGATCGCTGCCGCGCAGCCCCCAGGAGCACCCGGTGCTGTTCCAAGCCGGCGACTCCGGGGAGGGGCGCGACTTCGCCGCCAACCACGCCGAAGTGATCTTCTCGGCCCACAACACATTCGAGGCGGCTCGCGACTTCGCGCACGACATCCGCGCCCGCACGGTCGCCGCGGGCCGGCCCGCCGACGACCTCAAGATCTTCCCCGGGCAGGAGTTCATCATCGCCGACACCCTTGCGGAGGTCGACGACAAGGTGCGCTGGGTGCGCGAGAACCAGGTCACGCCGGCCACCGCGCTGGCGTTCATCGAGCAGCTCTGGGGCACGAGCCTCGACGGGCACGACCCCGACGGAGACCTGCCGAGCTTCGACCCGGTGCAGGCCGAGACGGGCGAGACGCGCGGCGCGGGCTTCCGGGCCGCTAAAGCCCTCGAGACCGCGACGGCCTGGCGTGCTCTCGCCGAGACCAAGAAGCTGTCGCTGCGCGAACTCGTCATCGAGATCGGCACCCGTCGCGGCTTCGCGGGCACGGCCGACAGCATCGCCGACGAGCTGATCCCGTTCTCGGAGCAGCACGTCGTCGACGGATTCAACGTCAGCCCCTGGCTGGTGCCGACCGGGCTCGACGACATCGTGAACAAGCTCGTGCCCGCACTGCAGGAGCGCGGCATCTACTGGACCGAGTACCCGGGCGAGACGCTCCGCGAGAACCTCGGCCTGCGCGCCCCGCTCACCCGTCGGGGTGGTGCAGGCGTGCCGACCCCCGCGACGACAGCGGCACCTGAGCCCGCCGACGCCCATGGCTGACCGCGCGCAGCCGAGGGTCGTCGCCATCATCGGTGCCGGACCGCGCGGGATCGGCCTCGTCGAACGCCTCGCCGAGAACCACGCCGAGTTCGGTGGCGAGCTGCACATCCGCCTCATCGACCCGCACCCGGCCGGGCCGGGGCGCATCTGGCGCTTCGACCAGTCGCCCCTCCTGAAGCTCAACTCGCTGGCCGAAGACGTCACCCTGTTCACCGACTCGTCGAGCACCATCGAGGGGCCGATCGTGCCCGGGCCCTCCCTCGCCGAGTGGGCGCGGCTGGTTCGGGACGGTCTGATCCGCGACGTGACCCCGTCGGATCCTGCTCTCGCCGCCGAGCTCGCGGGCCTCGGCCCGAAGAGCTTCCCCACGAGGCGCCTGCAGAGCCTCTACCTCGACTGGTTCCTCCGGCGCACGCTGTCGCGGCTGCCGGAGGGGGTGACGGTGACACACGACGAGGATCCGGCGGTGGGTGTCGACGACCTACCGGGCGGGCGCCAGCGCGTGCGGCTGGAGCACGGCGGTGCGATCGAGGTCGACGCGGTGGTGTACGCCCTCGGTCACTCCTCGAGCGCCCTCGACGCGGAGTCTGCAGGCCTCGCGGCGTTCGCCGAAGCCCACGACCTCTTCTACCTGCCACCGTCGTACACGGCCGATGCCGACTTCTCCGGCATCGCCGCCGGCGAGACGGTACTGGTGCGCGGGCTCGGACTCGCCGCCGTCGACCTGCTGGTGCTGCTCGGGGAGGGGCGCGGCGGTCACTTCACGCGGGTCGACGGTGTGCTCCGCTACACGCCGTCGGGGCGGGAGCCACGAATCGTGATCGGCTCGGGCCGCGGTGTGCCGTACCACTCGAAGATCACCTCGGCCCTCGTCGGAGCGCCTCCGGCTCCGCGGTACTTCTCCGCTCCGATCGCCGCGTCGATCGTGGCCGCGCACGAGCGACTCGACTTTCGCGAGCACGTGTGGCCCGCCATCGCGAAAGAGATGCTGCACGGGTACTACGCCGAGCTCTTCTCGGGGCACCCGTCGCGGGTGCGCATCCCGTGGGAGTCGTTCGTGGCCCGGCTCGACGCGGTCGACCCGTTCGGCGACGATCGCCACGAGCTCGTCGCCGGCGCGCTGGTCGACCCCGCCGACGAGCTCGATCTCGTGCGTTTCGATCGGCCGCTCGACGGGCTGTCTCCTGCGGGGCCCGCTTCTACCGGCTCGGCGCCTGCCGGCCTGCCCCTTGCCGACGTCGACGCCGCTGTGCGTGACTACATCCGCGACGATCTCGACCGGCGCACTCACCCGCGGCACAGTGCCACCCAGGGCCTCTTCCTGTCGCTGCTGCAGGCGTACGGCGTCGTGCTCGGCATCGTCGACGCGCCGAACTGGACGGCCGAGTCGCGCGAACGCGACCTCGGCGGCGGGTGGGTGCGGTACTTCAGCTTCGTGTCGTCAGGGCCGCCCGGCCCCCGTCTGGAAGAGATGCTGGCGCTGGCCGAGGCCGGAATCGTCACGTTCTTCGGTGCCGGCATGACGGTCGCGGCCGACGATGCCACCGGCCTGTTCACGGCGCGCGGCTCGAGCACGAGCGACGTCGTGACGGCTCGGGCCCTCGTCGACGCGTGGCTGCCATCCGAGAGCGCGTCGACGAGCGACAACCCGGTGCTGCGGGATCTGGTGGAGAGCGGGGTCGGGGTCGAGCACGTGGTGTCGGATCCTGCCGTCGGTCTCGGTGGTGTCGATGCCGCCGTGGATACCGGTGCCGCCGTGGCCGCGCGCCGCTTCGCCACCGGGCTCGTCTCGGTGATCGGCGCCGATGCTCGCGTGAGCCGACCGGACGGCAGCGCGCACCCCCGACGTTTCGCCGTGGGGCCGTCGACGTCGGCACCGTTCGTCGGCGCCTTCTCGCGCCCTCGCACGAACGCGCTCGCCTTCCGTGAGAACGACGCCGTCGCCCGTGGCGTCCTGTCCGCTGTCGCTTCCGCCCCTCCCGCCGCTCCGTCTCCCGCCGCTCCGGCTCCGTCCGCCGAAGAGGTGAGTGTCCACGATCTGCTGATGTCAGGCGGCTCGGACTAGCCGATCGTGGACACTCACCGCTGGGACGACCAAAGCAAAGGGGGCATCACGCGGCGGGCGGGAGAACTCTGCGGCAGCGAGACTCCAGTTCGGCGGGGGAGGCGAGATCGTCGCCGGTGACGCGGAGGGTGCGCCAGCCCTCGTCGGCGAAGCGCTCCCGGCGGGCGATGTCGGAGCGGAACGTCGACGCCGACACTCGGTGGTAGTCGCCCTCGTACTCGATGCCGATCTTGCGGTCGCGGTAGGCCAGGTCGGGGCGCCCCAGGTAGCTGCCGTCGGCGGCGTACATGCGGCGGTTCAACTCCGGTGGTTCCAGCCGCCCGCAGCGGACGATGAAGAGGCGCAGCTCCGTCTCTTTCGGCGACCACGATCGGAGTCGCACGAGCGCCAACGCCTCTCGCAGCGCCAGGGCGCCTCGGCGGCCCTCCCACCGCTGCACCAGCTGGGCGAGTTGCCGCAGGGTGCGAAATCGCGCCTGCCTATGGGGCGACCACTTCGATACCAGGGCGTCGCCCATGATCACGAGATCGTCGACGCCGCACGTCTCGGCGCACTGGCCCCAGGCGCGGAGCGGCGACACGATCGGCAGACCGAGGTGGTTCATGACGAGCGCGTCCGCACTGCGGTGGCCGGTTATGCCGGGCCGCCGTGGTTCGCGGGTCGGGCCGGTCGACGTCACGTGCAGGTTCGTGTCGTGGAGCGCGGTGCCCAGCGGAACCGGCAACCCCCAGAGCTGCGCCGCCGTGATGTGGCTCAAGCAGCGGCCCTCGCCGAGCAGTGGCACAAGTTCAAGGCATCGCGTCAGCAGATCCGTTGGGGTCTCGCCGGTGGAGCGCAGACCCGAGTGCGGTGACCGGAGGTCGAGGGCGCGAAGCCGATGCGCCGCCACCCCGCTCTCGAGAGCGTCGCTGACCCGAAACGCGGTGCCCCTGAGTTCGGCCGGGAGCTCTCTCTTCTGCGTCCCGACATCGTCGCCGCCCCCTCCTCTTCCCCGTTTCCCTTCTCCACACCCCCTCTCCCTCTCTTTCACCCCGGGCGACGGTGAGTGTCCACGATCTGCTGATGTTCGGCACGCAACATCAGCAGATCGTGGACACTCACGCCCCGGGGGAAGAGGGGAGGGAGGGAGGGAGGGGGGAGAACAGCTACTCGTTGTCGAGGGGCAGGCCGGGCGGGTTGACGAGCGACTTCTCGACGCCCTCGTCGGCGAGGTTGTAGGCCTTTAGCCACGTCTCGTACTGCCCGTGCTCGATCAGGTAGTTGATCGCGTCGGCCAGAGGCTCGGCGAGGCCGCTGCCTTTTTTCGTGGTGGCGGCGATCAGACCCTGTAACGAGGATCCCGCACCCGAAAATGTGCCGGCCGTCCTCGTGGGGTTCGCCGAATCGGCGGACTGGGTGTTTTGGTAGGCGATCCCCGGGTTCGGGCCGAAGAGTGAGTCGATCTTGCCGGAGTTCAGGGCGAGGTAGGTGGAGTTGGTGTCGGGGAAGTACTTGAGGGTCAGCGTCTTGCCCTCCGTCTTCAACTTCTTCTGCCACTCGAGCAGCAGCTTCTCCTGGTTGGTGCCCGCGCTCACCGCGATGGTCTGGTCGGCCAGGTTCTCGTAGTCGCCATCGAACTCCCACGTGCTCGACTTCTTCACCGCGAACGCGAGGTTGTCTTCGCGATAGGAGGCGAAGTCGTACTTCTCTTTGCGCTGCTCGGTGTCAGTGATGTTCGAGAGGCCGACGTCGGTGGCTCCGGTGTCGATGCCGACGAAAAGGTTGTCCCAGGTGGCGGCCTTGATCTCGGGGTCGAGGCCGAGCACCTTGGCGACGAGGCGGCCGAGGTCGGGCTCGGAGCCGGTCTGGGTCTTCTGGTCGTCACCGAGGTACGACAACGGCGGGAATCCGGCGGGGAGGTTGCCGACGCCGATCACGAGCTTTCCTGATGTCCGCACATCGGCGGGCAGCTCCTTCCGGATCGACTCGACGGTCGGCACATCGATGGTGGTCTCGGTGGCCGCGCCATTCGAGGCGGCACCCACGGTGACGGAGTTCGACGAGCCCGAGGCGGATCCCGAGCCCGTACCCGCATCCGCCGACGGCGAGCAGGCGGCGAGACCGCCGACGAGGGACGCGCTGAGCGCGAGGGCTCCGACGAGGCGGAGGCGTGAAAGCGAGCGCGCGGGTGATGGCGAGGGGAGAGGGGCGAGAGGCATGGCTGTGCTCCTGAGAGGTGGTGGAAGGGTAGTTAGAGGACGCGACGCAGGAAATCCTGCGTGCGGGGATGCGACGGGTGATCGAGCACCTGCGCGGGCGGCCCTTGCTCGACGATGCGACCGTCGTCGATGAAGACGACCTGGTCGGCGATCTCGCGGGCGAACGAGATCTCGTGGGTGACGATCACGAGCGTGGTGCCGGAGCCCGCGAGAGCACGAATCACCTCGAGCACATCCGAGACGAGTTCGGGGTCGAGAGCGCTCGTCGGCTCGTCGAACAGGATGAGGGCAGGATCCAGCGCCAACGCCCGCGCGATGGCGACGCGTTGCTTCTGCCCACCCGACAGCTGGGCCGGGTAGGCATCACCCCGGTCGCCGAGCCCGACGCGCTCGAGCAACCGCTGTGCTGCTGCGCGCGCCTCGGCCAGCGGGCGCCGGTGGGCGACCGGGGCCTCGACGACGTTCTCGAGCGCTGTCAGGTGCGGAAAGAGGTGGAAGCCCTGAAAGACGAACCCGATGCGGGAGCGCTGTCGGAGGATCGCCCGCTCCGGGAGCTCGGTGAACCGCTCGCCGTGCACCTTCACCCCGATCAGCTGGTCACCCACGGTGACGTAGCCCTCATCGAGTCGTTCCAGGTGATTTATGGTGCGGAGCAGTGTCGATTTACCGGATCCTGACGGCCCGATGATCGCCGTGACCGAGCCGGCCGGCACATCGAGATCGATCCCGTTCAGCACGGCCTTGGAGCCGAACGACTTGGTGGCGTGGCGGATCGAGACGGCACCGCCGGTGATGGTCGCGAGAGCGGTGCTCATCGGGCGACTCCCTTCGAGTAGTGGCGTTCGATGAAGTACTGCACGAGCGAGATGACACTGGTCAGCAGCAGATACCAGATGGTCGCGACCACGAGCAGGGGGATGATGTCGGTCGGGTACGTGCTGCCGAGGTTCTGCACCACTCCGAAGAGGTCGAGCAGCGACACGTAGAAGAGCAGCGACGATCCTTTCAGCAGGCCGACGATCTGGTTCACGTAGGCCGGAACGATCGACCGGAGCGCCTGCGGCAGGATGATTCGAGAGAACTGGCGCCATCGGGGGAGCCCGAGAGCTTTCGCCGCCTCGTGCTGCCCGTGGTCGACCGAGAGCAGACCGGCCCGGACGATCTCGGAGGCGAACGCGATCTCGGCGAGGCTCAGACCGACGACGCCCAGGGTGATGTCGGAGAGGACCGAGACGGTCGGCACCGAGAGCTGCGGTCCGAACGGGACGCCGATGCCGATCGTCGGGTAGAGGCTGCCGAGGTTGTACAGAAAGATCAGGACGAGGATCAGGGGCACCGACCGGAACACCCACACGTACAGCCAGCTCAGCGACTTCAGCACCGGGTTGCGCGAGAGGCGAGCCACCGCCACGACGATGCCGCCGGCGAAGCTCACGACGGCCGAGATCAGCGTGACGATCAGCGTCACCTTCAGTCCGGTCAGGACGGCGGGGCTGACGACGTACTCCGGCACCTTCGCCCACTCCCACGCGGGGTTGGTGAAGAGGGTCTGCCCGAAGTTGAGTGCCACCACGACGACGAGCGCGGTGACGATCCACTGGACGGGGTGGCGGAGGGAGCGCACGGGGCGCCGGGCCAGTCGAAGCAGATCGTCGGATCGTGGCGAGGCGGGAGGGGGCGGCGTGCGCTTCTCGATCGTGGTGGGGGTGGACATGCCCTGCAGTGTTGCCGACGTCGGCGCTCGGCCGCTCGTGCATGACGCCAGATTTCCCGGTGTGACAGCGGGAGTCGCGCGCGGGGCCATGACGGAGGAACATGACGGCATGGGCGACCACATCGACGACCAGGATCCGACCTCGCACATCCGCGCGGCCCGCACCAGCATCAAGTGGACGCGCTACGCACCCGACGTGCTCCCGCTGTTCGTCGCCGAGATGGACCACGGCATCGCCCCCGAGATCGAAGAGGCCCTCGTGGCAAGGGTCCGGTCATCGGACCTCGGCTACCTCGACGGGCCGGGCCCCCTCGCGCCGGCCTTCGCGCAGTTCGCTCGGGATCGCTGGGGGTGGGCGCTGGATCCTGGTCGCGTCCACATCGCCACCGATGTCAGCGTCGGCATCGTCGAGACGATCCGGGTGGCCCTGCCAGACGCCGGTCGCGTCGCGATCTGCCCGCCCGTGTACCCGCCCTTCTTCGAACTCGTCGAGGAGGCCCGATGTCAGGTCGCCGAAGTACCGCTGCTCGAGAAGTGGGGCGTCTGGTCACTCGACCTGGAGGGCCTCGAACGCACCTTCGCCGACGGGGTCGGCGTCTTCCTGCTGTGCAACCCGCACAACCCCGTCGGTCTCGTCCACTCCCGCGAGACGCTTGAGGCGCTCGCCGACCTGGCCGCGAAGTACGACGTGCTCGTCATCAGCGACGAGATCCACGGGCCTCTGACACACCCCGGCGTCGTCTTCGAGCCGTTCGCGCCGATCGCCGAGTCGCGCGGCGCCCGCTCGGTGGTCGTCACGTCGGCCAGCAAGGGCTGGAACCTCGCCGGCGTCAAATGCTCGGTCGTGGTCGCCGGCGACGACCGCACGGCCGCCCTGCTCGACACGTTCACCGACGAGGTCGCCTGTCGCACCAGCATCCTCGGTCTGCACGCCAACATCGCCGCTTTCACGCTCGCGACGGGCTGGCTCGACGATGCCATCGCGAAGATCGTCGCCAACGACCGCCTCTTGGCCCAGCTCATCGCCGATCAGCTGCCGGGCGTCGTGTACCACCGGCCCAAGGCGGGCTATCTCGCGTGGCTCGACTTCCGTGGATTAGGGCTGGGCGAGGATCCGGCGGTCCCGCTGCGAGAACACGCCTACGTGGCGCTCAACTCGGGCCTCGGATTCGGCGCCGAGGGCCGCGGCTTCGCCCGACTCAACCTCGCGTGCTCACCCGACACCCTCCGCGAGGCCGTCGCCCGGATCGCGGCCGCCTACCCGTCGAGCATGCAGGGCGCTCTCGTCTGGCACGTGGCCTAGCGCTGTCGCGGACGGCGTCAGCAGGGTCTATCCGCAGTAAGGCACCGCCGAGAGGACGAATTCGGCCCGCTGGCGTCCGGGTAGGGGCGGTTTTCGTGCACTCGCGAGGGGCGCCCTTCAAGAAGGCACCTGCGATGATCGAGCATGTCGATCGCCCGCATCGTGGTTCTGTTCGCCGTGGCCGCCGTCGCTGAGATCGGCGGAGCCTGGCTGATCTGGCAGGCCGTCCGCGAGGGGCGCGCCTGGTGGTGGGCCGGGCTCGGGATCGTCGCGCTCGGCGCCTACGGGTTCATCGCGACGTTGCAGCCGAGCGCTGACTTCGGGCGGATCCTCGCCGCATACGGCGGGGTCTTCGTCGCCGGCTCGCTGGTGTGGGCGGTCGTCGCCGACAAATTCCAGCCCGACCGCTGGGACATCACCGGAGCCATCATCTGCCTGCTCGGCGTAGCCGTGATCATGTTCGCACCGCACGCCCGGGTCACCGACTGACGGGTGCTTCCCGGTTGGTCAGTACGCGGTGGGAGAGCGACCTAGGCGGAGCGCCTCTCGATGCGCTTCGTGAGGCGGCCGAGCAGCCAGTTGACCAGCCACCCGAGCCCGCCGACCAGCGGGAGGAAGACGATCGCGAGAGTCCACACGATCTTGACCAGGTCGCTTCGCGTCTTGTCGTTCCAGACCTGCGCGAGTGCGATCACGTCGAGGGCGACGATCGCGATGAGTACGAGCAGGTGCGAGACGCCGAAGTCACCAAACATCATTAACCATCAATTCTGCGTGGGGAAGGCTGCCCCGTAGCTATCGCGCCGACCCTAGCAGGCGAGCAAACCGGGGAGAGCGAGCTACGCGGTAGGCGCCGCGAACCTCGTCGTCACACCCCGCGAATAGAGCACCGAGTCGGGCTGGCGCGAGGCCGGACCCTCGAACCCGGTCGCGGCCAGCAACTCGTCGTCGAGCTCCAGCAGCTCGGCGGAGCGGAGCTCCCAGGCCGGATGGTTGTTGGGCCAGAAGCGCGTCCGGCCAGCACGGCCGACGTGCATACCCCAGCGCGCCGTCAAGAAGTCGGCCAGCGGGTCGCCCGTGACCGTCTCGGATCCTGGGCGGATCTTCACGTGCGTGCGGGGGAGAGGCTCGCCCGTCGTCGCCCGGGGCCAGCGCCGCCGGCTGTCGTAGGTGATGGTGCCGCCGCCACGAACGATGCTCATGTCGGCCCAGGTGTAGGGCAGGCCAAGACCGAGGCGCGCCGTCAGGACGGGAACGAGCTTTGCAGCCTCGAGGGTGCGGAAAACGACGCTCCGACGGCCGTCGGGGCCGATGCCGTAGAGGCGGACGTTGGTCTCGGCGAAACGGCCGAAGTAGGGCACCGGCGGCAACGGGCCGAACGCCGAGCGCGACAGCTCGAAGGGAATCAGCCCGACCCAGCTCGAGCCGTCGAAGATGTCCGGGCGTACTCCGTGCGGCAGATGCGGCTCGACGAGAGCGGGGTCGACGCGCCAGTGCAGAAAGGCGAGGTCGCCCCAGAACTGCGAGATGACGGCGGGGCCGGCGAGATCGGGTGCCTTGGTCGAGACCGGTTCGGCCCCACGCCGGTCGGCGCCGTGTCGATCGGCGGTGGGAGGGGTCGCGGGCATACGCCGAGCGTACGCATGACTTCGCGTTACGGGCGGGAGGACGGATCCTGGAGCGCAGTCGTACTGTCGATTCACCAGCTGACCCGACCCGAACAGGACGACCCATGACCGGCACCGCGACGACCACCCTGAAGACGCAGATCGACGAGTTCAACGACGGATTCACCGCGCAGATCGGACCGCGGCTGAGCGGCGTCTTCGCTGACGAGCAGGCAGCCCTGACGGCCTCGGGTGTGCCGGATGCCGCAGTGACGGTGGGGTCGCGGCTGCCGGACGCCAGCCTCGTCGCACCGGACGGCACGGCGGTGGCGCTCGCCGACGCTCTCGGCGCTGGGGGAGCCGTCGTCGTCTTCTACCGAGGATCCTGGTGCCCGTACTGCAACCTGACTCTGAAGCACTACCAGGAGTCGCTGTTGCCGACTCTTCGCGAGCGGGGCATCGAACTGGTCGCCATCAGCCCGCAGACTCCCGAGGGCAGCGAGCTCTCGGTCGCGAACGGGTCGCTCGAGTACACCGTGCTCTCCGACCCCGGCAACGTGCTGGTCCGTCAGCTGGGGCTCCTGACCGAGCCCAGCGCCGACGCGCGCGCCGCCCACACCGACCTCGGATTCGACGTGGCCGACAGCAACGCCGATGCCACCGGCGACATCCCGTTCCCGACCGTGATCGTCGTCGACGCCGACCAGGTCGTCACATTCGTCGACGTGCACGTCGACTACACGACCCGCACCGAGGTCGACACGATCGTCGCCGCCCTGCCGGGCGTCTAGCGCTCGACGGTCGTCTGCTTCTCTCGGGCCGGAGACTTTTCTTGGACCGTGGCTGGCTCCGAGGAGTGGAGTGAACCTATCTCGACCACTTCACTCCTAGGAGCTGCTATGAACCCCATCAAATTTCTCTCCGACGTCGGCATCAAGAGCGAGCACGCCTACTGGGGCGGTTTCGCCTCCATCGTCATCGCTCTCGTCGCGTGGCTCGCGTCGCAGGGTAAAGACGCGTCTGACAAGGCGCAGTCCGACCGCTGGGGCATCTTCATCGGCCACTGGGCGCCGACCTTCTTCGCCCTGGGTCTCGCCCTGAAGCACGAAGAGAAGTAGCTCCGGCTCCCTTCCGCTTCAGCTCTCCCGCCTGTCTGCCACTGCGATGCGGTGGGGAGGCGCCGAGACTCCACAAATGGCCTATGCCGCTTGCGCGACATGGACCATTTGTGGAGTTTCGACGCCCGGGCCAGAAAGAGGAGGAGGGGTCGAAGAGGTCAGGCGGTTGCGAGCTCCTCAGCCGCTGGGGCGAAGAAGTCGGCGTAGCAGACCTCGACGGGCTGCTTCGGGCGGGGCTGACGCACCGGCATCGCATCAACGGTGGCGAGGCGCACGTCGTTCAGAAAGCCGCGGTGGCGCTTGGGATATCCGGAGATGCGAACGGGCGGGACGTTCTCGGCGCGACGGTACATGCTCATGCGAGCACGCCCAGTGCCACGAGGACGGCCGTGATGAGGCAGCTCGTCGCAACGACGGTGGAGGCCGCGATGACCGCGAGGGTCTTGTTGCGCTCGATCTGGCGGATCTCGGAGAAGGGCGAGACCTGCGTGGTGGAGGGTCGGAGAAGGGACATCTGTTCATCTCAATTCTGACAGCCTGCACTGCCTGAGGGGAACTACTCGAACTGGACCCCGCCGTGAACCGGGGCCGGCGCCGCCGTGAACCGGCGCCTGAGATGAGTATGGCCGGAGGTATCTAGCCGGTCTAGCTACAGCCACAAAGGTGCGTAATTCGGATAATCGCGCCCGGTGAGACCCCGATTCTTCGATTCCTGCAGCGTCTAGCAATTACTGTGTGGCCATGGAGAATTCCACGCCATCAGCGGCCTCGGGCACCTTCGACGCGTCCGGCTTCTGGTACGACGTCACCGCCGAAGAACGTGCCACCGAGGTGCTCAACGCTCTCCGGCGTTACCGTCAGGCCGAGAAAGAGATGCGCGAGCGCACCCGCACGTCGATGAAGATGGGTGAGACCGATCTCGCTGCGATTCGCTTCCTCCTCCGGGCGCAGCGGGCTGGCGAGACGGTCTCGGCGAAGACGCTCTCGGAGCATCTCGCGATCACCACCGCGTCGACATCGGTGCTGATCAACCGATTGGTGAAGAGCGGCCATCTGCAACGCCACGCGCACCCGACCGATCGGCGGGGCGTGCTGATCACCGCCACGGGCGGCTCGGATGACGAAGTGCGCGCCACGATGGCGGGAATGCACGCGCGAATGATCTCGGCGGCCGAAAACCTCGACGCCGATGCTGCCCGGGCCGTGACGGAGTTCCTTCGCGAGATGACCGCGGCAATCGACGTCACCGACCAGTGACTGCGCTCGGCCGAGAGCGCACCTGGTTAGAGTAACTAGCTAAGTCAACTAGCTATCTCAACTAGCGAAAAGCGGACTTGACCTGGGATTAAAGTACCGCGTGAGCTGCACGGTGTACAGGGGTAGAAATCGCATTCCGTTGTCTCGTACGGTGGGCGAGTCCGCCAAGTCTGGTCGGCAACGATGTTCCGCGGGCCCGTGGGTAGCTTCACGGCAGGGCCCCGGGTTCGCGGACGTCTCGATCGCACTCGTTATCGACGGGTGAGCGCATCACCGAGGCGACACGCTTCGGGCGATGAGAAGGGCCGCACCTCTCAACACGAGGTACGGCCCTGACGATCGAGCGGGGCACTAGCTTCACGGGCAGGGGCGCCCGACGGTCGTCGCAAAGAATAAAATTCTTTGCACAGAGAAACCTACGCCGTTCTCGCTGCCCGGTCGAGCAGACTCCCACCGGGCACCCAGCGGAAAGCCTGGGCACCCAGCGGAAAACCCGTGTGTCAGTCAGCCAGCGTGAAGTCGGCAAACGAGAAGCCCGGCGACACGACACACGACACCAGCGCCTCGCCGTCCGAGGGCACGGTCCGTTGCCAGACTCCCGCAGGCACGAACCCCTGCGTCGACGAGCCATCGAGAAGGATCCCGGTCGACGTCCCGGGGGCCTCACCATCGCCGCCGAGTTCGAGCAGCACGGCATCCGGCCCGTGCCACAGCCAGATCTCGTCCGACGTCACCCGGTGCCACGCCGATGCCTCGCCGGGCGGCAGCAGGAACAGGATCAGCGTGGCTGCGGGCCGTTCGCCGCCGGGGGTCGAGGTCGCGGCGCCGGAAGTCCACGTACGTCGGTACCAGCCGCCCTCGGGGTGGGGTTCGAGGTCGAGGGCCGAGGCTCGCGGCGGGACAGCGAGCCACTCGAGGACGACGCCCTCGACCGAACGCCGGGCGACTGCACCGGCGAATGGGGGCACGGGGGGAACGGCGTTCATGTGGGCTCCTTCTGGTGGCGGACGACGCCGCGGATAATCGTGGCGACGCATCGACCGGCGCCGTCCTCGACGAGTTCGGCGTAGGCGTCGGGCACGGTGCGCGCATCGACGTCGAACACGGCGAGGTCGGCCCGGGCTCCCACGGCGAGATGGCCGACGCGGTCGGGCCCGACGTCGAGCCCCATCGCGTGGGCGCCGCCGAGAGTCGCCGCAGTGAGCAGGCGCTCGTGCAGGTCGTGCCGGGCGTAGCCCTGCGACCGGGCGATCAGGTGCAACGCGGTCACATCGGCCAGCGGGTCAAGCGAAGGCGACGACGACAGCGAGTCGGTGCCCACGGCGATGGCACTGCCCTCGAGCAGGTAGTCGGCGACGGGGGGAGGATCGAGGCCGATGACCGCGTTCGATCGGGGGCACAGGGCGACCGTGGTGCCGCGGGCCCGGAGCAGAGCGCGGTCGTCGGCGGTCATGTAGACGCCGTGTGCCACGTGGCAGTCGGGGCCGAGCACGCCGAGCCGGTCGACGAACGCCGTGGCGCTGGCACCGAATCCCAGCTCGCGGAGTGCCCGGAAGCTCGGCACGCCGACGAAATGCCAGGCGTCATGCCCACCCGCAGCCGAGTCGCCGGTCGACGAGCCACCCGGCTCCATTCCGCGTTCGCCCTCGAACGCCGACTCGCCGAGGTGCAGGTGCAGGCGGAGCCCGCGCTGCCGGACGATGTCGGGCAGCTCGAGGAGCGGTTCGACGTCGAGCGAATACGGCGCGTGCGGCGAGAGGCCCACGCCCGGGTCCGCCGGGATCCTCGTCAGCTCGTCCAAGATCTGGTCGCGCCCGCGTTCGGCCCAGGCCTCGTTCTCCCAGTCCATCACCTCCCAGTAGGCGATGCCGCCGAGCCCGGCGTCGCCGAGCGCCGAGGCCGCCTCCATATCGGTGACCACGTCGGAGACGCTCGTGACGCCCGCGACAATCGACAGCTCGGCGCCGCGAGCGGCCTCGGCGGCCCAGTCGTGCGGGCCGGAGTAGACGGCTCCGAACGACTTCGCCCAGTCGTCGAAGCCGTTGTACGAGCCCTCGCCGACGCTCGCCATTCCGGTGTACTGCAGGTGCGAGTGTGCGTTCACGAGACCGGGCAGGATCGCACCCGGCCAGTGCCGCTCGCTCCAGCGGAGCCGGCTCGCGCCGAGCCGGTCGAGCACCCACGAACGCTCTCCGACGTGGAGGATTCGACCGCTCTGCACGGCGACCGCCCCGTCGAGGATCGGCGGCGCAGTCATCGGCACGACAATGCGTGCCGAGTGCACGACGACGGGCGAGAAGTCGCGGGCGGGGGTGGTCACGAGCGCGCCTCCGGGCCGAGGGGCCCAAAGCGGGTGGTCCGAGGATCCGCGGAATCGCCGTCCGGATCGCCGTCGCGGGGCGCCCTGGCCTCGGCGACCGCCCCCGGAGCCGCGATGCCCTGCGCTGCAAGGGCCTCGGTCGCGATCACTCGATCCGCCTTCGGGCCAAGCGCATGCACACCGGGCTCGAGCGTCGAGCCGCTGTCGACGAGCATGCGCACCGCCTCGAGTTGCACCGCGAACGAGAGATCCATGATCTCGATCGGGTTGCCCTCGGCGGCGGTGATGTTGATGCAGCCGCCGTCGTCGAGCAGGAAGAGGCTAGGGCCACCCGACATGGTCAACCGTTCTATCTTCGGCACGACGGGCTCGCGAGTGGCCCCGGCCTCGGCAGCCGCGTCGAGCACGACCTCCTGGTCGACGCCGCCCGCGACAGCGACCACGGCACCCTCGCGAGTGGCTCGCAGCACCTCGAGCGAGAGCGTCTCGCGCACGCCGGTCGCCGAGACGATCAGGTCAGACTGGCTGGCAGCGACCGCGAGCTCTGCGACGTCGTACCCGGCGTACACGGCCTGGAGCGCTCGCACCGGATCGGTCTCGGCCACGGTCACGGTGAGGCCCAGTGCCGCGAGCACCTGGGCGACGCCCTCGCCCACGGGGCCGAATCCGGCGACGGTGGCGCGGGATCCTGCTCGAACCGGCGTCTCGGGCAGCGTGTCGAGCAGATCGAGGATCGCGAACACGCACGACTGGCCCGTGCCGTAGCGGTTGTCGAAGTACGTCTTCGTTCGCGCGTCGTTCACCGCGATCACGGGAATCACGAGTTCGTTTCGCCGGGCGAGGATCCGCAACGGCCGCAATCCGCTCGTCGTCTCTTCTGCTGCTCCGACCATCGTGTCGAGCGCCGGATGCCCGATCTCGTGAGCGAGCCGGATCACGTGCGACCCGTCGTCGAGAAGGACGGCGGGTCGTCGATCGAGCAGGTCTACCGCAAGGGCACGCTGCTCGGCGAGCGTGGCGCGGGAGTCGGCGAAGACTTCGAGCCCCTCCGCGCGAAGGGCGTCGGCGACCTCGTCGTCGGTCTCGTCGGCGTGCGCGTACACGACGACCTCGGCGCCGGCGTCGCGCAGCAGGAGGGCGAGCACGGCGGTCTTCGGTTCGAGCACCATCGCGATGCCGATCCGTACGCCGCGCACGATCCCGTCGTGGGTGAGCGCGGCTGCCAGCCGGGCCGACACCGTCATGTGGCGTCGAGCCCAGTCGATGCGGCCCGTCGCGTCGCCCCGGTTCGGCAGGGCGATGGTCGGCTCGGCGTCGTGGCCGACGGCCGCGAACCAGTCGAGATCGGCGTCGTGCCCCGCGGCGGCCGGTCGGGCGCCGAGATCGCGCAGGAGTCGGTCGAGTGCGGGGGCGGTTCCGCGGATCCTGAAGGTCTTTCCGGCGATGACCTGGTTCGTCGCCCGCGCGAACCGACGGACGGCGGACGAGGCGAGGTCGGCGTCGGTCTTTCGGGTGGCGTCGGTGCGGGTGTCGGTCTCGTCGTGTGGTGCGGCGGCATCCGGCTCGGGCATGGCATCAGTATGGCAAGGGTCGAGGCGTGCCCGGTCGCGGGGAGTGGCACCACGGCAGGGCCGACCCCTGCGAGATGGCCGAATCTGCCGGAAGTGGACGCAGAAGCCGTTGATAAGGCCATCTCGCGGCACACGTCCGGCACCCGCCACCCGAGACGCTCTATGACGCGACCGTCACACGCGTGGCGTGCGGGACGGTACTATCCAGACTTCACCCCCTGACCGAAGGCCCTCCCGTGACCCGACTCAGCCCCCGTTCCAGCCCCCGCACCTCGCGCCGCGTCAGCCGTCGCACCGCGGCCCTCGCCGGTGCCGCAGCGCTCCTCGCGGCCGTTGCCCTC
The DNA here is from genome assembly GCF_003814635.1 of Frondihabitans sp. PhB161. Lineage (NCBI taxonomy): Bacteria > Bacillati > Actinomycetota > Actinomycetes > Micrococcales > Microbacteriaceae > Frondihabitans > Frondihabitans sp. PhB161. The sequence goes on from NZ_RKQW01000004.1 coordinate 138,000, forward strand.
ACCGCCTGCTCGAGCGGCGGCGGCGGCAATGGCGGCAACGGCAGCAGCGACACCGTCACCGTCGGCAAGCTGACGATCGCGACCGGCCAGCCCGCCTACTCGCCCTGGATCGACGACAACAAGCCCGAGTCGGGCAAGGGCTTCGAGTCTGCCGTCGCCTACGCGGTCGCCGACGAGCTCGGCTACAAAAAGTCCGACGTGGTGTGGACGCGTAGCACCTTCGACTCGGCCATCGCGCCCGGCGCGAAAGACTGGGATCTCAACATCCAGCAGTTCTCGATCACCGCTCAGCGCGAGAAGGCCGTCGACTTCTCTCCGGTCTATTACACGACCACGCAGGCCGTCGTCACGACGAGCAAGTCCGCCGCCGCGGGCGTGACCGACATCGCCGGACTGAAGGGCCTCAAGGTCGGCGTCGCGACCGGCACGACGAGCCTCACCGTCGCCAAAGACGAGCTCGGCACGACCCCGCAGGTGTTCAACTCGAACGACGACGCCGTGCTGGCACTGAAGTCGGGTCAGATCGATGCTGTCGTCACCGACCTCCCCACCGCGTTCTACATGTCGTCGGCCCAGCTCGACGACGGCAAGATCATCGGCCAGTTCGCCGACGACGGCAATGGCGACAAGTTCGGCATCGTCCTGCCCAAGGGATCGGCGCTCACTAACAAGGTGAAGACCGCGGTCGACACGCTGAAGAGTGACGGCACGCTGGAGGCCCTGACGAAGAAGTGGCTGTCGACCGAGGTCGACGTGCCGATCCTCAAGTGACAGCCGGCGATGGCGCCGCCGTCGTAGCGGCGCCTCCGTCTCAGATCGAGGTCGAGCGGCGTCTCTACCGGTCGCGGCGCGGGCGCCAGTCGATCCTGGTGAGCATCGTGTCGACCGTGGTCGTCGTGGCGCTCGTCTGGGTCGGCGTCGTCAACACTCCGGGCTGGGCGACGGTGCAGCAGTCGTTCTTCGATCCGGGCGTGGCGGTCGACACGTTCCCGAGCATCCTGCAGGGCCTGTGGCTCAACGTGCGGATCCTCTTCTTCGCGAGCATCGGCGTCGCGATCTTCGCCACGCTCCTCGCCGTGATCCGCGGTCTCCGCAGCCCGGTGTTCTTCCCGCTGCGGGTCGTGGCGACCGGCTACACCGACCTCTTTCGCGGCCTGCCGCTGATCATCGTGCTCTACCTCGTCGGCTACGGGATCCCGGGGCTCGGCATCTTCCCGCGGCTCCCGGCCGAGGTGTGGGGCACGGTCGCGATCATCGTCACCTACTCGTCGTACGTGGCCGAGGTGCTCCGTGCCGGCATGGAGGCGGTCCACCCGTCGCAGCGCCTCGCGGCCCGGTCGCTGGGGCTCTCGCATGCGCAGACGCTCCGCTTGGTCGTGCTGCCGCAGGGGCTTCGCAAGGTCACGCCCGCGCTCATGAACGACTTCGTCTCGATGCAGAAAGACGTCGGTCTCGTGTCGATCCTCGGGGCGGTCGACGCGGTCCGCGCAGCCAACATCGCTCAGGCCGAGACCTTCAACTTCACGCCGTACTTCGTCGCAGGGCTCCTGTTCGTGCTGATCAGCCTGCCGTTGATCCGCCTGACGGATGGCCTCGCGAGACGCCAACAGCGCCGCGAGCAGATTGGCGGTGCCGTATGAGCCCCGACACCCAGAGTCACCAGAATCAGAGCCGCGACGACCAGACATCAGCGTCCAGCACACCCGCCCCCGTCCTGGAGCTTCGCGGCATCCGCAAGTCGTTCGGCGACGTCGCCGTGCTCCGCGGCATCGATCTGAAGCTGCACGCGCACGAGGTGATCGTCGTGATCGGAGCCTCAGGATCCGGCAAATCCACGCTCCTCAAGACCGCGAATCTGCTCGAATCCATCGATGACGGCCAGATCCTGCTCCAGGGGGCCGACATCAGCGACCCCCGCATCGACGTCGACCGCACAAGGTCGCGCATCGGCGTCGTCTTCCAGCAGTTCAACCTCTTTCCGCACCTCACCGTGCTGGCCAATGTCACGCTCGCCGCGCGCAAGGTGCACGGCGTGGCGAAGGCCGCGGCCGAGACGGAGGCCAGGCGGTTGCTGGAGCGGGTCGGTCTCGGATCCTTCGCTTCGTCGTATCCGGACCGCCTCTCGGGCGGCCAGCAGCAGCGGGTCGCGATCGTCCGGGCCATCGCCACGAACCCCGAGCTGCTGCTGCTCGACGAGGTGACGAGCGCTCTCGACCCGCTGCTGGTCGGCGAGGTGCTCGACCTGGTGACCGAGCTCAAAGAGCAGGGCTCGACCATTCTGATGACGACTCACGAGATGTCGTTCGCCCGCAAGGTCGCCGACCGCATCGTGTTCTTGCATCTCGGCGAGGTCGTCGAGGAGGGCCCGCCTGCCGAGCTGCTCGACTCGCCGCGGCACCCCGCTCTGAAGGAGTTCCTGTCGCGCGTCTCGCACTGACAACCTTGGCGGCGCCAAGATGGGCGGACGCCGACGGTTTAAGCTAGCTTAACTTTGTGAGCGACTCCGAGACGACGACCCTGGCGCGCGAGCGCGGCCCGAAACCCGGTGCGCGCCCCGAGGCCCGACTGCTGTGGCTGCTGGGCCCCGCGTTCGTCGCTGCGATCGCCTACGTCGACCCTGGCAATGTCGCCGCGAACCTCACCGCCGGTGCCTCGTATGGCTACCTGCTCGTCTGGGTGCTCGTCGCCGCGAACGTGATGGCCGTGATCATCCAGTACCTGTCGGCGAAGCTCGGTCTCGTCACCGGCCGCAGCCTGCCCGAGCTGCTGGGGGAGCGGCTGCCTCGACGGCGACGGCTCCTCTTCTGGGCGCAGGCCGAGGTGATCGCCGCGGGTACCGACCTCGCCGAGGTGATCGGCGGCGCCATCGCGCTGCAGATCCTCTTCGGCGTTCCGCTACCCCTCGGCGGCCTGATCGTCGGCGTCGTCTCGATGGTGCTGCTGTCGATCCAGTCGCGTCGAGGGCAGCGACCGTTCGAGTTCGTGATCATCGCGCTCCTCGCAATCATCGCGATCGGGTTCCTCGCCGGGGTCGTCGTCAGCCCGGTCTCGTGGAGCGACGCGGCCGCGGGCATCGTGCCGCGCTTCGTGGGCACGCAGACGGTGCTGCTGGCCGCCAGCATGCTGGGGGCGACGGTGATGCCCCATGCCATCTACCTGCACTCGGGGCTCGCTCGCGACCGGCACGGCGCCACCCTCGAAGAGCCCAGGATCCGACGGCTCCTCAAAGCGACGCGCGTCGACGTCGTGCTCGCTCTTGTGCTCGCCGGCACGGTCAACGTCGCCATGCTGCTGCTCGCCGCCTCGAGCCTTCGCGGTGTCGACGGCACCGACACCATCGAGGGGGCCCACGCCGCCGTGGTGGCGGCTCTCGGCCCGGCCGTCGGGGTGATTTTCGGAGTCGGGCTCCTCGCGTCCGGCCTCGCCTCGACGTCGGTCGGGTGCTACGCCGGCTCCACGATCATGGCGGGGCTGCTGCACCTCCGCATTCCCCTCCTGGTGCGCCGAGTCGTCACCCTCATCCCGGCGCTGGTGATCCTGTCGACGGGATTCGAACCGACCCGGGCGCTCGTTCTCAGCCAGGTTTTGCTGAGCATCGGCATCCCGTTCGCGCTGGTGCCGCTGGTGAAGTACACCAGCGACCACTCGATCATGGGGGTGTTTGCAAACCACCGGATCCTGACCGTCGTCGCCTGGGTCGTTACTGCTTCGATCGGCCTGCTCAACGTGGTGCTCGTCGTGTTGACAGTGGCCGGGCCGTAGAGTCGACAGCCGTGGACACCGATTCGATCAGCTCCGTCGCCCAGGATTACGTCAAGGCGATCTGGGCGGCGACGGAGTGGGGCGATCCGCCGATCACGGCGAAGGGCCTCGCCGAGCGGTTCGGCACGACTCCCGCCAACGTCACCGACACGATGCGCCGGCTCGCAACCCAGGGCCTCGTCGACTACGAGCCCTATCGTCCGGTCAGTCTCACGCCTCGCGGAACGAGCTTCGCGCTCGACATGGTTCGGCGACACCGGCTGATCGAGACGTTTCTCGTCACCAGCCTCGGCTACGGCTGGAGCGAGGTGCACGACGAGGCGGAGCGGCTCGAGCACGCCGTGTCGACGACGCTGATCGATCGGATCGACGACTTCCTCGGGCGGCCCGTCGCCGACCCGCACGGCGATCCCATTCCGTCGCGGGAGGGGGCGACGGCCGTGCCGGGCGGTGCTCTGCGTCTGGCGGTGGCGCCACCGGGCGACTATCGCGTCGTGCGCGTCTCGGATGCCGACCCCCAGGAGCTGGTGCGAGCGGAGGAGTTCGGCCTCGTGCCCGGGGCCGTCGTGCGCGCGGGGGCTGATGCGGGTGCGGGTGTGGGCGATGTCTGGGTGGTTCCCGTCGCGCCGGCCGCTGCCGGGCCCGCAGCCTGACGCGATTCGCTTTGTCTAGCCCTGTGACCTTGCTGGGCGACCGCGCGTGAATCGGCCAAGGTCAAAGCGCCGCGGCGCGCGATGTCGGCCGATTCGCGCGACCTCGCACGGCAGAGCAGCTCACTACCGAAGCGCCCGCACGGACTCCCGCACGACGAGGGACGGCACGAACCGGGTCGGCGACGGAGCAGCAGGATCCCGCAGCACTTCGAGCAGATGCCCCATGATCTGGCGACCCAGCGCGTCGAAGTCCTGCTTCATCGTGGTCAACGGGGGAGTGAAGTACGCGGCCTCGGGGATGTCGTCGTAGCCGATCACGCTGATGTCGTCGGGCACGTGGATGCCGTCGCGCTCGAGCGTGTGCATGAAGCCGAGTGCCATCTGGTCGTTGGCGACGAACACGGCCGTGCCGCGATCGGACCGGGCGAGCAGTTCTGTGGCCGCGTCGGATCCTGAGTCGGGTGTCCAGGACCCCTGCAGGGGGCGGGGGGCCGCGATGCCGGCCTCACCGAGCTCGTCCCGCCAGCCGCGCAGGCGCTCGAGAGCGTCGAGGGAGTCGGAGGGCCCGGCCACGTGCTCGATGCGCGTATGGCCGAGGTCGATCAGGTGCCGAACCGCCAGGCGGGCACCGCGGTACTGGTCGAGCGAGACACTATGGAACCCGGGCCGACCGGCCGACTCGATCGTCAGCAGGGGGATGTCGAGGTCGATGCCCGAGAGCGCCTCAAGACTCGCGGTGCGGGCAGCGATCACGACGATGGCTTCGACGTTCTGTCGCACGAACTGCACGATCACGGAGCGAATGGACTCAGGATCCGACCCACCCGAGTTCGACATGGTCACGGTGTAGTTCGCTGGCCCCGCGGCCTCGCACAGGCCGATCGCGATGCTCGCCGGGCCGAAGTCGGCTGCTCCCGTGTTCAAGACCGCGATGGTGGCGGAGCGTCGGGTAACCAGGGCCCGCGCCGCGGGGGAGGGGGTGTAGCTCAGCTGCCGGATGGCGACCTCGACCTTCTCGCGGGTCGTCGGGCGGACGTTCGGCAGGTTGTTCAGCACGCGCGAGACGGTCTGGTGCGAGACCCCGGCCAGTCGCGCCACGTCGAAGATCGTCGCCTGTCGCGTCTTGAGTGCCTTCACGTGGTGTCCTTCGGGTGACATGTGATCGCTCACATCGGGCTGGCCGACGGGTGTCGGGTGAATCTCGGGTCGGGTCGTCCGACGAAAGGCGATCGGCCCCGAACGACGAGCGTTCGGGGCCGATAGACGGGGGTGGTGCGCTTCGCTACTTGATGGACGAGGCGGCGCGGCGCTTGTTGAAGACGTCGAACGCGACCGCGGCCAAGAGCACGAGCCCCTTAATGAGCGACTGATACTCGGTTCCGACGCCGAGGATCGACATTCCGTTGTTCAGGATTCCGATGATCAGACCACCGACGATGGCGCCCGGCACGGTACCGATACCACCTGTGACGGCAGCGCCACCGATGAAGACGGCCGCGATGGCGTCGAGCTCGAATCCGGTACCGGCCGACGGGCTGGCGAGGTTCAGCTGTCCGGTGAAGACCAGGCCGGCGAGAGCCGAGATGACACCCATGTTGACGAACAGGAGGAACGTGACGCGCTTCGTCTTGACACCCGAGAGGGCGGCGGCCTGGAGGTTGCCACCGATCGCATAGGTGTGGCGGCCGAAGACCGAGTTGCGCATGACCGAGGCGTAGATGATCACGAGCGCGCCGAGCACGACGAGGACGATCGGGGTTCCCGAGTAGCTGGCGAGCAGGAAGGCCACGTAGACGACGAGCGCCACGGTGAAGGCCATCTTGACGATGAACCACAGGAACGGTTCGTCTTCGAGCTCGTACTTGCGACGCACCGCACGACCGCGGAGACCCGACAGGATGATCGCGATCGCGGCCACCGCGCCGATGATGAGAGTCAGCGGCTCGTAGCCGCTTTCACCGATCGACGGGAGGAAGCCCGAGCCGAGGGCGCGGAACTGCGACGGGAAGGGCGAGATCTGCTGGTTCTGCAGGGCGATCTGCGCCGCTCCACGGAACGCGAGCATTCCGGCCAGGGTGACGATGAACGCCGGTATGCCGAAGTACGCCACCCAGAACCCCTGCCAGGCGCCGACGAGGGCTCCGAGGATGAGGCAGAGGATGATCGCGGCCCACCAGGGCAGACCCCACTGGGTGATCATGACACCGGACATGGCGCCGATGAACGCGACGACCGAACCGACCGAGAGGTCGATGTGGCCGGCGATGATGATCATCACCATGCCGATCGCGAGGATCAGGATGTAGCTGTTCTGGATCACCAGGTTCGACACGTTGATCGGACGGAGGGTGATGCCGTTGGTCGCGACCTGGAAGAACAGCACGATCACGATCAGCGCGATGAACAGGCCGATCTGACGGAGCTGGCCGGTCAGGTAGCTGACGGCTGAGCCGATCGGACCGGGCTGCTTGCCGGGGACCAGGTCTTGGCGGGGGGATTTGAGGTCAGATGTCGCGCTCATTGACCGGGGCCTCTCGTTCTTGAGTCATGTATTTAAGGAGGTACTCGGGGGTCGCCTGGTCACGGGGGACGTCCGCCGTGATGCGCCCTTCCGAGAGCGTGTAGATGCGGTCGCAGATGCCAAGCAGCTCGGGCAGCTCGGAGGAGATGACGATGACGCCCTTCCCCTGATCGGCGAGGCGGTTGATGATCGTGTAGATCTCGTACTTCGCGCCGACGTCGATGCCGCGGGTGGGCTCGTCGAGGATGAGGACCTCAGGATCCGAGTACATCCACTTCGAGAGGACGACCTTCTGCTGGTTGCCGCCCGACAGCTTGCCAGTCAGCACCGAGACGTTCGGAGCCTTGATGTTCATGTCTTTGCGGTACTTGTCGGCGACGGTCGTCTCTTTCGAGGCATCGACGAAGCCGAGGTGCTCGAGCTTGTTCAGCGCCGCACCGGAGATGTTCCGCTTGATGTCGTCGATCAGGTTGAGACCGTAGCGTTTGCGGTCTTCGGTGGCGTATGCCAGACCGTTCTTGATCGCATTCGAGACGGTGTTCGTCTTGATCGGCGTGCCCCGCTTGTAGACGGTGCCCGAGATGTTGGTGCCGTAGCTGTGGCCGAACACGCTCATCGCGAGCTCGGTGCGACCGGCGCCCATCAGGCCGGCGATACCGACGATTTCACCGGCGCGCACGTTGAGGTTGGCATGGTGCACGACCTCGCGGGTGGCGTCGAGGGGGTGGTGAACCGTCCAGTCCTCGATCCGCAGCAGCTCTTCGCCGATGCTCGGCGTGTGGTCGGGGTAGCGGCTCTCGAGGTCGCGGCCGACCATCGCCTTGATGATCCGGTCTTCCGAGACCTCGTCGCCGTGCATGTCGAGCGTCTCGATGGTCTTGCCATCGCGGATGATCGTGACCTTGTCGGCGATCGCCTTGATCTCGTTGAGCTTGTGGCTGATGATGATCGACGTGATGCCCTGGCCCTGCAGGCTCTTGATGAGGTCGAGCAGGTGAGCAGAGTCGTCGTCGTTCAGAGCGGCGGTCGGCTCGTCGAGGATCAGGATCTTGACCTTCTTGGAGAGCGCCTTCGCGATCTCGACCAGCTGCTGCTTGCCGACTCCGATGTCGACGATCTTCGTGATGGGGTTGTCGCGCAGACCGACCCGGGCAAGCAGCTTCGCCGCCTCGAGGTTGGTGTCGTTCCAGTCGATGAAGCCGCGCTTCGATCGCTCGTTGCCGAGGAAGATGTTCTCGGCGATCGACAGGAACGGGCTGAGGGCCAGCTCCTGGTGGATGATGACGACGCCCGCGTCTTCGGAGTCGTTGATGTTCTTGAAGTCGACGGGCTTGCCGTCGAGGAGGATCTGGCCGTCGAAGCTTCCGGCGGGGTAGACGCCGGAGAGCACCTTCATCAGCGTCGACTTGCCAGCGCCGTTTTCACCGCAGATCGCGTGGACCTGGCCGCGTTCGACCTCCAGAGTGACGTCTTGGAGGGCTTTGACGCCGGGGAAGGTCTTGGTGATCTCACGCATCTCGAGGATGGTGTTCGCCACAGGGGCTCCTTGCTCGGGTTCTGAGTGGGGATGTGGGGCAGAAGAGCGAGGCGGGCCGCGGAGTGCGCGGCCCGCCTCGCCCCGGGGCGACCTACTTGAGGTCGGCCTCGGTGTAGTAACCGCTGTCGATCAGGACCTTCTTGTAGTTGTCCTTGGTGACGACGGTGGGCTGGAACAGGAAGGTCGGAACGACCTTGACCTTGTTGTCGTACGTCTTCGTGTCGTTGACCTCGGGGGTCTTGCCGGTCAGCAGGTCGTCGGCCATCGTGACGGACTCGGTCGCCAGCTGGCGCGTGTCTTTGTAGATGGTGGAGTACTGCTCACCCGCGACGATCGACTTGACCGAAGCGGCCTCGGCGTCCTGGCCGGTGATGACCGGGAGCGGCTTCGACGACGTGCCGTAGCCGGCGCCCTGGAGCGCCGAGATGATGCCGATCGAGATGCCGTCGTAGGGCGAGAGGACGCCGTCGACGTTCTTTCCGCCGGAGTACGACTTCGCGATCAGGTTCTGCATGCGCGACTTGGCGGTTGCCGGGTCCCACTGCAGGGTTGCGGCCTGAGTGAAGCCGGTCTGGCCCGATCCGACGATGAGCGTGCCATCGGCGATGTAGGGCTTGAGGGTGTCCATCGCTCCGTTGAAGAAGAACGTGGCGTTGTTGTCGTCGGGGCTACCGGCGAAGAGCTCGATGTTGAGGCCCTTCTTGTCGCCGGTCTTCTTGCCGTCGGCGTCGAGGACGCCGAGTCCGGTCAGAAGGCTGGTGGCCTGGTCGACGCCGACCTTGTAGTTGTCGAACGAGACGTAGTAGTCGACGTTCTTGTTGCCCGTGAGGAGGCGGTCGTACGAGATGACCTTGATGCCGGCCTTCGCCGCCGCGTCGAGCTGGTCGCTGAGCGAGCCACCGTCGATCGAGGCCACGATGAGGACCTTGGCGCCCTTGGTGATCATGTTGCTGACCTGCTGCGCCTGGGTGGGGATCTTGTTGTCGGCGTACTCAAGGTCGACCTTGTAGCCCTTTTTCTCGAGGTCGCTCTTGACGGCGTTGCCGTCTTTGATCCAGCGCTCCGAGACCTTGGTGGGCATCGCGACGCCGACGAGGGCGCCCTTGTTGTCGTCGCCACCGGTGCTACCGGAGCCGCCGCGACCACCGGAGCAGGCGGCGAGGGAGAAAGCGAGTCCGATGGCTGCGACGCCGACGAAGAACTTCTTTGTCTTCATGTTGTTCCTTTTGTGTTGTGTGGTGTTGTTCGGGAGGTGGTGATCTGTGACTGCGAGATGGGGCAGCGCAGGGGTGCGCGACCCGGGTGAAGGTGGAGATGCGTGTGATCGCGGGTCTGCCTGGTGGCCGGACCGGAGCGAGCGAAGCGCGAGGAGTCTCAGGTGAAGACGAGTGTCGTCATGGCAAGACTCCAATGTCAAGGTGGCGATTCGGTCGTTGTGAGCGCTCACAAGCTGTGGGCAATCGTAAGCGGTATCGTCACCTGAACACAAACATCTGTGTCTCAATCAGGTAACGGCGGCGTCGCCGGAAAGGGGCGAGACCCGTGAGCGACCTTCCTCCGCCGGGTGCACCGGCGGGCTGGTACCCCGACGCCGACCCCGAGGTCGAGCGGTGGTGGGACGGCACGCGCTGGACCGATCGGACGCGGGCCGGATCCTCGTCGTCACCGGCTCCCTCATCACCCGATTCCGCTCCGCCCGATTCAGCCCCGGCCGCACCCGCCGCAACTCTCGTCGTCCGCGGCGTGACGGGGTACGTCGAGCTCGTCGGCGACACACTCCTGTATCGGTCAAAGCTCGACCGACCGCCCCTCCAGCGCATCGCTCTCAGCACCGTTTCCGAGGTGCTCGTGTCGAAGAACGGCGACACGTTCGACCTCCTCCTCGCGGATGCGCGCCCGCGTTCTCGGCCGAGTCTGTTCTCGGAGACATCGATCCGGCGGAGCAGCCGCACGACGCCAACCGAGTGGGGCGCCTTTCTCGAGGCCCTCGGTCTGGCCGTTCTCCGCGCGCGCCCCTAGGGGTACATGGTGACGCGCTCGACGCACCCCCGAATGTCCAGAAAACCCTCGTCTGCCAGGGGCGCCGTGGCCATCCGAGGGTGCGTCGCGCTTAGCTGGAGGGCATGAACGACGCCATTGTCACGCCGAGCGGGTTCGCCCATGTTCGCCTCACCGTCACCGACATCCACCGCAGCAAGGCCTTCTACGAGCAGCTGTTCGGCATGGCGCCGGGCAGCGACTTCAGCGACCAGATCGACGACCCGACCATTCACGACGACCCGTGGCGCACCTACGGCGGCTGCTCGTTCACCTTCCAGGGGCAGACGCTCGGCCTGCGTCCGGTGGCGAATCCGGGCGATACCTTCGATCCGAACCGGGTGGGGCTCGACCACGTGAGTTTCCGGGTGGCGAGCGTCGACGATCTGCACCGGGCGGCCGAGCGACTCTCGGAGGCCGGCATCGAGCACGGCGAGGTCACCGACCTGCCGACGTTCAACCAGGTGGTGCTGTCGCTGCAGGATCCCGACGACATCAACCTCGAGCTCAGCGCCCCACGACGCCCCTAGCGCCTAGCCCACCCCGCACCGACGCGTCGTACGAGCCCGTTGCGCTCGAAGGCCTCCAGCCAGCCGAGCATCGGCCATTCGCCCCAGGTGCGCGCGAACAGGGCACCGTTCCGCAGGATGTCGTCGAGGTGCGCGACCGGAGGCGAGGTGGTCGGGTGATGCTGGTGGTAGGCGTCGGCGCCGCCCACCCAGGCCAGCGGCACCCCGGCCGATCGCAGTCGGTAGGCGAAGTCGGTGTCTTCGCCGCCGTACCCCTCGAACGTCTCGTCGAACCGCGGCCCGGTACTCCACGCGGTTGCCGTCAGCGCGAACGACAGCGACCAGAACAGGCGGTAGTCGTCGGCCGGGGCCAGTACCACCTGGCCCCTGGGCGGTGTCGGGCGTGCCGCGTGGGGCGACCGGTGCCGGTCGAGGGCGGCCGGATCGAGGGAGTCGACGCCGGGCGGAAGGTACGTCACCGGCCCGCACAGCACGGCTTCCGGCTGCGCGGCCGCGGCGGCGGCGTAGGCGGAGAAGAGCGAAGGATCCGGCACGCAGTCGGCATCGAGGAACACGACGAGCCCGGCACCGTCTGCCACGGCGCGATCGGCGCCGGCGTTGCGGGCGGCGGCCAGGCGCAGGCCATCGGGCCCGGGCGGCACCGAGAGCACGACGTCGGCGTCGATGCCGGTGGGGGAGTCGTCGCCGAGCCAGACGAGGATCCGGCGCACCTCGCTCGACCGACCGACCACCGCCAGCTGGTTGTCGACGTGGGCCCGCCGGGCTGCCGAGGCCAGCGTCACCACGGCGATCGCCGGTGCCTGCGAGGGCACCGCCGAGTCGGTCGTGGACGCCGTCACCGCGACCACTCCTCTGCCAGGTCGAGGATCGCTGCCGCGGCGCGCTCGACCGCACCGGTCGTCTGCCAGGCCGACCACGTGGGATCCTGCGCTCGCGCCCGATCGAGCACCGACGGCCACTGCCACGCTTCGGGCCAGCCGCGCTCGACGACTGCGAGTCCGGCGTGCTCGAGGGCAGTCGCCATCTCGACCTGTTCGTCGAAGGGTCGCTGCTGCGGAATCACGATGCCGCGCGCGCCGGCCGCGGCCAGGTCGGCGATCGAGTTCTGACCGGCCCACGAGACGACGATCTCGGCCGACGAGAGCGCCTGCCACGGGTCGTCCTGCCAGTCTCGCCCGGGCCCGAGCACGGTGATCGTCTGTTCGGGCAGGGCCTCGTCGAGGGCTCGCAGGTCGTCGTCGCTGACGTCGCCGCCGCCCGACCCGAGCATCACCAGCACTCCCGATCGTGTGTCGTCGGACAGGGGCTGGCGGCCGTCGTAGCGAGAGATTCCGCCCGTGTGGACGACGTCGACGCCGTCGCCGAAGTCCGGCTGGGTGACGACGCCCGCGGGCCAGGGGGCGAGGATCCGACTGGCCGCCCGGAACGCCATCTTGTGCGCGTCGTCGGTGCGACGTCCGGGCTGCCCGACGAGCACCACGGGGATTCCCAGTAGGCGCACGAACAGGGTCACCTCGGCTGAGACATCGACGACGAAGGCGGCGACGGGGTGCTTCACGATCTCCGCAGCGATGTGGGCCAGCCGCGAGCGGTGCCCGCGATGGCCGAGCGGAGCCCAGTGCAGCAGACCCGCAGCGGTGGGGTCGGCGTCTGCCGGTTCGGAGAGGCTGCCGCCGGAGCCGGACTCGGCCAGGTCGTCACGGTCGAGCTGGATCCAGATGGTCCGATCGGGAAGGGGGCTCGGTGCTTCGAGAGTGCTGAAGCAGACCACGTCGGCGTCGAGCTGAGGGCGGATGGCGAGAAACCGAGTGATGTGCCCGTGGCCGTGATGGTGCACGTACCAGCCGATGGTCGGACGGCTCATGCGGCGGATGCTCGCTCGAGAGCACCGCTGTCGGAGTCGTCGCTGCCGTAGTCCGTCCGACCGTTCTCTATGAGGGCTTCGTCGGCGATAGCTTCGGCGAAGATCTGCTCGAGGGCCACGATGCGGCTGGAGAGCGAGAAGCGCAGGGCGGCGGCGTGACTCACCGTCGCCCGGAACGCGGGGTCGGCGTCGCTCTGGGCGATGAGTGCGGTCGCGGCTGCGGCGAGAGCGGCGACGTCGCCGACCGGAACCGTCGTGAGTCCGATCGACCCGACGGCGAGCTCGGTGATGCCGCCGATCGCGAATGCGGCGACGGGGGTTCCCGAGAGGAGTGCCTCCGGGGTGACCAGGCCGAAGGGCTCGTCCCACAGCGGCGTCGTCAGAGCGCACGCACTCCGACGAACGAGGCTCGCGAGCTCGGTCGTGCCGAGCGGTCCCACGTACTGCCGGTCGCCGTCGAGGAGGGGAGCGACCTCTTCGTCGAAGTACGTCTGATCGCCGATCCGGCCGGCGATCGTCAGCGGTCGTCCCATCAGATGGGCGGCCTGGAGCGCGAGGTGGGGTGCCTTTTCGTGGTTGATCCGGCCGAACCAGACCAGGCCTTCTCCGCCGTCGCCCCGGGGCCACACGTCGGTGTCGACGCCGTTGTGCAAGACCGCCGAGTGGACGCCCTCGACCGACCAGGTGCGAGACGTGTGTCCGCTCACCGCGAGGAACCGGCTGCCGCGCCCCCGACCGGTGGCGTGCGAGGCGACGAGCTCCGGCACGATGGGCGTGTGGAGAGTGGACACCATCGGCACGCCGATCTCTCCGGCGCGGGCGAGTGGAAGGCCGTGCAGGCAGTGGTTGACGACGATGTCGATGTCGCCGGCCGCGGCGCGCTCGGCCACCACGGCGAGAGCGCGGTCGAGAGCGGGCAGGGCGCGGCCGAGGTACCCCGGCGGGTAGGTGTCGTCAGCGGCTGCGGGGTCGCCGTGCCAGTCGACCGCGGGCAGCACGAACTGGCGCGGGCCGCCCTCGAGGTAGTCGGATCCTTCGGTTGCGATCAGTTCGACCCGGTGCCCGCGGGCACGAAGCAGTCGGATCTCGTTCCAGACGGCCGATTCCAGGCCTCCCGCGAAGGGAGCGTGGATCGGAAAGCGCAGGGGAGCGATCATGACGATGCGCAGAGTCACCGTCACGACCGCTCGGCCAGAAGATCGGAGTAGAGGTCGGCGTGGGCGCGCGCCGTCATCTCGTCGGTCGTGGTGCGCTCTTCAAGGCGACGAACGGCCAGATCGTGACGCGCCTCGCTGCCGGACTCGGGAGCCGAGTCGAGGAGACGCGCGATTGCGCCGGCCAGCGATTCGACGCGATCGCCGTCGAGGCCCTCTCGCGAGAAGCCCGCGATCGTCGCTTCGTCGTCGTGCTGCTCGCGGAGGTACCCGACATCGGGCACGGCGACGGCGACGCCGAGATCCCAGCAGAGTTCGAGCCAGCCCGAGTGGGTGCCCGAGTGATACGGCAGTACGCACACGTCGAGGTGCGCGAGGGCCTCCGCGAGAGCCTCGTCGTCGAGGCGGTCGTGTTCGATCAGCACGACGTCGGAGCGCTCCGCGCAGAGAAGACGAATCTGCTCCCGCTGCTCGTCGTCGCGCACACTCCGGTGCAGGCGGACTTCACCGGTGGTGCTGACACCCCGGTCTCGGAGGAGATCGAGCGCGCCGAGGAGGATTCGCACGGAGGCGGCCCCATCAACGCTCGGGCGCAGGTCTTTCAGATGGACTCCGATCACGGGAAGGTCGTGCGCGAGACCGCGGGACGGTTCGACGTCGTCGGGCAGGAGGCGCGGGTGGGGGAGCACGAGGGCCGTCCGGCCCCAACGCTCGGCGATCTCGCTCGCGGCGCCGGGAGTGAGGGTCACCACGGCGTCGACGAGAGGGAGTAGCGCGTCGAGCTGTCGGACGTGGGGTGCCTGGTCGACCAGCTGGGGATTCTCGAGGTCGTGCACGGTGTAGACGACCGGCCAGCCCGCGTCGTGAGCGGCATCCACTGCGGCAACGAGTTCGTCGACGGTGAACGACTCCAGGCCGAAGTGGAGGTGCAGCAGGTCGGCGTCGGAGCGGTGCGAGTCGATCCACCCGGAAGCCACGATCGCGGGCGGCCACCACTGGCCCGCCGGTGCACCCACGGGCTGAGGATCAGGTACAACCCGAACCTGCACTGGGGCACCGATCGGGGCTGCCAGAGCACGAGCGATGTAAGGATGACCTGCGGGTACGGAAGCGACGCAGAGGGTCTGCGTCATAGAGGCTCCGTAGGGGTCGAGTCGGCACCCCCGGTGGGCACTCTGTGCAGGCTACGCAGCGAATGTGAATTCGGATCTTTCTGTGTCTACCCCATTGACGAAGGGCCAGTGGCCGTGCAAGGTTCGCCCGAGTGTCTACTTCACCTCCCGCCCAGATCCTTGTCGGCCCACTCCACCACGGGGTCACGGAATACGCCCGAGAGACGGCGGAGGCGGTGGCTCGACTACAGACGGGTGGGGACGTCCACCATGTCGACTCGGCTGACGCTGCCGAGGCGCTCATCCATCGCTACGGCCGCGTTCACCTGCACGTCACCGACGGTCTCTACGGCGCCACGCTAGAGGAGGCGACCGCCCGCGTAGTGCGCCTCCTCGGGGCCGGGCGGGTCACGGTCACACTCCACGATGTCCCTCAGGCCTCCGACGGCGAGCGCAACGTGGCCCGGAGGTCGACGGCCTATCGGGCTATAGCCGACGCAGCGGCCGGCGTGGTGGTCAACAGCCACCACGAAGAGTCACTCGTGCACGAGCATCTCGGTGCCGACCTGCGGGTGTCCGTGATCCCGCTGGGCACCCGTCACCCCCTGTCGCCTCCTACTCCGAAAGTCCCGCCGACACCGGGCGCCCTCGAAGTGCTCCTCGCCGGCTACGTCTACCCGGGCAAGGGGCATGACGACGCAATCGAGGCGGCCGCCCTCGTGTCGGCGCGCACCGGCGCGTCGGCATCGGTCACGGCCCTCGGTGGCATCTCGCCCGGGCACGAGGTCGAAGCCGACCGGTTCGCGGCCCGAGCCACCGAACTGGGCGTCGACTTCACGGTAACCGGCTACCTCGAACCCGCCGAGTACCGTGCACGCTGCGTCACCGCGGGCATCCCCCTGGTCGCGCACCGGCACTACTCGGCGTCGCGCTCGCTCCTCGATTGGGCCGAGCAGGGGCGGAGACCCATCGTGGTCGACACCCGCTACACCCGCGAGATGGCCGCACTGCGCCCCGGAACCCTGCATCTGACCGCCCTCGATGACCTGGCCGACGCGATACAGGCGAGACATCAGGATCCGGCGTCCACGTTCCTCCACCCAGGCCACCCCATCGGGCCGACGCTCGATGATGCCGCCGCCTCGTACCTCACCTGGTGGGAGAGCATCGCGTGGTGACACCCTCCGCCGCTTCCAGGCCCCGGGGCATCGCTCTGCCGCGGAACGACTGGGACCGTCTCGACGGCGTGCGACCGGACGAGCCACCCCTCGTCTCGGTGATCATCGCCCATTACGAGCAGCAGAGCCAGCTCGACCGAACGCTCCTCGCGCTGCAGAGACAGGACCATCCGCCCGAGCGGCTCGAGATCATCGTGGTCGACGACGGATCGATCACGCCGCCGACTGTGCCGGACGGAGTCATCCTCATCGTGCAGGAGGACCGCGGGTTCCGGCTCGCAGCCGCCCGGAATGCGGGGGTGGCTCGGGCATCGGGCCGGATCCTGTGCTTTCTCGATGCCGATACCGCGCCCGAGCCGTCGTATCTGACCGAGTTGACGAGGCTTCCGGCGCTCGCACCCGACGTCGTGACGGTCGGACGCCGCCTGCATGCCGTGTTCGACGAGGTCGACGCCGACGCACGCATCGAAGTCGACGCGCCGCTGCTCGCGCTGCCCGCCCCGCGCTGGCTCGACGACGCCTACGCCCGCAGCCGCAACCTGCTCGACGCCGACGACCGCTCGTACCGGTTCGTGATCGGCGCGGTCGTCGCCTGCAGCGCCGAGCTGTTCGACGCCAGCGGCGGCTTCGACGAATCATTCGACCGCTACGGGGGAGAGGACTGGGAGTGGGCCTACCGCGCCTGGCTCGCCGGCGCCGTTCTCGCCCACGTGCCGACGGCGATCGCCTGGCACGACGGACCCGAGTGGTCGGGGCGCCCCGAAGCGGCGCTCGCGCGCAAGAACGAGGAGTCAGTGCGGCTCGCCGAGCTGATCCCGGTGCCGGGGTCGGGGCCTCGCGGGCTGCGCGGACGTTTCGCCGATGTGCTCGTCTCCGTGCCCGATGGCGTCACTGCGCCTGAGGAGGTCACCGGGTGGGATGCCGCGTGGTTCGTCACGCTCGACTCGCTGGCCGAGGCGTTGCCGCTGGCCGGGTTGCCCGGCGGCGGTTCGTCGAGTGCGATGTGCAGGATCCTCGTCGACGTCCTCCGCCCCCTCCGAGTCAGGGGCTCCGCGCTCGCCGAGGCCGTCGTCCGGCTCGGCGCCGAGTCGCTCGGATCGCTGGAGGTCGTGGATGCCGACGACGGCGAGCCGCTCTGCGTCGTGCGGTCGACGCGGGCCGCTGCCCGGGCGTCTCGCTGGGGGCAGGACGACCTGTTCGAGCGTGCGTCGGTCGTGCTGCCCGGCGTCGCGGCGCTCGACCCTGCCGCGGTCGACGTCGAGGCGTATCTCGGCGGCTGGGGGTAGCGGGCGCGCCCGGCGTCAGCGTGTCCCGCGCGGGGAGGCGACTCTCTCTGGAGGTGTTTTGCGCCGCATCAAATGTGATCGAAATCGAATCGCGAGTGCCCCTGCCCGTTTTGATTCGTGTCACATTTGATAGGAATCGAACCCCAGCCCGACGTGTTCGTTTCGATTCGCGTCGCATTCGAAGCGGCGCAAAACGTGCTGGGAAGTTGCCCGACCCGGGCCAGCGCGACCCCGACCGCCCCGACCCGAGGCCCGAACCACGACCTCGCAGCCCGCTTCGCTCGGCCCCGGGGGAGTAGACCCGAAGGCATGAAGAAACCCCTCGCCGTCCTGTTCGACATCGACGAGACCCTCGTCCACACCGGAGGATCCGGCGGCCGCAGTTGGAAGGCGGCGTTCCTCGACCTGTACGACATCCCGGCCGACATCGGCGCGCACACGTCGTCCGGAGAGACCGACCCCGAGGTCGGTAGCAAGACCTTCGAGGGCGTCCTCGGCCGCACGCCGCGCCCCGACGAGCTGTCGAAGCTCTATTCCCGCTACCTCTGGCATTTGTCCGACGACATCCGCACCTCCGACGGATATCGCGTCGAGCCGGGTGTGGATGACCTGCTCTCTCGCCTCACCGAGGCCGGAGTCGTCCTCGGCGTCATCTCGGGAGCGATGGAGGGCGCGGCCCGCACGAAGATGGAGCCGGGGCGCCTCGGCCGCTACTTCGTCTTCGGCGGCTACGGATCCGACTCGCCCGATCGCGACGAGGCCACCCGGGCCGCCATCCGCAAGGCCTCGCTGCTCGTCGGTCACGATCTGCAGCCCGACGAGGTGTTCGTCGTCGGCGACACCCCGCACGACATCACGTCGGCGCAAGCCGCCGGGGCTCAGGGTATCGGTGTCGCGACCGGGCACTTCTCGGCCGACGAGTTGCATGACGCCGGCGCCGACGCCGTGCTGACCGACCTGACGGAGCCCTTCCCGGGCCTGTAGCCCGGGGGACAATCCTCCGCGACACATCGGAGCGAAGGATCCCTCGCGGCGTACGTTCAGACCCACCATCCCTGCTACGCGAAGGAGCACTCTATGCCATTCCTCACCGTCCCCCAGGCCTCTGGCCCTGCAGTCGACCTCCACTACGAGGACTACGGCCAGGGCAAGCCCGTCGTCCTCATCCACGGCTGGCCGCTGAGCGGTCGCTCGTGGGAGGGCCAGGTTCCCGCCCTCGTCGAGGCCGGCCACCGCGTCATTACCTACGACCGCCGCGGTTTCGGCCAGTCGTCGCAGCCGTGGAACGGCTACGACTACGACACCTTCGCCGCCGACCTCAAGGCTGTGCTCGACGAGCTCGACCTGCAGGACGTCACCCTCATCGGCTTCTCGATGGGCGGCGGTGAACTGGCCCGCTTCGTCAGCCTCTACGGCACCGAGCGCATCGCCAAGCTCGTCTTCGCGAGCGCCGTGCCGCCGTACCTCTACAAGGCGAGCGACAACCCCGAGGGTGGCGTCGACGACGATCTCGCCGCGTGGTTCCACGACGGCATCGTGGGCGACCGACCCAAGTTCCTCAACGAGTTCGTCAAGATGTTCTTCACGGCCGGCAAGCCGTCGCTGATCAACAAGCCGCTCGTGAGCGACGAGCAGGTCGCCTACAACCTGGCGATCGCCGAGCTGGCCTCGCCCAAGGGCACCCTCGACTGCACCGTTGCCTTCGCCACGACGGACTTCCGCGACGACCTCACCAAGATCGACGTGCCGACGCTCGTCATCCACGGCGACTCCGACGCCATCGTCCCGTTCGAGGTAAGCGGCAAGCGCACTCACGAGGCCGTTGCGAACAGCGAGCTCGTCGTCATCGAGGGCGCTCCCCACGGTGTCACCGTGAGCCACAAAGACGAGTGGAACGAGCACGTGTTGGCGTTCCTGGCGAAGTAGACCCGCCCGACGCGAATCGATCCAAGGATTCCCGTTCCCTTCATCGCAGGCGATGGATCGAACGGGAATTCCTTGGATCGACGTGGTTAAGCCCTAGGCGACCGAGGCGTCCCAGTCGTCGGCTCGCTCGAGGTAGCCGCTGAGCCGGGCGAGAAAGTCGTCGCTCGGCCGGTACGACGAGTCAGCCGTTGCCTTCGTGTATTCGCCCTGGAGTTCCTCGAGCACCTGGTCGATCTGCAGCACCTCGAGGGCGTTGCGCTGGGCGTCGTCGAGTGCGACGAAGAATCCGATCGCGCGGTCGATGTCTGCTGGGCCCTGGTAGCTGTATTCGGACACGGTGCCTCCCGGTGTGCTCCTCGGGCGACCGTGATGCCGCCCGATACCGAGTCTGCTCCTAGCCCTGACGTCCTTTGCCGCGCGGGTTCAGCTTGTTGATGACGAACGTCCGTCCGCGACGGCGGACGACCTGCGCCCCGGGCAGCTTCTTGAGCGACGCGAGCGAGTTGCGGACCTTCATGGTGTTCCCTTCGGTGAAATGGCTAAGTGATAACCATTATCACCTAAGGTGGCTTTCATGCGCACAGTTCGCCCTCTTCACCTCACGCTCCTGAGCTCGCTGCGACCTCGGGCGGCAGGCGACCTCGCTCGGGCATTCACCGGGGCGAGTGTCGACGTCGCCGAGAGCGTCGCCGAGATCGGGTGGGACCTCCCCGACGAGAGCCCTGTCGCCGACATCCCCGCCGACAGCGCGGCTTTTGCCGCTGACCTGATCGACGACCTGCTCAGCCAGGTCGACCACGGCCTCTGCGGCGACATCGTCGTGCATCTCCCGTCGCGGGCGGATCCCGTCCAGGTCGGCCTCGTCGTCGGAGGTGTCTGCGACGCACGCGAACCGGACGAGACTCCGGTGCTCGTGCGCGACATCGTCACGGTGGTCTCGCTCCTCGACGTTCGCGCCTGGCTCTTCGCGGAGAGGGACGAGGATCCCGCACGCCCCGATTACGACACCGCCGAGCGCCTGGCAGCACAGATCGAATACGCGACCCTGCTGGTGGTCACAGATACGAG
Organism: Frondihabitans sp. PhB161; assembly: GCF_003814635.1. Taxonomy (NCBI): domain Bacteria; kingdom Bacillati; phylum Actinomycetota; class Actinomycetes; order Micrococcales; family Microbacteriaceae; genus Frondihabitans; species Frondihabitans sp. PhB161. The sequence goes on from NZ_RKQW01000004.1 coordinate 158,628, forward strand.
CGGTATCTCGCCGTCGCTCCTGAACGAGACGCTTGGCCTGCTGCGGCGACTCAACGTCGTGGCCCGCATCGTCCCGGTCGAACGCGCGACCCAGGCTCGGCGTCCAGCGGCGGCCGTCGTGCCGGGGGCGGCAGCGCTACTGGCGCAGAATCTCGGGTGGCAACGCGAGCTCTCCGACGGCAACCTGCTCGGGCGGGCCTCCACCGGCATCGACGCGGTCGTCTTTCGCGAGCCGCTGCCGTTCCACCCCGGGCGGTTGGCCGAGGCGGTCGCCGCGGAATTCGGGCAGCGACCCCGATCGATCCTGCGCTCGCGCGGACTGGCGCGACTGGCCTCGAGACCGTTCGCCGTCGGATCCTGGGCTTCGGCCGGTGACGTGTTCTCGCTCGATCCGACTTCGATCGACAGCTGGGATTCGGACGCGCCGCTCGGGCAGGAGCTGGTGTTCTACGGGCGAGACCTCGACGCCGCTGCGCTGACCGACGAACTCGGACGCTGTCTGCTCACGCCGGACGAGCTGCTCGGCGGCCCGATGCTCTGGGCGCGGTTCGACGATCCGCTGCCCGCGTGGGAGCTGCCGCACCGGCACTGAGCGGCGGTGCCCCTTATCGCCCGGCCCGTGCAAATTTGAAGGAAAAACGCGCCTCGGCCTGCCACTTCATGCCGATCGGCGGGGGTCGCCCCGAGGTTTTTCCTTCGAATTCGGCAGCGCCCCGGCGCGAAGCGTCAGTCGAGGGGAGCGACGTAGGTGCGGAACTCCCCGCGCTCGGAGTGCAGCCCCCAGATCGTGTCGGCGATCGTGGCCGGCTCGTGCGAGGGCTCGCCGCCACCGATCCCGCGGGGGATGATCAGCTGAGCGACGTGGATGTTCTCGGGAGCGACAGCCTCATGCAACAGCTCGACGTAGGCGCTCTCGGCGGCGAACGCGACCGATGTGCCGGTGACGGCGTCGCGCGGACGCACTGCGCTGGCGCCGTTCACGAAGATCATCGTGCCGCCCTTGAGCGCACGCATGCCAGGCAACACCTGCCGAGCCGCCGTCACCGGCCCGTAGACCGAGAACTCGATCGGCCCGACCAGATCGTCGGCGACCGTCTCGAGTGTGGGGCGCATGTACTCCTTGGCCGGAAGCGGGCTGTACTGGAGCACTTCGATCGGACCGAGCTGCTCGGTGGCATTGACGAGCGCGGCCTGAAGGGATGCGGTGTCGCGCACGTTGGCAGCGAATCCCTGGGCGGTGAGTCCCTCCGACGTCAGCGTGGCGGCGAGGTCGTCGAGACGGCTCTGGTTGCGCGAGATGAGGGCGATGGAGAAGCCTTCGCGGCCGAAGCGGCGGGCGACCGCTGCTCCGAGCCCCGGGCCGGCTCCGATGATGGCGATGGTGGTCACGTGGGTGTCCTTTCGAGTGGATCGGCGGTCGACGGTAGTCGCTCGCCTGGGTGCCGCCCGAGAGCTGGCCCCAGCCCCCGCGTGCAAATTCGAAGGAGAAACCCGAGCCCAGGAACACAAACATCAGGATTCGCCGGGGTCTGCAGCACGGATCTCCTTCAAATTCGGGAGCAGCCCGAGGGGGAGTAGCCCGAGGGGGGAGCAGCCCGAGGTCAGCGGCGCAGCGCCTTCCGTGCCAGCGCGTTCCCGGCGAACTGACCGAGCTGCACGATCACGACGATCACCGCCACCGTGATGTACACGACCGGCCAGTTGTAGCGCTGCGAACCGTAGGCCACGGCGAAGTCGCCGAGCCCGCCGCCGCCAAGGATCCCGGCCTGCGCGCTCATGTCGACGATGCCCACGAAGATGAACGTGTAGCCGAGGATCAGCGGCCCGAGCCCCTCCGGGATCAGCACGGTGAAGATGATCCGCACCGGCCCCGCGCCGACCGCGCGGGCGGCCTCGATCACACCGGGGTCGATTCCGACGAGACTCTGCTCGACGATCCGCGACACGGCGAAGGCGGCGGCGAGCGACAGCGCGAAGGCGGCGGCGTTCGGCCCGATCGTGGTGCCGACGACCTGGGTCGTGAGCGGCTGGATCGCGGCGATGAAGATCACGAAGGGGATCGGGCGCACGATGTTCACGACGACGTTGAGCACGGTGAAGACCGCGCGGTTCGACAGGAGGTTTCCGGGGCGGAACACGTACAGGCCGATACCGAGGGCGAGACCGAGGATCCCGGCGACCACGATCGACACGACCACCATGAACAGGGTCTGGCCGATCGCCGTGATGAAGACGTCGGTGTTGCTGAGGAAGAAGTCCATCAGTTCTCCTCGATCCAGTCGATGCCGCGCGCGGTGAGGTCGGCGAGGGCCGCGTCGATCCGGGCGTCGTCACCGCTGAGCTCATAGGTCAAGGCGCCGACCGGTCGCTGCTGCAATTCGCTGATGCCACCGAAGATGAGGTCGGCGGCGACGTCCTGGCCCGTGAATGCGGAGGTGACCACCCCGATGAAGCCGGGAATCTCGGCGACCTGCACCGTCGCGATCCTGCCGTCGTGGTTCTGCCGAAGGCGCGTCAGCGTCTCGGGCGAGGGGCGGTCCTGCAGAACCGACCGGACGAAGCGGGCGGCCGCCGGCGTCGTCGGCTTCGAGAACACGTCGTAGACCGGTCCGCTCTCGACGATGCGGCCGGAATCCATCACGGCGACACGGTCGGCGATGGCGCGGATGGCGTCCATCTCGTGGGTGATGACGATGATCGTCACGCCGAGATCGCGATTGACCTTCTTCAGCAGCGCGAGCACATCGGCGGTGGTCTCGGGGTCGAGAGCGCTGGTCGCCTCGTCGGCGAGGAGCAGTCGGGGGTTGGTGGCGAGAGCCCGTGCGATGCCGACGCGTTGCTTCTGGCCGCCCGAGAGCTGTTCGGGGTAGCTGTGGGCACGGTCGAGCAGGCCGACGAAGTCGAGGAGCTCGGCGGTGCGGGCATCGCGCTCCGCCTTGCCGAGGCCCGCCACGCGTAGCGGGTACGCCACGTTGCCGGCGACCGTGCGCGAGCGGAACAGGTTGAACTGTTGGAAGATCATGCCGATGCCCTGCCGCACCGCACGGAGGGACCGCTCGGGTAGGGCGGTCAGCTCGCTGTCGCCAACGAACACCCGCCCGCTCGTGGGGAGCTCGAGCGCGTTGATCAACCGCACCAGCGTCGACTTGCCGGCGCCGGAGTAGCCGATCACGCCGACGATCTCGCCCTCGTTGACCGTGAGCGAGACGTCATCGACCGCAGTGCGCCGCCCGGCCGGGGTGTCGTAGACCTTGCTGACACCCTCGAGCCGGACGAGCGGAGTCGAAACCGCAGACGTCACTACTTCGCTGCTGCTTTCGCGTCGGACTCGACTGTGGCGAGCTCCTTCTGCAGGTCGGCGGCGGAGGTGTCGCGGAACACCGCAGTGTCGTTGTTGGCCTCCTGGACCCCCTTCTCGACGCTGGCCGTGTGGTAGAGCTTCGCGAGGTCGAGGTAGAGGGAGTTGTTCTTGTCTTTGTTCTGGGCGACGAAGACATTGACGTAGGGAGCTGCGCTCGTCGACGACGGGTCGTCTTTGAAGATCGCCTCGTCTTTCTGGAACCCGGCCTGAGTGGCGAAGTTCTGGTTGACGATGGCGGCGGCGACGGAGTTGCTCTTGAGGGCGTTGGCGGTCTGCGAAGCGTCGAGGGCCGTGACGTCGACCTTCTTCGTCTCGATGTCGGTCACGGTCGAGAAGGCGTTACCTCCGTCTTTCAGTGTGATTAGGTCGGCGGCCTGGAGCACCAGGAGGCCGCGAGCCTCGTTCACGGCGTCGTTCGGGATCGCGACTTTGGAACCTTCGGGGAGTTCGGACGGCGTGGAGTACTTCGTCGAGTAAAGCGGCAGCGGGTAGACGGCTGTGGCGCCGATCGGCTGCAGGTCGCTCCCGGTGGTCACGTTGTAGTTGGCCAGGTACTGGATGTGCTGGAACTCGTTGAGGTCGGTCTGCCCCTGGCTGAGTGCCGGGTTGGGCTGGCTGTAGTCGGAGAAGTTCACCAGCTTGATCGTGACGTTGTACTTGTCTTTGGCGAGGGTCGAGTAGGTCTTCCAGTACGGCTCGGAGGCATCGGCGACACCGATCGAGACGGTCTTCGGTGCGGCACCCGAGGCGCTGTCGTCGGTGGCGATCGAGCGCTTAACGACGATGAGCACGATCACGACGGCGATCACGACGATCGCCGCAATTATGCCGGTCACGAGCGGTCGACGGCTTCGCTCGCGGGCGGGGAGCTGGGGTGCAGACATGGGGGCCTCTTTCGATGCGGGGCGGGGCGGCGGAGCCCGGTGTGAGCGGGGAATGGTCTCGTGCTGATCCGAGGCCTCAACCCTGCCCGCTGCTCCCGGCGAGGCCCAATCGCGCTGACTCACCGCGTAACACGGCGGTGCCCTCTGCAAATTCGAAGGAGAAACGCGCGCCGCACCCCGCCGGATCCTGATGTCTGCGTTGCCGGCCGCAGGTTTCTCCTTCGAATTCGGAATCGCAATCGGAATCGGAATCAAAAACAAAATCCGCCTTGTGTGAACCTTCCGGTGCGCTACCTCGTCGTACGGGTGACAGTAGTCCGCCCCAGACGAGAAGAGACCCCGATGGCCCCCCGTACCCGAGCAGCACTTCTGACCATGACCGGCCTCTCGGCGATCGGCGTGCTCGCCGGATGCGCCAGCACCGGCACCGCCGACGCCGGATCAGGAACCGCAGGATCCGCCCCGGCCGCCACCGCCACCACGCCCGCGGCCGGTTCTGGCGCTACGAGCGGCACGGCCACCACATCCGGCGCCTACAAAGACGGCTCGTACACCGAGCAGGGCACCTACTCGTCGCCCGGCGGCAAAGAGGTCATCAGCGTGAACCTCGTGATCGCGAGCGACGCGGTCAAGGCCGTCACCGTGAAGACCGTCAAGGCCGATCCGACCGCGACGCAGTACCAGAACAAGTTCATCGGCGGCATCGGCGACGCCGTCGTCGGCAAGAAGATCGACGACCTCAACGTCACCAACGTGGCGGGCTCGTCGCTCACCAGCCAGGGTTTCGCCGACGCCCTCGGCAAGATCAAGACCGATGCCAAGGCCTGACGTGCTGGAGGCACCGGACGTGCTCGAGGCACCGGCCGTGCTCGCAGAGCTCGACGCACCGGCCGTTCTCGACGCGATCGGACGGCATCGCTTCGAGGCGATCGGCACCGTGTGGCACATCACGACCGACCGCGCGCTCCCCGCCGACGTGCGCCGCGCGGTCGCCGAGCGCATCGAGCGGTTCGACCGCGACTGGTCGCGTTTCCGTGCCGACTCGCTGGTGAGCGCGATCGCCCGCACTCCGGGGCAGTACGTCCTTCCGGCCGATGCTGCGCCCTTGCTCGACCTCTACGCCCGGCTCGACCGCGCGACCGACGGCAGCGTCAACCCCCTGGTGGGGCGCCGCCTCGAGGGTCTCGGTTACGACGCCGCCTACTCGCTGGTCGCGTCGGCCGACCCGGTGGGCGTTCCCGCCTGGAGCGACGCGGCGACCTGGGACGGCCGCGTGCTCACCACCCGCGAGCCCGTGATGCTCGACATCGGGGCGGCCGGCAAGGGCTACCTCGTCGATCTGGTGGCCGGGATCCTTCGGTCCTTTGGGGTCGACGAGTACGTCGTCGATGCCGGGGGAGACCTGCTGCACCGTGGTGCCACGCCGGCCCGGGTCGCCCTGGAGCACCCCGACGACCCGTCGCTCGCCATCGGCGTCATCGAACTCGACAACGCCGCACTGGCCGCTTCGGCGCCGAACCGCCGCACCTGGGGTGACGGTCTCCACCACATCCTCGACGCGCGCACCGGCGAGCCGACCCGTGACGTTCTCGCCACCTGGGCGCTGGCGCCGACGGCGCTCGAGGCCGACGGTCTGGCGACGGCGCTGTTCTTCGGCGGAGTCGACGAGCTGCGAGCCGCGGGGGTCGGTGATCGGTTCGAGGGGCTCAGGATCCTCCGCGGCCCGGTCGTCGAGGCTTCTCCCGCGTTCGAGGCGGTGCTCTTCGCATGACCGCCACCTCGCCCTCCGCGGCCCGGGCGTCGGTCGGCCGATCGCCCCGGAGCCTCTCGACCTGGCTCGACTCCGTCACCGCCCGCGTCACCATGTACCGGCTCGTGCTCATCGCACTGCTGGTCGTGGTCGCGGCCGCCCTCGTGACGAGCGCCGCCGGGCTCATCGCCTACGAGCCCCTCGCGATTCTGGCGAACGGCGCGGCGGTCGTCGTCGCGACGCTCGTCAGCAATCGGCTGTTCGCGCTGGTCTTCCGCGTCCGACCGCACACCGAGTCGTCGCTCGTCACGGGGCTCATCCTGCTGCTGCTCTTCCAGCCGTCGATGACGACCCTCAGCGTGGGAGCGGTCGCCCTCGCCGGCGTGATTGCCTCGGCGTCCAAGTACCTGCTGGCCGTTCGCGGACGCCACGTGGTCAACCCGGCCGCGTTCGCCGCCGTCGTGATCAGCGTCGCGCTGCCGGCGGCCTTCCCCGGGTGGTGGGTCGGCGCTCCGGCTCTGCTCCCGGTCGTTCTCGTGGCCGCCCTCGTCATTCTTCACCGCACCCGCAAGCTGCCGCTCGGAGCCGTCTTCGTCGTGGTTGCCACGGTCGGCGTGGCCCTCGCCGGGTTGTCGTTCGGCAGTTCGCTGTCGGCGGCTCTCTCGGCGGCCGTGCTCTCGTCGCCGATCGTGTTCTTCGCCGGATTCATGCTGACCGAGCCCCTGACCCTGCCGCCCCGTCGCTGGCAGCAGCTCGCGTTGGCCGTGGTCGTCGGCGTGCTCTTCGCCGTTCCGTTCCACTTCGGTCCGCTCTACGGCACTTACGAGCTCGCCCTCGTCATCGGGAACATCCTGGCGTTCGCCGTCGGGCAGCGCCGCGGTGTGCGGTTGGAGTTCGTCGAGCGGCGTCGACTGTCGCCGTCGAGCTGGGAGCTGTCGTTCCGCCCCAGGAAGCCGATCCGTTTCCAGGCCGGCCAGTACCTGGAGCTCGGCCTGCCGCACTCCGGTGCCGACACCCGGGGTCAGCGACGCACCTTCAGCATCGTGTCGCCGCCCTCCGAGCGCGACGTCGTCCGCTTCGGCATCAAGACCGCTGATCGTTCGAGCAGCTTCAAGACCCGGCTGCTCGACCTCGACCCCGGCGAGCGAGTCACCGGAACCCTCGTGGGCGGCGACTTCCTCCTGCCGCGCGACGAGACGGTTCCGCTCCTGCTCGTCGCCGGAGGCATCGGCATCACTCCGTTCGTCAGTCATCTTCGCGACGTGCAGGCCCGGTCTGCCTCCACCGACGCCGTGGTGATCTACTCGGTGTCGACGCCCGACGAGGCCGCCTACCTCGACGAGCTGCCCCTCGGCGGTCGACTCCGCGGCGTCCTTCTTGCAGCGGAGAGCCCGTCGGCGCTTCCCGCCGGGTGGACCTACGGCGGGAGCGGGCCCCTCACCACCGACCTGCTGCAGAGCACCGTGCCGGACGCCGGGTCGAGGCGCGCCTACGTGGCGGGATCGCCGCGGCTCGTGAGCGGCGTGCGCCGGATCCTGCGCTCCTCGGGTGTGAAACGCGTCGTCACCGACGCCTTCACCGGATACTGAGACACAGGAGGCGACCATGCCCGAGAAACGAACGCCGCTCGGCGACCGCGGAGCGCTGCTCCAGGCGGTCCACGACGCGCATGCGCCCGCGCTCCACCGGTACGTCGCCCGGCTCACCAGCGATCCCGCTCTCGCCGAAGACATCGTGCAGGAGTCGCTGCTGCGGCTCTGGAAGAACCACTCGCTGCTCGAATCGGACGACCTGGCCGCGCGCCGGTGGCTGTTCACCGTCGCGCGCAACCTCTCGGTCGACGAAGCTCGCAGCGCCAGGAGTCGGCATGAGATCCAGTCGGAGCTCGTGCCCGAGCGCGCCAGCCCGGACGAGACCGACGCCAGCCTGTCGAAGTGGTTGCTGCAAGACGCCCTCAAATCGCTCAGCCGCGAGCATCGGGCCGTCGTGATCGGCGCCTATCACCTAGGGCTGCCGATTGCCGAGCTGGCCGCGCAGGCCGGCGTTCCCGAGGGAACGATCAAATCGCGCCTGCACTACGGCCTGCGGGCCCTCCGGCTGGCACTGCAAGAACGAGGAGTGACCCAATGACGAATCACCCCGAATCGGTTCCCGGAGATCATCCGAGGCGTTGGGACGCCGCGTACGTGCTCGGAGCGCTGACCCCCGCCGAGAGTCTCGAATACGAGGCGTACCTCGACGAGCACCCGGCGGCGCGCGACGACGTCGCCGATCTCGCCCGTCTTCCCGGCCTGCTCCGATCGATCTCGGTCGACGAGGCGTTGGCGCTGCTCGACGACGAGCCGACCCACGACGTCGCCGCCGGCACCTGCACGGTGCAGGCACTCGCTGCTCGCGTCTCGGCCCGTCGACGTCGCCGCCGTGTCGGAGCGAGCCTCGTCGCGGCCGCGGCGGTCGTCGCGCTGGTCGTCGGCGGCTACACGCTGGGAGGCCTCACGGCGGGGGCATCAGGATCCTCGGAACCCTCTGCCGCCATGACGCCCGCGGGCGGAAGCCAAGTCACCGCCGACATCGCCCTCGCCTCGACGAAGTGGGGCTCGCGTCTCGACTGGGAGTGCTCGTATGCCACGGCGTGGAAGGGCGGATCGGGGTCGTACGACCTCCTCGTGACCGACGACAGCGGCGCCCAGACCGTCGTGGCCTCGTGGCAGGCGATCGGCGGAAAGGCGACGGGTCTGACTGCGGCGACCGCTATTCCCGCGGCGTCGATCCGGGCCGTGTCGATTACCGTGACGGGCAGCACCGTGCCGCTCGCGACGCGTCACTTCGAATAGCTCGCGCCCTGCGTCGTCGCTGCCGCCTCCGAATTTGAAGGGGAAACGCGTGCAGCACCCCGCCGGATCCTGATGTTTCCGGTTCCGGCGGGGTGCTTTTCCTTCGAATTTGCAAGCAGGGAGCGGCTAGGCCTTGCTAGGCGCGGTGGTTCGGGTGCGGCTCGTGCGGCGCCGAGCTCGGCGCGTCGACGGGTGCCGGTGCGGCGTGAGCGTGAGCATGCGAGCCCGGAGCGGCCGAGGATCCCTCGCCAGCCGTCTCGGCATCGGGGTGCGAGCGCTCGAGCTTCGCGCCTTCCACATCGACGTCGGGCACGATGCGATCGAGCCACTTCGGGAACCACCAGGCCGACTTGCCGAGCAGGTGCATCGCCGCCGGGATCAGCAACATGCGCACGACGAAGGCGTCGAGGAGCACACCGAAGGCGAGCCCGAAGCCGATCGGGCGGATCGTCGACGACTCCGAGAAGATGAAGCCGGAGAACACCGAGATCATGATGATCGCCGCGGCCGTCACGACGGCGCGACCGGCGTAGAGGCCGCGCTGAACGGCGATCTTGGCGGGGGCGCCGTGGGCGTACGCCTCCCGCATGCCCGACACCAGGAACAGCTGGTAGTCCATCGCGAGACCGAACAGCACACCGACCTCGATCACGGGCAGGAAGCTCAGGATCGGGGCGGGGTCGTGCACGCCGAACACTGCGCTGGCCCAGCCGAACTGGTAGACCGCGGTGAGGGCGCCGAAGGTCGCGAGCAGTGAGAGCACGAAGCCGGCGGTCGCGGTGAGCGGCACGAGGATCGAGCGGAACACGAGGATCAGGATCAGCAGCGACAGTCCAACCACGAGCACGAGGTAGATCGGCAGCGCGGTGGCGAGCTTCTCCGAGACGTCGATGTTGGCGCTGGCGTTGCCCGCGACACCGAGGGTGATGTCACCGGAGTCGGACGTGACGGGCGACATGTCGCGCAGAGCGTGCACGAGGGTCTCGGTCGATTCGCTCGACGGGCCGCCCTTCGGCACGACCTGGAACGCCACGAGCGTGCCGTCGTTCGAGGCGCCGATCGGCACGACCGCCGACACGTCGCTCTTGGCCGAGATGGCATCGCCGACCGTGATCTCCTGCTTCAGGAGGTCGTCGCCGGTCGCCTTCTCGGGCAGATTCGCCACGACGACGAGCGGGCTGTTCTGTCCGGCGCCGAACTCCTTCTCAAGGGCCTTGTAGGCCTTGTACTGGCTGGAATCGGTGGCCTCCGACGAACCATCGGGCAGGCCGAGCCGCATCTGCATGGCGGGCAGGGCGACGACACCGAGCACGACGACCCCGACGATGAGGGTGACGACGGCGCGCCAGGTCTTCATCGGCGAGTTCGGCACCCGGGTCGAGCCGGTGTTGCCGATGGCCGCGCGCTCTTTCTTGCGCAGGATCCGGATGCCCACCAGAGAGAGCATCGCCGGCGTGAACGTGATTGCCACCAGGATTGCCACGAGAACCGCCGCAGCGCCAACCGTGCCCATCAGGCCGAGGAACGGAATGCCGGTGACGTTGAGCGCGAGGAGCGCCACGATCACGGTCGAGCCGGCGAAGACGACGGCGTTACCCGAGGTGCCGTTGGCGAGGCCGATCGACTCGTGCAGTTCCATGCCCTGCTTGAGCTGGTTGCGGTGCCGGTTCAGGATGAAGAGGGAGTAGTCGATGCCGACGGCGAGACCCAGCATGATGCCGAGCACCGTCGTGACCGAGTTGAACTCGACCACGCCCGAGAACGCCATGGCGCCGAGCACGGATGCGCCCAGTCCGACGACCGCGCTGAGGAGCGGCAGGATGGCGCCGATGATGGTCGACAGCATGATCAGCAGCACGATCGCCGCCACGATCACGCCGACCACCTCGCCCGGCCCCACGATGCTCGGCACGCCCGCGGCAATGTCGCTCGAGACGTACACGTGCACGTCGTCGATGCCCTTGTCGGACTTCTCCACGATCGCGGTCTTGAGGTCGGGGTCGACCTCGTAGGTTCCGGTGGTGAACTGGACGGAGCCGACGGCGGTGGTGTCGTCTTTCGAGACGAAGCGGATGTTCGACGAGAGGTCGAGCACCTTCGAGTTCAGTTCGAGCGTGGTGCTCTGGGCCTCGAGCTTGGCGGTGCCCTCATCGATCTTCTTCTGGTTGGCCTCGAGGGTCGCGGTCTGCGAGTCGAGCACCGACTGCTGCTGGTCGAGCTGGGCCTTTGCGGCCGCGTACTGACCGGCGGCCTTGGCCTGAGCGACCGCGGAGTCGAGCTGCTTCTGGGCGCCCGCGAGCTGGGTCGTGCCGGCGTCGAGCTGATCCTGCGAGTCGGCGAGGGTCGTCTTCGCATCGGCGATCTGCGCACGACCATCGACGATCTTCTGCTTGCCGTCGTCGAGCTGCGCCTGCGTCGTGAACGGATCAGTGGTCGCCTTGACTCCCGACATGTCGCCGACGTCTTTCAGCCACGCCGAGATGTCCGACTTCTCGGTCGATGTGAACGCCTTGCCGTCGTCGGTCTCGAAGACCACGCTGCCCGACCCGCCCGACGCTTTCGGGAACTCGTCGGCGAGCTGGTTCGTCACCTTCTCGGTGGCCGTGCCGGGAATGCTGATCGACGACGAGATCGTGCCCTTGAAGAGCGAGAACCCGACACCGGCGAGCCCGATGATCACGATCCAGGCGACGATGACGACCCAGTGTCGGCGCGCCGAAAAGCGCCCGAGACGGTAGAGGAGACCGGCCATTGTGGAGCCCGAGCCTTTCAGTTCTGTGCGGTGGAGGAGGTGGGGTGCGCCGGTGAACCCCGGGGAGCCGTCTGGCGACGGACGAATAGGTCAGGAGCCCGAAGAGTAGCCGGATCGGAGTGTGCTCGTGAGGCGGTTCAACAGGTGTCGCCACTGGCTTCGCGAGTCGTCGTCGAGCCGGACGCCGCAGAGCAGCACCCAGCGTTTCGCGATGACCAGGACGCCGCTCATCAGCGAGTGGACCAGGATCTCGACGTCGAGGTCGTCGACCCCGGGGTGGCGGCGGGAGGCTTCGACCAGCAGCCTCTCGGCCACTCGGGTGAACGCCTCGTCGCTGAGCGTGTCGCCGCGCGGATCGTCGACGTCGGGCGCGCCGAGCAGGCTGCCGATGCTGGCGATCGTCGCCGGCAGGTCGGTCGACTCGAGGCTGGCAGTAATCTCGTCGAACAGGGCGAGGAGCGTGTCGGCTCCGACCGGCCGGGTCGCGACGGCCGACACGAAGTCGTCGATGATCACGTCGAGGATCTCGGCGCACAGCGTCAGGAGGATCTCGTCGATCGACGCGAAGTGGTTGAACACGGTGCGCCGGGCGATGTCAGCCCGTTCGGCCAGTTCGTCGGCGCTGAAGAAGGGCCCGGAGCGTTCCGCGACGAGCGACCGGGCAGCATGGAGAATGGCCGCACGGTGTCGTGCCTTGAGGGCCGCTCGGCGATCGGGTGCGGTGGTCACCGGGGCAGCGGATGAGGGGCGAGCGTCGGGCACCTGTTCACACTAGGTGCATCGATGCACCGAGTGCACGAGCATGCATGCGATTCGCAGGAAGACCCCGTCGATATTGCTCTCCCTTGACCAGCAGTTGACAGATCCTTAGCTGTGGGCGATCGTCAGCCCATGCCAATGGCCGATCTCGTCCTCGAAGGTGGGGGAGTCAAAGGATCCGGTCTGGTCGGCGCGGTCGCGGCCCTCCAGTCCGGCGACGACCCCTACGTGTTCCAGCGCTACGCCGGTTCCAGCGCCGGAGCCATCGTGGCCGCGCTCCTGGCCGCCGGGTACTCGGCCGGAGAGCTCAAGACCGTCATGGACGAACTCGACTTCCGCCGCTTCCGCGATCTGCCGCTTCCCTGGCGTGTCGTTCCCGGAGCCGCCACAGTCGGTGCCGCTTTCGGCCTGGTGTTCCGTCGCGGACTGTACCGGACCGCATTTCTCCACACGTGGATCGCGGAGAAGCTCGCGGCGAAGGGTGTGACGAAATGGGCCGATCTGAGAGACGAGGATCCCGACAGCGCCCTCCCTGCCGAGCGCCGCTACCGGCTCGTCGTCGTCACCTCCAACGTCTCGGCCGGCCGCATGCTGCGCGTGCCGTGGGACGTCAGCGATCAGCTCGGCGTCGACCCCGACACGATGCTCGTCGCCGATGCCGTCACCGCGTCCGCGTCGATTCCCTTCTTCTTCCGGCCGAAGCGGCTCGGCCGTGCCCTCGTCGTCGACGGCGGGCTCCTCTCCAACTACCCGATCGCGATCTTCGACCGGCACGACGGGCGATCGGCGCGCTGGCCGACCCTCGGCATCAAGCTGTCCGCCCGCGAGGCGGCAGGCGCCGAGAAACCCGGGGAGGCGCGTTCGATCTTCGCGTTCGCGGTGTCGGTCGCACGGACCCTGATCGGTGCGCATGATCGCGTCTATGTCGCGGATCCTTCGTTCGCCTCCCGCACCGTCTTCGTCGACACGACCGGGTACTCCTCGATCCAGTTCGATCTGTCGGCCGCCGACAAGGAGGTGCTGTATCGGCGCGGAGTCGATGCGGGCGAGAAGTTCGTGCGCTGTTGGGACTACGAGAAGTGGAAGGCCGGCGACTACGCCTCGATCATTGCCGGGGTGCCCCGAGACGCCTGACCCGCCCGCCCCGCCCCGCCCCGCCCCGCCCGAATTTGAAGGAAAAACGCGAGGCAGCGGCCCCCGATCGGCATGAAGTCGTCGGCCGGGCGCTGTTTCTCCTTCAAATTCGGAGATGGGGGTCAGAGATCTACTCGCCGTCGCGCTTCGCCTGCTGGCCCGGGTCGCGTCCGGTGATGGGGAAGGGGCCGGTGACGCCCTCGCGGATCGCGGCGATCTGCAGGATCCGGTCGCGCTGCAAGAACCAGCCGAGGATCAGCAGCGGGATGATGATCACGAGCGAGGCGACCGTGATGGTGCCGATCGGCCAGTCGATGGCCATCAGCACCAGCACTGCGACGAGGAACGCCAGGGTGATCCACGAGGTGTAAGGCGCACCCGGCATCCGGAAGGTGGGCGCTTTCGCCTTGCCCTCCTTGACGAACTGGCGGAACTTCATCTGGCACAGGATGATCGTCGCCCAGGCCGTCACGATGCCGAGCGCTGAGACGTTCAGCACGATCTCGAACGCCTGGTCTGGCACGATCGCGTTGAGCCCCACGCCGAGAAGGGTGATCGCCGCAGTGAGCAGGATTCCACCGTAGGGCACCCCGCCCTTCGACATGACCGTCGTGAACTTCGGTGCGGAGCCGTTCATGCCCATCGAGTGCAGCACGCGGCCGGTCGAGTACAGGCCGGCGTTGAGGCTCGACAGAGCCGCGGTCAGCACGACGAAGTTCATGATCGAGCCGGCGATCTCACCCACCTGGGGGTTGCCGAGACTGCCGAAGAAGGTGACGAACGGGCTCTCACCCGCCTTGTACGACGTGTAGGGGAGGAGGAGCGAGAGCAGTACGAGCGAGCCGACGTAGAAGACGGCGATGCGGATGATCACCGTGTTGATCGCCCGGGGCACGACCTTCTCGGGGTTCTGGGTCTCACCCGACGCGGTGCCGACGAGCTCGATCGCCGCGTAGGCGAACACGACGCCCTGGATGATCAGGACGGCCGGGAGCAGACCCTTCGGGAGGATGCCTCCGTTGTCGCGGAGCACGGCGAGACCGGTGTCGATGCTGTTGCCGTCTTGCGTGACCGGGAACGCTGCGGCGAGCCAGACGACGCCGATGATCAAGAAGATCACGAGGGCCGTGACCTTGATGAGAGCGAACCAGAACTCCATCTCGCCGAAGACCTTCACGGCCACGAGATTCAGGCTGAGCACCACGGCCAGCGCGATGAGCGCGAGAAGCCACTGGGGCGCCGACGTGAAGGCACTCCAGTACTGTAGGTAGAGGGCTACAGCGGTGGTGTCGACGATGGCGGTCATCGCCCAGTTCAAGAAGTACATCCAGCCGGCCGCGTAGGCGAACTTCTCACCGAAGAACTCGCGGGCGTACGAGATGAACGAGCCGGACGACGGGCGATGCAGCACCAGCTCGCCGAGCGCGCGCAGGATGAAGAACGCGAACACGCCGCAGATGGCGAACACGATCGCGAGGGCCGGGCCCGCCGTTGCGAGGCGCCCGCCGGCGCCGAGGAACAGCCCGGTGCCGATCGCGCCGCCGATGGCGATCATCTGCAACTGGCGCGGCTTCAGGCCCTGATGGAAGCCCTCCTGCTCGTGCGAGAAGTCTTGGGCGACGAACTCGTCATTCGCCGTGCTGTCGGGGCCGGCTGCGTTTTTCGGGGAGCCAGTGCCCCCCGTGGTGGGGGTCGTCATTGCGGCACGGTACAAGTATTCCAGGCTCACCGCCAGTCGGCATTTCAGGATCCGCGGGGTGGTTCTCAGCGGGCACCGGGTGACAACCCGGCAAACGTCTTGGAGAAAACGGGCGTTCTCGAAGACGCCGTCACTAGGTTGATGAGCGTGTCACTAGCTCCCCTCGACCGGCCGCGCCGCCCCGTCTCCATCAGCACTCGCGCTCTCTCCGACGACCTCGCGCAGGTCTCCGTTCCCGGCCAGGTGCTCGGTTACGTCCGCTCCCAGTGGAACGGCTTCGCCGCCCTCCGCGGGGTACATCTAGCATCCGCTCAGCTCGTCGGAACCTACGCGACTCGCGGCCTGGCGCTCGAGGCTCTGCGGCTGCGCCCTCGCTCGATCTAGTACTCCGTAGGCTGGGTCGATGACCTGGTTACAGCCCGTCCTGTCCGTTGCCGCGGCCGTCGTGATCGCCTTCGTGGTGTCGGCGATCGTCTCCCTCGTGTTCAAGCTCGTCGCGAAGAGGGAGGAGTGGGCGTCGCGCCTCGTCGCACGGGTGCGTCGGCCGTTCCGAGTGACCCTGCTGGTGGCCCTCGTGTGGATCGCGTTCTCGCTGTCGATGGACGACGTGGCACCGAATTACCCGGGGCACGAGATCGTGGCCCAGGTGTTCCGGTGCCTGTTGATCGTCGTCGTGGCGTGGCTCATCGGATCCTTGGCCATCTTCTTCGAAGACCTCGGGCTCGCCCGCTACCGTCTCGATCAGCCCGATAACCGGGTCGCCCGGCGTCTGCGCACACAGGTGCTGATCATCCGGCGTCTGACGGTCGCGTTGATCGTGATCATCGCGGGTGGCGCGATCCTGCTCGGATTCCCGGGTGTCGAGGCCGTCGGCGCCAGCGTTCTGGCAAGCGCCGGCCTCGTCTCGGTGATCGCCGGTCTCGCGGCCCAGTCGACTCTCGCGAACGTCTTCGCCGGGATCCAGCTCGCCTTCAGCGATGCGCTGCGGGTCGACGACGTCGTGGTCGTCGAGACCGAGTGGGGCCGCATCGAAGAGATCACCCTCACCTATGTCGTCGTCCACATCTGGGACGACCGCCGCATGGTGCTGCCCTCGACGTACTTCACGACGACCCCGTTCCAGAGCTGGACGAGGCGCAACTCGGAGTTGCTCGGCTCGGTCGATTTCGACCTCGACTGGAGAGTGACGCCGGGATCGATGCGACAGGAGCTCGACCGGATTCTCGACTCCACCGAGCTGTGGGATCAGCGCGTGAAGGTGCTGCAGGTGACGGACGCCGTGGGCGGTTTCGTGCACGTGCGCATTCTCGTGTCTGCGGTCGACTCGGCTTCGCTGTTCGACCTGCGATGCCTGGTGCGCGAGGAGCTGATCTCGTGGATGCACGAGCACAGTCCGCAGTCGATGCCGCGCACCCGGGTGCAGATGGTCGAGCAGGAGGCCACACCGCGCGGCGCGAAGCCGAAGTCGACCGCGGGGGAGTCGGCCCTCTTCACCGGCGAGAACGCCGACGCCGACCGGGCCGCGCTCTTCACGACGTCCATTCCCGTGATCGATCGCGACGAGGTCTAGCCGCATAACGACGCGGTCTGGCCGAACCGACCTGGCGCGCCACGTCGATTCGGCCGAACCGCGTCGGTTCGCTCGCTTGGATCAGTCGGCGTCGTTGGCCGCGTCGACGACGTTGCCGACCGCGATCGCGGTCGATGCGGCCCAGGCGACCCAGAGCAGCACGAGGCGCCAGTCACGCGGACCGCTCTTCGTGGCCTTCAGCGCGCTGAAGCCGCTGAACGCCGCGCTGATGATGGCTCCGTTGAAAAGAAACTTGCGCACGCAGTACTCCTAAAGTCGAGGAATTCCGAGCGTACCCGGACCCACGCCCGTCCTGCCCGATCACCGCTGTCCGCCCCAGACACCGCAACCCACTAGGGTTTCAATTCTCATGAAGACAGCCCTCATCGGCGCGGGTCTCGCTGTGGTCGGCATCGTCGCCGCGCTCACGGGAATCCTGTCGCCCTCCGCCCTCGTCGAACTCCTCGACCGTGTCGCCCCCGTCCTCGGCTTCGTGATCGGTCTGACGATCGTCGCCGACCTCGCCGCCGAGGCGGGCCTGTTCTCCCGGCTCGCCAGCGCCGCAGCCCGTTTCTCGCTGGGCCGAGTGTGGGTGCTCTGGCTGCTGGTCGTCGTGCTCTCCGTGCTCTGCACCGTCTTTCTGTCGCTCGATACGACCGCGGTGCTGCTGACACCGGTCGTCGTGCTCGTCGCCCGCCGAGTGGGAGCGTCGCCGCTCCCGTTCGCCTTCACAGCCATCTGGATCGCGAACTGCGGATCGCTGCTGCTGCCGGTGTCGAACCTGACCAACCTGCTGGCCGTGCATGCGCTCGGCAACCCCGCACCACTCTCGTACGCGGCATTGGTCGGCCCTGCGGCGGCGGTCGGGATCCTCGTCCCGGTCGTCGCCATCGCGATCCGCTACCGGCGTGAGCTGTCGGGGCGTTTTCCGGCCGTCTCGTCCGAACCCGCCTCCGACCGGCCGCTCTTCGTCGTCGCGGCCGTGGTCGTCGTGCTGCTCGTTCCGGCTCTGGTCTCGGGCATCGAGGTCTGGATTCCGGCGGCGGGTGCCGCTCTCGTGCTCGTCGTGGCGTTCGCGATCCGGCGCCGGGCCGCATTGAAGCTCACGCTGGTGCCGTGGGGAACGCTCTTGTTCGCGTCCGGTCTCTTCCTCGTCGTGGCGGCCGCTCAGGCGCTCGGGCTTGCTCGGCTGCTCGGCGACTTGGTGGGCACCGGCGACGACTTCGGGTCGCTGCTCCGTCTGTCGGGGGGCGCCGCCCTGTCGGCCAACGCCGTCAACAACCTTCCCGCCTATCTGGCGCTCGAGCCGGTCGGCGGCTCCGAGCTGCGGCTGGTCGCGATCCTCATCGGCGTCAACCTCGGCTGCATCGTGACGCCGTGGGCTTCGCTCGCGACGCTGCTGTGGCACGGCCGACTTGCCGCCCTCGACGTCGAGGTGCCGTGGAAGAGGTTCATCCTCGCCGGCCTCGTGCTCACCGTCGTGATGCTGCCGCTGTCGATCCTGGCGCTGGTCGCCCTCTAGTCGGCGTCGTTCCGCCGCCGTGTCACGTCAACGAAGAATCCGCTAGCGCACCCACACGACAGTGCCGTTGAGGTCGCTCAGCACGGCGGCGATGCCCGCGCGCAAGGCCCGGCCCGCTCGCTCGTCGGTGAACGTCGAGGCGTCGTAGTGGCTCGGGGTGCCGAGACCCTCGCCACGGAACCCGGCGCCGGTCCAGTCGGCCGCGGTGACGTTCGAGGTCGGCTCGGCGATCTCGGCGCCCAGCACCAGGAACTGCTGGTGCAGGGCACTGGGCGAGAGGGC
This sequence comes from Frondihabitans sp. PhB161, assembly GCF_003814635.1. Classification (NCBI taxonomy): domain Bacteria; kingdom Bacillati; phylum Actinomycetota; class Actinomycetes; order Micrococcales; family Microbacteriaceae; genus Frondihabitans; species Frondihabitans sp. PhB161. The sequence continues at coordinate 177,175 of NZ_RKQW01000004.1, forward strand.
GGCGAGCGGGTCGACCATGGCGTTGCCGACGCTGATCACCAGGTCGGCCTTCTTCTCGACCGCTCTCGTGACGGCAGCGAGCCGGTCGTCAGCGGACGAAGCGACGACGGGCGTCACCCTCACATCAGCCGAGGAGGCCCACGACTTCACGGAGCGGACCAGCGTTCGTGTCGCGGCGTCGTCTCCGCTCGACAGGAGGACGACCCGGTATCCGGCCGGCGGGTGCACGGCGTCCCACGAGCCGGGCTCGGGGCGGAGCGTTCCTTCCGGCGCGGGCGGCTTGTCGGGGTCGTAGAAACCGGCACCGAGCGCCGAGGCGGAGCTCGTGACGGTTGGCGCCGAATCGGTCCCGTTCGAGTCGATCCCGGTGGGCGACAGTGCGCTGCCGCACCCGCTGAGGAGGAGCGCCGCGGTGACGGCGAGCGGCCCCAGGGTGAGGAATGCGCGGCTCTTCACGAGATCTCCCGACGTGTGATGGTGCGTGATCGCCACAATGCAATCACGGCGATCGGGCGCGAAAGGGGCGAGCGTCGATCTGTCTGCGGGCCGGTCACCGACTGTTCCCCTCCCGTCCACCCGCACGCGCAATCGTCTTGCCAGTGACCCGTCTCAGCAGTGCCCTGCTCCTTCTCGCCCTCCTCGCGGCGTCCGTGTTCGTCGGCGCTTCGGCTGCCTCGGCCCACGGATTCTCGTCCGTCGTGTACGCGCACGTCTCGTCGACCGAGCCGGAGCGCGTGCAGGCGAAGCTCGCCCTCGAGTACGACCTGATGCTGGTGTCGGTGGGCACCAGCGAGAAAGACGACGCCTTCTATCGCGTGGGCCAGAAGGCCTGGGACGACGGCGACTATCCCGGCATGGTCGAGGCGGCGGAACAGAACCACGACGCCCTGGCCGACTACGTGTCGAAGCGGTTCAGCGTGAGGGCGGCCGGCGGCGAGAAGTGCACCGCCGAACTGCAGAAGAACGTCACCGTCGACCTCCAGGACGAGGTGCCCTACGCGAACCTCGTCGTCGACTACAGCTGCCCCGCCCCGTCGAAGACTCAGAGCGGGCACACGGTCACATCGACGCTCTTTCCCGACAGCGAGACGTTCGTGACCGGCACCAAGACGATCGTGGTCTACGCCGTCGACGGGAAACAAGGATCCGCGACCCTCGACGCTCAGCAGAAGTCGTTCTCGACCGAGCAGACCTCGTTCCAGCGGTTCGGTGAGTTCTTCCGCCTCGGGGCCGAGCACCTCCTCGGCGGCATCGACCACCTGCTGTTCCTCGTCGCGCTGATCGCCGGATCGCGTCGGCTCCGGGAGGTCGTCCTGGCCGCGTCGGCGTTCACCGTCGCGCACTCCATCACGTTCATCCTCGCCGCTCTCGGCGTCGTCAGTCCGCCGTCGATCGTCGTGGAGCCGCTCATCGCCCTGTCGATCGCTGCGGTCGCCGGGTGGTATCTGTGGCGGCTCTGGCGTCGTCGCTCCGGCGCCGACGAGCTCGTCGTACCGGCGTCGGCAGGGCACTTCGCCCTCGATCGTGCCGGCTGGGCCCGACTCGCGGTCGTGTTCGGATTCGGCCTCATCCACGGGCTCGGCTTCGCGGGAGCCCTGGGCATCCACGAGGCGTTCTCGGGGCAGTTGCTGATCTCGCTGCTGATCTTCAACGTCGGAATCGAGGCGGTCCAGCTGGCGATCATCGTCCTCGTGTTCCCGCCCCTGTCGGTGCTCCGCAAGCGGGCACACCGGGCGTCACTCGTCGTGACCGGCATCGTCACGGCGGGGGTGTTCGTGATGGGGATGATCTGGTTCGTCGAGAGAGTGGCCGCGGGCTGAGGTCGGCCGGGCCGGATCCTGCGTTCCGTGCAAGAAGGCCATTCAGCGTTTACTTATCGTTTGTGCGGCTTCGGCAAAGTCTTTCGTGCATGACCTCCTCTGATCACGAGAAACGGACCATACGCATGAGCTTCACCACAGTCGCCGACAGCCGGCGCAGATCGACCTCACTCCGTGTCGGCGGGGTGTTCCTCGGGGCAGCGCTGCTCGCCGGCGCCTCCTTCATCGGCACCAGCCAGGCGGAAGCCGCCACGAACACCCCCACCAGCAACATCTCGGCCACTGGCGCGCCGATCCACATTCTGCTCGGCGTCGGCGCAACTGAGAGCCAGCGCATCGCCTCCTGGTACTTCCCGACGAACGTCGACCAGTCGCTCGTGATTCAGAAGACCAGCGAGATGACCGGCGGCGCCTTCACTCCGGCCGCGCAGACCATCGCCGCCAGCAAGGCGCTGAACACGGCTGCCGACACGAGCACCACCGACTCGAACACGAAGTCGATCCCCGGCATCACCGCGGAGTCGGGCTACATCAACGCGCACGCGACGATCTCCGACCTGCAGCCGAACACCAGCTACACCTACCGCGTCGGCGCGGCGGACGGCAGCGCCTGGTCGACGTCGTACACGTTCACGACGAAGAGCTTCTCGGGTGACTTCGACTTCCTGTTCTTCGGCGACCCGCAGATCGGCTCGTCGGGCTTCACCGACGACGACGGCGCCGGCTGGGCTGCGACGCTCAACTACGCCACCACGAACACGCCGAACGCCGAGCTCCTCGTCTCGGGCGGCGACCAGATCGAGCACGCCAACAACGAGTACGAGTGGGGCGCCTTCGCCGACAGCTCGTCCATCCTGAAGCAGTACCCCTGGGCTTCGACGATCGGCAACCACGACGTGGGCGGCAAGTCGTACGAGCAGCACAACAAGGTGCCGAACTCGCTCAAGGTGCCGGACTTCTACCCGGGCGGCGCGACGACGACGACCTCGGGCGGCGACTACTGGTACATGTACAAGGGCGTCCTGTTCATCGACATCAACTCGAACGCCTACTCGGGCGGCTCCGACGCTCAGCACGTGAGCTACGTCCGCGACGTCATCAACCGCTACGGCGACGACGCGAAGTGGACCGCGCTCGTCTACCACCACTCGATCTACTCGCCGGCCGACCACGCGAACGACACCGACAACCAGCAGCGTCGTTTCGACTTCACGAAGGCCTTCTCGGATCTCGGCGTCGACGTCGTGCTCCAGGGCCACGACCACAGCTACTCGCGCAGCTACGCCATCAAGAACGGCAAGAAGGCGAACAAGGCCGAGCAGCCCGCAGCCCCCGAGGTCTTCGCCGGCCCCGGCGGAGTCATCTACGTGACCGCCAACTCGGCCTCCGGCTCGAAGTACTACGACCTCACCACGCCCGACGCCACGCAGGGCGGCTACGGGGCCGACCCGCTCGACCCCACCGGCAAGCGCCACTGGGCTAACTCGGTCGAGAACCAGGAGCACGTCCGCACCTACACGAAGGTGTCGGTCACCGATTCGAAGCTCAAGGTCGACACCGTCCGGGCCGGTGACTGCTCCGCTCCGAACTCGGCCGTCGTCAACGGCAAGGTCTCGAGCTGCGGCGTCACGCTTCAGCCGACGGCCACCGCCGACCCGGCCGCGATCGGTTCGCTCGTCGACAGCTTCACGCTTCTCGGGGCGCTTCCGACGACCACCACCACGGTGAGCGTCTCGAAGTCGTCGCAGGCCTACGGCTCGGCTTCGCCGGTGACTGTCACCGCGACCGTCTCGGGCGGAATCGGCACGCAGGGCGGCGAGGTCACCTTCTTTGAGGGCACCACGAAGCTCGGCACGGCGACCGCGACAAACGGCAAGGCCAGCCTCACGCTCCCGAAGACCTTCGCGATCGGCAGCCACGCCATCACGGCGTCGTTCGCGAACGACTCGGAATACTCAGGATCCGACTCGGCGTCGAAGAGCACGGCGGTCACGGTCACCAAAGCTCCCTCGACCACGACCCTGAAGTACTGGGCCAAGAAGGTCACCGTCTCGGTCAAGGCGTCCGGCCTCACGGTCGGCGGCACCGCCACGATCAAGGACGGCACGACGTCGATCAAGAAGGTCACGATCGCGTCCGGCACCGGGTCGGCAACGGTCTCGCTGAAGAAGGGCACGCACAAGCTGCACGTCGTCTTCTCGGCGACGCCCAAGATCGCCTCCAGCACCAGCTCCACGCTGTCGGTGACCGTCAAGTAGCCCGAATGGCACGACGGCGCTGAGTCGCCGAAAGTGCAGAAACGGCCCCCGAACTACGGTTCGGGGGCCGTTTTCGTGCACTCGCCAGGGCCCGAAAAGAAGGCGCGACTAGCGGGCGAGCTCGACGCGCGGGGCGGCAGCCGCGCGGCCTTCCTGCAGCGCCACGCGAGCGAATGCCAGCGTCTCGCGGAGCAGTGCAAGCCGGACCGTGTCGGATCCTGCCTTCTTGGTGTTTACCTCGGCGATGATGGATCCCGACCAGTCGCGCGCCGCCAACTCGCGGAGCACTGCGGCGACCGGCTCTTTGCCGCGGCCGGGTACGAGGTGCTCGTCGAAGATGCCGCCATCGTCCGAGACGCGCGAGCCGTCGCAGAGATGCACGTGGCGGAGCCGCCCGTCGAGGGCCCGGGCCAGCTCGAGTGAGTCGCGGCCCGACAGCGAGGCGTGCGAGAAGTCGAGGGTGGCGGCGTCGCAGTCCATCAGGCTCGGATCCCAGCCAGGCGCGTACATCTTCATCGACCGACCCGCGATCTTCCACGGGAACATGTTCTCGACGGCGACGGTGACTTCGTAGCGGCAGGCCACCGCTCGCACGACGTCGAGGAACTCCTCGGCGTAGCTCTGCTGCCAGCGGAACGGCGGGTGCACGACGACCGTCGACGCACCCACTTCGCGGGCGAGTTCGGCTGACCGCTCGAGCTTGACTCGCTGGTCGCGGCCCCACACGAAGTGCGTGAGCAGCAGCACGGGTGCATGGATCGAGAGGACCGGTTGCCCCGTCTCGCGCGAGAGCTCGAGGATCCGAGACGCGCGGTGCGTCGCCGGATCGTTCGTGACCATGATCTCGACGCCGTCGAATCCGACCTCGCGCGACAGCGAGAAGGCTTCGGCGAGGCCGAGGGGGAAGGCGCAGGAGGTGCTCATGCCGACGCGAATCATGGCGCCACGGTAGATCGTGCATGTGGCGTATCAGTGAACGCTACGTGGCTTGTTACAGCCAGTCTCGCCGCTTGAAGGAGGCATACAGCGTCAACGAGACCGCGACGATAGCGATGCTGGAGAAGATCACGCCGCCCTCGTGCCCGAAACCGGGGAAGGGCACGTTCTGGCCGAAGTACCCCGTGATGGCCGTGGGCACCGCGATGATCGCGGCCCAGCTCGTCACCTTCTTCATCACCAGGTTCATGCGATTGCTCTGGATGCTGAGGTTCGTGTCGAGGATCGTCGACACGAGGTCACGCAGGCTGTCGGTCTGCTCAATCACCCGCAGCACGTGGTCGTACACGTCTTGGAAGTACGGACCCATGTCGGGGGCGAACTTGGTGTCGTCGCGACGCAGCAGGGTGTTCAGGATCTCGCGCATCGGGTTCACGACGCGGCGGAGCGTCACGAGGCTCTTGCGCAGGGCGAACGACCTGCGCTGGATCTCCATCGTCTGCTGCTTGATGTCGAAGAGGTTCTCCTCGAGCCCGTCGATCGCGTCGTCGAGGGCGTCGGCCGTGTCGTACTGGTTGTCGACGATGCGGTCGAGGAGCCCCCAGACGAGAAAGGCCACGCCTTTCGACGAGAGATCCTTGTTGTCGTCCCAGGTCCTCATCAGCTGCGTTGCGTCGAATCCCTCGTCGTGGATCGTGACCATCGCCCTCTTGGTGATGAACGCCTTGACCTCGTGCGTCGCCATGGTGCCCGAGTCCTGATCGAAGGCGACGTTGTACATCACCGCGAACAGGAAGTTCTCGTACCGGTCGAGCTTCGGTCGCTGGCTGGGCTCGAGGGCGTCCTCGATCGCGAGCTCGTGCAGGTTCATCTCGTCGCCGACCTTGTCGATGTCGGCTTTCGTCGGATTCACGAAGTCGACCCAGATCATGCAGTCATCGGATTCGAGGTAGTCGCTGACGTCGTCGATGGCGAAGTCTTCGCCGACGAGTTCGCCGGCGCGGTAGGCGCGGGTGCGGTGCATTCCGAGATCGTAGCCCGGCGCTCCAGTGCGAATTTGCGAGCGATCCTGTCGACGCACCCCTGCACGGCAGTAACGGGTGAGGACGCCGCCGCCGATCGCTCTCAAATTGACGATGTGCAGGACGCACTCCTCGGGTCAGGCATCTCCCCGGCCTCTGCGCCTTCACCGCCATCCGGGCGGCGTTCGGGCACTGACGCGGGGCAGACTGAAGCGATGAGCTTTATCAAGACCCGGCCCGACGCACCCGACGGCTTCTTCGAGGCCGAAGCGGCGGGGCTCGCGTGGCTCGGCGAAACCACCGCCGACGGGGGAGCGCGCGTCGCGGGCGTCGACGAGGTCGCACCAGGGCGCATCGCCCTCGAAGAGATCCACGAGGCGCGGCCCACTGTCGACGCGGCGCGCGCCTTCGGCGCCGCACTCGCCGTCACGCACGCCGCCGGAGCCGCCGCCTTCGGCGCACCGCCCACCGGCTGGAGCGGCCCCACCTTTATCGGCAGCCGCCCGATGCGAACCGACCCGAAGCCCACCTGGGGCGTCTTCTACGCGCAGCAGCGCATCCTGCCGTACGTCGAAATCGCCGTCAAAGCCGGAACCGTCACCGAGACCGAAGAACGCAGGATCCGAGACACCTGCGACGCGATCTCACACGGAGCGTTTGACGATGGCGACGCGCCGTCGAGGCTCCACGGCGACCTCTGGGCCGGCAACGTGCTCTTCTCGGCCGGCGGCGTCGTCCTCATCGATCCTGCGGCGCACGGAGGCCACCGTGAGACCGATCTGGCGATGCTCGCGCTCTTCGGGTGCCCGTTCCTCGACGACCTCCTCGCGGCGTACGACGCTGCCGCGCCGCTTCGTGCGGGCTGGCAGGAGCGGGTGCCGCTGCACCAGCTGCACCCGCTCGCGGTGCACGCGGCCGGGCACGGCCGGAGCTACGGGGTCGCGCTGGCCCGAGCCGCCGACGCGACCCTCGACCTGCTCTCGTAGCCTGCGGGGCTCGGCCCGTCGGATCCTGCGCTCGCCCGTGCAGGGTCCTGCGGGGCCCGGCCCGTCGGATTCTGCGCGAATTTGCGAGCGATCCGCGCGCCGCACCTCCGTGCGGCAGTCACGGGTGAGGCGGCCCACCCCATGCACTCTCAAATTGGCGCCGCGACGACGCCGAGCCCAGCATCGCAACGACGCTCAACCGACCGGTTCGACCCGCTGATAGCCTTTGAGCGCCCGGGGCGAAGCCCCCGAGAGATCGAGCGGAGCACCTCTTCACCATGTCTGACCAGGCCGAACACCCCGCCACTGAGCCGACCACCGGCGAGACCTACGGTTTCGTCGTCGTCTCGAACCGCCTTCCCGTCGACCACACCATCGGCGAGAACGGCGACGTGAAGTGGGAGCACTCTCCGGGCGGGCTCGTCACCGCGCTGGAGCCCGTCATGCGCGTCAACGACGGCGCCTGGATCGGCTGGGCCGGCAAGCCCGACCTCGAGTTCGAGCCTTTCGAGAACGACGGCATCAACGTCGTGCCGGTGCCTCTCAGCGCCGAAGAGGTCGAGCGCTACTACGAGGGATTCAGCAACGACACCCTCTGGCCGCTCTACCACGACGTCATCTCGGCGCCGACCTACCACCGCGTCTGGTGGGAGTCGTACGTCAAGGTCAACCGACGCTTCGCCCAGCGTGCCGCCGAGGTCGCCGAGCAGGGTGGTGTCGTCTGGGTGCAGGATTACCAGCTCCAGCTCGTGCCGCAGTACCTCCGCGAACTGCGCCCCGATCTGACGATCGGCTTCTTCAACCACATCCCGTTCCCTCCCCTCGGCATCTTCTCGCAGCTGCCCTGGCGCGAGGCGATCCTGACCGGCCTGCTCGGGGCCGACGTGATCGGGTTCCAGCGCGCCGACGACGCCTCGAACTTCTCCCGGTCGGTTCGTCACCTCCTCGGCTACGCGACCACCCGCCCCTACATCGACGTGCCGGTCGACGACGAGTCGGCCCCGCTCGAGCGACGCGGCAAGAAGGTGCGCCGGGTGCTGGCCAAGCAGTTCCCGATCTCGATCGACTCCGCGGGCTACGAGGCGCTGTCGCGGCGCCCCGATATCCAGGCTCGGGCGCGGGAGATCCGTGAGGGTCTCGGCAACCCCAAGACGGTGATCCTGGGCGTCGACCGCCTCGACTACACCAAGGGCATCCGCCACCGTATGAAGGCGTTCGGCGAGCTCCTCCACGACGGCCGTCTGGATGTCGAAGACGCCACCCTCGTGCAGGTGGCCTCACCGAGCCGTGAGCGGGTGGCCGCTTACATGGAGCTCCGCGACGAGATCGAGCTGACCGTGGGGCGCATCAACGGCGACTTCGCGACGATGAGCCACACCGCCATCAGCTACCACCACCACGGCTACCCGCGCGAAGAGATGGTCGCGCTCTATCTCGCGGCCGACATCATGCTCGTCACGGCCCTTCGCGACGGTATGAACCTCGTCGCCAAGGAGTACGTGGCTGTGCGCCACGACAACGACGGCGTCCTCATCTTGAGCGAGTTCGCCGGTGCGGCCGACGAGCTGCGAAGTGCGTTGCTGATCAACCCGCACGACATCGGCGGCCTCAAGAACACGATCATGCGCGCCATCGAGATGCCGAAGCGCGACCGGGTCACGCGTATGCGCGCCCTCCGCCGCCGTGTGCTCGACAACGACGTCGCGGCCTGGTCGGCGAAGTTCTTGGAGGCGCTGGCCGATGTGCGGCCCGGCCATCGCGTCGCCGCTCCACCGAAGGGGTCCGAGGTGGCGTCGAACGACGCCGCATCGACCGACGGCTCGGCCTCGTCGGAGCCTGCAGCATGAGCGCCGTGACGCCGAACGTCGGCTCGACCCCGGCCGAATCGTCCGACACCGCTTTCGCTGACGCCCTCGGCATTCTCGCGACGGCCCCGCGCCTCCTGGTCGCGCTCGACTTCGACGGCACCCTTGCCCCCGAGGTCGATGCGCCGCTCCACGCGCGTGCTCTTCCCGAGGCGCACGAGGCCATGTTGCGACTGTCCGGACTGCCCGAGACGCACGTCGCGCTCGTCTCCGGTCGTGCCCTCGACAGCCTGATCGAGGTCTCGGAGGCGCCCGACTCGATCTTGCTGGTGGGCTCGCACGGGGTGGAGTACCGCATCGACGGCGATGCCGAGGTCGGGCTCGACGACGACGAGCAGGCGCTCCGAGCCGAGCTGCAGACGATCCTGACCGAGGTCGCCGCTCCCTTCGACGAGGTCCATGTCGAAGAGAAGCCCGCCGGGTTCGCTTTGCACACCCGGCTCGCCGACGCCGAGGTCACTGCCACCGTCGAGCGAGAGGCTCGGCGTCGCGTCGCCGAGACGGCCGCAGGAGCCACCGAGCGGGCGGGCAAGAACGTGCTCGAATTCGCGGTCCGCAGTGCCTCCAAGGGCGACGGCCTCGATCGACTCCGCGAAATGACGGGTGCAACGGCGATCTTCTTCGCGGGCGACGACGTGACCGACGAAGACGGATTCCGCGCTCTGACGGCCACCGACTTCGGCCTCAAGTGCGGCCCCGGCGAGACGGCGGCGGGCTACCGGGTAGCCGATCCGGCCGCTGTCGCTCACGTGCTGGCCGATCTCGCCGAGCTGCGCGCGCATCTGGGCCGCTCCTAGCCTCCGCCCGCCTCGCCGGCCGCCGGAGGGCGTCCAGCGTTGGCTGTCGGCGGTCTGCTCTCCGGGCGGCAACGTCTCCCGTGTCGAGAGTGCCGAAGTGGGGGTCTTCGACGGCCCCAGGGCCCCATTCGGCCACTCTCGCACTGTGGCAGGCCCACTGCCCTCTCGCGGGCGGTATTTTATCGCCTCTTACCGAGCAGGTCAGCGCGTCGGCGCGTGATGTAGTCGTGAAGTGCCGGAACAGCCCGCAAAAGCGCACAATCGACCCATGGACGATCGTCGTCGTGATCTTGAGCGCCGGGTCTACGGCCGAGCGACGCCCGACCCGGCCGATGTCGCGGAGCTGAACCGTCTGCTCGGCGGCACGTCCGTGACGAAGCGGGCAGCCCAGGATCCTGCGCTCGCCCCCGCCGAAGGCGACGCCGGAGGGCAACACGAGCCTCGCGCCCGCCCCGCTCGCGCCTGGCTGGCCGGGGGAGTGGTGGCCGTGATCGCCGCCGCCCTGATCGGGGCCGGCGTGTCGCAGTCCATCCGTGCCGCGAGCACCGGCGACAGTCCGGGCACCCCCGTGTCGAGCGCCGTTCAGCGGGCGAGCGCGGCCGACGGTGCCGTCGCCGAAACGCTCGGAGACGAGTACTTCGACCAGGTGCAGACGAAAGGCGACATCCCCGACGTGACCCTGCCTCGCATCGACGCGTCGAGCACGCGGCGCGTCTTGGCGCAGTGGGGGCAGTCCGACGGTGGGGCCGGCATCTGGGTCGCCCGGGGCACCGATCGGTCGTACTGCCTCGTCTTGAGCGTCGGATCCACGCGCGGAGCCAGCTCGTGCACGCCGCGGGCCCAGGCTGCGGCGACGGGCGTGCGCCTCGATCTGGTCACGGCCGGTGGCGCCTCGATCTCTGCGCGGTGGAACATTTCCGCCGGGATCCTCGGGGTCTCGCCGTTCCCCGCCGGGCAGAAATCGCCGGAGTCCGTCGACCTCTCGGCCACGCCGCAGGCGAGCACCCACGTCACCCTCGACACGAGTTCAGGCGCCATCGTCGTCCGGTCCGGTGCGCCCTCGACGAAGCCCTAAACTGAGCGACATGTCTGAGAACTTCACGGCCAGGGCTTCTGACGACGGCGTCGACGCGGCAGCTACCGACGCGGCAGCCATCGACGCGGTCCCTACCGACGCGGCCCCTATCGACATCAAGCCCCGCAGCAGAGACGTCACCGACGGCATCGAAGCCACCACGTCGCGCGGAATGCTCCGCGCGGTCGGAATGGGCGACGCCGACTGGGAAAAACCGCAGATCGGCATCGCGTCGTCGTGGAACGAGATCACGCCCTGCAACCTCTCGCTGAACCGTCTCGCCCAGGGTGCCAAAGAGGGTGTCCACTCGGGCGGCGGCTACCCGCTGCAGTTCGGCACGATCTCCGTCTCGGACGGCATCGCCATGGGCCACGAGGGCATGCACTTCTCGCTCGTCTCTCGCGAGGTCATCGCCGACAGCGTCGAGACCGTGATGATGGCCGAGCGTCTCGACGGATCGGTCATGCTCGCCGGCTGCGACAAGTCGCTCCCCGGCATGCTCATGGCTGCGGCGCGTCTCGACCTCGCCAGCGTGTTCCTCTACGCCGGATCGATCGCCCCCGGCTGGGTCAAGCTGAGCGACGGCACCGAGAAAGACGTGACGATCATCGACTCGTTCGAGGCGGTGGGCGCGGCGAAGGCCGGCACCATCTCGGAGGAAGACCTCTACGCCATCGAGTGCGCGATCGCCCCGGGCGAGGGCGCCTGCGGCGGCATGTACACGGCCAACACGATGGCCTCGGTCGCCGAAGCCCTCGGTATGTCGCTTCCAGGATCCGCTTCGCCGCCCTCCGCCGATCGTCGCCGCGACTACTTCGCCCACCGCTCGGGCGAGGCCGTCGTCAACATGCTCAAGAAGGGCATCACGGCGCGCGACATCCTCACCAAAGACGCCTTCGAGAACGCGATCGCCGTTGCCATGGCATTCGGCGGCTCGACCAACGTCGTTCTCCACCTGCTCGCGATCGCCTACGAGGCCGAGGTCGAGCTGACCATCGACGACTTCAACCGCATCGGCGACAAGGTGCCTCACATCGGTGACCTCAAGCCCTTCGGCAAGTACGTCATGAACGACGTCGACCGCCACGGTGGCGTGCCCGTCGTCATGAAGGCACTGCTCGACGCCGGTCTGCTGCACGGCGACTGCCTCACCGTCACCGGCAAGACCGTGGCCGAGAACCTGGCCGACATCAAGCCGAAGCCGCTCGACGGCGAGGTGCTCCGCACCCTCGACAACCCGATCCACCCGACCGGCGGACTCACGGTGCTCAGCGGATCCTTGGCTCCCGAGGGCGCCGTCGTCAAGACCGCCGGGTTCGACGCCGAGGTGTTCGAGGGCCCAGCTCGGGTCTTCGAGCGGGAGCGTGCCGCGATGGACGCCCTCACCGAGGGGCGTATCGCCAAGGGCGACGTGGTGATCATCCGCTATGAGGGTCCGAAGGGCGGCCCCGGCATGCGCGAGATGCTCGCCATCACGGCCGCGATCAAGGGCGCTGGGCTCGGCAAAGATGTACTACTGTTGACGGACGGACGATTCTCAGGCGGCACAACCGGCCTGTGCATCGGCCACATAGCACCCGAAGCGGTCGACTCCGGTCCGATCGCATTCGTGCGCGATGGTGATCTGATTCGGGTCGATATCGCAGCTCGTTCGCTCGACCTACTCGTCGATGCAGCAGAGCTAGAAGCCCGCCGTGACGGCTGGGCACCTCTGCCTCCCGTGTATACCCGGGGGGTCCTCGCCAAGTACGCACGCCAGGTGAGATCCGCAGCAGAGGGCGCCGTCACCTACTGACGCCCCGTCGTCGCCTGACACTGCCCGGGCGGGCAGCCTCTCGTCAATCACCAGCTCCCAAGGAATCGGCACCGATGCCTCCAGAAATCAGCCCCCTGCCCACGGCCCCGGCGCGCACGCGTCCGGCCGGCCCCGAGATCCTGACCGGTTCGGGCGCGATCCTCCGCTCGCTCGAGAAGCTCGGCGTCACCGACGTCTTCGGTCTGCCCGGTGGGGCGATCATCCCGTTCTACGACGAGCTGATGGCCTCGACGACGATCCGACACATCCTCGTGCGCCACGAACAGGGCGCCGGCCACGCCGCCGAGGGCTACGCCTCGGCCTCCGGTCGGGTGGGCGTCGCGATCGCGACCTCCGGCCCCGGTGCGACGAACCTGGTGACGGCGATCGCCAACGCCTACATGGACTCTGTGCCGCTCCTCGCCATCACCGGCCAGGTGTTCTCGACCCTGATGGGAACGGACGCCTTCCAGGAGGCCGACATCGTGGGCATCACGATGCCGATCACGAAGCACTCGTTCCTCGTGACCAAGCCGGAAGACATCCCGGCGACCCTCGCGGCCGCGTACCAGATCGCCTCGACCGGCCGTCCCGGCCCGGTGCTCGTCGACATCACCAAAGACGCCCAGCAGCTGAAGGCACCGTTCGTCTGGCCCGAGTCGGTCGACCTGCCCGGCTACCGCCCGATCACGAAGGCGCACGGCAAGCAGATCACGGCGGCCGCCCAGATGCTGGCCGAGGCCAAGCAGCCGGTCTTCTACGTCGGGGGAGGAGTGATCCGCTCCGGTGCGTCCGCCGAGCTCAAGACGCTCGTCGAGGCCACCGGCGCTCCCGTCGTCACGACCCTCATGGCGCGGGGAGCTTTCCCCGACACCCACCAGCAGCACCTCGGCATGCCCGGAATGCACGGCACCGTGCCCGCCGTCCTCGGTCTCCAGGAGAGCGATCTGATCGTGGCTCTGGGTGCGCGGTTCGACGACCGAGTAACCGGCAAGGCCGACCTGTTCGCGCCGAACGCCAAGGTCGTCCACGTCGACATCGACCCCGCCGAGATCTCGAAGATCCGCATCGCCGACGTGCCGATCGTGGGCGACGCCCGCGAGGTCATCATCGACCTCACGGCGGCCTTCGCCGACGCGACCTCGGGCGGTCAGCCCGACATCTCCGCATGGTGGACGCGCCTCAACTCGCTTCGCGAGCAGTTCCCGCTGGGCTACACCGAGCCCGACGACGGACTCCTCTCTCCGCAGAAGGTCATCCAGCGCATCGGTCAGCTCTCGGGCCCCGAGGCTGTCTACGCCTCGGGGGTCGGTCAGCACCAGATGTGGGCCGCCCAGTTCATCGAGTACGAGCGCCCGCACGCCTGGCTCAACTCGGGCGGCGCCGGCACGATGGGCTACTCGGTGCCCGCCGCGATGGGCGCCAAGGTCAGCCAGCCCGACCGCGTCGTCTGGGCGATCGACGGCGACGGCTGCTTCCAGATGACCAACCAGGAGCTAGCCACCTGCGTCATCAACGACATCCCGATCAAGGTCGCGATCATCAACAACTCGTCGCTCGGCATGGTGCGGCAGTGGCAGACGCTCTTCTATGAGGGCCGCCACTCGTTCACCGACCTGAACACCGGCCACGAGACCAGGATGGTCCCCGACTTCGTCAAGCTGGCCGACGCCTACGGTGCGCTCGGCATCCGGGTCACCCGCGAAGACGAGATCGACGCGGCCATCCAGCTCGCTCTCGCCACCAACGACCGCCCGGTCGTGATCGACTTCGTCGTGAGCCGCGACGCCATGGTCTGGCCGATGGTTCCGCAGGGCGTCTCCAACTCCGAGATCCAGCACGCGCGCGAACTCGCCCCCGAGTGGGACGACGAGGCGCCGGGCACCAGTGCGTCCGACACCACCCGCGACGGCGACATGACAGGAGAGCACGCATGAGCCACGTCCTTTCGCTGCTCGTCGAAGACAAGCCGGGTCTGCTGACCCGTGTCGCGGGGCTGTTCGCCCGTCGCGGCTTCAACATCGAGAGCCTCGCCGTCGGCAAGAGCGAGATCCCCGGCCTCAGCCGTATCACGGTCGTCGTCGACGTCGAGGAGCTCCCGCTCGAGCAGGTCACGAAGCAGCTCAACAAGCTGATCAACGTCATCAAGATCGTCGAGCTCGACTACTCGCAGTCGGTTCAGCGCGAGCACATGCTGATCAAAGTGCGCGTCGACAACAACTCTCGCTCCCAGGTGCTCGAGGCCGTCAACCTCTTCCGCGCCAGCGTGGTCGACGTGTCGACCGATGCCCTCGTGATCGAGGTCACTGGCGACACCGGCAAAACGACGGCTCTGCTCCGCGTGCTCGAGCCCTACGGGATCAAAGAGATATCGCAGTCGGGCCTGCTCGCAATCGGTCGCGGTGCCAAGAGCATCACCGACCGCGTGTTCAAGAACTAGCAGTACCCAGCTGTTCTCGAACCAGACCAGATCTTCTCGAACTAGAACTGCTTCACCCAACACAAGGAGAACCACGAACGTGACTGAAATCGTCTACGACAAAGATGCCGACCTCTCGATCATCCAGGGCAAGAAGGTCGCTGTCATCGGCTACGGCTCGCAGGGTCACGCGCACGCGCTGAACCTCCGCGACTCCGGCGTCGAGGTCGTCATCGGTCTGAAGGAGGGCTCGAAGAGCCGCGCCAAGGCCGAAGAGGCCGGATTCCAGGTGCTCACTCCCGACGCGGCGTCCAAGTGGGGCGACGTCATCGTGATCCTCGCGCCCGACCAGGTGCAGCGCCACGTCTACAAAGACGACATCGCACCGAACATCGAGGCCGGCAACGCACTCGTCTTCGGCCACGGCTTCAACATCCGCTTCGGCTACATCGAAGCTCCCGAGGGCATCGACGTCGTTCTCGTCGCCCCCAAGGGCCCGGGTCACACCGTCCGCCGTGAGTTCGAGGCCGGCCGCGGCGTCCCCGTGATCGTCGCCGTCGAAGAAGACGCGACCGGTTCCGCCTGGGATCTCGCCTGGTCGTACTCCAAGGGCATCGGCGGCCTTCGCGCCGGCGGCATCAAGACCACCTTCACCGAAGAGACCGAGACCGACCTCTTCGGCGAGCAGGCCGTCCTCTGCGGTGGCACCTCGCAGCTCATCCAGTACGGTTTCGAGACCCTCACCGAGGCGGGCTACCAGCCGCAGATCGCCTACTTCGAGGTACTGCACGAACTCAAGCTCATCGTCGACCTCATCTGGGAGGGTGGCCTCGCCAAGCAGCGCTGGTCGGTCTCCGACACGGCCGAGTACGGCGACTACGTCTCGGGCCCCCGTGTGATCACGCCCGACGTGAAAGACAACATGAAGGCCGTTCTCGCCGACATCCAGTCGGGTGCCTTCGCGAAGCGCTTCATCGACGACCAAGACGCCGGTGCCCCCGAGTTCAAGTCGCTCCGCAAGAAGGGCGAGGAGCACCCGATCGAGGCCACCGGCCAGGAGCTCCGCGCCCTGTTCGCCTGGAAGCAGCAAGACTCCGACTACGTCGACGGTTCAGCCGCGCGCTAGTCCCTTCCCAGTCAGTTGTGACAGAAACGACACCGCTTTCGGGCCGAGACACCGGTGATCACCGGTATCTTCGGCCGAAGGCGGTGTCGTTTCGCTGCGCCTCACCCGTGCGATGATCGAAGGATGGTTGTGAGCAAGAAAGCCGTCCACTTCGGCGCCGGAAACATCGGCCGCGGATTCATCGGCCAGTACCTCCAGGCCAGTGGGTACGAGCTCGTCTTCGCTGACGTCAACACCGAACTGGTCCGCACTCTCAACTCGACCCCGTCGTACGACGTCCACGCCATCGGCGGCGACTCTGATAACACCACCACGGTCAGCGGTTACCGCGCGATCGACAACCGGCTCGACGAGGCCGCGGTCGTGCACGAGATTTCAACAGCCGACATCGTGACGACTTCCGTGGGGCCGAGGATCCTGCCCTCCCTGGCATCGCTTCTCGCCCGCGGTCTCGCCCAGCGCCCCGCGCACCTGCCCCCGCTCACCGTGATCGCCTGCGAGACCGCCATCGGCGCCTCGTCCACCCTCGCCGCCGTCGTTGGTCGGGTCCACGACCACGGCGAGCAGCTCGTCCGCGAGCGGGCGGTTTTCGCGAACTGCGAGATCGACCGCATCGTGCCCGAGCAGACTCCGGGCCTCGACGTCACCATCGAGTCGTTCGCCGAATGGATCGTTGATCGGGGGGCGTTCGGTGACGCCGAGCACCCGACGATCGACGGCGTCACCTGGGTCGACGACCTCGAGCCGTTCATCGAACGCAAGCTCTTCACCGTCAACACGGCTCACGCTGCGGCCGCCTACTACGGCTGGTCGCACGGGATCGCCAGCATCCGTGAGGCTCTGGCTGCGCCCGACGTGCACTCCGAGGTGCTCTCGGTGCTGTCCGAGACGAAGACGCTGCTCGTCGCGAAGTACGGCCTCGATCCGGCCGAGCAGCAGGCGTACATCGATCGGAACCTCGAGCGCATCGCCGACCCGCACCTGCCCGATACGACCGGGCGTGTCGGCCGCAACCCCCTCAGCAAGGTCAGTCGTCACGAGCGGCTCGTCGGGCCCGCGGCTCAGCTCGCCGAGCGTGGGCTTCCGTTCGACGCACTGGTGCGCGCTGTCCGCGCGGCGCTCGACTTCGACGTGCCCGACGACGTCGAAAGCCGAGAGCTGCAGTCGCTGCTCCGCTCGGGTGCCGGTGCTCCGCTTCTCGCCGAGACACTGACCGGCGTGTTCCCCGGCCATCCGCTCTTTCCCGCTCTCGTCGACGCGGTGGCCGACCGGGTCGCGGCGAGGGTTCCCGCATGAGCCGCCCCGACCAGGTGGGCTCCGAATCGGTCGAGTCCGAGCCGGTCGACTCCGACGACGAGGCGCTGAGCTGGGGCACGTCGAGCGACAAGAGCTACGTCGAGGGCCCCGCGACTTCTCGTGACAGCAGTGCCCCCGATGACGAATTCGACGATGAAGAAGACGACGATGAACTGCCCGAGGGTGTGCTCTCGTCGGGCATGCTCGTGGCACACGGAGTCTTCGGTGCCCTGCTGCTGCTCTACACGGTGGCCTGGCTTCGCGGTGTCGGCAGCGTCCAGCCGTCGTTCGACAGCACCCTCGCCGCGGTGATGTGGCGCATCGGCACCTGGCTGGCCGTCGCCGCACCGGCCATCTGGTTCGCCGCGACCGTGTGGCTGGTCCCGACGACTCGATCGCGCACCAGAATTCTGTCGTTCATCGCGGCCGTCGTGATCCTCGTTCCGTGGCCCTTTGTGATCGGAAACCTCTTGTGAGCAGCACCACAGACACCGACGCTCTCGAAGTCCAGCCCACTGAAGAAGCCTCGCCCGGCTTCGTCGGCTTGGCGATACTGTTCACCGTCACCGCGCTGATCTTCGCCTGGAGCGTCTGGGCGGCGGTCGGCAACCTGATCCAAGTGCCGGCGCTCTTCGACCAGTACCGGTCGTTCGTCACGCAGAACGGTGCCGGCGAGCTCGCCAAATCGACGCCGTGGCCCGCGCTCATCGCGACCCTGCTCCTGCCGGTGCTCGGGTGGGGTGCCGCGTGGTGGCTGGGTCGGGGTCGCGGCCTGCGGGCTCGGATCGTGTTCTTCGTCGTCGCGTATGCCGGGGTCTGCGCGCTGACGGTCAGCCTGACGAGCT
The DNA here is from genome assembly GCF_003814635.1 of Frondihabitans sp. PhB161. Taxonomy (NCBI): domain Bacteria; kingdom Bacillati; phylum Actinomycetota; class Actinomycetes; order Micrococcales; family Microbacteriaceae; genus Frondihabitans; species Frondihabitans sp. PhB161. Next base: position 195,415 of record NZ_RKQW01000004.1, read on the forward strand.
ACGTCTTTCGGGCGTCGTCGGTGCTCTGACGCTCCTGAGATCAGGTTGCACTGGCGCTAAACGCGGGTGCGCGCTTCCTGAGTTCAGGGGCGCTGGTGCCCTATTCAGGTTGAGCGTCCTCTTACGTTGCCTCTGCAGGACCCGCCTCCCGGTCGGATCCTGAACTCCGGAGAAACCCCACCTCCCTCCTGAATTCAGGAGCTCCATGCTGCGCCTCGCACCAGAAGTAAGGATCCGAGGCGCCCCGGCCACAGCGATCGTCGCGATCCAAGAGACGTGCAGCCCGCGGCTCGCCTGAACAGGTGCACGGCATTGAACGGCGGAGATCCCTTTGAAATGGCCGTGGCGAATATGGTCCGGCCACGCTGGGCATGCACTGCGGATTCCCAGGAATGGCGTCGTGCCGGGGTCGGGTGGCCCGGATCCTCGTGGCCCCGTGGCTAGGGTGGAACGACTTCCACCCCGCAAGCGTTAGGACTCCTCGTGGCCAAGCCGATCGTGCTGATTGCCGAAGAACTGTCACCCGCCACCGTCGATGCCCTCGGGCCCGATTTCGACGTGCGCACCGTCGACGGCACCGATCGGCCCGCGCTGCTCTCGGCGCTGTCGGACGCGAACGCGATCCTCGTGCGCTCGGCCACGAAGGTCGATGCCGAGGCGATCGCCGCCGCCCCGAACCTGCAGGTCGTCGCGCGCGCCGGGGTCGGCCTCGACAACGTCGACATCAAGGCCGCGACGAACGCGGGCGTCATGGTGGTCAACGCTCCGACGTCGAACATCATCTCGGCCGCCGAGCTGACTGTCGGGCACATCCTGAGCCTGGCCCGTCACATCCCGGCCGCTCACAGCGCTCTGGCCCAGGGGCAGTGGAAGCGCTCGAAATACACCGGTGTCGAGCTGTTCGAGAAGACCGTCGGCATCATCGGCCTCGGCCGCATCGGTGCGCTCATCACCGCTCGCCTCCAGGCCTTCGGCATGAACGTCGTCGCCTTCGACCCCTACATCACGCCGACGCGCGCGCAGCAGCTGGGCGTGACCCTGCTGACCCTCGACGAACTGCTCGAGACCAGCGACTTCATCACGATCCACATGCCCAAGACGCCCGAGACCACCGGCATGATCTCGACCGAGCAGCTCGCGAAGATGAAGCCGACCGCCTTCATCGTCAACGTGGCTCGCGGCGGCTTGATCGACGAGGAGGCGCTCTACGAGGCACTCACCACTGACACCATCGCCGGAGCCGGCCTCGACGTCTTCGTCTCGGAGCCACCCACGAACCACGACCTACTCGGCCTCGACAACGTGATCGTCACGCCGCACCTCGGCGCCTCCACCGACGAGGCGCAGGAGAAGGCCGGCGTCTCGGTCGCTCGTTCCGTTCGGTTGGCTCTCGGCGGTGAACTCGTGCCCGACGCGGTCAACGTCGCCGGGGGAGTGATCGACGAGTACGTCCGCCCCGGCATCCCGCTGGTCGAGAAGCTCGGCCAGGTCTTCGCCGGCCTCGCCGACAGCCCGCTGACCTCGATCGACGTCGAGGTGCACGGCGACCTCACCGAGTTCGACGTCAGCGTCTACAAGCTCGCTGCGCTCAAGGGGGTCTTCTCCGATGCCGTGCAAGAGACCGTGAGCTACGTCAACGCGCCGATCCTCGCCGAGCAGCGTGGCGTGACGGTGCGCCTCCTCACCGACTCGGTTTCGGAGGAGTACCGCAACATCATCACGATTCGCGGCGCGCTGTCCGACGGCCGCCAGATCTCGGTTTCGGGCACTCTGACCGGCACGAAGCAGGTCGAGAAGATCGTCGAGATCAACGGCTACGACGTCGAGGTGCCCATCGCGGCCCACCACATCGTGATGCTCTACACCGACCGGCCCGGCATCGTCGCGGTCTACGGCAAGGAATTCGGCGAGGCCAGCATCAACATCGCCGGCATGCAGATCGCGCGGACGTCGCCCGGGGGAGTCGCGCTGAGCGTGCTCACCATCGACAGCCCGGCGCCCGAGGGGCTGCTGGAGAAGGTCCGTCGCGCAATCGACGCCGACGTGCTGCAAGAGATCGACGTCACCCTCTGACGCTGCATTCGACCTGCTGAACCGCGGCCGGCACCCTGTGGAGAACGCTCCTCGGGTGTCGGCCGTCTCGGTAAGCTGGAATCCGATCCCGGCCGCGGAAGTCGCGGCGTCGATCCGACAGGAGAACGCATGAGTCGCACGGTCCGTCTGGCAAGCATTCCGGGCGATGGCATCGGTCCCGAGGTCGTCGCGGAGGCGCTCAAGGTGCTTCGGGCCGCGACTCTCGGAGGCGAGACAGAGTTCGACGTGACCGAGTTCTCCCTTGGTGCGGCGCGCTTCAAGGCCACCGGCGACATCCTCACCGACGACGATCTCGCCGCCATCGCAGGGCACGACGCCATCCTGCTGGGCGCCGTCGGCGGAGATCCGCGCGACCCCGCACTCAAGGGCGGCATCATCGAGCGGGGGCTGCTGCTCAAGCTGCGCTTCGCGCTCGACCACTACGTCAACCTGCGTCCGACCAAGGTCTACCCCGGCGTGCCGTCGCCGCTATCGACGCCAGGCGAGGTCGATTTCGTCGTCGTCCGTGAGGGCACCGAGGGCCCGTACGTCGGCAACGGCGGGTCACTCCGCACGGGCACTCCCCACGAGATCGCCAACGAGGTCAGCGTCAACACGGCCTACGGCGTCGAGCGCGTCGTCCGCTATGCGTTCGAGCTGGCACAGAAGCGCCCGGCTCATCGGCTGACTCTCGTGCACAAAACCAACGTGCTCGTCTTCTCGGGTTCGCTCTGGCAGCGCACCGTCGATGCCGTCTCCGCGGAATACCCCGGTGTGGCAGTCGACTACCAGCACGTCGACGCTGCGACGATCCACCTCGTTGCAGATCCTGCTAGGTTCGACGTTATCGTCACAGACAACCTCTTCGGCGACATTCTCACCGATCTGGCCGGCGCGATCAGCGGCGGCATCGGCCTGGCAGCCTCGGGCAACATCAACCCCGACGGCGCCTTCCCCAGCATGTTCGAGCCGGTGCACGGTTCCGCTCCCGACATCGCCGGTCAGCAGAAGGCCGATCCCACGGCTGCGATCCTCTCGACGGCACTCCTGCTCGACCACCTCGGTCTCGAAACCGAGTCGGCGCGAGTCACCGCGGCGGTCGAGAGCGACATTGCTGACCGCACTGCTGGGTCACCCCGCACCACGGCCGAGATCGGCGATGCAATCGCCGCCGCCGTGAGCCTCACTTCTTCATCCCGATAGGTGGCAACCACAATGTCTACGAACACCACAACCCCCTCGAGCGATACCTTCCCGCTCCACTTCGAGCTGACCCCCTCGGCGGCATCGCGCGCCGACGCCGAGCGCGAGGTCATGCTCTCCGACCCCGGTTTCGGCAAGTTCTTCACCGACCACATGGTGCAGATCGAGTGGAACACCGAAGACGGCTGGCATGACGCCGCGGTGATTCCGTACGGCCCGCTGTCGCTCGATCCGGCCGCCTCGGTGCTCCACTATGGCCAAGAGATCTTCGAGGGCATCAAGGCCTACCGTCATGCCGACGGCTCGGTCTGGACGTTCCGCCCCGACGCCAACGGCCGCCGCCTGCAGCGCTCGGCAGCTCGCCTCGCCCTGCCGCAGCTGTCGGTCGACGACTTCGTCGAGTCGCTGAAGCAGATAGTCCAGATCGATAAAGACTGGGTGCCCTCCGCCGAGGAGACGAGCCTGTACCTCCGGCCCTTCATGATCGCGACCGAGAGCTTCCTCGGGGTGCGCGCCGCTCACAAAGTGAGCTACTACGTGATCGCGAGCCCCGCTGGCGCGTACTTCCCCGGCGGTGTGGCTCCCGTCTCCATCTGGCTGTCGACCAACTACTCGCGAGCGGGCAAGGGGGGCACCGGAGCCGCCAAGACCGGTGGCAACTACGCCGCCTCGCTCCTCCCGCAAGAAGAGGCCTACGCGAACGGCTGCTCGCAGGTGTTGTTCCTCGACTCGGTCGACACGACCTACATCGAAGAGCTGGGCGGCATGAACGTCGTGCTCGTCTACAAAGACGGCACTCTCGTGACGCCGCAATCCGACTCGATCCTCGAGGGCATCACCCGCGACTCGATCCTGCAGCTCGCCGAAGACCGTGGGCTCACGGTCGTGCGGCGCCGCGTCAGCTTGGCCGAGTGGAAAGAGGGCGTCGAATCCGGCGACATCGTCGAGGTGTTTGCGTGCGGCACAGCAGCCGTCGTCGTGCCCATCGGAGAGCTGAAGGGCGAGGGCTTCACGATCACGTCGCCGGTGGCCGGCCCCGATTCGCTCACCCTGGCTCTTCGGGCCGAGCTCACCGACATCCAGTACGGCCGTCGTCCCGACCCTCATGGCTGGCTGACGCGCCTCGACGCCTAGGTAGCCGAGACGCAATGCCGAGATCGCACTTGTGGTCGGGTCCTCCCGACTGCAAGTGCGATCTCGTTGTGGTTGTTGCCTGAACGATCGCCGCTACAGCTCGATCGACTCGCCGGCTGCGACGACCGTCGACGATCCGCCGACACCCTCGACGGCGGCCTTCAGTCGGTCGACGTGCATGGAAAATCCGACGTCCGACAGGGTGGCCTCGTGAATGGGCAGGATCGACCCAGGCGCAACGGCCGTCACGTAGTCGATGGCCTCGCCGATCTTCAACCAGGGCGCGCCCACCGGGGTCGCGAGCACGGCGACGGGGAACTTCGGCACCGTGAACGAGTCGCCGGGGTGGAAGAGCGTGCCGTTGACGAGCACACCGGTGTTGTCAATCGTCGGAAGGCTCGAGTGGATGACGGCGTGTGTGGTTCCGGCGAAGCGCAAAGTGAAGGGGCCGACCTCGACCGTGTCGCCGTCGGCCACCGTCTCGACCGTGAAGCCGGCCTTGCCCGCAGCGGTTGCCACTTCCAGCGGGCCCAAGATGCGGGCCTCCGGGTTCGAATCGAGGAGCGACTCGAGCTGCGCGGCCGTCCAGTGATCGGGATGCTCGTGCGTGATCACGATCGCGGCGACGGAGGTGAGTGAACCGAGAGGGCGTGTGAACCCGCCGGGGTCGATGACGAGGGTCTGCCCCGACTCGTCGATGGCCAGCGCGGAATGCTCGAACTTCGTGACTCGCATGCGTTCAGCGTACGCTCGGAGACGGCTCGGGAACCCCGGCAAAGCGCTCAAGATCCGACGCCACAGACACGAGAGTGCCTCAATTTGTGGCGACTCCCGCCCTGTGGCATACTCGACGAGTCGCAAAAACGGCCCCATCGTATAGCGGCCTAGTACGCTGCCCTCTCACGGCGGTAACACCGGTTCGAATCCGGTTGGGGTCACGACCAAAATGGCTCTCCCTTACGGGAGGGCCATTTTCGTCTCTGTGCTTATTTCACGACGCTAAAGAGGCGGCTTCGCTGCAGAGGGCGCGCGACCCGGTACTTGCTTGCGAAGTGAATGAGGCAAAACCCTCGCAGGCGGCACAGACCCTCGCGGGCGGCCTCCGAGGCGCTCCTAGGGCGAGGGTTTCTGCCGGTCGTGAGGGTTTAGCTGACGCCGACCCTGAACCAGACACCGACACCGGACCCCACCCCAACTGCGAACGCACGGAGTCAGTCCGCCAACCGCCGCACCAACCCGTCGAGGCCGACGTCGACGGGGTGCCCGCCCCAGAGCGACACCTGCAACTGCGAGGCGCGGCTCCAGAGCCGGCGGCCGCTCGACAGGTCGAAGGCGATCATGGTGGTGCGGGATCCTGAGATTCCATAGGCCAGCACGTAGCCGACCGTCTGCCCGGTCGCGACGACGTACGAGCCCGACGAGACGTCGGCGCGATACCGCTCGCGGCCGGTCGCGCCCTCGAGCGCGACGACCTGAGGGGTGTCGCTGGTCGACACGGTGTAGATGTCGTCGGAGCGCTGTCCTGGCGCGGAGCCGGCGAACGAGATGGAGCCGACGTCGCGAGTCCAGAGCGCACGCCCGGTGCGATAGTCGAGGCAACTGAGACGGTCGCCCCGGAAGTTCGTCACGGCCAGACAGGAGCGCGTCAGTGAGAACGATCCCCGAAGCGTCAGATCGGAGGTCCAGAGCACCGTGCCGTCGCGGGAGATCGCCGAGAAGCCGCCTGCCGCGGTCGTCGTGACGCCGGTGCCCGCGGTCCGTGGGGCGTAGACGATGCCGCCTCGGAAGGCGTAGCCGAGGGAGGTGTTGATGGGGCTGCCCCAGGCGGACGACCGACCCGTCGACAGGCGAATCTGTCGCGTGCCCTCCTCGCCGAGGAGCAGGCGGTCGTCGAGGGCGATCATCGTCGCGGTCGGATTTCCTTGACCGCGCCAGACCACCTCGCCGAGGTCGGACGCATTTCGGAGTTCGTACTCGTACGTCAAACCATCGTCCGATCGCCGGCCGATGGCCACGACGTCGCCCTCGGCGGCGAATCTGTTCTCGGCGCTCCACGGCTGGCTGCCTGTCGACGACATGACGTCACCCGTGCGAAGCGAGAGCGATTCGACAACCGACGAGTCGGAGTCAGCCGCGTTGACGAGCAGTCGCTCGCCCTTCTGCACGATCGAGGCGGAGGTGATGGCGACTCCGCCGCCCCCGTCGAGGTCGCTCGAGGTGTCGTGCACCCAGTCGACTGTGCCGTCACCCGTGTCGAGCAGAGCGATGCGGGCCCGGAAGCCGTCGGGCACGACCGAGCACACCGAGTCGTCGGCGAAGCCCAGCGATCGCGACGATTCGGCCCGGACGGCGACCAGACCCCGGCCGACGTCGAGCGTCGTGAATCGCAGGCACTCGGCGGGCGCGCCGGGCGCCAGGGTCGCGGCGAGGTCGAGGGCCCAGAGCGACGCGGAGGGCTCGGCCCGCAGGTCGTCGATCGCGATGCCTCCGAGCGGTGACAGCGAGCCGTAGTTCGGCTGGAGGGCTGCGCCGAAACCGACGACCCCCGCGATGGCGGAGGCCAGAGCGACATAGGCGACGAGGATCCGACGGGCCGACGACGCCCTCGACCACCGCCGCGCGAGCAGGCCGGGCCGCGGGGCCGAACGTGCAGCGGCCGACGGCCGGCGCGGCGTGGGGGATCCGGGGGAGGCGGTGTGCGCTTGCGGCCGTGAGCCCAGGCCCGGGGTCGCGGATCCTCGCCGGGTCTCCGCTCGCCAGACCTCCGCCTGCGAGGGCGGCCGCTCGGGCGACCAGGGCGCCGGGTCGATGTCGGCCATCGAGCCTCCTTGCGCGACGGGGTGGAACGGCGTGAACGTTAGTCGTTCGCGCCCAGCACGGTGGCGGATTGGTCGACGAGCTCGCGGGCGACCCCCCGAGAGTCGAGCGTCACCAGGTGGCCGCCCCAGATCTCGGTGTCGCCGTCATCGAGGTCGCTGCGCCGCCAGAGGATCTCACCCGTCTCGGTGTCGAACGCGGTGATCGCGGTCGGCGTTCCGGTGAGGGTCGTCGACTGCAGGTAGCCCGTCGTGCGGGACGCGGCCAGGACCTGGGTCTGCGGCAGCAGTTCCAGGGCGAACTTGGTGCGCCCCGTTGATCCGTCGAGTATTTCGGCTTTCGCTTCTCCGCCGAAGTCGCGGGTCACGACGACATCGTCGGTCGTCTGTCCGTCGATGGCAGCGGGGAATCCCTCCGAATCGAGGTCGCGGGTCCAGCGCATGTCGCCGGTGTCACGGTCGAGGCAGGTGATGGTGGAGGTCCCCGGAAGGGTGGCGAGCACGCAGCCCCGGCTGAGCCCTGAGATGTCGCCGAACCCGTTTCGCGTCCACAGCTTCTTACCCGAGGCGGCCCAGGCGGTGATCGAGATACCGCTCGTGACGACGCGAACGCCGAAGTAGGTGGTCGGACTCGACGGGCCGGTGCCGAGGAAGACCGACCCGTTGCCGAGAGGGGACTGCTTGCCCGTGGTGCCGTCGATTCGGACGGATTGCCGGTCGATGGTGACGAAAAGCGCACCGCGGAGCAGGATCGGGCTCTGCGACTGGCGTAAACGCCCCGTCCAGATGGTGTGTCCGAGGTCTCGCGTGTCGGCGAGGCTCCAGGTGGTGTCTCCTGCGTCGCCGGTCGTGGTGCCGTACAGCAGGAGGGTGCCCTGCACGTCGATCCATCCGGCGACCTGGCCCCGGTCGAACGTGCGAATGTCGACCATCTCGCCGCTCGACATCGACAGTGTCACGAGGGTAGGGCGGCCGTTGACGTTGAGCTGGACGACCACGCGCGAGGCCTCCTCGACGATCACCTCCTGGTCGAGAGTGACGGAGCCGGAGGCGGCGCCCAGCTCGTGTTCCAGATCGGTGCTCCAGAGAACGCGACCCCGCGCCGGATCGAAGAGCGCCACGGTCGACGAGATCTGCGATGCGGTCTGCGCCGAGCACCGTGACGACGAGCCGAGGGGCGGGCTCGAGGCGGTGAGCACGACGAATCGACCGACCGGGGATGAGGCCTGAAACGAGACACAGCGCACCGGCACTCCGGGAAGGACCTCCCGCGCGAGATCGACCGACCAGCCGTTCGGCCCGGGAGCGCTCCGCACGTCGGCCACCGGGGCGGCGCCGAGCGGAGGCAGGTCTCCGTACTGCGGCGTCACAGCGGCGCCCACCCCGGCGACGAGGGTGATGGCGAGGCCGAGGGCGGCGAAGACCGTGGCTACCCGCCAGGGCGGCGAGAGCCTGCGGAAGAGACTTCGGCGTGGACGACGGACCGCAGGATCCTGCGGCTCGCCCGGCAACGCCTCGCCCGTCTCGCGAGTCGGCACGGCCGTCTGAACAGGCTGCGGGCCGGCGTTCCAGCCGGGCTCCGACCGCTCCGGTCGCGCAGGGGTCCAGCCGGACATGATCTGCCTCCCGCGTCGATTCCCGTCATGCTACCGAGCGGGGAAGAATGCCGGGGGACGCCGCGTTGGCCCTCCCAGAAACACGGCCGTAACACGGATAGACTCGGCAATCCGATAACCGATGATGGAGGGCACACCCTTGGGTAGAACGCTCGCAGAAAAAGTATGGGACGACCACGTGGTCGTCGAAGGCACCGACGGTGCTCCCGACCTTCTCTACATCGACCTCCATCTCGTTCACGAGGTCACGAGTCCCCAGGCGTTCGACGGCCTCCGCCAGGCCGATCGACCCGTGCGCCGGCTCGATCTCACCATCGCGACCGAAGACCACAACACGCCGACCCTCGCTATCGATCGGCCGATCGCCGACCTGACGAGCCGCACCCAGATCCAGACGCTCCGCAACAACGCCGAGGAGTTCGGCGTGCGCCTGCACTCGCTCGGCGATGCCGAGCAGGGCATCGTGCACGTCGTCGGGCCGCAGCTCGGCCTGACGATGCCGGGTATCACCGTCGTCTGCGGAGACTCGCACACCTCGACCCACGGTGCCTTCGGAGCGATGGCGTTCGGAATCGGCACGAGCGAGGTCGAGCACGTCCTCGCCACTCAGACGCTGCCGCTCAAGCCGTTCAAGACGATGGCCATCACGGTCGAGGGCACGCTCCGCCCCGGCGTCACCGCGAAAGACATCATCCTCGCGGTGATCGCCAAGATCGGCACTGGCGGTGGCCAGGGCTACGTGCTCGAGTACCGCGGCAGCGCAATCCGCGCCCTCTCGATGGAGGGCCGCATGACGATCTGCAACATGTCGATCGAAGCGGGTGCCCGCGCCGGAATGGTCGCTCCCGACCAGACCACCTACGACTACCTCGAGGGTCGCGCACACGCCCCCGAGGGCGACGACTGGACGGCCGCGGTCGAGTACTGGAACACGCTCGTAACCGACGACGACGCCGTCTTCGACGCCGAGGTGTTCCTCGACGCCGACACCCTCGAGCCGTTCGTGACCTGGGGCACCAACCCGGGCCAGGGCGTGTCGCTGAGCGAGGCCGTGCCGGATCCTGCCGTCATCGACGACCCGAACGAGAAGGCGGCCGCGTCGCGCGCCCTCGAGTACATGGCCCTCGAGGCCGGCACGCCGATGAAAGAGATCGCTGTCGATGCCGTGTTCATGGGCTCGTGCACCAACAGCCGCATCGAAGACCTGCGTGCCTTCGCCTCGATCGTCCGCGGTCAGAAGAAGGCCGAGGGGGTGCGCGTCATGGTCGTTCCAGGCTCGGCGCGCGTGCGCATCGAGGCCGAGGCGGAGGGTCTCGACAAGGTCTTCACCGACTTCGGCGCCGAGTGGCGCTTCGCCGGCTGCTCAATGTGTCTCGGCATGAACCCCGACCAGCTCGCACCGGGGGAGCGCTGCGCCTCGACCTCCAACCGCAATTTCGAGGGTCGTCAGGGCAAGGGCGGGCGCACCCACCTGGTGTCGCCGCTCGTCGCCGCGGCCACCGCGATCCGCGGAACACTCTCGAGCCCGTGGGATCTCTCGATCGGACAGACGACGGGTTCCGCCGCCGGCGAGCTGCAAGGAGCCAACTGATGCACAAGACCACCATCGTGTCGGGCCGGCCCGCGCCTCTCAAGCGTTCCAACGTCGACACCGACCAGATCATCCCGGCCGTGTTCCTCAAGCGGGTCACGAAGACCGGGTTCGAGGACGCCCTCTTCCACGGGTGGCGGCAAGACCCCGAATTCGTGCTCAACAAGCCCGAGTTCCAGGGTGCGAAGGTGCTTGTGGCCGGCCCCGACTTCGGCACCGGCTCGAGCCGTGAGCACGCCGTCTGGGCGCTCCGCGACTTCGGCTTCGAGGTCGTTCTGAGCCCTCGCTTCGGTGATATCTTCCGCGGCAACTCGGGCAAGCAGGGGCTTCTCGCCGCTGTCGTCGCCGAGCCCGACATCGAGAAGATCTGGGCGCTCATCGACGAGTCGGTTGCTGCCACCGGGTCGGCACCCGAGATCACGGTCGACCTGCCCGAGCAGACGGTCGTCGTGCGAACCGCCACGGGCCCCGGCCTCACGGTTTCCTTCGAAGTCGATGCTTACACTAAGTGGCGACTCCTCGAAGGGCTCGACGACATCGCCCTGACGCTTCGCGACGAGGCGGCCATCACAGAATTCGAATCACGCCGCGCAACCTGGCGGCCCAAGACATTGCCGGTGAAGTAGTGAACTCCCTTGTGCAGGATGCAGCAGCAGCAGGAGCCCGAGTGGGTTTGAAGTCCGACGAGATCGTCATCCGCGGCGGCAAGCCGCTGATCGGACGCATCGAGGTGCGCGGGGCCAAGAACCTCGCGACGAAGGCCATGGTGGCCTCGCTGCTCGGCGACACCCCGAGCATCCTCCGCGATGTGCCCGACATCAGCGACGTCAACGTCGTCCGCGGCCTCCTGTCGATCCACGGCGTTCGCATCACCGACCCCGCTCGAGGCGAGATGATCCTCGACCCCTCGAACGTCGAGACCGCGCACTTCGCCGAGATCGACGCCCATGCAGGCTCGAGCCGAATCCCGATCCTGTTCTGCGGCCCGCTCCTGCACCGCCTGGGCGAGGCCTTCATCCCCGACCTCGGCGGCTGCCGCATCGGCGACCGACCGATCGACTTCCACATGGACGCCCTCCGGGCCTTCGGTGCCGTCGTCGACAAGTCGTACAACGGCATCCACCTCACGGCACCCAACGGCCTCAAGGGCGCCGACATCGAGCTGCCCTACCCGAGCGTCGGGGCCACCGAGCAGGTGCTGCTCACCGCGGTTCTCGCCGAGGGCGTCACCGAGTTGCGCAACGCCGCGATCGAGCCCGAGATCATGGACCTCATCGCGATCCTCCAGAAGATGGGCGCGATCGTCAACGTCGAGCCGAACCGGGTGATCTTCATCGAGGGCGTCAAGTCGCTCCGCGGCTACACGCACCGGGCCATCAACGACCGCAACGAGGCCGCCTCCTGGGCCGCTGCCGCGCTGGCGACCAAGGGCGACATCTTCGTCGAGGGTGCCAAGCAGCAAGACCTCATGACGTTCCTCAACGTCTTCCGCAAGGTCGGCGGCGAGTTCGACGTGCACGAAGACGGAATCCGCTTCTACCACCCGGGCGGAGAGCTCAAGCCCGTCGTCATCGAGACCGACGTGCACCCCGGCTTCATGACCGACTGGCAGCAGCCGCTCGTCGTGGCGCTGACTCAGGCGCACGGCGTCTCGATCGTGCACGAGACCGTCTACGAGAACCGCTTCCAGTTCACCGAGGCGCTCAACGACATGGGCGCGAAGATCGTCGTGCACAAAGACGGCCTGAAAGACGTGGAGCGCCGTGTCGCACGCCGCGACTTTGAGCAGGCGGCAGTGATCACCGGTCCGACCCCTCTTCATGGCGCCGACATCCGCGTGCCCGACCTGCGTGGCGGCTTCAGTCACCTCATCGCCGCTCTGACGGCGGAGGGTGAGTCGAAGATCACCAACGTCGGCATCATCGCGCGCGGATACGAGCACTTCGTGGCGAAGCTGCGCAAGCTCGGTGCCGATTTCGATTTCGCAGGATAGCTAGGCGTCGCGCCGCATGGTGGACACGCTCTCCGGAGAAGGTCTCGTCGATCCCGACGCCCCGCTCCCGCCCTCGTCGGCGCGCCGCCGAAAACGGCGCCGCGAACCCAACGCGGTCTTCGCGGTCGCCGGTCGCGTCGCGTACCTGCCGTTGCTCGCACTGTCGAGCTACGAGGTGCGCGGCGCCGAGAAGTTGCCCGAGACCGGGGCATTCGTGCTCGCCCCGAACCACTACAGCAACTTCGATCCGCTGGCCAACGCGTTCGTGCTGTGGCGGCTCGGCCGCATCCCGCGGTTCCTCGCCAAGGCATCGCTCTTCAAGGCACCCGTGCTCGGCTGGATCCTCAAGCACACCGCGCAGATTCCCGTTGTCCGATCGGGCCATCACCGCGGCGCCGACCCGGTGGCAGCGGGCGTGGCCACTCTCGCCACCGGAGCCGGCGTGATCGTCTACCCCGAGGGATCCTTGACTCGCGAACCCGACCTCTGGCCGATGCGGGGTAAGGCCGGGGCGGTGCGCTTGGCCCTCGAGGCCGGCGTGCCCCTGATCCCGGCGGCATCCTGGGGGATCCAGGAGATCCTTCCGGCGAGCACGAACCGCTTCAGCGTCTTCCCGCGTAAACGCCTCGTCTTCGCTTTCGGCGACCCGGTCGATCTCTCGGCCTACCGTGGCAGGCACGTCGACGGCCACGAGGTCGCCGAGGCGACCGAGCTCGTGATGCGACGAATCGAGTCGCTGCTGGCAGAGATCCGGGGCGGAACGCCGCCGTCCGTCCGCTACGACCCCGCGCACCACAACCAGAGTGAGATCGGACGTTTTGAACGCGACAGCTAGGGATTCATCGGGTCCGCAGGCCGGGCTCGACCGTCTCAACCGGGGATCGGTGACGACTGAGGCGATCTCGATCGTCCAGGCGGCCTCGCTCGAGCGTCGCGTCGCCGTGCTCGGTGCCGGCAGCTGGGGCACCACGTTCGCGAAGGTGCTCGCCGAGGGAGGCGCCGAGGTGCAGCTCTGGGCCCGACGCCCCGAGCTCGCCCGCGAGATCACCGAGACGCACCGCAACAGCGACTACCTACCCGGCATCAACCTGCCCATCACCCTCACCGCGTCGCCGAAGATCCCCAGCGTGCTCGATCGGGCCGAGCAGATCTATGTCTCGGTGCCGAGCCAGACGTTGCGGCAGAACCTCGCCGAGATCCGCGACCTCATTCCCGAGGGGGTGCCCGTCGTCAGCCTGATGAAAGGCGTGGAGAAGGGCACCGGGCTCCGTATGAGCGAGGTCATCATCGAGGCCCTCGGTATCGATCCGTCGCTCGTCGCGGTCGCATCCGGGCCCAACCTTGCTCTCGAGATCGCCAAGCGTCAGCCGACGGCTGCCGTCGTGTCGTCCGAGAGCCTCGAGACCGCGACCCTCGTGGCCGCGACGGCGACCAATCCCTACTTCCGCTCGTTCGTCAACACCGACGTCATCGGAACCGAGTTCGGCGGCGTTCTCAAGAACCTCATCGCGGTTGCCATCGGCATCGTCGACGGCGTCGGCTACGGCGAGAACACCAAGGCGTCGATCATCACGCGTGGTCTGGCCGAGATGACGAGCTTCGCCGTCTCGTTCGGGGCGAAGCCCGAGACACTGGCGGGCCTGGCGGGGCTCGGCGACCTCATCGCGACCTGCCAGTCGCCGCTGTCGCGCAACAACACGGCCGGTCGTCTGCTCGGCCAGGGCTATCGGTTCGACGACGTGGTGCGGCAGATGAACCAGACGGCCGAGGGTCTCGCGTCGGTCGCCCCCATCCTCGACCTCGCCCGCTCGCGCGGCGTCGACATGCCCATCGTGCAGCAGGTCAGCGAGGTGCTCGCAGGTACTCTGGATCCGCGCAACATCGCGCCGCATCTCACCGAGACCGACGAGCCCCAGGGCGAGTGAAGCTCGGGGCCGCTCGGCCCCGACTCTCCGCCTGGGCAGGCTTCGAGGCCCCGCACCCCCGTCGAAAGGCGCCCGTGACCATCGCATCCTCGCTCTCCTCCACTCCGGCGGCAACCTCGCCGCGGCTGCGCGTCGTCCTGCTTTTCGGTGGCCGTTCGAGTGAGCACTCGATCAGCTGCGCCACAGCGGGCGGCGTGCTCGCGGCGCTCGATCGCGAGAAATACGAGGTGATCCCGGTCGGCATCACTCGCGACGGTGCCTACACGCTCCAGCCGGACGACGCGGCGCAGTTCACCCTCGACGCCGAGCGTCTGCCGTCGGTCGACGAGAACGGCACGCGCGTGCGTTGGCCCGACTCCGCCGCGACCCGCGAGCTCACCGTCGTCCACGACGACGGCCGGGTGGAGTCGCTCGGCGACATCGACGTCGTCTTCCCGATTCTGCACGGACCCTTCGGCGAAGACGGATCGGTGCAGGGCATGCTCGAGCTGGTCGGTCTGCCGTACGTGGGGGCCGGGATCCTGGGTTCCGCCGTCGGCATGGACAAGCACTTCTCCAAGACGGTGCTGCAGCAGGCGGGCATCGACGTCGCCCCCTGGGTCACGGTTCGCGCTCGAGAATGGGCCGATCACCGCGCGGTGGTCGAGGAGCACGTCGAAGAGCTCGGCTGGCCCGTGTTCGTGAAGCCCGCGCGGGCGGGGTCGAGCGTCGGCGTCTCGAAGGCGTCGTCTCTCGCCGATCTCGACACGGCGATGCAGATCGCCCTTGCCGAAGACAACAAGGTGCTGATCGAGGCGGCCGTGGTGGGTCGCGAGCTCGAGATCGCCGTGCTCGGCGGTCGTGACGGTGCGGCACCGCGCACCTCGGTCGCGGGCGAGATCGTTCTCGCGGGCGACAGCTTCTACGACTTCGACGCGAAATACCTCGGAGCGCCCGGCGCCGATCTCGTCTGCCCGGCCGTCATTACCGACGCCGAGCTCGCCAAGTTCCAGACGCTCGCGGCCGCGGCCTTCGACGCCATCGGGGGAGCGGGGCTCGCCCGGGTCGACGTCTTCCTCACCGAGACCGGTTTCGTGGTCAACGAGCTGAACACGATGCCCGGCTTCACGCCGATTTCGATGTTCCCGGCGTGCTGGTTGGCGTCGGGGCTCAGCTACACGGCGCTGCTCGACGAGCTCATCGCGCTCGGGCTCGAGACCGAGCGCTAGGCCTCACGACACCGCTTTTCGGAGTCGGCACCAGCTACAGGCGGTGTCGTCGCCGAAAGGTGGTGCCTTTACCAAACGGCAGGCAGGCAGGCTACGGCGCAGGCACGTCCGACGCCGACTGGCACTTGCGCGTTTGCGGCAGCGTGCCGACTGCGGTCGACAGGTCGAACAGGACGTTCGTGTTCGATGGCACGAGGGTCGTGTCGACGACCACCTGCACGCCGGGCTCGCGGCCGTAGGTCGTGTAGACGGCGATGGTGCCGCCCTTGCCCTTGCGATCGACGAGCCAATCAACCCCGTCGATCGGGTAACACGTCAGGTCGGACACCGCGGGGGTCGAGACACCGCAGGTCAGCAGTACGCCGGCGGGCGACCCCCACGCGCCCGTCGCCTGGGCATTGGTGTCGCGAAGGGACTGCCCCTCGAGCGTCGTCGGGAGCCGGACCGTCACGTCGGCGCAGCTGACCGTGTTCGCGGAGGGAGCGGGGCTCAGGGGCACCGTGGTGCAGCCGGCCAGCAGTGGCAGGCTGACCGCGGCGACGGCGAGGGCGGCGAGACGGCCGCGCGACAGGAGTGACATGGCGCCTCACGTTACCGTGAGTCCATGAGCGCTTCAGGATCCGAGACAGTCCGCTCCGTAGGCGAGACCGAAGCGCTGCGTCGTTTTCTGCCGCATCTCCCGGCGGGTGACGCGACCCTTCTCGGCCCGGGAGACGACGCCGCGGTGGTCTCCGCGCCCGACTCCCGCTTCGTCGTCACGACCGACCTGATGGTGCACGGGCCCGACTTCCGTCTGGCCTGGTCGACGCCGCACGACCTCGGCTGGAAGGCCGCCGCCTCGAACCTCACCGACGTGGCGGCGATGGGCGCCCGGGCGACGGCCCTCGTCGTCGCGTTGGCCGTGCCGGGGGAGACCCCGGTCGACTTCCTGGTCGAGTTCGCCGACGGCCTGCGCGACGGGTTGGCCGCGATGGCGCCCGGCTGCGGCGTCGTGGGCGGCGACATGTCCGTCTCGAGCACGATGACGATCGCGGTGACGGCGTTCGGTGATCTGGAGGGCCGCGAGCCGGTGCGTCGGAGCGGAGCGCAGCCCGGAGACGTCGTTGCGGTGTCGGGTGTGCTCGGGCGATCCGGGCGGGGGCTCGACCGCCTGTTCGCCGAGGGGATCGACGAGGTCGGGGATCCTTCGGTTCGTCGGGGCCTTGAACTTCGCCACGACCCGGACGTCCTGTGGCATCTCGCGCCGACCCCGCCCGTGGCCGACGGAGTGCTGGCTGCGCTCGGGGGCGCGACGAGCATGCTCGACCTCTCGGATGGCCTGGCGCTCGACGCGGGGCGGATCGCTCGGGCTTCCGGTGTCGTGCTCGATCTGGCGGCGGAAGCGCTCGGGGGCGACCCTCTCGAGGCGCTCCGGGGCGGTGAGGATCACTCCCTGCTGGCGACGTTCCCCCGGGGAGCGGTGCTGCCCGGCGGGTTCCGTGCAATCGGACGGGTACTGCCCGCGGTGGGTGGACCCCGCGTGACTCTCGACGGCGAGGGGCTCGCCGATGCCACCGGCTGGGACCCGTACCTCCGGTGGTCCGGCGCCGCTGGCTAGCGGCGACGCCTGGTTCTGCAGCGCCGGCTACTGCAGGCGAGCCGACCAGAGCACGGTGTCGCCGTACGATTTCGACGACTCGAGGGCGAGACCATCGGGCCAGCCGGGTTCACCGCTGCGGGCGCGCCTCTCGACCACCACGAGGGCGTCTTCGTCGAGGGCCGGAACGAGTGCTTCGAGGTCGAGGCGCAGGTCGTCGTCGCTCAGCTCGTACGGCGGGTCGATGAGCACCAGGTCGAGCGAGCGAGCCGGCGCGTGGTGCAGGTACGAGCGCACGGCCTGAGCCGACACGGCGACCGTCGGTACAGAGCCCCGAGGAGCCCGCGCGACGACAAGCGCCGCGTTCGCGCGGCAGACCCGAGCGGCCTGCTGCCCCTTCTCGACCAGGGTGACGTGCGACGCTCCGCGCGAGGCCGCCTCGAGCCCGAGCGCGCCGGTGCCCGCGTAGAGGTCGGCGACCCGAAGGCCGTTCACCTCGTCGCGCGCCTCGAGCGCCGAGAAGAGGGCCTCGCGCACCCGGTCGCTGGTCGGCCGGGTGCCCGTTTTCGGCACGCCGAGGGTCGTGGAGCCGGCGAATCCGGCGATGATACGAGTCACGCGTCCATCCTGTCAGCAGACGACACGAGGATCCGACTGCCCCTGTCGGTCGTGCCGGGTACCGTTGGCGTGTGGTCACCCCCGTCACCTCGTCCTCGGCTTCGAGCGCCGATGCTCCGGCATCCGTCGGCGCGCCGTCTGCCCGCGGCACGAAACCCAGCACTGCGACGGGCGCCGCCCGGCGCCCCGACCCGTCGCCGCTCGACGAGACGCTGACGAACGCACTCGGGGGTCGCACGGCGGGGGCGCTCAAGCGGGCGTTCGGCCACGAGACCGTCGGCGATCTGCTCGCCCACTACCCCCGCCGCTACGCGCGGCGCGGTGAGCTGACCGCGCTCAGCGAACTCGCCATCGGCGAGAGCGTCACCA
This sequence comes from Frondihabitans sp. PhB161, assembly GCF_003814635.1. NCBI lineage: Bacteria > Bacillati > Actinomycetota > Actinomycetes > Micrococcales > Microbacteriaceae > Frondihabitans > Frondihabitans sp. PhB161. The sequence continues at coordinate 213,537 of NZ_RKQW01000004.1, forward strand.
TCGTCGCCGAGGTGCTCGACGTACGAGAGCGTACGATGCGCGCGCGGCGCGGCTCGATTCTCGAGGTGCGGATCAGCGACGGGCAGGGCATCCTCACCCTCACCTTCTTCAACCAGGCGTGGCGGGCCAAAGACCTCGTCACGGGCGTCCGCGGCATCTTCGCCGGCAAGGTCGGCGACTACCGGGGCAACCGGCAGCTCGCGCACCCCGACTACGAGCTCTTCGAATCGGGCGACGACCGGGCGGCCGAGGCCGGCGACGCCGAGGCGCAGCGGTGGGCGAAGCAGCCCATTCCGATCTATCCGGCCAGCGCCTCGGTCGCCTCGTGGCAGGTCGCCAAGTCGGTGGAGGTCGCACTCGACACGCTGCCTCCGCTGCCCGACTCGGTCCCCGAGGGCGTCCGGGGCGAGCTGCAGCTCATGCCCCTCCGCGAGGCATACGAAAAGGTGCATCGGCCGGAGCGCGACCGCGATTGGAAGGCCGCCCGCGAGACGCTGAAGTTCGACGAGGCGTTCGTGCTGCAGAGCGCCCTCCTCCAGCAGCGTGCCGAAGTGCGGCAGTCGCCCGCGACGTCGCGCACGCCCAAGGCTGGGGGGCTCCTCGATGTCTTCGACCGGGCGCTGCCCTTCGACCTTACCGGAGACCAGTCGCTGGTCGGTTCCGAGATCGCGCGCGACCTCGAGGCCGACGTGCCGATGAACCGCCTCGTGCAGGGCGAGGTCGGCTCGGGCAAGACCCTGGTGGCTCTGCGAGCGATGCTGGCGGTCGCCGAGAGCGGCGGTCAGTCGGCGTTGCTCGCTCCGACCGAGGTGCTCGCCTCCCAGCACCTCCGCTCGATCGTCCAGACGCTCGGCCCCGATCTCGCTGCCCGTCTTCGGCCCGTTCTGCTCACCGGGCAGATGCCGGTGGCCCAGCGCCGCAAGGCGATGCTCGCCATCGTGAGCGGCCAGGCGCACATCGTGGTGGGCACGCACGCGCTCATCAGCGACGGCGTCGAGTTCTACGATCTCGGGTTGGTCGTGGTCGACGAGCAGCACCGTTTCGGCGTCGAGCAGCGCGAGGCGCTGCGCCAGAAAGGCGCGGCCGGCACGTCGAGGCAGTCGCCGCACGTGCTGGTCCTCACCGCAACGCCGATACCGCGCACCGTCGCCATGACGGTGTTCGGCGACCTCGACGTCTCGACCATCGCCGAGTTGCCGAAAGGCCGACAGCCGATTGACACGTTCGTGGTGCCGCTCGTCGATCGTCCAGGCTGGATCTCGCGGGTCTGGGAGCGGAGCGCCGAAGAGATCGCCCGGGGTCGTCAGGTCTTCGTGGTGTGCCCGGCCATCGATCGCGCGACCCCCGAGGCAGGAGACCCCGCCGACGAGTCGCCGACCGACCCCGATGGCCTCGACGGTGGCCGACCGGGAGAGCACGCCGGTGTCGACGACACCGCCGCCCCGCCCACGGCCCCGCGCCCGCCGATCGCCAGCGTCGAAGAGGTCCTCGCCGCGCTCCGGGTCGCGCCCGCCCTCCAGGGGCGTCGCATCGAGCCGTTGCACGGGCGGATGTCGTCGGCCGAGAAAGACGAGACGATGCAGCGCTTCGCCCGGGGCGAGATCGACGTGCTGGTCGCGACCACCGTGATCGAGGTCGGCGTCGATGTGCCCAACGCCTCCACGATGGTCGTGCTCGACGCCGAGCGCTTCGGCGTCTCGCAGCTCCACCAGCTGCGCGGCCGAGTGGGGCGAGGCGGGTACGCCGGCCTCTGCCTGCTCGTGACCCACTCCGAAGAGGGCTCCCTCGCCCGCCAGCGGGTCGAGGCGGTCGCGTCCACCGCCGACGGCTTCGAACTGGCGCAGATCGACCTCGACCTGCGCCGCGAGGGCGATGTGCTCGGCAGCGTGCAGTCGGGCGGGCGCTCGTCGCTGCGCCTTCTGCGCGTAGCCCATGACGGCGACGTGATCACTCTCGCGCGCGAGCATGCCGCCGAGGTGATCGAGTCGGATCCTTCGCTCGCAGACCACCCGGCGCTTGCCGCCGCTCTCGCTCGCCGACTCGACGATGCCTCCCGCACCGCGATGTCGAAGAACTGATGCCTCGCGCACCGCGCTGTCGAAGAACTGATGCCTCGCGCGGCGCGCTCCCGGCCAATTTGGCTAGGGTGAGCGAATGAGCACGATCGCCGTCGTCCCCGGGTCGTTCGACCCGGTCACCCTCGGGCACCTCGACGTCATCGTCCGCGCCGCCGGCCTCTTCGACGAGGTGCACGTCCTGGTCGTGCACAACCCGGAGAAGACCGCGTTCATCCCCGTCGAGCAGCGGGTCGACTTCATTGCGGACGCCGTTGCCGAGGCGGGTGTCGATCTGCCTTCGCCACTCGAGAACGTCGTCGTCATGAGCTGGAGCGAGGGCCTCCTCGTCGACTACTGCACCCGTGTCGGCGCGAAGGTGCTCGTCAAGGGCATCCGGTCGCAGGTTGACGTGGCCTACGAGACCCCCATGGCGATCATGAACCGCAGCCTGGCGGGCGTCGAGACCGTGTTCATGTTGCCCGATCCGGCGCACGCGCTCGTTTCGAGCTCGCTCGTTCGCCAGGTCGCTGGGCTCGGGGGCGACGTCTCGCCCTACGTTCCCGCCGACGTGACCGCCTACCTCCAGTCGAGAAGCGACTCGGCTGCGAATACTGGAGCACGATGACGACCACGACCCAGACGACCGCCGCCGACTCGACTCTGATGGAGCTCGGCGAGGTCCAGCACCACGCCCGCACGATCCTGGACGCGATCGGCACGGTGATCGACGGCAAGGCGGGAGCGATCTCGACGGCGCTCACGGTCTTGCTCGCCGAAGGGCACCTGCTCATCGAAGACGTGCCGGGTGTCGGCAAGACGCAGTTGGCGAGGGCGTTGGCGAAAGCCGTCGACGCGTCGGTGAGCCGAATCCAGTTCACCCCCGATCTGCTTCCGAGCGACATCACCGGCGTCTCGATCTTCGACCGCCAATCGAACGACTTCGAGTTCAAGCCGGGCCCGGTGTTCGCGAACATCGTGATCGGCGACGAGATCAACCGTGCTTCGCCGAAGACCCAGTCGGCCCTGCTCGAAAGCCTCGAAGAGCGCCAGGTGACGGTCGACGGCATCTCGCACCCGCTGCCGACCCCGTTCCTCGTCGTCGCGACGCAGAACCCGGTCGAGATGGAAGGCACCTACTCGCTGCCCGAAGCGCAGCGCGACCGGTTCATGGCACGGATCTCGCTCGGTTACCCGGACGCCGAGAGCGAGCTGCGGATGCTCCGCCAGCGCGAGACCGGCAGCCCGCTCGACGCCCTGACGCCCCTGGTGTCGCTCGAGCAGCTCCGCCGCATGATCGCTGCCGTCCGAGCGGTGTACGTCGCCCGCGTCGTGGAGCGCTACGCCGTCGACATCGTGCAGGCGACCCGTGTCCACCCCGACCTGCGTCTCGGCGCCAGCCCCCGCGCCACCCTGCAGCTCATGCGAGCGGCCAAGTCGTGGGCGGCCCTGAACGGGCGCGGTTTCGTGATCCCCGACGACGTCGACGCGCTCAGCGGTCCCGTGCTCGGGCATCGTCTGATCCTGGCCGGTCGGTCGGGTGCGGGCGCCGTCTCGGCGGCTTACGACATCGTCGAGTCGATCGTGCGGGCGACGCCCGTGCCCCTCGACGAACCCGCCTCCTGACCGTGCGCCGCCCGACCGTCCCCGCGCGCCTGGTCGCGGTTGCGGGATCCTGGCCCCTCCCGACCCGTCGCGGCACGCTCGCGATCGTCGCGGGTCTCGTCGTGGCCGTCGTCGGCTACGTGCTGGCCGCCATGCCGCTGGTCTTCGCGGGCGTCGTGCTCCTTGCCCTCGTCGTCGCGTCCGTCGTGTCGGTCGCCGTGTCGGCGCCACGCGTGGTGGTCACCCGGCACTTCACCCCCGATCGTGCTGTCGCGGGCTGGTCGGTCGTCGAGACGATCACGCTCACGGCGCCTTCGGCTTCAGGATCCGTAGCGGTCCGCGTGCGAGAAACCGTGCCCTGGCGCATCATGGCGCCCTTCGAAGCCGTCGCCATGGTCATCGAGCCGGGCGGTCTTGCCCGCGTGGTCTTCGAGCACGTCGATCTGCCCCGCGGGAGGCACCGCGTCGGTCCGACGCTGGTCGACGTCATCGAGACGTTCGGCCTGGCTCGGCGCCGTCTCGCCGTGCCGGGGCGAGACGAGTTGCTGGTGTTTCCGGAGGTCGTGGGTGTGGGCGGCGGGCGCGAATCCCGTTCGCTCGGCGAGGGTGCTCGACAGCGTCGCGACCACAGTCTCGCCGGGGGCCAGGACGACCCGATCACCCGGGAGTACCGGCGCGGCGATCCGATGCGGCGTGTGCACTGGCGCGCGACTGCGCGGCAGGGTGAGCTCATGGTGCGGCAGGAGGAGCAGCACGGACTCCCGAGCGTCCGCGTGATCCTTCCGGTCGGTCGGTTGCACTGGCGCGACTGGCATCCCGCGCTCGGCTCGGGCGTTCCGGTCAGCGACGGCTTCGAGTGGGCGGTTTCGCTGACGGCCTCGATCGCCGTCGAATTCGGTCTCGCCGGATCTCAGACGCGCGTGGTGTCGCTCGACGGCGCGACTATCGCCCTGCACGACCCGTCGACCACGCCGATGTTCCTCGAACTCCTCTCCGACGTGGTGTTGGACGACGAGATCGACGAACCGAGCCCCGAGGCGGCTCCGCGCGAGCCCGTCGTGGCCGTCGTCTCGAGCCTCACCGCCGCCGAGCTCGACCGACTGGGTCACGCACGGGGGCCGGGTGTCGCGGGGGTGGCAATCGTGGTGCACCTCGATGCCGACCTGCTGACCCCCGACGACCGAGAGCGCGATTCGCCACGAGATGTCGCGAAGGCCCTGGCCGAGAGTGGCTGGCGCGTGATCGAGACCGCGTCCAATGCCGACCGCGAACCCATTCTCCAGACGCCGGGGGTGCTCCGTGGTTGATCTGCGATCGCCGCTTCAGAGTCGAGAGGCTCCGACCAGCGGCACGTCGAAAGTCGACTCCACCGACCGTTTCGCGCCGGGTCACGCCCGCTGGCTCCTCTCGGCCGTCCTCTGGCTGACGCTCGTCTTCGCGCTCGCCAGTCTCCACCCGCTCTTCCAGGGCGCCGTGTGGTGGTTCGTTCCCGCGCTGGTGTCGGCCGCGGTTCTCGCGGCGTCGGCCGCGGCCCGTGCAGCTCACTGGCCGTCTGCGGTCGCGTCGCTCGCCGGCCTCGTCGTCGGGGGCCTCGCCACGACGCTGGTCGTCTCGGGCGGAACGGCGATCCTCGGTGTCATCCCGACGGCCGAGACTCTCGAGCGCGTCCGCGTCCTCGCCGCTCAGGCGCAAGACTCGATCGTCTCCGATCAGGCGCCCATCGCTGTCAGCGACGCGATGCTCGGCGTCGTGGTCGTCGCCGTGGCGGCTGCCGCGGTGGTGCTCGACGTCGTCGCACGGGTGTGCAAGATGCCGGCGCTCACCGGCGTGCTCTTCGCCGTGGTCATCGTGGTTCCCTCGCTCATTCCCGATGTAGCGCCGAGCTGGGCGTGGGTGGTGGCCACCGTCGTCGGCTACCTGGCGCTGCTCATCGTGTCGAGCGGCCGTCGACCGTCCCGCGCGGGCGTCGTCTCGGGGCTCGCCGCCGTCGTCGTGGCGGGCGTGGTGACGAGCCTGCTGCCGACATCGCTCATCGCACCGATCACCGGCGTCGGGTCGGGCACCGGCATCTCGACCGGGGTCAACCCGGTCATCAACCTCGGTGACGACCTGCGTCGCGGCGATCCGATCACGGTCCTCAGCTATCGCAGCTCGGCTCCTGAGGGCGACTACTTGAAGCTCGTTGATCTCGTCGACTTCTCGGGCACCCGCTGGAGTCCGGCCTCCACCCAGCTCGACCGCCGCAACTCGGTCGACGATCTGCCCGCCGCCCCCGGCATCTCCACCTCGACGCGCCGAGACACCGTCACGACTGACGTTTCGGTGAATCTCCTCCGAAGCCCCTACCTGCCCCTGCCTGTGCCGGCGACGAAGATCACCGGCATCAGCGACGCCTGGAAGTACGTCGACGACTCCGGCGTCACGGTACGAAGCACCAGCGAAGGATCCCAGGGGCTCGATTACCGGGTCACCTCGCGTCCGGTCGATCCCACTCGTGAGCAGATCGTCAGTGCGCTTGCACAGCCCTCCGACGACCTCTCCGCCTATCTCGACGTCGATGGCGTTCCCGCCTCCATCACACGGCTGGCATCGAGAGTGACGGCCGACTCGGCCAATCCGTTCGACACCGCCGTCGCGCTCCAGAACTACTTCCGCAACGGCGAGTTCAGCTACTCCGAAGACACGCCCGTCCGCGAGGGATACGACGGAAGCGGTCTCGACATGGTCGAGACGTTCCTCCAGCGCAAGAGCGGCTACTGCGTCCACTTCGCCTCGGCGATGGCCGTCATGGCTCGCACTCTCGACATCCCCTCGCGCATCGCCGTGGGGTTCCTGCCCGGCACGAGGGTCGGCTCGGGGGAGGAGTGGACGGTGTCGAGCAACGACCTCCACACCTGGCCCGAGCTGTACTTCCAGGGCCTCGGCTGGGTGCCGTTCGAGCCCACGGTCGGCATGGGAACGACGTCGAGCTATCTGCAAGAGACAGGCGCCGAGGCGACACCCAGCGCCGGGGCCACCGATCCGGCGAGCCCGTCGGCATCCGCGACGCCGACCGCCTCGGCCCCGTCGGCCGCGACACCGACGTCGACCGCGTCGGATCCTTCGTCGACCGCGGGAGCATCCGCGAGCAGCGGTGCCGGCGGCATCGGTGGAACGCCGCTTGCCGTCGGGGGAGTGGCTGCCCTCGTCGTCGTCCTGGCGCTGCCCTGGTGGCTGCGGATGGGCCGCCGACGACGCCGACTCGGTCAGGGTCCGCCCGACGCGGCTCTTTCGGCCTGGCGCGAGGTGATTGACACGGCCCGAGACCTGGGCATCAGCGTCGACCAGGCGGCGACACCGCAGCAGACCGCGACAGTTCTGCTCGCGAGTGTGGGCGCCCAGAGCTCCGCCGCGGCCGCGCTCGACACGCTGACCGCGGCCCTCTCGCGAGAGCGCTTCGGCGGAGTTCCGGCCGGCGAAGAGGCATCGAGGTCGGCGCGCGAGATCCTGTCCGCGCTGCGCTCGGGATCGTCGGGCTTCGAGAGGGCCCGTGCTTCGGTCGTTCCCAGGAGTCTCTTCGTGCAGGCTCACCCGCGCACGGCGGAAGGCGCGTAGACTCGTCTCTCGTGCCTCATTTCACCCCGACTCCGTACAGCGTCTCCGTGTACGACCTGATGCGCCGCCCAGGCGAGATGCGCGAGAACGAACTCGATGTCGTTGTCCCGTCGAAGCTCGGTGAGGGTGTCATCGCAATTCCCGAGGGCGCACAGCTCACGGTCAATGCCCGTGTCGAGGGTCTGCACGAGGGTATCCTGGTGTCGGCGCACGTCTCCGGTGAGGCCGTCGGCGAATGCAGCCGCTGCCTGAAACCCATCTCCGAGAGTGTCGAAGTCGATTTCGCCGAGCTTTTCGCGTACTCTGACGACGAAGCTTTTGACTACACGGTTCAAGACGATCACGTGGATCTTGAACCCGTGGTCAGAGATGCAGTGGTTTTATCACTGCCCTTCCAACCGGTTTGCCGGCCAGACTGCCCTGGTCTCGACCCCGAAACGGGCGAGCGCATCGAAGATCTGGACGACTACCAGCCCCGTGAAGTGATCGACCCCCGCTGGTCGGCTCTGTCCGAGCTCGTCGGTGATACGACGAGGCCGGCAGACTCGCAAAACGAGGCACCTTCACGCTCCACCGACTCCAAGCCAACCGATTGACGTCTGCCACCTGGCAGACACGGCCGTAGATTTCCTCCGGCTCCCAATCCTTACGAAATAGAGAAGAGACAGTCATGGCCGTTCCCAAGAGGAAGCAGTCGCGCGCTAACACGCACGCACGCCGTTCGCAGTGGAAGGCCACGCCCGCCACTCTCGTCAAGACCATCGAAGGCGGCAAGACCGTCTACAGCCTTCCGCACCGCGCCAAGGTCGTCGAAGACTCCGCCGGCACCGCTCTGTACATGGAGTACAAGGGCCGCAAGGTCGCCGATATCTGAATCTCGCTGCTTTCGCAGTAAGATCACTACATGAGCCAGCCCGTGTCAGAACCCGTTTCTGACCGGGCTGATCTCGTTAAGCTCCTCGACGTCGCGATTACCCCCGACCTGCTCGAGCTCGCATTGACCCACCGCTCGTTCGCGTACGAGAACGGCGGCATCGGCAACAACGAGCGCCTCGAGTTCCTCGGCGATTCGATTCTCGGCCAGGCCGTGACGGTCATGCTGTTCCGCGAGAACCCCGATCTCGACGAGGGCGACCTCGCTAAGCGGCGTGCCAGCCTCGTCTCGACCGTCGCGCTGGCGGAGGTCGCCAAGCACATCGGTCTCGGGCAGTACCTCCGACTCGGGCGCGGCGAAGAGCTGACCGGCGGGCGGGCCAAGCAGTCGATCCTCGCCGACACCGTCGAGGCGATCATCGGCGCGACCTATCTCGATGCCGGTCCGGTCGCCGCGACCGGTCTGGTGATGCGACTCATCGCGCCCCTCCTGGCCGACCCCGAGCGCTTCGGTGCCGCGATGGACCCGAAGACGAGCCTGCAAGAGCTGGCTTCGGCGCAGGGGCGGAGCAATCCCAACTACGTGATCACCGATTCGGGTCCCGATCACGACAAGCGCTTTCACGCCGTCGTCCGCCTCGGCACCGACGAGATCGCCTCCGGCGTCGGCAGCAGCAAGAAGATGGCCGAGATGGCTGCGGCCCTCGAAGCGTGGACGACCCTCAGCACGCCCCCGTCCGCGCCCGACCAGATCTAGGTGCCCGAGCTCCCCGAGGTCGAGGTCGTTCGCGCCGGTCTCCACCCCGCCGTCACCGGCGCCGTGATCGAGCGTGTCGAGGTGCTCGAGCCGCGCAGCCTCCGTCGTCACGACGGCCCCGTCGACGACTTCGTCGACCGCCTGGGCGAGGCGACGATTCTCTCCGCGGTCCGTCGGGGCAAGTTCCTCTGGTTCCCGTTTGCAGCGGCCGATGGCGACACGTCGCACGCGCTCGTCGCTCATCTCGGCATGAGCGGCCAGGTGCTCCTGCGCGAACGCCACGCCGACGACGACCGCCTCCTTCGCATCCGCCTCGACCTCGCCCATCCCACGCACGGCGACATCCGCCTGGCCTTCGTCGACCAGCGGATCTTCGGCTCGATGGCCCTCGACACCCTCGAGCCCACTCCTGACGGCGAGCCGGCGGGGTATTCGGGTTCGCGGCTGCTGGGCCACGACGCCGAGCAGGGCGACGAGCCCCAGGATCCTGCGCCCTGGCTTTCATCGATACCGCACCAGGTGGCGCACATCGCCCGCGATCCGCTCGACCCGGCGTTCGATGAGCACGCCTTCTTCACGCGGATGGCGTCGCGCGGCTCCGGCGTGAAGCGTGCCCTGCTCGACCAGGGGCTCGTGTCGGGCATCGGCAACATCTACGCCGACGAATCGCTGTGGGCGGCGAAGATCCACTTCGATCAGCCGTGCTCGTCGCTCACCCGGAGTCGGGTGAAGCTGCTCCTCGTCGAGATACGTGCCGTGCTCTACAAGGCCCTGGCCGAGGGCGGCACCAGCTTCGACGCGCAATACGTCAACGTGAACGGGCAGTCCGGCTACTTCGCCCACAGCCTCAACGCCTACGGGCAGCAGGGCAAGCCGTGCCCGCGGTGCGGAACCCCGATCAAGCGGGTGTCGTTCATGAACCGCGGGAGCCACTTCTGCCCGCGGTGTCAGCGGTTGCGCTGAGCCCTGCCGTCCCGCCGCCTCGCGGCCTTCCTCCGCGGCGTTCACACCCGCACGATCGGCCTAAACCCGCCCGATCGGCCTAGGCCCCCTGGCTAGGCGTGCTGTTTAGGCCGGCTGTGAGGGTCTGTGCCGGTGTAGCGGATCTGTCGTTGCGGCTCAGCCCGGACCAGGCCAGGACGTACCGCGTCTCCACAGGTTGTGCTTTGTCCCCACCGCGCACGAGTCCAGTCGCGCCATCGACCGAGTCCGCAACGCTAGTACGATGACACGTCCTCTTCCACTCGTCGTCCGCGCCGCCGACCTCGAGGCCGCTGACATCGGATCGCGCGACCTTCGTCGGGCGTCCGAGCGTGGGCTCATGACGCGGGTCGTTCCTGGTTCGTATATCCGCACGTCCACATGGGTCACGCTTTCGGCACGAGATCGATACATCACGCGAGTGCATGCGGTTGCCTCAAGGCTGACGGGCCCCATCGCGATTTCACATTGGTCTGCCGCGGCGATCTGGGGCCTACCCATTCCGGACACGTGGCCGCGCGCCGTTCAGATCACCGATCCGCGGAGGCAGTCGAGTACGACACGATCGAGCTTGCATCGTCGGCCTGGCACCGTGACTCACGGCGATGTGATCGCGTGGGAGGGGTCGTGGATCACGACGGCGTCCCGCACCGCAGCCGACATCGCTCTTACCTCGCCCTTTGACGAAGCCGTCGTGGTGTTCGATCAAGGGCTGCGACTGGAGTTGTTCACGAAGGATCAGGTCGCGACCCATCTGTCGCGGCGGCCCAATGCGAGGAGATCTCGAAGCGCTCTTGCAGCTCTGGAGTTCGCGACGGCGGCGGCGCAATGGCCCGGTGAGAGCTTCAGCCGAGTGGGCATGGCTACCCGAGGAATCGCGACGCCGGTCTTGCAGAAGCCCTATTTCGATGCGCGCGGCAAAATCTGCGACGCCGATTTCTCCTGGGAGCAGGCTCGCCGAATCGGAGAATTCGACGGACAGTGGAAGTACATAGACCCGCGATTCATGCTCGGACGGACGGCGGCGGAGGTGATCCGCGATGAGAAACGTCGGCATGCTCGCCTCGAGGCTCATCCCGACATCGATGTCGTGGTGCGCTGGGACTACGCGGTGGCCCGAGACCCCGACGAGCTCGCGAGGCGTCTGCTCGCCGCCGGTGTTCCTCGCGCGGATCGACATGCGCCGCGCAGACCCGCTTAGCCGGCGCAGACCCGCTTAGCTGGCGCAGACCCGCCTGGACGGCCTGGACACTCCGGCTAGGCGTGCTGCGTACGCCGCCTGTGCGGGTGCAAGCCGACTGAGCGGGTCGAGAGAAGCGTGATCGGCCAACTCCGAAGCAGCAGGGGCGAGCCGCCGGGCCAGGCCGCGACACGCCGCTAACCTAGGGGCATCGCGCGGCGCAGGGCCGCGCCCCAGCGAACGACCCGAAGGGCGGCGGCGTGTACCTCAAGAGCCTCACGCTCAAGGGCTTCAAGTCGTTCGCCCAGACCACGACCTTCGCCTTCGAGCCCGGCGTCACCTGCGTCGTCGGCCCGAACGGCTCCGGCAAGAGCAACGTCGTCGACGCGCTCGCCTGGGTGATGGGGGAGCAGGGCGTCAAAACGCTCCGCGGCGCCAAGATGGAAGACGTCATCTTCGCCGGCACGTCGACTCGTGGCCCCCTGGGTCGTGCACAGGTCGTGCTCACGATCGACAACTCCGACGGCGCACTGCCGATCGACTACACCGAGGTGACGATCAGCCGCACGCTCTTTCGCAACGGTGGCAGCGAGTACGCGATCAACGGCGACAACTGCCGCCTCCTCGACGTCCAGGAGCTGCTGAGCGACTCGGGGCTTGGCCGCGAGATGCACGTGATCGTCGGGCAGGGTCAGCTCGACGCCGTTCTGCGCGCCACGCCGGAGGAACGCCGCGGCTTCATCGAAGAGGCGGCCGGCATCTTGAAGCACCGCCGCCGCAAAGAGAAGACCCTGCGCAAGCTCGACGCGATGCAGACGAACCTCACCAGGCTGTCCGACCTCGCTGGCGAGATCCGCCGCCAGCTGAAGCCGCTGGGGCGTCAAGCCGAGATCGCGCGGGAGGCGCAGGGCATCGCCAGCATCGTCCGCGATGCCCGGGCGCGCTTGCTGGCCGATGAGGTCGTCGGGCTCCGCACGGTTCTCACGGCGCAGGCCGCCAGCGAGAACGAGCGCAAGAGCGAGCGCATCGTGCTGCAAGAGAAGCTCGACCAGAACAAGATCCGGGAGCAGCGGCTCGAGCAGGCCATGGTCGGCGACGCCGTTGATGACGCCCGCCGAGTCGCCTTCGGGCTCGAGTCCGTCCAGGAGCGTCTCCGCAGCCTCGCCAGCCTGGCCAACCAGAAGCTGACCCTGCTGGCGCAGCAGGCCGACACGCCGGGTGTGGCGACCACCGTGTCGTCGGGGATGGTGGCCGACGCGCGCGACGAGGCCGAACGCCTGCAGGAGGGCGTCGCCGAGGCCGAGGTCGCAGTGGCGCTGGCTGCCGGCGAGCTGGCCACGTCGCGGGCTTCGCTCGACTCCCTCGACGACGAGATCGCCGCTCAGAGCGCCCTGGTCTCCGAGCATGATCTGGGGGTGGCGCGTCTCTCGAGCGCCGTCGAGGTCGCCCGGTCGAAGCTCGCCGCGGTCAAGGGCGAGCAGCTCCGCCAGGCGAATGCGCTGGAGGCCTCCGAGGCCCGGCGCGAGAAGAGCCGCGCCGAGTTCGCCGCGCTCGAAGAGGAGTTCGCCGATGTCGACACGGCAGAAGTCGACCCAGCAGATGCCGACACAGCAGCAGGCGAAAGCGCAGGATCCGTCACCACACGACCCGAGACCGATCACGCGGCGATCTCGGCAGCCGCCGACGAGAGCGCCCAGTCCGCTCAACAGGAGGTCGACGGGTTGCGCGACACCCTGCACCGCGCCGAGCGCGAGCGCGATGCCCTGGCTGCCCGCACGAGCGCCCTGTCGCTGGCCCTCGACCAGAAAGACGCCTCCAGCGCGCTCGTCAAGGCCGACCGGCCGGGCGTTCGCGGGCTGGTGGCCGAACACGTGCAGATTCAGCCGGGCTTCGAGGTCGCCATCGCCGCGGCGCTCGGCTCGGTGGCCGACGCCGTCCTCGCCGACGACCTCGATGCGGCAGTGGGGGCCGTCCAGCACGTGACGGCCGAGGAGCTGGGGCGGGTCGAGGTCGTCGTCGCCGCCCCGGGGCGCGGAGTCGGTGCCACCGCGGTGCCCCTGCCCGCCGGGGTCGTCTCGGCGACGAGTGTCGTGACGGCGCCGGACGGGATCCTCGGCGTCCTGTCGTCGACCGTGATCGCCGACGACCTCGATGCAGCTCGCTCGGCCTCGACGGCGTTGGCCGACCAGGCCGTGGCGTTCACGGTCATCACCAGGTCGGGGGAGGTGCTCACCGACTACGTCGTCCGCGGTGGTTCGGCCGGGGGGCGGTCTCGTCTCGAACTCGTCTCCGAGCGTGACACCGCGGCTGAGGCTCTGACGGCCGTCAGCCTCGAGATCGAACGCGTCGGGCCGCTGCTCGAGGCTGCGCGCGTGCGACTCGCCGAGGCGCGCACCGCGGCCAAGCAGGCGCAGGCCGCCGCGCGCGAGCACGAATCGCGCGTCGCCGCTCACGGCCAACGCGCCGGGCGCCTCCGGGCCCAGGTCGAGGCCGCCGAGGCCGAGGCGGAGCGCCTGTCGGCCTCGCTGGCTGCATCGGCCGAGACGGTGCACCAGGCCGAGCGGGCAGTCGTCGCCGCCGTGACCGCGCTCGACGAGTACAGCTCGACACCCAGGCCGATCCTCGACGTCTCGGCGCGTGACGGAGTGCTCGCTGAGGTCGAGAACGCACGCGGCGTCGAGATCGAGAAGCGCATCCAGCTCGAGACGATCCGCGAGCGGGTGCGGGCCGAAGTGGCCCGGGCGAAAGACCTGCAGCGGCAGCTCGACGAGCAACGCGCCGCCGCCGAGGAGCAGGCCCGGCAGACAGTCGTCCGCCAGCGTCAGATGGTCGCCACCACGAGCGTGCTCGACGCGCTCCCCGCCGTGCTCGACGCGGTCGATCGCTCCGTCGCCGAGGCTCGCGCTACCCTCGCGGCGCGTGAGGCGGCTCGAACCGAGCAGAACTCCGAGCTCGCGGCCCTCCGACGCGACGAGCGCGAGCTGCGGGAGCGCCTCCACACCGTCACCGAGGGTGTGCACGGACTCGAGATGGAGATCTACGAGAAGAAGCTGCACCTCTCGAGCCTCCTGGAACGCGCAGGATCCGAGCTGGGTCTCGTCGAATCGGTGCTCGTCGACGAATACGGGCCAGGTGTGCCGGTGCCCGGTGCCACCGAAGACGACGAACCCGTGCCCTTCGATCGTGATGCTCAGAAGAAGCGGCTCGCCGCGGCCGAGCGGACCCTCGCTCAACTGGGCCGCGTCAACCCGCTGGCGCTCGAGGAGTTCGCTGCGCTCGAACAGCGCCACAAGTTCCTCACTGACCAGCTCACCGACCTCACGTCGACGCGCAAAGACCTGCTCACGATCATCGACGAGATCGACGAGAAGATGCAGGTCATCTTCAAGAGCGCCTTCGACGACACACACGACGCATTCAACCGGGTGTTCCCGATCCTGTTCCCGGGTGGCAGCGGCTCGATTCATCTGACCGACCCCGAGAACCTCCTCGAGACGGGCATCGAGGTCACGGTCAAACCCGCCGGCAAGAAGATCGAGCGCCTGTCGCTGCTGTCGGGCGGCGAACGCTCTCTGGCCGCCGTCGCGCTGCTGATCGCGATCTTCAAGGCCCGGCCGTCGCCGTTCTACATCATGGACGAGGTCGAAGCCGCGCTCGACGACGCCAACCTCGGGCGGCTGCTGACGATCTTCCGCGACCTGCGCGAATCGTCGCAGCTCATTGTCATCACGCACCAGAAGCGCACCATGGAGATCGCGGACGCTCTCTACGGCGTCTCGATGCGACAGGACGGCGTCTCCGCGGTCGTCGGGCAGCGCGTCGTATCGCCCGACGAGAAACAACAGGTGGCCGCTGCAGCAGCCGTCGATGCCGGCGGCGCGGCCGACGCTGTCAGCGGGCCGGGCCCCGAACGGGGTCAGGATCCTGCGCCCACCGCCGACTAGCCTCGGGTGATGCGCACCAACTGGCCACCGCCGATCTGGCTCGTCGGCGAGAAGCCTGTCGATCGCTGGATCGGCCGCTTCGGCGGACTCTGGATCGCCGCCGTCGGCGCTGTCTTCTTCGTTTTCTTGATCCTGGTCGGCGGCCTGCTGCTCGACAACGGCGCCGCCGTCACGGTCGGTCTTCTCGTCGGAGCCGTCACCGTCGCCGCGTCGTTCGTCTACACGATGGCCTACCGACTCGTGCCTCGCGACACCATGAGCCTGTCGCGCCTGTTGCTCGCCTTCGGCCTCGGTGGCCTGATCGCGGTCGCGCTCGGCTCCACCCTCGACAGCTCCGTGCTGAAGCTCACCGGTGGGGGATCGGCGCCGACCCTCACGGTGCTCGCCCTGGCCGGCATCACCGAAGAGCTCGCGAAGATCATCGCGGTCATGGCCGTCTCGTACAAGCTCCGAGACAAGAGCATGCGTAACGGGCTGTTTCTCGGCGGAGCAGTCGGTCTCGGCTTCGCCGCGCTCGAAGACCTGGCCTACGCCGTCAACTTCTACCAGCACCCGCCCGAGCAACTCCATCTGACGCCGATCCTGTCGGCCCTCGTGCTCGTGCCGGTGCGTGGCCTTCTGACGCCGCTGCTGCATCCGCTCTACACGGCCTTGCTCGGTGCGGCCTTGTTCGCAGCGTCGAAAAATGGCCGGTTCCGCGTTCGTCCGCCTGTCATCGCTGCGTACCTCGCCGTCAGCTTTGCCCACGGCCTCTGGGATGCCTCGGCGGGGCTCCTCCAGATCGTGCCCCCGCGCCTCCAGCTCGTGCTGGCCCCGCTCGTCGTGCTCGTGATTTACCCGGGCATCATCGTCGGCTCCGGTCTCATCTGGATCAAAGTCGCCCGCCGCGCCCGGCACGCATTCCACTCACGGGTGCTGTGGTGGCTGGCGGCGCCCCCGGGTGGAGGCCCGATTTCGCTGCCGCAGGATCCTGCGTTCCCGCCCCCGGCCGTGCCGTCGTGGGCGCCGCCCGCCCCGCACACTCGCGCCTGACGCCGCTCCGCGCCGACGCACCCCCGCCTGGCCATTTTCGGGGTGGCATCTCAGGGTTATTTGGCCATTCGGGGGTGCCTCACCGGCAGACGGAATGAGGGCGCTGCTACCCCTCCGCCTTCACGCACGGGCTCTGCGTAATGAGCGAAGTGACGCCGGTCGACGCGAAGAAGTTAAGAGTCGAGCCGTCAGGAACCGATGCGGTGATCTCCATGTCGTCACTCGTGTCGGCTACAGACTCGACGGTGTAGCCGAGATCCTGCCAATGGCGAGTCATCTCGTCGACCGTCTTCGCGGGGTCGTCCGATGCCGGTCCGAAAAGGCCGAGGTCGTACTGCTCGGCCGATGAATCCGAGAGGCATTCCTGAGGCTTGTCTTTGCGGGCTTCACCAACAGAGAACGGCGTCGTCTTGTCTCCGAATGTCCACTGGCCGCCGGATACCGCGATCGCATCGGTCACGTGATCGAGGAAGACCTCGTGCGGCTGGGCGGGTCTGGCGTCACCGGCGAAGCAGAGGCTCTGTGAGTCGATGCTGCTCCGCCTCGTCGAGACGCTGTACACGAGGGTGCCGCCGTCCGGCAGGTCTGCTGCAATCTCGGTGTTATCGGAGATGCTTGGGTTTGGTGGAGCGACTGTCCGCACACTGTAACCGCGTTGTTTCCAATCGGCCGTGACGAGGTCGACCGAGTGTCCGACGTCGGTGCGACCTGGGCCGACTGTATTGATCTGGTACTGCAACTCATCGCTCGACGAACTCAGGCAGGGCTCTGGCGTATAAGTCTCGGCTATTTCGTGAGAGAAGGCCGTCTTGCCGTCTTCGAAAAGCCAGGATCCACCGGCCACCCCCATTGTCTCCTCCAAGTGCGTCAGGTAGGCCTGCTTCGACTCCGCCACGGTCGCCCGACTGTCCGGTGTGCTGCGGAACACAGCCACGGCTGTTACCAGGATCGCGACGGCCGCGACAGTGCTGACGGTGACGACAAGGATCCGACGCCCGTTCCGTTCCACTCTGTTACCCGACCGATCTCGTGCAGGCGCTCTGAAACAGAAGCGAGCTGAGTTCGGGCGAGACCGCAAAATCGAGAAGCGACCCGTCGGGGGTGTCGGCTCTGATCTCTATGCCGTCGGAATTGTCGACGACCGTGGTGACGTTGAACCCCCGCTTGCTCCACTGGGACGCCATGGCGTCAGAGGCCGCGCGCGGATCGGCGGGGGCGTCACCGTAAAGTACGAGGTCGTACTGCTCCATCCGGCTGTCCGAGAGGCACTCGGCGGCGGAGTGCGTTCGAGCCCGCGCCACGGAAAACGGCGTCTTCTTGTTCTCGAAAGTCCACGAGCCGCCGGCCGTCGAGACCGACTTGGAGACGTTTTCGAGAAATTCCTCCTGCAGTGCGTTGGTCGTGCTCGTGGGAGCAGCCTCAACGCATGGGCCCTGCACGGTGATCGATGTGGTGCCCGTCGACGCGAAATAGCCGATCTCGGAACCACCGGGAACGGCGGCTGCGATCTCGATGGCGTCATCCGTATCGACAACGGTCCTTACTGAGTAGTCGAGGGCTTGCCAATGGCGGGTCATGCTTTTGATTGTCTCTGAAGGAGTATTTGTGGCTGGTCCGTAGAGGGTGAGCGAGTACTGCTCGGCAGAGGAATCCGAGAGACATTCCTCCGGCTTATCTTTGCGAGCCTCGCGAAGTGAAAACGGTGTCTTCTTGTCGTCGAAGGTCCATTCGCCGCCGGCCGCCGCCATGGTGTCGGTAGCGAGGTGGATGAAGGACTCATGTGGTGACGCGGATGCCGTGACGCGGGGAGTGTTGGTCGGCCGAAAGAGAATGCCAATAACAACCCCGGTGGCAATGAGCGTGAGAACGCCGCCGAGTACCAGCAGGACGCGTGTTCGCTTGGTGAGCACCACGTCAGTTCGCGGACTTGACGCAAGGGCCTTCTGCCGTGACGGCTGTCGGGTCTGTCGAAGCGTAGTAGCTGATGTAAGAACCCCCGGGAACAGTCGCCGTAATTTCGGTGTCGTCACTCGTTTCGGTCACGACCCTGACCTTGTAACCGAGTCCTTGCCAATGTTGCGTCATAGTCTCAACAGCCCTCGCGGGGTGACTTGTTGCTGGGCCAAAAAGGGTAAGCGTGTACTGCTCCGTAGTGGGGTCCGGAAGGCACTCCTGGCGCTCATCCTTGAAGGCCTCAGACATAGAGAACGGCGTCTTCTTATCTTCAAATGTCCACTCGCCGCCCGGCACCGCGGTTGTGTCAGTTGCGAGGTGACGGAAGGATTCGTGGGGAGACACGGAGGGCTTGTCACGGGAGGTGTCTCTTGCTCCAAGGAGAACCACGAGCGTCACCCCGGCTGCAACGACACAGAGCATGCCGCCCACCGTCGGCAAGCCGAGCATCCGCGTCAAGAGCACGATTTCACCTCGCCGACGTGACGCAGGGCCCCTGTGCGGTGATGGACGTGACGCCAGTGGACGCAAAGTATCCGATCTGCGAGCCGCCGGGAACGGTGGCGGCGATCTCGATGTCGTCGCTTGTCGCGACAACTCTCCTGACTGAGTAACCGAGTCCCTGCCAATGCAGAGTCATCTGTTTCGTGGCCTCGGTGGGGTCGACCTTGGCCGGGCCGTACAAAGTCAACGAGTACTGCTCGGTCGAGGAATCCGAAAGGCATTCCTCGCGCTTGTGCGTGAGAGCCCGGCGGACCGAGAAGGGAGTCTTTTCGTCGGCGAACGTCCAGTCGCCACCGGATACAGAGATTGCATCGGTCACGAGTCCGAGAAAGGCCTCATGGGCCGTTTGGGTCGTCGTCGGGGACGGAGAAGGAGCCGGGGATGATCGGTTCACAAGAATTGCTCCAGTGATGAGGACGGCAACGATAAAGAGCCCGACAGTCGCAAGGGCCCAGGTTCGGAATCGACGGCGCGTGGCAAGTCGGCGTGGTTGCAGGGTCACAGGTGTCTTTTTACCTTCATGGTTGGGGCATCACTGACTGTGGTGGCGCGATGGGAGATAACTCTCCCGTACCGGTGGTCGTGACGGCCATGTTCCAGAGGGACTGGGTGTAGTAGTCATAGTATCCATGTCCCTTGGAGGCAGAAATAAAGGGCGGTCCTCCCGTGCCTAGGGCGTCGTGGCCACCAGTGCCCAAGAGATCACCGTTTCCGTCTGAGCTGTAACGAATTGCGCCAAAGTTCGAGTCCGGATTGACTCGATGGTTCTGCGGAATAGTTTGCAATTCACGGGTCTCGCCATAATTCATGCCGCTCGGGTCGCTACTCACCCCGCTGAGAAGCAGACCAAGGAAGTGCGGGTCTGTGTTCCTACCGATGCTCGCGATGAAATCGGCGGAAGCTTGCGTGGCGTACACGTTCTGATGCCCTTCACTCGATTTAACGTGAAGGTCATTTGCGCTTGAGACGACGGACGAATCGATACCCGCCGAGGCGGTGAACGTCACTGAATCTACGTTGTATTGGGTCTCGGTAAGTGCGTAGGACGACACCGTGGTGCCATACGAGTGTGCGGCGACGGCGATTCGGGGCAGACCCGATTGGCCTAGTGCTCGGGTCGTATGAAGCGCGTCGAGCTCTGAAGCCAACCGACCGGCGCCTTTCTCAGCAAGAGAGTTGGAGAGCACACTGTCACTTCCGCCAAAGTCTCGTTTCGTCGAGTCGAGCGTGGGGGTCTCGTAACCAATCCACGACACAACTGCATGTGTCGCCGTTCTGTCTACCGCTTTCTGCTGGTCCAGGAGATTCCGCCCCGCTACCGTCCAGCCGTTCAGGTTCTCCGACGCTGAATTGTCCATGCCGGGCACCGACCACGTGACTTTATCCGCCGTGTCGACATCGCCGATCGCAACAGCGCCGAATGGCGGGTTAGAGCCGAGGTTGAGGTCTACGAGACCACGCGGGGGGCCGTCCTGGCCACTGCCCAACGCCTTTTTCGCCTGCTCCACCGTCCCGCGCTGCGCCTTGGTGAGGTCGCTCCGTGCCGCCGCCTGATCAAGCTGGTTCTGGTTGGCGACGATCCGGTCGGCGTAGGGCACGCCACCGAGGTTGCCGATCACCGACGGCGCCCCGGCGAGGAGGGCAGCGCGCTGATCGTCAGAGAGGGCCGCCCACCAGCTCGACGCGGTCGAGGGCTCGGGCGGATTCGTCCAGAAGTCCTGAGCGATCGCGGGTTCGGCGGCCATCAGGTCGGCCAGGTCAGTGGCCGAGAGGGCGCTGAGCGTCGTCAGGAGGGTCGTCGGCGTCATACCCGCAAGCGACTCCTCGGTCAGCCCGGCTGGCAACACTGGCGTTCCGGCCGCGGTGACTTCGACGTAGGCTTCGCGGATACTCGCGACGAGGGCGTCGTCGGCTGCCTGACGCTCTGCCGCAAGCGCTTTCATGGCGCTGAGATAGGACGACTGCGCCTGTTCGAGGGCGAGCTGTTCCGGGGCGATCGAGGGAGACGGGCCGGGAGAGGGAGACGGCAGGCCCGATCCTTGAGGGGACGCCACCGCCTGCGACACGCTCGTCGCCTGTTCGGCTCTCGTAGCGTCCGCCTTGGCGTCGGCCAGAAGGCCTTTCTGTCGGTCGGCACGCGTTTTGATGCCGGTGACGGTTTCGACGTAGCTGCCCAGAGCCTTCTGCTCGTTCGACGCCCAGGTCTGCAGCGTCGCCCACGCGACGGTGGTCTGAGCGGCCTTGTTCGCCCACCCATCGTGGCCGGTGCCCGTCCACGCCCCGGCGACGACGGCCTCCTGCTGCCCCACGAGCGCCTGCATCTCGCCGGCGTGCTGCGCCTGCAGCGCGAGTTTCTGGGCCCGGTCGCCTAGCGTCGACAGGTCGCCGGCACCGGGATCGTCGTCGGTCCAGTCGCTCATCGCGAGCCCCCGCCTGCATCGGATGACGCCGCCGCAACACCCTCTTCGGTCGTGCGGTACGTCTCGACGGCCTTGGTCGCGCTTGTGGCAAGGGCCATCGTGGCGGCGTTCGTCGTGCGCCAGAGGGCATGGAACTTGTCGCCGTCGGTGTCGAGAACGCCGGTGACCCGCGAACTGCCCACATCCCACGCCTCGGTCACGAACCCACTCGGCCCGGAGTCGGCGCCGGCACTCAGGCTCGACGCGGCGCCCTGCACCACATCAGGATCGACGCGGTAGTCAGCCATAGATCCCCCGATCTCGTGTCGCTCACCACGTTACCCAACACGGGGCGCAGGATCCGGCCCCCGACGTAGGCACTTAGACCTACGATCTCGGGGCTTCCACTGCCTGCCGGGCCACCCGCTGCCTCAGCGTCGCTCCGCCTCACACGTCGCTCGCCCTCAGGCGTCGCTGCGCACGATCTCGTCGACGGGGGCGCCGTTGACCGTCAGAACGCGCCATTCGCCGTTCGCCCACTCGACCGTGTTCGCCGCCGCGTTGTCGATATGGCCGACCTCGAAGCCGAGGATCGCCGACAGGGTGAACCGGATGATCGTGCCGTGGCACACCACGACGATGTTGCTGTCGTCGCCGTCGAGCGGAAGGCGCGTGTCGCGGATGTCTTCGAGCGCGCCGATGCCGCGCCGCGCAACCGACTCGCGAGGCTCGATGTCAGGAAAGTCCTCGTCCGGCTCGTCCGGGATCTTCGACGTCGCCACGGTGCCCTCACGCGAGGCGTAGTCGCGTTCGATCAGCTCCGGGTAGGCCGCGCCCAGCTCGATGCCGAGCTCACCCGCGATGATCTCAGCTGTCTCGCGAGCCCGGGAGAGGGGAGACGACACGATCGCCGCCCAGTCGTAGGGAGCAAGGAGCGCGGCGGCGGTATGAGCCTGGGCCCGCCCCGTGTCGTTCAGGGGAGTGTTGCTCGACCCCTGCAGCTGGTCGTGGAGGTTCCAGTCGGTCTGTCCGTGTCGGATCAGTTCGAGGCGCATGCGATCGGTCTTCTTCTCGTGGTCGTTCGTGTCGGGCAAGGCCCGCAACACGAAAGATCCGAGGGCCGTGGGGCCCTCGGATCCGTCGGTGGATTTCGGCTACCGAGGCCGGGAAACTAGTGCTTCGCTGCGACCTCGTCGGCTCGCTCGATCTGGGCCGACTTGCGAAGGCTGAGGATCGTCGAGACCGCGATCGTGAGCACGATGAATCCGAGAGAGAACCAGATGGGGATCTCGGGGATCCATTCGATCGGACGACCGCCATTGATAAAGGGTACTTCGTTCACGTGCAGGGCGTGGAACAGGAGCTTCACACCGATGAACGCGAGGATCACGGCGAGGCCCTGCGCGAGGTAGACGAGCTTCTCGAGCAGGCCCGAAATCAAGAAGTACAGCTGACGCAGTCCGAGGAGCGAGAACGCGTTCGCGGTGAACACGATGTAGGGGTCTTGGGTCAGGCCGAAGATCGCCGGGATGGAGTCGAGCGCGAACAGCACGTCGGTCAGACCGATGGCCAGCATCACCAGGAAGAGCGGGGTGAACAGGCGACGGCCGTTGACACGGGTGGTCAGGCGGTCTTCGACGTAGTCGTCGCTGGTAGGGACGATGCGGCGAAGGATCCGGATCAGGCGGCTATCGGCCTCGTCCTTCTCGTCGCCGTCGTGTCCGCCCTTGACCTGGCTGTACGCCAGCCAGAACAGCAGGATGCCGAACAGGTAGAAGACCCAGGAGAAGTTCTCGATGATCGTGACACCGAGAGCGATGAACACACCACGCGACAGAAGCGCGATTCCGATACCGACGAGCAGCACTTTCTGCTGGTAGATCCGCGGCACGGCGAAGCTCGTCATGATGATGAGGAAGACGAAGAGGTTGTCGACGCTCAACGCCTTCTCGGTGATGTACCCGGCGAAGTACTCGCCGCCGGAGGTCCAGCCACCGAAGACACCGACGCCGACACCGAACAGGATGGCGATCGCGATATAGACGATCGACCAGGTGGCCGACTCGCGGATGGTCGGT
Source organism: Frondihabitans sp. PhB161 (assembly GCF_003814635.1). Lineage (NCBI taxonomy): Bacteria > Bacillati > Actinomycetota > Actinomycetes > Micrococcales > Microbacteriaceae > Frondihabitans > Frondihabitans sp. PhB161. Next base: position 236,491 of record NZ_RKQW01000004.1, read on the forward strand.
TCGTGCGGCGTCTTGACGTGGCTATAGAAGTCGAAGATCAGAAGGCCGAGGATGCCGGCGATCGTGATCAGCCAGACGAGAAGAGAGGTTTCCATTGGACTCTTTCAGTGCAGGGCCCTGCACGCCGTTCTACGGGTCGTTCAGGCAGGGCGATTCACTGAAGGTCTCTAACACCCTAGCCAGGACTGTAACGACCTGGATCAGGGCCGACGGTACGGAACCAGATCTTCCTGGAACGTATTGACGACACCGCCGCGTTGGGAATACTCCCCTTCAACGAAGACCACGCTACGTGACGGCGATTACCGAGGCAAGCCTCCCGGCTAAAGTTGCAGGCATGGCAAATCCCTGGTCCCTCTCCGGTGCCCTCCGAGGCGTCTTCGCCCGCAAGACGATCGACGACACCACCTGGGACGACCTCGAGACCTCCCTCATCGGTGCCGACTTCGGGCCCGACGTCACCGAGCAGATCACCGAAGACCTGCGCGAGAAGGTCGCGCGCTACAACACGACCGACCCGGCCGATCTCCGCCGCATGCTCCGCGAGACCCTCGAAGAGCGCCTCTCCAAGCTCGACTCCACCCTCAAGCTCACGAATCGCCCGGCCGTCGTGCTCGTCGTCGGCGTCAATGGAGTCGGCAAGACCACGACCATCGGCAAGTTCGCCAAGTTTCTCCGCAACTACGACCGCACAGTCGTGGTGGGCGCGGCCGACACCTTCCGAGCGGCAGCGGTCGAGCAGCTGGCGACCTGGGCAGAACGCGCAGGGGTGCAGATCGTCAAGCCCCAGGCACAGGGGCAGGATCCTGCGTCCGTCGCCTTTCAGACCGTTGACCTCGCCAAGCGCGAAGGTATCGAGATCGTCATCATCGACACCGCCGGTCGCCTCCAGACCAAGTCCGGGCTCATGGACGAGCTCGGCAAGATCAAGCGCGTCGTCGAGAAGCAGTCCGAGATCGCCGAGGTGCTCCTGGTGCTCGACGCGACCACCGGGCAGAACGGCCTCGCGCAGGCGCAGGCATTCATCGAGCACGCGGGAGTGACCGGCCTCGTGCTCACCAAACTCGACGGATCGGCCCGAGGCGGGTTCGTGCTCGCCGTGCAGGAGCAGACCGGAATCCCGATCAAGCTCGTCGGGCAGGGAGAGAAGATCGGCGACCTGACGGGTTTCACCCCGCACGTGTTCGTGCAGAACCTTATTGGTTGATCGGGGTCGGCGGCGCCGGGCCTTCGACAGGCTCCGGCCGTCCGGCGCTGCCGGCCCCGATCACTGTTCTTAGTTGATCGGCGCCCGCGGCACCGGGCCTTCGACAAGCTCCGGCCTTCCGGCGCTGCCGCCCCCGATCAACGCCATGGCGCCGAGATACCTCCGTCGTGCGGGCGGTGCGACTCACGCCCGCGGCGCCGGGCCTTCGACAAGCTCCGGCCGTCCGGCGCTGCAAGCTCGTCCGGGTCCGCCTCCGAATTTGAAGGAGAAACCCTCTCGGTCCGACGAAGGCATGCGGATCGGCCGGGGTCGCCTGCGCGAATCTCCTTCGAATTCGGCGCGGGCACGAGTGCGTTAAGATCGGAGCACCATGGCAACCTTCGGATCCCTCTCTGACCGCCTCGCGGAAACCCTCAAGAACCTCCGCGGCAAGGGCAAACTCAGCCCGGCCGACGTCGACGGCACCGTCCGCGAGATCCGGCGTGCCCTGCTCGACGCCGACGTCGCACTCGACGTCGTCAAGTCGTTCACCGCGGCGATCCGCGAACGTGCTCTCGGCGACGAGGTCAACAAGGCGCTGAACCCGGCTCAGCAGGTCGTCCAGATCGTCAACGAAGAGCTCGTCGGCATCCTCGGTGGCGAGCAGCGTCGCCTCGAGTTCTCGAAGCGTCCGCCGACCGTCATCATGCTCGCGGGGCTCCAGGGTGCCGGTAAGACGACACTCGCGGGCAAGCTCGCGAAGTGGCTGAAGAAAGAGGGCCACACGCCCCTCCTCGTGGCCTCCGACCTCCAGCGCCCCAACGCCGTGACGCAGCTGCAGGTCGTCGGTGAGCAGGCCGGCGTGCCGGTGTTCGCGCCTGAGCCCGGCAACGGTGTCGGCGACCCGGTCAAGGTCGCGAAGAACGGCGTGAAGTTCGCCGCCGACAAGCTCTACGACACCGTCATCGTCGACACGGCCGGCCGCCTCGGCGTCGACGCCGACATGATGAAGCAGGCCGCCAACATCCGCAAGGCCGTCGATCCCGACGAGGTGCTCTTCGTCATCGACGCGATGATCGGTCAAGACGCCGTCGCCACGGCCAAAGCCTTCCAAGAGGGCGTCGACTTCACCGGCGTGGTGCTCACGAAGCTCGACGGCGATGCTCGCGGTGGTGCAGCCCTGAGCGTCGCGCACGTAACGGGCCGCCCGATCATGTTCGCCTCGACGGGTGAGGGGCTCGACGAGTTCGAGCCGTTCCATCCTGACCGCATGGCGTCTCGGATCCTCGACCTCGGTGACATCCTCACCCTCATCGAGCAGGCGCAGGGCGCCTTCGACGAGGCCGAAGCGCGCGAGATGGCCGAGAAGTTCGCCACCGACAGCTTCACCCTCGACGACTTCCTCAAGCAGATGCAGCAGCTCCGCAACATGGGCTCCATCAAGGGCATGCTCAGCATGCTTCCCGGGGCAAAGGGCATGCGCGAGCAGCTCGACAACTTCGACGAGAGCGAGATCGTCCGCACCGAGGCGATCATCCAGTCGATGACGAAGGCCGAGCGGGCCAACTCCAAGCTTCTCAACGGGTCGCGTCGCCTCCGTATCGCCAAGGGTGCCGGTTCGACCGTCACCGAGGTCAACCAGCTCGTCAACCGCTTCGAGCAGGCGGCGAAGATGATGAAGACCGTGGCGAAGGGCGGCGTGCCTCAGGTGCCTGGAATGGGGCCGATCCCCGGCGCCGGATTCGGCGGCGGCCGCAAACAGGTCGTCAAGAAAAAAGGATCCAAGGCGGGCAACCCGGCGAAGCGCGCGGCAGAGAACGCTCGGATCGCCAGTGGTGAGAAGGCTGCGCCCGCGGCACCCACCGGTGGCGGCTTCGGTCTCGGTGGCCGCAAGGGCCAGGCGGCTCCGACCGAAGAAGAGCTCGCGAGCCTCCAGAAGTTCCTCGGCCGCTAGGCCGGGGCGGGCTCGCCGTCTCGGGCGCGTCTACCGGGTCGTCGTCACCCCGTCGCGCAGTTCGGCGACGAGCGAGGCGACGACGGCTTTCAGCGAGCCCTCGTTGCGGGCGGCCACTGCCAGCTGGCGCTGATACGAGGCCCCTCCGTCGATGATGGTCCGCACCGACTGCAGCTCGGCCTGGCAGCCGAGACGCTCGCCTGCCGGCTCGAGCCGGGCCAGCAGGTCGATCGTGTCGTCGGTGACGAGCCGCTCGTCTCCCTCGGAGTTTTGGATCACGATGGCGTCCATGCCGTAGCGGGCTGCCCGCCACTTGTTCTCGCGAACGAACCAGGGCTGCATGCGGGGGAGTTTCTCGCCGTGGTCGAGGCGGTCGGAGAGGTCGTCGACGAGGCACTGCACCAGTGCCGCGACACCCGCGACCTCGGAGACGCTCGAGATGCCATCGAAGACGCGCACCTCGAGGGTGCCCCACTTCGGCGAAGGGCGGACGTCCCACCGCAGTTCGGAGAAGTCGTCGATCACGCCGGTGTGGGTCATGTCGGCGACCATCGCCTCGTACTCGGCGTACGAGTCGAACTGGGGTGGCAGCCCCGCGGTGGGCAGCTGCTGGAACATCATCGCCCGGTTGGAGGCGTATCCCGTCGACTCGCCGACCCAGAACGGGCTCGATGCGCTGAGCACCTGGAAGTGGGGGAGGTAGGTGAGCAGTGCGTTGAGGATCGGGAGCACTTTGCGGTGATCCTCGATGCCGACGTGAGCGTGGACGCCCCAGATCATCATCTGGCGGCCCCACCAGCGGGTCCGGTCGATCAGCGTCTCGTAGCGTTCGGAGCCGGGGGTGACGTCCTGCTGGAACCACTGGCTGAACGGATGCGTTCCGGCGCACATGAGGTCGGCGTTTAGGATCTCCGCTTCGGCGCGCACGAGGTCGATCGTACCGGTGAGGTCGGCGATCGCCTGGTCGACCCGGTGGTGCACCCCGGTCACGATCTCGACCGTGTTCGTCAGGAGCTCCTTGGTCACGCGATCGCCGTCGTCGTTCAGGTGACGCAGAGCCGGGAGGATCGCGGGTGCGTGTGGCGCGAGTTCGCCGCTCGCCCGATCGACGAGAGCCAACTCCCATTCGAGACCGAGCGTCGACCGCTCCGACGACGCGAACGGAATGGGCTGCGGTGCTCTCATGCGTTAATCCTGCCAGCCCCGGCCCCTGGAACGTGCAATGGAGGGCGTCAACAGGCGTAACGTGTTGTGGCGGGACCGCCGCATTCCGAGGTTCGCACTCCAATGACGTAGATGGGTCCCGTCGTAGCAGGAGGAGAACAGACAAATGCAGCTTGTCGTTCGTGGAACAACTACCCGCCTCGAGGGCGTTCTCGATGTGCCGGTCTCGAAATATCACGCGCACCGGGCGCTCGTGCTGGCGTCATTGGCACCGGGCCGTAGCGTCATCACGGGGGTCTCGACCACTCGTCAGGTGGAGTGGACGATCGGTACGCTCCGGGCCCTCGGCACGAAAATCACGGTCGACGGCGACCGTTACATCGTCGAGGGCGGGCCCTACCGGGCGACCGATGTGGTCGACCACGGTTCGAAAGGCGCCGAGGGTCTACTCAACATGGGCTCGTCGGGAACGACGCTCTACTTCATGGTCGGCCTTGCTTCTCTCGCCGACCAGCCGATGACGCTGACGGGAATGAAGTACTTCCGCAGGCGGCCTATCCGGGCTCTCCTCGACTCCCTCCAGCAGATGGGCGTCCAGCTGGAGGCCGATCAGGATCGACCGCCGGTCCATGTGCAGCCGGTCCGGCCCATCGGGGGCGAGGTCTCGATCGCGGGCACGCTCAGCCAGTGGCTGTCCGGCCTGCTTCTCGTCGCCCCCTTCGCCGAGAACGACACGGTGATCCACGTGACCGGCGGCACCCTCAACGAACAGCCCTACGTCGATCTGACCATCCGCATGATGCGCCTGTGGGGCCTCGAGGTCGAGCACGACGACGACTGGCTGACCTTCCGGGTCCGCGGAAACCAGTCGGCGACCCCGCACGACTACGTGATTCCGCCCGACATCGGTTCGGCCGCCTTCGGTATCGCCGCGGCCGCGATCCACCCCTCCGACGTCCTGTTCCGCGGCCTCTCGGCGACAACGACCGCGGAGACCGACCACCCCGAGTCGGAGTTCCTCGACCTGGCGACTCAGATGGGCGTCGATCTCTCGATCGACGACGAGACCGGCTTCGTCCGGATCCAGAGCGACGGCTCCCCGCTCAGGGCCATCGACATCGACTGCCAGCCGATCCCCGACCTGCTGCCGATCCTCGCGACGATGGCGACCTTCGCCGAGGGCACGTCGACTTTCCGCAACGTCGGGCACATCCGCCTCAAAGAGAGCGACCGGGTCTCGGCGATGCTCCAGCTCAACACTCTCGGCGGGAAGGCTGACCAGACTCACGACGAACTCCGCGTGACGGGGGGCACCCGTGGCCTCACGGGGGCGCCGCTCTCGTCGTTCAACGACCACCGCGTCCTCATGTCGCTGGCGATCGCCGGTACTCGTGCTCGAGGTGCAACTTCGCTGACCTATCCGCGCGCCTACCGCATCTCGTACCCGACGTTCCTCGAGGCGATGACCTCGATCGGCCTTGACCTCGACATGGGCGATCCCAAGGCCCTCGAGAGCGCGGAGAACGTCGAGGTCGAGCGCGACACCCTCACCGAGGGCGCCGCGCTGCAGCAGGCCCCGCTCGAGTTGCAGGGGGTCGACGCCGATCCGCTCGTGCTCAGCGAGAAGGTTCGCCAAATGGCGACGAGTCACCCCGACGACGCGGCCGTGATCGAGGTGGGCGGGATCGAACCCGTCACCACGACCTGGCGTCAGCTTCAAGACGAGGCCGACCGCGTCTCGCAGCTGCTCCTCGAGCTCGGGGTGCAGCGAGGCGAGTCGGTGGCGATGCAGCTGCCGAACTGGATGGAGTTCGTCGCGATCACGCTCGGCACCGTACAGATCGGGGCCGTGGCCACGCCGATCATGCCGGTGTTCGGTCCGCGCGAGACGACCATGACGCTCGCGCGATCTCGTGCCCGGGTCGTCTTCCTCCCCAACGTCTTCCGCCGCCGTCGCCCCGCCCTCGAGCTTCTGGACGTCATTGACGAGGCCCGCGCTCAGAAACGACGACTCTCGGTCGAGCACGTCGTCGTGATCCGCAGCGAAAGTCGCGGCGAAGAAGCCGGTCGAAGCGACGTCGCGCCGATTCCCGCCGACGCGGCCAAGGCCGTCGAGGCCTCCGAATGGAACTGGCGCTACTACGACCGGGCTCTCGCGGCGGTGACGCCGGACGTCGAGCTCATCACCTCGCTCTCGCCCCGACCGGACGACGTCTGCCAGCTGCTCTTCACCTCGGGCACGACGGGAGAACCGAAGGGCGTGCAGCACCCGCACCGCACCCTTGGCCTCGCCACCGCGATGGAGGTGGCTCACATAGGGCTCGGAGACTCCGACCGCATCTACATCCCGTCTCCGCTGGCGCATCAGACCGGTTTCCTCTACGGCATGCTGCTGTCGTGGCGGCTCGGAGTGGCAAGCGTCATCCAGCCCGTCTGGGATTCCGGAGTCGCTCTCGAGCAGGCTTTCGGCCAGGCGAGAGCCTCCTTCGTCCAGTGCGCCACGCCCTTCCTCACCGACCTGGTCGAGGCGGTCGAACAGGGCGCCAACCCGCCCGAGAGCCTCCGCATCTTCGTGGCCACAGGGGCCGCCGTCCCACGGGCACTCGCGCAGAAGGCGACCTCCGTGCTCCAGACGAGCGTGCTCGGCGCGTTCGGCACCTCCGAGACCTGCCTCGGCGCACTCTCGACGCCGTCCGACACGCCCGAAGACGCGTGGGGTGCCGACGGGCGCGCCCTGCCCGGCATCCGACTCCGCATCGTCGACGACGAAGGATCCGAGGTGCCCGCCGGTCAGGAGGGCAACTTCGAGCTCCTCTCGCCCACGATGTTCGGCGGGTACCTCGATCGTCCCGACCTCACCGACGACGTCTTCACCGCCGACGGTTGGTATCGCACGGGCGACTTGGCGCGACTCGACGACCACGGCTTCCTGCACATCACCGGACGGATCAAGGACGTCATCAACCGCGGCGGCGAGAAGATCCCGGTCGTCGAGATCGAGAACCTGCTCTACCAGCACCCGCTCGTCAGCGATGCGGCGATCGTGGCCATGCCGGATCCTCGTCTCGGAGAACGAGCGTGCGCGTTCGTCGTGGCCGCCAAGAACGGCGAGCAGCTCGACTTCGCCGCAATGCAGCACTACCTCGCCGAAGCCGGCGTCTCGAAGTACTACTGGCCCGAGCGGCTGGAGTTCCTCGACGAGATACCGCGCAACGTCGTCGGTAAAGTCCAGAAGAACGTGCTTCGCGAGAGGGCCGCTGCCCTGGTCGCCGACGAAGCCCGAACCTCCCACACCGCAGTCCAGGAGACACAGTCATGACCCTCACCGCCCCGGCCCCCGTCTCGTTCGACGAGGCCGAATTCCAGGCCATCAAAGCCGACATCACCGCGTGGGTCGAAGGCCCCGGCGAAGACATCGCCAACGAGATCGAGGCCACGGGCGCGGTGCCCGACCGTCTGCTGCCCGAACTGCGCGACCGCGGCTACCTGAGTCTCGCGGCGCCGGTCGAGCTCGGCGGCCGAGGCATCCCGTTCTCGCGCTACCTCGAGCTGATGGAGATCGTGTCGCGCTCGCACGCGTCGATCCGCATGCTCGTGCACGTCATCAACGGCACCTGGCGTGCCATGGTGCCCTTCGCGACGCCGGAGCAGATCGAGGAGGTCGTCAAACCGTCGATCGCCGGAACGAAGCTCGTCGCCTTCACGCTCACCGAGGCGACGGCGGGTACCGGCCAAGACCTCCGCACCACGGCACGCCTCGAGGGCGACACCTGGTACCTCAACGGCGAGAAGCACCTCATCACCTTCGGCGTGAAGTGCGACTACTGGCTCATCGCGGCGCGCATTGAAGGCTCGACCGACAAGAACGGCTTCGTCGCGTTCTTGATGCCCAACACGGGGCTTCCGGGCGCAGAGGTCATCGACGACTCCGAGACGATGGGGGTGCGCGGCACCGACCATGCGATCCTGCGGTTCACCGAGACGCCCGTTGCGGCATCGGCTCTTCTGGGGGAGCAGGGCGACGGCCTCGAGGTCGCGCTCGGCGGCTTCCTCCTGCCGAGCCGCGTCTCCGTCGCCATGAGCGCCGTCGGCCTCGCCGAGCGGGCTCAGCAGCTCGCCGTCGAATACGCCAACCGGCGCGAGACCTTCGGCAAGAAGCTCTCCAGCCGCCAGGCGATCCAGTTCTACCTGGCCGAGAACTACGCTGACATCGCCGCGGCTCGAGCTCTCGTCATCGAGGCAGCGAAAGCCTACGAGGAGGGCCGCGCCGATGCCGGCGCACTCTCCAGTGCCTCGAAGATGATCGCCGTCGACATGCTGGCGCGCGTCACCGACAAAGCCCTGCAGGTCCACGGCGGGCAGGGCTACTGGAAGCGCAACACGATCGAGCGTGTCTACCGCGATGCCCGGGCGCAGCGCTTCGAAGAGGGCACGAACGAGATCCAGAAGCTGATCGTCGGTCGGGCCGTCGTCACCGGCGCGGTCTCGTACTGACCTCCCTACCTCCCCTCTCTCCTGAAAGGCCCTCCTTGGCTCCCGAAACATCCACCCGACCGCTCGCTCTGATCACGGGTGCATCCCGAGGCATCGGCAAGGTGCTCGCGCTCAAGCTGGCGGCGCGCGGCGTCGATGTCGTTGTCACCTACAAGAAGAACGCTGACCTCGCCGACGAGACCCTGCGCAAGATCCGCGCCCTCGGGGCCGACGGCATCACGGTGCAGCTCGATGTCGAGCAGCCCGAGTCGATCGAGGCGCTCTTCGCGACCGTCACCGAGAAGTACGGCAAGCTCGACATGTTCATCGCCAGCGCGGCGGCCTCGGCGTTCAAGCCGGTCGCCGAGCTCAAGCTGCACCACCTCGACCGCAACTACGCGACGAACATCCGGTCGTTCGTGCTCGGCGCCCAGGCGGCGGCCGCGATCATGCCCGACGGCGGACGCATTGTCGCGATCACGAGCTACGGCTCGCTCCGCGCGTTCCCGACCTACGCCTCGCTCGGCGCCGCCAAGGCCGCCAACGAGGCGTACGTGAAGTTCATGGCCACCGAGTTCGGCCCCCGGGGCATCACGGTCAACGCCGTCAACGGTGGGCTCATCGACACCGACTCGCTCGACTACTTCTACAACTCGGTTCCGGGCATGGCACCGATCGAGACGGTGCTCGAGAAGATTCCGTTGCAGCGCAAGGGCACGGCCGACGAGGTCGCCGACGCGGTCGACTTCCTCCTCTCCGAGAAGGCCGGTTACATCACCGGCCAGACCCTCTCCGTCGACGGCGGCCTGACCGTCGTAGCGCCGCCGTTCTGGGCCGACACCACGAGCCCGCTGCGCGAGGCCGTGCTCGGGTCGACCGTCGACGGCGATGCCTCCGGTGCTGCCGACGTCTCCTGAGTCGGAGCTCCTCGGCGTCACGATGACGTCGTGGTCGCTGGGCTCCCTCCGTCTGCCGCACCGCGTCGTCATGGGAAGCATGCACACGGGGCTCGAGGTGCGCGACGACGGCGGAGCCGCTCTGGCGGCGTTCTACCGTGAGCGCGTCGAGGGCGGGGCGGCACTCATCATCACGGGTGGTCTCGCCGTGAACTCGGAGGCTCGTGGCGGGGCCGACTACGCCGTCCTCGGCGAGTCCGCCGCCGATGCACGGTTCGCCCGCGCGGTGCAGGCCGTGCACGACGCCGGGGGAGCGATCTCGGCACAGCTGTTCCACGCCGGTCGGTACGCCCTCACCGAGGGCCTCGTCGACGAGGGGGGAGCGCCCGCGCAGGCCGTCGCTCCGTCGGCTGTCGCCTGGCGAGGCGCCCGCGGGGCCGTGCCGATTGCGCTCGACGAGCGTGGGATCCTGCGCACCATCTCGTCGTTCGCCGACGCCGCGCGCACAGCGCAGCGTCTCGGCTTCGATGCCGTCGAGATCATGGCGTCGGAGGGCTATCTCATCAACCAGTTCTGCTCGCCGATCACGAATCTGCGCGACGACGAGTGGGGTGGCGATGCCAGACGTCGTCGACGGTTTGCCGTCGAGGTCGTGCGCGCGGTTCGAGACACCGTGGGGCCGGACTTCCCGGTGAGCATCCGCGTCTCGGGCGACGACCTCATGCCCGGTTCGTCGACCCCGTCCGACGTCGACGCGCTGGTGCTCGAAGTCGTCGAGGCCGGTGTCGACGCGGTCAGCGTCGGGGTCGGCTGGCACGAGTCCCGCGTTCCGACGGTGCAGGCGGCGGTGCCCCATGGCGTCTGGGTTCCATACGCCGAACGACTCGCCGCGGTGGTCCGGTCGTCCGGCCGACCCGAGGTGGCCGTCATCGCGAGCAACCGGCTGACCGACCTCCGTGATGCCGAGGACGTCCTCGTTCGCGGCGTCGTCGATGCGGTCGCCCTCGCGCGGCCTTTCCTGGCTGACCCCGACATCGTGCAGAAGAGCGCCGACCGACGCTTCGATCTGGTGACGACCTGCATCGGCTGCAACCAGGCGTGTATCGATCGCTCCCTGTTCGGAGAGGCCGTGTCGTGCCTCGTGAACCCCCGTGCCGCGCGCGAGCTGGAGTTTCCGCGTGTTCCGTCTCGGTCGCGTCGACGGGTCGCCGTCGTCGGAGCAGGGCCCGCGGGTCTCGCGTCCGCTGTGGATCTCGCCCGACGCGGAAACGACGTCGTGGTCTTCGAGGAGCGCGCGGGTCTCGGCGGTCAGTTCGATCTGGCCGCGTCAATTCCCGGTAAGGAGGACTACGCGGGCCCCGTGCGTTCGTGGCGCGCCGAACTCGACCAGCTCGGCGCTCGAATCGAGACCGGTCGCCGTGTCGACGCCTCCGATCTCGTCGCGTTCGACCACGTCGTCGTCGCCACGGGTGTGCGTCCTCGTGTGCTCGATCTGCCCGGAATCGACCTCCCGCACGTCCTCTCGTACGAGCGCGCGCTTCGAGAGGGGGTGCCGGCAGGAACGGTCGCTCTGATCGGCTCGGGCGGCATCGCCATCGACACCGCGAACTTCCTGGTCGAGTCAGGTCAGGAGATAATCCGCGCGGAATCGTTCGTCCGCGAGAACGGATTGCCGGCTGACGGCGTGCGCGGATCCTCGTCCCCTCACCGTCGTGACGCGACGCGCCCGCACCCGACCCGCTCGGGATCCTCCGTGTCGATCGTCTCGCGCTCGGAGCGCTTCGGCAGGGGTATCGGGCCGACCTCGCGGTGGGTCGCCGTCGGCCGGCTGCGGCAGGCGGGTGTCCACTTCGTTACGGATGCCCAATACCGAAGGATCCGGCCCGGCGCCCTCGAAATCGAGGCCGAGGGCGGGGTTCTCTTCAGCATCCCCGCCGATACGGTCATCGTCTGCGCCGGCCAGGAGTCGCGCGGCGACCTCGCCGGGGCGCTCGACGTCGCGGGCATCGCTCACACCGTGATCGGGGGAGCTCTCGATGCGCGCGCTGTCGATGCCGTGCGTGCGACCTCGGAGGGTCTGGCCGCGTCTCGACTCGTCTCTCCCTAACGCGATTCGGCGGCGGGTCCGAGCCGTCGTGCGGGAGTCGCGCCACTAGGGCGACACGGCCGCGGCAAAGATTCGCCAGAACGTTGCCGGTCTGCAACAATGAGAGGTCGAGTCCGCGGCACCCGACCCTCTAATCAGGTGTCAGTGCGACTTCATCAGAGCTTTCGAGCCGAGTGTGCCCCCACGCTCACGGCTAGCAACTCGCCCCAAAAAGAAATTCCTACAGGAGAATTGTGGCTGTCAAGATCCGTCTGAAGCGTCTCGGTAAGATGCGCGCTCCCTACTACCGCATCGTCGTCGCCGACTCGCGCACCAAGCGCGATGGTCGTGTCATCGAAGAGATCGGTAAGTACCACCCCACCGAAGAGCCCTCGTTCATCGAGGTCGACTCCGAGCGTGCACAGTACTGGCTCGGCGTCGGCGCTCAGCCGACCGAGCAGGTCGCTGCGCTCCTCAAGCTGACTGGCGACTGGGGTCAGTTCAAGGGCGACAAGAACGCCGTCAGCACTGTCAAGACCAAGGTCGCGAAAGAGGCCTTCGTCGCTGACGAGAAGAAGAAGCCCGTGCTGAAGCCCAAGGCTGAGAAGCCGGCCGAGGCCCCCAAGGCCGAGGCTCCTGCCGCCGACGAGTCCGCAGAGACGACCGAGGCGTAGTCAGTGCTCGCACCTGCACTCACACACCTCGTCCGGGGGATCGTCGATCACCCGGACGAGGTGCAGGTGGTCTCCAAGGCTTCTCCGCGCGGCGACGTGCTCGAAGTCCGAGTCCACCCCGAAGACCTCGGACGCGTCATCGGACGCTCCGGGCGCACCGCCAAGGCGCTTCGCACTCTCGTCACGGCTCTCGCCGACGGGAAGCGCGTTCGCGTCGATGTCGTCGACACCGATTCCTGAATCGGTGGCAGACGACACGAACACCCGAGTCGACGCGCCGTCCCCCGAGGGGACGCGTCTGCGCGTCGGCCGTCTCACCAAGGCCCACGGCCTCAAGGGTGGGCTGAAACTCGAACTCTTCACCGACGCTCCTGAGAAGCGCTTCGTCCCCGGCGCCGTCTTCGCACTCCAAGTGCCGACCGACAGCCCCTGGCACGGCAAGACGCTCGAGCTCGGCGAACTCCGCTGGTACAACTCCCACCCCGTGGGCTTTTTCACCGGCATCTCCGACCGCAGTGCGGCCGAAACCCTCGCCAAGGCCATCCTGTGGGTCGAGCACGAGGGGCTCGAGGTCAGCGACGAGCCCGACGCGTGGTTCGACCACCAGCTGGTCGGTCTCTCCGTTGTTCGCGACGGCCGCGAGGTAGGCACGATTGCGCGCGTCGATCACCTGCCGGCCCAAGACCTGCTCGCAGTTGAGACGCCGACGGGCGAGGTGCTCGTGCCCTTCGTGAGCGCGATCGTCCCCTCGGTCGACCTGGCCTCGCGCACGATCACCGTCACGCCGCCGCTCGGTCTCTTCGAAGAGCTTGTCGACGATGCCGCCGAGAGCGACGAGGAGGCTGGCGCGGAACGCAACGAGACCGCTCCGGTGACCGCGTCGGATCCTGACGTCGCCGCTTCTGAAGACCAGAAGTAGCTCCGTGCGGATCGACATCGTCACGATCTTTCCGGAGTTCTTCGGAGTGCTCGACGTCTCGCTTCTCGGCAAGGCCCGTCAGCAGAAGCTGCTCGACGCCAGGGTCCACGACCTCCGCGACTTCACGCACGACCGGCACCGCACCGTCGACGACACCCCGTACGGCGGCGGCGCCGGCATGGTGATGAAGCCCGAACCGTGGGGTGAAGCCCTCGACGCCCTGCTCGGCGACGCGGAGCCCGGCACTGTCATGGTCGTGCCCTCACCGGCCGGCACGCCTTTCACGCAGGCTCAGGCACGCGAACTAGCGCTCGCCCCTCGGCTGGTCTTCACCTGCGGCCGTTACGAGGGCATCGATCAGCGCGTCATCGACCACGCGCGCACCCGACCCAACGTCGAGGTGCGCGAGATCAGCCTGGGCGACTACGTCTTGAACGGCGGCGAGGTCGCCACCATGGCGATGGTCGAAGCCATCGGACGCCTCGTGCCCGGCGTCGTCGGCAACCCCGAGAGCCTCACCGAAGAGAGCCACGAAGACGGCCTCCTCGAATACCCGAGCTACACGAAGCCCTCGACGTGGCGCGGGCACGAGGTGCCGCCCATTCTGCTGAGCGGCAACCACGGCGCCATCGCGACCTGGCGTCACGAGCAGCAGGTCGAGCGCACCCGAAGGGTTCGGCCCGACCTTCTCGGCGAAGCGTCCGAGTAGGGCGTCGAACCGGCTAGGTACACGCAGGGCGCGACGCCGAAGGATCCGGCTATCCCCGCGCGGTCAGAACGAGCGGGCCCTCCGGCGTGATCGCCACCGTGTGCTCGACGTGGGCCGCTCGCGAGCCATCGGCGCTCTTGATCGTCCAGCCGTCGGAGTCGGTGTAGATCTCGTCGGTGCTCTGCATGAGCCACGGCTCGATCGCGATGACCAGGCCCGGTCGCAGCGGGAACCCGCGGCCCGCGCGCCCGTCGTTAGCGATGTGAGGGTCGCCGTGCATCTCGGTGCCGACGCCGTGTCCGCCGAACTGCAGGTTGACCGCGTAGCCGGCTGCGCGGGCGACGTCGCCGATCGCGGCAGAGATGTCTCCGATGCGCCCGCCGGGCTGGGCCGCGGCGATGCCGGCCGCAAGGGCCTGCTCGCAGGCGTCGATAAGGGCTCGGTCTTCGGGGGTCTCATCGCCCCCGACGACGATGCTGAGGGCACTGTCGGCCACCCAGCCGTCGACCTTCGCTGCGAAGTCGAGGCTCAGCAGATCACCCTTCTGCAGGCGGTAGTCGAACGGGAGTCCGTGCAGCACGGCGTCGTTGACCGAGGTGCAGATGACCTTGCCGAACGGCATCGCGCCGAAGGACGGGTGGTAGTCGATGTAGCAGCTCTCCGCTCGCGCCGCCGTGATCATGCGGTGGGCGAGGGCATCGAGCTCGAGAAGGTTGGTGCCGGGCGTCGCGGCTTTGCGTGTGGCCTCGAGCACTGAGGCGACGAACCGCCCAGCCGGTCGCATGGCGTCTATTTCTCCGGGTGTTCGCAGATCGATCATGGAGCCATTCTTCACTGTCCGTGCATAGTCTTCACTGCATGTGGGTTCGTCGAGGTCTGTACCGTGCTCTGTGGGTGGGGGCAATCGTGCTGCCGGCGTGGGTCCTGCTCGCTCGCGCGTTCTTCGGTGCCCCGCTCGGCTACCAGTTCGTCGCGCAGATCGTGCTCGTCCCGATCCTCTTCGCGGTGCAGGCCGTCGCCATCGCCCTGGTGTTTCTCCGACGCGACAACCGCACTCGTCGCGCCGTCTCGTGGATCGACGCGGGGCTCCTGACGCTCACCTGGCTTGGCCAGTTGGGCATCGGCTTCTTCCTGGTCGACTCGACTTCGTCGCGGTCGGCGGGTTCTGCGTTCAGCGCCCTGGTCGGCAACGACGCGGTGGCTCTGTCGACCGCGCTTTCTGCCGCGTCGATCGTCGTCACGATCGCGGCCGGGGCCGCACTCCTGGTCGCAAGCATCTGGCAGTCGATCCGGGCGGCCCGAGAGGGCTTCCGCTCCACGCTGGCCGAGATGGAGCGGGTGGTACAGGGCGGAACACCAGGATCCAGCCCGACGTCGCCCGGATCCTTCGCTGCCGATCCCGAACACACGATCCGCATCACCCCTCGCGCGTAGCGCCGGGCGTGTCGCCTGTGGCACAATGGCTGATTGTGCCCGCGCACGACTCTGCCACAGGGGAGTCTGCCATTACGAGGCACGAACACTCTTCGAAATGCGCCGGTCGGCAACGAGCTCGACTCGATCGACAGGCGCCCCGAAACCGCGATCGACCTGTGGCGGTTGCAGAGAGCGAATCATCATGAGCCACATCCTCGACAGTCTGGATGCCGCGTCGCTTCGCAGCGATGTCCCCGACTTCCGCGCCGGCGACACCGTCAAGGTCCACGTCAACATCATCGAGGGCACGCGCTCGCGCGTCCAGGTGTTCCAGGGCGTCGTCATCGGCCGCCAGGGCGACAGCGTCCGCGAGACCTTCACCGTCCGTAAGGTCAGCTTCCAGGTCGGCGTCGAGCGTACGTTCCCCGTGCACTCGCCGGTCATCGACCACATCGAGCTCGTCAGCCGTGGCGACGTGCGCCGCGCGAAGCTGTACTACCTGCGCGAACTCCGTGGCAAGAAGGCAAAGATCAAAGAGAAGCGCGACAACTAGTCCGCGCGTCCCGGTGGCAGGGCTGACACGCTCAGCACTCTCGCCGCTTCCGAGCTCCCCGTCCAGTACCATTTGGCGGGGAGCTCTGGTGGTTAAATGACAGATAACAGCACGTTCATGGGTAGGTTGCGTCGAGGCATGCAGCTCCCGTCGGTGACGCCCGACAGCGAGGCCGTTCGCGGTCGCCGTCGCTCAGACGACGATCCCGCCGACACGGGCGGCCGCAAGAAGCGCCGTGGCGGTGCCGGGCGGTTTCTCCGCGACATCGTCATCATCTTCCTTGTCGCCCTGCTGATCTCCTTCCTGATCAAGACGTTCCTGGTGCGCTCGTTCTACATCCCGTCCGAATCGATGCAGAACACCCTGCAGGTGAACGACCGCATCATCGTCAACGAGCTCGTGCCGCGCGTGACTCCGATCAAGCGCGGCGACGTGGTCGTCTTCAAAGACCCGGGCGGATGGCTCGGGTCCACCGACCAGGTGTCGTCGACCACCGGCAACCCGGTCATCGACGGATTCCAGTGGGCGCTCACCCAGGTGGGGCTCGGCACGCAAGACAGCGACGACCACCTCATCAAGCGGGTCATCGGCCTGCCGGGCGACAAGGTCGCCTGCTGCAACGACTTCGGCCAGACGACCGTGAACGGTGTTCCGCTCGACGAGAAGGCCTACACGAAGCTTCCGGCCGGTGTGACCAAAGAGTCGAAAGACGATTTCAGCGTGACGGTTCCGGCCGACTCGCTCTGGGTCGAGGGCGACAACCGCTACAACTCCGCCGACAGCCGTCTTCAGACCGGAACGCCGTCGAAGGGCTTCGTGCCCGAGTCCGACGTCGTGGGTCGCGCCTTCGTCATCACCTGGCCGGTCAGTCGCTGGACGTGGCTCGACGACTACCAGAGCGTCTTCCGCGGCACCGACAAATCGACACAGTGATGGAACGCATCCGATTGATTCCGGGCTGCTGCTGATGGTGGTCGCCGATCCGACCCTCGACTTCGAGCGGTCACTGCACGCCGAGGGCGTCACCTGGGTCGTGGGCTGCGACGAGGTAGGCCGCGGCGCCATCGCCGGGCCGGTCGCGGTCGGCATGAGCGCGGTGATCGCCGCGTGCGATCCGCACCCCGCTGGCCTTCGCGACAGCAAGATGCTCAGCGAGAAACGTCGCGAGTCGATGTATCCGCTGGCCGTCGATTGGTCGCATGCGTCGGCAGTCGGATTGGCAGAGCCCGGCGAAGTCGACGAGTTCGGCATCATCGCCGCTCTGGGGATCGCCGGAAGACGCGCGCTCGTCCAATTGCATGAGCAGGGCGTCGGGATCCTCGATTCCGTCGTGGTGCTCGACGGCAACCACGACTACCTGTCGTCCGCACTGACGCATCCTCCGCGCATCACCACTCGAATCAAGGCGGATCGCGACTGCGCCTCGGTCGCCGCCGCCTCGGTGATCGCCAAGGTGCACCGCGATCGCATGATGATCGACTTCGACACCCTGCATCCCGGCTACGGCTGGGCCGGCAACAAGGGCTACGGCTCGGCGACGCACTACGAAGCGCTCCAGGCTCTCGGGCCGTCTCCGCTGCACCGGCTGACCTGGCTGCACTGACCCGGCCAAGGCCGGAGCTCCCGCGCCGGCGACGAGACACTCGGCTCTCCTGCGCCGATGCGGCGACGCTCGGCTCCCCAGTGGTCGCGGGTAAGATGACTCCTCGATGGACGACGACGATTTCGAAGACTACGACCGCGAGGTCGAGCTCGCTCTCTACCGCGAATATCGTGACGTCGTGTCGCAGTTCCGGTACGTGATCGAGACCGAGCGACGCTTCTACCTCGCCAACGAGGTCGAACTGTTGCGCCGCGACACCGAGCACGACTTCTACTTCGAGCTGACCATGAGCGACGTCTGGGTGTGGGATGTCTACCGCTCCGACCGGTTCGTAAAGTCGGTGCGGGTGCTGACCTTCAAAGACGTCAACGTCGAAGAGCTCACGACGCGCGATCTCGAACTGCCCAAAGAGCTCGCGCTCGACGAGTAGCCGGGCCTCGTCTCCCCAGGCGGTCGACCGCCTCGAGTTCTCCCCAGTCTGACGTCTCTTCCGTCTGAGACGGCGCCGTTTCGCGATCCTCGAAGCAGGAGGTCGTGATGACGAAGAAGAACACGAATCAAGAAGTCGGTGCCCTCGGCGAGGAGGCGGCTGCCGAGCATCTCGCTGAGCGGGGCTACCGGATCCTCGATCGCAATTGGCGATGCCCCGAGGGTGAGGTCGACATCGTCGCCGAAGACGACGACTACGTGGTCGTGGTGGAGGTGAAGACGCGCACGGGCCACGCGGCGGGGCATCCGTTCGAGGCGGTGACGCCCGCGAAAGTGCAGCGGCTACGGCGACTGGCGCTGGCCTGGGCTCACGGCAACCCGCGTTCCGGCCAGCGGCTGCGGGTCGACGTGGTCGCGGTCACCCTCGAGGCTGATGCCTCGACGCGACCCGTCATCGAGCACCTCGAGAACGTCGCGTGACCGTCGCACGCACCGAGGCAGTGGCCCTCGTCGGAGTGGGTGGCCAGCTCGTCGAAGTCGAGGCCGACATCAGCGACGGTCTGCCGGGCTTCGTCTTGATCGGACTGCCCGACACGTCGCTCGGCGAAGCCCGCGACCGGGTGCGAGCCGCTGCGGCGAATTCGGGCTGCGCGCTGCCGCCGCGCAAACTGACGGTCAACCTGTCGCCGGCCGCACTGCCGAAACAGGGCGCATCGTTCGACCTGGCGATCGCCGTCGCCGCACTGGCGGCATCCGATCTGGTCGACCGCCAGTCGATCGACCGGGTCGTCCACATCGGAGAGCTCGGGCTCGACGGTCGACTCCGGCCGGTGTCGGGTGTGCTGCCCGCCGTACTCGGGGCTGTCCGCGCCGGCGCCGAACGCGTGATGGTCCCGACGGCCAATGCGGCCGAGGCGACACTCGTGCCCGGGGTCAGGGTGGTCGGCGTCGCAAGTCTTCGAGAGGCGGCGATCTGGCACGGCGGCGACTTCACGCCCGAGAAGGTCGAGCCGCTGACGCTCCCGGCGGCCGTCCCGCGACCGGAGAGCGAGCTCGACCTGGGAGAGGTGATCGGCAACCGGGCGGCCGTCGAGGGTCTCGTCGTCGCTGCGGCGGGCGGGCACCACACGATGATGGTCGGGCCGCCCGGGTCGGGCAAGAGCATGCTGGCGGCGCGGCTACCCGGTCTCCTGCCCGACCTCGACGTCGAATCGGCCCTCGAGGTGTCGTCGATCCGCTCGCTCTGCGGCCTGCCCCTCAGCGGCGAGCTGGAGCGGCGCCCGCCTTTCGAAAGCCCGCATCATTCCTGCAGCGCTACGGCTCTCGTGGGTGGCGGAAGCGGTGTGCTGCGACCGGGTGCCGTGTCAAGGGCGTCGCGCGGGGTTCTCTTTCTCGACGAGGCACCCGAGTTTCCGGCCCACGTGCTCGACGGGCTCCGTCAGCCCCTCGAGTCCGGCGAGATCCAGCTCCAGCGCACCGCCGTCGGTGCCGTATTTCCGGCGCGCTTCCAGCTCGTCCTCGCCGCGAACCCCTGTGGCTGCGGGCAGTACGGCAGTCGCGACGTCCCCTGCGAGTGCACTCCGTTCGCCAGGCGGCGGTACCTCACCCGGGTGTCCGGGCCGCTCGTCGACCGCATCGACATCCACCTGCGGCTCACGCGGATCGACGCGGCGCAGTTTCACCTCGCGACCGACGGCGCGGTAGACACGAACAGCACGGCGGAGGCGCGTGTTCGGGTCGAACGGGCTCGAGAGCGAGCCGCCGTTCGGCTGGCGTCGACACCCTGGCGCCTCAACTCGGAGGTACCGGGTGCGTGGTTGCGCGCTGAACCCCAGCGCCTGGCCGCCGCAGACACCGCCGACATGGACCGCGCGCTCGAAGGCGGCACCCTCACCATGCGGGGCTACGACCGCGTGTTGCGCCTCGCCTGGACGCTCGCCGACCTCGACGCCCAGGACCGCCCGGATGCCGGTCACGTCGGAGCGGCCCTCGCGCTCAGGAGGCCGCGGTGATCCCGGGCCTCGGCGGAATCGGCGATGCCGAGGTCGTCGCCCTCCTCGGGGGTGTGGGTCGAGACCGCACCGAGACTGCTGGCGACGACTTCGCCTCGGTTGTCTGGTCGTGCCTTGTCGAACCGGGCGATTCGGTGGGCGGGTTGCTCCGAGCGGCCTTCGGGCCCGCGGGGGCCCTCGATGTCCTCCGCCGCGACGACTCCGACGTCGTTCGAGCGCTGGTGGAGGCAGGATTCGGCACGGAGGGTCTCGACATCGCTGCGGCAAGAGCCCGCTGGGCTCCGCGGCTCAAGCCGGTCGCGATCCGCTCTGCCCTTCGCGCCGCGAGCATTGCGGGGGCCCGGCTGTTGCTCCCGGGCGATCCGGCTTGGCCGACGAGCCTCGACGAGCTGGGGGTGCACGCCCCCGCAACGCTCTGGATCCGGGGTGACGCGGGCGCGCTGTCTTCTCGACCCTCGGTGGCGTTGGTGGGATCAAGAGCCTCGTCGAATTACGGGGAGCAGGTCGCCACCGAGCTCGGCACGGGGTTGGTGCTCCGCGGTTTTGGCGTGGTGTCGGGCGGCGCCTACGGCATCGACGGCGTTGCTCATCGAGCCGCGCTCGCCTCCGGCGGCCTTACCGTCGCCATCATGGCCGGGGGAGTCGACCGCTTCTATCCGGCAGGGCACCACGATCTTCTCGTGCGCGTGGCCGAGACCGGCGCGGTCGCGTCGGAGGTGCCGTGCGGCACGGTGCCGTCGCGCTGGAGGTTTCTGCAGCGAAATCGCGTGATAGCCGCGCTGACGGCAGCGACGGTGGTCGTCGAGGCGGGTCATCGGTCGGGCGCGCTCAACACGGCCGGTCACGCGCGGAGCCTCGGAAGGCCCCTGGGTGCGGTGCCGGGGCCGATCACGTCGCCCTCGTCGGCCGGGTGCCATCGATTGCTGCGCGATCCCGAGGTCGTGCTGATCCAGGGGGTCGACGACATCGTGGGCGCCGCTAGCCCCGATCTGGTCGATACGTCTTCCGGCGGTACCGGACGCCGGAGGTCCGCCGCCGAACACCGCGTGCTCGACGCACTGAGCGGGCGGCAGGCCCGCCACGAGGATCGCATCGAGCGGGAGTCGGGGCTGACGGCGGCCGAGGTGCAGGCGACTCTCGCCGTGCTCGAGCTCGCCGGTCAGGTCGAAGAGCGCGAGCGGGGGTGGGTGCGGCTCGTGAGATGACGAGGCGCCATCCGGGCGACGGGGTGCCGCGCCTCGTCGCCGTCCGGGCGGGCTTACGCTGGCGTCGTGGACGACACCCTCGCGCGCGACATCGACGACTTCCGGTCGTGGCTTCGCTCCGCCCGCGGGCTGAGCGAGCACAGCGTGCGCGGGTACGGGGCCGATCTCGCCGATCTGCTCGCTTTCGTCCGCGGCCGACTCGACGAGGATCCGCGCACGGCCGGCCTCGACCTCGAGACCCTGCGCGACTGGCTGTGGGAGTCCACCGACCGGGGCCTCGCCCGCTCCACCATCGCCCGGCGATCGGCTTCCGCCCGCGCCTTCACGCGATGGCTGCACGAGACCGGGCGGGTCGACGTCGATCCGGGCGTCCGGCTTCGAGCGCCGAAGGCGGAGAGTCACCTGCCGCGGGTGCTGACCCGGGACCAAATGGGCGGGATTCTCGATGAGCTGGCCGCCGCAGCCGTCGGCGGCGACGCGACCGCCCTCCGCGACCTGGCCGTCGTCGAGCTGCTCTACGGGGCGGGGCTCCGCGTCGGCGAGCTCGTCGGCTGCGACCTCGGCGACGTCGACTTCGAACGGCTCGTCGTGCGCGTGCTCGGAAAGGGCGCGAAGCAGCGCGTCGTCCCCTTCGGCGTGCCGGCGTCGGCCGCTCTCGACGACTACCTCACCCGAGGCCGGCCACAGCTCGCACCAGGCGCCGACGCCGATCGTGCAGCGCTCTTCGTGGGGCGATCGGGCTCGCGTCTGGGGGCACGGTCGGTCTACGCGCTGGTGGCCCGGATCCTCGAGCCTCTTCCGGGTTCAGGACCGGCGGGGCCGCACGCGCTGAGGCACACGGCCGCGACTCACCTGCTCGACGGCGGGGCCGACCTCCGTGCCGTGCAGGAGCAGCTCGGTCACGCCAGCCTCGGCACGACGCAGATTTATACGCACGTCTCGACCGAACGCTTGCGCGAAAGCTATCGATCGGCGCACCCCCGCGCCTGACGTTCTCGGGCGACAGGGGCCGTGTCGGCAGGAGAACGGAGCGACGCAGCTCGCCGAGGAGGAGGAGCGGCGACACGTAGCGGCCGTCGACCCGGGCCCCGAGGTGGAAGCAGGGCGACGACGACGCGCAATGGCCCGGCTCGACTACGCCGATGGGCTGCCCGCGGTCGACGTGCTGACCACGGGCCACAATCGCGCGCACCGGCTCGAAGCTCGACAGCACTCCGCCCGCGTGCTCGAGCGACAGCACCTGCCGATCGACGACGGTTCCGGCGAAGTGCACGACGCCCGCCTCCGGGGCGACGACGACCACGCCCGGCATCGACGCCACGTCGATACCGCGGTGCCCCGGCGACCAGACCGCGCCGGGTGCTTCATACGGTGTGACGATCCGGTGGGGTGGGGGAGACGGCCACGACCAGCGCCCTGCGACCGCAGCACCGGGATCCTTCGCGACGACCGTGGCGACAGTCGCTCCGGCAGTCGTGACCGCTCGGACGGGGGAAAGCTGCGGGGCCAGGCCGAGAGCGACGGCGAGCAGGAGCGCTGCGAGAAGGCGGAGAACCATGCCCCCAATGCTCGCGTCGGCGCAAGCGCCTCGGCGGGCGTAGGGTCTTTCTGTGCACAACGATTCGTGCACGTCGCATGTGGGGAGGCGGCGGTCACGAGTCGCTGCTTCCTGAATAATCTTGTCGGTCTCGCCGCCCCAGGCTGGATCGACGGCTTGGAAAGTAGAGAACAGTGTCCGACACGACATCCACCACTCCGCCCGGAGAAGCGAAGAAGCTCGAGAGGCGGGTGACGGCCCTCGCTGTCGCCGCGGCCGTCGGCGGGTTCCTCTTCGGATTCGATTCCTCCGTCATCAACGGTGCGGTCGACTCGATCGCTCAGCAATTCGGCATCCCCGCGGCAGCCACCGGCATCACGGTCGCCTCGGCCCTTCTGGGCTGCGCCGTCGGCGCCTATGTCGCCGGCCGTCTCGCCGATCGCTTCGGTCGCATCAAGGTCATGCTCCTCGGGGCGATCCTGTTCTTCGCCTCGTCGATCCTCGCGGGTCTCGCTTTCGCGGTCTGGGACTTCGTGCTTTGGCGCGTCATCGCCGGCATCGGCATCGGCATCGCGTCGGTCATCGCTCCGGCGTACATCTCGGAGGTCTCGCCCAAGGGGATCCGTGGCCGTCTCGGCTCCTTCCAGCAGCTGGCGATCACGCTCGGTATCTTCGCCGCGCTGCTCTCCGATCAGCTTCTCGCCACCGGTGCGGGCAGTGCCTCGGCGATGCTCGGGCCGTTGGAGGCCTGGCGCTGGATGTTCATCGTCGGCGTCGTCCCCGCCGCGGTCTACGGCATCCTCGCTCTGCGTCTTCCCGAGTCGCCCCGCTACCTCGCGGGCGAGGGCCGTCGCGACGAAGCCCGGAGCGTGCTCAGCCAGATAGTCCCGACCGAGACCGTCGAGACCAGCCTCCATGACATCGAAGACGCCATCAACACCGAGGCGAAGCTCGCCAAGAAGTCGAGCGTCCGCGGGCCGGTCGCCGGTCTCCAGGGCATCGTCTGGGTCGGAATCATCCTGGCCGTCCTGCAGCAGTTCGTCGGCATCAACGTGATCTTCTACTATTCGACGACCCTCTGGAAGGCCGTCGGCTTCCAAGAGAGCGACGCATTCCTCATCTCGACGATCACCTCCGTGGTCAACGTCGCCGTCACCTTCGTGGCGATCGCCCTGGTCGACAAGGTGGGCCGTCGTCCGATGCTGCTCGCCGGTTCGATCGGCATGACCCTCAGCCTCGCCGCGATGGCCGTCGCGTTCAGCCAGGCCGACATCGTCTCCGGAGACCCGCAGCTCCCCGGTGCCTGGGGCCCCATCGCCCTTGTCGCGGCCAACCTCTTCGTGGTCTCGTTCGGCGCTACCTGGGGCCCGCTCATGTGGGTCCTGCTCGGTGAGATGTTCCCGCCGAGCATCCGTGCGGCCGCCCTCGGCATCGGTTCGACCGCCAACTGGATCGCGAACTTCGTCGTGACCGTCGCGTTCCCCGTCTTGTCGGCGATCAACCTGACTCTCGCGTACAGCATCTTCGCCTTCTTCGCCCTTCTGTCGTTGATCTTCGTGTTCTTCAAGATCAAAGAGACCAAGGGTCGCTCACTCGAAGAGATGGGCACGGCGGCGGTCGGAGCGAACGCTTAGGATCCCACCGCTCGCGACACACACGGACGCCCTGTTCTCCAGACGGAGACGGGGCGTTCGTGGTGTTACTATTAGCAAGCAGTCTGCTTGCAGGCTGACTTCGCGTGCCCTAGCCGTATGTGCATCAGCACAAGACGCGGCGGCAATTCCACCCATTCGGTCTCTCGACGATCATCACGATCTCGGGGGCGGGTGTGAGGCCGGGCACCAGGCAGAGGCGACCGACCGGTCGTCCATTCAACCGAAAAGACGCGCGTCTTCGCGCGTAGAGAAGGAGAACGGCCATGGCCGTCGTCACCATCCGCCAGCTGCTCGACAGCGGCGTTCACTTCGGACACCAGACCAGGCGCTGGAACCCGAAGGTCAAGCGATTCATCCTCGCGGAGCGCTCCGGCATCCACATCATCGACCTCCAGCAGTCGCTCGGTTACATCGACAAGGCGTACGACTTCGTCAAGGAGACGGTCGCCCACGGCGGCACCATCCTCTTCGTCGGCACCAAGAAGCAGGCTCAGGGGTCCATCTCCGAGCAGGCTATCCGCGTCGGCCAGCCGTTCGTCAACCAGCGCTGGCTCGGTGGTCTCCTGACCAACTTCCAGACGGTTTCGAAGCGCCTCGCTCGCATGAAAGAGCTCGAAGAGATCGACTTCGACGACACGACTCAGGGCTTCACCAAAAAAGAGCTCCTCATCAAGAAGCGCGAGCTCGACAAGCTTCACAAGACTCTCGGCGGTATCCGCAACCTCACGAAGACGCCGTCGGCTCTCTGGGTCGTCGACACCAAGAAAGAGCACCTCGCGATCGACGAGGCCAAGAAGCTCGGCATCCCCGTCATCGGCATCCTCGACACCAACTGCGACCCCGACGAGATCCAGTTCCCGATTCCGGGCAACGACGACGCGATCCGTTCCGTCGGTCTGCTGACGCGCATCGTCGCCGACGCCGCTGCCGAGGGCCTCATTCAGCGTCACCAGAAGCCCGAGGCCGGTGAGACCCCGGTCGAGCCCCTCGCCGAGTGGGAGGCCGAGCTGCTCGCGCAGTCGACCGACGCTCCCGTCGCTGACGCTGCCCCGGCTGCCGACGCCTCTCCTGCCGCCGACGCAGCCCCCGCTGCCGAGCCGACCGAAGAGAACGACGCCGACGCTCATGTCGCCGAGAAGGCACTGGGCGAGCCCGTCGCCAACCCGGTCGCCGAGGCCGACCCCGAGGTCGCGAACGCGGTCGACGCCGACGCTGCTGCTGTCGACGCCGCCGCCGACGCCAAGTAACACCCTCCCCGTCGGGATCATCGGGTGTTTCGGCGCCCGGTGATCCCTTCCTCACGATTCAGCCTCTGATCCACGAAAGGTGGGCACATCTATGGCCAACTACTCACTTGCCGATGTCAAGGTGCTTCGCGACCGTCTCGGCGCGGGCATGCTCGACAGCAAGAACGCACTCGTCGAAGCCGACGGCGACCTCGACAAGGCGATCGAGATCCTCCGCGTCAAGGGCCTGAAGGGCGTTGCAAAGCGCGAGGGTCGCACGACGACCGCCGGTCTCGTGACCGCCAAGCCCGGTACCGCCGGCACCGCCACGATCATTGAGCTCGCCAGCGAGACCGACTTCGTTGCGAAGAACACCAAGTTCATCGCTCTGGCCGAGACCGTTCTCGACGCCGTCGCCGCCTCGGGCGCCGACGATGCCGCGACCGGCAACGCTGCCATCCTCGCGGATGACCAGACGGTCGCCGCGTATGTCGACCAGGAGGCCGCCCTTCTCGGTGAGAAGGTCGAACTCCGCACCGTCGCTACCGTGCCGGGCACCGAGTTCGCCATCTACCTCCACAAGACATCCAAAGACCTGCCCCCGCAGGTCGGCGTGGTCGTCGGGTACACCGGTGGCGATGCCGAGACCGCTCGCTCCATTGCGCAGCACGTGGCCTTCGCTGACCCGAAGTTCATCAGCCGCGACGAGGTTCCGGCCGACGAGGTCGAGCGCGAGCGCGCCATCGTCACCGAGACCGCGAAGAACGAGGGCAAGCCGGAAGCTGCTCTGCCGAAGATCATCGAGGGTCGCCTGACGGGCTTCTTCAAGGAGATCGCCCTTCTCGACCAGGCCTATGCCAAAGACAGCAAGCTGTCCGTGCAGAAGGTCCTCGACGAGGCCGGCATGACCGTTCAGGGCTTCGCCCGGATCAAGGTCGGCGCGTAGCGTCCTGCATGATTGGGGCCTGAGACGATAACTCGTCTCGGGCCCCATTTCTCTGCCCTGATTTCACCGCCACCATTTCTCGATAACCTGACCTGAGACATCACCAGAGGGAGACCAGCACGATGAAGACACCGAAGATCGCACGCAGGCGAGTCCTCCTGAAACTCTCGGGAGAGTCATTCGGCGGAGGCTCGCTGGGAGTGAACCCCGACGTCGTGAGCGCACTGGCCCGCGAGATCGCCGAGGCCTCTAGCGAGGTCGAGGTCGCGATCGTCGTCGGCGGAGGCAACTTCTTCCGCGGGGCCGAGCTAAGCCAGCGCGGAATGGATCGCGGCCGCGCCGACTACATGGGCATGCTGGGCACCGTGATGAACGCCCTCGCCCTGCAAGACTTCCTGGAGCAGACCGGAGCCTCCACAAGGGTCCAGTCGGCCATCTCGATGACGCAGGTCGCTGAGCCTTACATTCCGCGCCGTGCCGCACGCCACCTCGAGAAGGGCCGCATCGTAATCTTCGGTGCCGGCGCCGGCTTGCCCTACTTCTCGACCGATACCGTGTCGGCTCAGCGGGCCCTCGAGATCGGTGCTGAAGAGGTGCTCGTCGCGAAGAACGGAGTGGACGGCGTCTATTCGGCCGACCCCCGCCTCGATCCGACAGCTGTCAAGCTCGAACATCTCACCTACCAAGACGCCCTGGTCAAGGGTCTGAAAGTGGTCGACTCGACTGCATTCAGCCTCTGCATGGACAACGGAATGCCGATGCACGTCTTCGGCATGGAGGGCGAGGGCAACGTGGCTCGCGCAATCCGTGGCGAGCGCATTGGAACGCTCGTCAGCAACTGACGGGCTCGGCGCGGCCCCGGTAACCACCGGGGTGGCCCGGGTAAGCTGACGACGAACTAAGGAGCACTGTGGCGATCACCGACGTATTGACCGAGACCAAAGACAAGATGCGCAAGGCGGTCGAGGTTGCGAAAGACGACTTCAACACCGTACGAACCGGACGCATCAACCCGGCGCTGTTCCAGAAGATCCCCGTCGACTACTACGGCACCCCGACGCCGTTGGCTCAGCTCGCCTCACTACAGGCGCCTGAGGCACGCACGCTCATCGTGACCCCGTACGACAAGACCGCTCTCAAAGAGATCGAGAAGGCCATCACGACCTTCCCGAATCTCGGCGCGTCTCCGTCGAACGACGGCACTATCATTCGGGTGACCATTCCCGAGCTGACGCAGGATCGCCGCAAAGAGTTCGTAAAGATCGTTCGTGGCAAGGGTGAAGACGCGAAGATCGCCGTCCGCAACATCCGCCGTAAGGCGAAAGACGACCTCGACTCGCAGACCGAGGTCGGCGATGACGAGGTGGCTCGCGCCGAGAAAGAGCTCGAGTCGATCACGAAGGGCTTCGTCGACCAGATCGACGACGCTTTGAAGAAGAAAGAAGCGGAGCTGCTCGAAGTCTGATGGGCACGGCTCCTTCCGATCCTGATCAGTCTGGTTCGTCGAACCAGAAGAGACCCGACTTCGACGAGCGCGCGCACAACGCTCGCCACGAGCTCGAGGCCAATCTCCGTGCGCAGCGCGCGCGACTCGAGGCCAGCAACGAGAAGCTGACGGCGCGCACGGGCCGCAATCTCCCTGCGGCTATCGGCATTGGGGTCGGTCTCGGCGGGTCTGTGCTACTTAGCCTGGTTCTGGTCAAGTGGGTCTTCGTCATCGTCGCGGCCGCGCTGATCTTCTTCATCGTCATCGAGCTGACGAACGCGCTGAGGTCAGCGGGTCGCAAGGTGCCGCGCATCCCAAGCGTGGTCGTGGCGATGGCCGTGGTCGTCGCCTCCTACGTCTGGAAGGCGGAGGGGCAGTGGCTCGTCCTTCTGGGCGGCGTCGTCGTCATCTCCGTCTGGCGGCTTGTCGAACAAGCTCTGCCGTCTCGACGGGCGTCGGCGGCCGACACCGGTCGCGACCTCGCAGCCGGCGCCTTCGTGCAGATCTATACGACGTTCCTCGGATCGTTTCTCGTTCTCCTCACCGCCCAGGAGGGCGGCCAGTGGTGGGCGCTCGGCACACTCATCATCGTCATCGCGGTCGACACGGGCGCGTACGCGACCGGGCTCAATTTCGGCAAGCACAAGATGGCCCCGCGTATCTCGCCCAAGAAGACCTGGGAGGGCTTCGCAGGATCCGCGGCGTCCGCCATGATCGCCGGAGTCTTGATCTCCGTGTTCATGATTCACGAGCCCTGGTGGCTCGGCATCATCCTCGGAGCCGTTCTCACGTTGACCGCGACCGTCGGCGACCTGACGGAGTCGCTGATCAAACGCGATCTGGGCATCAAAGACATCTCGGCCTGGTTGCCCGGCCACGGGGGATTCCTGGATCGACTCGACTCGACTCTGCCGTCGGCGGTAGTCGCGTATGCGCTCTATCTGATCTTCGCTTGACGTCGGATCCTGGGCTCTTCTGCTCTGGGAGTTCGGGCCGGGCTGTTCGTGCGGCACAATGGTCGGCGTGAGTGCGACTTTCCCGAGAGTGACCGGTTCGACCCGCGGCTACGACATCGATCAGGTGGAGGAGTTCTTGAAGCGGGCTAGAGCCGCGTATTCGAGCGACTCCACGACCGTCTCCGAGGCGACCGTCTCGGCCGAGACGATTCGGCACACCGCCTTCGGCATGGTCAAGAAGGGCTACGAGCCCGCGCATGTCGACGCAGCACTCGAGCGTCTCGAAGACGCCTTCGCCATGAGGGAGCGCGACCGGGTGCTCCGGGCTACGGGCGACGAGACCTGGTTCGCCGAGGCCCGATCGACCGCCGAGGCCATCGTCGCCCGGTTGGAGAGGCCGGAGGGGCGGCGTTTCGACCGTGTCACGTTCCTTTCGGCGGGGTACCACCCCAAAGACGTCGACAGCCTGGTCGAGCGGCTGCAGGGGTATTTCTCGGAGGGGCGCGCGCTGAGCATCGAAGAGGTGCGCACGAGTGTGTTCCGCCCGAAACGCGGCGGTTACCGCGAGGGCCAGGTCGACCTGGTGCTCGATTCGGTGATCGATGTGATGCTCGCCGTCCGGTGAGTCGCCCTTGGCGGAGCGTGATCCATCCGTTATAGTTGTCGAACTTATGGGTAGGCACTCCGCAGTTCAGGCATCCGCAGTTCCGTCCTCCGACCGCACGTCGAGGCACGAGCACCGGGCAGTCGTTCCCCGACCTCGCGTTTCCGCTCCGGTCCGCCAGGTTCGTCCTGCTGAAGCGGCGGGTGCGTCCTTCGCGGCCCGCCCCGCAGATCGGCGTCGTACCAGCCAGCGAGTCATCGTTCCCCTGGTCGGCTTCGCGGCCAGCTTCGCGTTTGTCTCCGCCTCGCTCGTGAACCCGCTGTCGGGGGCCGTGGCCGCAACCGCAGCGCCCGTCTCACTCGCGCCAACTGCACCCTCGGCTCAGGTAGCAGCCGGCCAGAGCTACACGGTCGCCTCCGGTACCACCGTGGCGACTAGTCGCGACGCCTACACCGTCGAGTACACCGCGCCCGTCGTCAAGAAGGCGGCACCGGTGGTGACGACCGACACGACCGAGACCGACACCGCTACTGCGACCGACTCGTCCGCATCGGCGACACCTGCAGTCACTGCGGCTCCCGCTGCTGCGGCCGCGACGCCCGGCAGCGCCCAGGCGATCGGCGCCGAGCTCGTCGCCGCCCGAGGCTGGGGCACGGACCAGTACAACTGCCTCGTCTCGCTCTGGAACAAGGAGTCGGGTTGGAACGTCTACGCGGCCAACCCGTCCGGTGCCTACGGAATCCCGCAGGCCCTTCCTGGCAGCAAGATGTCGTCCGTCGGTGCCGACTGGCAGACCAACCCGGCCACCCAGATCACCTGGGGCCTGAACTACATCCAGGGTCGCTACGGAAACCCGTGTGGCGCCTGGGCGCACTCGGTCGCCAACAACTGGTACTGAGCGACTCCTCGATCGAGGCTTACTTTCGTCTCGTTCGATAAGATTTTATCTATGCCTCGAAGTAACCGACCTCGGCGCCCCCGGGGTCGTGGGGCAGAGTCGGAGTCGAGCGACCTCGGCCGGATCCTCTTCGGTGGTCAACAGACCGAGGTCAAGCGGGGGCGCGAGTTCGTCGTCCAGTCGATCTCGGGGGCCTCGTCGCTGAAGGCGTACGTCTGCCCCGGGTGCAGCAAGTCGATAGAACCTGGCACACCCCACGTGGTCGCCTGGCGCGCCGACGGTCTCTTCGGCGCCGAGAGCGACCTCGCTGCGCGGCGTCACTGGCACACCCACTGTTGGAGGATCGCGTGACAGAGCAGCCGTCCAGATCGACCATCGACGTTCGCGGGGGAGTCGAGCTTCCGGCGAGACGAAGCGACATCGAGCTGCACACGGCCGATGGGCTCACGCTAGTGGGAGAGCTGGCGCTGCCGGTCGATGCTGCGCCCTCGGGCACCCTTGTGACCCTGCACCCCCTGCCGACCGCAGGAGGGTTCATGGACTCCCACGTCATTCGCAAAGCCGCCGCTCGTCTGCCGGCCCAGGCCGACATGGCCGTCTTGCGGTTCAACTTCCGTAGCGCCTCGTCGCCCCGGGGTCGTTCCGAAGGTGAATTCGGCGACGGCGAGACCGAACGCTTCGACCTTGCAGCGGCGATCGCCTTCGTCGCCGAGCGCGGGCTATCGACACCGTGGCTGGTTGGCTGGTCGTTCGGCACCGAGGTGGCGCTCAAGCACGGCCTCGAGCATGACATCGCGGGTGCCATTCTCCTTTCGCCACCCCTCGCCCGCACGACCGACGATGAGTTGCGTCGGTGGGCAGGGAGTGGGCGTCGTCTCGTCGCGATCATTCCCGAGTTCGATGACTTCCTCCGCCCCGAGGCAGCCCGTCAACGCTTCGCGGTCGCGCCCGAGACAGAGCTCATCGAAGTCGCCGGCGGCAAGCACCTGTGGGTCGGAGAGAATCAGACCCGGCGCGTGCTTACCGAGATTGTCGAGGTCGTCAACCCGACGGCACTCCCTCTCGGCGAGATCTGGTCGTAGAGAGCAGGCCCCTGCCGGAGCGGCCGAAGGCGCCTATTTCGTGTTCTGGCGAGGGATGACGACCTCGCGCACGATCAAGAGGACAGCCGCGGCGACGGGAACGGCGATGAGAGCGCCGAGCACGCCCAGCAGAGTGCCGCCGACGAGGGCTGAGATGATCACGATCACGCCCGGAACCTTGACTGCGCGTCGCATCACACGCGGCGCGAGGATGTACGCCTCTACCTGCATGTAGACGAGGTAGTAGATCGCGAGGAAGATCCAGGTCGCGGGGGAGAGGGGAAGGAGCGCTACCTGGGCGAGGACGATGACGGCTGCCGCCCCGACTGTGCCTACCAGCGGGATCAGGGCGCCGATGAACGCGATGAAGGCGAAGAAGGCCGGCAGCTGCGCACCCGAGATCGACAGCACGACGAAGCTCAGGATTCCGTTGAGGAGCGCCAGAGCCACCTGCCCGATGACGTAGCGACCGATCGAGCTCGAGATCTGATCGGAGAGCCGGATGTATTCGGGTCGACTCGAGCGGGGAATCAACTGCGAGACCCCGCGCTTCATGCTGTCGAGCGACGCCATGAAGTAGAGCGTGAGAATCAGCACGATCAGGACCCCGGCGAGGCCGTTCGAGATCGCCACCCCCACCGCGAGCACGCCTCCGCCGATGGCGACGACGTTCTTCGGATCGGTGAGGAAGTCCACGACGGAGTTGAGGCTGTCTTGCACGTCGAAGGCGTCTTTGGGGACGAGCGACTGGAGATTGTCGACGAACTGCTGCGCCGTCACGCTCTGCAGGTAGGTCGAGAGGTTGGTGACGAGCGTCGAGGTCTGCTGCACGATGGTGGGCACGATCGCGAAGACGACGCCGACGAAGGCGAGGAGGACTCCGACCATGACGATGGTGATCGCCAGAGGCCGGGGGACGTGACGGTTCTCGAGCCACCGCACCACCGGGTCGAGCCCGAGGGCGAGGAAGAGGGCCACGCCCACGTAGGTGATGATCGTCGACAGCTCGCCGAGGGCGGTGCCGATGAGGATCGCCGTCAAGACGCCGAGGCCACCGAGGAGGCCGAGACGGTAAGCGTTGGAGATTCTCACGCGAGGATCACTCGCCCTGCTGGGACTGCGACTCGGCTACCTGGCCGACCATGCCCCGGAGGTTCTCGAAGTAGGCCGCCACGGAGTCGCGCTCCCGGTTGATTGCCGACAGGCGCTCCTCGGCGTCGCCGATGATGCCGCGCGCCTGGCGCTCCGCATCGGTGACGAGGAACTCGGCGCGCGAGCGGGCATTGCTCAGGGTCTCGTTCGCCACTCGCTCCGACTCGGCGCGGGTCTTGCGCGCCGCGGCGTAGGCGTTCGCCTCCGCCTCGCGGGCCTCTTTGCGCTTGGTCTCTGCACGCTCGGTCACGTCGGCGAGCTGAGCGTTCGCCTCGTCGAGGAAGGTCTGAGTCTCTTCGACGGCGTCGTGGTGCCGCTGGACGTAGTCTTGCTCGGCCTCGTCGCGTCGCGTCGCCAGCTCGACCTCGAGAGCGGTCCGGGCCGTGTGCGCCTCCCGCTCGAGTTCAGCAGCGATCCGGTCGCGATCGGCGGCGATCTCGGCATCGAAGGTCTCGCGCTCGCCACGGAGGCGGGTGCGCTGTTCGTCGTCGTCGTGGGCGAGGCGGGCGCGCGTCTCGGCGAGATCAGCGTCGAGCTCGGAGCGGGCGCGAGCAGCTTCGGCGGCGATCCCGGCCTGATGATCAGCGAGATCGCGCTCGATGCGGTCGCGGGTCTGCGTCAAGTCGCGGTCGATCTGCTCACGGGTCTCGCGGGTGGTGCGTTCGATCTCTTCCGCGCTGGCCAGCCGGGCGGCTTCGATATCGGCGTGCGCGTCGGCGACCTCGCGGTCGAGCTCGGCGCGGGTGCTCTCGGCCTCTCGAGCGAGGGCCTCGCGGGCGGTCGCCGTGTCGCTTGCAAGAAGGGCCCGGGCCGCGGTGATCTCGCGGTCGAGTTCGGCTCGGCCGTTCGTGATCTCTTCGGCAAGTTCGGTTCGGGTGCCGACGACCTCGCGATCGAGCGAGTCGCGCCGTGCGGCGACCTCGCGTTCGAGGTCGGCGCGGGTCGTCTCGTCGAGCCGGGCCAGATCGTCGCGGACGGTGGTGGACTCGAGTTCGAGCTCGGCGCGCTGGCGCTCGGTGTCGCTTGCGAGGAGGGCGCGGCCCTCCTCGGTGTCGCGTGCGAGGTCGGCTGCACCTTCGCGTGCCTCGGCGACCTCGGCCTCGACGGCCGCCCTGAGGTCAGCGACCTCGCGTTCGGCGGCGGCACGAAGGGCAGCGGCTTCGCGCTTTGCTGTCGACATGGCCTCGGCGGCCTGGGTGGAGGCGTTCGTGCGCGTAGCAGCCGCATCGCGCTCGGCATCGGCGATCATTGCCGCCGCATCGTCGCGAGCCCGGGCCACGAGACGATCGGCTTCTCCGGTCGACTCTTCGACCTGGGCGGCGGCGCGGCCGCGAGCGTCGTCGAGGATGTCGGCGGCGCGCTCACGTGCTTCGTCGGTGACTCGCTCGGCCTCGGCGCTGGTCGTCGAGCGAAGCTCGGCTGCGTCGCGCTCGGTCTTGGCGATGAGGTCGTTCGACTGCTCTTCCGCGAGCCGAAGCGTGTTTTCCAGTTTGGCCCCGAGGCCCTTGTAGCTCGGCTCCCCGACCTCTTCGAGTTCGTCTTCGAGCTCTTCGATGCGGTGCGACAGCTGCCGTGCCGATTCGGCCTGTTCGGCTCGGTCGTTGTTCGCCTTGATCAGTTCTCGCCGGAGATCGCCGAGAGCTTTCTCGACCTCCTCCTTCTTGTACCCGCGGAGTTCGGTTCCGAATTCAGCCTCATCAGTGGCCACGATGTCTCCCTGTGGTTGGGGCGAGCCCGGATATCTAACGGGACACGAGAACGGTGGACGGCGGTGGCATGCCCGAGGGCGGCCAACCTCCACATTTTAGCGGGATTCCCGGCCTCTCATGCTGGCTAGGCGTCTCTCAGAGTCGTCGGCTACCCTGAAGGGTCTTAAATTCGCTGCCGCCAGATACCCGGATGGTGGCACGAAGGGAGAAAATCTCGTGCGTTTCGTCTTGGCCGTCATCACCCTGGTGATCGCGGCTCTGTTGGTGCTCCTCGGGCTTGCTCAGCGGACGGTATTCGCGCCGCCCGACTCGGTGACCTCGTCCGTGACGACCACGTCGTCCGCCCCCGTCACGATCATCCCGGCCAGCGCCCTGAAGGCGTACCCGGGGCGGGAGAGCATCCACATCGAAGGGGATGGCACGTCGTTCGCCGCCTACGCGAAGACCGCCGACATCACCGCCTGGGTCGGCGACTCCGCTCACAACACGGTTTCGTACGACACCTCGCTGAAGAAGCTGGTGAGCAAGACCGTCGAGGGAACATCGGGGTCGGTGCCGGATCCTCGTGATTCCGATCTCTGGTACACCGAGTTCTCCGGCCAGGCCCTCAACTTCTCACTCGACGCGCCCGACGACATCTCTCTCATCGTGGCGACCGACGGCACCAAGCCGGCGCCGTCGAACCTCTCGGTGAGCTGGCCGCTGTCGACCGCGACCCCGCTCGTCGGACCGCTCGTGACGGCCGGCCTCCTCGTGTTCCTCATCGGCATCGGCCTCTTCGTGTGGGCGATCGTCCACCACCGTCGCACCCGCGGGCCTCGTCGTTCATCAGGTGGCGGTCGCCGCCCCAAGCTTCCTCGTGCCGAGCGTCAGGGCTCTGTGCGTTCGTCACGCCGTGCAGCGCTCGGTGCGTCGGCGGGCAAGGGCAGTCGCGGTCGGCGCATGGTCGCCGTCGTGCCGATCGTGCTCGTCGGGGCCCTCGGCCTCGCTGGCTGCTCGTCCGACTACTGGCCCCAGGGGCCGTCCGATTCGACGGCCGCCACGGCAACGCCGACACCGTCCGCCTCCGCCGAGGCACCCGGCGACGCCCTCCAGCCGCCGGCAGTAACGGTCGCGCAGGCCAAGCGAATCATCGAGCGCATCGTCAGCGTGCAGACCCGAGCCGACAAGGCGGGCAGCACCGACCTGGCGTCGACTCGATTCACCGGCCCCGCACTTGAGCAGCGCACCGCCAGCTATGCGATCCGCAAGAACGACGATTCGGCCGCTCTGCCCGTGTCGATCCCGACGGGTTCGGTGACGCTGACGCTTCCGCAGCAGACCGACTCGTGGCCGCGCACCGTGTTCGCGCTGGTCAAAGACAACGACTCGACGAAGGTCGCGCCGGTCGGCGTGATGCTGACGCAGGAGTCCGCGCGCGACGCGTTCAAGGTCGACTATCTCGTCGGCCTCGAGGCGGGTGCCGAGATTCCCAAGGTCGCTCCGGCGACGACCGGGGCGGCTCGTCTCGCACCCGACGTCAAGTTGCTCGCGATGGAACCCGACAAGATCGCCGCCGCCTACGCCGACGTCTTGAAAGACGGCAAGGAGAGCGCTTCAGCCGCGGCGTTCCAGACGAGCGGCGACACGCTCCGCCCCAAGATCGGCAAGTCGTACAAAGACAAGAAGGCGGCGGCACTGCCTGCCACGGCCAAGATCGCCTACTCGAGTTCAGTGAACGACGAGCCGAGCATCGCCTTCGCGACCAACGACGCCGGTGCGATCGTCTCGGTGGCCATCAACGAGACCGAGACCGTCACACCGACTAAAAAGGGTGCCGAGGTCAACACCGAGGGCGAGGTCAAATCGCTCTCCGGTGTCGACAAGTCGACGAAGGGCATCGAGGCGACGTATGGCGTCGAACTCCTCTTCTCCGTCCCGCCCGTCGGCAGCGACGACAAGATCGTCCTCCTCGGCTTCAGCCAAGCACTGATCTCAGCGAAAGAAGTCTCATGAGCAACGTCCCTCCGAGCGCCGCCAGTCTTCGCGGCGCCGTCGACCTCTCCTCCCTGGTGAACCGTCCGGCAGCACCCGCTCCCGGTCACACCGAAGGATCCCCGGCGACGCCCGCAGCATCCGGCTCCGAGGGCGCTGCACCCGCAGCGGGCGTCCCCTCGCTCGTGGTCGACGTCACCGACGCTACGTTCTCGTCCATCCTCGACCTGAGCAACCAGGTGCCGGTCATTGTCGACATCTGGGCCGAGTGGTGCGGCCCGTGCAAGCAGCTCTCGCCGATCCTCGAGAAGTTGATCGTCGAATACGCCGGCCGGTTGGTGCTTGCCAAGGTCGACGCCGACACGAACCCGCAGCTGACGCAGGCCTTCCAGGCCCAGTCGATCCCGACCGTGGCGGCCGTCATCGCGGGGCGCCCCGTGTCGCTCTTCGTCGGCGCGCTTCCCGAAGCGCAGGTGCGCGATGTCTTCGAGCAGGTGCTCGAGCTGGCCGAGCAGAACGGCGTGACCGGGCGGCTCTCCGTCGACGGTGCCGCTGCCGAGGCCACTGGCGAACCCGAGCCCGAGCCGCTGCCGCCGCACCACCAAGACGCCTACGACGCCATCGAGCGGGGTGACTACGACGCGGCGAAGGCGGCGTACACCACGGCGATCGCTCAGGATCCCCGCGACAGCCTAGCGGTAGCGGGGCTGGCGCAGGTCTCGCTGCTCGCTCGCCTCCAGGGAGTGACGATGGCCGACGTGAGGGCTGCGGGAGCCTCGTCGCCCGACGATCTCGACGCCCAGCTGGCAGTCGCCGATCTCGACCTGAGCGGTGGGCACGTGACTGACGCCTTCGATCGGATCCTCACGCTCTTTCCGAAGCTCGACCAGCCGGGCAAAGACGCGGCGCGCACGCGTCTGCTCGAGTACTTCGAGGTCGCAGGGCTCGACGCACCCGAGGTCGTGGCCGCGCGGCGTCGCCTGACGATGCTGCTGTACTAAGCGCTGACCGCTCTCGGCATCCGCCGACACACGAATCCCGGTCTCACCGGCCTGCCGAGGCTGGTCGGAGAGACCGGGATACGTGTTACGGCACCGGGCCGTGCGGCTCAGGCGCCGAGCTTCAGCCAAACGACACCGAGCGGCGGCAGTGTGACCTCGGCCGAGGCCGGGCGTCCGCCCCAGGGGTCGTTGGTCGCCGTGACGCCACCGAAGTTGCCCACACCGGATCCACCGTATTCACCGGCGTCGGTGTTGAGGATCTCGTGCCATTCGCCGGCAACGGGAAGCCCGAGTCGACGGGTGACCGGCTGACCGGAGAAGTTGGCGAGAACGGCCACCTTCGATCCGTCATCGGACTTGCGCAGGAAGGCGACGACACTGTCTTCGCTGAGACCGCCGTCGATCCACTCGAAGCCGTCGGTGTCGAAGTCGTGCTCCCAGAGCGGCTTCTCGGCGCTGTAGACGAGGTTCAGGGTGCGCACGAGTGAGTGCAGGCCCTGGTGCTCGGGCTGGTCGAGCACCCACCAGTCGAGGCCGCGCTGCTCGCTCCACTCCGATTGCTGGCCGAACTCGGAGCCCATGAAGAGCAGCTGCTTGCCCGGGTGGCCCCACATGAAGGCCAGGTAGGCGCGGAGGTTGGCGAGTTTCTGCCACTCGTCTCCTGGCATCTTGCCGATGAGGGAGCCCTTGCCGTGCACGACCTCGTCGTGGCTGATGGGCAGCATGAAGTTCTCACTGAACGCGTAGACGAACGAGAACGTCATCTCGGAGTGGTGGTATCTGCGGTACATCGGGTCTCGCTGGATGTACTCGAGCGAGTCGTGCATCCAGCCCATGTTCCATTTGAGTCCGAAGCCGAGGCCGCCCTCGCTGGTGGGGCGCGTGACGCCGGGCCACGACGTCGACTCCTCGGCGATCATCATGATGCCCGGGCTGCGCTTGTACGCCGTCGCGTTGGCTTCCTGGAGGAACGAGATCGCCTCGAGGTTTTCGCGGCCGCCGAACTTGTTCGGCACCCACTCTCCTTCGTTGCGGGAGTAGTCGAGGTACAGCATGGAGGCCACCGCGTCGACCCGGAGGCCGTCGATGTGGAACTCCTCGAGCCAGTAGAGCGCGTTCGACACCAGGAAGTTGCGCACCTGCGAGTCACCGAAGTTGAACACGAGCGTTCCCCAGTCGGGCTGCTCACCCAGGCGCGGGTCGCTGTGCTCGTAAACGGGCTGACCGTCGAAGTTGGCGAGGGCCCATTCGTCTTTGGGGAAGTGCCCGGGAACCCAGTCCATGATCACGCCGATGCCGGCCTGGTGGAGACGGTCGATCAGGTACCGGAGGTCGTCGGGGGAGCCGAAGCGCGAGG
The DNA here is from genome assembly GCF_003814635.1 of Frondihabitans sp. PhB161. Taxonomy (NCBI): domain Bacteria; kingdom Bacillati; phylum Actinomycetota; class Actinomycetes; order Micrococcales; family Microbacteriaceae; genus Frondihabitans; species Frondihabitans sp. PhB161. The sequence continues at coordinate 275,353 of NZ_RKQW01000004.1, forward strand.
TCGGGGCGTAGTAGCCCGTGACCTGATAACCCCAGGATCCGCCGAACGGGTGCTCGGCCAACGGCATGAACTCGACGTGGGTGAACCCGAGATCGGAGACGTAGCCGATGAGGTGGTCGGCCAATTCGCGGTACGAGAGGCCAGGACGCCAGGATCCGACGTGCAGCTCGTACACACTCATCGGCTGCGTGGACGGTTCGACGCTGGCACGCTTGGCCATCCACTCGGCGTCGGCCCATTCGTGGGCGGCCTTCGTGATGACGGAGCCGGTCGACGGGGGGATCTCGGCCTGCCGTGCCATCGGGTCGGCCCGCTCGACCCAGCGGCCGTCGGCCGTCAGGATCTCGTACTTGTAGGTGCCTTCGGTGAGACCGGGGACGAAGAGCTCCCAGATGCCGTTGCCGTCGAGACGGCGCATGGCGTGCGCGACGCCGTACCAGCCGTTGAAGTCGCCCATGACCCGGACGGCCTGCGCGTGCGGGGCCCAGACGGCGAACGAGGTGCCGAGGGTGCCCTGCTGCTCGCGGACGTGCGAGCCGAAGACCCTCCAGAGCTCTTCGTGGCGTCCTTCGCCGAACAGGTAGAGGTCGAGCTCGCCAACCGTCGGCCAGAACCGGTACGGGTCGTCGGCGACCCAGGGGGCGTCCCCTCCGTCGTACGTCGCCTCGATGCGGTATGCGCCCGGTTCGATGATGGCGAGCGCCTCCCACACGCCGTCGGTGACGTGGCTCATGGAGAGTCGCGCCCCCGTCTCGATGATGAGCGTCACCTGCGAGGCGAGCGGTCGGAGAACGCGAACGAGGACGCCGGCGTCGACGTGGTGCGGCCCGAGCACGGTGTGCGGTCGCGGGTGGCTGCCGACCGAGACGAGGTGCGCCTCGTTCGGGTCGAGGGCGGGGATCACGAGGTTCTGTGTGCTCACGGGTGCCTCCTAGGGCGTGCGGGTGAAGTCGACGGACAGCACATGGGCGGGTTCGACGAACGAGTCGAGGCGAACGTAGTTGTCGTCCGTCCATGTCCAGGTCTGCTGGGTGATGAGGTCGCGGACGGTGAAGGTCGACCCGGGTTCGAGCCCGAGGGCCCGGAGGTCGAGCCGGACGGTGGTCTCGCGGGCCGAGTGCGGGTCGGTGTTGGCCACGACGATGATGGCGTCGGAGCGACCGGAGCGGGTGTGCTTTCCGGCGAGGAACTTCGAGTAGACGAGGATCGCGTCGTCGTCGCTGCCGTGAATCGTCAGGTTGCGCAGTTGACGCAGTGCCGGGTGCTGCCCGCGGATCCTGTTCATTTGGGTCAGGTAGGGCGCGATGCTCGCTCCGGCCTCTTCTTCGGCGGCCCAGTCGCGCGGCTTGAACTCGTATTTCTCGTTGTCGATGTTCTCTTCGGAACCCGGTCGTGCGACGTTCTCGATCAGCTCGTAGCCCGAGTAGACCCCCCAGGTCGGTGAAGCGGTCGCCGCGATCGCTGCACGCACCTTGTAGGCCGGAACCCCGCCGTACTGCAGGTAGGGGGTGAGGATGTCGTGCGTGTTGACGAAGAAGTTGGGTCGGAACCAAGCGGCCGTCTCGTCGGAGAGCTCGGCGAGGTACTCCTCGAGCTCCCACTTCTCGTTGCGCCAGGTGAAGTAGGTGTACGACTGCTGGAAGCCCACCTGAGCGAGTGCCTGCATCATGGCGGGCTTCGTGAACGCTTCGGCCAGGAACACCACCTCGGGGTGGTCTTCGCGGATGTCGCGGAGCAGCCACTCCCAGAAGTGCACCGGCTTCGTGTGCGGGTTGTCGACTCGGAAGATGGTGACCCCGCGGTCGATCCAGAGCCGGACGATGCGGAGGATCTCGGCGCTCAAGCCCTCGTAGTCGTTGTCGAAGTTGAGCGGGTAGATGTCTTGGTACTTCTTCGGCGGGTTCTCGGCGTAGGCGATAGTGCCGTCGGGGAGCGTCGTGAACCACTCGGGGTGCTCTTGCACCCACGGGTGGTCGGGGGAGCACTGCAGAGCGAGGTCGAGGGCCAGCTCGAGCCCGACGTTCTTGGCGGCGCCGACAAACCACTCGAAGTCGGCGACGGTGCCGAGCGCGGGGTCGACGGCATCGTGCCCGCCGTCGGCGCTGCCGATGGCGTAGGGGGACCCTGGGTCGTTGGGGCCGGCCTCGAGGGTGTTGTTCGGCCCCTTGCGGAACGTACGGCCGATCGGGTGCACCGGCGGGATGTAGACCACGTCGAAGCCCATGCGGGCGATTGCGGGAAGGCGACGGGCGGCGGTGCGGAAGGTGCCGCTCGTCCACGAACCGTCGTCGCGGATCTTCGCCCCTTCGCTCCGAGGGAAGAACTCGTACCAGCTGCCCACCGCTGCACGAGTCCGCTCGACTCGGACGTGTTTCTTGGGGCTCGCCGTGACGAGGCTCGCCAGAGGCTGCGCCGCGAGTGCGGCGGCGATGCGGGAGTCGCTCGCGACCCTCATGCGGGCGGTTGCGCTCAGGGAGGCATTGCCGAGGGCCTTCGCCCCGTCGCGGAAGAGAGCGGAGGCGGGATCGCGTTGCGCGGCCCGCTGCAGCAGCTCGGTGCCGAGCGCCAGCATGTTGTCGACGTCTTGCCCGGCGGGCACCTTGATCTCGGCGGCGTGCATCCAGGTCGCCCAGTCGTCGTTCCAGGCCTCGATCCACCACGTGTGGGTGCCCTCGACCTCGAAGAGATGCTCGGTGCTCCACCGGTCAGTGCCCGGGATCCCGAGAATCATCGGCGACCTCGTGACGGCGCCGGTCGGGTCGGCGACGACCAGCGCGGCATCGATGATGTCGTGGCCCTCGCGGAAGACCGTGGCCTCGAAGGGCACGACTTCTCCGACGAAAGCCTTCGTATCGAAGACGTCGTCGGGAGTTCGGGGACTGAGGCCCGCAATGGGGATTCGTCCTGTGGATGTTCCGGCTCTGGATTCTGTTCGCTTCGCCACACCTTGACCGTACCCGGTTCGCCCGGGCCCTGGCCTAGCGGACGCATTCGGGGTACCCCGGTCGATCGGAAGGCGTCTCCCGGACGACGTGGGACAGATGGGAGCAGATGGTGCTGGCCCCCGAACTGGGTGCAGGTCAATCACGAATGAATCGTGTCCGCAGAATGGGGGACCGCTAATGTCGGTCGTGCGCCGAGAAGACCCGAAATCGCTCCGGCACACCCGCTCCGGCTCACCGCCGCGGCACCGCCCGACCGCCAGGACCTCACCCGAATGGGCCCTGTCGGTCGGTGCGGGCGTGCAGTGTGCGTCAGTACCTTGTGGCTACGCGCCGCGACCGGTCTTCTGCTGCAGGCGGTCGATGTGCTCGCTCGCCTCCGCCTTGGTCATGTCGGCCGACAGCTCTTCGCCGGCCTCGCGCGCCAGCGTGTCGAGGTAGCTCTTCTGCGGCCCGGTGATGGGCTCGTCGCCCGTCACCCACTCTTCGGGGTCTTTGGAGGCGGAGTTGCCCGGCTCGGGCTGGGCGCCGCCGAGGGTCTCGCCGGTGGCGGTGTCGGGCGTGGCCTCGGGGGCGTCGGCGGGGGTGGGGGTCTGGTCTTCCGGTGCATCAGTCATGCGGGGAACGGTACGCCGAGCCACCGACACAGCCCGGCATGCGCTGTACCCCGCGGCGGCTGGCGGATCCTCGGCCCCGGTTCTGCTCGCGAATCGGCTCCGTACCAGCCGGTGACAGCTAGGACCGGGCGATCGCGGAGAACGTCGCGTCAGTGGCCCGAGCGAGATCGCTCGGCGTGAGCTCCACGTCGAATCCGCGCCGGCCTCCCGAGACGAACACCGTGTCGAACAGCTCCGCCGTCTCGTCGATCACGGTGCGGAGCCGCGTCTTCTGACCGATCGGGCTGATCCCCCCGACGATGTAGCCGGTTCGGCGCGCAGCAACCGATGGGTCGGCGAGGGCCGCCTTCTTCGCCCCGACCACCGCGGCCAGCGCCTTGAGGTCGAGCTTGCCCGACACCGGCACGACGGCGACGACGAGTGCATCGTCGGCCTGCACGACGAGGGTCTTGAACACGCGGTCTTCGTCGAGCCCGAGCACGGCCGCGGCCTCCTCGCCGAAGTTCGTCACCGTGTCGGCATGCTCGTACGCGTGAGGAGTGAAGACGATCCCGAGGTCACCGAGCAGTGCGGTGGCCGGGGTAGCGGGCGAGGCGGTCACACGACCCGCCAGAGCGTCACCGTCGGCCCCAGGATCCCGTACGACTCCCCGGGCAGCCGCGGCCGCGGGTCGAAGGCGTCGCCGCTCGTCCAGAGCACCTCGTACGATTCGATGTCGCTGTACTCGGGCAGTGTGACGGTCACCGGGCTTTCGGCGCCGTGCACCACGATGAGAACGCGGTTGAACGCCTCGAACTCGGGAGTGGACGCGGCCAGATACAGCAGGGTGCGGTGCGCCGGGTTGCGCCAGTCGTCCGGCTCGAGGGGCCCGCCGTCGGCTCCGAACCAGGTCATGTCGGTGGCACTCGGGGTCACGTCGCCGAAGGTGCCGAAGCGCACGGGGCGAAGCGCCGGGTTCTCGCGCCGGTGCCGGATGAGCGCCTTCGTGTCGGCGAGCAGCGCCTCCCGCTCGTCGTCGAGGTTCCAGTCGACCCACGAGGTCTCGTCGTCGGAGCAGTAGCCGTTGTTGTTACCCCGCTGGGTCCGCCCGATCTCGTCACCCGCGGTGAGCATGGGCACTCCAGCCGACAGGAAGAGCGTCGCGAGCAGGTTGCGCGAGGCTCGCCTTCGGGCGTCGAGGATCCACGGGTTGTCGGTCGGCCCCTCGGCCCCGTGATTGAAGGAGCGGTTGTCGTCGGTGCCGTCGCGGTTGTCTTCGCCGTTGCGGAGGTTGTGCTTCTGGTCGTACGCCACGACGTCGGCGAGCGTGAAGCCATCGTGCGCCGTGATGAAGTTGACGCCCGCGAGCGGACCGCGATCGTGAGCGTAGAGGCCACTCGACCCCGAGAGCTTCGAAGCGAAGGATCCGAGACCGTTCGTGCTGGATCCTGAGCCCCTCGCGTGAGCGATGTCGCGCAGCCAGAACTCTCGAACCCGGTTGCGGAAGCGGTCGTTCCATTCGCTCCAGCCGACAGGGAAGTTGCCGGTCTGCCAGCCGCCGAGGCCGACATCCCACGGCTCGGCGATGAGCCGGACGCCCTCGAGCGCCGGGTCGTCGCGAATGGCCGTCAGCAGCGGGGCATCGGGGGAGAAGACGGCGTCGGGGCCACGACCGAGCGTCGCGGCGAGGTCGAAACGGAAGCCGTCGATCTGCAGGTCGTTCGCCCAGTAGCGGAGAGAGTCGAGCACCAGGCGGGACGCCGCGGGGAGGCTCGTGTCGAGCGTGTTGCCGCACCCGGTGACGTCGATGGGGTTGCCCTCGGCGTCGTGCCGGTAGTAGCTGCCGTCGAGCCCCCGCAGGCTCGTCACCGGGCCGTCTTCGCCCTCTTCTGCGGTGTGGTTGTAGACCACGTCGAGCCAGACCTCGATGCCGGCGGCGTGCAGCAGCTTGACCATGCCCTTGAATTCGCGAAGCACCGCGCTCGGCCCACCGAGCTGAGCGTCGCGGGAGGCGTAGCCGGCGTGGGGCGCGAAATACGACAGCGTGTTGTAGCCCCAGTAGTTCTCGAAGCCCTGAGCGACCAGTCGCTGCTCGTCGACGTGCTGGTGCACCGGCAGGAGCTGCACGGCCGTGACTCCGAGATCGGTCAGATAGGCGATCGTGTTTTCGTGGGCCAGGCCCGCGTAGGTGCCGCGCAGATCGTCGGGGACGAACGGAGCGAGTCGAGTGAGGCCGCGGACGTGGGCCTCGTAGACGACGGTGTGGTCGAGAGGCGTACGCGGCTTCTCGACCCCGCCCCAGTCGAACGACTCATCGACGACGACACCGCGCCACTCACCGCGACCGGTGCGACCGAGCCCTCGGGCGTACGGATCGAGGAGGTTCACCCCCGGATCGAACGGCGTGCGCACCCCGTCGTCACCGACGACCGGGCCGTCGGCGCGCAACCAATAGCGGCGACCGGGCGCGAGGCGAGGATCCGAGCCACTCCAGACCCCGTGCACGTCGCGCGTGAGCGGAACGACGTGCTCGGCGGGGGCATCGTCGATCACGAGGTCGATACCGGTCGCCCGCCCCGACCAGACACGGATCGTCGGACCGTCGGCGGTGACGCGGACGCCGAGATCTCTCAGAGGATCGGCCCGAGCGCTCTCAGCCTCGGCAGAATCGCGCGTCGCGGCATCGCCGCCGTCGCGGGGGAGGAGTTCGACGTCAGACACGCGATCTAGAGTAGTGACCGACGAAGGAGGAGCCTTGCCTGTCTACCTCGACCACGCGGCGACGACCCCCATGCTCCCCGAGGCCATCTCGGCGTACACCGAGGCACTCGGAGCGGTCGGCAATCCCTCGTCCATTCACAGCGCGGGCCAGGGCGCCAAGCGGGTGCTCGAAGAAGCCCGCGAAACCGTGGCCTCCTCGCTCGGCTGCGATCCCATCGAGGTCGTCTTCACCTCGGGCGGCACCGAGAGCGTGAACCTCGCGGTCAAGGGGCTCTGGTGGGCCAGGCAGTCAGAGAGGTCGCGCCCCCGGATCCTCGTCGCCCGAGGAGAGCACCACGCGACCGTCGACACGGTCGAATGGCTCGAACGCTACGAGGGCGCAGTGATCGAGTGGATTCCCCTCGACGCCGAGGGCACGATCGAGATCGAAGCGCTCGCCGCGGCGCTCGAGGCCCACGACGACATCGCCCTCGTCACGTTCCTCTGGGCCAACAACGAGGTGGGCACCCTTGAGCCGGTGCGCGAGATCGTCGCGCTCGCCGGGGCATTCGGCGTTCCGGTGCACTCGGATGCGGTGGCCGCGTACGGGCAGGTGCCCATCGACTTCCGTGCGACCGGTCTGGCGGCGCTCAGCGTCTCGGCGCACAAGGTCGGCGGGCCCATCGGCATCGGTGCTCTCGTGCTCTCGCGCACCGCCACGGTCGTGCCGCTCATCCACGGGGGTGGGCAGCAGCGTCAGGTGCGCTCGGGCACGCAAGACGCCCCCGCGGCGGTCGCCTTCGCCGTCGCGGCCCGTTCGGCGTCGGCCTCGGCCGCCGACCCGTCGCGCTATCAGCGCCTGCGCGACCGCGTGATCGACGGGGTGCGGGCCACCGTGCCGTCGGCCGTACTCCGGGGTGCGCCGATCGACAGGTTGCCGGGCAACGCTCACTTCACTTTCCCCGGGTGCGAGGGCGACTCACTCCTCTTTCTGCTCGACGCTGCCGGCGTCTCGGTGTCGACGGGCTCGGCGTGCCAGGCGGGCATTCCGGAGGCGTCGCACGTGCTTCTCGCGATGGGGCTCGACGACGACGAGGCACGCGGTGCTCTCCGCATCACGGTGGGGCACTCGACGACCGACGCCGACGTCGACGCCTTCCTCGGCGCACTGCCGGAGGCCGTGGCGCGGGCGAGCCGGGCCGGGCTCTCGGCGCGGGTGCCGGCGCTCGGGCACTAGCCGCGCGGTCGGCTGCGCCACGCGCTGCTGCGATTCGCGCTGTCGCGCTCGTGCTGCGTCGCTTACCGTTTCCCGCATCGCTTACCGAATTATCGGTAAGCAATGCAGAAAACGGCTAGCCAATGTCGGCGGCCGGGCGAAGCACGGGCCAGGATCGCCGGTATGCAGATCTATTCGGCAGCTCCGGCCGCCCGCACCCGCCAGATCGCCGGTGATGTCGTGGCCGTCGTCGGCATAGTGCTGTTCGTCGTGCTCGGCGTGGTCGTCGCGGGAGTCATAGCGGCCCTCGCCGACGTCGGCCGGACCGTCGAGAACGCCGGCTCCCGCCTTCGATCAACGCTTGGTGACGCCGCCGAGACGCTCGGGGGAGTGCCCCTCGTCGGTAAATCGGCCAGCGCGCCATTGCAGCAGGCGAGTCAGGTCGGCGACACCTTCGTCGATGCCGGTCAGCGGCAGCAGGAGCTGATCGGGCATCTCAGTCTCACGGCTGGGCTCGTCGTGAGCCTCGTACCGATCGCCGTCATCCTCGTGGTGTGGCTGCGCCCCCGGTTGCGCTTTGTACGGCGGGTGGCCGAGGTTCGCGGGCTCTCGTTGACCGACGGCGGGCTCCAGTTGCTGGCGTTCCGGGCGCTTGCAACCGGCGACTCCGCAGGGTTGCTGCGGCTCAGCCCGAACCCGGTGGCGGCGTGGAGCGCCGGCGACGATCTCGAGCAGCGGCAGCTCGCCGAGTTCGCGCTCCGTGAGGCGGGCGTGCTGCGCTGATCGTCTCCGGCGGCCGGGCGCGTGCGTCGGGCTTGAGTCGGCGTGAGTCGGCGGGTGTTGTGAGGTGTCGGCGGGTGCTGAAGCACCCGCCGACTCTCAAGAACACCCGCCGACTCCGGTCGGGGCGAGGAACACCCGCCGACACCAGGGCGGCCCCGACCGCACTGGCACCGAACGGTAAGCTCGATAACTATGATCGAGCTCGACTTCTCCGACCGGATCGCGGCCCTCCGCTCCACCTTCGCCGACATCAGCGCCGTGATCGGTGTGGAACGTCTCGAGAGCGAGATCGCCGAGCTCGAGCGGCAGGCCTCGGATCCTGATCTCTGGAACGACACCGAGAACGCCCAGCGGGTCACGAGCGATCTCAGCCACCGCAAGTCCGAGCTCGACAAAATCACCACGACCGGTCAGCGTCTCGACGACCTCGAGGTGCTGGTCGAGATGGCCAACGAGGGCGACGACCAGGAGTCAGCTGACGAGGCGCAGGTCGAGCTGAAGAACATCCAGTCGATGATGGACACCCTCGAGATCCAGACGCTGCTCGACGGCGAGTACGACCCCCGGCCCGCCGTTATCACCATCCGCGCGGGGGCGGGCGGCGTCGACGCGGCCGACTTCGCCGACATGCTCCTGCGCATGTACCTGCGCTACGCCGAGCAGCACGGCTTCAAGGTCAGCGTGATGGACACCAGCTACGCCGAAGAGGCCGGAATCAAGTCGGCCACCTTCGAGGTCGACGCTCCCTACGCGTTCGGCACGCTCAGCGTCGAGGCGGGCACGCACCGCCTGGTACGAATGTCGCCGTTCGGTGCGGCGGGCAAGCGCCAGACGAGTTTCGCGGCCGTCGAGGTCATTCCGCTGATGGAAGAGACCGAGTCGATCGACATCCCCGAGAACGACATCCGCGTCGACGTGTTCCGCTCGTCGGGCCCCGGCGGCCAGTCGGTCAACACGACCGACTCGGCGGTTCGCATCACGCACATCCCGACCGGCACGGTCGTCTCGATGCAGAACGAGAAGAGCCAGATCCAGAACCGCGCCGCGGCCATGCGCGTGCTCCAGTCGCGACTCCTCCTCCTGCAGAAAGAAGCCGAGAACGCGAAGAAGAAAGAGCTCGCCGGCACCATTACCGCGAGCTGGGGCGATCAGATCCGCTCGTACGTGCTCGCTCCGTACCAGATGGTCAAAGACCTCCGCAGCGAGTACGAGGTGAACAACCCCTCGAACGTGTTCGACGGCGACCTCGACGGTTTCATCTCGGCCGGCATCCGCTGGCGTAAGCGCTCCGACGACTGAGCCGCAGCGGCAAGGGTTCCTGGGTCGGGCGAGCGTGAGACGCGGGCCCACAGAACCCGACAGAACCGAAGGATCCGCCTGCCGGTTCCTCCCGGCCGCTCCCAGCCAATTGCGAGGCTCGCCGAGGGGGCGCGCCTGCACTGAATCGTCGCTCCCGCCACCTATCGTTGCCCCGTCATGATTCGCTTCGATGAAGTCTCCAAGTTCTATGCCGGCAACCCGCGCCCGGCGCTCAACGGCGTCACCCTCGAAATCCTGAAGGGGGAGTTCGTCTTCCTCGTCGGCGCCTCGGGTTCGGGTAAGTCGAGCTTTCTGCGTCTCGTGCTCAAGGAGGAGAAGCCCTCGAAGGGCCAGATCCACGTGCTCGGCCAGCGGCTCGGCACGCTCTCGAGTCGCAAGGTGCCGTACTTCCGCCGCAACCTCGGGGTCGTCTTCCAAGACTTCCGCCTGCTTCCGCAGAAGTCCGTCTTCGACAACGTCGCGTTCACGCTTCAGGTGATCGGCAAGAGCCGCGGCTACATCCAGGAGGCCGTTCCCGACGTGCTCAAGATGGTCGGGCTTGCCGGCAAGGCTCAGCGCCTTCCGCACGAGCTCTCGGGCGGCGAGCAGCAGCGCGTCGCCATCGCTCGCGCGATCGTCAACCGCCCCGCGATCCTCCTCGCCGACGAGCCGACCGGAAACCTCGACCCCTCGACCAGCGCCGGGATCATGACTCTCCTCGACCGAATCAACGCCTCGGGCACGACCGTGCTCATGGCCACCCACGACGCCGGAATCGTCGACCAGATGCAGCGGCGAGTGATCGAGCTGTCCGGCGGCAACATCATCCGCGACGAGCGCTCGGGCGGGTATCAGACGCAGGCGGTTCCCATTCAGCAGGTCGGCCAGGAGGGGGCGCAGCCGCGCGTGCAGGGCGTTCCGACGCAGACCGTGCCGGCGCCGCGCCTGGATCCTGAATCCGTTGCCCAGCAGTCCGTTCCCGAGTGGGGAGCCGACAAATGAGGCTTCGTCTCGTGCTCAGCGAGGTCGGATCCGGCCTCAAGCGCAACCTCTCGATGGTCATCTCGGTCGTGCTCGTGACGTTCATCTCGCTCACGTTCGTCGGCACGGCGGCGCTGCTGCAGTTGCAGATCAATCAGATGAAGGGCTATTGGTACGACAAGGCGCAGGTCGCCGTGTACCTCTGCACCGACACCGACACCACCGGAAACTGCACGGGCGCCAAAGCGACGACCGCGCAGAAAGACCAGGTCGAAGCCCAGCTGCAGTCGTCGACGCTGAAGCCGTACATTCAGAAGTCGTACTTCGAGACGCAGCAGGATGCCTACGACCGCTTCAAGAAGCAGTTTGCCGACAGCCCCGCGACCGAGTTCGTGCAGCCGTCGTACCTGAACGAGACCTTCTGGGTGAACCTCAAGGATCCCTCGCAGTCCGACATCCTGATCGAGAGCCTTTCCAACCAGGCGGGCGTGCAGAGCGTCGTCGATCAGCGTGGCTATCTCCAGCCGATCTTCTCGGTGCTGAACGCCGCGTCGTACACGGCGATCGGCATAGCCGTCCTGATGCTGATCGCGGCCGTCTTGCTCATTGCCACGACGATTCGCCTGTCGGCGTTCAGCAGGCGGCGGGAGCTCGGCATCATGCGGCTGGTGGGGGCGTCGAACCGGTTCATTCAGACGCCCTTCATCCTCGAGGGCGTGATCGCGGCGCTCGTGGGCTCGGTGTTGGCGGGCGGGGCCATGATCCTGATCGTGAAGGTGTTCGTGCGTGGGTACCTTGCCGAGAACTTCGCGTCGACGCCGTTCGTCACGATGGGCGACACCTACGTGGTTGTGCCGCTGCTGATCGTGATCGGTGCTGCGCTGGCAGCTCTCTCGGCAGGCGTCGCGATCCGCCGCTACCTCAAGGTGTAGCTGCCCACTTTCCGAATTTGAAGGAGATCCTGCCCGGCAGCTACGACTTTCTCCGGATCGGGCGGGGTCGCTGCCGGGTTTCTCCTTCGAATTTGCACAGGCCCGGTCGGTCGGGGAGAACGTCGGTGGGCGCATATACTGTAAGGCTGCGCTCGAAAGCCGGGTGCAGGATCCTGCCCGACGTATCTCGAAGGAGACGACCATGGCAACCGACTCTTCTTCCAGACCCATCTCGAAAAAAGGCGTGTCCGATCGCGACCGCGGCGAGAAAGTGGTCGCGAGCAACCGCCGTGCGCGCCACGACTACCTCATCGACGACACCTACGAGGCCGGCATCGTGCTCTGGGGCACCGAGGTCAAGGCATTACGTCAGGGCCGAGCCTCGCTGATCGATGGCTACGCCTTCATCGAGGGGGGCGAGATCTGGCTCGACGCCGTGCACATCCCCGAATACACCGAGGGCACCTGGAACAACCATGCGCCCCGGCGCAAGCGCAAGCTGCTGATGCACAAGCAGCAGATCATCAAGATCAGCCACAAGACGAAAGAGGGCGGTTACACGATCGTTCCTCTTCGTATCTACTTCGCCGATGGCCGGGCCAAGGTCGAGATCGCGGTCGCCAAAGGCAAGCGCGAGTACGACAAGCGCCAGACCCTGCGCGAACGGACCGACCGACGCGAGGCCGACCGGGCCATGTCGGCTCGACGGAACATGGGCGACTGACGTAGACTGAGTTCTCTGCCGAAGACCAAGCAACCTGCCGATCATTGGCAAGCTGCCTTCTGGCAAAACGAACCGCGACAACTCCACAGAGCACGACAGAGACCCACTCGAGGGGATGATCGGTTTCGACATCGCCTGTATGCGAACGAGAAGCGGGTCGAGGATCCAGGGTTATCTCGTAAACGATCTCTGGAAAACAATAAGTGCCAATAAATCGCGCACTGACTTCGCTCTCGCTGCGTAAGCAGTAGAGCCACATAAGTCCGTCAGACCGGAGACCGCCTTCTATCCGGAGCCTGACGTCATCTAGAGGGCTTGCTGTGTCACTACGCCAGAGGGTGACACGGGACTCAAACTCGGGCTGGGCTCGTCCACCTAGATGCCGGTAGCAAAGGTGGGGGCCAAGTAGAACGACTCATCCGGCTACACCCGTAGAAGGCGTTCAATCTCAGCGATGGACGGGGGTTCAATTCCCCCCATCTCCACCATCGGTCTCTGTCGTGCTCCGTGAATGTCTCCGGATCCGAGAAGGGCGTCCCACACGGGCGCCCTTTCTTTGTGCGCTCTACGCAGGTTCTGCGGGGTTTCTGATCGAGTGCTGTCAGGATTGCGGCATGCTCCTCGACCCTCAGGCCCTCCTCGAAAACCTCGGCCCCTGGGCCCTCGCCGGCCTCTCTCTCATCATCTTCATCGAGTCGGGTGTTCTTTTCCCCTTTCTGCCGGGCGACAGCCTTCTCGTCACGGCTGGCCTCCTGCACGACAAGCTCGGCCTCGCCGTCGCGACGATCGCCATCTGTGCATTCGTCGCCGCGTTCCTCGGCGATCAGGTCGGCTACTTCCTGGGGAGTCGATTCGGGAGGCGTCTCTTCAAGCCGAACGCCCGGATCCTGAAGACCGAATACCTCGAGCGTGCCGAAGTCTTCTTCGCTCGCTACGGCGGACCGGCGCTGATCCTCGGGCGGTTCGTGCCGATCGTGCGCACCTACGTGCCCCTCGCTGCCGGAACGAGCCGGTACAAGTACCCCAAATTCTTGCTCTTCAATGTGATCGGCGCGTTCCTCTGGGCGGTGGGCCTCACCGTGATCGGCTCGCTGCTGAGCGGGTTCCCGTTCATCACGGAGCACATCGACATTCTGGCCATCGTGATCGTGGTGATCTCGGTCGGCCCGATCGTGGTGCACGCGCTGATCGAGCGGCGTCGGGCGAAGAGGGTCGGTGGTGCGGGTGCGGGTGGAGGTGCCGGTACCGGTGCGGGTGCGGGTGCTAGTGCCGCCCCGTCCTCGGACGGCCCGTCGGTGGAGTCCCGCCCCGAGGTTTAGCCCGGCCGGGGGTGCGAGTGGGTGAGGCACCCCGGGTTGGCCAAATAACCCCCGGATGCCGCGCCCGATCTGGCCAGGCGGGGGTGCGTCAGCACCGCTGAGGGGACGTGAACCCCCGTGCGGGCCGAGGAACCCCCGTGCGGCGGGGGAAAATGCCCGGCCGGGGGTGCAAGTGGGTGAGGCACCCCGGGTTGGCCAGATAACCCCCGGATGCCGGGCCCGATGTGGCCAGGCGGGGGTGCGTCACCGCCGCAAACAGATCAGGTGAGCGGAGCAGGCCCGGTCGGCAGCGTCCTGGGCGCTCCGAACCTCCAGCTCATCAGCGTGGCGGTGGTCGACGTGAGGGTCACACGGAGTCACTCGGGGACAGCGACTGCGACTGCGGTACCGGCGCCACGGCGGCGACCACGGCATCGTGCAGCCGGCCGTTCGTGGCCAGGGCGCTTCCGTGCCAGATTCCGTCGCCGCCGTCGATGCCTCCGAAGCGCCCGCCGGCCTCGGTCACGATCGGGTAGAGGGCCGCCATGTCGTACGGTTGCAGGTCGAATTCGCCCGAGATGTCGATGGCGCCCTCGGCGACGAGCATGTACGACCAGAAATCGCCGTAGGCACGCGTGCGCCACACCTGGTCGGCCAGCGCGAGAAGGTTGTCGACCCGCCCCGCCTTCATCCAGTATTGCAAGCCGTTGTAGCTGAGCGACGCGTCGGCAAGAGAATCGATCTCAGACACTCGCAGGGGAGTGGCGGCCTTGCCGATGTCAGAACCGAAGGATCCGGCTCCCGCCGACCCCCACCACCGTCTGCCGAGCGCCGGCGCACTGACCACCCCGACCACGGGCACGCCGTCCACGACGAGCGAGATCAGCGCGGCCCAGATCGGCACGCCGCGGAGGAAGTTCGCGGTGCCGTCGATTGGATCGACGATCCACTGCCTCGTGCTCTCGCCGGCGCGGCCGGACTCCTCGCCGTAGAAGGCGTCGTCGGGCCGCTCGGCCTCGAGTCGAGCCCGAATCGCACGCTCGACAGCCTTGTCGGCGTCGGTGACGTGGGTGTGGTCGGCCTTCAGCGAGACGTCGAGGTCGGCCGCCCGGTAGCGAGCGAGCGCAATGGCGTCGGCCTCGTCTGCGAGGAGGAGCGCGAGGGCGAGGTCGGCTGAGTGATCGGGGGCGGTGTCGTCTTCGTGGGCCACCCGATCAGCGTATCGGTCGCGGTCTGCGTGCGGCGGGCCCGGTTGCAGTGGGCGGATGTTGTGAGGTGTGGGCGGGTGCTGCAGCACCCGCCGACTCTCGAGAACACCCGCCGACTCCGCCAGAACCGACACTCGGGGCTACTACGCCCCGCGGTTGCCGAGCAGCGTCTGCAGCGATTCGAGTCGCTCGCGGCCGATGTCGCCGAGCTCGCCGGCCTCGACGCGGTCGATGATCTCCCAGTCGTGGGCCTCGGTCAGGGGAATGCCGCCCGGGGGCTCGTATCCCTCGGGGAACACCGCGTGCGACGCGAACGATCGGAGGATGTTCTCGGGGTTTACGTGGCCGAGCCCGAACGATCGCACACCGGGTGTGTCGACGATCCAGCCACCCGAGGGCACCTTGAACGACACGGTCGACGACGATGTGTGGCGCCCGCGGCCGGTCACGGTGTTCACGACGCCGACCGCGCGCTTCGAGCCGGTGAGCGCGTTGACCAGGGTCGATTTGCCGACACCGGAGTGCCCCACGGTCACCGTCACGTGATCGTCGAGAACGGAGCGGAGCGTGTCGAGCTCGGATCCCGAGAACTGGGTCGACGACGTCGTCAGGATCCTGAGATCCAGGCAGGAGAAGTGCGCGGCGAACGGCTCAGGATCCGCGAGGTCGGTTTTCGTGATCACCAGGATCGGTTCGACACCCGCATCGAATGCCGCCACGAGGTAGCGGTCGACCAGACGGGGACGCGGCTCCGGGTCGGCGGCGGCCACGACGATGAGCATCTGGTCGGCATTGGCCACGATCACCCGCTCGACGGCGTCGGTGTCGTCGGCACTGCGGCGGAGCAGCGTCGTGCGCTCCTGCACCCGGACGATGCGTGCAAGAGAGCCCTCGGCCCCGCTCGTGTCGCCGACGACGTCGACCCGGTCGCCCGTCACGACGGCCTTCTTGCCGAGCTCGCGGGCCCGGGCAGTCGTGATCTCGCGCTCGTCCGGGGTGCCGGCGTCCATCAGCACGCCGTAGCGACCTCGATCGACAGTCCAGACGACTCCTGGAACGGCCTGGTCGTAGGCCGGGCGCTGCTTCGTGCGGGGGCGGTTGGCTTTGGGGTTGGGGCGGATCCGGATCGACGACTCGTCGTACTCGGAGTACTCCTCATCGACGGGCTCCTCGCCGTCGGACCACCAGCTCACAGTCTGCAGCCCATCACAGGAACCCGAGCAGACTCGTGTCGGCCGGGGTCACGTCGACCTTCCTGCCGAGCAGCTCGACCCAGAGATCGACGAACTGCGGAAGCGTCTTCGAGACGACGCGCACGTCGTCGACTTCCACGTTCGGCACGGCGAGACCGATGATGGCGGCGGCGTGGGCCATGCGGTGGTCGCCGTAGGTCTTCCACTGGCCGGAGTGAAGCGGGGAGGGCTCGAGGTGAATGCCATCGTCGAGCTCGGTCGCGTTGCCTCCGAGCCCGTTGATCTCGGTGACGAGGGCTGCGAGGCGATCCGTCTCGTGCCCTCGCAGGTGGCCGATACCGGTGATCGTGCTGGGGCCCGAGGCGAGGGCGGCGAGAGCGACGAGGGCGGGGGCCAGTTCGCCACCGCGCGACAGGTCGAGGTCGATGCCCGGCAGCGAGCCTCCGCCGATGAGACCGGAGCCGCCGTCGATGGTCAGCGTGTCGCCGTCGCGGGTGACCGTGGCACCCCAGAGCGGCAGGAGCTCTTCAAGGTCGGCTCCGACCTGCGTGGTCTCGGTCGGCCAGTGCCGAATCGACACGCGGCCACCGGCGACGAGCGCGGCCACGAGGAACGGCGCAGCGTTTGAGAGGTCGGGCTCGATCGTGACGTCGCGGCCGCTGATCGGTGTGGCCGGCACGATCCAGACTCCGGGTTCGGGCGACTCGACGGCAACGCCCCGCGAGGCGAGGGCGTCGATCGTCATCTCGATGTGGGGAAGGCTCGGCAGCTTCTCGCCGGTGTGCCGCAGCGTGATACCCGCGTCGAAGCGCGGGGCCGACAGAAGAAGGCCCGACACGAACTGACTGGAGGCGGACGCGTCGATGGACACCTCCGACCGGTCGATTCGACCGGTGCCGTAGAGGCTGAAGGGCAGAGTGCCACGGCCGTCGTCGCTGACATCCACCCCGAGGGCCCGCAGCGACTCGATCGTGGTGCGCATGGGGCGGCGTCGGGCGGCTTCGTCGCCGTCGAAGGTGACCGGCCCGGTGGCGAGGGCTGCGACGGGCGGAAGAAACCGCATTACAGTGCCCGCGAGTCCGCACTCGATCGACGTGCCGCCGGTCAGCTCGCCCGGCGTGACCAGAAGGTCGGGGCCGTATGGTTCGCCGTTGTCGCGCTCCTCGATGGTCACGCCGAGTGCTCGAAGGGCGTCGATCATGAGGGCTGAGTCGCGGGAGTGAAGGGGCAGGCGCAGAAGCGAAGGATCCGACGCGAGCGCCGACAGCACCAGCTCGCGATTCGTGAGTGACTTCGAGCCGGGCAGGCTCAGTGTCGAGGTCACGGGGCCGGTCGCCGACGGCGCGACCCAGAATCCCTCGTCGAGCAGCGGCTTGTCTTTCGACTCGCGATCGCTGTCGCCGTACGGGTTGAAATCGGGCTCGGAATACCTGAATACCTGCATCGGTTGTCAAGGGTAATGCACCGTGATGAAGGAGGACCCATGGCAGCTACGAGCACTCTCGATGCCCCCCGGGTCGCCGAACTAGAATTGGCTCTGATGAGCACCCCCGACGGCACCGCCGACACCAGCACCTCGCCGAGCGACACCCCCGACCAGACCGTCGACGTTCGCGCCCTGTTCGAAGAGCAGGCGCTCCCGTTCATGGATCAGCTCTATGCGGCAGGCATGCGGATGACGCGCAACCCGTCTGACGCCGCCGACCTCGTGCAAGAGACCTACGTGAAGGCGTTCGCCGCGTTCGGGCAGTTCACGCAGGGCACGAATCTGAAGGCGTGGCTGTACCGGATCCTTACGAACACCTTCATCAACACGTACCGCAAGAAGCAGCGCGACCCCTACCAGGGCACGATCGACGAACTCGAAGACTGGCAGATGGGCGGCGCGACCAGCGCCACGCTTAGCTCGACGTCACGCTCCGCCGAAGCAGAGGCCATCGACCACCTTCCCGACAGTGCCGTGAAAGACGCGCTGCAGAAGGTTCCCGAAGACTTCCGACTCGCGGTCTACCTGGCTGACGTCGAAGGATTCTCGTACCAAGAGATCGCCGACATCATGAAGACCCCGGTCGGCACCGTCATGAGCCGTCTGCACCGCGGTCGACGCCTGCTGCGCGAGCTCCTGGGCGACTACGCCCGCGAGCGTGGCATCGTCGTTCCCCCCTCCACCTCGAAGACCCCATCGAAAGGCAGCACGAAATGACCGACTGCGGCTGCGACAAAGCCAAGGCGGAGCTCGAGGAGTACCTGCACAACGAGCTCGCGCGCGACGACGCACACGACATCCGAGAGCACATGGCCGGCTGTGCCGACTGCTCCAGTGAATTCCACGTCAACGTGGTCATGACGGAGGCCGTGCAGCGAGCCTGCAAAGAGACGGCCCCCGAAGACCTCCGGTTGATGGTGCTGGCGAAGATCAGAGACCTCCAGGCGCACTAGTCGTTCGGGTGGCGTAACGGTGGTGCCGGATCCTGTAGTTTCGGGTCATGAACGCCACCGTGGAGACGCTCGGCACGCCCAGCACTGACGACCTCGACGACCTCGTCGCACTGATCCGTTCGCTCGGTTACTCGCTCGAGACGACCGACCTTTCGGCGAGGCTCACGCATCTTTCGCTCGAGGCGGGCCATGAGACGTGGGTGGTCCGCGATGGCGCTGGACGGATCAGCGCCGTCGCTGGGGCGCACGTCATGTGGGCCTACAACTCCGATGCACCGACCGCGCAGCTCTTGCTCCTGGTCGTCCGGCCTGATGTGCGCCGCGACGGACTCGGGTCACAGCTGCTTACGCACTTCGAGACCTGGGCCGGATCGCACTCGGCCTCGCAGCTCTCGGCGGTCTCGGCCGCTGCTACCGATTCGGCGCATCGCTTCTATCAGAAGCGCGGTTACCACGAGTCGGGCACGCGGTACACCAAGCTCGGCTGACGCCCGGGCCGCTGCCTCCCGGGTGCGGCTTGTCTGACGACGCGGCCTGCCTCCGAATTCGAAGGAGATTTCGCTCGGCTCCTACGCGGACATCAGGATCCGACGGGGTCGCGACGCGAAATCTCCTTCAAATTCGGCAGGTGGCCGGTCGGGCTAGAGGCTCAGCGCCCGATCAATCAGCGCCGCCAGCTCGGCAGCGCTCCGCTTGGGCGAACCCGTCGCGGGGGCGGCCGACGCCGGACGCGAGGCCACGGTGATAGGCCGACCGAGCTTCGGTGCGAGCTCGAGGGCGATGAACGGCCATGCACCCTGGTTTTCGGGCTCCTCTTGCGCGAAGACGATCTCGGCGGAGGGGTAGCGCTCGAGCACGGCCGTGATCTCGGCGAGAGGCAGCGGGTAGAGCTGCTCCAGTCGGATCAGTGCGATGTCATCACGCGGCACCTGACGTTTGTCGAGCTCGGCCTGGAGGTCGTAGTGGATCTTGCCCGAATGCAGCACGATGCGCTTGGTCGCCGCGGGGTTCTCGACCCGGGTGCAGTCGAGCACCGGCTCGAAACGACCGCTGGTGAACGCGTCGACATCGCTCGTAGCACCGCGCAGTCGCAACATCGCCTTCGGGGTGAAGACGACGAGCGGACGGCGCGGTCTCGCGTAGGCCTGGCGGCGCAGGAGATGGAAGTGCGATGCCGGCGTCGAGGGCCGGGCGATCGTCATGTTGTTCTCGGCGCAGAGCTGCAGGTAGCGCTCGATCCGGGCCGACGAGTGGTCGGGCCCCTGACCCTCGTAGCCGTGCGGCAGCAGTAGCACGACGCTCGAGCGCTGGCCCCATTTTTGCTCGGCACTGGAGATGAACTCGTCGACGATCGTCTGAGCGCCATTCGCGAAGTCGCCGAACTGGGCCTCCCAGAGAACGAGCGCGTCGGCCCGCTCGACCGAGTAGCCGTACTCGAAGCCCATCGCCGCGAACTCGCTGAGCAGAGAGTCGTAGATCCAGAGCTTCGCCTGGTTGTCGGTGACGTTTTGGAGCGGGATCCACTCCTGGCCGTTCTCGCGGTCGTGGAGCACAGCGTGGCGCTGCACGAAGGTGCCGCGGCGCGTGTCTTGGCCGGCCATGCGGACGGGCGTGCCCTCGGTGAGAACCGAGCCGAGTGCGAGGAGTTCGCCGAACGCCCAGTCGATCTGGCCGCTGCGGGTCATCTCGACCCGCTTCTTCAGCAGCTGCTGGAGCTTCGGGTGCACGCTGAATCCGCTCGGCGGGTTGTCGAAGGAATCACCGATGGCGTGGACGAGGTCGAGGGGGATCGACGTCTCGAACTTGTCGGCGGGGGAGCCATCGCCGGCCGTGGAGTCTTCGGCCTGTTGCGCGACGGGGCGCTCGAGGTCGGCGACTGCACCGCCATCCGAGCTGACCACGGGAATGGAACCCGTCTGTGCGGCGTGGGTCTCGCCGAAGGCCCGCTCCAGGCGATCCTGGAAGTCGCGATGGGCTCCCTCGTATTCCTCCTGCGTGATGTCACCGCGACCAACCAGCGCCTCTGTGTAGAGAGTGCGCACGCTCCGTTTGTTTTCGATGAGGCTGTACATGAGCGGCTGGGTCATCGAGGGGTCGTCGCCCTCGTTGTGGCCACGGCGTCGATAGCAGATGAGGTCGATGACGACATCGCGCTTGAACTCCTGGCGGTACGCAAACGCGAGCTCGGCCACCCGGGCCACCGCCTCGGGGTCGTCGCCGTTGACGTGGAAGATCGGCGCCTGGATGGTCTTCGCGACGTCGGTCGAGTAGATCGACGAGCGACCCTCGGACGGCGAGGTGGTGAACCCGACCTGATTGTTGATGACGATGTGGATCGTGCCACCCACGCGGTAGCCGCGGAGCTGCGACATCTGCATGGTCTCGACGACGATGCCCTGGCCGGCCATGGCCGCATCGCCGTGGACGAGGATCGGCAGAACCGCGAACGCCAGCGGCACACCGCGATCCTGCTTGGCGCGCACGATGCCCTCGAGCACTCCGTCGCCCGCCTCGAGGTGCGACGGGTTGGCCGCGATGTACACCGGGATCGTCTTGCCGGCGGCACTCGTGAACTCGCCCTCGGTGCCCAGGTGGTATTTGACGTCACCGGATCCCTGCACGGTGCGCGGATCTTGCGTGCCTTCGAACTCGCGGAAGATCTGACCGTAGGTCTTGCCCGCGATATTGGTCAGGACGTTGAGACGACCGCGGTGGGCCATGCCGATTGCGACCTCCTGGAGCCCCGCAGCGGCGGCCTCCTGGATCACGGTGTCGAGCAGTGAGATGGCCGATTCGCCGCCCTCCAGGCTGAAGCGCTTCTGACCGACGTACTTGGTCTGGAGGAAGGTCTCGAAGGCCTCGGCCTCGTTGAGCTTGCCGAGAATGCGCATCTGCTCGTCGTGGCTCGGCTTCGCGTAGGGCACCTCGATGTGCTCCTGCACCCAGCGACGCTGCGCCGGATCTTGGATGTGCATGTACTCGATGCCGATCGTGCGGCAGTACGAATCGCGGAGGACGCCGAGGATGTCGCGCAGCAGCATTCCGGCCTTGCCGCCGAAACCGCCGGTGACGAATTCGCGATCGAGATCCCAGAAGGTGAGGCCGTGACGTTCGATCTCGAGGTCGGGGTGCGTGCGCTGGCGGTATTCGAGCGGGTCGATGTCGGCCATCAGATGGCCGCGCACGCGGTAGCTGTTGATGAGCTCCTGCACTCGGGCGGTCTTGCCCACGCGCTCAGCGAGGTTGACGTTGATGTCGGAGTTCCAGTGGATAGGCGCGTACGGAATGCGCAGAGCCGAGAAGATGCCTTCGTAGAACTGTCGACCGCCGATGAGCATCTCGTGGACGATCTTGAGGAACTCACCCGAGCCGGCGCCCTGGATCACCCGGTGGTCGTAGGTCGAAGTAAGCGTGATCGTCTTGCCGATGCCGAGCTCGACGAGCGTCTTCGAGGCGGACCCCTGAAATTCGGCGGGGTATTCGAGAGCGCCGGCGCCGATGATCGCGCCTGCGCCCTTCATGAGGCGGGGCACGCTGTGGACGGTGCCGATTCCGCCCGGGTTGGTGAGCGAAATGGTGTTGCCGGCGAAGTCGTCGGCGGTGAGCTTGTTGGCTCGGGCCTTCTTGACGATGTCTTCGTACGCGGAGAGGAACTGGGCGAACGTGAGGGTCTCGGCCTTCTTGATGCCGGGTACGAGAAGGGCACGTGTGCCGTCGGGCTTCGGGATGTCGATGGCGAGGCCGAGATTGATGTGAGCCGGGGTGACCACCGAGGGCTTGCCGTCGACCACGTCGTAGAAGACGTTCTGGCTCGGGAACTCTTTCAGGGCCTGGACGAGAGCCCAGCCGATGAGGTGGGTGAACGAGATTTTGCCACCGCGAGCGCGCTTGAGGTGGTTGTTGATGACGATGCGGTTGTCGATCATCAGCTTGGCCGGGATCGTGCGGACGCTGGTCGCCGTCGGCACCGTGAGACTGGCGTCCATGTTCGTCGCGAGACTCTTCGACATTCCGCGAAGGGGTTGCACGACGTTCTCGGGCTCGGGCGTCGGCTGCTCGGAGGCGGAGGGCTTCTTCGACGGGGGAGTCGGTGCCTCGGCGGGCACGGGCTTTTCTTTGGGAGCGACGGAGGTGGTGCGGGCCGGGACGCTGCGGCCGGAGGTCGTCGACGCGGGCGGAGTCGAGGTGCTCGGCGCCGGTCGGACGGGATCGGACAGGCGCGACGGGTCGAGAGCGGAGTCGGGATCGGAGACGGTCTGCGGAGCGGAGACCGGCTGGGGCGCGGCATCGTCTGCTGCCGACGCTGCGTCGGGTGAGTCGGGCGTCGAAGCGCCCTCGCCGGGCTTGTAGCTCTCGAGGATGGGCCACCACGTCTTGTCGACCGAATTCTTATCGACGACGTACTGCTCGTAGAGCTCATCGACGAGCCATTCGTTGGCGCCAAACTGCTCTGCGGCGCCGTCGTCGGTCGTTCCGGTCACGTGGCTAGACACAGCCGATCGCCCACTCTCCGTTGATTGTTGATCGTTCGCAGGGCCCTCGTCGCCCGTGCAGATCAAGACTAATCGGTCGACGTTGTCCTGGGTGGGAGGCACTCACAGGGAATAGGTTGAATGCCATGAGGTTCTACGAGACCACTCCGACGCACGACCTGACGTACTCCGACGTGTTCCTCGTCCCGAGCCGATCGAGCGTCTCGTCGAGGCTCGATGTCTCGCTCGACACGGGTGATCGAACGGGTCAGACCATCCCGATCGTCTCGGCGAACATGAACTCGGTCACCGGGCACCGGCTGGCGGCGACGCTGGCCCGCCGCGGCGGTCTCGGCGTGCTTCCGCAAGACATGCACCCGCAAGATCTCGACTCGGCGATCCGCTGGGTGAAAGAGCAGCCGGTCGCCTTCGACACCCCCTACGTCATGTCTCCGGCCGACTCCGTCGAGACGGCCCGTCGAGCGCTGCCGGCAGCCGAGGGTCAGGGCATCGTTCTGCGCGACTCCGACGGTTCGTTCCTCGGCTGCATCCCGGCGACGCGTCTGGCGAAAGCCTCCGACGACGCGGTGCTCGGCGATCTTCTCCACGGCCAGCTCGCCTCGCTCGACGCCGACGACATCGACGGCCCGCGCGCCGCCTTCGACCTCCTCGTGGCCGCCGACCTCGATTTCGCGCCGGTGCTTCATCAGGGGCACGTGATCGGCACCCTCAGTCGCAAGACGGCGTTGCGCTCGACCATCTATCGTCCTGCCGTGGATGCGGACGGTCGCTTGCGGGTCGCCGCCGCGGTGGGTATCAACGGCGACGTCGCCGATAAGGCGAAGGCCCTGGTCGCGGCGGGCGTCGATGTCCTCGTGCTCGACACGGCGCACGGCCACCAAGACGGAATGCTGCGCGCGCTCAAGACAGTCGCCGCACTCGAGCTGGGCGTTCCCCTCGTGGCGGGCAACGTCGTCACGGCTGAGGCGGTCCGTCAGCTCGTCGGAGCGGGTGCCGACATCGTCAAGGTCGGCGTCGGCCCGGGCGCCATGTGCACCACGCGAATGATGACGGCGGTCGGGCGCCCGCAGTTCTCGGCCGTGCTCGAGACCGCGGAGGCAGCCCGCGCACTGGGCGCCCATGTCTGGGCCGACGGCGGCGTGCGGTATCCCCGCGATGTCGCTCTCGCGCTGGCCGCCGGTGCCTCCAGCGTGATGATCGGCTCGTGGTTCGCCGGCACGATCGAGGCTCCCGGTGAACTCGACACCGATGCCGACGGCCGCGTCTACAAAGAGAGCTGGGGCATGGCGTCGACGAAGGCCGTGCGATCGCGCTTCGAGCGCCTCGACCCGTACGAGCTCGCCCGCCGCACTCTCTTCGCCGAGGGCATCTCGTCGTCGCGGATCTACCTCGATCCTCTGCGCCCCTCCGTAGAAGACCTGCTGGACATGATCACGTCGGGAGTCAGGTCGTCGCTCACCTACGCGGGGGCTCGCACTCTCGCCGAGTTCTCGGAGCGCGCGCTGGTCGGCATCCAGTCGGCTGCAGGGTACGAGGAGGGCAAGGCGCTGCCGGTCAGCTGGTAGCGCGCCCCCGGCGAAAATCGCAGGATCCGGCCCGCCGGATCCTGGGCTGTGACGAATCTGGCGGATTCTCGGTTTCCGGGTACCCGCACGTCGCTGCACGCCGATAAACTGATCGGATAATGGACGACCATCACCATAGACATTCGCCCTATCCGCCCTTCTTCCAGCCGGGAGGGTCCGCTTCGTGAACGAGTGGCTTCTGCTCGGCATCGGTCTCGTCCTCACAGTCGGTACGGGCCTCTTCGTGGCGAGCGAGTTCTCGCTCGTCAATCTCGACCGCGCTGATCTCGAGGCGCGACAGGCCAAAGGTGAGAAACGCCTCGGCTCGACCATCGGGGCCCTCAAGGTCACCTCGACTCACCTCTCGAGTGCACAGCTCGGCATCACTCTGACCACACTTCTCACCGGTTACACGATGGAGCCGGCGATCTCGACCTTGCTCGCCGATCCGTTCCGCCAGTTCGGCGGGCCGATCGAGGTGGTCGAGGTCGTTGCCCCGATCGTCTCGATCGTGTTGGCGACCCTGCTGTCGATGATCATCGGCGAGCTCGTGCCGAAGAACTTCGCGCTGGCGCTGCCGCTCGCCACGGCGAAACTCGTGATCCCGTTTCAGGTCGCCTTCACCGCCGTCTTCCGGCCCGCCGTCGCAGTGCTGAACGGCACCGCCAACGCGATCCTCCGCGGCATGGGCATCGAACCGAAAGAGGAGCTCTCGGGGGCGCGGACCGCCGAAGAGCTCTCGTCGCTCGTGCGCCGGTCGGCGTTCGAGGGAAGCCTCGACCTCGACACGGCGACGTTGCTGGCGCGCACGCTCGTCTTCAGCGACCACGACGCCTCCGACGTCATGACGCCCCGGCCGCGCGTCACCAGCGTCTCGCGCACCGACACGGCCGAGACCGTGCTCGCCGAAGCCCGCCGTACGGGCTACTCGCGCTTTCCGGTCACCGACGACGACATCGACGACATCGTCGGGCTCGTGCACGTCAAACAGGCGGTCGCCGTGCCGCGCGAGAAGCGCGGCGAGGTGCCCGTGTCGGCCCTGCAGACCGAGGCGATTCGCGTGCCCGAGACGATGACCCTCGACAACCTCCTCGAAGAGGTGCGCGGCAAGGGGTACCAGATGGCGGTCGTCGTCGACGAGTACGGCGGAACAGCCGGGGTCGTCACCCTCGAAGACCTGATCGAAGAGCTGGTGGGCGAGGTGTCCGACGAGCACGATCGCTCGCGCGTCGACGTCGTGCGGTCGCGCGACTGGCTCACTTTCCCTGGCCTTCTCCGCCCCGACGAGCTTCTCGAACGAGCCTCCGTCAAGGTGCCGGAAGACGGCCCCTACGAGACCGTGGGTGGCTGGGTGATGAGCGAGCTCGGGCGCCTTCCGGCGGTCGGCGACGCCGTCGACGTCGAGGCGGGCACTTTCCGCGTCGAGCGCCTCGACGGTCGCCGCATCGACCGGATCCGATTCACGCCGGCGGTCGACGACAGCATCGCCCGAGAGCACGTCGATGCCGCCACTGCCGCGGCTTCGCGCGAAGGGCAGGTGACCCGATGAGCAGCGACTGGTGGGGAATCGTCTGGCTGGTCGTGCTGCTGCTCGGCAACGCCTTCTTCGTCGGCGCCGAATTCGCCGTCATCTCGGCGCGGCGGTCGTCGATCGAGCCCAAGGCGGAGGCCGGCAACCGCGCGGCCAAGACCACGCTCTGGGCGATGGAGCACGCGACGCTCATGCTCGCGACCAGCCAGCTCGGCATCACCGTGTGCTCGCTGCTGATCCTGAACGTCTCGGAGCCCTCGATCCACCACCTGCTCGAGGGGCCGTTGCACCTGACCGGCCTCTCGACCGAGTTGGTCGACACCGTCGGTTTCATCATCACGCTGCTGCTGGTGTCGTTCCTCCACGTCGTCTTCGGCGAGATGGTGCCGAAGAACCTCTCGTTCTCGGTGCCCGACCGCGCGGCACTCCTGCTCGCCCCGCCGCTGGTGTTCGTCGGACGCATCTTCAGCGTCGTGATCCGGTCGCTGAACTGGGTGACGAACTGCATCATCAAGGCTTTCGGCGTCGAGCCGAAAGACGAGGCCACCAGCGCGTTCACCGTCGAAGAGGTGCAGACGATCGTCGCTCAGTCGCAGCGCGAGGGTGTGCTCCGCGATACGACGGGTGCTCTCACGGCCGCGTTCGAGTTCACCGAGAAGAAGGTCTCCGACGTCGCGGTGGCCCTGCCGTCGCTGGTGACGCTCGATGAGGCGGCGACGCCGGCCGAGGTCGAGCGGGCCGTGGCGCAGAGCGGATTCTCGCGGTACGTGCTCGTCAACGAGCAGTCCGAGCCGACCGGGTATCTCCACCTCAAAGACGTGATCGATCTCGCCGATGACGAGTATTCGGATCCTGTGCCCCCGAAGCGGATCCGGCAGCTGATCTCGATCTACGAGGGCACCGAACTCGAAGACGCCCTCGCAACCATGCGCCGCGCCGGAGTGCACGTCGCGCGGTCGTTCGACGAGCAGGGTACGACCCGCGGCGTGCTGTTCCTCGAAGACATCATCGAGGAGCTCATCGGCGAGGTGCAGGACGCCACCAGGCGTCGGTAGCGTGGTGTCTGCCGTGGCTGTGATCCGCGAGTGACGGCAAATGCCCCCTGCACGAGTGTGCAGGGGGCATTTCGCGTCACTCGGCGCCGCCGGCGCGGCGGGCTACGCCGGTGGGCCAGCTACGCGGGCTGCGACACGTGGAACGGCGCGCGGTGGTACTGCTGCGGGTAGTACGGCAGGTCGACGCCCAACTCGGCCGCGACCCGGAGGGCGAAGTGCGGGTCGCGAAGGAACTCGCGGCCGACGAAGACGACGTCCGACTCGCCGTCGGCGACGATCGCCTGGGCCTGCTCGGCGCCGATGATCAGGCCGACCGCACCCGTCTCGACCTCGGCGTCGGCGCGGACCGACGCGGCGAGCGGCACCTGGTAGCCGAGGCCCACCGGGATCTCCGCTTTCGCGACGTTTCCGCCGGACGAGATGTCGAACAGGTCGGCACCGGCGTCGCGCGCCCAGCCCGACACGATCGCGGTCGAGGCTTCGTCCCAGCCGCCCTCGGTCCAATCGGTGGCCGAGAAGCGGACCAGGATCGGGAAGTCGTCGCCGGTGGCGGCACGAATGCCGCGAACGGCGTCGACCACGATGCGGGCACGGTTCTCGAGCGATCCGCCGAACTCGTCGGTGCGCTGGTTGCTGAGCGGAGAGAGGAACTCGTGCATGAGGTACCCGTGGGCGGCGTGGAGCTCGACGAAGTCGAACCCTGCCTGCTGCGATCGGACGGCCCCGTCGACGAACGCCTGCACGACCCCCCGGACCTCCTCGGTCGTCAGCTCGCGGGGAACGTCGTAGCCGTCGAACGCGATCGGAGACGGGCCCACCGTCTTCCAGCCGTGCTGCGACTCGTTCAGCGTGCCGACCTGGTCGTCCCAGGTACGAGGCGTCGAGGCCTTCCGCCCGGCATGGGCGAGCTGGACGCCGATGGCGGAACCCTGCGAGTGAACGAAGTCGACGATCGGGCGGAACGCGTCGCGCTGGGCGTCGTTCCAGATGCCGAGGTCTTGCGGCGAGATGCGGCCCTCGGGCACGACGGCCGTCGCCTCGGTGATGATGGCGCCGGCGCCGCCGCGGGCGAACGAGCCCAGGTGCACGAGGTGCCAGGTGCCGGGCATCCCGTCGAAGTTCTCGGCCGAGTACTGGCACATGGCGGGTACCCAGAGGCGGTTGCGGAAGGTCGTTCCGCGCAGCGTGATGGGGTCGAAGAGCGAAGTCATATCTGTTTCAACGACGTCGGCCGCGGATCATTCCGGCAGGTCGAGGGGGAGCGCAGGATCCGACGCGGCCAGCCCGGTGAGGAACTCCCGGAGCGAGGCGGGCGACGTGAACACGTGCCCGGTGATGCCGAGGGCTTCGGCCGCCTCCACATTCACGCGCTTGTTGTCGACGAAGACCATCTCGCCGGGCGTGATCGCGAGCTCGCGCAGAACGGTCTCGTAGATGGAGGCGCTCGGCTTCAAGTCGTGCATCTCGGCGCTGACGAAGTGCCGGTCGAAGAGGGTGCCCACGGGGCCGAAGCGGAAGGGCGAGCCGAAGTCGAAGCCGGCGTTCGAGAGGAGGGCGAGCGACGTGCCCCCGTCGTGCAGCTCTTCGAGGATGGCCACCGTGCCGGGCTCGGGGTGGAGCCACCCGGCGAAGTCGACCGCCCAGAGCTCGTGGATGCGCCCGAGGGTGAATTCGGTGTCGTTCTCGGCGGCGATCAGGCGCCAGTACTCGACGATCGACAGGTCGCCCGAGTCGAGTGCGTCACGGTGAGCGTCGTAGCTGCGCCACAGCCCCTCAGCGGCAACCCCGGCGAGGCGCTCCACCTCGGTGCGAGTCGAAGCCGGAGGCGACACGCTGATCACCTCGCCGTAGTCGAAAACGATGGTGCGGCCCGGAATCGATAAAGACATGCCCGTCACGCTAGCGGAGCCCGGTGAACACGCGACAGGCCTACCGTGGGGGAGTGACTGCATCGACCGAACCCACGTATACCCCTTGGACGCCCTCCGACGCGGCCGGCTCGATCGCGGTTCCCCGCGAGGACGACGACAAGTACAGCCGCGGCGTGCTCGGCGTCGTCACCGGCTCAGACCAGTATCCGGGCGCGGCCGTGCTCGGTGTCGAGGCCGCTTTGCACACGGGCCTCGGCATGCTCCGCTACCTGGGGCCCTCCCGGGCATCCGATTTCGTGCTCCACCGGCGACCGGAGGCCGTGACGAGCCCGGGTCGGGTGCAGGCCTGGTTGCTCGGCTCGGGGATCGACCCGGCGACCCTCGACGGCGTCACGACGAACCGCTTCGCCGAGGCGGTCGCGACCGGCAACCCGATGGTGCTCGACGCGGGTGCCCTGCAGCTTCGCGAGCAGGCGACCGGGCCGATCGTCGTCACGCCGCACTTCCGCGAGCTCGCCCGAGCCACCGGGCAGGAGGTCTCCGAGATCGCCGACGACCCTGCGACCGCTGCGGCGCGGGTGGCCGACGAGTGGGGCGCGACGGTGCTGCTCAAGGGGCACCGGACGTACGTCGCCGCACCCGGTGGGGTGCGACTCGTGGCCTCGAGTGCGCCGTCCTGGCTTGCGACGGCCGGGGCGGGGGATGCGCTGGGCGGGATCCTCGGGGCTCTGGTCGCCACGCACGCCGACGAGATCGCGCGCGACTCGAATGCGCTCGCGCGATTGGCGGCAACTGCGAGCGTCGTGCACGGTCTCGCCGCCGAGCGCGCGTCAGGCGGAGGGCCGCTCACGGTGCTCGGGCTCATCGACGCACTGCCGGCGACCATTGCCGAGCTGCTCCGGGGCTGATCCGGAGTGCTGCTGAAGCGGCCGCAAATGTGAGAGCGATCCGCTCCCACAGGCCTGGTGCGGCCGCGGCGGGTGGCGGATCGCTCTCGGACTGATGGGTGGGCGGAGATCAGGCTGCGGGCGACGCCTTCAGCAAGAACTCGACCGAACCGGAGTTTTCGACCTTGACGAAGCCGAGGCTGGGCGCTGCGACCTTGTAGTCGGCGAAGGTGACGGGGATCGACCCGCTCACTTCGGCGCCGTCGCCGGATAGCGCCGCTTGCATGGGCACCGAGACCGTCTTCGTGACGCCGTGCATGGTGAGTTTGCCGGTGGCCGTGAACTTCGTCACGTCGCCGTCCGAGAGATCGCCGGTGTCGAGGGGTGAGGTGAGCGTGAATGTCGCGTCGGGGTGGATGTCGGTCTCGAGCGCGGAGGTGCGGAAGTACTCGTCGCGACTCGTGCTATCGGTGGCGATCGACGCGACGTCGACCGTGATGTCGGCCTTGGTGATCGAGTCGGAGTCGAAGTCGACCGTGCCGGTGACGTCGGAGGTCTTGCCGACCACGGTCACGTCGGTGCCGTTCAACACCTCGTCGACCCGGTAGCCGGCGGTGCTGCCCGATCCGACGCTCCACGACCCGGTGAGGTCGGACCCGGCGAGTGCGGAGTCGCCCGGCGTGACGGACACGGTGGGCGCGGCCTCGGGCTCACCGACGATGACATCGCGGTAGAAAGCGGGGCCGGCGATGGCGACGACTCCGCCGACCACGACGACTCCCGCTGCCACACCGATGAGGACCTTGCTTCGTCTCTTCATGCCAAAACGATGACGCGTCACCCTTGCCGAGTCCTGAAAGCGTGCAGGCCGTGCAGGCTTAGCGGCACGTGTCGGGTTCGCTAGCCTTCGAGGGTGACCCGCATTCGAGCCCTCCTGCCGATGGTGCTGCTCTGGGTCACGTTTCTGGCGGTGCACGCGTGGCTGTCGGTCGCCGTGTGGAACGGCCCGCACACGCCCCTGAACGACGTGTCGACCGTGTATCGCGACTGGATCCTTCGGGGTTCTCTCGGCGACGGCTGGGTCGGTGTCGACCTCGCCTGGGTGTACCCGACGGCCGCACTCGTGCCCATGCTCGCCGCAGCGGCTGCCGGCTTCGACCACTACTCGGAGGCGTGGCTCGTGCTGGTGGCGCTGCTCGACGCCATTGCCCTCGGGGTCATCGTCAGCGGCCGATCTCGGCGACACCTCGTCGCCGGCTTCTGGTGGCTCGCCTACCTGCTGGCGCTCGGGCCGATCGCCGTCGGTCGGATCGACAGCATCACAGTGCCGCTCGCGATCGCGGGCCTGCTCGTCGCCGCTCGGCGCCCGGGGGTGGCGGGCGTTCTCCTCGCTCTGGCCACCTGGATCAAGGTCTGGCCGTTCGCCCTGATTCTGGCGGTCGTGATCGCCGAAAAACGAAGGATCCGGGTGCTCGCCGCCGCCGCCACGACGAGCCTTGCGATCGTGCTCGCCGCTGTGCTCGGCGGGGGCAACCTGGCCGGCATCGCGGGGTTCGTCGGCAAGCAGACCGGGCGCGGGCTGCAGTTGGAGGCACCGATCACCACGTTCTGGCTGTGGGCTGAGGCGCTCGGAGCCCCGGGAGTATCGACCACGTTCGATCAGACGCTGCTCACGTACCAGGTCACGGGGCCCGGCTCAGCGTTGGCTGCCGCCGCCACGACGCCGATCATGGTGCTGGTGCTGCTGCTGCTCATCGCCCTCGGCGTCGTCGCCACTCGCCGCGGGGCACCGGCCGTGATTCTGCTGCCCCCGCTCGCCCTCGCCCTGACCACGGCCTTCATCGTCACCAACAAGGTGGGGTCGCCTCAGTACGAGGCGTGGCTCGCGGCACCGGTGGTGCTCGGACTCGCGACTCTCGGCCGTCGCTTCACAGCGCCGAGCATTCTCACCGTGCCGATCGCCGGCCTCACCCAGGTCATCTACCCCTGGCAGTACGACGCCCTGGTGGTCGCCTTGCCGTGGATGGTCGTCGTCGCAACCCTCCGCAACGTGCTTCTCGTGGCTCTCCTCGTCGTCGCCGCGCGGGCGATCGTCGTCGCTGGCCGCCCTGCGGAGAACTTCGGCGGGGTCGGGGCGACGAATGCGAGGATGGAGCCATGATCGTCGCATTCAGCGTTTCTCCCTCCGGTGGGCCGCCCGCAGGCTCCGAGCCCGATTCCGTACACGATGCAGTGGCCGCAGCCGTCAAGGTCGTGCGCGACTCCGGCCTGCCGAACCGCACCTCGTCGATGTTCACCGAGATCGAGGGGGAGTGGGATGAGGTGATGGCCGTCGTCAAGGCAGCGACCGAGGCCGTGGCGCCGTTCGGGCGTCGCGTCTCTCTCGTGCTGAAGGCCGACATTCGTCCGGGGCACACCGGCGAGCTCGACGGCAAGATCGAGCGACTCGAACGGGCTCTTGGCGAGGCTTAGAATCAACTGGGAGAACAACCGCTCCCGCACGACTCGACGGTAAGTTGTCGATCCCCTTTCCGACGACGAAACGGCTGCCTTCCCGTGCCTCAGATCTCACCCCGCCGGAGGCGCTTCGCGCTTCTCTCCCTCGCGATGGGCGGCTTCGGCATCGGTGCCACCGAGTTCGTCGCCATGGGGCTCCTGCCGAACATCGCCCGCGACCTCCTGCCCGGCCTCTACGCCGGTTCGGTGGAAGACGCCACCGCGCACGCCGGCATCATGATCAGCGCCTACGCGCTCGGGGTGGTGGTCGGTGCCCCGACCATCGCGGCGACGACGTCGCACCTGCCGCGTAAGAAGCTGCTGCTGATTCTGCTCGCCGCGTTCCTGGTCGGGACGATCGCGAGTGCGATTCTGCCGTCGTTCAGGCTCGTCGTGCTCGCACGCTTTGTCGCCGGGCTCCCGCACGGGGCGTACTTCGGTATCGCGTCGCTGGCGGCGGCCAATCTGATGGGCCCGGGCAATCGCGGCAAGGGCGTCGCGTTCGTCATGGCGGGTCTCACCATCTCCAACATCGTCGGCGTCCCGCTCATCACCGCACTCGGCCAGGCAGCCGGCTGGCGGGTGGCCTACGGCGCGGTAGCCCTCATCTTCGCTCTCACCTTCTTCGCCGTGGCCCTGGCGCTGCCGCATCAGCCGGCCGCCGAGGGGGCTTCGATCCGGCGCGAGCTCAGCGCCTTCCGCCGCCCGCAGGTGTGGCTCGTGATGGGTGTCGGCGCCATCGGGTTCGGCGGGTTCTTCGCCGTCTACAGCTACGTGTCGACCGCCGTCACCGAGGGTGCCGGCATGCCCGAGGGGTGGGTGCCGTTCGTGCTCGTCGCCGTGGGCGTCGGCATGACCATCGGC
Organism: Frondihabitans sp. PhB161; assembly: GCF_003814635.1. NCBI lineage: Bacteria > Bacillati > Actinomycetota > Actinomycetes > Micrococcales > Microbacteriaceae > Frondihabitans > Frondihabitans sp. PhB161. Next base: position 308,426 of record NZ_RKQW01000004.1, read on the forward strand.
AACCTGCTCGGCGGCTGGGGTGCCGACACCAACCTCCGCCGCACGATCTACTTCGGCTTCGGCGGGCTCCTGGTCGCGCTGATCGGCTACGCGCTGACCAGCGAGATGCTGATCGGCATCTTCGTCTTCGCTTTCCTGCTCGGCTTCTTCAGCTCGGTGATCAACCCGGCCATCCAGTCGCGCCTCATGGAGGTCTCGGGCGACGCGCAGGTGATCGGTGCAGCGCTTAACCACTCGTCGTTCAACCTCGGCAACAGCCTCGGCGCCTACCTCGGCGGGGTCGTCCTCGCAGCAGGCCTCGGAGTGGGTTCTCCCGCGTGGGTCGGGGCGATCCTGGCCTCGGCCGGAGTCGTGCTCGTGACGATCAGCTTCGCGGTCGATCGGCGGGGACGGGGCGGCTCTGGGTCGGGTAGCGCAGGATCCGGCGGTTCGTCGATCGGCTCCGCGGATCCTTCGCCCCGAACTCAGCCGGTGCCCGTCGCCGGCCTGTAACGACGTCGATCCACGTCTTCTCGGTCGAGAAGACGTGGATCGACAGTGTGGGTTCTAAAAGCCGGTCGGCCCGGCGTCGTCGGTCTGCAGCAGGATGCCGTCTTGGATGGCGCGCTTCCGCAGGGCGACTTTGGTGCCCACGTCGAAGCCGGCGACGCGGTACTTCTCGCGGATCCGCTTGAGGTACGACTTCGCCGTCTCTTCGGAGATGCCGAGCTGGTACGCGACCGCCTTGACGGGTTCGCCACCGCCGTAGAGGGCCATGACGCGGCGCTCCTGGGCGGAGAGCTTCGGCACACCGCCGACCTCGGAGGCGTTCAGGGCGAGGTCGAGCTCGGCCGAGATGTACGACTCGCCGATCGAGGCCGTGCGGATCGCCTCGACGATCATCTCGGCGTCTTCGCTCTTGACGAGGTAGCCGAGGGCACCGGCGGCGAGTGCCTCGCGGACCACATTCGGCTCGGAGTAGGTGCTCATCAGGACGGTCTTGACGCCGGCCGTCTTGAGAGTCGAGATCTTGAGAGAGATCGGGAGGTTGTCTTTGAGGTCGAGGTCGAGGAGGACGACGTCGACCGGAAACTCCGGGTGCGTGAGCAGCTCGGGCCAGGAGGCGACCGCGGCGACCATGGAGATGTCGCTTGCGGCGCCGCGAATCCATTCGCTCAGGGCCCCGAGCAGCATCTTGTGATCGTCGACGAGGGCGAGACGAATTCGTCCTTCGGAGTCAGGCACTGGTTTCTCTCTTTCGATGGGTGGCTTCGGAAAGCCGCGAGGCGTAGTGACGCGCACAGGGAACACCCGGTGCGCTCATGTTAGGCGTCTGCAGGGTTCTCGACGGAACACCTGATGGCGAGCCGCAGACTGCCCTGGTGGGTTGAGGTCTGAAAGTCACCGACGCGGTTCAGGGCGTTCCAGGTGGCGGGGGTGACCCGGTTGCGGCGGATGCCCGTCGAGGTGACGTCGATCGGGACGTCGATGGTGCGTCCCGCAAGAGACGCGATCGAGTTCGACGTGCCGATGGGGCCCAGGGTGAGAGTGATGCTCGTGCCGGCGGCGCGGGTGCGGCGATCGCCCAGGAGGAGCCATACGGCTTGGAGGAGCCCGTCGCGCTGCTCGGGGGTCAGCAGGCCCGCGAGAGACGACGGATCGGCAAGTTTGACGGCTCGGCCCAGGTATTCGGATTCGGTGACGGCGTGATACAGCCAGGTCTCGCGTCGGCCTTCGATGAGGTGGAGGCGCAACTCGGTCGCGAGCGAAGCGGCGGTGGAGGCAACCTGCGGTTCGAGAGGGAGTGGGATGTCGCCTACGGCCACTCCGTCGAGCAGCTTCTCGGCGGCGAGGTCGAGACGGGCCAACTCGTCGCTCGCGAGCATTCCCACGGCGAACCGCGGCTGGGTGACGGTCGACTGCACGAGGACGCGGTCGAGCTCGATCTGGATCATGCCGCGGAAGCGCTGCACGGCATAGGTGGCGATGGCGGGCGGCAGGACGGCCAGGGCGATCGTGGCGACCTGCTGCGGGAACGTCACCCGGTCGATCGGCGTGGTCAAGATCACTGCGCCGACGAGGAGGACGAACAGGGCTGCCGTTGCGATGATGAGCTCGCGGGCCGGGCGAAGGGTGATGAGGGGGAGGAGGCCGAAGCCGACCGAGATGCTGGCGGTGGCGTAGGCCCCGACGTTGTGGAGGGGCCAGATGGCGATGAAGTCGAGGACGACCACGAGAGCGAGGGCTGCGCAGAGGCCGATCATCACTGGGCCGGTCAGGCGCTCGCCCTGGATGGCGACGAGGGTGACCACTCCGATGAATGCGGCGAGGTAGACGAGCCAGGCGACGATGGCGGGCGCGGCCACCGGATACGAGGAGAGGTGCACCAGGAAGAAGATCAGGCCGTAGATCGCCTGCAGGGCCGCGACGGCGGCGGCGCCCATTCCGAGATAGCCGGTACCGAGGGTCGCACCCGCCTGCTGGGCCTGGCGCATGGAGCGAGCCCCGGTCGAAGAGGTGGGAAGACCCCTGGGCGCCCTCCGGTGTCGGGGCACGCCGAGGGTGTTCTCATCGATGCTCACGCGGGGAGCCTCCGGTCGCTAGTGCTCATCGCGGTGCCTCCAAGACGACGGTTGTGCCGGCTCCGGGAGCAGAGAAGAGACGGGCGCTGCCGCCGACCTCTCGCAGCCGGTTGACGACACTCTCTTTGAAGCCAAGACGCTCCTCGGAGACGCCCTCGAGCTCGAATCCGACGCCGGCGTCGGTCACCATCGCCCGGACCATCTTGTCGTCGTGGATGATCGTGACGTGCGCCTCGACGACGCCCGCGTGACGCCGGACGTTCTCGAGGCACTCGGCGAGTGCGAGGAGGAACGCGTCGAGCACGTTGGTCGGGAGGAGCACCTGACCGGTGCCGTGCCAGCTGACTTCCAGGCCCATTCGACCGAACCGCTGCTTGACCGACTCGAGTGTCTGGCCGAGGGGGCTCTCTTCGACGGTGTCGAGGTTGTAGTCGCCGGAAGCCTGTGGCTGCGGTGTCGAGCCCAGGCGGAGGTGGCGAAGCAGGCGGGCGTCTTCGGCGGCCTGAGCGCGGAGAGCATCGGGGGTGACTCCGAAACCCGAGTGGGCGAGCAGGGTCAGGGTCGCGAGCACGGTGTCATGTAGGAGCCGTGCGCCCTGGCGGCGTTGGGCCTCGGTCTCGCTTGCCTGGCGCTCGGCCCGGTGGGCGTTTCCGATCGAGTAGATGCGGCGGGCTGCGCGGGGGACGCTGTTGCCGATCCAGAATCCGGCGACGAAGCAGAGCACCCAACCGAGGAGCACGGCGGCGACCTGCACGGAGAAGACCGACTGCGTACCGATGACGACCTCGGCTACGACGACCACGGCAGCTGCGGCCGCGAGGAGCACGCGCTTGGTGCTCGAGGAGAGCAGGAGCGCGAAGGAGGCGATTGCGCCGCCGACCAAGGGGATGACGGCAGTCGCAAGAGGCCCGTCGATGCCGCCCGGCACGAGCGCGATGCCCCCGGCGATCAAACCCGCAGCCATTCCCAAGACGACCCACAGCATTTTGCCGCTTCGGCCGATCATGATGAAAAAAGCGATCATCACGAGGCTGAAGAAGACGATGGCAGCTTGCCGTCTCACGTCGGTCACGCCCGGGTAGCTCAGGGCCACCAACGAGACAACGGTTGCCGAGATCCCGAGAAAGCGGGTCGTCGTCCGGAGAAGACGATCGCGCTCCTGGGCGAAGAGATCCATTCGAGTCCAACAGTCAGAAGAGAGGGCCGCCCGAGAGGGCGCCTAGACACATCGTTCCACAGATGTCACGCCGGGGGACGGTACAGGGGGATCGGCGCGCTGATGAAAAAGGTGTCGAGCGAGACTCATTCTGGCGGAAAGCGCGCTCATCCTTCAAGTAGGGCTCGAAGGTGGTTCCCCACCGCCTCGTTTTCGATCAAGAATCCGTCGTGGCCGAATTCGCTCGGAAGGATCACCGCCTCGCTGGCGGCCGCGCCGCGGAGGCCCTCCGCGATCAGCACCTGGTCGCGGGGTGGGAACAGCCGATCGGAGTCGATGCCGATGACGAGCGACCGGGCGGTGATCCGCGACAGGGCTCCGGTCACGCCGCCGCGATCCCGTCCGATGTCGTGGCTGTTCATGGCCCGCGCGAGGCTCACGTAGCTATTGGCGTCGAAGCGGCGAGTGAACTTGTTGCCATGGAAATCGAGGTAGCTCGCCACCGAGAACCGACCGCTGCCGGTCAGAGGGGAGAGCTCGCTCTGCCATCCCCGGCCGAATCGGGCGTTCAGCTCGTCGGGCGAACGGTAGTTGAGCAGAGCCATCCGTCGGGCCAGCGCGAGGCCGCGGTAAGGGCCCTCGCCGTCGGCGGCCTCGTAGTAGTCGCCGCCGAGAAACCCGGGATCCATGTGGACGGCTTCGATCTGCACCGTGTTGAGTGCGATCTGGTCGGCACTCGTCGAGGCGGTGGTCGACAGCACACCGAGGCGCGCCACTCTCTCCGGTTGGCCGACGGACCATTCGAGGGCGTGCATTCCTCCCATCGAGCCGCCGATCACGGCGTGCCAGCGATCTACGCCGAGCTCGTCGGCGAAGCGCACCTGCGCCTCGACCTGGTCTCTGACGGTGAGTCTCGGAAAACGGCTGCCCCATTCGTGGCCGTCCGGGTCAAGGGAAGCTGGGCCGGTGGATCCTTGGCAGCCCCCGAGCATGTTGGGTGCCACGACGAACCAGCGGTCGGTGTCGATCGCGAGCCCCGGGCCGACGATGCCGTGCCACCAACCGGCGGTGGCGTGGCCCTCGCCCGCCGGGCCGGCCAGGTGGCTGTCACCGGTGAGAGCGTGCAGCACCAGCACGACGTTCGAGTCGTCGGTCGCCCGGGTGCCGAACGTCTCGTACGAGATGCGAGGTCGGGGGAGCGTCTCGCCGCTCTCCAGCTCGAGGTCGTCGAGAGTGACGAAGAGCCGATCGCCGACCGGATCGCCGTCTCGCCAGGCACCCGTCGCGGGTGGCTTGCCGAGCATGGTCCGGCGGGTGCGCTCCGTGATGACCCGCGAGGGCACCGTGTCTTCGGGGGTCGTCTGCCAGTCCATTTGGGTCAAGCATGACAACAAAAGGCGGCGACCGCCGGACTGTTACGCCCGATGGTCACCGCCCCGTGGGATCCTCGGCCAGCGTCAGCTGCTCTTGAGCAGCCCGGTCGTCACCTGCCTCGCGGCGGCGAACCCGGCGTCGAGGTCGGCCTTCAGATCGTCGATGTTTTCGAGGCCCACCGACAGTCGCACGAGGCCGGGGGTGACACCCGTCGTCAGCTGCTGCTCGGGGGTGAGCTGCGAGTGCGTGGTCGAGGCGGGGTGGATCACCAGCGAACGGACGTCGCCGATGTTGGCGAGGTGGCTGAAGAGGTGGAGGTTGTCGACGAGAGCCGCCCCGGCGTCGAGGCCGCCCTTAAGTTCGAACGAGAGCACAGCCCCGACGCCCTTGGGTGCGTACTTGTTCGCGGCCGCGTACCAGGGGCTCGTCGGCAGTCCGGCGTAGAAGACATTGGCGACGTCGTCACGGGCGTCGAGCCACTCGGCGATCTCCTGGGCGTTCTGCACGTGCCGTTCGATGCGCAGCGACAGTGTCTCGATGCCCTGGATGAGCGAGAAGGCGGTGTCGGCCGAGTTGGACGAGCCGAGGTCGCGGAGCAGCTGCACCCGCGCCTTGATGATGTACGCGAGGGGGTCGCCGACCGCGCCCGTATAGCTGGCGCCGTGATACGACGGGTCGGGTTCGGTGAGCTCGGGGAACTTCTCGATGTTCTTCGACCACTCGAACTTTCCGCCGTCGACGATGAGCCCGCCGATGACGGTGCCGTGACCGCCCAGGAACTTCGTCGCGGAGTGCACGACGATGTCGGCCCCGTGCTCGAACGGGCGGATCAGGTAGGGCGTAGCGATCGTGTTGTCGACGATGAGCGGCACGCCGGCCTCGTGCGCGATCGACGAGACGAGTGAGATGTCGAGGATGTTGATCTTCGGGTTGCCGATGGTCTCGGCGAAGAAGAGCTTCGTGTTGGGGCGCACGGCGCGGTGCCACTCGTCGGCGTCGTCCTGGTTCTCGACGAATGTGGTCTCGATGCCGAGCTTCGCGAGCGTGTACTTGAACAGGTTGTAGGTGCCGCCGTAGATCGACGACGACGAGACGATGTGGTCGCCCGCCTGTGCGATGTTCAGGACGGCGAGGGTCTCGGCCGCCTGTCCGGACGCGACGAGCAGAGCCCCCGAGCCGCCCTCGAGAGCGGCGATGCGCTGCTCCACGACGTCGTGGGTGGGGTTCATGATGCGCGAGTAGATGTTGCCGAACTCCGCGAGCGCGAACAGATTCTTCGCGTGCTGCGAGCTGTCGAACACGTACGACGTCGTCTTGTAGATCGGCGTGGCACGAGCGTGGGTCGTCGGGTCGGGCTGAGCGCCGGCGTGGATCTGCTGGGTCTCGAACTTCCAGGCGTTCGTCTGATCGGGCATTGAGGTCTCCTCGGGGTTCCGGTGCCGGCCGATCCTCGATGAACGGGCGGTCGTTCTCTCTGGGGCGAGCGTAGGCCCGGCGTCCGGTGCGCGCCACGGCGGCGACACGCGGCGTAACGGGGTACGACGAGGATCCGCGAGCACGTTTGCCACAATCGGCCCATGCACTCGACCGCGCCCTCCCTCCCCTCCTGGCCCGCCACCTCGGCGAGTCATCGTCGGTCGGAGGTCTCCGCCGTGATCGGGCGGGGTGACGCTGCATGGACGCGGGCGTCCGCGGGCGTGCTCCGGTGGGAGGTGAAGACCCGAAGCGGGTTCCGGGTCGACGACGGACGCCCCGTGGTCGCGGGGCGACGCGTGACGGTGACGGCGAAGGTCGCGGGTGTGCGAGTGGTCGAGCCGGTTCAGGTGGTCGAGGTAATCGATGATCCGTCTCGTGTCGGTTTCTCGTATCGGACGCTGCCCGGCCATCCGGTCGACGGCGAAGAGGCCTTCGTCGTGCACCGCTCGGGCGACGACGTCGTTCTCACCATCCGGTCGCTGACGCGCCCCGCTCCGCAGCAGCCCTGGCGCGGGCTCTACCCGCTGCTGCGGGTGGCGCAGGTGGTTGCGCGGCGTCGGTATCTGCGTGCGCTGAGGTAAAGGCGGTCCTGTCGCCTGGGTGGCGACGCGGTTCGGCCGAACTGACGTGGCGCGCCGGGTCGCAACGGCCGAAGTGCGTCGGGTCGCTTACGGCGGCGATCGACCGTCGGCCTCAGCAGGTCGAGCTCGGCGCCGAACTCGGCATAGGTGAGTTCGCCGTCGACCCAACTCCGCTGGAGTGCTCGTGCTTGGCGGCTGCTTCGTCCGCCCTCGAGCTGCGAAGACTGCCAGGCACGCTCAACGGTCGTTGCGGCTGGCTGAGTCGATCGAATCGATCCGGCTGGGGTTCATGGCGTGCACCCTTCGAGACCTCCAAGTCCACAGGCGAGCCTTCTGGCGAAACAGGTGCGCCGCCGAAGTCGCTAGCGTGGACGCACCGACGAAAGAGGGATGGACGTATGGCACGACGCGCAGTGGTCACGGGAGCGAGCTCGGGTATCGGAGAGGCCACGGTTCGGCTGTTCCGCGAACGCGGCTGGGAGGTGCTGGCGGTGGCTCGGCGCGAAGATCGCCTGCGTCAGATCGCCGCCGAGACGGGCGCGACCTGGTTCCGGGCCGACGTGACGAGCGACGCTGACATGGCGGCTCTTCGCGCTCACGTCGAAGAGACCGGCCCGATCCACGCCCTGGTCAACAACGCGGGCGGTGCCTTCGGGCTCGACAGTGTCGAGGCGGGCTCGATCGACGACTGGCAACGCATGTTCGACGTCAACGTGCTCGGTACGAAGCGCGCGATCAGCGGACTCCTGCCGTCGCTCCGAGCCGGGGCGAAAGACGCAGGATCCGGCGACATCGTCACCGTCACCTCCATCGCCGGCCACATTGCGTACGAGAACGGTGGCGGCTACAACGCCGCTAAATTCGCGGAACACGCGCTCGTCGCGGCCCTCCGGCTCGAGCTTAACGGCGAGCCGCTGCGCGTGATCGAGATCGCCCCCGGCATGGTCAAGACCGACTTCTCGCTGGTGCGGTTCGACGGCGACCAGGCGCGCGCCGACGCCGTCTACGACGGAGTCGTCGCACCGCTGACGGCTGACGACATCGCCGAGTCGATCGTGCACTCGGTCGAGCTGCCGGCCCACGTCAACCTCGATGTGGTGACGATCAAGCCGGTAGCGCAGGCGCAGCCGTACAAGCTGACACGCGGCGAGCTGACGACGCGCGACTGACCCTCGACCCGGATCAGCCGATCGACACGAACTCCGCCACATCGTCGCGCGGCAATACGTCGGCAACAGCACCGACCTCCAGCTCGAGCAGCTTGACCCAGCCGCCCGACGACGACAGGAAGGCCGTGTCGGAGGCATCGCGGCCGGTAGCTATACGCACGAGACTCTGACGCGGAGCCAGGTGCGTCGCGTCGATCACGTACCACCGACCATCGATGAGAGCCTCGGCGACCGCGTGGAAGTCCATCGGATACAGGCCCGGCGCGTACACCGACACGAGCCGCGCCGGAACGTCGAGCGCTCGCAGCAGTGCGACGACGAGGTGGGCGTAGTCGCGGCAGACGCCGCGCCGGTCGAGGAAGGTGCGAACCGCACCATCGGTCGGCGCGCTCGAGCCCGGCACGTACGAGAGGTGCCCGTTGACCCAGGATCCGACGGAGTCCAGCAGGTCGAGACCGCTCAGCCCCGCGAACTCGCTGCGCGCCGTCGGAAACAGCGTGTCGGATTCGCAGTAGCGGCTGGGCCGCAGGTACTGGATGCTGTCGAGTGCACCGAGAGCGATCGGATCCTGCTGTCCTGTGACTTCGACGCGGTAGTCCATCTCGAGTCGACCCGGAGCCATGTGCGCGACATGAAGGCGAGTGCCGCGATCGTCAATGACCTCGCGGATCGGCACCTCTCTGCCACCCTGAGTGACCGACAGCGTCTCGGTGATTCGCTGCCCCTCGGCAGCGGCCACCGAGAGCACCAGCTCGGCGGGCTCGGTCGACGACAGGACCATCCGGGAGAACGCGTTCCGCTGCATGCATGAAGCCTAAATGGCAGGGCGAGCCCAGAACCAGAAATCGAACATATGTTCGAATTCTGCAGTACGATCGAGGTATGTCACTCGCGTTCCAGACCTCGCTCTTCGACGACCTCGACGCCGACCCCACACTCGAGTCACTCGGCAGCTCGGTCGAGCGGATCGACCTCGGCGAAGGCGCCTGGCTCGACGTTCGGCCGGGCTGGGTGCAGAACTCCGACGCACTGTTCGAGCGTCTCGCCGGCGGGGTCGACTGGAAGGCCGACCGGCGCGAGATGTACGACCGAGTCGTCGACGTTCCCCGTCTCGTTTCGTGGTTCGGCCCCGACCACGTCTTTCCTGATCCCGTACTCACCGAGGCCCAGGCCGCCCTCAACGCCCACTACGGTCGACCGCCGCAACAGGTGTTCGAGACGGCAGGGCTCTGCTTCTACCGAACCGGAGACGACAGCATCGCGTGGCACGGCGACAAAGTCGGCGACGCCATCGATCGAGACACGATGGTCGGCATCGTCTCGGTCGGCGCCGCCCGCACTCTGGCGCTGCGCTCGCGGTCGGGTGGCGAGGTGCGGCGCTTCCCCGTTGGGCACGGTGATCTCGTCGTCATGGGCGGGTCGTGCCAACGCACGCACGAGCACTCGATCGCCAAGACGAAGCGCGCGATCGGGCCGCGCATCAGCATCCAGTTTCGGCCCGTGTGGTCGCGACCGGCGTGATGACGGCGGCCTCGCCGCCCACTACGGTTGACTCCATGGTTTCCCTCCCCGATGACGCCGTGCCCGGCGTGCGTGCTGACGACCTCGAGCCGGTCTCCTTCGACGAACAGTCGTCCCGCCCCGTGACGTCCTCCCGGGACTCCACCCGCGAGATCCTGGGCTGGCTCGAATTCGGCGAAGCCTCCCGCGACCTGGCGCAAGACGTTCTCGCGAGCGGTTTCCGCCCCGATGTCGTCGTCGCGATCGCCCGAGGCGGTCTGCTTCTCGCCGGTGCCATCTCGTACGCCCTCGACACCAAGATGTGCGGCTCGATCAACGTCGAGTTCTACACCGGCGTCAACTCCGTGCTCGAGAAGCCCGTCATTTTGCCGCCCGCGCTCGATGCCCCGGCTCTGTCGGGCAAGAGGGTGCTCCTCGTCGACGACGTCTCCGACTCCGGCCGCACCCTCGAGCTGGTCCGCGACATCCTGCGCGGTCACGGTGCCGACGTGCACACCGTCTGCCTCTACTCCAAGCCGCGCACGATTCTCGAACCCGACCATGTCTGGCGTCACACCAGCGACTGGATCACGTTCCCGTGGAGCGCACTGCCCCCGGTGACGGTGAGCACATGAGCATTCACCTGGTGGGTGGCGGCTGGTCGGAGTCGACCGCTGTCTTCGAACCGTTCATCGTTGAGGCTGCGGCCCGCGGCAAGCGGCTCGGGCGCGACGTTCCCCGCGTCGCTGTGCTCGTCGTCGTCGAAGACGACGTCCCGTCGTCCGAGTTCCGCTCGGGTTTCCCGGCGATGCTGGCCTCGATCGGGCCCTGCGAACCGCTGGTCACCGAGGTCGTGTCGAGCGACGTGTTCGACACGCGCGTGCTTTCCGACATCGACGGCCTCGTGATCGCGGGTGGTTCGACCCCCGCCTACTTCGAGGCAGTGGTGCCCCTCATCGACCAGGTGCGACTCCTCGTCGCTGACGGCCTGCCGTATCTTGGTTTCTCGGCCGGGGCGATGATCGCTGCCGACACCGCCATTCTCGGCGGCTACACGATCGGTGGGGTCGAGGTCTGCCCTCCCGATGCGGCCGAAGGCCTCGACGAGGTGACCCTGGCGCAGGGTCTCGGGCTCGTCGACCTCGCTATCGACGTGCACGCCGTTCAATGGGGCACCCTGAGTCGACTCATCGCGGCAACCGAGGCGGGAATGGTCACGGGCGGCGTCGCCATCGACGAGAACACCGCACTCGTGGTCGGTGATGGCGCCCTCGGCGTCATCGGCACGGGCAGCGTCTGGCGGGTCGAACCCCAGCTCGACGACGACGGCGAAATCGTCGGGGTGTCGGTCGGCACGCTCGGCGTGGCCGTCTGACCGCTCGATGACGACGCACTCTCTCGTCGAGCTGCTCGATCCGGGCTGGGCTCGGGCCCTCGCCTCCGTCGAAGACCGCATCCACGACCTGGGCGATTTCCTCCGTGCCGAGACCGCTGCGGGGCACGGGTACCTGCCCGCCGGCGACGCCGTTCTGAGGGCCTTCACTACTCCGTTCGATGAGGTGAAGGTCGTGATCGTGGGGCAGGATCCGTACCCGACGCCCGGTCACCCGATCGGCCTGTCGTTCGCCGTCGACCCGCACGTCCGGCCCGTTCCGCGCAGCCTCGCCAACATCTACCGCGAACTGAACGACGACCTCGGCATCGCGCCTGTGGCTCACGGCGACCTCACCTCGTGGTCGGAGCACGGCGTGCTCCTCCTCAACCGCGTGCTGACGGTGCGTCCGGGCGACGCCGGATCGCACCGCCGCAAGGGCTGGGAGGCCGTTACCGATCGGGCGATCGAGGCGTTGGTCGCTCGCGAGAAGCCCCTCGTTGCAGTGCTCTGGGGTAAAGATGCCCAGAAGCTGAAGCCGCTGCTCGGCTCGACGCCGACTGTCGAATCGGTGCATCCGTCGCCGCTCTCGGCGTCGCGCGGCTTCTTCGGCTCGAAGCCGTTCAGTCGGGTCAACGAGCTTTTGACCAAGCAGGGCGCCGAGCCGGTCGATTGGCGCTTGCCGGAAGCAGTACGTCCGGCGTAGACAGGCCTGAACGGCACATACCCGCAGGGCTGGCGTAGGCACACGGCCGCGCCGGCGGGTCTAAGTCACTCGGGCGGGTCTAGGCCGCGCGGGCGGGTCTCTGCCGATGTCGCGGGGCGGGGGGCGCGGGGTTCGGGGGAGTGCGCCTGCGGCGGGTATGTGGGTGACGGCTCGCGGATCCTTGGCCCGGACCTGCGGTTCTGCCCACGGATACGCCCCCGACATGGAAGGCTGAACGCGTGCTCGAAGAGGAATACCAGCCGCGGCGTGTGCTCCCGCGCCATTTGCGCAAGCCGCCGGCGGCGGAGGCCCCGTTCTCGTTCGAGATCCGCCCGGCTGTGGCGACCGACTTGCCGGCGGTCCGAGATGTCTACAACCTCTACGTCGCGAACTCGACCGTGACGTTCGACACCGCGCCGAAGCAGCTCGCCGAGTGGCGCGGAGTGTTCGCCAAGGCGGAGAAGCTCGAACTGCCTTTTCTCGTGGCGGTGTCGCCCGGCGGGACCCTGCTCGGCTACGCCCATGTGGTGCCGTGGCAGACCCGTGCCGCAAATCGCGCGATCGTCGAGACGTCGATCTACCTCGGTCCGGCGTCTACCGGGAAGGGCCTAGGCCGTGCGCTACTCGGCGCGCTGCTCGAAGCCTGCGATGCGGCGGGTGTGCGTCAGATCATCGCGATCATCGGCGACCAGGGTGCCGACGCGTCGATTCGGCTGCACGCCTCGTTCGGCTTCAGCGAGATCGGCCGGATGGGTCGGGTCGGCTTCAAGTTCGACCGGTGGCTCGGCACGGTGACGATGCAGAAGAACCTGCCGCGTCGATCGCGGCGTGCGGTGCGCGGCCGGGGCTAGAGGTTCGCGTCGGGGCCGGCACCGTTCACAACTCTGGCAAAAGTGGCCACCACCCGGTCAATCAAGCCGGTTCGAGCCACTTGTGCCAGAGTTTTGAACACCTCCCGGGCAGGCCGGAGCGGCCACGCGACCCGATGAGGTCGCGCAGCCGCTCCCGCCTGACTGATCAGTGACGGATTCGAGCTCGCAGTGCGAGCGCCAAACCTCCCAGCAACAGGAACGCTGCCGCAAGCAGGCCCGCCAGGGTGGAGTCGCTGCCGGTGAAGGCGAGCGATCCGTCGGTGGCGACGGCGGTGGTTGCGGCCAGGGCCGTCGTTCCGCCGAGTCCCGCTGCGGCGATGCTGCCGCCGTTCGCGGAGTCACCTGTCGTCGCGGCCTCGTTCGTCGTGGCGAGCACGGTGGAAGGAACCGAGGGAGCAGAAGGAACCGAGGGATCCGACGGCTCGGCAGGCGAGACCGGGTCGGTCGGGTCGGTCGGGAGCGTCGGGGTTCCGGGCTCTGCGGGCGACGTCGGTGTGGTCGGCGTCGTAGGGTCGCTCGGCGTGGTCGGTGTAGTCGGCGTCACCGGGTCGGTCGTCGTGCCGGTGGTGCTGGTGTCGCCGATCACCGAGACGGCGTTGCCGCCGATAGTGACGGGCAGTCCGATGACGGGCGCGATCTGCGTACCGCCAAGGGTGCTGTCGTCACCGGTGGTGGTGCTGCCGGTTCCGGTGGTGCTGCCGGTGCCGGTGCCGGTGGCCGGCGTGGTTCCGGTCGTGCTGCCGCCGGTCGTGCTGCCGCCGGTCGAGCTGTCGCCGATCACGGAGATGGCGTTCCCGCCGACCGTGACGGGCAGTGCGACGGAGGGGACGATCTGCGTGCCGCCGAGGGTGCTGTCGTCACCGGTGGTGGTACTTCCTGTTCCAGTGGTGGTGCCGGTGCCGGTGGTCGGCGTGGTTCCGGTCGTGCTGCCGCCGGTCGAGCTGTCGCCGATCACGGAGATGGCGTTGCCGCCGACCGTGACGGGCAGTCCGACGGAGGGGATGATCTGCGTGCCCCCGAGGGTGCTGTCGTCACCAGTGGTGGTGCTTCCTGTTCCAGCGGTGGTGCCGGTGCCGGTGGTCGGCGTGGTACCGGTCGTGCTGCCGCCGGTCGAGCTGCCGGACGACGAACTGTCACCGATCACGGAGATGGCGTTCCCGCCGACCGTGACGGGCACTCCGACGACAGGCACGATCTGGGTGCCGGACGCGATGCCGTCAGATCCGCTCGTCGAGCTACCCGAACCGGAAGTCGCGGGCGAGGTCGGCGTGGTGGCCGGGGCCGGGGCGTCGGATCCTGCGCTCCGCGAGTCACCGAGCACCGAGGTGCTGTTGCCGGAGACCGTCACGGGAGCTGTAGCGTCGATCACGGCCTGGGTTCCGGAGGCGATGGCGTCGGAGCCGGAGGTGGTGGGCGCGGCGGGAGCTGCCGGAGCCGGAGCTGCCGGAGCCTGAGCTGCCGGAGCCGGAGCTGCCGGAGCGGCCGGAGCCGCAGGAGCCGCGGAGGCGGGAGCGGAGGGTGCCGCGGAGGCCGAGTGCGAGTCGCCGACCACCGAGATCGCGTTGCCCGTCACTGTGACAGGAACGGGAACGGAGACGATGCCCTGGGTCCCGGACAGGATTCCCGAGGCACCCGTCGTGGTGGGTGCCGACGCTGCAGGAGCAGCAGTCGCCGGGGCCGACGCAGCCGGAGCAGCAGGACCAGCCGAAGCTGCGGGAGCCGGAGCAGCAGCAACGGGCGCCGCAGCTGCTGGAGCCGAGCCCGACACCGAGTCGCCGACGACACTGACCGCGTTACCGGGGGCCTGGACGGGTGCCGATACGACGGCGTCGAGCTGGGTGCCGGAGAGCAGCCCGTCGGATCCTGACGTGGTGGCCGCGTTGGCCCCCGTGGCGCCGACGGCCCAGAGGCCTCCGACGAAGCAGGCTCCGATGAGCCCGCGGAAGACGTACTTGTTCATGATGATGACTCCTGTAACGAATGGTTCGACTGAGCGGAGCGCGAGTGCGCGGCGCTGGAGGGATGCGTGTGCCCGGCGCGCGTGCGGTGAGCACAGCGCGGGGCGAGCAGCCCGTCAGTCGGGTGTCGTGTCGGAGTCGTAGGTGGGCGAGAGCGGAACGGCGTTGCGTTCACTCGTGCCGGAGGTGAGCAGGGCAAGCGTGGGGAGGTAGCCGAAGTCGGCGGTCATTGCGATCGCGCCGGCGGATCCGGAGCCGCCCGACGATGCCGATCCATTCATGCCCGCAGGGGCAGCCGGTACAGGCCCGGGAGCGGGCTGGTCAACGGGGGAGTGCGCCGGGGTCGGAACGGCAGGATCCGACGTGGTCGATCCCGTAGTCGAGACGCCCGTCACCGAGGTGGCCGCCACCGGGAGGAGAGAGGCGCTGCGAGGAGCGGCTGTGCCCCAGGTCACCTCGATGGAACTCGCGGCGGAATGAGCCTTTTCGGCGGGAGCGGTCGCAGATGCGGAAGCCGACTCGGAGACACTCGCGACCGGGTCGCCGCCAAGGACGGCGTGGGTCGGATTCGAGGTCACGACGGGCGGGACGTGGGGAGCGGGAGGTGACGTGACGCCCGGCGGGATGATCGGCGTCGTCGGGTGTGAGACACCGTCGGAGACGCCGGAAACGGCTGAGTCGACGGTGTCGGCGACCGGCTTCGTGACCGTGCTGACCGGGGATTTTCCTGTTACTGCAGCAACGGGGGGCGCCACCTGCGTCACTGTGTCGACAACCTTGTCGACGGTAGTGGCAACTGGGGCCACGACGTGGGCGAGCGGCTTGGTGGTGGCCACCTGAGCGACGGCCTTCGGCACGACCGGAACGACTGCGGAAACCACCTTGTGCACCGGCGCAACCGGGGCGGTGGCTTTCTCGACGGTCTTCGTCACGCCACCGACGGTGCTGCCGGCGGTCTTGGCCGTTCCGCTGACGGTGGTCGACACAGGTGCCGCGACCTTCTCGACGGTCTTCGAGAGGGATCCGACAAGGCTGGAGCCCGAGCCGGGCTGCGATGGGGGAGCGGCGGGGGCGGCGGCATGAGCCTGACCTGACCCTAAGAAGAACGAGATGACCACGAGGGCGAGACCGACGAGGCCGGAAAGAAGCAGAAGGCGCACGACGGTGATCGGGGTGCGGGCCGAGCGGTTTATTCCGCTGGCCGCGACTCCGTCCGTCGGGTGCTCTGACGAGCACCGCACCGTCTGATCCACGGGCGATCACCTTCATGGTCGATCGAGTGAGAGTGGTTGGCTCTCTTGGTGCAGCTGGGCTGCGTTCGGGGTGGTTGGCCCCAAAGGTGACTTCAGAGTACGCCCGGCTCGGACGATTCGTGCCTGGGAGTTCGCAGAACATCGCAAGTGACGCGGGGCCCCTAGGCTCGTGATCGATGTTCGAACTCCACCATCTCAGCGCGCACGAGCAGTACGACTGGCTGCGGCGCGGCGACGTCAGCGTGCGCGAGCTCACGGATCACTACCTGGAGCGCGTCAAGCGGATCGACGCCTCGGTCGGATCCTTCGTCACTGTCACGGCCGACCTCGCACGCGCCCGGGCCGACGCACTCGACCGAGAAGGAAGCACGGCGGCTCCGCTCTGGGGTCTGCCGCTCGCCGACAAAGACCTCGTCGACCGCCGCGGCGTTCCGACGTGGGCAGGCTCGCGGCTCTCGAGGGGTCGAGTGGCCGAGACGTCGTCACCGATCGTCGATGCTCTCGATACGGCCGGAACGGTCAGTCTCGGCAAGACGACCACCCCCGAATTCGGGCTGACGGCGTACACCGAGTCGCTGATCGGCCGGTCGACGAGCACCCCCTACGACCAGTCGCTCAACGCCGGCGGGTCGAGCGGAGGGTCGGCTGCCGCGGTTGCAGCCGGCCTTGTTCCGTTCGCACCAGGATCCGACGGCGGCGGGTCCATCCGCATCCCGGCGTCGGCCACGGGCCTGGTCGGGCTGAAACCCTCGCGCGGACGGGTGCCCACGCAGTCCGGCCTCACGAGCCTCGGCGGTCTCGCCGTGGGAGGCCCACTGGCCCGAACGGTCGCCGATGCCGGAATGCTTCTCGACGCGATGGTGTCGCCGGACTCGAGGCCTCCACGTGACCTCTACGCGGTGCGGGCTGCGCCGAGCGTGGAGTTCTCGTACCTCGCCGCGGCGGTACGCGGCGAAGGACGGTTCCGGATCGCGACCACCACCACGAGCCCCTGGGACGACACGTTCGACATCGGTCTCGACCCGTCGGTGCTCGCCGCGATGAGCCTCACGATGGAGCACCTCGCCGCAGTCGGTCACGAAGTCGAGCCCGATGGCGTGCGTGTTCCGGTGGCCGACTACGGGCGGCTCTTCAGCGTCTTGTGGAAGGCCGGTGCGTCGACGATCCCGGCATTCGGCGACGACCTCGACCTGCTCGAGCCGATCACGCGCTGGCTGGTGCTGCAGGGGCGTGCCCTGTCGGCGTTCGACCTCGCCTCGACTCTGGCAGGTCTGACCGCCTACGAGCGCACGGTCATCGACGCCTTCTCGGGGTTCGATGCGGTGCTGACTCCGACGCTCGCTCTGCCGCCGCGCCCGAACGGCTGGTACGACGCGGTCGACGCCGAACGGAACTTCGAGCAGCAGTGCCAGTACGCGCCGTTCACGTCGTTCGTCAACGTCGCCGGGCTGCCGGCCATCTCGCTCCCGGTGCACGAGGTCGACGGTCTTCCGGTGGGCGTGCAACTGATCGGGCGGCCGGGCCGCGAAGACGTGTTGCTCGCGATCGGGGCGCAGCTCGAGCGGCGGTTGAAGTGGCAGAGGCGGCACCCGCCGCAGTGGTGACGTGTCATCCGCCCAAGCAGCGGCACGCAACCTCGCGCGAAACGGCCGACATCGCGCGCCGCGGCGCTGTGACACTGGCCGATTCGCGCGACCCCGCAGGCAGCGCGGCCCCGCAGCCAGCGCAGCCCGGGCGGCCTCGGCGGCCTAGGGCAGCGTCGGCACCGACGCGATCAAGCGCCGCGTGTACGCATGCTCGGGCGAGCGCAGCACAGCCGACGTCGCGCCCTGTTCGACGATCCGCCCCGCCTGCATTACCGCCACTCGGTCGCACAGGTGGTCGACGAGTCCGATGTCGTGCGACACGATCAGCAGCGACAGGCCCATCTCGTCGCGGAGGGTTGCCAGCAGCTCGAGGATCTGCGCGCGAACCGTCACGTCGAGAGCGCTGAGCGGCTCGTCGCCGACCAGCAGACGAGGCGAGTGGACGAGGGCGCGGGCGAGGGCGATCCGCTGCCGTTGACCTCCGGAGAACTCGTGCGGGTAGCGGTCGAGCATCGACGCCGACAACCCGACCCGGTCGAGCATGGCCGTGATGAGCGAGCGATGCGATCCGGCGATGTCAAGGGCGCGGAGGGGCTCGCCGACGATGGCGTCGACGGTCATGCGAGGGTCGAGCGACGCATACGGATCCTGGAGCACGACACCCGTCTGCCTGCGGAACCACCGCAGCGACGCAGCCCGTCCCGGCGCGACCGGGCGTCCGTCGAAGAGGACGGTTCCCGCGGATGCGGGGGCGAGAGCCAAAAGGATCCGCACCAGCGTCGACTTACCCGACCCCGATTCGCCGATCAGCCCGACGCTCTCCGAGGCACCGACCGAGAGCGACGCGTCGACCACGGCGTGCCGGGTGGCGCCCGGCGTGAAGAGCGACTGGCGTGGCAGCGTGAAGTCTCGGCCGATCCCCGAGCCGACGAGCAGGGGCGACGAGCCGCCGAGCCCCGGTGACGGCGCGGTCACGAGGCGCTCCAGGTCGTAGCGCGGGCGGCGGCGACGAGACCCCGGGTCACCGGGTGCGTCGGAGCTTCGAGCAGCGTGGCGACCGGGCCCCGTTCGACCACGTGCCCGGCCGAGAGCACCGCCACGTCGTCGGCAATCTGCGACAGGACCGCGAGGTCGTGCGTGACGAAGACGAGCGAGGTGCCCCGCGACGAGACGAGTCGCTCGAACAGGGCGAGAATTTCGGCCTGTGTCGTCACGTCGAGAGCGGTGGTCGGCTCGTCGGCGAGCAGAAGACCCGGTCGGCAGGCCAGCGCGATCGCGATTCCGACTCGCTGTCGTTGCCCGCCCGAGAGCTGGTGCGGGTACGCATCGACGAGAAATTCAGGATCCGGCAGCCCGACCTCGCGCACCGCCTCGATGGCCCGCTCGCGCAGCTCGGCCTTCGACAGCCGCTCGTTCCTACCCGCGTGCAGACGCAGCGGCTCGACGATCTGTCGCCCGATGCGGTGGAGCGGGTTGAGCGCCGACTGCGGATCTTGGAACACCATGCCGACCCGGTTGCCGCGAATGGTCGCGAGCTCCTTCTCGGAGAGGCCGATCAACTCGGTGCCGTCGAGAACGGCGCTTCCGGTGACGTGGGCGGATTCGGGGGCGAGGCCCAGCAGCGAGAGGATGGTGAGCGATTTGCCGGATCCTGATTCGCCAATGAGACCGAAGCGCTCCCCGTCGGCGACCGTGAACGAGAGGTCGTCGACGACGGTGCGACCGCCGATGGTGACGGTGAGGCCGGTGACGGTGAGGCTCATGAGTGGTTCCTCCGCCGGTCGGCGCGGATCGAGGCGGTGCGGAGTCGCGGATCGCTGACCTCGCGGATCGCGTCGCCGAGCAAATTGAAGGCCAGCACGGTGAGGGTGATCGCGAGCCCCGGCCAAACCACGCTGCCCGGGTGGATCGCGATGTACACCTGCAGGTCGTTCAGCAGACGGCCCCACGACGCGGTCGACGCGGAGGCGCCGTAGCCGAGATACGACAGCCCGGCCTCCGCCAGAATCGACGTCGCCATGGCGAGAGACAACTGCACGACGAACACCGGGGCGACGTTCGGCAGGATGTGGCGGCCGAGGATCCCGGCCGGTCCGACTCCGCTCGCGCGAGCGGCAAGCACGTAGTCGGTGCGCCCCACACGGCGGATCTCGGCGCGCGACACGCGCGCGATGTTCACGCCGTAGCCGATCCCGACGGCGGTGACGACGACGAACAGCGACCCGCCAAGAATCGACGACAGCAGCATGGCGATGAGGATCGTCGGGAACGCGATCAGGATGTCGATCACGACGGCCATCGACTCGCGCACCCACCGGGCCGTGAGCGAGCCGAGGGCCGACAGCCCGACGCCGACGACGGTGGCGAGGAGCCCGGCCGAGACCGCGACGAGCACCGTCGTGCGACTCGCGGCGAAGACGTAGCTGAAGATGTCGCGGCCGATGCCGTCGGTCCCGAACAGGTGCGCCCACGACGGGGTCTGCCACATCGACGCGGGGTCGGCCTCGAACGGGTCGTGCGGAGTCCAGAACGACGAGACGACCGCCGAGACGACGAGCACCAGGATCCAGGCTCCCGCCGCGACCCCGGCGGGCCGGCGCAGCAGTTCGGCGAACCAGGGCGCCCGGCGCGTCCGGCGCCCGGTTGTGCGGGCCTCTTTCGCGGTCTCCACGCCGCTCACTCGCCCGGCTCCCGCAGTCGCGGATCGACGGCGCGGTGCACCAGGTCGACGACGAACCCGAGAATCAGCACGAGGCCCGTCAGCGCGAGCAGCTCGCCCTGGACCTTCGGGAGGTCGCGCACGCCGACGTCGGAGACGAGCATCCGGCCGATACCCGGGAGCGCGAAGAGCTGTTCGACGAGCACGGCGCCGACGAGCAGCGCTGCCAGCTGGACGCCGAGGACCGACACGACGCTGAGCAGTACATTGGGCAGACCGTGCCGCACGACGGCCTGCGTCCGGGTCATGCCCTTCGACGCGGCCGTTCGGACGTAGTCCTCGTTGAGCGCACCGAGAGTGGCCGATCGGGTGAAGCGGAGCAGGACGGCGCCCTCGATCAGCCCGATCGTGAGGGCCGGCAGGAGGAGGCTGCGCAGGGCGCGTGCCGGATCCTGCCAGCCGTCGCTCGGGAACCCCTGCGTCGGAAGCAGTTTCAGCGTGACCGCGAACACGGCGATCAGGATCATGGCGCCCCAGACCGCGGGGATCGCCGCGATTGCCTGAGCGACGACCGAGATCGCCGTGCCGCTCGGGCGCCGATGTCGGATCGCCGACACGACGCCGAGGGGGATGCCCACGACGAGTCCGATAACCAGCGAGAGCCCGGCGAGAGGCAGCGTGACGGCGAGCTTCTGGCCGAGCTGCGACGCCACCGACGAGCCGGTCACGATCGAGCGACCGAGGTCGCCGTGCAGCAGGCCGAGGATCCAGTCGGCGTACTGAACAGGCAGCGGCCGGTCGAGCCCGAGCGACGACCGGATAGCGGCGACCTGTTCGGCGGTGCCCTGCGTGCCGGCAATTACCTGCGCGACGTCGCCCGTCAGCAGCCGCAGCGTGAAGAAGATCAGCGCGCTGGCTGCGGCGAGGCCGACGACCAGCAGCACCAGTCGCGACAGGACGAACCGGATCACCGGCCGGTCACTCGGACTTCGCCAGGTCGGCCAGGTCGAGGCGGGCGGAGGTCGACGACGTCGGGAACCCCGTGATGCCATCGTGCACGGCCGTCAGGGTCGTCGCGGTGTAGAGCCAGTCAGCGGGCGCGTCGTTCGCAACGATCTTCGCTGCCTGCTTCAGTTTGTCCGCCGCGGTGGCCTCGTCGGTCGCCGAGAGCGATTCGGAGTAGAGCTGCTGCACCTTCTTGTTGTCGTACCCGAAGTAGTAGTCGGGGTTGGCCCAGTTGCCGAAGTCGTGCGACTCGGCGTGATTGACGATGCTCAGCTCGTAGTCGTGGTCGACGAGCACGTTGTTGATCCAGGTGGTGAAGTCGGTCTGCTTGACGTTCAGCGTGATGCCAACCTTCTTCAGATCGGAGGTGAGCACGTCGCCGATAGCCGCGGGGTAGAAGTTGGCGTAGGTGAGGTCGAGCGTGAGGTTCTCCGCGTCGGCCGCTTTGAGCAGCTTCTTGGCGTTGTCGGGGTTGTAGGCGTCGACGCTCGAGAGGTCTTCGTAGCCGGGGTCGAGGGCGGGAATGGGACCGCCCTGGGTGACACCCGAGCCACCGAGGGCCGCGATCAGCGCCTTGCTGTCGATCGCCTCGCGGATCGCCTGGCGCACCCGGATGTCGGTGAACGGCTTGACCCTGTTGTTGAAGGCCAGCGTGTATTTGTCGGTGGTCTTGCCTGACTTGAGGCTGATGCCGTCGACCCCGGTGAGCTGCGACTTGAGTGTCGCGTCGACTGCGGTCTGCACGTCGACGTCGCCCGAGATGACCGCGTTGATGGCGGCCGAGGGGCTGGTGTAGTAGCGGAACGTCACGCCCGCGACCTTGGCCTTGGTGCCCCAGTAGTCTCCGTTGCGGGTGAGAGCGATGCTGTCGCCCTGCTTCCACGTCGTCAGCTTGTACGGGCCGGTGCCGTTCGCGGTCGTCTTGAGGTCGTTCGTCGCGGCCTTTTCGAGCACCAGCCCGGCGCGGCCGGAGAGGGCCCAGAGCAGGTTCGAATCGGGCTGCGAGAGCTTCAGTGTGATCGTGTTGCCGCTCGCCGAGATGGTCTTCACCTTCGCGAGATCGGCCGAATTGACGAACGTCTTCGTCTTCTTGACCTGCTCGAGCGACCAGACGACGTCGGCCGGGGTCATGGCCTTCCCGTCACCGAAGCTCACGCCCGTCTGCAAGGGGAAGGTGTAGGTGAGGCCGTCGGACGAGACGGTGTGGCTCTTGGCGAGCACATCGACGATCTTGTTGGTCGAGGTTCGCCCGACGAGGCCCTGGTAGACGTTGTCGATCAGAACCTGATCGAGGGCGATTCCGGCGGTGGTGCGGATGTCGAGGTCGGTGGGCTCGAGTACGAGGCCGACGGTGACGGTGGCGGATGTATCGGGGGTGCCGGTGCCGTTCGGCGCGGATCCTGCGGTGCAGCCCGCGAGGATCAAGGCGGAGGTGGCCGCCAGGGCGGTGGCGGCGAGAAGACGGGCGCGGGTGGTACGGATGCGAGCAGAGCTCATCAGTGAGGCAGACCTTTCGGAGCGGATGTGGACGCCGGGAGACACCTGTTGCTGATGAACACGTTGTCGATGCGGACCATTCCGTCGCTGCTGAACGGAAGATCGCCCCCGCCGAAGATCACTGCTGAACCGTCGGCCAGAAGAGAAATTACCACGGCATCGAGAGAATGCGGCCACTGCCCGGCGGGTGCGCTGGCGGAATAGGTAAGCCTTACCTATATTGGAAGGACTCATGTACCTCGCACACAGCACCCCCGAGCTCCAGCCGTCGGCCACGCGCATCCTCTTCGCCGGCGACACGTCGTCGATCGACGACATTAAGACGATGCTCGAGGTGCTTCCGATCTGTGCGCGAGGCCAGGTGTTCATCGAGGTCGCCGACGCGTCTGAGATCGTGCCCATCACCGCTCCCGGTCGCGTCGCGATCTCCTGGCTCGACCGGTCGCGTCGCAGCGGACGGCCCGGCACCGGCGAACGCTGCCTCTCCGGCATGGCCCTCGACCGTGCCGTTCGCGCCTGGGTGGGGGAGTTCTTCGTCGACTCCGAGTCACTCGTCACCAGCGACTACGTGTTCTGGATCGGCGGCCCCGCCTCGTTCGCCTACGACCTCCGGCACGACCTCGGCGAGATGTTCGCCAGCCCCGCGCCGGCTCTGTAACGTCTGCGACTGATCGTCGAGCAGTCGCCCGCGGGCAAATGTGAGAGCGATCCGCGGCGACACGCCGGGCCAGCTGCCTCTCGCTGCCGGGATCGCTCTCGAATTTGCGGCCCGGTCAGCGAGCCACAGCCGCCAGCGGCACCACCATCGGCGTGTGCGACTGCGGGTCGTCGATGATCTGGCACGGCAATCCGAACACCTCGTCGACGAGCTGCGCTGTCACGATCTCGCCCGGAGCGCCCTGGGCCACGATCGCCCCCTCCTTCATGACGACGAGGTGGGTCGCATAGCGCGCGGCCTGGTTGAGGTCGTGCAGCACCACGACGAGCGTGCGGCCCTCCCGGTGCAGACGTGCCGCGAGCTCGAGCACCTCGTATTGGTGGGCGATGTCGAGGAAAGTGGTCGGCTCGTCGAGCAGCAGCAGCTCCGTCTCTTGCGCCAGCGCCATCGCGATCCAGGCGCGCTGGCGCTGGCCTCCCGACAGCTCGGCGACCTGCCGGTCGGCGAGCTCGGCCACCCCGGTCGACTCCATCGCCCGGTCACAGGCCGCCTCGTCTGAGACCGACCACTGCCGGAACACCCCCTGGTGCGGAAACCGCCCTCGACCGACGAGGTCGCGCACCGTGATCGCCTCGGGGGCGATCGGGCTCTGCGGCAACATGCCGAGCCGCTTGGCGATGTCTTTGCTGCGGTACGACGAGAGCGGCTTGCCGTCGAGCGACACCTGCCCGGCGGAGGGCTTCAGCGTGCGGGCGAGGGCCTTGAGCAGCGTCGACTTGCCACACGCGTTCGGGCCGATGATCACGGTGAGCTCCCCGGCCGGAACGGCGAAGTCGAGACCGTCGACGATCACCCGGTCGTCGTAGGCCAGTCGCAGGCCGGTGGCGGTGAGCGAACTCGGTGCGGCACCGGTAGCGGGAGCAGAGAGGTTAGCGGACATCAGATGGTCCCTTTCTTCCATTCGCGGAGCAGCAGATATCCGAGATAGACGCCGCCCACCATCGCCGTGAGGAGCCCGACCGGTAGTTGCGCGCCGAATGGCGACTGCTGCACGAGCAGATCGGCCGCCATGAGGATGACGGCGCCGAAAAGGGCGGAGAGCAGGATCCCGGCCCCCGGTGCCTTCGCGAGCCGTCGGGCGACCTGCGGTGCGGTCAGGGCGACGAACGAGATCGGACCCGTCGCGGCCACGGCTGCCGTGCCGAGACCGATAGCCACAAGCACGACGAGGGTGCGGGTCAGCGATGACCGGCCCCCGAGCGAGTCTGCGAGGTCGTCTCCCATCTCGACCAGGTCGAGGCGACGGCCGAGAAGCAGTGCGAAAGGAACGAGCACGATGACGGCAACCCAGATCTCGGTCGCATCGCCCCAGTCGCGGTCGGCGAGCGTGCCGCTGATGTAGGCGGCGAGGGTCGTCGCCTCCTGCTGATTGACGCGCGTCGTGACGTACTGCACGAAGGCGACGGCCATGGCCGAGACGGCGATGCCGACGAGGATCATCCGGCCCGGCGACGAAAAGCCCCGCCCGGTGCCGAGCCACACGAGGCCCATCGCGACCAGTGCTCCCACGAGGGCCCCGGCGGGTACGGGCAGGATCCCCGGCAGCAGCAATCCGAAGCAGGCGGCACCGGCGCTTGCTCCCGCACCGAGCCCGATCACGTCCGGGCTCCCGAGCGGGTTCCGCGTCACCGTCTGGAACAGCGCCCCCGCGACGCCGAGAGCCGCACCGGTGCCGATCGCGGTCACGAGACGCGGGCCCCGGAGGACATTGAGGACGAACTCGGTGCGGCCCGGCTCAGGGCTCGCGATCGCGGCGGGAAGCTCGGTCAGCGGGATGCCGAGGGTGCCGAGGGTGAGTGTCAGGAGGGCGAGCAGCAGAACGCCGACGGCGAGGATTCCTCCCACGACGACCGACCGACGCCGATAGGGCAGGCTCAACCAGGATCCGACGCGGACGACGGGTCGCCTCGTCGCGGTCGAGCTCAGAGCGGCGTCGGGAGCGATCCCCGGCCGCGACCTTCCGGCGCTCACTCGCGCCCTCGGATCCTGCGCACGGCCCACAGCAGCACCGGAGCGCCGAGGAACGCGGTCACGACGCCGACCTCGAGCTCCTGCGGGCTCGCGATGACGCGGCCGACGATGTCGGCCAGCAGCAGCATCGCGGGCCCGAGCAGCGCCGAGAAGGGGAGGAGCCAGCGGTGGTCGCCGCCCGTGAAGCTGCGAACGATATGGGGCACAGCGAGCCCGATGAACGCGATCGGACCGACGGCGGCCGTCGCCCCGGCACACAGTAGGGCGGCTGCGAGACCACCGAGGATGCGGGTGCGGCCGACCTTCGCGCCGAGCGACGTCGCGGTGTCGTCGCCGAGGGCGAGCGCATTCAAGGATCCCGGCAGCAGGGCTGCGAGCGCGAACCCGGCGACGAGGTAGGGAAGCGTCTGCCCGATCAACTGGGCGTCACGCCCGGCCAGAGAGCCGAGCACCCAGAACCGGTAGCTGTTGAAGGCATTCGGGTGGGTGAGCGTGATCGCCTGGATGTAGGCGCTGAGGATCGCGGTGATGACCGCACCGGCCAGGACGAGCTTGACCGGAGTGGTTCCTCGCCGGCTGGAGCCGAGCGCATAGACGGCGACCACCGCGACCAGAGCGCCGGGAAGAGCGAGCCACACCCGCTCCGAGCCGGTGCCGACGCCGAAGAAGGCGATGCCGGTGACGATAGCCGCGGCGGCGCCCACGTTGACGCCGAGGAGGCCCGGATCACCGAGCGGGTTGCGCGTGAGGCCCTGGACGATGACCCCGGAGACGGCGAGCGCGGCTCCGGCGAGGAGGCCGAGGACGGTCCGCGGGATCCTCGACTGCACCACCGTGTCGGCGTAACTCGTGCCGGGGTCGACGAGCGCCTGCCACACGCGGGGGAGCGGTACGTAGTACGTGCCCACGGCGACGCTGAGAAGAAGGACGAGGGCGAGGATCCCGGCGCAGAGAGCGAGACCCGGTGCCAGACGAGCAGCACTCGGCCTCGGGCGACGTGCGGATGTTTCTCGCGAGCTCAGGCCGGTGCGCGGGGTGGTCGTGGCCTCAGCCACGGGTCGTGCTTGTCGGGTGCATCAGTTCTCCGACTTGCCGACGCGCCAGTACCCCATAAAGGCCACCTGACTGCGGTCGATGCCGACCTCGCTCACCAGGAAGCGGCGGAGCGTCTTGATCGCTTGGGCTTCACCGGCAAGCCACGCGTAGAACTGGCCGGAGAGGTCGCGGCCCTCCGGCACCTCCCAGAGGATGTCGTGGTCGATGTCGACGTCTTTGAGCGTGGCCGGGTCGATCGCCTTGCCGTGGTGCGTGGCCGTGAGATAGCGGCTCGTCCAGTTGCGGACGGCGTCGATGAGCTTGGTTCCATGCGCCGCAGGGTCGGCCTCGCGATCGAGCCACTCGACGTGGACGCCGTCGGGCTTGACGAGGTCGAGAGCGTCGGCCGTGGTGGGCACTTCGAGAAACACGCACCCCTGGGCGTCGCTCGGCAGCTGGTTCAGGATCGCTGCGATGGCCGGCACGGCAGTTTCGTCTCCGGCCAGAAGCGTCGTTGCGGCTCCGGCGGGCTTCCACTCGATGCCGGATCCCGACCAGCCGCTCGTTCCGTCGGGCCCGATGAGCATCATGTCGTCGCCGACGTTCGCATGATTGGCCCACGCCGAGGCAGGCCCGGTGTCGCCGTGGGAGACGAAATCGACGTCGACTTCGCGCTCGGCCGGGCGAATGGCACGCGCCGTATAGGTACGGAGCGGGTGCCGGGCTCCGTCGGGCAGCTGTCGCCAGGCGCCGTACCAGTCGTCGTCGACCGGGAACGTGTCGTACCCCGACTCGGGCAGAGGCAGCACGATCTTGATGCGCTGGTCGAGACCCTCGTCGCCGAAGTCGCCGAGATCGTCGCCGGTAAACGTGATGCGCACGAAACTCGGGCTGAGGCGCCTGACCCCCTTGACGGAGACACGGAACGACCGATGTGCGGGGCGGGCCGGGGCCGGTCGGGCAGTGGCGGGTCGAGCCGGGGCCGGTCGGTTCGTCTCGGAAGTAAGCACACCCTAACTATGGCATGCCTTACCTAACGGAACCGAACGGCCTTTCTCGATCTGGAGGGATTTGCGAGGTTGGCTGTCAGATCAGCCCTGCCTGCATTGGCCCGGCCGCCACACATGGGGTGCGATCGCCGAGAGTAGGCAAATGTCCCCTCACCACTGGCGGAAGGGCCATTTGCGTACTCTCGGCGCCCACGAAGGGCTAGCGCGGCTCAGTCGAGCGACGCCGGCAGGCCGACCATCTCCGACGTCCGCTCCCAGACCACTTCGGCGAGCATGGTGTTCTTCGCCTGCGGCGCCTGACGGCCGAACGGCTTCAGCTGATCGAAGTACGTGCCGCTCGGAACGCCGATCGTCGTCGGCCCGGCCAGCTGAATGAGCGGGACAGCGCCCGCGTCCGCCGAGATGCCGTAATGACCGTTCGTGACCGAACTGACGACCCGCATCGTGGCCGAGTTCATGCCGAAGGACGTCGTCACGATTCCGGGGTGGAACGCAAACGCCTTCACCCGCGACCGTGCGGCCAACTGGGAGATGAACATGTTCGTCAGCAGCTTGCTCGTGCCGTAGGCGCCCCAGCCGCCGAGCCAGGGGCGTTTGCCCCAGTTCAGGTCGTCGAGTCGAACGCGGCCGAACATGTTCGCGGCACTGGAAGTCGAGATCACTCGACCGTCGGACTCGAGGATCCGGGGCAGCAACAGACGAGTCAGCAAGAACGGCGCGAGATGGTTCGACTGCAACGTGCGCTCGAAGCCGTCGGCGGTCACCGCCCTCTGGCTGACCAGCCCGCCGGCGTTGTTCGCAAGCGCGTCGATGCGCGGGTGAGCGTCGAGCAGCTTCTGCGCGAGCTCGCGCACGGCGTCGAGTCGGTCGAAGTCGCAGACGTAGGCGATGCCACCGACTTCCTCGGCGACAGCCCGCGTGCGTTCGGGGTGCCTGCCGACGACCGCGACGGTCGCACCGCCCGCGGCGAGGGCGACCGCGGCCTTCTTGCCGATTCCGCTCGAGGCGCCGGTGATGATGATCGTGCGGGGGTCGTGCGCGGATCCTGAAGTCATTAGTAGCCGCCCTTCTCGAGACCGGCTTCGACCTCGAATCGGTTCTTGCGTGGATCCTGTCCCGCGATCGCGTACAGGAGCGGCATGAGCATTCCGTAGCGGCGCCACTGGGCGACGTGAACGGCTTCGTGCTCGAGCACGTCGGGGCCATCGTTGTCGCGGGTCAGGTACACCCGGCCGATGCAGGTGCCCCCGCGCCGGAATGCCCAGCGGGGCAGGCCCCGGCAGACGATGAGGTCACCCTCGACCCGCACCCGCCCGGTGCTCAACGGCACGCCCACGGCGAGCCCGACCGCCGTGGCGAACGCAGCTCCCGCGCGGGAGACCGAAGAGTCGAGCAGAGGGTTCTTCATCGCGAGCTACGGGCGCCCGTACGTGTCGAGAAGTCGGAGCCAGACCTCGCTGACCGTCGGGTACGAGGGGACGGCGTGCCAGAGGCGGTCGATCGGCACCTCGCCGACGACGGCAATGGTCGCGGCGTGCAGCAGGTCGGAGACCTCGGGGCCCACAAAGGTGGCGCCGACGATGACCTTGCGCGACTCGTCGATAACGAGGCGCGCCTGACCCTTGTAGCTGTCCGACTTCAGCGCCGAGCCGGCGACCCCGGCGAGGTCGTAGTCGATCACCTTGACGTCGATGCCCTGCTTGCCGGCGGCGTCGGCGGTCAGGCCGACGCTCGCCACCTCGGGGCTGGTGAAAGTGACCTGCGGTACGGCGGCATTGTCGGCCGTCGCGACGTGAGCACCCCACGGCTCGGTGTGCAGGTCGGTTCCTTTCGCGCGGGCCGCGATGACCTCGCCGGCAGCGCGCGCCTGGTACTTGCCCTGGTGGGTGAGGAGTGCGCGGTGATTGACGTCGCCGACCGCGTAGAGCCAGTCGGTGCCGTGCACGAGAAGGGTGTCGTCGACCTCGAGCCAGTCGCCCGGGGTCAGGCCGACGTTCTCGAGCCCGAGGTCGGAGGTGCGGGGGACCCGGCCGGTAGCGACGAGGATCTCGTCGGTGATGACGACGTCACCCGAGTCGAGGGTGGTCTCGACCAGGCCGTGCTCAGTGCGCACGACGCCGGTGGGCGACGTGTTCAACCGCACGTCTGCGCCGAGAGCCGTCAGTGCCTCTGTGACGAACTCACCGGCGAAGGGCTCCTGGCCGCCGAGGAGGCCGCTGCGCGAGGCGATAGTCACCTTGGCTCCAAGCTGCTGGTACGCCGTCGCCATCTCGGCCGCGACGACCCCGCCGCCGATGATCATCAGGCTCTGGGGAATGCTCTGCTGGCTGGTCGCCTCGCGGCTCGTCCAGGGCTTCGCCGCGGCAAGACCGGCGATGTCGGGGAGCAGGGCGCTCGACCCGGTGACCGCGGCGACGGCGTGCGTGGCCGTGTAGACGGTGCCGTCGACGGTGACCTCTTTCACGCCCGTGATGGTCGCGTGCCCGCGAATCAGATCAATGCCGGCTCCCGACACCCAGTCGGCCTGTGACGAGTCGTCCCAGTTGCTGGTGAACGAGTTGCGGCGGTTCAGGACGGCCTGCACGTCGACCTCGCCGGTAACGGCCTCGCGGGCACCGCCGACTGCCTTGGCGGCATCGAGCACGGTCGAGCTCATGAGCAGGGCCTTCGACGGCATGCACGCCCAGTAGGAGCACTCACCGCCGACGAGCTCGGCTTCGACGAGGGCGACCTTGAGGCCATTGCGCGTGGCGTAGTCCGCCACGTTCTCGCCGACCGCGCCGGCTCCGATCACGATGAGGTCGTAGGTAGTGGTCATGACACGAACGTATCGCCCCGCCGTCGACCCCGCGCGTGTCATCCCGGAGTATTCGCTGAGAGCGGCATGGGGGACAGGGAGTACTTTCCATTTCAGACACGGACCCGTGTCAATTCATCGCGACGAGGAGGCACTCATGGCACTCGGAGACAAGATCCAGAACGCAGCACAAGACATCGCCGGCAAGGCCAAAGAGGTCATCGGCGACAAGACCAACAACGAGAACCTCGAAGCTGAGGGTCACAAAGACCAGGCCTCCGCTTCAGTGAAGAAGACCGGCGAAGACGTGAAAGACGTCTTCAAGAGCTGACATCTACCTCCCCCTCACGAAAGCCCGTCCCGCCAAGCGCGGTGGCGGGCTTTCGTGCGTCTCGGCCGAATGACCACGAGGATCCGCGGATCCTTTGCTCTACCGCCCCGTGAACTCCGCTTCCCCTCGGTTCTGGAACGACGTCATCCCGAGCTTTGAGTCGTCGGTCGCCATCAACCGAACGAGCTCGCCCTGCAGCGCGGCGTGGGCTGCTTCCTCGCCTTGCCGGCCGGCGAGCTTGGCGTTCGCGAGCGTGGCCTGCACGGCGAGGGGTGCTTGGGCCGCAACCCGGTGAGCGATGTCGATCGCGCGGTTGTAAACCTGATCGTTGAACACGACCTCTTTCACCAGGCCGATGCGGAGGGCCTCTTTCGCGTCGAAGGTCTCGCCGGTGAGCATCCAGCGCATGGCGTTGCCCCATCCGACCCGCGCCGGAAACCGTGTGGTCGCGCCGCCGAACGGCAGAATTCCGCGCCGCACCTCCATCTGGCCGAAGCGCGCGTTCTTCGCCGAAATCACGATGTCACTCACCAGGGCGAGCTCGACGCCGAGCGTCAGACAGGTGCCCTGAACTGCCATCACCAGCGGCTTCGTGAGCTGCGTGCCGTCGACCTGCCACGGGTGGAGGCCCCCCTCGGGAACGATGTCGAGCCCGTCGGCGGTGACTGCTCGCGCGACGTCGCCGAGGTCGAGTCCGGCGGTGAAATGCTCGCCGTGGGCGAAGACGAGGCCGCACCAGAGATCGGGATCGCGGTCGAGGAGCCCGAAGGCGAGACTCAGCTCGCGGAGCATACGGAGGTCGGCGGCGTTGCGCTTCTCTTCGCGGTCGAGGCCGATGAGGAGGACGTGGCCGTCGCGTTCGACGCTGACGCGCGGGCGATCGTCGGAAAGGGCCGCTATGGCGGCCTTGGACTTGGAGGCGGGGCTCATGCCCTCATCGTAGGATCACCGATCCGTCAGCCTACGATTTCGGGCATTTCTGGCACTTCTGGGCCCAGTTCGGACGGTTTCGTAGGCTGAGTGCCCGCTCAGCGGGCGATCGCTCCGATCACCCGCAGAATCGTGCTCATGTCGTCGGCCGCAGCGTCGTCGTTCGCCGGCGCGAACGAGCAGATGCCCGCCCCGACCAGGTCGAATCGGGCCCGAAGCGCTTGGATGGTGGCGATCAGCGTCGCTGGCTCGAGGCCGAACGGCTGCGGGTCGAGGAGTCCGGCGAAGGCTGCGGGGTCGAGCACGTCGAGGTCGACGTGGATGTATACGGAGGTCGCACCGGTGGCAGCGACAGCCTCGACGACCTCCTCGGGGACCAGGTCGAACGCGCCGACGGAACGCATCCCGGTGGCCTCGACGTAGGAGTCTTCGGCTTCGTCGAAGCTTCGGGCACCCGCGAGCACGACTCGGTCCGCCGAGAGTTGCACGCGCGGCGGATCGATCCCGATCGAGGCGAGCTCGATGTCGGCGCGACCGAGCAGTGCCCCGAGCACCATCCCGCTGAAGGCTCCGCTTTCGCTGGTCTCGGGCGAGTGCACGTCGGGGTGGGCGTCGAACCAGACCACCGCGGTGTCGTCACGGAGTACGGTGCGCACCGCGGCGAACTCGATGCCGCAGTCACCGCCCACGACCAACGCTGGATCGTCGCTGCGGGAGAGCTCGTCGGCGAGAGCCCGAGCAACCGCGGACACAGCCGAGAGACGGTGGATGCTCGTGCCCACACCGTCGCCGGCACCGGGCGGCACCTCGATCACCGATGTGGCTTTGGCAGGCAGATCGCCGAGAATGGCGTTCGCTCCATCGACCAGCCTCATGGCTCGCGACGACGGTGAACCCTGCCATTGCGGAACTGCGACGAACCTCATGCGGCCAGTGTGGCACGGTGCCCTCGGACGAGCCGAGTCCGGCTCGACCGGGGCACCGAGAAATTCAGGATCCGAGCGGCTTGCTCTCCCAGTGCTCGACCGGGGCGGCGCCACCACCGAGCTTGAGCTGCGCGAGTCGCGCCTCCACCTCGGTCTCGGCGCCGAGGTCGTCGAGGCTCTCGAACTGCGCGTCGAGGCTCGACGCCTGCAGCTCTTGTTGGCCCATCACCTTCGCCTCTTCGCGACGGATCTTGTCTTCGAACCGCCCCAGGTCGCTGGTGGGATCCATCACGTTGATGCTGCCGATAGCGTCATTGACCTTGCCCTGCGCTTCGGCCATTTTCGAGCGGGCCACGAGCTCGTTGCGCTTGTTGCTGAGGTCGCGGAGCTTCTCTTCCATCTGCGTGAGGCCGGTCTTGAGCTTGGCCACGACCTCCGTCTGCTGCGCGATGGTGGGCTCGGCGTCTTTGGCCTCTTTCTCCGCCGACATCTGGCGCCCGATGGCGACCTTGGCGAGGTTGTCGAACTTGTCGGCCTCGGTCGAGTTGCCCGAGGTGCGGAGCTCGTCGCCCTTTTTGCTGGCGGCGAGGGCCTTCGTGCCCCAGTTGGCAGCCGCCTCGACATCTTCGGTGTGATCCTGCTCGAGGAGACGCAGGTTGCCTATGGTCTCGGCGACGGCGCTCTTCGCATCGGCGATGCTGTTGGTGTAGTCGCGAACGAGCTGGTCGAGCATCAGCTTCGGATCTTCAGCCTGGTCGATGAGGTTGTTGATGTTGGCCTTCGTGAGCTGCGCGATGCGCCCGAAGATCGACTGCTTTGCCATCCTGGTTCCCTTTCGTGGTGCCTCGCGATCGCGAGGCCGTTTGTAGTGTCGCTTGCCTTGCTTCTGGCAGTGCTGGGTCTGTAAGTGTTGGGCCTGTCGGTGCCGGGGCTGTCGGGGCCGGGAGCGTGGGCGCCCGGTCAGAAGCGACCTCCGCTGGATTCGCGGCCGCCTCCGCCTGCGCCTCCGAAGCCGCCGCCGCCTCCGCCGAAACCGCCGCCGCCTCCGCCGAACCCGCCGCCCCCGAAGCCGCCGCCACCACCGTTCAGCAGCCCGCCGATGATCACGCCCGTGAGGATGCCGCCGAGGTTGGCTCCGCCGCCGCCGCGACCGCCGAGGAGGCCTCCGCCTCCGCCCAGCATGCCCTGCTGGTAGCTGCCGACCTCGGCGTCGGCGTCTCGCATCGCTGCGTCGGCCATCGCTGAGGCCTGCTGCGCCTCCGCCACGGCTGCCTGTGGGTTGGCGGGTGCCTGCGAGACCGCACTCGACAGGTGACGCTCGGCCTCCGAGAGTCGGGTTCGCGGCCCTGCGCTGATTGCACCGCGCCGGGTCTCGATGAAGTCGCGGGCGGAGCTGACCTGGCTGCGGGCGGCGAGGAGAGCCTGGTCGAGAGTGGCCTGGACCCGCTGCTGCGCGACCGCGGTCTCGCGGATCTGCGCCATGGCGGCGTCGATGCGGGTGTTCGCCGTCGTGAGTCGATCGAGCACGGCAAGGGGGTCGTCGCGAGTCGCCTCGGCGTAGCCAAGAGCCCCCTTGACCTCGGCGACCGCTCCGGGCAGGTCGACAGCGGAGCTCGTCGGGCCGCTAGGCACCGTGGCGGCCACCTGGAGGTCGGATCGGAGGTCGGCGCTGGCGGCGTCGATGGTCGACTGTGCCGTCCGCAACGTCTCGCCGGCGGAGTCGATCGCTGTGAGCAACTGGTCGATCTGGGCGAGTGCCTGCCGGCCGGCCTGCACCGAGCCAACGGCCTCACCGGGGTTGCCGGCAGCGATGGATGCCTCGGCCTTGGTTGCTGTATCGCCGACGAACTCGAGCAGGCGGTCGACCTGATCGGGGTTGCCGGCGATGCTCGAGACGGCGCGGGCGCTGTACGTCGTCGAGAGCGTGGAGAGCGTCGTCTCGGCTGCCTGGGTACGATCCTGGAGCGCCGCGGCGTCGGTGCGGAGTCGCGCGGTGTCTTCGGTGACGGTCGCCTCCGAGGCGCGGAGCTTGTCGTACGCCGCCGATTGCGCCTCGATGTCGGCGTGGGCGCTCTCACAGAGCTCGATGATCTGTGTGGTCCACTCGCGCTTCTGCTCCGGGGTGTCGGGCACCTCGTCGTCGAGTTTCTGACGGAGCTCGAAGGCCTGCGCCGCCTTGGCTTTGGCCGAGCGCACCGCCTCGGCGAACGGCTGAGCCGCCGAGTCGCCGAACTGGGCCGCCGCGAAACCGACCTCCTGCGACGCCTGTGTGATCTGATCGTCGATACCAACGAGCAGGTCGCCGGCGCGCCGGTCGAGGGCCGTCTGCTCGGCCTGCTGCTTCGCGCCGAGGGCCTTGGCTGACCGTCGACGACGAATCAGCACGAAGACCACGATGGCGGCGATCACGAGCAGAACGATGAGGAGCGCAATCGGGATCCAGCTGAGATCGGCCGGGCCCTCTGCTTTGTCGATGCCATTCGCCATCGCAACGGCGGCTGCAGCCCACTCGCCGCTTCGGAGCTGGGGCACGAGGTCATTCGTCTCGATGTCGCCGAGCTTTGCATCAGTGAGGGTCGAATGGGAGTCTTTCGAGACGTCGTAGAGCTTGTCGTCGACCGCGACCGACAGCAGGATGTCGTTCTCGCCGAGGGAGTTCTGCTGCGCTGTTGCGGCACCCCATTCGACGCGGTCGGTGGGGCTGGTGAACTCGGGCACGAAGGCGACGAGCAGGTTGATGCCCGTGTCGGCCTGCAGCTTGTCGACGGCCGCCGTGATCTCGCTGGTATCGGCGGAGCTGAGCACCCCGGCCTCGTCGACGACGTAGGCGCCATTGAAGTCGACGGGAGCGGTGGCCTCAGCCGCGAGGGCCGGACCCAGGGCTACACCGAACACGCCGAGCACGAGGCCGA
This sequence comes from Frondihabitans sp. PhB161, assembly GCF_003814635.1. NCBI lineage: Bacteria > Bacillati > Actinomycetota > Actinomycetes > Micrococcales > Microbacteriaceae > Frondihabitans > Frondihabitans sp. PhB161. Next base: position 343,781 of record NZ_RKQW01000004.1, read on the forward strand.
CAACGACCATGGGCACTCCACGGCCGGTACGACGACCCCGACCGAGACGAAGACCGGTGCTGCTGCTGGTGGTACCGAACACGTGACTCCCCGTGGGTCAGACCGCCCGGCACACGAAAAGAGCCGTGCGCGGGGCAGTCACTTCGTTGTAAACATGCCGCTTTTCGGAGTCTAGCGACGCCCCCCGACGCCGGTATGCGTTAATTGACAGGTGCCCCGCGTACCCGCTCCACTGCTCGCGGTGACCGCGATCTTCTCCGTTCAATTCGGCAGCGCGGTGGCGCGCACCCACTTCGACGAGGTAGGCCCGACCGGGGCGGCAGCCCTTCGTCTGGGCTTCGCGGCGGTCATCCTTCTGATCGTCGTCCGGCCTCGAGTTCGGCACTGGTCGCGCACGCAGTGGCTGGCGGCGATCGTGCTCGGAATCGCCCTCGCGGGCATGAACTCGCTCATCTACCTCGCCCTCGACCGGATTCCGCTGGGAGTCGCCGTCACGCTCGAGTTCACCGGCCCGCTCGTGCTCGCCCTCGTACAGACCCGAAGGATCCGCGATGCCGCCTGGGCGCTCATCGCCTTCTGCGGTGTTCTGCTGCTGGGGCTCGGCTCCTCGGGCAGCGTCGCTCTCGGGGGAGTCGTGCTGGCCTTCGGCGCCGCTGCCTTCTGGGCTCTCTACATCGTCGCCAACAGTCGCGCCGGCAAAGCGATCGCGGGAATCGACGGACTCGTGGTGGCGGTCGTCGTGGCTGCAGTCGTCGTCATCCCTTTCGGCGCGGGTCGAGCCGCGACGGCCATCGCTTCGGATCCTCGTCTCGTTCCGATCTTCATCGGGGTCGCCCTGCTCACCTCTGCCCTGCCCTACGCCCTCGAGATGATTGCCCTTCGGGCGCTGCCCACTCGCGTGTTCGGCGTGCTGTCGAGCCTCGGCCCGGCAGTGGCGGCCCTGGCCGGTTTCGCCGTAATCGGGCAGGCCCTCACTCCGCGCGAGATAGTCGCGATCGCTCTCGTGACAATCGCCAGCGTCGGCGTGACCCTCACCGTGAGGCGAGTCGGGCCACCGGCCCCGCCCCCAACCAGCGCTTGACGGAGTGATCAGCGTGAATTGTCACCCGAATTCCGCCCATACACAGCGTTTTCCGTGGAGATCTGTAGAGCTGTGTACCCCGGCTCGGGAGTAGCCTTAGCCATAGACGGTCCTGCAGAACACGGGACGGACAACGTTGTTGAAGGGAACACCATGGGAGCTGTTCTGGAACGCACATCATCCGCCGAGGTAGTTCCGCTCGGTGAGGGGTACAGCCGGGTGTCGACGCCGACAGCCGGAGTCATCGGATTCATTCGGGAGAACGACGGTCGCTTCGAAGTGCTTCGGGGTCGAGTTCGCAGTGCGACACGAGCCGAGGGCGCCTACGGCAGCCTCGACGTCGCCGTGATCGCTCTGACGTACAGCTGATCTGACTAGCTCTACCCCACGAACGGCCCTCGCTTCGGCGGCGGGCCGTTCGTCGTTTGACCCCGGGCCCCGCCAATGTGTGAGCGATTCGCCTCGACGCGCCGAGGCGGGTGGTGCTGGGAGCCCGGATCGCTCGCAAATCGGCGCCCGGTGCGCGAGTGCCCGCCCCGGAACTGCTAACGTTGTCCACGCTCCTGGCCCCCATAGCTCAGGGGATAGAGCACTGCCCTCCGGAGGCAGGGGCGCTGGTTCGAATCCAGCTGGGGGCACCACCTCGTGTTCTCGCTGTTCGTTCGCTGGCGCTCACTCCCAGCGACGAAGCGGTGCGTGCTTGTACGCGCGTGTCGTTCCGCCACGCGGCGCTAGCCAGGCCATGCGTGTCGTTCCGCCACGCGGCGCTAGCCAGGCCGCGCGTGTCGTTCCGCCACGCGGCGCTCGCCAACCGCGAGGGTGTTGGCTCGACGCATGACCACCGACGACACCTCCATTCGCCAGCTGCTCAAAAGGGCCAAGAAGTCTTCCCCCGATGTGGCCGGGCTGGATCCTGAATCCGTTCCCGAATCGCCAATGGACCTCTTCGTCGACTGGCTCGAGACGGCAGTCGAGGGGGGCGTGACCGAACCGCAGGCGATGACGCTCTCGACCGTCGACCACGCCGGGACGGTCAGTGCGCGAACCCTCCTGCTGAAAGACGTCGACGACGCATTCTGGTTCGCCAGCTCGTCGCTGAGCCCGAAGGGGCGGCAGATCCGCGAGAACCCTCGGGTTGCACTGACCCTCTACTGGCGGGAGCAGGGGCGGCAGGTCAGGATCCTGGGCGATGCCGGCCCCGGCCCTCGCGAGACGTCGGTCGCCGATTTCACCGCTAGACACCCCGACTCGCGCGCGGTCGCCATTGCCATGCCGCAGAGCACCCCTGTCGACGATCACGAGAAAGCCAAGCAGGCACTCGACGCCGCGAAGGCCCGCATCGCCGACGATGACGAGTTCGCCCCCGACGACTGGACGGCCTTCCGGGTCGTGCCGACCTGCATCGAGTTCTGGCAGGCGACGACGGGACGCGACCAGGTGCGCGTGCGCTACGACCGGACCGCGCCCACGACCTGGACCCGCAGCCGCCTCTGGCCCTGAGCCGCCCCTCTGCCAGCCGGTGCCGTTCCGAATTTGAAGGAAAAACGCGCGGGCGGCAACGAAGTCATGCGGATCGGGCCGGGTACGCCTTCTGTTTCTCCTTCAAATTCGGCGGGCGCCCAAACTCGGCGGGCGACGCACCGGCGCCCCACGCGTAACAGGGCGACACACCCGCGACACGAGCGCCGCCCCTGCCGCAGAGTGGAGTCATGAACACGCTTGCCGTCATCGAGGTCACGCGCTTCCGGCCGCACGCGCCGGAGTACCACGCGTACGTCGACACGCTGAACGGTCGCGTGCAGGGTCTCGCCGAGGTCACCGGTTGGGAGGCGACGCGTTACGGCGCCGCCGACCTGGGCGAATCGACGCTCCTGCAGCTGACCGACAGCGCCGACGCCGTCGTGCTGATGGGCGGCGAGGATCTCGCCCCCGAGTGGTACGGCGGCGAAAGCGGCTACCGCCGTGAGGGGCGCCACTACGAAGAGGCGGATGCGGCGCAGATCGCGCTCGTGCACCGCGCCCTCGACCGTGGCACTCCGCTGCTCGGCATCTGCCGCGGGCACCAGCTGATCAACGTGGCGCTCGGCGGCACGCTGATCCAGCACCTCGACGGCGACTCGGCGCACCTGAACACAGGAGCCCCGGTCGAGGAGCTCATGACGACGCACCGGGTCGAGCTCGAGTCGTCGAGCGGGTTGGCCCGGATCCTCGGCGACTCGGTCGACGTGCAGAGCGCCCACCACCAGGCCATCGACGCGCTGGCGAACGGCCTCGGCATCGTGGGTCGAGCGGTCGACGGCGTGATCGAAGCCGTGGAGCACCGCGACGCACCGATCACCGGCGTGCAGTGGCACCCCGAAGATCGCAAGGCCCCGCCCGGTCAGCTGCTGCGCCTGCTCGACGGGCTGGCTCCCACCGCAAACCCGGAGCGCGTCGCCGCCTGACACCGTCTCCCGAGACGGCAGAGATCACACTGCAAGACCACACAGCAGAAACCCCACGTCGAAGACCAGACCCGAGGATCCGGCCCGACCTACTTCAACCCGGCGATTGCCGCGTCGACCAGCGGCTCGGCCCCGCCGGGTTCGCCGAACACGGCATCATCAGACGTCGCGACTATCCAGTACGACCCGGTGAAGGCCTCGGCCGTGCCGACCCCGTCGACGAGGTCGAAGTAGCCTTCGCCGTCGTACGTGGGCACGGCGTTGCTCGACGTGATCAGGCTGTTCTTGAGCCGGGTGAGGCTGTCGTCGTCGAACCGGCCGACGGCGAGAGTCATCGAGCCGCCGGTCGCGCTGGTCCAGCCGCAGACGGTGCCGTCGTAGCCGCCGATCACCGCGGCGTCGCTGGTCTTGGGGGGAGTGGGCTTCGCCTCGGGCGTCATGCCGGGGTACGCGGCGCTGACCGTGGCGTCGGGGGCGATCGTCTGGCAGTCCACGGTCAGCGGCGTGGCCGTAAGGGCTCCCGCTCCGCCCGTCGGGGTCGCCGAGGCGCGGGGCGCGGTGGGGGAGCTCGACGCGGCGGGCGCCGCGCCGGTACAGCCGGCGAGGAGAAGAACCGCGAGGGCAGCGGGCAGGGTGCGGACAGCGAGGAGACGCGGGGCCGTGAGCATGGTCTCCATCTTCGCGGCATTCACCTTGGTGGGAGATTCGGATCGCCGTCGGCGGCCCCGGAAGAGGCGGGCGACGGCCCGGTAAGCTTGACGACCGTGACTCCCGCTGAACTCTCCGCCTCTCTGCTCGCCATCGTCCAGGGGATCGCCGAGCGACGCCGTGCAACCGCGACCGCCGACGAAGCCGCCGCAGCGGCACCGGTCGACATCACCCTCGCCGACGCCGTGCTCGAGCGCCCCCGCAACCGCGACCACGGCGACTGGGCCTCGAACATCGCCATGAAGTTCGCCAAGCGCCTCGGGTCCAACCCGCGCGAGCTCGCGACCGAGATCGCGCGCGAGCTGACCGAGACCGACGGCGTTGCGAGCGTCGACATCGCTGGGCCGGGCTTTATCAACATCACACTCGAAGCGGCTGCGGCCGGGGCCCTCGCGAAGGCCATCGTCGAGAGCCGCGAGGCCTACGGCAACGGCGACTACTACGCGGGCGTCACCATCAACCTCGAGTTCGTCTCCGCGAACCCGACCGGCCCCATCCACATCGGCGGTGTCCGCTGGGCTGCCGTCGGCGATAGCCTCGCCCGCATCTTCCAGGCGGTCGGCGGTGTCGTGACGCGGGAGTACTACTTCAACGACCACGGCGCGCAGATCGACCGCTTCGCCCGCAGCCTGATCGCTTCAGCGCTCGGCGAGCCCACACCGGAAGACGGCTACGGCGGCGTCTACATCTCCGAGATCGCTGCGCGCGTCATCGAGACCTTTGACGGTGACGTCCGAGACCTGCCGCGCGACGAGGCGCAGGAGTTCTTCCGGGCGGTCGGAGTCGACTTCATGTTCGCCAACATCAAGAAGTCGCTGCACGACTTCGGCGTCGACTTCGACGTCTACTTCCACGAGAACTCCCTGCACGAGTCGAAGGCCGTCGAGCGCGCCATCGCCCGGCTGCGCGAGCTCGGACACGTCTACGAGGCCGACAACGCGACCTGGCTGCGGACGACCGACTTCGGCGACGACCGCGATCGCGTCATCATCAAGAGCGACGGCGAGGCCGCGTACATCGCGGGCGACCTCGCCTACTACCTCGACAAGCGCGAGCGCGGATTCGAGCGGAACATCATCATGCTCGGCGCCGACCACCACGGCTACATCGGCCGCATGATGGCCATGTGCGCGGCGTTCGGAGACACTCCGGGCGTCAACCTCGAGATCCTCATCGGCCAGCTGGTCAACCTCATGCGCGACGGCGAGCCCGTGCGCATGTCGAAGCGCAACGGCACCGTCGTCTCGATGGAAGACCTTGTCGATGCGGTCGGCGTCGACGCGGGGCGCTACTCGCTCGTGCGGTTCTCCGCCGACTCGATGATCGACATCGACCTCGACCTCCTCACCAAGCGAAGCAACGACAACCCGGTCTTCTACGTGCAGTACGCGCACGCCCGCACCCAGGCCGTCGCCCGCAACGCGAGTGCCTCCGGGGTCGACCGCAGCGCGTTCGACGCCTCCCTGCTGACCCACCCGACTGAGGCATCGCTGCTCGGAGCACTCTCCGAACTGCCGCGAGTCGTCCAGCAGGCGGCCGAGTTGCGCGAGCCGCACCGCGTCGCCCGTTATATCGAAGAGGTCGCCGGCACCTACCACCGCTGGTACGACGCGTGCCGCGTGACGCCCCTCGGCGATGAAGAGGTCACCGACCTCCACCGCACACGCCTCTGGCTGAACGATGCCGCTGGGCAGGTGATTCGCAACGGCCTCGGCCTCCTCGGCGTGTCCGCACCTGACAGGATGTAGGGCATGAGCGTCTCGAAACCCGACGATCTCGACGCCTTCCTCGAGCCGAACCACAACGTCAAGAAGCGCCGCGGGTTCACGATCTTCATGATCGTGTTGATCTCGCTCGTGGTGATCGGTGCGATCCTCGCCGTGGTCGCTGACATCGTTGCGCGCAACTACGCCGAAGGTCGTGCCTCGAAAGAGATCGAGTCGTCTCTGCCGGCCGGGTCGTCCGGTCAGGTCGATGTCAAGATCCACGGTCTCTCGGTGATCCTGCAGGCACTCAGCGGTTCGCTCGACGACGTGACTCTCTCGTCGTCGAACCTCGTGGTGCAGAAGATCCCCCTTACCTTCACCGCCGATGTCAGTGACGTCCCCCTCAAGGTGGGTGGCACGACAGGCCCGGTCGAGGCGTCGATCCACGTGACCGAGAAAGCCGTCAACGAGACCAAGGCTGTCAATGGTCTGGGCGGTTCGATTTCTCTCGGTTCGGGCGACTTCGCGTTCGACAAGACGCTGACGGTTCTCGGCCAGTCGATCGCGACCCAGATCACGGCGACCCCGAAGCTGGCAGCGGAGGGTTCGAAGTTGTCTGTCGTGCCGAAGAGCGCCTCGGTCAACGGTGCCGCACTGCCGGCCGTCTTCGCGCCGGCCCTTCGAGCTGCGACGCAGACCGTCTGCCTGGCTGGCTACGTTCCGAAGAATGCCCGGGTGACCTCGCTGACGGTCAAGCCCTCCGGCGTCACCATTGATTTGCGCTCGGCCGGTCTGCCGTTGACGAAGACCGGCCTTACCGCAACAGGGAGCTGCTCATGACGACCACTGCCAACCCGCTCGCACCCGCCTGGCTCGACGTTCCCGCCGATGCGAACGACCTCGTCGCAAGCATCTGGCCGTCCTCGGCGGGTCGTGACGAGGACGGCGCGCTGACGGTCGGCGGTGTGTCGGCCACCGAACTCGCGGCCCGGTTCGACACCCCCCTCTACGTCGTCGACGAGGCCGACTTCCGCGCGCGTGCCGTCGGCGCCCACGACGCCTTCGCCGCCGAGGCCGCTCGCATCGGCACCCGAGCCAAGGTCTACTACGCGGGCAAGGCCTTCCTGTCGGTCGAGATCGCGCGCTGGGTGAGCGACGCAGGCCTCTTCGTCGACATCTGCACCGGGGGCGAGCTGGCCGTGGCCTTGGCCGCGGGCGTCGCCCCCGAGCTGATGGGCTTCCACGGCAACAACAAGTCGCGGGCCGAGATCGACCGGGCGGTCTCGCTCGGCGTGGGCGCAGTCGTCATCGACAGCCTCCTCGAGATCGACCGCGTCGCCGAGGCGGCAGAGCGCCACGGCACGGTTCAGAACGTCAGGATCCGAGTCAACAGCGGAGTGCACGCCTCGACCCACGACTATCTCGCCACCGCGAGAGAAGACCAGAAGTTCGGCATTCCCCTCGCCGACACCCCGGCTGCGGTCGCAGCGATCCGTTCGCACGCGGGTCTCCGGCTGCTCGGCCTCCACAGCCACATCGGCTCGCAGATCTTCGGCACAGACGGCTTCGCCGAGGCGGCGCGTCGACTGCTCGAGGTGCATGCGAGCCTCTTGGCGGGCGGCGACCTGCCCGAGCTGAACCTCGGCGGCGGGTTCGGCGTCAACTACACCCGGGTCGACGACGCCGCGCCTATCACCGAACTCGCCGCGGGGATCGCCGACGTCGTCGCGGCGGAGTGCGCCCGACTCGACATCCCGATTCCGGTACTCGCGGTCGAGCCCGGCCGGGTGATCGCCGGGCCCGCCGGCGTCACTCTCTACACGGTCGGCACCATCAAAGACGTCGAGGTATCGCTCGACGGCGAAGATACCGGCGCCGATGGGCACTCGAGCGCTGTTCGCCGCTACGTGAGCGTCGACGGCGGGATGAGCGACAACGCGCGCACAGCTCTGTACGCGGCCGACTACTCGGTCCGGCTCGCCTCGAGGGTCTCCGCGTCGGATCCTCGTCTCGTCCGCCTCGCGGGCAAGCACTGCGAGTCGGGCGACCTCGTCGTTCTCGCCGACTACCTTCCGGGCGACGTGGCACCCGACGATCTCGTCGCCGTTCCCGTGACCGGTGCCTACTGCTGGAGTCTCGCCAGCAACTACAACCACGTGGGCCGCCCGCCGGTCGTCGCGGTGCGCGACGGTGTGGCCCGCGTGATCGTCCACGGCGAGACCATCGACGACCTCCTGGCACGTGACGCGGGGTTCGACCCGCAGCACGACGCTCGACCACACGAAGCAGAGAGAACCGCATGATCGAATACCGCAACGTCCGCGTCGCCCTTCTGGGTGCCGGGTCCGTCGGAAGCCAGGTGGCCAGGCTCCTGCTCGAACAGGCTGACGAGCTGGCCGGCCGGGCCGGTGCCGGCCTCGAACTCGTCGGGATCGCCGTGCGCGACCTCGACGCCGAGCGCGATGTCGACCTGCCGAAGGAGCTGTTCACCACCGATGCCGAGTCGCTGATCCTCGGCGCCGACATCGTCGTGGAGCTCATCGGCGGTATCGAGCCCGCCAAGACCCTGATCCTCCAGGCGCTCTCGTCGGGAGCCGACGTGATCACGGGCAACAAGGCCCTGCTCGCGAGTCACGGACCGGAGCTCTTCGAGGCGGCCGAGCAGGTCGGCGCTCAGCTCTACTACGAGGCCGCTGTAGCCGGGGCGATCCCGATCATCCGTCCCCTGCGCGAGAGCCTCGCGGGCGACACCATCGTGCGGGTGATGGGTATCGTCAACGGCACGACGAACTTCATCCTCGACCGTATGGACACCCTCGGCGAATCGCTCGACGATGCTCTGGCCATCGCGACCGATCTCGGTTATGCCGAGGCCGACCCGACCGCCGACATCGAGGGCTACGACGCGGCGCAGAAGGCAGCGATTCTCGCGAGCCTCGCCTTCCACACCAGCGTTCCGCTCGTCGCGGTGCACCGCGAAGGCATCACGGGGGTGAGCCACGAACAGGTCGAGGCCGCCCGGAAGGCCGGATACGTCGTCAAGCTCCTGGCGATCTGCGAGCGGATCTCGGACGACGACGGCAAGCTCGGGGTGGCAGCGCGAGTCCATCCCGCTCTCGTCCCGCTCGGTCACCCTCTGGCTGCCGTCCACGGCGCCAAGAACGCCGTCTTCGTCGAGGCCGAGGCGGCCGGCGACCTCATGTTCTACGGCGCCGGTGCCGGGGGAGTCGAGACCGCATCCGCAGTGCTCGGCGACCTCGTGTCGGCGGCACGGCGCCATGTGATCGGCGGGCCCGGTCTCGCTGAGTCGAACCACGCCGACCTCCGCGTGCTGCCCCTGGGCAGCGTCTCGACGAGCTATCAGATCACGCTCGACGTGGCCGATCAGCCCGGGGTGCTCGCGACGGTCGCCGGGATCCTTGCCCAGCACGGCGTCAGTGTCGAGACCGTGCAGCAGACCGCGGGCGTCACACGCGGCGACGAGGGGCCCGCCACCGCTACGCTGATCATCGGAACGCACCGTGCCCGCGAGTCTTCGCTCGCCGCCACGGTCGACGCTCTCACCAACGCCGCAGTCGTGAACTCCGTCACGAGCGTGCTCAGAATCGAAGGAGCCTGATGGCCCACCAGTGGCAGGGTGTCCTGCGCGAATACGCCGACCGTCTCGATGTCACCGAGGCGACCCCGATCGTCACCCTGGGTGAGGGCGGCACACCGCTGATCCCGGCTCGGGCTCTCTCCGAGCGAACCGGTGCGAACGTCTACGTCAAGTACGAGGGCATCAACCCGACCGGCTCGTTCAAAGACCGCGGCATGACCATGGCCATCTCGAAGGCCGTCGAGCACGGCGCCAAGGCCGTCATCTGCGCGTCGACCGGCAACACGTCGGCGTCGGCCGCCGCCTACGCCGCTCACGCCGGCATCACCGCCGCGGTGCTCGTGCCCGAGGGCAAGATCGCCATGGGCAAGCTCAGCCAGGCCGTCGCCCACAACGGTCAGCTGCTGCAGATCCAGGGCAACTTCGACGACTGTCTCGACATCGCGCGCGACCTCGCCAAGAACTACCCGGTGCACCTGGTCAACTCGGTGAACAACGACCGCATCGAGGGTCAGAAGACCGCCGCCTTCGAGGTCGTCGACGTGTTGGGCGATGCCCCCGACTTCCACTTCCTGCCGGTCGGCAACGCAGGCAACTACACCGCGTACACCCGCGGCTACCGCGAAGACCTCGTCGTAGGCCGCTCGACCAAGCTGCCGCGCATGCTCGGCTTCCAGGCCGCGGGCAGCGCCCCCATCGTCGGCGGCTCGGTCGTCAAGCACCCCGAGACGATCGCCAGTGCGATCCGCATCGGCAACCCGGCCTCGTGGCAGTTCGCCCTCGAGGCGCGCGAGCTCACCGACGGCTACTTCGGTGCCATCGACGATGCCAAGATCCTCGAGGCGCAGCGCATCCTCTCCGCCGAGGTGGGCATCTTCGTCGAGCCCGCGTCGGCCATCAGCGTCGCCGGTCTGCTGGAGCGCGCCGAAGCCGGTCAGGTGCCGAAGGGCGCCACGATCGTGCTCACGGTCACCGGCCACGGTCTGAAAGACCCGCAGTGGGCTCTCAAGACCCCCGAGGGTGGCGAGGTCACACCGACGGTGGTCGGCGTCGACACCGACGAGGTCGCCGGAGTTCTCGGACTGGTGCGAGCGTCGGCGTGACAGCAGAGCACGCCTCGCTCGCGGGGCGTTCCGTGCTGGTGAAGGTGCCTGCCACCTCCGCCAATCTCGGGCCAGGGTTCGACACGCTGGGAATCGCGCTGTCGCTGTACGACGAGTTGGTCGTCACGGCGCGCGCGGATCCTGGTGTCTCGGTCCACGTGACCGGTGTCGGCGCCGGTGAGGTGCCGACCGACGAGACCAATCTGGTTGTGCGAGCCATCGCGTTCGCTTTCGAGCAACTCGGACAGCCCCTTCCCGGGCTGACCCTGTCGGCGACGAACGTCATTCCCCACGGGCGCGGATTAGGATCCAGCGCGGCCGCGATCGTCTCGGGCATCATGGCCGCCAAAGGCCTGCTCGACGGTGTCGTCGAGGTCGATTCATCGACGCTGCTGCGACTCGCCACCGAGCTCGAGGGGCATCCCGACAACGTCGCGCCGGCCCTGTTCGGTGGTCTCACGATCGCCTGGACTACGAAAGACGGCCCGGCGCACAAGCGGCTTCTGGTGCACCGGGGTGTGTCGCCGGTGGTCTTCGTGCCCGAGACAACCCTGTCGACGAAGCTCGCCCGGAGCCTCCAGCCGGCCTCCGTGCCGCACGAAGACGCCACGTTCAACGTGTCGCGCTCCGCCCTGTTGGTAGCCGCGCTGATTCAGAGCCCCGAGCTCCTGCTCGCCGCGACCGAGGATCGTCTGCATCAGAGCTATCGCGCGAGTGCGATGCCCGAGACCGACACGCTGATCCGCATGCTCCGCGACGCGGGGCTGGCCGCAGTCGTCTCGGGTGCCGGCCCGTCGCTCCTCGTTCTCGGAAGCGACCCCGCCCAGAGGCTGTTCGCCGCGGATCTCGTCGGAGAGCATTCCGTCACGACATGGCGCGCGCTCATGCTGGCCGTCGATCTCAAGGGTGCTACAGTGGTGCCGCACCCGGTAGAAACCCCGCTTCTTTAGAGGCGGTTGCCTGTTTCGGCAGTGACCTCGTCACGGCAGGAGCGGATTCCCGGGTTGCACGTAGTTCCAATCAGTGCTTCTGCAATCAGTGCTCTTACCCCGCGCATCTCGCCTCCGTGCTGTGCATCCGTACACGTCCGGAGAGAGTCCTCTGCGCAGGCCGTTGCCCAAGGCACGGCCAGCTCACCCCCGCCTATCTGTGCGGGGGAGCGAAAGGAAACCATCCCCGTGACCGACATCACCTCCGATCCCTCCGCAGACCTCTCGGCTCTGCGTCTTCCGGCGCTCCAGGCTCTCGCCTCCTCGCTCGGAATCTCCGGCATCTCGAAGCTCCGCAAGGGCGACCTCGTCGCCGCGATTGCTTCCGCGCAGGCGGCAGCGCCGGCCGAGACCGCCGCCGCCGCGCCGGTTGCCGAGGCTCCTGTCGCCGACGACGCCCAGTCCGTTGTCGCCGACGCGCCTGCCGCCGAGGCCGTCCAGCCCGAACTCGCTATCGAGGCCGAGCCTGCAGCTCCGGTCCGCGCCAAGCGCGCACCGCGCCGCGCTTCGGCCGCAGCCGCCGCTCCGAAGGCCGCTGACGCCCACGCCAACCAGGGTGCCTCCGGCGTCCTCGAGATCCCCACCGAGACGCCGAAGACCGAGACTGCCGCAGCCGCGCCGGTCGAGGCCGCAGCGACCGAGACAGCGTCGACTGAGGCCGCTGCACCCATCGAGACCCCGACGGAGCAGTCGGAGCCTCGCGAGGGTGGCAGCCGCCGTCGCCGAGGATCCCGTCGCGCGAGTGACAAGGGCGGCGCACCCGCCGACGTCACCCCCGAGACCACGACCGAGGCGCCGGCCGAGAAGCAGGCTGACAAGCAGGGTGAGAAGTCGGGTCGCCCCGAGCTCACCATCGACCTCCCGCCGCGCCAGTCGCGTGCCGACCGGACCCGTGCCGAGCAGGCCCGCCTCCGCGCCGAGCGCGACGCCGCCGCACCGGCAGCCGACGAGGCCGCTGCGGCTCCCACCTCCGCGGCCGAGCCGACCGAGCAGGGCGACTCCGGCAAAGACGAGCAGGGCCAGAACGACCAGTCGCAGCAGCAGGGCGGCGGCCGTCGTGGTCGCAACCGCAATCGCGGCGACCGCCAGAACCGCGAGCAGAACGGCAACGGCCAAAACGGCAACGGTCAGAACGGCAACGGCCAGCAGCGCGACGGCCAGGCGACCGTCGCCGAGAACGGCAACGGCCAGCAGCGCGACAACCAGCAGGCGAACGCCCAGCAGTCGAACAACCAGCCCTCCGGCGGTAACGACCGTCGCAACGAGGCCGACCGCCAGAGCGACTTCGACGACGACCGTCAGAAGCAGAACGGTCAGCAGGGCGGCGGCCAGCAGGGCAGCCAGGCCCAGCAGCAGCGCGACGACAGCGAGAACGGGCGTGGGCGCAACCGCCAGCGCGACCGCAAGCGCGGACGCGGCAACCAGAACGACGAGTTCGAGCCCGAGATCACCGAAGACGACGTGCTGATTCCGGTCGCCGGCATCCTCGACGTCCTCGACAACTACGCGTTCGTCCGCACCACGGGCTACCTGCCCGGTGCGAGCGACGTCTACGTCTCGCTCGGCCAGGTCAAGAAGTACCACCTGCGCAAGGGCGACGCCGTGGTCGGTGCCATTCGTCAGCCGCGCGAGGGCGACAACCAGCAGGGTCGTCAGAAGTACAACGCGATCGTCAAGATCGACTCGATCAACGGTCAGACGATCGACGAGGCAGCCAAGCGTGTCGAGTTCAACAAGCTCACGCCGTTGTACCCGCAGGAGCGTCTGCGTCTCGAGACCGAGTCGTCGAAGCTCTCGACCCGCATCATCGACCTCGTGTCGCCGATCGGCAAGGGCCAGCGCGGTCTGATCGTGTCGCCGCCGAAGGCCGGCAAGACGATGGTGCTGCAGTCGATCGCCAATGCCATCGCCCAGAACAACCCCGAGGTCCACCTCATGGTCGTGCTGGTCGACGAGCGCCCCGAAGAGGTCACCGACATGGAGCGCACGGTGAAGGGCGAGGTCATCGCCTCGACCTTCGACCGCCCCGCCGAAGACCACACCACGGTCGCCGAGCTCGCCATCGAGCGCGCGAAGCGCCTGGTCGAGCTGGGCCACGACGTCGTCGTGCTGCTCGACTCCATCACACGACTCGGGCGCGCCTACAACCTCGCCACCCCGGCGTCGGGCCGGATCCTCTCCGGTGGTGTCGACTCGTCGGCGCTCTACCCGCCGAAGCGCTTCTTCGGTGCCGCTCGCAACATCGAGAACGGCGGATCGCTCACAATCCTCGCCACTGCTCTGGTCGAGACCGGCTCCAAGATGGACGAAGTGATCTTCGAGGAGTTCAAGGGCACCGGCAACATGGAGCTCCGCCTGTCGCGCCACCTGGCCGACAAGCGCATCTTCCCGGCCGTCGATGTCAACGCATCGGGCACCCGCCGCGAAGAGATGCTCCTCAGCCCCGATGAGGTCAAGATCACCTGGCGTCTGCGTCGGGCCCTCGCGGGCCTCGATCAGCAGCAGGCTCTCGAGATCGTGCTGCGCAACCTCAAAGAGACGCAGTCGAACGTCGAGTTCCTGGTGCAGGTGCAGAAGTCCGTGCCGGCCACCGGCCACAAAGAAGACTGATCATGTTCGAGTCGGTAAGCGTGCTACTGGCTGAGCACGACGAACTGCAGGTTCAGCTCTCTGACCCTGCAGTCCACGCGGATGCGGCCCGAGCCAAGAAGATCAACCGCCGCTACGCCGAGCTCAGCCGCATTGTGGCTGCCTACTCGGCGTGGAAGCAGGGAGAAGACGACCTCGAGGCCGCGCGCGAACTCGCGGGTGAAGACGCGGCGTTTGCCGACGAGGTGCCCGCACTCGAAGAGACGCTCGACCTCGCCCAAGAGAAGCTGCGCCGTCTGCTGATCCCGCGCGACCCCGACGACGGGCGCGACGTGATCATGGAGATCAAGGGCGGCGAGGGCGGAGCCGAGAGCGCGCTGTTCGCGGCCGACCTCCTGCGCATGTACTCGCACTACGCCGAGTCGAAGGGCTGGAAGACCGAGCTGCTAGACCGCGACGAATCCGACCTGGGCGGCTACAAGAACGTCCAGGTGGCGATCAAGTCGAATTCCTCCGACCCGGCACAGGGCGTCTGGGCGCACCTGAAGTACGAGGGCGGCGTGCACCGGGTCCAGCGCGTGCCCGCCACCGAGTCGCAGGGGCGCATCCACACCTCGACCACCGGCGTGCTGGTGTTCCCCGAGGTCGACGAGCCCGAAGAGGTCGAGATCAACCAGAACGACCTCAAGATCGACGTGTACCGCTCGTCGGGGCCGGGCGGCCAGTCAGTCAACACGACCGACTCCGCCGTGCGCATCACCCACCTCCCGACCGGCATCGTCGTGGCCATGCAGAACGAGAAGTCGCAGCTGCAGAACCGCGAGGCCGGAATGCGGGTGCTCCGTGCGCGCATCCTGGCTCGTCAGGCCGAGGAGCAGGCTGCGGTCGCCTCCGACGCGCGCAAGAGCCAGATCCGCGGCATGGACCGCTCCGAGCGCATTCGCACGTACAACTTCCCCGAGAACCGCATCGCCGACCACCGCACCGGCTACAAGTCGTACAACCTCGACGCCGTGATGGACGGCGCTCTCGAGCCGGTCATCGAGTCGTGCATCCATGCCGACGAAGAGGCGCGACTCGCCGACATCGGCGACACGGGCGAGTGACGCGGTCGATCGCTGACGCTCTCGACGAGGGGCGCAGGATCCTCGTGGCCGGCGGCGTGCCCGACCCGGCCGTCGATGTCGAGTTGCTGCTTGCGCACGTGCTCGACATCGGCCGCGGCGAGGTCGCGGTGAAGGCGATCACCGGGGGAGTCCTCGACGAATCTCTCGGCCTTCGCTTCGACGAGCTTGTCGCGCGCCGAGCCGAGCGTGAGCCGCTCCAGCACCTCACCGGACTCGCGCCGTTCCGCTCACTCGAGTTGCACGTGGGCCCCGGGGTGTTCGTCCCGCGACCCGAGACCGAGGGCGTGGCGCAGATAGCCATCGACGCGCTCGACGCCCGAGCCGACGAGTCGCCGATCGCGGTCGACCTCGGTACCGGAAGCGGTGCGCTCGCTCTGGCCCTGGCCACCGAGGTGCCCCGGTCGCGGGTGTACGCCGTCGAGCTCTCGCCCGAAGCCGCCGTCTGGACGCGCCGCAACATCGAATCGACCGGAGCGAACGTCACCCTCGTGCTCGGCGACATGACCGATGCCCTCCCCGAGCTCGACGGCACCGTCTCGGTCGTCGTGTCGAACCCGCCCTACATCCCGACCGGGATGATCCCGCGCGACCCCGAGGTGCGCCTGTTCGATCCGGCCCTCGCGCTCTACGGAGGAGAAGACGGCCTCGACCTCGTGAGGGCGCTCTCGCAGCGGGCACTCGCACTCCTCGTGCCGGGCGGAACGCTCGTGATCGAGCATGGCGAAGAGCAGGGGGCGGCGATCCGGGAGCTGCTCGCGCACGACGGCTGGCGCGGACCGGCGACGCATGAAGACCTGACGCGTCGCGACCGGGCGACGACCGCGACTCGCTGAGCCGTCGGATCCTGCGGGCGCGGCGTCGAGACCCCTCAGGGCGTCGCACTACAATCGGTGAGTCATGGCCTCCCTCTACGACTGCGCGAGCGACGCAGAACTCCTCACCGGTATGCGCTTGGCGCGCGCCGCACTCGGGCGCGGTGAGCTCGTCGTCGTGCCGACCGACACCGTGTACGGCATCGCCTGCGACGCATTCGATCCCGAGGCCGTTCAGCGCCTGCTCGATGCGAAGGGCCGCACGCGCCAGTCGCCGCCACCCGTGCTCGTGAAGTCGCAAGAGACCCTCGCCGCCCTCGCCGAGAGCGTCCCCGATCTGATCAGACCGCTCCTCGACGAGTTTTGGCCCGGTGGGCTGACCGTGATCCTGCGCGCTCAACCATCGCTGGCATGGGATCTCGGCGAGACACGGGGCACTGTCGCCCTCCGTCAGCCCGACAACAAGCTTCTGCTCGAACTGCTCGAAGAGACCGGCCCGCTGGCCGTCTCGAGTGCGAACCTGACCGGCAAACCCGCCGCCATGAGCGCAATGGAAGCCCTCGAGATGCTCGGCGACAGCGTCGAGGTCTATCTCGACGGCGGCACGGCGGGCACGGCGTACGAGCCCCGTCCCGGGGCGAACAGCGGGTCGACCATCGTCGATGCGACGGCCGCAGCTGACGGGGTGCTTCGCATCGTCCGTCACGGGGTCATCTCCGACGACGAGATCCGTCGCGTCGTGGGCGACGACGTGGTCGTCTGAGGCTCGCGCGATGAGGTACTACCTGCTGGCCGCGGCCGTCTCAGCCGTCGTCAGCTTCGCCTTCTCGGTGCTCGCCTGGCGCCTCGGCACGAAGTACAAGCTGGCCCCCAAGATCCGCGACCGCGACGTGCACACGAACCCTACGCCTCGGCTCGGGGGAGTGGCGATGTTCATCGGTGTCGTCGTGGCCCTGCTGTCGGCGTGGTTCATCTTCCCGTTGATATCGGGAGTCGACTACTTCCGTCTCGTCTTCTCGGAGCCCGGCCACATCCTCGCCATCTTGGCTGCCGCGTTCATCATCGTGGTCGTCGGCGTGATCGACGACCTCTACGACCTCGACTGGATGACCAAGCTCGCGGCCCAGATCATCGCGGCGGGTGTGCTGGCCTGGCAGGGCGTGGCTCTCGTCTCCCTGCCGATCGGCGGTCGCACGGTCGGTTCGAGCTACATGTCGCTGATCCTGACCGTCTTGGCCGTCGTCCTGGTGATGAACGCCGTCAACTTCATCGACGGTCTCGACGGCCTGGTGGCGGGTGTCACGATCATCGCCAACGGTGTGTTCTTCATCTACAGCTTCGTCCTCGCGAGCGGCACCGAGGGCGTGGAGTACTTCAACCTCGCAGCTCTCGTGTCGGCGGTGCTGATCGGGGCCGCGGTGGGCTTCCTCCCGCTGAACTGGCACCCGGCACGCATGTTCATGGGCGACGCCGGCGCGCTCCTGACCGGCCTTCTGATGGCCGTCAGTGCGATCTCGGTCACGGGCAACATCGACCCGACGACGACCGACCGCAGCACGCTCCTCCCGGCGTTCATCCCCATCGTCCTGCCGTTCGCGATCCTCATCGTGCCGTTGCTCGACTTTGGCCTCGCCGTGCTTCGACGGGTCAGTGCCGGCAAATCCCCGTTCAGCGCCGACCGCAAGCACCTCCACCACCGCCTGCTCGACATGGGGCACTCGCACTTCCACGCCGTGCTGATCCTCTACGGCTGGACGGCCGTCGTCTCGATCGGCTGCCTGCTGTTCTACTTCCCGATCCCGACGAACTGGGTGATCATCTTCATGGTGGTGGGGCTCGTCGTGTGCGCGGCCCTCACCCTGTCGCCGCTCAGCCGCCGCAAGCGGGTCGAGATCGCCGTCCAGAGCGCCCCCTCCGCCAGCGCCGCCGACGCGGGAGTCGAGCGTTTCGACGCCCTCGATCAGGCCGGTCGCTCCGTGGTCGGCGCGCCAAAGCCGACGGCTGCCGAAGAGCGCTCCGCAGTCGAGGGCTTGCGCGGCACCGTGTCGTCGCACCGGACGCCCAAGCCGGGATCAGCCCTCGGCCTGAGCGCCGTAGAGCCCTCTGCGAACGCGCCCCGTGACTCGAGCGCAACCGGGTCCTCGCCCTCGACTCCCCAAGGATCCACCGCCTCGCGGCCCGCAGAACCAGCCCGCCCCACCGAGACAGAACGGCACGCATGAACCCCGAGAACAACCGGATCTACACCAGGATCCTTCGCTACGGTGCGTTGCTGGCTCTGGCCATCGCCGTCATCGGCTGCCTCGTCGGCGGCCTCACCGTGGGTCCGACCGGTGTGGCCGGCGCCCTGGTCGGCACCGGCCTGGCGCTGCTCTTCACCGGAATGACGGCCGCAAGCATTTTGCTCGCGTTCAAGGCGTCGGGCGGCAACATGATCAGTGGAGCGTTCTTCGGCATCGTGCTCGGCGGATGGCTGCTCAAGTTCATCATCTTCATCGTTCTGGTAGTGCTGTTGAAAGATGCCGTGTGGGTTGACCGCTACGTGCTGTTCTTCGCCCTGGTCGCCGGCGTTGTCGGCTCGCTCGTCGTCGATGTCGTCGTCGTGATGCGATCGAGGCTGCCGTACGTGAGTGACATCCAGCTTCCCGGTGCACGAGACGCAAATTCCGACAAATAAGCGGCGTGGCGGCCCGGAATGGTTCGTCTGGCGGCTAATCTGTTGATAGGCTGAACTTGTTCGTGTCCCCGGCCTGTTTAGTGCCGAAGGGTCGCTTCCCCACAGATCATCGCCGCGTCTCGCGGTGGCGGGCGGGGCTGTTGCACGACAGGCGTTGTCTTAATTGGCTCGTCGGTCGCGCCGTGGTTTCGTTCGGCGCCGAGTGTCCGCGTCCCGAATCAGGAGATAGCGCTGTTAGCTAACGCCATCACCCTGTTGCATCCTCTCGCCGCAGCGAGTGATAGCAGCGGAGGTTTCCAGGGCCCATCGATCGACGAATTCTTTCCGTCGGTCCTTCTCTTCGAGGGCACTCCTTTCGAGATCACCCGCATCACGCTGGCACGATTCTTCGTCGTCATCGTCCTCTTCCTGATCTTCTGGATCGGCACCCGGCGCATGAAGCTCGTGCCCGGTCGCTTCCAGAGCGTCGTCGAGATGGGTCTCGACCTCGTCCGAGTCAACGTCGCCGAAGATCTGCTAGGCAAGAAAGACGGCCGTCGCTTCCTTCCGTTGCTGACGACGATCTTCTTCATGGTGCTGTTCATGAACCTCACGGGCATCATTCCCGGGTTCAACATCGCCGGCACGTCCGTCATCGGCATTCCGCTGATCCTCGCAGTCGTCGCGTACGTCGCTTTCATCTATGCGGGTCTCAGGAAGCACCCGGGTACGTTCCTGCGCAACGCGCTGTTCCCGCCTGGTGTGCCGTGGCCGCTCTACATCATCGTGTTCCCGATCGAGCTCGTCTCGACGTTCGTGCTTCGGCCGATCACGCTGACTCTCCGGCTCCTGATGAACATGGTCGTCGGGCACCTTCTCCTCGTCCTCTTCTTCACGGCGACGTCGTTCTTCTTCTTCGAGTCGGGCAACCTGTTCGCCCTCTTCGGAATCGGCACGATCGCCTTCGGCTTCGTCTTCACCCTGTTCGAGATCCTCGTGGCTGTTCTTCAGGCCTACGTCTTCTCGCTGCTCACCGCTGTTTACGTTCAGCTCGCTCTGAACGACGAACACTAATAACGGCCCGGGCATCCGCCCAAGCCGCCATCACGGAAGGAAACACACGTGGACGCAACAACCGTTCTTGCTGAGATCAGCGGAAACATCGCGACGGTCGGTTATGGCCTCGCGGCAATCGGCCCCGCCATCGGCGTCGGTATCGTCGTCGGCAAGACCATCGAGTCGGTCGCCCGCCAGCCCGAGCTGCAGGGTCGCCTCACGGTGCTCATGTACATCGGTATCGCCTTCACCGAGGCACTGGCGTTCATCGGTATCGCTACGTACTTCATCTTCACCGGCACCAACTAAGGACGACGCATGAACAGCGCACAAATGATCGTTGCGGCGGGTGAAGCACACAACCCGTTGTTCCCCGCGACACCCGACCTCGTTTGGGGTGCTGTCTGCTTCGTCGCGATCCTCCTGATCTTCTGGCGCCTCGTGCTTCCTCGCATGAAGGCAACGCTCGACGAGCGAGCCGAGGTCATCGAAGGCGGCATCAAGAAGGCCGAGAACGCTCAGGCTGAAGCGGCTGCCGCCCTCGAGGAGTACAACAAGCAGCTGGCCGACGCCCGCTCCGAGGCTGCCAAGATCCGCGAGCAGGCGCGCACCGACGCGACCCGCATCGCCAACGATGTGAAGGCTCAGGCGCAGACCGATGCCGACCGCATCACGGCGAATGCGACCGCTCAGATCGAGGCAGAGCGTCAGAGCGCTCTGGTCTCGCTGCGAAGCGAGGTCGGATCGCTCGCGATCGACCTGGCTTCCGGTGTCATCGGCGAGAGCCTCAGCGACGACGCCAAGGCCTCGGCCATCGTCGACCGCTTCCTGGCCGACCTCGAGGCCGACGAACAGTCGAAGGCAGGCAAGTAACCGTGGGTTCGATGTCGAGAGAGGCACTCGCGTCCGCGCGAGGCGTGCTCGCCGACCTCGGCGACGCGGCAGACCTCACCACGGGTGAGCAGTTGCTCAATGCGGGTCGCATCATCGGCGGCTCCTCGAAGCTTCTCGCCTACCTGGCCGATCCGGCTGAAGACGTGGTCGGCAAGAAGGCGTTCCTCGATCGAGTGTTCGGCGAGTTCACGCAGTCGGCCCGTGCGCTTCTCACCTCGATCGTCGGCAGCCGTTGGTCGTCTCATGGCGACCTGCTCGCCGGCATCGAAGAGACCGGCATCCGGACGATCGCGAAGAGCGCTCCTGTCGGTCTTTCGATCGAGGGTGAGTTGTTCGCCTTCGGCGAGGTTGTCGCCTCTGATGCCGGGCTCGAACTGGCTGTCGGCACCAAGTTGAGCGACGGGCCCGCAAAGTCGGGTCTCGTCGAGCGGCTCCTCGCCGGCAAGGCCTCGCAGCAGACGATCTCGATCGTCTCGCAGCTCGTCCAGCAGCCTCGTGGCCGCCGGATCGGCGAGCTCATCCGCAACGCGAGCGCCATCGTGGCCGACCAGTCCGATGAACTCGTGGCAGTCGTCACGAGCGCAGCACCCATCGCTCAGGAGCAAGTGACCCGACTCGAAGCCGGTCTCGCCCGGCAGTTCGGTCGTAACCTTAGAGTCAATCTGGTCATCGACCCGTCCATTCTGGGCGGACTTCGGGTGCAGGTCGGCGACGAGGTCATCGACGGGACCGTCTCGACGCGTCTCAGCGATCTCCGACTGGAGCTGGCCGGCTAGACACCACCGACGCAACGGCTCGCCGCACACACCAGCGGGCTGACCCACCGACTCGAGGCGAGTGCCTCGGTTACTGTGACAAGACATAACGACAAAGGAATCCCAATGGCAGACATCAAGATCAGCCCTGATGAGATTCGCGACGCCCTCAAAGACTTCGTCTCGGCGTACGAGCCCTCGCAGACGTCAACAACCGAGGTCGGACACGTCATCGACGCCGCCGACGGTATCGCCCACGTCGAGGGTCTCCCCGGCGTCATGGCCAACGAACTCATCCGCTTCGACAACGGCGTTCTGGGCCTCGCCCAGAACCTTGACGAAGACGAGATCGGTGTCATCGTCCTCGGCGAGTTCAGCGGAATCGAAGAGGGCATGGAGGTCACTCGCACGGGTGAGGTCCTCTCCGTTCCCGTGGGCGAGGGCTACCTCGGTCGCGTCGTCGACCCGCTCGGAAACCCGATCGACGGTCTCGGCGAGATCGAGACCTCGGGCCGTCGTGCCCTCGAGCTCCAGGCTCCCGGTGTCATGCAGCGCAAGTCGGTGCACGAGCCCATGCAGACCGGCATCAAGGCGATCGACGCCATGATCCCGATCGGCCGTGGCCAGCGTCAGCTCATCATCGGTGACCGCCAGACCGGTAAGACGGCCATCGCGATCGACACGATCATCAACCAGAAGGCCAACTGGGAGTCCGGCGACACCAACAAGCAGGTTCGCTGCGTGTATGTCGCTATCGGTCAGAAGGGTTCCACGATCGCATCGGTCAAGGGTGCCCTCGAAGATGCCGGAGCCATGGAGTACACGACGATCGTCGCGTCCCCGGCTTCCGACCCCGCCGGCTTCAAGTACCTCGCTCCGTACACCGGCTCGGCCATCGGTCAGCAGTGGATGTACGAGGGCAAGCACGTCCTCATCGTCTTCGACGACCTTTCGAAGCAGGCTGAGGCCTACCGTGCCGTTTCGCTGCTTCTTCGCCGCCCGCCGGGACGCGAGGCATACCCGGGTGACGTCTTCTACCTGCACTCTCGTCTGCTCGAGCGTTGCGCGAAGCTGTCCGACGAGCTCGGTGCCGGCTCGATGACGGGTCTTCCCATCATCGAGACCAAGGCGAACGACGTCTCGGCGTACATCCCGACCAACGTGATCTCGATCACCGACGGCCAGATCTTCCTGCAGTCCGACCTCTTCAACGCCAACCAGCGCCCTGCTGTCGACGTCGGAATCTCGGTCTCGCGAGTCGGCGGTGACGCTCAGGTCAAGTCGATCAAGAAGGTCTCCGGCACGCTGAAGCTCGAACTCGCCCAGTACCGCTCGCTCGAGGCCTTCGCCATGTTCGCTTCCGACCTCGACCAGGCCAGCCGCCGCCAGCTCGCTCGTGGTGCTCGCCTGACCGAGCTGCTCAAGCAGCCCCAGTACTCGCCGTTCCCCGTCGAGAAGCAGGTCGTCTCGATCTGGGCCGGTACCAACGGAAAGCTCGACGAGGTTCCCGTCGCCGACATCCTGCGCTTCGAGGCCGAGTTGCACGACTACCTCGACCGCAACGGCGATGTCCTGACGACCCTTCGCGAGAAGAACGTCCTCTCCGACGAGATCGTCGCCGAGCTCGACTCCTCGATCGACTCCTTCAAGAAGGAGTTCCAGACCGGCGAGGGCAAGCCTCTCGCCTCGGTCGGACGCGAAGAGTTCACGGCCACAGACGCCGAAGACGTCAACCAGGAGAAGATCGTCAAGTCGCGCTAGCGGCTGACCGACCTTTTCCTCACACGACACCAACAGGAGACACATGGGAGCGCAACTTCGGGTCTACCGACAGCGCATTCGCTCTGCCCAGACGACCAAAAAGGTCACCCGGGCGATGGAGCTCATCTCGGCCTCGCGGATCCAGAAGGCCCAGGCGCGCATGGTCGCGTCCGGTCCCTATTCGCGTGCGGTCACCCGCGCCGTGTCAGCCGTGGCGACGTTCTCGAACGTCGACCACGTGCTGACCACCGAGCCCGAGTCCATCGACCGAGCCGCCATCGTCCTCTTCACCTCCGACCGGGGCCTCAACGGGGCCTTCTCGTCGAATGTGCTGAAGGCGGGCGAAGAGTTGGCCACGTTGCTCCGGAGCCAGGGCAAGGAGGTCGTCTACTACCTCGTGGGTCGGAAGGCGGCCAGCTACTTCGCCTTCCGCCAGCGTGACGCCGAGCAGGGATGGACGGGCAACACCGACCAGCCCCAGTTCTCGACGGCCAAGGAGATCGGCGACGCCGTCGTCTCCAAGTTCTTGACCGACTCGGCCGAGGGCGGTGTCGACGAGATCCACGTCGTCTATAACCGCTTCGTGAGCATGGTGACGCAGACCCCCGAGGTCGTCCGACTCCTGCCTCTCGAAGTCGTCGAGGGTGTCGAAGAGCCCGAAGAGAACGCGATTCTGCCTCTCTACGAGTTCGAGCCCGATGCGGAGAGCGTCCTCGACGCGCTCCTCCCGGTGTACATCGAGAGTCGCCTGTTCAACGCGATGCTGCAGTCGGCCGCTTCCGAGCACGCCGCTCGCCAGAAGGCGATGAAGTCCGCGAGCGACAACGCCGACACCCTGATCCGCGACTACACGCGTCTTGCCAACAATGCGCGCCAGAGCGAGATCACGCAGCAGATCTCCGAGATCGTGGGCGGCGCAGACGCCCTGAGCTCGGCCAAGTAGCCTGCCTTCCACAGAGGCAATGAGAAGAGAGAAAAATGACTGACATCGCCACCGCGCCAGTCGAGGCCGACAAGGCTCCCGGTGTCGGGCGTATCGCCCGCGTCACCGGTCCTGTCGTCGACATCGAGTTCCCGCACGATGCCATCCCCGGCGTCTACAACGCGCTCAAGACGTCGATCACCATCGGTGACCAGCACGTCGACCTCGTCCTCGAGGTCGCACAGCACCTCGGCGACGACCTGGTCCGCGCCATTGCCCTGAAGCCGACCGACGGACTCGTCCGCGGCCAGGAGGTCACCGACACCGGAGCACCGATCTCGGTCCCGGTCGGAGACGTCACCAAGGGCAAGGTTTTCAACGTCACCGGCGACATCCTCAACGGTGCCCCCGGCGAGACGGTGGAGATCACCGAGCGCTGGCCGATCCACCGTCAGCCGCCGGCGTTCGACCAGCTCGAGTCGAAGACTCAGCTGTTCGAGACCGGTATCAAGGTCATCGACCTCCTCACGCCTTACGTTCAGGGTGGAAAGATCGGCCTCTTCGGCGGTGCGGGCGTCGGAAAGACCGTCCTCATCCAAGAGATGATCCAGCGCGTTGCGCAGGATCACGGTGGTGTCTCGGTCTTCGCCGGTGTCGGTGAGCGCACCCGTGAGGGCAACGACCTCATCATGGAAATGGAAGAGGCGGGCGTCTTCGACAAGACCGCCCTCGTCTTCGGCCAGATGGACGAGCCGCCGGGAACGCGTCTGCGCGTGGCCCTGTCGGCGCTGACGATGGCGGAGTACTTCCGCGACGTGCAGAAGCAAGACGTGTTGCTCTTCATCGACAACATTTTCCGCTTCACGCAGGCGGGCTCCGAGGTCTCCACGCTGCTCGGCCGTATGCCGTCGGCCGTTGGTTACCAGCCGAACCTCGCCGACGAGATGGGTGTGCTCCAGGAGCGCATCACCTCGACCCGCGGTCACTCGATCACCTCTCTGCAGGCGATCTACGTTCCTGCCGACGACTACACCGACCCGGCTCCGGCGACGACGTTCGCTCACCTCGACGCAACGACCGAACTGTCGCGCGAAATCGCGTCTCAGGGTCTCTATCCGGCCGTCGACCCGCTGTCTTCGACAAGCCGCATTCTCGACCCGCGGTACCTGGGCGAGGACCACTACAACACGGCCATCCGCGTCAAGGCGATCCTTCAGAAGAACAAAGAGCTCCAGGAGATCATCGCGATCCTCGGTGTCGACGAGCTCTCCGAAGAAGACAAGATCACCGTTTCGCGTGCGCGCCGCATCCAGCAGTTCCTCTCGCAGAACACCTACATGGCGAAGAAGTTCACCGGTGTCGAGGGTTCGACTGTGCCGCTGAAAGACACGATCGAGTCGTTCACCGCTATCGCCAACGGCGAGTTCGACCATGTCGCAACGCAGGCATTCTTCAACGTCGGTTCCATTTCTGACGTCGAAGAGAAGTGGGCACAGATCCAGAAGGAGAACGGCTGATCATGGCCGCTCTCACAGTGAACGTCGTTTCGGCGGATCAGCAGATCTGGACGGGCGAAGCCGCGCAGGTCACGGCTCGCACCACCGAGGGCGAGATCGGTATCCTTCCGGGTCACGAGCCGGTTCTGGCGATCCTTGCTTCCGGGCAGGTTCGCGTCCGCCAGGCAAGTGGTGCCACGGTCGAGGCGACGGCCGAAGACGGGTTCCTCTCTGTGGAGAACGACACGGTCACGATCGTCGCCCGGAACGCGTCGCTGGTCTGATCGTTCCAACCCAGCCGTAAAAGCCCGGGCGGGCAGTGCACTCTGCACTTCCCGCCCGGGCTTTCGTCTGTCCGGGGTCGGTCGCCCCGTCTCCTCACCTATGCCCACGTGTTGTGCGACGGCGAGTCGTCGCCTGCTTTCGAGATGCTGATGCCCCTCCTCTTTCTTCTGCCCCCGTCCGAGACGAAGCGCGACGGAGGATCACCCGACTCCGTTCTCGACTTCACAGCGCTGTCTTTTCCCGGTCTGGACCGGCAGCGGCGATCGGTCACGGCTGCGCTGCATCGCCTGAGCCGCGACCCCGAGGCGACTATGGCGGCTCTGAAGATCGGCCCTCGTCTCGCGACCGAGGTCGAGCGCAACCGTCTCGTGAAGAAGTCACCCACCCTGCGGGCCCTCGAGAGGTACACCGGAGTCGCCTACGATCCCATTGGTGCGTCGGAGCTTCCGCCGGAGGCATGGGCCTGGGCTGGCGAGCACCTCGCCATTCATTCCGCCCTCTTCGGCCTGGTGGGGGCGACCGACCCCATTCCGGCGTACCGCCTCTCTCATGACTCGCGCCTGCCGGGAGTCGCGCTCAAGGCGCACTGGTCACGCGCAGTCGCCCGGGTGTTGGCGGATGCCGCAAGACCGGTGATCGACCTCCGAAGTGAGGGCTACGCCGAGCTCGGCCCGGCGCCCGCCGGCAGTGCCTTCGTTCGAATCGTGTCCGACGAAGGCGGTCGGCGGCGCGCGCTCAACCACTTCAACAAGAAGACCAAGGGCGTGCTCGTTGCACGGCTCCTGGCTTCGCGCCCTTCGCTCGAGTCGATCGAGGATTTCGTGGGGTGGGCACGAGATGACGGCATCGTCGTCGACACTTCGGGCGCTGAGCTCGAGATCGTGTCGGAGTCCGTCCTTCGCGGGTGACCAGCGGGATCCTCGGGACCTTCTCCGAGAGAGCGCAACACTCGTGACGGTCGTGCCGGCGTGGGCACGGCGACCGGGCACCTGTCAGGCGAATGCCTCCTGCTCGTGTCGGAGCAGCCAGCGTTTCGTCTCGATGCCCTCGCCGGGTGTGTAGCCGGTGATTCGACCATCGGAACCCACGACACGGTGGCACGGGATGAGGATGGCGATGCGGTTGGCACTGATGGCGCCGCCGACTGCACGGGCGCCGTTCTCACGGCCCACACGGTGGCCGAGCTCTCCGTAGCTGATGGTCTCACCGCACGCGACGCGGAGGAGTGCGCCCCAGACCTCGTCTTGAAACGGCGTGCCGATCTGCAGAAGCGGCAGGTCGAATCGATCTCGCTTGCCCGCGAAGTAGTCGTCGAACTGCCGACGCGCCTCGTCGTGGAGAGCGGTGGGGCAGTCGTCGAGACCCTCTCCGGGGAGGACGCCGCCTCGGGCGATGTCGACGCGGATGATGCTGCCGGATCGGGTGTGGATGCCCAAGGCCCCAACGGGGGAGTCGTGGCGGACGAAGGAGGTGGGAAAGAGGCGTGTTTTCTGCATGGGGCGACGCTAGAAGGAAGCGCAGCAACCGCGGGGGCGCTTTCCACAGGCCTGACAAGGGGCGACGAAAGAGCCGGGAGAACCGGGACTGTCGACCATTGGTAGCGTGATCCCATCCGCCGACCGGCGGTCGATCGAGGAGGGCCCGTGGCGATGCTCAGCCCCCAGCGATTTCATCGCGTTCGGATCGGCTCCGAGGCGGTGGAGCTCACTGCCCCGGTAATAGTGGGTCGTCGTCCTTCTGCGCCCCGGGTGGTCCGGGGAGTCACGCCGGTGCTGCTGACCGCTCCGTCGCCCCGGCGCGAAGTCTCGTCCACTCACGTCGAGATCAGGCAGGAGGGCAGTGCCGTCGTGGTCACCGACCTCCGCTCGACCAACGGAACGCGTGTGACCATTCCGGGGCGGCATCCGGTCGCTCTTCGGCAAGGCGAGTCGATCGTCGTGCTCGTCGGCACCACAATTGACATCGGAGACGGTAACCGTCTCGAGATCCTGCCCAGTACGCGCATCACTCCTCAGGAAGACTTCACTCCGTGACAGAGATCGGCCGCCCGACGACCGCCCACAGCATTCGCTTCGACGAGGGGTCGACCGTCGTGCTCGACTGGGCGGGCGCTACCGACGTCGGCAAGCGTCGCGCCCACAACGAAGACAGCTTCATCGCCCGGGCACCGCTCTTCGTGGTCGCCGACGGGATGGGCGGGCACAGCGCCGGCGACGTTGCGAGTGACGCGGTCGTCACCCGTCTCGACCAGGCCGCCGACGGTGATTTCTTCGACACCGAGGCCCTTGAAGAAGCCCTTCGCACAGCGACAGACGACATCGAGATCGCCGCCATCGGCACCGAGCTGGGTGTGGGCACCACGGTCACGGGAGCGATTCTCACGCGGGAGGGCGAGGGGGCGTTCTTCACCATCTTCAACGTCGGCGACTCGCGCGTCTACATGCTCGATTCCGGTGTGCTCCGCCAGGTCACCGTCGATCACTCTGTAGTGCAGGAGATGGTCCAGGCGGGCATGCTGCACCCCGATGACGCCGAGAATCACCCCGACAGCAATGTGATCACCAAGGCGATCGGCTTCGGGGCGGAGCCGAGCCCCGACTACTGGAGAGTCCCTGCCCGGCCGGGGCTTCGGATCCTGGTCTGCTCCGACGGTCTCACCAAGGAGTTGAACCCGCGAGCGATCGCCACGCTGCTCGATGCGAACCCCGAGTCGAACGCGGCTGCTCAGGCTCTCGTCTCGGCGGCCGTCGAGGCGGGCGGGCGCGACAACGTGACGGCCGTGGTCGTCGACGTGCGCGGTGCCGAGCACCCGGGTGACATCGAGGCGACCGTTCCGACGGGACAGCTGCCCCGCAACTGATTCGTGGCGGCCCACGTCGGGTCTCAGTGCCCGGCACCCCCCGAAATGGGGTGTCCCCGGTTGTCCCCAGATGCACCCCTGAGACGAGAGGGGTGTCGGCGGCTCCGCTTACAATGACGGACATCGGCAATTCGTCGGGGCTCGCAGAGCATCAGCCCCGGGCGGAGACAAACGGGCGCACCCAACGCCCTGCGAATGCTGATCCGCACGCACTCGAGGAGGGGGCGACATGGCACGACGCCTCCCTTCTCAACCCCCTGTCCTCCCGGGTTTCTCGCACATGCACGTGCTCGGCTCGGGTGGTTTCGCCGATGTGTTCCTGTATGAGCAGAACATGCCGAGGCGACAGGTCGCTGTCAAGGTCATGCTGAGCGAGGTCGTCAACGACCAGGTTCGTCAGATGTTCCAGGCCGAGGCCAATCTGATGGCGCAGCTGAGCGCTCACCCCTCCATCCTCACCGTCTACCAGGCGAGTGTGTCGGCCGATGGGCGTCCGTATCTCGTGATGGAGCTGTGCTCGTCGTCGCTGAGCGAGCGCTATCGGCGCGAGCGCATCCCCGTCGCCGACGTCCTCCGCATCGCCGTCAAAATCGGCAGCGCCCTCGAGACGGCCCATCGGCAGGGTGTTCTGCATCGCGATGTGAAGCCGTCGAACATCCTGATGACCGCCTATGGCCATCCCGTGCTCTCCGACTTCGGCATCGCCGCCTCGCTCGGCGAGAGCGAACCGAGCGAGGTCGTGGGGCTGTCGATCCCGTGGTCGGCCCCGGAGGTCTTGCGTGACGACAGCTCGGGCACGATCGCTTCGGAGGTCTGGTCGCTCGGCGCCACGGTGTACTCGCTTCTCGCCGGTCGCAGCCCGTTCGAGGTGATGGGGGGATCGAACACCTCGAGCGACCTCATGGCTCGAATCGAGAAGGGTCGATTCCAGGCGATCGGCCGAACGGACGTGCCGTCCGGGCTGGAGGCGACACTCGCGCGAGCGCTCTCGCACCGACCCGAAAACCGCCAGGGTTCGATTCTGGAGCTGATCCGGGAGTTCCAGCAGGTCGAATCCGAGATCGGAGTCGCCCAGACCGCGATCGAGGTGGCGGTCGACGATTGGGCGCTGGCCACCGTCGCCGATCTCGAAGACCGCACCCGGGTGCGCGGTTCCGAGACGCCGACCTCGGGCTCGTCGAATCGACGGCGACGTCGTCGACCCGCTGCCTCGTCGACGCCCGTTTCGCGCACGCTCGACACCGGGGCGCGCAACTCGAATGCCATTCCCCGGTCGACGGGCACGCGCCCGGCGGGGCCGGTACGGCGTCGCCAGTACCTGTGGTGGGGCGTCATCGCGGCGGCGGCCGTGCTCATCGCCCTCGGGGGCGTCGCCACGCTCTTCCTCGTGCGATCGACGTCAACCGACATTCCACGGGTCAGCGACATCCAGGCGACGACCAAGGGATCGTCGATCGAATTCAGCTGGGCGGATCCGGGCATCCGGAGCGGCGATTCGTACCTCGTCACGCAGGGCACCGACTCGAGCACCCAAACCTCCTCGACGTTCCTCGCGCCCGTCGACTCCGGCCAGCAGGTCTGCATCACGGTCACCGTCACCCGCGAGGGCAAACCCGGGCAGGTCAGCGCCGAAAAGTGCGCTTCGCCGGAGGAGACCGGGTGAGGCGGCTCCTCTCGTATCTGTCGACCCACCGATCGTTTACCGCGACCGGTCTGGGCGTGGTGCTTCTGGCGGCCGTCGCGGCCACCATCGGCCTGACGAGCCCCGGCTACCAGGCCCAAAAACTCAACCTCGACGACGGAACCGTCTGGGTGACGAACCAGTCGCTCTCGGCCGTCGGGCGGGCCAATCCCGGTGTGCTCGAGCTGAACTCGGCCGTCCGATCGAGTAGCTCCGACATCTCCGTGGTGCAAGATCCCCAGAATGTCCTGCTGGTGAACCGGAGCGACGCCACGGTCGGCGTGGTCGACACGGCCACGGCCGAACTCGGTCAGACCGTGCCCCTTCCGCCCGACTCTCCCGACGTGCTGCTGGCGGGCGACACGGCAGTTGTTCTCTCGCAGAAGACCGGACAGTTCTGGACGACACCGGTCGACACTCTGGCCTCGTTCGACGCGCAGACCCAGGCCGAGCTCAGCCTCGGGTCGGCCGTGACGACGGGCATGAGCCCCTCCGGCCGTCTCTCCGCCTACTCGGCCGATACCGGCGAGCTCTCCATCGTCT
Source organism: Frondihabitans sp. PhB161 (assembly GCF_003814635.1). Taxonomy (NCBI): domain Bacteria; kingdom Bacillati; phylum Actinomycetota; class Actinomycetes; order Micrococcales; family Microbacteriaceae; genus Frondihabitans; species Frondihabitans sp. PhB161. The sequence continues at coordinate 374,847 of NZ_RKQW01000004.1, forward strand.
CGTCGGTCACCCGGTTCGGGGTCACCGACCGTGCGCGCCTGAGTCTGCCCAAGCGTGATGCTTTCCAGGTCGCGACCGTCGGATCCCACTGGGCGGTTCTCGACCGGACCACCAAGACGCTCGTGGTCGACGGTCGCGCGGTGGAGCTCTCCGGCGAGATAACAGGCCGAGCGACGCTGCAGCGATCGGCGGATGCCGGATCCTCGATCTTGGTCGCGGGCTCTTCGGGCCTCGTCTCGGTGTCGTTCGGCGGCACGGTGACGAATCGGGTCGCCGATCAATCGGGAACACCGGCACGACCGGTCGTCGTCGGCGGCTGTTCGTACGCCGCATGGACCGATGGCGCGTCGTGGACCGACTGCCCGGGTGCAGGGGCGGCCGGTACTGGCGTGACCGAGCTGGCCTCGGTGCCGTCGTCGGCGGCGCTGGCCTTCGCCGTGACGGGTTCTCGGGTCGTGCTCAACGACACGGCCGGGGGACGGGCGTGGGCGATTCAGCGGGACGGCCAGCTCATCGACAACTGGGGCGACCTGATCGACGATCAGCGCGACCAGCAGAACGACGAGACACCCGTCACCGACGACAAAGAGAAGCTCGAGGTGCAGCAGAAGCCTCCCGTGGCGACTGCCGACAACCTCGGTGCCCGGGCTGGGCGAGCCACCCTGCTTCCGGTGCTTCTCAACGACTACGACCCCAACGGCGATCCGATCTCGATCGACTCGGTGGCCGATCCCACGTCGGCAGGCGCGACAGTGCAGGTCGTGTCGAACCGGCAGCAGATCATGCTGACGCTCCCCGCGGGGGCGACCGGATCGGTGACGTTCGACTACACGATCTCGGACGGCCGCGGTGGCACCTCGACGGCGCGGGTGAAGGTCGGAATCCACGGCGATGCCCTCAACGGCGCTCCCAAGCAGGTGCGGGCTCTCCGCGACGTCGTCTCGTCGTCGGGGCGGGTGACGGTCGACACTCTGGGATCGTTCGTCGACCCGGATGGCGATCCGTTCTACTTGACCGGCGCATCGGGTGGCGACGGGGGCACGGTCACGTTCAAGCCGACCGGCGAGGTCGTCTACCAGGATGCCGGCGACGGGCCGTCGACCCAAGAGATCGTGCTCTCGCTCTCGGATGGCCGCTCGACCGGCCGTGGAACCCTGCAGATCACCGTCGACGCCCCTGGCGCCACGCCCCTCCGCGCCGAGTCGTTCTCCGTCCAGGTCGACGAGAACCGCACGACCACTATCAATCCGCTCCGCTACGCCTCCGGCGGTTCCGGCGCGATCAAGCTGAACAGCGTCCCCGCGAAATCGGGCGTGACCATCACGCCGAGCTACTCGACGGGCACGTTCACCTTCGTCTCGGGCAACGTGGGCTCGCACCAGCTCGAGTACACAGTGACAGACGGTCAGAAGACCGCCACCGGCACGATCCGGGTCGACGTCCGCAGCCCTCTCGACCCGAACACGGCTCCGATCACGACACCGAAGACCGTCTTCGTGCAGACGCTCAGCTCGCAGTCGGTCGACATCACGGCGACCGACATCGACCCGGCGGGCAACGTGCTCATGGTCACGGCCGTCGATGCTCCGGCGACCGCGTCGGGAGTCCAGGTGCAGACCCTCGAGCAGCGCTACCTCCGGATCACGCTGGCGCAGCCCATCGAGGCCCCCGTCTCGTTCACCTACACGGTCTCGAACGGGCTCGCGTCGTCGACGGGCACCGTCACCGTGGTCGAGATCCCGAAGCCGTCGCAACTCCAGCCGCCGATCGCGACCAATGACCAGGTCACCGCCCGCGCCGGCCAAGCGGTCGACATCGACGTCCTCGCCAACGACGAGCAGCCCGACGGCGAAGACATCGTGCTCGAGCCGAAACTCGTCTCGAACGTCTCGTCGGGGGGAGGGCTGCTGTTCGTGTCGGGGGAGCAACTGCGGTACCTCGCGCCCACCACACCAGGAAACTTCACGGCCGAGTATGCCGTCGACGGGCCCGACGGTCAGAGGGCGACGGCTCAGGTCAGCATCTCGGTTCGCGAATCCGACCGCTCCACCAACCAGGCGCCGGTTCCGCAGACCGTGACGGCACGGGTCGTGGCGGGGCAGACCGTGCGGGTGCAGGTGCCCCTCGACAACATCGACCCCGACGGCGACTCCGTTCAGCTGCTCGGCGTCGACTCGAACCCGCAGAAGGGCAGCGTGTCGAGCGTCGGAGCCGGCGACATCGAGTACCAGGCGGGGAGCTACTCGGCTGGCACCGACACCTTCACGTACACGGTCGTTGACGGGCTCGGTGCTCGGGCGACCGGCACAGTGCGCATCGGCATCGCCCCGCGCGCCCAGGGATCGAAAGACCCGATCGCGGTGGCCGACGCAGTCACCATGCGGCCGGGCGGAAGCATTCTGGTGCGGGTCTTGGCCAACGACTCCGACCCCGATGGGCAGGCGCTGCGGGTCACGGCGGTTCGCCCGAACGACACGTCCGTGAAGGCGACGATCCTCGCCGACGGCGTGGTGCGGGTCACGCCACCCGCCAAGACGAACACCTACGGGCTCGTCTACACGGTGGCGAATGCCAGCGGCGGCAGCAGCTCGAACTTCATCACGGTCAAGGTCGACCCCCGGGCCGAGCTCAACTACCCCGAAGCCGCCGACAGTGTGCTTACGCTCAAAGACGTGCTGGGCCGCACGACAGTCGACGTCGACGTGCTCGCGAACGTGTTCTTCGCCGACGGAAGCGTCTCGAGCCTCGGCCTGCGCCTCGTCGACGGGTACGGAGACACGGCGAGGGTTCTTTCCAACAAAAGGATCCGGGTCACCGTCACCGCCCAAAGCCAGATCATCCCCTTCGCCGTCTCTCATCCCGACGACTCGCGCATCACCACCTACGCGTTCATCCGCGTGCCGGGCTCCGACGAGACGCTCCCACAGATCGACGAGACGGCGCCCGGGCTCTCCGTGGTCAGCGGCGCCACCCTCGACATCGACCTCAACGACCACGTCGTGGCAACGGGATCCAACGGGGTCCGGGTCACCGACAGCAGCACCGTTCGGGCTACGCACTCCGACGGAGCGAAGCTCGTGGTCGGCCCGAGTCGGCTTCGATTCACCTCGGCCGCTGGCTTCTTCGGCCAGGCGTCGATCTCGTTCCAGGTCACCGACGGCACCTCGGCTGACGACCCGAACGGTCACGTCGCGACGCTCGTGCTGCCCATCACGGTCACTGCCAGGCAGAATCAGCCGCCGGTCTTCCAGGCCTCATCGATCGATCTCGAGCCGGGGGAGTCTCGCACTCTCGACCTCCGACGTCTCACCACCTACAACTACCCGAACGACCTCGGGCAGCTCCGCTACGCCCTCACCACGTCGAGCGTGCCAGGCTTCCGGGTGGAGCTGACCGGCTCGAACCTCACCGTCTCGGCGACCTCGAGTGCCGTCACGGGCGACACGGGCCGGATCGGCGTCACCGTTCGAGACCGCACGTCGGCTGCGCAGGCCGGATCCGTCTCGATGACGGTCGTCCGTTCGACGAGGCCGTTGGCGATCGCCGCCGCCGACACCGCGATCGTCAAGCGCGGTTCGACAACGGTCGTCGACGTCCTCGCCAACGATCGGGCCGCGAACCCGTTCCCGGGTCAGGCGCTGCGCGTGATCGCGATCCGCGGCCTCGGCGGCAGCTCCCTGCCGAAGGGGGTGTCGGTAAAGCCTTCCGCCGACAAGAGCCGCCTGACCGTCACGGTGTCCGCGTCAGCGAGGCCGACGAACTCGAACCTGCAGTACCAGATCGCTGACGTCACAGGCGATCCGTCCCGGTACGTCTGGGGCAATGTCACGATCTCTGTGCAGGACGTCCCGGACGCACCGGCGGCACCCACGCGCTCGGGTACTTTCGTGGGCGGCGAACTGACGCTCGCCTACCAGGCGTCGGTGGCCAACAACTCCGCGATCACGTCGTACCGGCTCACGGGCACCTCGGGCTCGGCGACCTACGTCAAAGACTGCGGGACCTCCACCCTGTGCACGCTCACCGACCTCGAGCCCGGCGTGCGCTACCAGTTCTCCGTCCAGGCGATCAACGCCGTCGGAGCGTCGCAACCGAGTGCCCTGAGCTCGGCGTACAGCGCCGACTTCGTCCCCTCGGCCCCGACCGGGGTGACAGTCACCCCGTCGTCGACCACTCCGGGTGCGCTCGTGATCGCGTGGAATGCCGTGCCGAAACCGGCCCGAGGCACGTCGGTCGCCAGCTACGTGGTCGAGATCGCCGGCGACGGTGCCCCCGGATCGCAGACCGTACCCGCTTCGTCGACCTCGACCACGATCGGCGGGCTCACCCCGGGTGCGCAGTATTCGGTGCAGGTGTACGCCAAGAACGCCGCGGAGGTCGATAGCTCCGACGACTGGGCTCGCAGCGGCGCGGTCACGGGCTCACCCGTGGGCACGCCCGCGCCGGTCACCGGCATCACCGCGTCGAGCGACCGAAACGGCGCGATCACGGTGAGCTGGACGGCCGCGGGGAGCAACGGGGGCAGCGCCGTGAACTACGTGGTGGGGCGCGATGCCGCCGGATCCTCGACCCCCGCGTGCAGTGCCACCAGCAAGCCCGGCGCGATCTCGGGTTCGCTGCAGGCGACGTCGTACGTCGACTCCAACGCGTCGGACGGCAAGTCGTACACGTACTTCGTCTACGCCGACAACGGCTACTTCTGCTCGGCGGCGAAGTCGGACGGCGTGCAGAGCCTGGCGGCTCCGGGGCAGGCCTCGGCGTCAATCGCCGTAGCGCCCAGCACGACTTCGGTCTTCTCCGATGTCACAGTCGGCGATCTGTCTGTCGCCAGCGGAACGGCCGTGCTTTACCAGGTGCGGAGCTCGGGCGTCTGGACGACCGTGCAGCGCGGAGACCAGCTGACCAGCTCTCAAGATCGAAGTGTGTACGGGTCGCCTCAGACCTATACCGTTCGCGGCTGCCGCGATGCCGCTGCGACAGTGTGCGGGCCCGCCGGAACGAGCAATTCGGCCACACCCGTCAGCACCGATGTCGGAGCGACCTACACGGGGCCGACGGACCTCACTCTCACCGGCAGCTACGCGTTCAACTACGACCCGGCTGCGAACCCCGGCTACAGCAAGCTCGAATTCCGCTGTGTCGGCGGCGACTGGCAGGATGCGGTGAGCGGCGCGAACTCCTGCACGGTCGACGGAGGGGGTCTCCTTGCGCCGAGCCTCGATATCAGAGTGACCGCCAACGGGCAGACTTACGAGCACACGTTCTCCGACCCGGCCACACCGTAAGCCCCAGCGCCGCGATCGTCACCCACACCAAAGGAATCCCCCGAGCATGAGCATGACGCCTGAGCAGGCCACCTGGTTCGCCGATATCTTCGCGCGCCTCGTCGGCAACGTCGACAAGGTGCTGCTCGGCAAGTCGTTCGTGATCAAGCTGTCGTTCACGGCCCTTCTGAGCGAAGGCCATCTTCTGCTCGAAGACTTCCCCGGCACGGGCAAGACGTCACTCGCCCGAGCCGTCGCGCAGACCGTGCAGAGCGAGAGCTCCAGGATCCAGTTCACCCCCGACCTCCTGCCCGGCGACATCACCGGCGTCAGCATCTACGACCAGAAGACGAGCGAGTTCGAGTTCCACCGCGGACCGATTTTCGCGAACATCGTGCTCGCCGATGAGATCAACAGGGCGAGCCCGAAGACCCAGTCCGCGCTTCTCGAAGTCATGGAGGAGTCGCGCGTCACGGTCGACGGGGTGACGCACGAGGTGGGGTCGCCGTTCATGGTGATCGCCACCCAGAACCCCATCGAACAGGCGGGCACCTACCGCCTGCCCGAGGCGCAGCTCGATCGGTTCCTGATGAAGACCTCCATCGGGTATCCCGACCATGCGGCCACCCTGCGGATCCTCGAAGACTCCGCGGTTCGCGTTCACGAGGGCAGCCTGTCGCCAATCGTCGAGGCGGGAGTCATCGGCGAGATGTCTCGCCTCGCGCGAACGGTGCACGTCGATCCGGTCGTCGCCGACTACGTCGCCCGGATAGTCGAGGGCACTCGAACGGCTCCCGAAGTGCGCCTCGGTGTGAGCGTCCGCGGCGCTCTGTCCCTCGTGCGTGTCGCCAAGACGTACGCGGCGTCGACCGGTCGGCACTACGTGACGCCCGACGACGTCAAGCTGCTCGCCGAGCCCGTTCTCGCCCACCGGATCGTGCTCGATCCCGAAGCGGAGTTCGACGGAGTCACCGCCAGCAGCGTCATCAGCCAACTGCTGATCGAGATCGCGCCGCCCGCCGAGAGGGTCTCCGCGTGACCTGTGCGGCGGCGTACGCGTGACGCCGCCGGGAGAACGCGCTCGAACCGAGGGCTTGCGGGTGCAGGGATCGCCGGCGGAGCGGTCTCGCGCTGGGCGGCCGGGCCCCGATCGGGCGCGCGGCGAGAGCACGCGAAACGCCACTGCCGACTCGCACTACGGAACCAGCACGCAGGGGCTCACTAACGCCCGCACCCGGATCGTGGGCGACAGGCAGGGCTTCAGCGCCGACATCGTCGTGCTGATCGTGCGGCTAGGGCGCCGGCTCGCCCTCGTCTTCAGCCGGGGAGTCGAGGTGGCCTCGAGCGTGGTCACCCCGGTCGGCTGGGCACTGCTGATTCTCACCCCCGCCTGCCTCCTGGCGGGCTATGCGCTCGGTTGGGTCGAGCTCGTCACGGTCGGATTCGCGCTCGTCGTCATCCTGATCCTGGCGGTCGTCACGGCCATCGGTCGCAGCGTCTTCACGATCGCTCTCGATCTGCCTCACAGCCGGGTGGCTGTGGGTGATGAGGCCTCCGGTCGGGTGACCGTGAGCAATCCGACGAGGCGCCGCGTGCTCGGGATCACCGTCGAGATTCCGATCGGCGCCGGTCTGGTGGAGCTCACCCTCCCGGGCCTGCGCGGGGGTGAATCGGTCGACGAGACCTTCGAGGTGCCGACGAACAAGCGCGGGGTCATTCCCGTGGGGCCGGTTCGCACGGTTCGCGGAGATCCGATCGGCCTCGTCCGCCGCGAGCTCGACTGGACCGACGTCGTCGAGTTGTTCGTCCACCCGCGCACCATCGGCATTCCGTCGACGAGTACCGGGCTGATCCGTGACCTCGAGGGCAGTCCGACCCGCGACCTCTCGCCGAGCGATATCTCGTTCCATGCCCTTCGCGAATACCTTCCGGGCGACGACCGCCGCCACATCCATTGGAAGTCCAGCGCCCGCGCGGGCACCTACATGGTGCGGCAATTCGAAGAGACACGTCGCAGCCACATCGTGATCGCCCTGAGCCTCGCTAACGCCGACTTCGCCACCGAGGAGGAGTTCGAGCTCGGCGTCGGCGTGGCGGCGTCACTCGGGGTGCGCGCGATTCGCGACGCCCGGGAGGTCTCGGTGGTCGTGTCGGAGCGGACCCCCGAGTTCGCGAAGCGGAAGACCCTGGCCGTCCGTCCGCTGTCGACCCTCACCCCGACCCGTCTCCTCGACGATCTCTCGCTGGTGGCCTATTCCGAGGCCGCGCTCGGAATCTCGGACGTCGCTCGGGTGACGGGGGAGCAGGTCGCCGGCATCTCGGTCGCGTTCCTCGTGGTCGGCTCGACGACGGGTATCGGTGAGTTGCGCGCAGCCGCCTCGGCGTTCCCGGCGGGCGTCGAGACGGTGGCGATCGTCTGCGATCCCGAGACGGTTCCCGGCCTTCGTCGCGTCGCCGACATGACCGTGTTGACGGTCGGCTACCTCGAAGACCTGCAGAAGTCACTCGCACGGACGGTGGCGTCATGACCGTCGTCGACCGGAGAGAAACACCGACGACTGGATCGACGGCCCGCGGGCCGGGGCTCCGCCCGCGATCCACCCGGCCGAAGATCCGCACCGGTTTCGCCCTGGCCCAGACAGCCCTCTACTTCGTCGTCATGGTGGCGGCTAGCGCCACCCTCTGGCCCATCTACCGCAGCAGCGCCTTCCTGATCCTGCTCGTCGGCGGCTTCGCGCTCGGGGCGACCATCGCTCTCGCCGGTCTTTTTCTGCGGTTGGCGAGCGTCTGGATCCTCGCGCTTCTGATCGTGGCGTTCGGGGTCTTCGGGGTCGCTCTCGCGGTGCCGAACCAAGCGCTCTACGGGGTGCTCCCGACCGTCGACGGTCTGCGTGAGCTGGTCGGGGGCGTCGCGCTCGGCTGGAAGCAGCTGCTGACCATCACGCTCCCGGTGGGTGACTATCAGGCCCTGCTGGTCCCGGCTCTAGTGCTCGTGCTCGCCGGGACGACCGTGGGGCTCAGCACGGCGTTCCGCAGCCGCCGCGCCGAGCTCGCGCTCGTGCCGCCCGCGCTGATCTATCTGGTGGGCATCGTCCTCGGTCCGCGCGAGCCCCTCCTGCCCCTGGTCACCGGACTGGTGCTGCTCGCGGTGTCGGTGCTCTGGATCGTCTGGTGGAGGCTTCGCCGGCGGCGCCTGGCCATCGACCTGCTGACACGGGGAACGGCTGCCGGCCGCCGGAGGCCATCCGGAGGTGAGGCTCGCGGTCGGTCCGGTCACGGCGCCGTGGCACGCCGTGCCGTCGCCGGAACGCTGCTGACTCTCGTCGTCGCGACCGCCGCGGGAGCGGCTGTGACCGGTGCAATCGGTCCGAAGTCGTCCCGCTGGGTCGCCCGCGACGCCGTGCAGACGCCTTTCGATCCGCGCGACTACGTGAGCCCCCTCAGCGGATTCCGCGCCTACGAGCAGTCCGCCGAGGCCGACACACCCCAGATCACGGTTACCGGTCTCGGAGCGGGCGGTTTCGTCAGGATCGCCACTCTCGACACCTACGACGGCGTGCAGTACTCGGTCGGCAGCGACGAAGTCTCGACCGCTTCTGGCACCTTTACGCGCGTGCCCACGTCGATCGATCAGGCTCAGGTCAGGGGCAGGCAGGTCACGATCGATGTAGCCGTCGACGGCTACACGGGTGTCTGGGTTCCGACCGTGGGCAAGCTGGAGTCGATCGACTTCGGCGGCTCGAGAAGCACCGCTCTTCGAGACGCGTTCTTCTACAACGACACCACGGGCACCGCCGCCGTGCTCGGCGGGCTCGCACAAGACGACTCGTATCGGCTCACTGCCGTCGAGCCGCAACAGCCCTCGCGAGCGGCGCTCCAGTCGTTGACCCCCGGCGACGCCACTGTGCCTGCGCCGACGAAGGTGCCCTCGGCACTCACGGCCGCCCTCGAGTCGTACGTCGACGGGGTTCAGGGGCAGGGCCCACGCCTGCAGGCGGCCCTCGACGGCCTGAAGAAGAACGGGTACGTGAGTCACGGCGTCGGTTCCGACGAACCCGCCAGCCTCTCCGGCCACGGAGCCGACCGACTCACCCGCCTCTTCACAGACAACCTGATGATCGGCGACGGTGAGCAATACGCCGCGGCAGCCGCGCTGATGGCCGACGAACTCGGGTTCCCCGCGCGGGTGGTACTGGGATTCGCCGGCTCGTCATCGACGGGCGGCACGGCGACCTTTACAGGATCCGACATCACGGCTCGTATCGAGGTCGACACCGCCCAGTACGGCTGGGTCTCGCTCGACCCGAACCCGGAACCCCGCGAGATCCCGAAAGACCAGCAGGTCGATCCGAACCAGGTCTCCAGACCCCAGTCGGTGATTCAGCCACCCCAGCAAGAGGCCGACCCGCCGAACGATCAGACCCAACCGCAGAGCCGCCAGGACAGCCCCACCGACCCACCGGCCTGGATCGCCCTCGTGGTCGCCGCCGGCCGCATCGCAGGCTGGGCCGCCCTCATAGCAGGCCTGGTGATGTCGCCGTTCCTCGCGATCGTTGCGGTCAAGGGGCGTCGACGGGTGCGGCGGCGCCGGGCCCGTGACCCTGGCGTCCGCATGACTCACGGATGGCAGGAGTACCACGACGCCGTCGTCGACCACGGCATCCCCACCCCGGGCTCCGCCACGCGAAGCGAGGTCGCGGCGGCGGTCGGCAGCACCCGCGCCGGCGTTCTCGCTCGCGTGGTCGACCGGGCCGTCTTCGCTCCCGAGCCGCCGTCCGCGCCCGACGCGGATCGCGTCTGGAAGGCGGTCGGCGAGATGCGCACCCATCTCGATACCGGCCTCACGCGGTGGCAACGATTCCGGGCCGCGGTCTCGACGAGGTCGCTCCGTGGATACCATGGCCGGAAGCCTTTCAAGCGTTAGGGATCACTCACCACACATGCGTTGCCCCACCTGCTCGAGCCCGCTGCCCGACGGAGCCATGTTCTGCGGCCAGTGCGGTCGTGCCATCACCGCGGCCGACTGGGCTGCATTCCGTGCCGAGGCTCCGGTCGAGCAGGCACCGGTGGCGGCACCGCCGCGCCGCCCCTGGGTGTTGCAGGAGCCCCAGGCCACCGCTGTTCCGGCCGGCACACCCTGGTGGCTCGACGGCGAGCGCGGAGACGGTGCGCCTGAAGACGGCGTGCGCGAAGACGGCGCACCCGAAGGCAGCGCTCTTGAGGACAGCGAGTCCGGAGACGACGAGACGCCCCGGCGCCCCGACACGGGCACGGTGCGTCCGGCGTCCGGGCCGCTGTGGACGGCGTCGGTGACTCCGATCACGGTTGACCCCGCGGTCAAAGTGGATGCCCGCCCCACCCCGACCACGCACGACTCGATCGACGAAGCCGACGTCCCCGGCTCGCTCCCCGCTGCCGCGCAGACCGCCGACGCTCCTGAGGTGGTCGATCACGCGGCCGCCGTGGAATTGCCCGCCGACGATGACGACGACGAGGTCGAGGTCGCCGACGTCGCACCTGCGGTGGCGGTCGAGCCGGTGCTCGAGGATGAGTCGTCGGATCCTGAGCCCATTGCCGCTCCGCCCGGCGTTGACGTGGCTGCCGTCGAGGGCGATACCAACGTGATCGCCCCGCTCGTTGCGCCGACAACAGCGCGCGAATCGGCCGGCGCCGTGTGCTCGGACTGCGGCGCACCCCTGCACCAGGGCGATATCTTCTGTGGCGAGTGCGGGGCCGTGGTCCAGTCTGTAGCCGCCTCCTTCACCGGGCCCATCGTGCCGATCACCGGCACTGCTGCGGCACCATCGAGTGGACGGACCCCGTCGGAACGCCCCCTGCCAGAAGGCGCTCAGCCGGGACGCCCGCAGCCGGGTGAGACGCACGAGGCCCCTCCGGCCCCCCGGTCGGCTCCGCTGACCCCGACGCCCCTGCCGTCGCCGGTCGAGGTGTCTCCGCCTTTCGTGCCTGATCCTGTTCCCGCGCCCAAGCGACGACGCCTCTTCGGTCGTCGACAGCCGAGCGAAGCGCCGCAGTTGTGGTCGTCGTCGTCAGCTGCGCCCTCGCAACCCGCGTCCGATCCCTCTGTTCCTACTGCCGCCCCCGTCGAGCCGATCCGGCACGCGGGAACTCCCACGCACTCTGCTCCGACGGCCGCGCGCCGCACACCGCCCGCCTCGTCGCCGGAGGTGCCTCCTGTCCGCGTCGGCGACGTGCCCGAGGCCCTGGTCGATCGGCCCGTCAGCCCCCCGCAACCCCCTGTGCGAGCAGCCGAACCCGAGGCCCCTGCGGCGAGCCGCGCGGCGCAATCGGCAGTGCCGACCGTCGCCCCCGCGCCGCAGCCCTCGCCGTCGGCCGCGCCCTGGGCCGTGACCCTCGGTGCGCCGGCCGACGACGTCGAGAGCACTCGCATCGTGCCGCGTCGCGAGGTGGGGGAGTCCTTCATCCTCCAGTTCTCGACGGGCGAGAGTTTCACCGTTCAGGGAAGCGGCCTCGTCGGACGAGCGCCGACGCCGCAGCCGGGCGAGGCGATCGAGCTGCTCGTTCGGATCCTCGACCCCGGCCGATCGGTGTCGAAAACGCACCTCGAATTCGGCCAGGACGACGGCCACCTGTGGGTCGCCGACCGCTGGTCGGGCAACGGCACGATCGTGAAGGCACCGTCGCAGGAGGTCCGCCGGGCCGAGCCGGGCAAGCGGGTTCGCGTGCCCCGGGGAACGCGGGTCGAAATCGGCGAGCAGTTCTTCATCGTGAGCTGAGACGGGCTGCGAGCGCGACTCGCTGCACGCGATCACGACTTTCTGAGCGTGGGCCCGAGTCGCCGGGCGTCACCTCGTCTCCACAGACGAGGATCCGAGACCGTCTCACCACAAATCCCCGCATCCACGTCTGCCGAGGTGTCGCGACGGCTTGACTCGACGTATGAGCCACGTCCACCTCACCGCACCGCAGCCTCCGCCGGGTGCTCCGGCGCCGTCCTTTCCCATCGTCGCTTCCGCGGCCCTAGGCCTCCTCGTTGCAGTCACTCTGGCGCTCTCGCCTCCGACGCCGATGCTCGCGGTCGGCATGGGCGTGGTCGCACTCGCCGCCGTCGCGGAGGTACTCGTTCGCACGGCGCTGCGAGAGCGGCGTCGACGCGACGGGAGTGCCGCAGCGCGGCTCGACTTCGAGAGGCGTCTTGACGAGGCGATGGCCGAGGAGCTCGCTGGGCTCGTTCGGGGCTGCGATCCTCCTCGGGCGAGGAGCGTAGTCGTGGGATCGGGAGCGGTCGTGAGCGCGGTGCAGGTCGGGGGTGAGGCGGCTCCGCGGATCCTTGAGAGGGCCCCTCTCATTGCGTCAGCGACGCGAGTGCGCCTGTTCGCCCCTCCGGCACTCAGTGCGCTGCTTTCGTCCGTGGTCCGGCTCGGGGCCGAGACTCTCGTCGAGGTCTCACCGCCGGTGGCAGCTCTCGGTCTGGCTGTGCCGCCGGAGACGGTGGATGTCTGGGTCGGGCCCGACGGCATCGCCTGCGTGCGTGCAGCGGGGGAGTGCGGTGGCGCCTGGACCGCCCTTGAGCTCGGGGCCGTCGTACAGCCCCCGGCCGACCGACCAGTTCGCCCCGACCGGTCACGCCTCGGGAGCACCGCGTGACGCAGCCCCGCAGATCACCGCGCAAATCGGCCTCGGGCGTCAGTCGCGCAGCCCCGCAACTCAGCCGCACGGCCCCGCAATTCAGCCGCGCGAATCAGCCGCGCAGCCCCGCAAGCGCCGCGCCGGCCCGAATCCCGCCGACCACGACGCCGCCGCCGGTCACGCGCTCCAGCGTCTGGTCGAGCACGCGATCGACGGCGTCCGATGCGACGGCCCCTTCGGCTTCGAGCAAGCTCAGTCCTGCGAGTGTCCCGGCCCGGAGGTTGCCGTCGAGCACTTTCACGGCGACGGCCAGTCCCTCACGGCTTCCCATGATCATGACTCCCTCGGCACCCAGCTTCGCGAACAGGCCGGTCTCGTCGATCGTGACGGTGTTCGCGCGGCCTTCGCCGTCGAGGGCCCAGGCGTCGTCGAACACGGCGCGAACCAGGTGGCCGGCCAGAGGGTCGTCGTCGGTGTCGGCCGACCGCACCAGACGAGCCACGGCCCCCGCGAGCCCAGTCAGCGTCGCCGCGAACACGGGTGCACCGCAGCCGTCGACACCGGCGTGATCGACCGTCTCGCCGAGATAGTCGGCGACCGTCTCTCGGGCAGCCACCTGCAGCGGGTGGTCGAGGTCGTCGTACGAGCGCGGGTCCCAGCCGTTCTCGGCACAGGCGAGAAGAAAGCCCGCGTGCTTGCCACTGCAGTTCATGAAGATGCGTCGCTTGTCGCTCGCCGTCCGGGCGGTGTCGCGATCATACGGCCAGTCGGGCGGGCACAGCAGGTCGTCTTCGGTAGCACCGATCCGGGCCAGCATGCCCTCGACGACGGCCTGGTGACGCGGGGTCCCGGCATGGCTGGCGGTCGAAAGCACCGCCTCCGGCCCCTCCAGTCGCACGCCCGACCGCAGCACGGCGAGAGCTTGAAAAGGTTTGAGGCACGAGCGCGGATAGATCGAGGCGGCGGCATCACCGAGCGTTCGCACGATCCGCCCTGACGAGTCGACCACGGCGGCGGCGCCGATGTGGCGACTCTCGGCCATACCGGAGCGCTCGAGTACCGCGAGCTCCACGCTTCCCGACACCTCCAGCGGATGACGCGACGTGGCGGGCTTCGGATCCTGGTGCTCGTGACTCATGAGGCCGAGTGTAACTTTGACGGCATGATCGACCACACCTACGCGCTGCACACCGTCTGGACGGGCAATCGCGGCGAGGGAACCCGCGACTACCGCTCGTACGGGCGCGATCACACGCTGACCGTGACGGGCAAGCCCGAGATCCTCGGGTCGGCCGACAAGCCGTTCCGCGGCGACGTCGATCGCTGGAACCCCGAAGAGATGCTTCTCGGCGCCCTGTCGCAGTGCCACCTGCTGAGCTACCTCTGGGTGTGCACGACGGTCGACGTCGTCGTCACCGGCTACGTCGACGACGCCACCGGCACGATGGTGCAGACGTCCGACGGGGGCGGGCACTTCACCGAGGTCGTGCTGCATCCGACGGTCACGGTGGCCGACGAGTCGATGGTCGAGCGGGCGCGAGAGGCGCACCGGGAGGCGTCGGCCAAGTGCTTCATCGCCGCCTCGATGAACTTCCCGGTGCGCCACGAACCCACCGTCGTCGTGGCGAACGCTCAGCTTCCCGCCTGAAAGCTCAGCGACACTGGCTGGCGATGCCCAGACTCTCCGCTTTCGCCGCTCTCGCTCTCGTTCCCGCTGTCGCCGTCGCTCTGGCCGGCTGCTCAGGATCCCCGAGCACCTCTGCCACCTCGACGTCGACCCCGAACCCCTCGTCGACCGCCGCCGCCGAGACCCAGTCGTCGTGCGCGTCGCCCTCCGCGGGTACTGCGTCGAAGTCGGTAAAGGTCACCGGGAAGCTCGACGCCGCTCCCACCGTGAAGTTCGACAAGGGCCTGTCGGTCACGTCGACCCAGCGGTCGACCGTGATCGAAGGATCCGGCGAGAAGGCCCTCAGCGGCACCCTCCTCGACGTCGCCTTCACCATCTACGACGCCGAGACCGGCAAGAAGATCTCGACCGCCGGCTATTCGGGCTCCGCGGCCACCCAGTTCACGGTCTCGAAAGACCTCTACCTCGCGGGCCTCGTCGATGGGATGCACTGCGCCCAGGTCGGCTCCCGCACTGTGACGGTCGCCGACTCGGCCGACATGTTCGGCACGACCGGCAACGAGTCGCTCGGTGTCGCTGCCGGCGACGACATGGTCATCGTGATGGACATCCTGTCCAAGGTGCCGACGAAGGCGACCGGCACGACCGTGGCGCCGAAGAGCGGATTCCCGGCCGTGAAGCTGGCGGCCGACGGCAAGCCGACGGTCACGATTCCCAAGACGACGGCGCCGAAGTCGCTCAAACTCGAGGTGCTCAAGAAGGGCGACGGCGCCACCGTGAAGAGCGGCGCGACGGTCACCGTGCAGTACCAGGGCACGCTCTGGCGCACCGGCGAGGTGTTCGACCAGAGCTGGGGGAGCGGGCCCACCTCGTTCTCTACCGACAAGGTGGTCGCCGGTTTCAAGAAAGCCATCGTCGGTCAGACGATCGGATCGCAGGTCGTCGTGATCGTGCCGCCGAGCGAGGGCTACGGCTCGGCCGGCAACACGACCGCCGGCATCAAGGGAACCGACACGCTCGTCTTCGTGGTCGACATCCTCGCGCAGGGCTGATCACCTCGGCCTGAGGGCCAGACGGATTTCTCGACACCGGTTTCCGACGCGAACACCGCCCAATGACGGTGCAGAGACCGAAAGACGGGGCCAAGACCCAAAGACGGGGCCGATCAGCCGCCCGCAATAGGCTGACTGCATGCGACGCGTTACCGTTCTCGGATCCACCGGCTCCATCGGGGTCCAGGCCCTCGAAGTCATCGAAGCCAACCCGCACCTGTTCGAAATCGTCGGTCTCTCCGCCGGCACGAACGCCGAACTGCTGGCCGAGCAGGCGGCGAAGTTCGGCGTCGAGCACACGGCTCTCGGCACCGACGAGTCGGTGGCTCTCGTCCACGACGTCGAGACCGACGTCGTGCTGAACGGCATCACGGGCTCGGTAGGGCTCGGTCCGACCCTGGCCGCCCTCGAATCGGGGGCGACTCTCGCCCTGGCGAACAAGGAGAGCCTCATCGTCGGCGGCGACCTCGTCAAGGCGAAGGCGTCACCCGGTCAGCTCATTCCCGTCGACTCCGAGCACTCCGCGATCGCACAGGCACTCCGTTCGGGCACGCAGCAGGAGGTCCGCCGCCTGGTCTTGACGGCGTCGGGCGGCCCGTTCCGCGGGCGGACCCGCGACCAGCTCAAAGACGTCACACCGCGAGAAGCCCTCGCTCACCCCACCTGGGACATGGGCCTCGTCGTCACCACCAACTCGTCCACCCTCGTCAACAAGGGTCTCGAGGTGATCGAGGCGCATCTGCTGTTCGACATCGACTACGACCGGATCGACGTCACGGTGCATCCGCAATCGATCGTCCACTCGATGGTCGAGTTCGTCGACGGCTCCACGATCGCCCAGGCGTCGCCGCCCGACATGCGCCTGCCGATCGCTCTCGGCATGGCCTGGCCCGACCGCGTGCCGGGCGTCGGCAGGCCCCTCGACTGGACGACCGCCTCGGAGTGGACGTTTGCGCCCCTCGACTCCGTCGCGTTCCCCTCGGTCGATCTGGCCAAACAGGTCGGCCGTGCCGGGGCGACATTCCCGGCCGTCTTCAACGCCGCCAACGAGCAGGCCGTGCTCGCCTTCCACGCCGGTCGCATCGGCTACCTCGACATCCTCGACACCATCAGGGCAGTGGTCGACCTGCACGAGCCGGCGGAGCTGACGCTCGAGGGTGTGCTCGATGCCGAGCGCTGGGCTCGTGCGGCGGCGGACCGGATCCTCGGCTCCCGCTAGCTCGGGTCCAGAGACCGAAGGATCCGCCGACCCGCCGCGAGGCACAGCGACCTTGCGGCTCGTTCATGCCTTCCGTCCCGTACTGTGCCCTACGTGGAAACAGTCCTGCTCTATATCGTCGGCATCCTGATCGTCGTCGTCGGCCTCATCGTGTCGATCGGCCTGCACGAGATCGGCCACCTCATTCCGGCGAAGGCGTTTGGCGTGAAGGTGGGCCAGTACATGATCGGCTTCGGGCCGACGATCTTCTCGCGCACAAAGGGCGAAACCGAGTACGGGGTCAAGGCGATCCCCCTCGGCGGCTACATCTCGATGTCGGGCATGTTCCCACCGCAGAGGACCGCCGAGGTCGCGGAAGACGCCCTCGGCGCACCGGGTGAGCAGCATCGGGTCGCGGCGGGTCGCACCGCCACGACCGGCGTGTTCCAGACCCTCGTGCAGGACGCCCGCACGGCCAGCGCCGAGACCGTCGACGAGGGGGAGGAGCAGCGCACCTTCTACCGGCTCGCCGTGCCGAAGCGAATCGTCATCATGCTCGGCGGGCCCGTCATGAACCTGCTCATCGCCATCGTTCTGTTCGCCGTCGTGCTCTGCGGCATCGGCACGCAGCAGCCGACGACCACGGTGGGCTCGGTCTCGGCGTGCGTGCTGCCAGCGGGGTCGACCGAGACGACGTGCCCCGCGGGTGCAACCCAGTCGCCCGGGGCCGCGGCTGGCATTCGAGCGGGCGACCGGATCCTGAGCATCGACGGCACGACCGTCTCGAGTTGGGATCAGTCGACGTCGATCATCCAGAAGTCGTCGGGCCAGGCGGTCGACATGGTCGTGCTTCGCGACGGCGCACGGGAGACGCTCGAGATCACCCCGCTGCTGACGAAGCGCTACGTGACCGACGCGAACGGCAACTACGTCACCGACTCGTCGGGGGCGAAAGAGACCGAGGAGGTCGGGTTCGTCGGCATCGGCTCGGTCTACGAGCGGCAGCAGTCGCCCGTGTCGGCCGTGCTGCCGGCTGTCGGCAGCAACATCGCCAATGTCGGCCACCTGATTCTGAACCTGCCGCAGCGCCTGATCGGAGTGGCGCAGGCGGCCTTCGGCGGCGGAGAGCGCGACCCCAACGGCCCGGTCAGCGTCGTGGGCGTCGGCCGCATGGCCGGCGACGTGGCGAGCCTAAACTCGGTGCCCGTGCTCGACCGCGCCAGTGTGCTGGTGGGTCTGCTCTCCTCGCTGAACGTCGCGCTCTTCGTCTTCAACCTTATTCCGCTCATGCCGCTCGACGGCGGCCATGTCGCGGGAGCCATCATCGAGGGCGTGCGTCGCTTCTTCGCGAAGCTCTTCGGACGCAAGGATCCGGGGCCCGTCGATACGGCCAAGGTGATCCCCCTGACCTTCGCCGTGGTCGCCATCCTCGGTGCCATGAGCCTGCTGCTCTTCTACGCCGACATCGTCAACCCGATCTCGATCGGCTGAGCGTTCGAGAGACCGGCCTCGCCGTCGAGCCGATTGTCGGGCGTCGGGCTTACGATGTGAAACGTGCCTGCAGTCAATCTCGGAATGCCCAAAATCCCCGAAACCCTTGCCCCGCGTCGTAAGACGCGTCAGATCAAGGTCGGCAAGGTGCTCGTCGGTGGCGGCGCCCCCGTCAGCGTCCAGTCGATGTGTACGACCCCGACGACGAACATCAACGCGACGCTCCAGCAGATCGCCGAGCTGACGGCCTCCGGGTGCGACATCGTGCGTGTCGCCGTGCCGAGCCGTGACGACGCCGAAGCGCTGCCGATCATCGCGAAGAAGAGCAACATCCCGGTGATCGCCGACATCCACTTCCAACCCAACTATGTCTATGCGGCGATCGACGCCGGGTGCGCCGCAGTTCGCGTCAACCCGGGCAACATCCGCAAGTTCGACGATCAGGTCGGCAAGATCGCCGCCGCCGCCAAGGCCGCGGGCGTCTCGATCCGCATCGGCGTCAACGCCGGTTCGCTCGAGCCGAGCCTCATGCAGAAATACGGTCGCGCGACCCCCGAGGCGCTTGTCGAGAGCGCTGTGTGGGAGGCAAGTCTCTTCGAAGAGCACGACTTCCACGACTTCAAGATCTCGGTGAAGCACAACGACCCCATCGTCATGGTCAAGGCCTACCGCCTGCTCGCCGAGCGAGGCGACTGGCCGCTTCACCTCGGTGTCACCGAGGCCGGCCCGTCGTTCCAGGGCACCATCAAGAGCGCGACCGCCTTCGGCATCCTCCTCTCGGAGGGCATCGGCGACACCATCCGTGTCTCGCTCAGCGCTCCGCCCGCCGAAGAGGTCAAGGTCGGTCTGCAGATCCTCCAGTCGCTCAACCTGCGCGAGCGCAAGCTCGAGATCGTCAGCTGCCCCAGCTGCGGTCGCGCTCAGGTCGACGTCTACAAGCTCGCCAACGACGTCACCGATGGCCTCGAGGGCATGACCGTGCCGCTCCGCGTCGCCGTCATGGGCTGCGTCGTCAACGGTCCGGGCGAGGCGCGCGACGCCGACCTCGGTGTGGCTTCGGGCAACGGCAAGGGCCAGATCTTCGTCAAGGGCGAGGTCATCGCGACCGTCCCTGAAGACCAGATCGTCGAGACGCTCATCCGCGAGGCCAACCGTCTCGCCGCCGAGATGCCCCCGGGTGAGCTCGGCTCGCCGGAGGTCATCACCGCGTGACCGACGCCGCGACGACCACTCCCGAGTCTCCGGCCGACGGGGTGACTGCTACCGACGCTGCTCCTGTCACGGCTGCTCCTGTCACGGCTGCCGATGCAGCCCCCGTCAGCGCTGCCGAGCTCGAGCGCGCGGGTGAGGTCGTCGCCCGGGTGTCGAAGGCGTTCGCGGCCAAGGTCGTCGGGCAAGAGGGTCTTCGCGAGTCGCTTCTGATCGCGTTGATCACGGGTGGTCACGTCCTCCTCGAGAGTGTGCCCGGCCTTGCCAAGACCACCGCCGCCCAGACACTGGCGCAGGCGGTCGACGCGAGCTTCCGGCGAATCCAGTGCACCCCCGACCTGCTCCCCAGCGACATCACGGGCACACAGATCTACGACGCCCAGTCGTCGACGTTCGTGACCCAGCTCGGCCCCGTGCACTCCAACTTCGTGCTGCTCGACGAGATCAACCGGTCGAGTGCCAAGACGCAGAGCGCCATGCTCGAGGCCATGCAAGAGCAGCAGACGTCGATCGGCGGCACGGTCTACAAGCTCCCCAAACCGTTCCTGGTGCTCGCGACGCAGAACCCCATCGAGCAGGAGGGCACGTACCAGCTGCCCGAGGCACAGCTCGACCGGTTCCTTCTGAAAGAGATCCTCGACTACCCGTCGCCGGCCGAAGAGGCCGAGGTCATCCGTCGGATCGAGACGGGCGTGTACGACGACAACTCGGCGGCCGAGTCGACGGGTGTCCACCTCGACGACGTGACGTTCTTGCAAGACGTCGCCAAGCGCGTCTACATCGACCAGTCGATCGTCAACTACATCGTCCAGGTCATCTACGTCACCCGGCATCCGCAGGGCTACATCCCCGGAACGATGGCCGACTACGTGCAGTTCGGGGCGAGCCCCCGCGCCAGCATTGCGTTCACCCGGGCCGCCCGTGCCCTTGCGATCCTGAATGGGCGTGACTACGTCATCCCCGAAGACGTCAAGCATCTGCGGCACTCCGTTCTCCGGCACCGGTTGATCCTCGGCTACGAAGCCGCAGCTGACGAGGTGCGCCCCGAGACGATCATCGACGCCATCTTCGGCGCCGTTCAGACGCCGTAGCTTCATGGCGGGCCTCCTGTTCCGGGTGAAGACGAAGATGAGCCTCTTCGCGACTCGCAAAACCCTCGACCTGCTCGAGGGCGGCTACGCGTCGGTTCACCGGGGTCGAAGCCACGACTTCGACGATCTGCGCGCCTACGTCCCCGGCGACGAGGTGAAAGACATCGACTGGAAGGCGACCGCGCGACACGGCGAGCCCCTCGTCAAGCGCTACATCGCGTCGCGTCGGCACAGCCTGGTGCTCGTTGTCGACACCGGCCGCAACATGGCGGCCACCGCCGAGAGCGGGGAAGCGAAAAAAGATATCGCCATCATGGCGGCGGGCGCTCTGGCGTCGATCGCCACCGGTCACGGCGACGTCGTCTCGCTCGTGGTCGGCGACGAGAGCGGCGTCCAAAGTTTTCCGTCCGGCCAGAAAGACGAGCATCTCGAGCGCCTCCTGCGCGTCGTCGACGAGCGCATCACTCTCGATGCTCCCCACAGCGACGTCCTGGGGCTGCTCGAGCACGTTGCTCGCCGACTGACCACCCGTTCGATGATCCTCATCGTCACCGACGACGGGCGACTCACCGACGAGCACGTTTCCGCACTGCGTCGGCTCCGCGTCCGCCACGAACTCCTCTGGCTGACGATCGGGGATGCCGACCTCATGCGCCGCGCGACCATGGGCGCGCCGGTCTACGACGTGCAGGAGGTGGCGGCGCTTCCGGCGTACGTGCGCTCCAATCGATCGCTCCAGGTCCTCTTCGAGCAGACGGCGGCCACGACCGTCGAGGCGACCGAGCACGAGTTGCGTCAGCTGGGCGTCACGAGCCACCGCGTCGCATCACAGGGCGAGGTTGTCGCCGGCCTGTTCACCCTTCTCGAGAAGCAGCGCCGTGCTGGGCGATAGGGGCTTCTTCGGCCCCACCCAGTACGACCGCTGGGTGCTCTATCTCGTCGTCGGAGTCCTCCTCCTGGCGCTCGTCGCCGCCTGGTACGTCTTCGTCGTGCGCTTCTCTGCGACGAGAGTCCCTCGGCCGGTTGTCGAGGGCCCGGCACCTCGGGTCGATCTCCATGAACTCCAACGGAAGTACTCCGCCATGATCGACGAGGTCGGGTCGGAGTCCTCTGCAGGGCGTCTCGACGAGCGTGCCGTGCACAGCCGCCTCAGCCTGCTGCTCCGCTTCTTCGCCTCCGAGGCGGCCGGGGTTGACGCGCAGGTCATGACGCTCGACGACCTCCGTCGCACGCCGTTGCCGTCGGTGACTCGCGCAGTGGAGCGTTATTACCCGCCCGCCTTCCAGAAGCAGCACCCGGGAGATCCCGATGCCGCGATCGCCGAGGCGCGTCAGGTGGTGCACTCGTGGAGCTGATCTTCTGGTGGATGCCCCTCGCGGCCATCGGTGCCGCCATTGTCGGCGCCTTCGTCTACGTCCGCTGGCGCCGCCGCACTCGCGAGCGGCTCCACCGCGACGGAACCCCCGTCGCTCACAGCGAGCGGCTCACCGAGCTGCCGGAGTACCGCCGCGTCCTCCGTCGGTACCGAGCGCTCCTGTCCGCCCTGCTCGTCGTGGTGGTCGTCGCCTCCGGTGCGGGAGTGCTGCTCTCCTCCCGCGTGGCCAGTCGCGACGTCGTCGAGCCTCAGTCGTACAAGCGCGACATCATGCTCTGCCTCGACGTGTCCGGCTCGATGACCGACGTCGACGCGCGCATCGTCGACACCTTCGCCACGCTCGCCAAGGGGCTCGACGGCGAGCGGATCGGGTTGACGGTCTTCGACAGTTCGGCCGTGCAGGTCTTTCCGCTCACCGACGACTACGACTACGTGCGCAGCCAGCTCACGAGCTACCGCGACTCGTTCCGGTCGCAGGGGGAGAGCGGACTTCGCTACTGGACGGGCACCGACCTCGGCCAGGGCGCCTCGCTGATCGGAGACGGTCTCGCGTCGTGCGTACTGGGGTTCGACGGCGACGACTCGGGCAAGCGCCCGAAGTCGATCGTGCTGGCCACCGACAACTACGTCAACGGAAGCCCGATCCTGACGCTCACGCAGGGTGCCGCCCTCGCCAAGAAGCGTGACGTGCGCGTCTACGCGATCGATCCGGTCGACTACTCGGCCGACGGCTCGCCCGACAAGGTCGCCACCGAGCTCAAGACAGCGGTCGATTCCACCGGGGGTGGCTTCTACGGGCTGTCGTCGAGCGACACGGTCCCGTCGATCGTCCAGAAGATCGGCGCACAGGAGGCCGGGCTCTTCACGGGTGCCAAGCGTCTCGTCATCGCGGATCACCCGGCGCCCTTCGCCATCGCCGCTCTACTGCTTGTGATCGGTGCGCTGGGGTTGCTCTGGAGGGTGCGCCTGTGAACTTCCTCGTCTTCAAGCCCGTGCTTCCCTTTCCAGTGCTCGTCATCGCTGCCGTGGTCCTCCTCGGTTTCGTCGCCTGGCGCATCGTCGCCGAGCGGTCAAGTCGCCGTCTGGCGCTCGCCTGGGTCCGTCGCGGGGTGGTCGTGGCGCTTCTGATGGTCATCGCCGCACGCCCCGGAATCCCGGGCGGCACCTCGCAGGCCTCGGTGGCCGAGTTGAACGTGTTCTTCGTCGTCGACACCACGTCGAGTTCGGCAGCCGAAGACTGGAACGGCTCCAAGCCGCGCCTCGACGGGATGCGGGGCGACATCGAGGCTCTCACGGGCGAGCTCGCGGGGGCCCGTTTCTCGCTGATCACCTTCGACTCCGACGCCCTGCAGCGCGTGCCCCTCACCGACGATTCCTCCGCCGTCGTCTCGACGGTGAAGGCGATGCGACAGGAGATCACGACCTATTCGCACGGGAGCACCATCTCAGAGGCGTCGTCGCTGTTGACCGAAAAGCTCGAGGCCGCTCACAAGAGCGACCCCCGACGCGCGAACGTCGTCTACTACCTCGGCGACGGCGAGCAGACGGTCGAGGCGGCACCCGGTTCGTTCGCTTCGGCGCGCAACGCCACCGACGGCGGGGGAGTACTCGGGTACGGCACGGCGGCCGGTGGCCGCATGAAGGTGTTCGACGGCTACGGAGACCAGTACTCGCAGAAGGGGTACATCCAAGACCGGACCGCAGCCGGTTCGCCCGATGCGGTCTCGAAGATCGACCAGCCCAACCTCGAAGCCATCGCCTCCCAGCTTGGCGTGCCCTATCTGCACCGCGAGTCGGGTGCATCGCTCGCCTCCGTCGTCGACGACGAGAAGAAGGGCCACGTGGTGAGTTCTGCGGGACGCACGGAGAACACCCGCGACCTGTACTGGATCCTCGCCATTCCTCTCTTCCTCCTCCTCTTCGTCGAGATCGCCGTCGTCACCCGCGCTCTCGGCGACATCCGCCCGGCCCGCGTCGGCAGTCGCGCCCAGTCGAGAACGCGACCGGCCGGAGGTGTTCGCCGATGAGCACGACACTTCTGCCGCAGGTCGCACCGCCCCCGCCGCCCGACGGCATCGACGACGTCTCGGAGCCGCAGGTTCCGGCCGACCTCGCCGCCTACCGTCGGCGGTATCGCCGTCGACTCCTCTGGTGGTCGCTCGTTCCCGTGGTTCTGATCGTGCTGGTGGCACTCAAGCTGCTCAGCCTGCCCACCTTGGCCGCGCTCTCTCAGGCGACGTACGATCGCGGTGCCTACGAGCAGACCACGACCATCAGCGACGGCCTCGCTCCCGTCAACGTCATCGAGCCGTGGGTACGCCACTTCGAGCGCGGCACCGGGCTCGCCGGGGTCGGTGTGATCGTCGATGCCCGTGGTGAGTTCGAGCGGGCTCTGCAGCTGGTGCCGGTCGCGAACGTCCGGGCGGTCTGCAAGATCCGTACCAACCTCGCGCTCGTCGTCGAGCAACAGGGCGACAGCGCGCGCCTCGACGGCGACCAGACGAGCTCGGCGAAGTTCTACACCGAGGCCCTCGCACTAATCGACGCTTCGCCCGACGGCTGCTTCGACAACTCCGACGGAGCCGGAACCCCTCCCACCAAGAAGCCGCTCGACGACGAGAAGGCGCGCCTTCAGCAGAAGCAGCAGGGCTCCGGCGGAGAAGACGGCGGCCAAGGGCAGGGCGGCTCGAACCAGGGTGACCAGGGGCAGGGCGACCAGAACGGCCAAGGTGACTCCGGGTCAGGGTCCAACGGTTCCGGTCAGGGCGACAGCCAAGACGGCGACGGCTCGTCTGGTAGCACCGGCAAAGACCCGCTCGACCAGTTGCAGCAGCAGAACGGCGACGCCCAAAAGCAGCAGCAGGAGAACAACGATCGCAACCGGCAATTCGACCAGAACGACGGCGATTACTCCGGCAAGCCCTGGTAGCGGGCGCGATGGCCCGGTCTCGGCCTCGCTAGGCTTGGCGCGTGACCACTCGTCTTTCTCAGCTCTTCGTCCGCACGCTTCGTGAAGATCCCTCCGACGCCGAGGTGACCAGCCACCGCCTGCTCGTGCGCGCCGGCTACATCCGCCGACAGGCCCCGGGCATCTTCGCGTGGCTGCCGCTCGGTCTCAAGGTGAAGGCGAAAATCGAGGCCATCATCCGCGACGAGATGCAGGCCGCCGGCGCTCAAGAGGTGCACTTTCCCGCCCTCCTGCCCCGTGAGCCCTACGAGGCTACCGGCCGGTGGTCGGAGTACGGCGAGGGCATGTTCCGTCTGAAAGACCGCAAAGACGCCGACCTGCTGCTGGCGCCGACGCACGAAGAGGCGTTCACGCTCCTCGTCAAAGACCTCTACTCGTCGTACAAAGACCTGCCCCTGACGTTGTTCCAGATCCAAGACAAGTATCGCGACGAGGCACGCCCCCGCGCCGGTCTCCTGCGCGGCCGCGAGTTCACGATGAAAGACGCCTACTCGTTCGATGCGTCGGATGCCGGTCTTGACGCGAGCTACCAGAAGCAGCGCGACGCCTACGAGCGGATCTTCGCGCGCCTCGGGCTCGAGTACGTCATCGTCAAGGCCGATGCCGGTGCCATGGGCGGTTCCCGCAGCGAGGAGTTCCTGCACCCGACCCCTGTCGGCGAAGACACGTTCGTCCGTTCGGCGGGCGGCTACGCGGCCAACGTCGAGGCCTTCACGACGATCGTCCCCGACAGCATTCCCATCGAGGGTCTCGCACCCGCGACCGAGCTCGAGCCGCACGACACTCCGACGATCGCGACGCTCGTCGCCCACATGAACACTGCCCACCCGCGGGCGACGGGGGAGTGGTCGGCATCCGACACCCTCAAAAACGTCATCGTGGCCCTGACGCACCTCGACGGCACCCGTGAGATCGTTGCCGTCGGGCTTCCCGGTGATCGCGATGTCGACATGAAGCGCCTCGAGGTTGCCTTCCAACCGGCCGAGGTGGAGGCGGCGGGCGAAGCAGACTTCGCGAAGAACCCCGTGCTGGTTAAGGGCTACATCGGGCCGCAGGTGCTCGGCGCAGAATCCGAGAGCAGGATCCGCTACTACGTCGACCCCCGCATCGTCTCGGGCAGCGCCTGGGTCACCGGAGCCAACGCCGAGGGCGTGCACGTCTCCGGCCTCGTCATGGGTCGCGACTTCGCAGCCGACGGCGTCATCGAGGCCGCCCAGGTGCGTGAGGGCGACCCCGCTCCCGATGGCTCCGGCCCGATCGAGACGGCTCGTGGCATGGAGATCGGCCACGTGTTCCAGTTGGGCCGCAAGTACGCCGAAGCGCTCGGCTTGAAGGTGCTCGACGAGAATGGCAAGCAGGTGACCGTCACGATGGGGTCGTATGGCATCGGAGTGACGCGGATCCTCGCCATCATCGCCGAGTCGAACAACGACGCCAAGGGCCTGATCTGGCCCGAGAACGTCGCACCGTTCGACGTCCACGTCGTCGCGACCGGCAAAGACGCGGTGGTCTACGAGGTCGCCGAAGAGCTGGTGTCGGCGCTCGAGGGCGCTCGACTCGACGTGCTCTTCGATGACCGTCCGAAGGTGTCGCCCGGGGTCAAGTTCGGTGACGCCGAGCTGCTGGGAGTCCCGCAGATCGTCGTGGTCGGTCGGAGCGCCGGTGAGGGCATCGTCGAGCTCTGGGATCGCCGCACGGGCGAGCGCACGCCGGTGCCGATCGCCGAGGCCGTCGCCGCGCTGACTGCGCCCCGCGCCTAGGCTCGGGCGAAGGCAGCGAAGCGACCCTTCGCTTTGAGCCCTCCTCCTCGGGGAGTCCGAAGGGAGCGGAGCGACCCTTCAGCGTCGTGAACCCGGGCATCTGCCATGCCCGCCGCCCTCCACTCCCGCTGTTCGGCCTTCTCCCTCCCACCCGGTAGGCTGAGGTCTGCGAATCGGCCACCGCCACATTCGCGACAATTAAAAAGGAGGCTTTCCAAGTGGATATCGACCTTGGCGTGTTGCGACTCATGGAGCGCGAACGCGAGATTCCCTTCGATGAACTGGTGCAGATCATCGAGCAGGCCATCCTCACGGCCTACCTCAAGCACGAAGACCAGTCCGAGGGCGCCGACTCTCACCCGTCGACGCCGTCCGCCCGTGTCGAGCTCGACCGCAAGACCGGTCATGTCTCCGTCTTCTCGATCGAGCGCGACGAGAACGGCGAGGTCGTCGGAGAGGCGATCGAGACGCCCGACGACTTCGGCCGAATCGCTGCCTTCGCAGCGAAGCAGGTCATCAACCAGCGTCTCCGCGACATCGGCGACGACAAGGTGCTCGGCCAGTTCAAGGGGCGCGAGGGCGAGATCGTCGCCGGCGTCATCCAGCAGGGGCCGAACCCGCGGATGATCCACGTCGACCTCGGCTCATTCGAGGCGATCCTGCCTCCCGAAGAGCAGGTGCCCGGTGAGAACTACGCGCACGGCACCCGCATTCGCGTGTATGTGACCAGCGTCTCCAAGGGTCTGAAGGGTCCGTCGGTGACGGTCTCTCGCACCCACCCCTCGCTGGTGCGGAAGCTCTTCGCACTCGAGGTCCCCGAGATCGCGTCGGGCGTCGTCGAGATCGTCTCGCTCGCTCGCGAGGCGGGCCATCGCACCAAGATGGCCGTTCGTGCGACAGAGCCCGGTGTGAACGCAAAGGGTGCCTGCATCGGCGAGCTCGGTCAGCGAGTGCGCGCGGTCACGGCCGAGCTGAACAACGAGAAGATCGACATCGTCGACTACTCGCCCGACCTGCCGACGTTCGTCGCCAGCGCTCTTTCGCCCGCCAAGGTGTCGAGCGCTTTCGTGATCGACGCCGCCACTAAGGCCGTCCGGGCCCTCGTACCCGACTATCAGCTGTCGCTGGCCATCGGCAAGGAGGGGCAGAACGCCCGTCTGGCGGCAAAGTTGACGGGTGCCCGCATCGACATCCAGCCCGACTCGATCCTCGAAGACTGAGGCCGTCGACCGATTCGATCTGCAGATAATCGAGTTCGTTCGCCCGTGGCGTCCCTGGCGCCACGGGCTCAGGGGAGTAGTATGAAATCCGTCAGAACGTGCATCGGTACTCGAACGCGCGCTCCACGGTCCTCTCTCTTGAGGGTCGTCGCCCGAGATGGCCGCGTTATCGCAGATGCGTCGGCCACCGAACCGGGCAGGGGTGCCTGGTTGATGCCAACGATGCAGGCCTACGAGACGGCCGTCCGGCGCAAGGCTTTTCGCCGAGCGCTCCGGCTCGACGCAGAACCCGACACTGGCGACTTGCTCCTCTACCTGCAACGGCACGAGCAGAGCGTCAACAACCCCAACGAATCATCCCTCCCGTAAGAACCCTTACGACCACGCGTCCGGGCACCTCGCCCGGCCGCCGAAAGAACAGGCTGATCGGCTTATGGACAACTAATGAGCACCTCGAAATGAGTTGCGTCCAGCACTAATGGCTTCCTCCTATCCGGGTGGAGGCCCGAGACAGGAGAACAGTGGCTAAACCACGCGTACACGAGATCGCAAGCGAGCTCGGTATTGAAAGCAAGATCGCGCTCGAGAAGCTGAAAGAGATGGGCGAGTTCGTCAAGGGCCCGTCTTCAAGCATCGAGCCCCCCGTCGCACGCAAGCTCCGCGCTGCGTTCGCCGGGCAGGCCAAGCCGGCCGATGCCCCCGCGGCCAAGGCTCCGGCCGCCGCGGCGGCGACGCCCACCAAGGCTCCCGCTTCGAGCGGCCCTCGCCCGGGCGCTCCTCGCCCGGCTGCGCCGACCCCCGGCCCGGCGGCTCCCAAAGAGACCGTCGCCCCCGCCGAGGCTCCCGTTGCCGAGGCCCCTGCGGCCGACGCCGTCGTGACCCCGGCCCCGCTCACCGTCGCCGAGCGTCAGGCTCAGGCCGAGGCCGCTCGTAACGCCCCCAAGGCCGACGTCGATGCGCCGGCCGCGGCCAAGGGCGCCCCGACTCCCGGTGGGCCCCGCCCCGGCGCCCCGCGCCCCGGCAACAACCCCTACTCGTCCAACCAGGGCATGGGGCGCCCGAGCGCTCCTCGTCCGGGCGGTACCGGCGCTCCCGCGGCCGGCATGCCCCGTCCCGGCGGAGCAGCGGGCCCGCGCCCGCAGGCTCCTCGTCCCGGTGCTCCCCGTCCGGGTGCTCCTCGTCCCGGCGGCCCCGCTCGACCCGGCGGCTTCGGCCAGCGTCCGGCCGGTGCCGGCGGTCGTCCCGGTGGCGGCGGTTTCCAGCGTCCCGGTGCAGCCGGTGCTGGCGCAGGTGCTGGTGCTCCCGGTGGTTTCCGTCCCGGCTTCGGCGCTCCGCGCCCTGCCGGCGGCGGTGGCGGCGGTCGCGGCCGTGGCCCCGGTGGTGGTACCGCTGGTGCATTCGGTCGCGGTGGCGGCAAGAGCAAGGCACGCAAGTCGAAGCGGACGAAGAGGGCCGAATTCGAGATGCGTCAGGCGCCGTCGCTCGGTGGCGTCAGCGTTCCCCGCGGTGACGGCAAGACGGTAGTCCGACTGCGCCGCGGCGCGTCGATCTCCGACTTCGCCGACAAGATCGATGCCAGCCCCGGCAACCTGGTCACCGTGCTGTTCCACCTCGGTGAGATGGCGACGGCGACTGAGTCGCTCGACGAGGCCACGTTCGAGGTGCTGGGCGAAGAGCTCGGCTACTCGATCCAGGTCGTCTCGCCCGAAGACGAAGACAAGGAGCTCCTCGAGGGCTTCGACATCGACCTCGAGCAGGAGCTCGACGACGAAGACGAATCCGTTCTCGAGATCCGTCCCCCCGTCGTCACGGTCATGGGTCACGTCGACCACGGTAAGACGCGCCTCCTCGACGCGATCCGCAATGCCAACGTGGTCGCCGGCGAAGCCGGTGGCATCACGCAGCACATCGGTGCTTACCAGGTGTGGGCTCCGCACGAGGGCGTCGAACGCGCCATCACCTTCATCGACACACCGGGTCACGAGGCGTTCACCGCCATGCGTGCTCGTGGTGCCCAGGTCACCGACATCGCGATCCTCGTGGTGGCGGCTGACGACGGCATCATGCCGCAGACGGTCGAGGCCCTGAACCACGCCCAGGCGGCCGGCGTGCCGATCGTGGTCGCGGTCAACAAGATCGATAAAGACGGTGCCAACCCGGCGAAGGTCCGTCAGCAGCTGACCGAATACGGTCTGGTCGCTGAGGAGTACGGCGGAGACGTGATGTTCGTCGACGTGTCGGCTCGCGATCACAAAAACATCGACAAGCTGCTCGAGGCGGTTCTTCTCGCCGCCGACGCCGGTCTCGACCTGCGTGCGAACCCCGATAAAGATGCTCGTGGTATCGCAATCGAGGCGCGACTCGACAAGGGTCGCGGTGCCGTCGCAACCGTCCTCATCCAGTCCGGTACCCTCCGGGTCGGAGACGCCATCGTGGCCGGAACGGCTTATGGCCGCGTCCGCGCCATGATGGACGAGAACGGCGACCCGGTCGACGAGGCCTACCCCTCGCGTCCGGTTCAGGTGCAGGGCCTTTCGAGCGTTCCTCGTGCCGGCGACACCTTCCTCGTCACAGAAGAAGACCGCACGGCTCGTCAGATCGCCGAGAAGCGCGAAGCCGTCGAGCGCAACGCCCAGCTGGCCAAGGCCCGCAAGCGCATCTCGCTCGAAGACTTCACCCGCGCACTCGAAGAGGGCAAGGTCGAAGCGCTCAACATCATCATCAAGGGTGACGTCTCCGGTGCCGTCGAGGCACTGGAAGAGTCGCTGCTCAAGATCGAGGTGGACGACAGCGTGCAGCTGCGCATCATCCACCGTGGTGTGGGTGCCGTCACTGAGAGCGACGTCAACCTCGCAACGGTCGACAACGCCGTCATCATCGGGTTCAACGTTCGGCCCGACACGAAGGCGCGCGAGCGTGCTGCTCGAGAAGGAGTGGACATCCGCTTCTACTCGGTCATCTACGCCGCGATCGAAGACATCGAGAACTCTCTCAAGGGCATGCTCAAGCCCGAGTTCGAAGAGGTCCAGTCGGGTGTCGCCGAGATCCGCGAGATCTTCCGCTCCTCCAAGGTCGGAAACATCGCCGGTGTCATCGTCCGGTCCGGAACGATCACGCGCAACGCCAAGGCGCGGGTCATCCGCGACGGTGTCGTTATCGCCGACGGTCTGGCCATCGACTCGCTGCGTCGCTTCAAAGACGACGTCACCGAGGTGCGGACTGACTTCGAGGCCGGTATCGGTCTCGGAAAGTTCAACGACATCCAGATCGGCGACGAGATCGAAACCACCGAGATGGTCGAGAAGCCCCGCGTCTAACGTGTGGCAGCGCCTCTCACGAGAGCAATAGAGCGGGCCCGCCGGATCCTTCGATCCAGCGGGCCCGTTCCCGGCACGAAGAAAGAAGCACACCATGGTCGACGCACAGCGCGCCAGCAAGATGGCCGATCGCATTCAGCAGATCGTCGCCCGACGTCTCGAGCGCGGAATCAAAGATCCGCGCATCGGTTTCGTCACCATCACCGACGTGAAGGTCACGGGCGATCTGCAGCACGCCTCGATCTTCTACACGGTCTATGGCAGTGACGAGGAGCGGGCCGACACGGCTGCGGCTCTCAAGTCGGCGACGGGCATGTTCCGCACCGAGGTCGGCAAGAACATCACAGCTCGACTGACGCCGTCGCTCGAGTTCATCCCCGATGGCATCCCCGAGAACGCAGCGGCGATCGACGCGCTCCTGATCGAGGCACGCGAGCGCGACGCTGCGGCCCAGTCGCTGGCGTCGTCGGCGAAGTACGCGGGCGACGAAGATCCGTACGTCAAGCCGCGCGAGATCGCCGACGACGAGCCCGACGAGCGCCAGGCCGAGAGTTAAGGGCTGAGACCCGCGCTAGCGGCCCAGACCCGCACGATCGGCCCAGGCCCGCACAATCGGCACAGACCCTCCGCATAGCCGGGGTGGTTGCGCCGATCGTGCGGGTTTCGTCATTCCGGCAGCGTGTAGCCCGCTGCCGCTGAGCCCGTCACGAGCCCGTCGCGCAGCAGGCTCGCGAGCGCTCGCGCCCGCTGCGCCGCGTCGGGCCAGACGGCATCGACTTCGGCGGCCGTGACAGGGATGTCGCTGGCGCGCAGTTCACCGAGGATCCGTCCGCGCACCTGGCGATCCGACCCCTCGTACTTCTTCTGTGTGCGTCGAGCGGGCCCCTCGTGCGCCGGCTTGCCCGCCAGCACCCACGCGCACTGATCGCGCAGCGGGCAGTCGTCGCAGCGCGGGTTTCGTGCCACACAGACGAGGGCGCCGAGCTCCATGACGCCGGCGTTGGTGTCGTGGGCCAGGGCCAGGTCGTCCGGTAGCTGCGACTCCATGAGGGGGAGATCGTGCTTGGCGTTCGGCGAGGCCGGCTCGGCCCGACCCTCGACGGCTCGGGTGAGCACGCGGCGAACGTTGGTGTCGACGACGGGAACACGCAGCCCGAAGGCGAAGGTGGCGATGGCCCGAGCGGTGTAGTCGCCGATGCCGGGCAGGGCGAGGAGTGCGTCGACGTCGGAGGGCACCTCCCCGCCGTGCTGATCGGTGATGGCGACGGCGCAGGCGTGCAGGTTGAGGGCGCGCCGGGGATAGCCGAGGCGGTCCCACGCGCGGACCGCCTCCGAGGCGGGGGAGGAGGCCAGTGCTGCCGGGGTGGGCCAGCGCTCCAGCCACGCTTCGAGCTTCGGGATGACGCGGACCACGGGCGTCTGCTGCAGCATGAATTCGCTGACGAGTGTGCCCCATGGAGAGAAGCCGGGCCGCCTCCACGGCAGGTCGCGGCCGTTCTCACGAAACCAGGCCACGATCGCGGGGGAGATTGTCACTCGACGAGCCTAGGCTTTGCCGCATGATCCGTTGGGCACCCGAGAAAAAAGACACCGTTCGCGCGTTGGCGGACGAGATCCTCCACAACTACGGGCGGGGGCGCACGTTCATCGCGGTCGACGGGCCCGACAGCGAGGCTGCGGGGGCGTTTGCGGACGACCTGGTCCAGGCAGTGGCCGAGGCCGGTCACGCCGGGTTCCGCGCCTCGCTGCGCGACTTCCTGCTGCCGCGCGCCGAGCGGGAGCGCCTGCAAGACGATCGCGCCGTCGATGTCTCCAAGCTCCGCCGCATGTTGATCGAGCCGTTCCGCCTCGGCGGCAGCGCGTCCTGGGTGCCCGCGGCGTTCGACGCCGCGGCCGACCGGGAGTTCGAATCGACCTGGGTGACAGGCCCCGACGATTCCGTCCTGATCGTCGACGACGCTCTTCGCGGTCGCGACGAATTGTCGGTGCTCTGGAACTACTCCGTCTGGGTCGAGGGCGGCGAGACCGCCGACCGGAGCCCCGCGGGTCGCCGTCGCGCGCAGGCCGTCATCGACAACACCGACCCCGAGCACCCGCGCCGCCTGTTCGACGACGCCTGCTGACCACCTCGGGCAGCCGGTAGACTCGGGCCCCGTGAACAGCGGCATTCTTCTCGTCGACAAGCCGCAGGGCATCACGAGCCACGGCGTCGTCTCCCGGGTGCGCAAGGCGGCCGATACGCGCAAGGTCGGCCATGCCGGCACGCTCGACCCAATGGCGACAGGCCTGTTGGTCGTCGGCATCAACTCCTCGACGCGGCTCCTGACGTTCGTCGTGGGCCTCGACAAGACCTACGAGGCGACGATCCGGCTCGGTGTGTCGACCACGAGTGACGATGCCGACGGCGAGGTGCTCTCGGTGACCGGGGCTGCCGACCTGGCGAGCGATCGGATCCTCGAGGCCATGACACCGTTGACCGGCGACATCCTGCAGGTGCCCACGACCGTCAGCGCCATCAAAGTCGACGGCAAACGTGCCTACGACCTCGCCAGGCAGGGCATCGACGTCGAGCTCAAGGCCCGACCGGTGACCGTCTCGCGCTTCGACGTCGTCGAGCGGCGAGACGCAACCCATGAGGGCACACCGGTGATCGACCTGGACGTCGTGGTGGATTGCACCTCGGGCACATACATCAGGGCTCTGGCGCGCGACCTCGGGTCGGCTCTGGGAGTCGGTGGGCATCTGACCGCCCTGCGGCGCACGCGAATCGGCCCGTTCGACGTCGACGGAAGCGTGGCCGTCGACGACCTCGATGCCGACGCCGTGGATGCCCGCCTGCAAAAGCCCGCAGACGTGGCCAGGATCCTGTTCGACGTCCTCCAGCTCGATGCCCAGCAGACCATCGACCTCGGCCACGGCAAGAAGCTCGAGGTCCAGCGCGACGACACGCCTGGCCCCGTCGCCGCGATCACCCCCGAGGGCCGCCTTCTTGGGCTCGTCTCGGTGACTCACGGGCGCGCCAAGCCGATCATCAACTTTCCCACCGACGAGGTACACGCATGATCGACTGGTTCACCTGGGTGCAAGCGGGAATCGCCACCGCCGTCGCCCTTTTCTGCATCGTCATGGGGTTGTCCAAGCGCCAGCCCAAC
Organism: Frondihabitans sp. PhB161; assembly: GCF_003814635.1. Lineage (NCBI taxonomy): Bacteria > Bacillati > Actinomycetota > Actinomycetes > Micrococcales > Microbacteriaceae > Frondihabitans > Frondihabitans sp. PhB161. The sequence continues at coordinate 409,179 of NZ_RKQW01000004.1, forward strand.
GACTACACCGTCGGCGCGATGGCGCTGATCGAGGTGCTCCTGCTGGTGCAGCTGGTGGTCGCGATCGTCGCACCGTTCGTGGGCAACCAGGCGACCGGCAGCGTCGTCGAGTTCTACATCTACCTCGTGGTCGCCCTGCTGCTTCCCCCTCTGGCGGTAGTGTGGGCGCTCGTCGACCGATCGCGCTGGAGCAACGTCGTCATGGGGGCAGGCGCGTTCGCGGTCGCCGTGATGATCGTCCGCATGCTCCAGATCTGGACTGCTTAGTTCCGCGCGACGAGGTAACCGCCCTGCGTCACGCCCGTCCATTAGGACTTGAGCTTGAGTCGCGGGCGCACCGGTCACCCCGAATGCCGCCGGGGCCATATCCTTGGACGTGATGGTTCAGAAGACTTCAACACGAGCAGTCGGCATCGGCCGCGTCCTTATCGCCGTCTACGCGATCCTCGCTCTTGCGGCGACCGCACGGTCGGTGTTCCAGATCAGCACGCAGTTCGACCAGGCTCCGCTCGCCTACTCGCTCAGCGCCCTCTCCGGTGTCATCTACATCATGGCGACCGTCGCGCTGATCATGCCCGGGCGTCGCTGGTACGCCATCGCGTGGGCGACGATCTCGTTCGAATTCGTCGGCGTCGTGCTCGTGGGCCTGCTGTCGATCATCGACCCGTCGGTGTTCGTTCCGAGCTCGCAGTATGCGCATTCCGATCACGCCACCGTGTGGAGCTACTTCGGCATCGGCTACGGCTTCGTGCCTCTCGTGCTCCCCATTCTCGGAATGCTCTGGCTGCGCCACACGCGCCCCGGACACAACGCTGAGGTCGCCGTCGACGATCCGGCCGTCCAGGACGCCTGAGCGCCGTGGAGTTCTTCGCGGGCGTCGACCAAGTCCCGCCGGGGTTCGGGCCCTCGGCTGTGACGATCGGCAAGTTCGACGGGGTGCACCTGGGGCACCGCGCGGTGATCAATGCCCTCGAAGACGTCGCTCGAGCGCGAGATCTCGTCTCGGCCGTCGTGACATTCGACCGCCACCCTCTCGCCGTGCTGCACCCGGGCTCCGTTCCCGCGGCCCTCACGAGCAATCGCCAGAAGCGCGAGCTGCTCGACGGCACCGGTGTCGAGGCCACTCTCCTGCTGACCTTCGACGAGCAGCTCCGACTGCTCAGTCCGGAGCAGTTCGTCGACCGGATCCTCGTCGGCGCGCTCCAAGCCGAGGTCGTCTTGGTCGGCTCCGACTTCCGATTCGGAGTGCGGGGCACCGGCACGGTCGACGTCCTGCGAGAGCTCGGTCGGAGTCGAGGCTTCGACGTCGAGCTCATCCCCGACGTCCTCATCCCCGCTTTCACCGTCCCGGGTGATCCCGACGGGCCCGAGCGGCGGGTGTCGTCGACCTGGATCCGCGAGCTCCTCGACGAGGGCAAGATCGACCAGGCCACCGTGCTGCTCGGACGTGCTCCCTCGGTTCGCGGGGTGGTCGTGCACGGCGAGAAGCGCGGCCGCGAGCTCGGCTACCCGACGGCGAACATCGAGCCCCGCAGCGAGGGGTTCGTCCCGGCCGACGGGGTCTACGCGGCCCGGGTGATCATCGACGGTACCGTTCGCGCGGCGGCCGTCTCGGTCGGCAACAACCCGACGTTCGACGGTGTGCCCGAGAAGCAGGTCGAGGCGTACGTGCTCGACTTCGACTCCGACCTCTACGGCGCTGAGATCACCGTCGAGTTCGTGCGGTACCTGCGCGGCAATGTGCGTTTCGACGGCATGCCTGCCCTCATCGCTCAGATGGCCGACGACGTCGAGACGGTTCGCGGCCTGCTGTTGTAGCCCCCGCCGCTTCGCGGCCGTCCCTAGGTCGTTCTGGCGTCCTCCCGAGGCCCCGTGCCTGACTCCAGCCGCAGCGCAACGGCGTACCGTGAGCGAATGCCCTCACAGAACTCAGGATCCAGCGCGGTCACCGGAACGGGTCGGCGCGCCCTGGTCACCGGAGCCACCGGATACATCGGCGGTCGCCTCGCCCCCCGTCTCGTCGAGGCGGGCTTTGACGTGCGCGTCTTCGTGCGCAACCCGGACAAGCTCATCGGCGTTCCGTGGGCCGACACCGTCGAGGTCGCCCAGGGCGATCTGACCGATCGCGAGTCGGTCGGTGCGGCGATGGCGGATGTCGACGTGGTCTACTACCTGGCGCACGCCATGGCCGGTCGCGGCGATTTCGAGAAGGCCGAACTCCAGGCCGCGCAGACGGTCGCCACCGCGGCCGCCGCGGCGGGCGTGAAGCGGATCGTCTACCTCGGCGGGCTCCACCCGGAGGGCGACCTGTCTCGTCACCTGGAGTCCCGAAAGAAGGTGGGTGACACGCTCCTGGCGAGCGGTGTGCCGACCGTCGCCCTCCAGGCGGGAGTGGTGATCGGATCCGGCTCGGCCTCGTTCGAGATGATCCGTCACCTGACCGACGTGCTGCCCTACATGCCGGCGCCCAAGTGGGTGCGCAATTTCATCCAGCCGATCGCTGTCCGCGACGTGTTGCACTACCTGCTGGGTTCGGCCGATGCCCCGACCGACGTCAACCGCACATTCGACATCGGCGGCCCCGACGTGTTGCGCTACGGCCAGATGATGAACGGCTACGCGGTCGAGGCGGGTCTCAAGCAGCGGCCGATCGCCCCTCTTCCCGTGCTGACCCCGTGGCTCGCCTCGCAGTGGGTCAACCTCGTCACTCCCATTCCTCGCGCCCTTGCTGTGCCGATCATCGAGTCGCTCCAGTACGACTGCGTCGTGCGCGAGAACGACATCGAGGCCCTCATTCCGGCCCCGGAGGGCGGACTGACCGGCTACCGCCGTGCCGTGCGCCTCGCGCTCGGCAAGATGCGAGACGGCGAGGTCGAGACGAGCTGGCAAGACTCGTCGATCTACGGGGCCCCGAGCGATCCGCTTCCGAGCGACCCCGACTGGTCGGGGCACACCGTCTACACCGACGATCGTGAGCGCGACACGGCAGCGAGCCCGGAAGAACTGTGGAAGGTCATCGAGAGCATCGGTGGCGAGAACGGGTGGTACTCGTTCCCGCTCGCCTGGGCCGCCCGAGGGTGGATGGACCGGCTGGTCGGGGGAGTGGGGCTGCGGCGCGGGCGGCGGAGCGCGACCTCGTTGCGCCCGGGCGACGCCCTGGACTGGTGGCGTGTGGAGAAGATCGACCGGGACCGATTCCTCCGCCTCCGCGCCGAGATGAAGGTGCCGGGCAAGGCCTGGCTCGAGATGTTCGTCGAGGAGCGTCCCGGCGGCTCTCACTACCGCCAGCGCGCCGTGTTCTTTCCACAGGGGCTGAGCGGCAGACTGTACTGGTTCGCGATCCTGCCCTTCCACGGGGTCATCTTCTCGGGCATGCTGAATAGGATCGCCGCAACGGCCGAGCAGGGCACGGTTGCCGATGGCACCGAAGCCACTCGGACCGATGTCGCCGCGCAGAAGGGTATTTGATGACGATGAGCGAGAAGCTGGTATTCCTCGGAGACAGTCTGACCGAGGGCGGTGACTGGCAGGCCTGGTTCCCGGGCGACGATGTCGTCAACCTCGGCGTCGGGGGCGACACGACCGCCGATGTCCAGGCGCGACTCGACGCGGTGGTCGCAGCCGACCCCGACTCGATCGTCCTCCTCATCGGCACGAACGACTTCGCCTCCAAGCGGTCGGTCGAACAGGTCGTGCGCGCCGTCGAGACGATCCTCGTCGATCTGCGTCGCATGCTGCCGGGCGTCCGGCTCCTGTTGCAGTCCATCGCGCCGCGCCAACCGGAGTTCAGCGACCGCATTCGCGACGCAAACCGACACCTGCGCCAGTTCGCGGCAACCGTCCGCGCTCAGTATCTCGACCTCTGGCCCGCTCTGGCGACCGACGGGATCCTGAACCCCGACTTCACCGACGACGGCCTCCACCTCACGCAGGCCGGGTACGACGCCTGGCTCGACGAGCTCCGCCCAGGGCTTGAGCGACTGCGCGAAGAACCGCCGATGAGCCGCCCCATCACGATCATCCGCCAGCCGTAGTCGCCGGTAGGCTGGGCCCATGCCCACACCCCAGAAGGCTGCGTTCTTGCGGCCTGCCCTCGCCCCGGGGCTCCTCGCCGCCGTGGCGCTCGTGGCCGGGGCTACCCTGATCCATTCGCCGGCCTTCGTCGGGTTCCGATACGTGGTGTCGATCCTCGCGTTGATCGTGCTCGTCTTTGCCTGGCGTGGGCGGGCGTACCTCTACCTGCCGTTCTTGGCCGCGATCGCCGTCGTGTGGAACCCGGTGTGGGTCATTCCCCTCACCGGCCAGCTGTGGCAGGGCCTGCAGTTCATCGCCGCGGCCGTGTTCATCGCGGCGGGCATCCGGATCAAGGTGCCGTCGCCCGAAGCGACGTCGACGGGCCCGGGCTCCCGGTCTCCGCAACCTCGCTGAGCCGGATCCTTGTCACCTTTCGGGGTAAGCGCACCCCGTTCGCATCAGTAGGTGCGAATCAGAGTAAAATCGTGTGATTGCACGAACGGCCAACCCGGGCCGTCGCAAGACTGGAGTATGAATGGGCACGGAGATCGTCGACCAAGCGGAGAGTCCCCTCTTGACCCCCCGCTCGAAACCCGACGGTCGAGAGCTCACTCTCCATCGAGACGACCTCGTGATCCGCAAGGGGCAATACACGCTCCTCAACGGGCACCTGACTCCGCAGCAGTCCATGCTCGAAGACCTGGCGTTCGTCAAACGCGTGCTCGACGAGGCGCGTATTCCGCACCTCCTTGTGCGCGGCAACCACGACCGACCGGTGATCGCGCTCGAGATCACTCGTCGTGCCGAGTTCGAAGAAGCCCTTGCGGCCGCCGCCGGAACCGAGCCGTTCTACTCGAAGCCCGGAAAGCAGCGTGCCCAACTCGTCTCGACCGACGGCCTCGGCCCTGAGTCGGAGCGCGTCCTGCGCATCTACCGCCCCCGGGTCGAACCCATCGGCCGCCTCCGCTACGGTGCCGGATCCGCGATCCAGATCGAATTCTGGATCATGACCGAGACCGAAGTGCTGGCTCCGGTCGAGAACTCGCTCATGCGCCGCGAGCTACCCCGCGGTGAAGCCGTCGAAACGCCGATCGAGCGCTACGGCATGGATTGGGTGACGCTCGAGCACATGTTCGACGATCACGCCACCGACATCACTTTCGAGATCGACATGGTCTTCTCCTGGGTCGACGGCAACTCCGTCGAGTACCAGCGCGCGCGAGCCGCGCGAGCGACGAGCCACGTGGTGGGGGAGGGCGACGACTCCGTGGCCCGCTTCCGGCAGATCGACGAGCTCAAGTACGCCCTGCGATCGGTCTACATGTTCGCGCCGTGGGTGCGGAACATCTACATCGCGACCGACTCACCCGCACCCGAGTGGCTCGCCGACCACCCGCGGGTGCGCGTGGTGCGGAGCGAGGAGTTCTTCGCCGACCCCTCCGTGCTGCCGACCCACAATTCGCAGGGCGTCGAGTCGCAGCTGCACCATATCAAGGGTCTCAGCGAGCACTTCCTCTACTCGAACGACGACATGTTCTTCGGGCGTCCCGTCTCACCGGGAATGTTCTTCTCGCCGGGCTCGGTGACCAAGTTCATCGAGGCTGCGACGCGAATCGGCCTCGGGCTCAACAACGCCGAGCGCAGCGGCTTCGAGAACTCGGCGCGTGTCAATCGCGCGCTTCTGCAGCAGCGGTTCGGTCGGGTCACGACCCGGCACCTCGAGCACACGGCGGCGCCGCTTCGAAAGAGCGTGCTGACCGAGATGGAGCACGAGTTCGCCGAAGAGTTCCGGGCAACCGCCGCATCGCCGTTCCGGGCCGCTTCGAACATCTCGGTGACGAACTCGCTGTACCACTACTACGCCCTGATGACGGGCCGTGCGATTGTGCAAGAGAACGCCAAGGTCAGCTACGTCGACACCACGATGGTGTCGGGGCTCGCATTCCTCTCGGAGCTGCTGAAGAAGCGGTCGTACGACTTCTTCTGCCTCAACGACGGATCGTTCCCCGAGGTGACCGACGAAGAGCGCACCGCCGTCGTCACCGACTTCTTGGAGCGCTACTTCCCGTTCAAGGCTCCCTGGGAGGCCTGAGGGTCGGTTTCGGCGGCTACACCCGCCCTACAGGGTGCCGATCGGGCCGGTCAGCGACAGGTCGCGCGTCGGCACGACGATCTCGGCCGTCTGCTCGGCACGGTGACGCGGACGCGCTTCAGGAATCTGGATGCCGGCGGCTTCGAGCTTGGCGGCGACCTGCTCCGGGCCGACGTACTCGCCGACCGTGCGGTAGCTGCCGATCGGCACGACCGAGTTGACGATCGTCTCCGGGTAGACGTGCATCAGGTTGTACGACTGGGCACCGTCTTGACCACGCGTGGCATCGGTCGGGATGTTCAGGTCAGCCGTGTAGCACGTAGCCGACGCCACTGAAACCGGAACCCCGGCGAACATCGCGTTGGTCGAGAAGTGCAGGTGGCCCGCGATGATGGAGCGGACGTCGCTGCCCTCGATGACCTCGGCGAGAGCCGCCTGATCGCGGAGTTCGACCAGGACCGTGAGGTCTTTGATGCTGGGAACGGGCGGGTGGTGCATGGCGAGGATCGTGCCGTCGGGAGCATTCGTCGAGAGTTCTTCGGCGAGCCAGTCGAGCTGGTCTCCGCTGAGTTCGCCGTAGTGCTTGCCGGGAACGGTGGTGTCGATGGTGATGACTCGAAGGCCGTTGACGTCGTAGACGAGGTCGACCGGTCGAGAACTCGGGATCTGGCCAAAGAGCTCCTGGCGGAAAGCACCACGATCGTCGTGGTTGCCCATTGCCCAGATGATCTGCGCTCCCAGACGAGAGGCGATCGGCTCGATGAGCTGACGGAGCTTGCGGTACGCACCCGCCTCGCCCTTATCGGCCAGATCTCCGGTGACGACAATGGCCTCGGGCCGGGCACCGGAGTCTTCGAGCTCGGCCATGATCTGGCGGAGCCTCGATTCGCTGTCGACGTCGCCGTAGAGGTCGCCGTCACCCTCGATGAGGTGGGTGTCGCTGAGGTGAAGGAGGAAGTGGTCGGGCCGAGCATGCTCGGCCGTGCGGAGACCCATGGTTCTCACATTCGCGAATAACTTGTGTAGCAGGCTGACGTGGACGACCTTGACGCTCACGCTTGTGCAATGTGTTCGGAGACAAGTTCACCATCGGTGGGCTGGTCGTGCGGTGAACGTCACCGCGCGAGTCGGTAAACCGTGCCTGAACATGTCTTGAACCCGCTCGACACTAGTCGGGCATCTTTCACGGGGCGAGGCCCCCGTTCGAGTCGTTGGCGAGTTATTGCCCAACTCAATGGGTCAGGGCAGAAAAGCGGACACGAAAAAGCGGGCCACCCGAAGGTGACCCGCTATTCGAACTGGCGTACCGAGACTTACGCGTCGGCGCCGACGATGTTGATGACCTTGCGGCCGCCCTTGGCACCGAACTCGACGCTGCCCGCGGCGAGGGCGAACAGGGTGTCGTCGCCGCCACGGCCGACGTTGACGCCGGGGTGGAAGTGGGTGCCGCGCTGGCGGACGATGATCTCGCCGGCCGAGACGACCTGACCGCCGAAGCGTTTCACGCCGAGGCGCTGAGCGTTCGAGTCGCGGCCGTTACGGGTGGATGATGCGCCCTTTTTATGTGCCATGAGTTGTCAGCCCCTTCTCTACTTGGTGGTGATCGCGGTGATCTTGACGCGGGTCAGGTCGGCACGGAAGCCCATGCGACGCTTGTAACCGGTCTTGTTGCGGTAGTTCTGGATGACGATCTTGGGGCCGCGAAGGTCGTTCAAGACCTCGCCCTCGACGGTGACCTTGGCGAGGTCGTCGCCGGTCAGGATCGTGTCGCCGTCGACGTGCAGGACGGGGACGAACGAGACGGTGTCGGCTTCGGCGGCCTTGAGACGGTCGACGGTCAGAATCGTTCCGACCTCGACTCGCTCCTGACGACCACCGGCGCGCACGATTGCGAATGCCATGGGTACTCCAGAAAAACAGATCTGCGTGAGCAGAAGAATGAGGATGCCCGGATCGCCGGGCAACTTCGATAGTCTTTCACAAATGTCACGACCGATCAAACTTCACACCCCGCCCGCCTTCACGGCCGACATCGTGGCCGACGCCCGCGAGCGCATCGGTGAGATCCTCGACGACCTCGCCCGGCTGATGACGGAGTACAGCTCTGACATCGAGGTCTGGGGCTCAGCGGTCACGACCGCCGGGTGGGAGATCGCCCGTCTCGGCCAGTGGCTCGGACTCGAGGGTGAGGCCGTCCTGCTCCTCGGCGGCTCGTCCTACCCCGACATCGCCGAGCACGAAGGCACGAGCGCCTCCAACGTGTACAACCGCGTCGGCAAGTCTCTGACGCTGGCTCCCTATGCCAAGGCCGCAGGCGCCACAACGCGGGTGACGGCGGAGGGGCTGGAGACGGCGAGGCGTGACTACGCACTCGAGGATCCCGCGGCGGCCTCGCTGGAAGCCGACGACAGGGCCGCAGACGGCTCTCTTGCCGACCGGATTCCCCGGATCCTCGTCTCCGGCCCGGTCAAGGCGACGGAGATCGTGGCGGCTCTGCCCGACTATCGGCGGTCGAGCGTGTTGTCGACGCTGTCGATCCTGGCTCGCGAAGGCGCCGTGACCCGGGTGGGCCACGGCGTCTACGCACTTCCGCCGCGAGAGGGCGACGAGACGGTCGAGCCCGGCTAAGCCAGGCCGAACTCGGTCAGTTCGGCGTCATCGAGCATTCTCGACCGGATCAGGAACCGCTTGCCCTCCGGACTCTCGACGCTGAAGCCGGCTCCGCGCCCTGCGACGACGTCGATCGTGAGGTGGGTGTACTTCCAGTACTCGAACTGGCTGCGCGACATGAAGACCTCGATCGGGTCGAGCCCCTCCACGTGCAGATCTCCGAGATGGACGTCGACGGCACCCACTCGGAAGAACCCGACCGGGTAGCACATGGGGGAGGATCCGTCGCAGCAGCCGCCGGACTGATGGAACATGAGCGGTCCGTGCTTTGCCGTCAACTCGACGAGGAAGGCGGCTGCCGCGGGTGAGACGTCGACCCGCGACAGCGCCCGCTCGGGAGGCGGCGCCTGGTCAGACGCCGCCTCGGGCTCGGTGTCGATCAAAAGAACCCCATGGGCCCGTCGGCGTACGACACCAGCAGGTTCTTCGTCTGCTGGTAGTGATCGAGCATCATCTTGTGGTTCTCCCGACCGATGCCCGACTGCTTGTAGCCGCCGAATGCCGCTCCCGCCGGGTACTGGTGATAGGTGTTCGACCAGACGCGGCCGGCCTGGATGTCACGACCGGCGCGATAGAGCTGGGCGCCGTTGCGCGACCAGACCCCGGCACCGAGGCCGTACAGGGTGTCGTTGGCGATCTTGATCGCATCGTCGTAGTCGTTGAAGCTCGTCAGTGACAGCACGGGCCCGAAGATCTCCTCCTGGAAGATTCGCATCGAGTTCTTCCCCTCGAAGATGGTCGGATTGACGTAGTACCCCTCCGTCAGGTCGCCGCCGAGATCAGCGCGATCGCCGCCCAGCAGGAGCTTCGCGCCCTCCTGCTTGCCGATGTCCATGTAGCTGAGGATCTTCTCGAGCTGGTCGTTCGAGGCCTGGGCGCCGATCATGGTGTCGAGCGACAGCGGGTTGCCCTGCTTCACCTGCTTGACGCGCTCGAGGCCGTCGGCGACGAAGCCGTCGTAGATGGACTGCTGCACGAGTGCCCGTGACGGACAGGTGCAGACCTCACCCGAGTTGAGGTTGAAGAAGGTGAAGCCTTCGAGGGCCTTCGAGTAGAAGTCATCCTTCTCGTCGGCGACGTCGGCGAAGAAGACGTTGGGGCTCTTGCCACCGAGCTCGAGCGTGACCGGGATGAGGTTCTCGGAGGCCATCTGCATGATGAGGCGGCCCGTCGTGGTCTCGCCGGTGAACGCGATCTTGCGGATGTTGGGGTGCGACGCGAGCGGTGCCCCCGCCTCGACGCCGAAGCCGTTGACGATGTTGAGAACGCCGTCGGGGAGCAGGTCGGCGATCAGCTCCATGAAGACGTGGATCGAAGCGGGCGTCTGCTCGGCCGGCTTCAGCACGACGCAGTTGCCGGCGGCGAGGGCCGGGGCGAGCTTCCACACGGCCATGAGCAGCGGGAAGTTCCAGGGGATGATCTGGCCGACCACGCCGAGCGGCTCGTGGAAGTGATACGCCACCGTGTCGTTGTCGATCTCGCCGGTCGAGCCCTCCTGCGCGCGAATCGCGCCCGCGAAGTAGCGGAAGTGGTCGATAGCCAGCGGCACGTCGGCGGCCAGGGCCTCGCGAATCGGCTTGCCGTTGTCCCAGGTCTCGGCGACCGCGAGCATCTCGAGGTTCGCCTCCATGCGGTCGGCGATCTTGTTGAGGATCAAAGCGCGCTGCGCGATCGTCGTCTTCTTCCACGAGTCGAACGCACGCCAGGCCGCCTCGACGGCGCGATCGATATCCGTCGCGTTGCCGCGCGCCACCTCGGTGAAGACCTTGCCGTTCACCGGCGAGGGATTCTCGAAATACTGCCCGCTCGCGGGGGCGACGTACTCGCCGCCGATGAAATGGTCGTAGCGGGGCTTGAACTGCACCTTCGCGTCGGGGGTACCCGGAGCGGCGTAGGTGTTCGGAGGAGTCGTGACGGTCATTGTCGTATCCCTTTCGACGTCGTTGTCGTGCGGCATCCGTGGGTTCGATGCCTGGCGGGACTCTACGACGGCGAAGGTTGCAGACGGTTGCGGCTGGTGCTGGTGCTCGTGCTCCACGCCGCAGACATCGCTGCGGTCACAGCCGGTCGAGCTGTTCCAGCCGGGCGACGATTCCGGCTCGGCGCGGCGATCGAGCCGGCAGCAGTCCGAGAGCGGCCATCAGGATCTCTCGATCGAAGTTGTCGCCCGACCTCTCGGCGAAAGCGAGGAGCACGTCGACCGATGCCCCCGTGAGGAGCGATTCACGGAGGCGCGTGGCCAGGCCGTCGCGGATGTCTTCGACGCCCGGAGCCGCGGATCCTGGGAGCACCTGGCCGGAGTACGCCTCAACCGCCTGCCGGTGCGCACCGCGGTCGAGCAGGGCGTCGACACGAGCGATGTCGGTGTCGAGCGGATTCGGCAGCCGGTACGGGCGGGAGAGCGGAGCGAGCCTCGGGTCGAGCTCCTCGAGCCCGTGTCGGAGCCGCACCATCTCGGCCCGGAGAGTCGTGACCGCCGAGGCGTCACCGTAGACGAGCGCTGATAACTCCTCAGCACCGATTCCGCGAGGGTGGGCCGACAGGATCGTGACGATCTCGCTGTGGCGGGCCGTGAGCGAGACGATGCGTCGGCCGTCCGAGATCATGGCGGTGTCGCGGCCGAGCGTGCTCAGGGTCGCCGACGCGCTCGGCGTGGACCGGGCCGCGCGACTGTGAGGCGGAGTAGTGCGCCGCGACGCGCGAAGGCGCGACACGAGCATCTCCGACTCCATGGCGGCGGCGGTCGCCTGCAGCAGAGGCAGGGTGTGATCGGCGACGGCGCGGTCGTCGCCCGTGATGTCGAGAAAGCCGAGGATCCGACGCGTCACCGGGTCGTGAATGGGCACCGCTGTGCAGCTCCATTGCTGCACGAAGACATTGAAGTGCTCCGACCCGCGGATCTGCATGCCGTGGTCGAGCACCAGAGCCGTGCCGGGAGCCGAGGTTCCTACTCGGCTCTCGGCCCAGCCCGCCCCTTCGACGAAGCGCATGCCCTCTGCCTGGCGCTTCGCCGAGTGATCCCCCTCCACCCACAGCAGGCGGCCCCGTTCGTCGCCGAGGGCCACCAGCAGCCCCGAACCCTCGATGTCGGCGAGCAACAGGGTGCGCACCACCGGCAGCAGAAGAGCCAGAGGATGGTCGCGTCGGTAGTCGCCGAGGTCGGACTCGGGCAGCTCGAGGGAAGGGAGCAGTCGTTCGGGGTCGAGGCGGCGGCGGCGGGCCCGCTCCCACGACTCGGCGACGAGTCGCCCGTGGGGGTCGTGATGGTCGGTAGCGTCGCGGGAGTCGAAGGCCTTGCTGGGGGTGGCGCCGCGTCCGCTTCGGACAGGGGCGAGCCACGGGTTCGACCCCGGGGAGCCGGCTGCGCCGCGGCCTGTAGCCATTCCGCACCAATCGTCGTCGATTGTTCGGGCCGCGCGGGGCGTCCCGTCGTGATGGAATCAGCCTACGTCGCGTTCGGCGCTCCGGGGGCGCCGGTTCAGAGAACTGGCAAAACCGGGCGGATTCGGCTCAGCCCGAGGGGAAAAGGGGCATTTCTGCCAGAGTTCTGAACCGACGTCACGCGGCGCAGGCGAGACAGAGCGCCGCCATCGGCCGGGCTCCCAGACGCGCGGCCGGAATCGGCAGGCCACACGAGATGCAGAAGCCGTACGTTCCGGCGTCGAGTCGAGCGAGAGCAGCCGCAGCCTCGTCGGCCCGCTGCTCGGCCGACCGCCGGATCGCCTCCAATTGCGAGCGTTCGTAGGCGATCGTCGACCCCTCGGGGTCGTGCTCGTCGTCGACATTCGACGACTCGCGCGCCTCGCTGACGGCGGAGATATCGAGCGTCAGGCGGCCGGCCAGAGCGAGTGCGTCGGCGTGAATGGCGTCGAGACGATGACGGATCGCAGGATCCTCGTGGTCGCCGACAGGGTCTGTCACGGGGGCCGCTCAGCCCTTCGTGATCGCGGGCACTTCTTCACCCGGGCGGGGCGGTTCGGGCGGGGTTCCGGTGCCGAACGGTCGGCCGCCGAGGTCGTCGCGCCCGTGCGGCTCGAGCCAGCCGCTCTCGGTCGGGCCGAGGGGCACGATTTTCGTCGGATTGATGTCGCTCTGCACGATGTAGTAGTGCTTCTTGATCTGATCGAAGTCGATCGTGTCGCCGAAACCCGGGGTCTGGAAGAGATCGCGCGCGTAAGCCCAGAGCGCGGGCATCTCGATCAGCTTGTTGCGGTTGCACTTGAAGTGGCCGTGATAGACCGCGTCAAAGCGGGCGAGGGTCGTGAAGAGGCGGATGTCGGCCTCGGTGATGGTGTCTCCGACGAGGTAGCGCTGGTCGGTGAGGCGCTCTTCGAGCCAGTCGAGGCGGTCGAATAGGCGGGTGTAGGCGCGCTCGTAGCTGCCCTGCGATCCGGCGAATCCGGCACGGTAGACGCCGTTGTTGACGTCGCGGAAGATGATCTCGGCGACGTCGTCGATTTCGTCGCGAAGGTGCTCTGGGTAGAGGTCGGGAGCGCCCTCGCGGTGAAAGTCGACCCACTCGGTGGCGAAGTCGAGGGTGATCTGCGGGAAGTTGTTAGTGACCACCTTTCCGCTCGGCACGTCGACGATGGCCGGCACGGTGATTCCGCGCGGGTAGTCGGGGGTCCGCTTGAAAAATGCCTCTTGGAGGCGTTCGATACCGAGTACCGGATCGCGACCGCCCTCGTCGAGGTCGAAGGTCCAGGAGCGGGCGTCGTGCGTCGGCCCGGGCAGGCCGAGCGAGATGGCGTCTTCAAGGCCGAGCAGGCGCCGCGAGATGATCGAGCGGTTCGCCCAGGGGCAGGCGCGGGCGGCTACGAGACGGTAGCGGCCCGCCTCGACCGGCCATCCGTCGACGGCGTCGCGGGTGATGCGATCCTCGATGTAGTTGGTGTCGCGGGTGTACTCCTGGCCCGGGGTGACGTAGCTGCCGGGGGTGCCCTCGTCGGTGCTCGTGCTGTTCGTGCTGTCGCTCATGTGGTTCAGCCTACGCACGGCGCCCGAGGGCGGGTCGGCGGGTGCTCTCAGTGGGTGGGCGGGTGCTCCCCGCGGGTGGGCGGGTGTTGTGGAGAGTCGGGGGGGGGGGGGGGGCCCCCCCCCCCCCCCCAAACCCCCCCCCCCCCCCCCCCCAAAAAAAAAACCCCCCCCCCCCCCCCCCCCCCCCCCCCACACAACAAACAAAAAACAAAACAAAAACAAAAAAAAAAAAACCCAAAAAGCCGCG
>NZ_RKQW01000005.1:0-62791 GCF_003814635.1 Frondihabitans sp. PhB161
ACAGGCTCGTGTCTCGATAACTAGTCTCGACCACTTTCATCGTGTCGCCCGTTTTCTAGGAGTTTCTGAGACACACTGGGGTCATGAGGCTTCTCGGCTACACCCGTGTCAGCACCCACAACCAGGACCCACAACTTCAGATCGATTCACTCCTCTCTCTCGGAGTCGAAAAACGAGACATCTTCTCCGACGTCACCTCGGGTCGGCGAAACGCTGCCGAGCGACCAGGGATGCAGCGCTTGCTCGAGCACGCGACCGCGGGTGACACCCTGGTGGTGTGGCGGATCGATCGTCTCGGGCGCTCCCTGTTGGACGTGTTGAACACGGTCACGGGGCTCCGGGAAAAAGGCATCCACGTCCAGTCGATCTCCGACGGGATCGACCCAGCCACCCCGACCGGCCGGTTGATGCTGAACATGCTCGCGACGCTCGCGGAATACGAACGCGAGCTCATCGTCGAACGCGTCCGCGCCGGCGTCACCGTCGCCCAAGAAGCGGGAACCCGGTTCGGGCGGCCCAAGAGTGACCCCGCCATCATTGGGCAAAAACTGGAAGTGGTGGCACGCGCCCGCGCTGAAGGCAAGTCGGCCGAGCAGGCCGCCTCCCTCGTCGGATGGAGCCGAGCCACCTTGTACCGGCACCAGAAAGCCTCCTCTCCCGTAGGTCTCTCGCCCACGTCCCGCACCGACATGGCCGAGTGAGGCCCTCGTGTCCTTTTGGGTCTCTCTCGCGACGCTGCTCGTCGGCGCTGTCACGGCCGGGTGGAACATTGCCCGGGACCGCAACGGGCTTGGCCGGTTGGAACGAGTCACCACGATCACGAGTCATCTGACACCTGGAACCAGGTCGTTCGCGATGATGCGCGACCTGCGAGACCGACTCGCCGTCCAGGTGGCACTCACGGCACAAGCCCCGGCGCACCGGGCCCGACACGTCATCGGGTGGGTGCTGCTCGTGATCGGGTTCGGGGTCGCCGCTGGATGGTTCACGTTCGGCGTCATCAAGCTCGGACCCAGCGCGTGGATCTACCCCGTCGTCTGGGCGCCCTACGTCGGCGGGATCGTCGTCGCCATTGCCGGGCAAAGCATCCTCGGCCTCCGGGAGCTCGCCATCACCGCCTGGAATGAAGCCCGCTTTACCGAATACGCAGTCGACAAGGACATCCTTCGAACCCCGTGACAGCCACGACCTTTTGTCCGGCTGGGACGTTCGTGGTCACCTTTCGGGGCGTTCTGCTCCCTCAGCACTGAGGGAGCAGAACGCGCGCCGGTTTGGTGTTCATCGACCACCCGTCTTGCAGAGCGGCCGGACAAGCCGGAACCGGCTAGTGCTGGAAGACAAGATCGGCGCCTTCCCGACAAGAATCATTCAACTCCCCCGCCCTGAACGCACCGCCGGACGGTCAGCATCGCGCGAGGATAGAACTATGGCGGAACCCACTCAGCTCCAGCTCGCCCACATCCACGCCGAGCGCGACGCCTTCGTCGCCCGCTGGCTCAAGGAGCGACCCAGCACCGACCTCCGCGAAGCGCTCACCGCCGCCTTCTCCGCGGGCGCCACCAGCGCCCTCATCCACACCGGCCCCTAGCATCTGCCGTCTGTCCCAAAACCCAGGATCGCAGCAAAACTCGACCTCGCGGTTTCGGCACATAGTTCCGAGACCCAGACGGCCCACTCCCCCACGGTCCACATGTGTCGCGTAAACGCAGCTCACAACCCTAGGGCGGTCTCAAGGGGTCGTTGCAACAGGGGGTTTTGGTGGCTCTGAGAGTAGCCGTTCCAGGGCTTGGGCAGGGGTGAGGCCTTTCAGGGTGCGGCGTGGGCGCTGGTTCAATTCCGTGGCGACTTCGAGTAGGCGTGCCGGGTCGTGAACGTTGAGGTTGGTCTTTTTCGGGAAGTACTGCCTCAGCAGACCATTGGTGTTCTCGTTGGATCCTCGCTGCCAGGGGCTGGCGGGGTCGCAGAAGTAGATCGACATGTCGGTCGCGAGGGTGACTTCTTTGTGTTTGGCCATCTCCGTGCCTTGATCCCAGGTCAGTGACCGTCGCAGGTGTGCTGGCAGGGTGCTGATCGTGTCGATGAGTCCATCGCGGACGTTCTCGGCGCTGTGGCCGTTGGGCAGGTGCACGAGCATGACGTAACGGCAGCTGCGTTCCACGAGTGTGCCGATCGCGGATCCCGACGCCGTCCCGATGATGAGATCCCCTTCCCAGTGCCCGGGAACGGCTCGATCTTTTGCTTCGGCGGGGCGTTGACTGATCATTATCTTGTCTCGAATCTTCCCCTTCGAGGTGAAGTGCATTCCGCGGGGTTTCCGCGCTGCGCGGCCGGTGCGGAGGTGTCTGTGCAGGTCAGCGCGCAGGTTGCCGCGGCCCTGAACGAAGAGGGACTGGTAGATCGTCTCGTGCGACACCTGCATCTCCTTCTGCCCCACGAACACTCGCCGGAGGTCGTCGCTGACCTGCTGCGGTGACCAATTCTTCACCAGTCGGGCCTCGACAACAGAGACCAGATCGGGGTTCTCGAGCTTGCCGGGCTTGGGCCGTTTGGCTCGGAGGTCGGAACGCTTTTGGGCGGCGTATGGCCGGTAAGCGCCCGTCTTCGGTCGCCCATTCCGGCGCAGCTCTCTCGAGATCGTAGACGGCGCCCGACCGAGCTCGCGAGCAATCGCTCGGACGCTGGCGCCTCCCAGACGCAGATCCGCGATCGTCAGACGGTCCTCCTGCCCCAGATACCTGCCCGATCGGGGTGTGTCAGGCACGGGAAATCTTCCGCCTGCAGCCTTGATCCACCGGTATCCCTGACGCCTGCCCACGCCGAAAGCTTCACACGCACCGCTGGCCGAGTTACCCTCCCGAATTAGCTCCCAAAATCGCGCCTGACGCGCTCTCCCAGCGTCTCTAGAAACCATCGGCAACACTCCACATCAGTAGGTGTTGCAACGACCCTTTGAGACCGCCCTAGGGATATGGGACGACGTTGCTGACATAGATAGAGCCGCCGCCTGGGACGCGGCCACTGGTTGTCGCTACGCTTCAAAAATGCGAGCCGAAGTCGCTATCGCCAACCCCAGGTTGAACGATGGAACCGTCGTTGATCTCCCTGACCGCGGGGTGGTCCTGATCGTCGGTCCCAACAACGCCGGCAAGAGTCAGTTCCTGCGAGACGTGGCCAAACTTGTCTCGAGCCCTGCGGAGACCGCAGTAGTGGTTGTTGGCGCCTGAATACAGCGAATTGGAGCCGCTGAAGACTTGAGGGCGACCCTCGAAGACGATCACTCGGTCATCCATGCCCAGGGTGGCGAGGCCTCTGTCGATCGGAGAACATCGACTTGGGGTCCCCGTTCTCCCGCTCCCGGGTGAGGGAATCTCCTCGCTCCAGCAACAGTATTTCTCTCGCCGGTCTTCGCTAACTCCCGCCTTAGTTCCGCCGCCGATGTCGATCACGTCGTAGTGGTCACTTGCGGGAGCTGTCGTCACTTGTCATGCGGGTCCCTGTCGCTCAGGTGCGGTGCAGAAACGTCCTAACGCGGTGCTGCGGTGGACGGACGTTGTGGTTTTCAGGTGAAGAGTCTGCTGTCGATGACAGTTCGCGGTTTCAGGTGCGGTCCCGGGTAGCAGAGGATGAGGCGGATCTGGTCCGGGTCGTGCCCTTCGACGAAGGTGACCCCGTCGGTGACGTGGCGATCGACGAAGTTGCCTCCCTGGGCGTTCCCACGAAGGAGTTGTTCGAACTGGTCGAGGGAGTCAGCCGTGTCCGCGGCCCACATGAGGTGGTGCGTGCCGACTCCGAGACTGGCATGCCGGGCCCGGTGGCCGGCACTGATGAGAAAAAGTTGAAACCCCATCGGCGACGCCAACAAAATGGCGTCAGCTTCTCGGACGGTGACCTTCCACCCCATGAGATCCCTGTAGAACTGCGCAGACCGTTCTACATTCCCCACGAAGAGAACACAGGAGGCGATTTCTGCGCGAGGGGTCATTTCTGGGGCTGGCCAATCTGTGTCCGAGATGCAGGGTCATTTTTTTATCGGTTGTTGCCGGGGCCCGCTCCAGGGCGTGAGGAGGGCGGCCGGGAGGGAGTTCAGTGCTGGTAGTGGCCGCGATAGTTTTCGAATACCCACCCGACGAGGGTGACCGCGACGACGGCGCCGCCGATGAAGCAGATCCAGAATCCGACGGCGAGGCCGAGGAAGCAGAGGGTGCAGCCTGCTGCGAGGGCGATGGGCCACCAGCTGTAGGGGTTGAAGAATCCGATTTCAGGGTCGCCGTCGTCGATTTCTGCGTCCAGTCGGTCTTCGGAGAGTTCTCCGGTTTGGGCGGCGTGGGAGCGGTTGAGATAGAAAGCCAGGAAGACGGCCATGATGGTGGCCAGCCCGAGGAAGACGGTGCCGGCCCATTCCACCTGTCCGTTGGAGATGAGGTTCCACGCCGTGTATGCGGCGGTGACGACGGCAAAGAATATGCCGATGATGGTGAAAATGTTGGCGTTGATTTTCATGCGTCTGCTGCTTTCAAGTGTTCTTCGGAATCGGGGACGTCTTTGATCGGTCCGATGCCTTTTTGGGGTCCGGCTTCGGGGTGGTTGAGGTCGAAGGCGGGCGATTCGGACCTGATGCGGGGGATGGTGGTGAAGTTGTGCCGCGGGGGTGGGCATGAGGTTGCCCATTCGAGGGAACGGCCATACCCCCAAGGGTCGTTGATTTCGACGCGGGGGGCTTTCCGGGCGGTGATGTAGACGTTGTAGAGGAACGGCAGCATCGAGATTCCGAGGAGCATGGCGCCGGTGGTGGAGAGTTGGTTCATCCACGTGAACCCGTCGGAGGGCTGGTAGGTGGCGTAGCGGCGGGGCATTCCGAGGACCCCGAGCCAGTGCTGGATGAGGAAGGTGGTGTGGAAGCCGATGAACAGCAGCCAGAAGTGGATCTTCCCGAGCCGCTCGTTGAGCATTTTCCCGGTCCACTTGGGCCACCAGAGGTAGAAGCCGGCGAACATGGCGAAGACGACGGTGCCGAAGACAACGTAGTGGAAGTGTGCGACGACGAAGTAGGAATCCGAGACGTGGAAGTCCAAAGGCGGTGAGGACAGGATCACCCCGGTGAGGCCGCCGAAGGTGAAAGTGATGAGGAACCCGATCGCCCACAGCATCGGGGTCTCGAAGGTGAGGGATCCCTTCCACAGAGTGCCCACCCAGTTGAAGATCTTCACCCCTGTCGGGACGGCGATCAGCATCGTCATCAGGGAGAAGAAGGGCAACAGCACGGATCCGGTGACGTACATGTGGTGCGCCCACACGGTGACGGAGAGGGCGGCGATGGCGATGGTGGCGTAGACGAGGGTTTTGTAGCCGAAGATCGGTTTGCGGCTGAAGATCGGGAGGGTTTCGGAGATGATGCCGAAGAACGGCAAGGCGATGATGTAGACCTCGGGGTGGCCGAAGAACCAGAACAGGTGTTGCCATAGCAGTGCGCCCCCGTTGGCGGGGTTGTAGATGTTTGCATCGAACACTCGGTCAAAACCCAACCCGAAAAGGCCCGCGGCGAGGACCGGGAAGGCCATCAGGATCAGGATCGACGTGATCAGGGTGGTCCAGGTGAATTGCGACATCCGGAACATGGTCATCCCGGGGGCGCGCATGGTGATGATGGTGGTGATGAAATTCACCGCGCCGAGGATGGTGGAGAAACCGGTCAGGGCGAGCCCGAACACCCAGAGGTTCCCGCCGAGTCCCGGCGTGAAGGTGGTGTCGGAGAGGGGTGCGTAGGCAAACCAGCCGAAGGAGGCGGCACCTTGCGGGGTGAGGAAGCCGCTCAGGACGACGATCGCCCCGAACAGGTACAGCCAATACGCGAAACCATTCAGCCGGGGGAACGCGACGTCGGGGGCCCCGATCTGTAACGGCATCAACGCGTTGGCGAACCCGGAGAACAACGGGGTGGCGAACAGCAGCAGCATGATCGTGCCGTGCATGGTGAACAGCTGGTTGTACTGCTCCTTTGTCGCCACTACCGACAGGCCCGGTTCGAAGAGTTGGGCGCGGATGACGAGGGCCATCACCCCGCCGATGAGGAACATCAGGAACGAGGTGATCAGATAGAGGGCACCGATCGTTTTGTGGTCGGTGGTCGTCACCCAGCGGACGACCACGTTTCCCTTCCGGCCGACTCGCGTCGTGACGAAACGGTTCTCTGTCGTGGCTGTGCTTGGCCGTGTCGCTTCGGTGGTCATGGCGTCAGCAATCGCAGGTGAGGCGTGGAGTGTGGCACGGCAGCTGCCCTTCGTTAGTGGCCTGGCTGATGGTGTGGGTGCAAATCCAGAAGCGACTCGGAGCAACGCTAGGGCCGCGACAAAAAGTGATCAAACAACCGCTCCTTGTCGCCGGTTAGGCGAGGATGGTCCAGGGGTTCTCGATGAGACCGGTGAGGGTGGCGAGGAACGAGGCAGCGAGGGCGCCGTCGATGAGACGGTGGTCGGCGGAGAGCGTGTAACGGAGACGATGCCGGGCCGTGATCGCACCGTCGTGCACGGCCGGTTCCGGGATGGCGCTTCCGATGGCGAGGATGGCGGCTTCGGGCGGATTGATAACGGCGGTGAAGTGTTCCACCCCGAACATTCCCAAGTTGCTGATGGTGAAGGTTCCGCCGCTCATCTGCTGGAGAGTGAGTCTTTTGTTGTGGGCGAGGTCCACGAGTTGCCGGGCCTCGGAAGCGAGTTGCGTGACGGTCTTTTGATCGGCGTCAGGGATGACGGGGACGACGAGTCCTCCGGTCGCAGCGACGGCGACACCGATATTGATCCGGCGGTGGACGAGCATGCTGGCGGAGTCATCGCCCATGGACACGTTGAGCTCCGGGTGCTGATGGAGAGCGAGCGCAACGGCACGGATCAGGAAGTCGTTGAGACTGACTTTCGGCCGACCCGCCTCCAGGAGACGCGCGTTCACGTCGCCTCGCAGTTGCACGAGGGGTTCGGCGTCGGCGACGGCCGTGACGTAGAAGTGCGGAATGGATTGTGCGCTGTCGCTGAGGCGTTTTGCGATGACGCGCCGCGTGGAAGACAGGGGTACCGGGTCGGAGTCGCGGATGTCGACGGTCGTTGCACGATCAACGGTTGAACGGTCAGTACCCGAAGCGCCCGAGACGTGTGTGTTCGCGGGTTCTTGCCTGGCCGGTGTCTTCGGCCGAGGGTCGTGCTCAAGCAGGGGTTCGAGGTCGTGGCGGATGATTCTGCCGCCCGGCCCCGTTCCGGTGACGTCAGAGAGGTCGAGGTGATGGTCGCGGGCAAGTTTCCTCGCGAGCGGCGACGCAAACGAGCGTGGCACTGTTGGGGTGGCTTCGACTAACGGGGTAGGGGTCGGCGTGCTGGCGGCTTTCTCCTGCCGCGTATCCGGCGTTGCAGTGTCGTCCTCGACAGGCCCGGCGGTTGTGGTGGGGCCGATGTCGGAGTCTTCCTGGCCGTCGTCGAGGATGGCGATGGGGGTGCCGATCGCGACGAGTTCGCCTTCGGTGACGAGGATCTCTGTGAGGGTGCCACTGTCGTAGGCCTCGTATTCCATGGTGGCTTTGTCGGTTTCGATCTCCACGAGGATGTCGCCCGCGTCGACGTGGTCGCCGGGGTGCTTGTGCCAGGCGGCGATCGCACCCTCTTCCATGGTGTCCGAGAGGCGGGGCATGGTGATCTGGATCATGACATCTCTTTCTGCGGACGCCGGTGGCCGACGGCATCGAGTGTCTGGTGGATGGCGCCGATGATGTCGTCCACCGATGGGAGGGCGGCGGATTCCAACGATTTCGCGTAGGGCAAGGGCACTTCGGCCATCGCGACCCGCCGGACGGGGGCGTCGAGATAATCGAACGCGCCGTCGGAGAT
The DNA here is from genome assembly GCF_003814635.1 of Frondihabitans sp. PhB161. Taxonomy (NCBI): domain Bacteria; kingdom Bacillati; phylum Actinomycetota; class Actinomycetes; order Micrococcales; family Microbacteriaceae; genus Frondihabitans; species Frondihabitans sp. PhB161. Next base: position 7,869 of record NZ_RKQW01000005.1, read on the forward strand.
GCTCGCCGCGACCTCCGCTCCGATCCCGTAGGTCAACCAGTCATCTTCGACGATGACTGCGGCATGTGTTTTCTTGACCGATGCGATGACGGTGTCCCGGTCCAGGGGGCGGAGGCTTCGAAGGTCGATGACTTCGATATCGAGCCCTTCCCGGTCGGCGAGGTCAGAGGCGACTTCGGCTGCGACGTGTGCCATCCGGGAGTAGCCGATGAGCGTGAGGTCCCTGCCTTTGCGTGTCACGGCCGCCTGTCCGATCTGGGCTGGCTCGTTGGTATCGGGGACGTCACCTTGTGTGTTGTAGAGGGCAAGATTTTCTAGGAACAGCACGGGGTCGTCGTCCCGGATTGCCGCCAAAAGCAATGCCTTTGCGTCAGCAGGTGTGCTGGGTGCGACGACTTTCATCCCGGGAACGAATGCGTAGTACAGCTCGACGTTCTGGGAGTGAGTGGCTCCGAGTTGCTGTCCCCCGCCTCCTGGGGTTCGGATGACGAGGGGAACACGGGCCTGCCCGCCGAACATGCCGTAGATCTTGGCGGCGTGATTGACGATTTGGTCCAGGGCCAGGAGTGAGAAGTTGATGGTCATAATCTCCACGACCGGGCGGAGGCCAAGCATGGCAGCTCCGATGGCGGCGCCAGTGAAGCCCTCTTCAGCGATCGGGGTGTCTCGGACTCGTCTTTCGCCAAACTCTTGCAGAAGACCAGCCGTGATCTTGTAAGAACCTTCGAAGATTCCGATCTCTTCGCCAAGAAGGAAGACATCTTTGTCTCGGAGCATTTCGTTGCGCAAGGTGTCGTGCAGTGCCTGCCGGTAGGTCATGAGTGTCACTTGGTCGCTCCTGATGTCAAGAACGGCTCCGCGGGAAAAAGGGGTTCCCCCGGGAGTCGGCGAGAGTCGTTGGGTACCGGGGTTGCGTAGGTGTAGTCGAACAACGTCGAAACGTCCGGGGTGGGACTTCGTTCGGCAAATTCGACGGCATCGACGACCTGCTTCAGAGCGTCGGAGTCAATCTGTTCGAGTGCTGACTGGTCGAGTTTCCCTTCCGCCAGCAGTCGGGCGGCGAAGGTGTGCACGGGGTCGTTCTCCGCCAACAGGGCCACTTCATCTGCAGATCGGTATTTGGCGGGGTCGACGACGGAGTGGCCGCGGAGTCGTTCCGTGACGACCTCAAGAAGGTACGGGTGGCCCTGCCGAGCGGTGTCGACGGCTCGTTTCGCAGCTTCGAAGACAGCTAGAGGGTCTAGGCCATCGACCCGCTCCGCGGCCATCTTGTAGGCCGCGGCTCGCTTATACAGCTCCGGCTCCGAGGACGATTTCTGCACGGTGGTTCCCATGCCGAGCCCGTTGTTGATGATGACGTAGACGATCGGGAGGTTCCACAGCGCGGCGATATTGAGCGACTCGTGGAACGCTCCGATGTTGGTGGTTCCGTCACCCATCGTGCACAACACCACTTCGGGGCCGCTGCGATAGTCGATAGCGAGGGCCGCACCTGTGGCCAGGGGGATTTGGCCACCCACGATGCCGTACCCGCCGAGAAGTCGTTGCGTGACGTCGAACATGTGCATGGATCCGCCCCAGCCTTTGGAGACTCCATCGACTCGCCCGAACAGTTCGGCCATCACTCGTCGCGGTTCGATACCCCGAGTGATGGCATAACCGTGCTCGCGATAATTCGTGAACAGGTAATCGCTGGGTTTGAGGGCTGCGAGGAGACCGACGACGGCGGCTTCTTCGCCAAGGTTCAGATGGCAGTAACCGCCGATCAACGCTTGGGTATACCCGCGAGCGGCCCGCTCCTCGAAGCGGCGGATCAAGACCATCTGCCGGTAGAACGCCACCTCCCGATCGACTCCATCGGCCAAGTCTGCCTCGCCCGGCACTGGCGGTATCAATGGGACGAGGCGCTTGCGCGAAGGCCTGGCTTTTTCGGTCATGAGTTGTCCCTCTGTGCGTCGGTCGCTTTTCTGGCGGAGGTCAGGCGATGGCCTGTGGTGGTGCGAGGAGGGTGCCGCGGATGACACTGCCGTGGAAGGTGCGGATGGCGACGGTGATCCACGCGGCGACGAGGCCGGCGTAGAAAACGCAGGCGAGGACCTGGACGGCGATCAGGCCGGTGTGGAGGGCCAGTCCGCTGAAACCGGTGACGCAGGTTCCGACGGGGAACGTGAACGACCACCAGGTGAGTGAGAACGGGAGTTTCTCCCGGGCGGTGCGGATCGTGATGAGAAGCGCGAGAGCGGTCCACATGAGGGCGAAGCCGAGCATCGGGACGCCGTAGATCATCCCGAAGGTGAGCAGCACATCCGCGATCGCGGGGCTGACGGCGAGGTGGGCGTTACCACCGAGGAGGTTCACGGCCGTGATCGACTGCCCGACGGGCCCGAGGACGATCCACAGGGTCGGGACCATGGCGGCGGGTCCGACTTTGTGTTGGGTGAGACGGGACCAGATGAGGGTGATCACGACGAGGGACGACACCAGCGCCAACCCGAACATGGCGTAGCACGCCCACAGCAGGGTTTCTCGGGGCTGACCGGCGGAAACGTAGGGGATCAGGAGGGCGCCGGTGGAGGCGGACACCATCGGGGGGACGATCGGCATCAGCCACCCCCCGAACGCACTGTCAGGTTTGGTTTCGTGCCGGGTGAAGGTCAGGTAGGGGACGGCGATCGCGGTAACGAGGCCCATCGCCGTCCCGAGCGACCACAGCACCCAGTCGATTCCGATGGCCGCCGGGAGGCCAATGACGTCTTTGCCGAGGAGGAGAGTGCCGGCGCCGACGGTGAGGAACGCCATCGCGGGGGCGCCATAGAAGTGGGAGATGACGGGATTCAGGTGGTGCTTTCTCGCGGCGTCGCGGTAAAACACCCAGTGCAGGACGGTCGCGACGGTGAGGGCCACCAGGACGACGCTGGCGATGGCCCAGACAACAGTGCCGAAAACCCGCAGGCCCGGGAACTGCAAGGGCAGGCTCGCGGCCGCGTTGGCGACGATGCCGGTGCCCATGATCGAGGCGAACCAGTTCGGGGTCAGGTTCGACACGATATGCCCGGGTCGTTCAAGTTCTCGGAAAAGCCGCCGTCCGGGGTGAGAGGTGGCGTGTGCGGCGGAGCGGCCTGCGGTGGTGGTCATGAGTGAAGCGTCCTCCCCTGGGAACCTCTTCCGCTACACCTACCTCGTTGTCAGATGACAACCAATGGTTGTGTCTAGTCGCGAAGGATAGCAAAGAACACCTCGGCCGCAGGCGGTAGCGGGGTTCCTGAGCGCCACAGGGCGGTAAAGGGACGATGCAGGGTGAGGCCCTCAATGGGGACCCGGCGGAGGATGCCTCGCATGATGTCGTCCTGCACAGTCGTGGCACTGAGGACGGCGGGGCCGAGACCGCTGGCGACGGCTGCGCGGATAGCGCTGGTGGTGGCAAGGATCGCTGCCGGCTCCGAGAGGGCGATCTCCGGGCGGGCGGTGCCGATGGCGGCCTCGAGGGTGCGCCGGGTCCCGGAACCGGCCTCTCGCGTCACGAGAGCTTCACTGGCAAGTTCCTCTGGTGTCAGTGGGCGCGCACGCCGAGCCCACGGGTGCGAGGGGGCGACCACGATGACGAGTTCATCGATGCGGATCGTCGCGGACGCGAGATCGGCGGGGATGTCCGGGGTTTCAATGAGCCCGACGGCGCTGTGGCCCTCCCGGATCTGGTCAATGACGAACGCACTGTTCCCGGAGGTGAGGCGCAGGGACGCGTCGCCGCCCGTACGGTGGCGGAACGCGGCCATCCACTGCGGAATGAATTGCTCCGAGATCGTCTGGCTCGCAGCGACGGTCAGCATGTTTGCGGCTTCCGGGCGGAGTGTTTTCACCGACAGCGCGAATTGGTGCATGGCAGCGAGGTACCCGGCTGACCATTCAGCGATCAACTGCCCACGACTGGAGAGGGTTGACCCTTTCCGGGTGCGGTCCACGAGAGAGAATCCGAGGGCTTCCTCTGCGGCACGGATGCGGGACGACGCGGCTTGCTGGGACATGTCGACCGTCGCTGCCGCTTTTTTGAACGTTCCGGTCTCACCGATGGCCTGGATGATCTGCAACGTCACCAGATCTGGAATCTCCTCACGCATGGCGCGCTCCCGTTCTCTTCGCTTCCGGCTGACAAGCCGAAGTTGTCAGTCCACAACGAGATGAGCGTAGCGAGTTTCACAGAGCTCCAGTCACACTTGCAACCGTTCGGCCCCTCGACGAAACGGAACAGTTCTATGACCAAGCGCGCTCTCATCACCGGTGTCACCGGGCAGGACGGCATGTACCTCAGCCGGCTGCTTCTGTCGAAGGGGTACGACGTCTACGGGCTCATCCGGGGGCAGAACAACCCCAAGCGGGAAATCATCGAGGCGTGGGCGCCCGAGGTGAAGATCCTCACCGGTGATCTGCTTGACCAGTCAAGCCTGCTTCGGGCGCTGAATGCGTCCAAACCTGACGAGGTCTACAACCTCGCCGCGATCTCCTTCGTGGCCTACTCGTGGGAAAACGCTCGCGTCACCAGCGAAGTCACCGGACTCGGCGTCCTGAATCTTCTGGAGGCGATTCGCCTTTATTCGGGCGCGGACATGACGAAGGTTCGGTACTACCAGGCATCGTCCTCGGAGATGTTCGGCCGCGTGCAGGAGGTCCCGCAGAAAGAGACCACCCTTCTCTGGCCGCGCTCCCCCTACGGTGTCTCGAAGGTCTTCGGCCACTACATGACGATCAACTACCGCGAGTCCTACGGCCTGCACGCCTCCTCCGGAATCCTCTTCAACCACGAGTCCCCACTGCGCGGACCGGAATTCGTAACCCGAAAAATCTCCATCGCGGTGGCCCGGATCGCTCTCGGTCTTCAAGACCGGCTGAGCCTGGGCAATCTCGATGCGAAACGCGACTGGGGGTACGCCGGCGACTACGTCGAACTGATGTGGCGCATGCTGCAACAAGACCTCGCCGACGATTACGTTGCCTCCACCGGGGAGGCCCACTCGATCCGCGAGTTCTTGGATATTGCTTTCGGTCACGTCGGCATCGACGACTGGGGCAAGCATGTGTACCAGGACCCGCAGTTCTTCCGCCCTGCCGAGGTCGACCTCCTCATCGGCGATTCCACAAAGGCGCGCAGAGTCCTCGGTTGGACACCAACCGTCGAATTCGAGCAGCTGGTCATCGACATGGTCGACGCCGACCTCGACCGAGAAAAAGCAGGGCAGCCCGTCGATACGGTCCCGGCAGGTATGTGACCTGCCCGGACAGGGCGCTCACAGGGCGGCAGCGTGTCGGAGGGCGTTCACTGCGCGCCGGTGCTTCTCCGCGACCCTGGTGGCGTTTGCAGGCGATGGGTGCGGCACCGCGAGGACGGGGACCACCCGTACGTCGTCCGCCAAGGTGAAGTACCGCATGACGCCCGTCAACGCGGGGGTTCCGAACGTGACGATCACCCGCAGCTCCGGGAGGGCCTCGAGCAACTGCGTGAGAGCGGGACGTGCTTGGTCAAGGTCGACCACACCCGGGGAGTGCGGTATTGCCCACGGGATCACGTTCCACCGGAGGTAATGATCCCGCCGAAGCCCCGATTCGACACGGGCAACACGAAACGCCCTCGCCGTCGGACCCGGGTTGTCTTCACTGCTGATCGCCGCCGCACCCTGCGCGATGGTCGAAGGCCCTGGGCTCTCCATCAACACCAAGACCCGGGACAGGTCCCCGCCAGAGTCCGTATCAAACCCCGGTACGAACCGTTCCGAGCCATCCGCCGGGTGGCGCCACTGCTCCGCCAGAAGGGACAACGACTGCAACCTGGGGGGAATCATGAAGAGAGTCTGCCCAGACATGCACCCTCGGACCGAATGGTGGCGCAACACGGCTACGAGCCAACAACGACAAGCAAAGGGAGGACATTCTGATGAGCACTGAATTCTGGGACGATTTCGCACGCGAAGCCTTGGTCGCGACCCCGACCGACGGCGGCAGGATCGGCATCAGCGGGACCGCATCACTACAGGTCGTTGCCGACCATCTTGCACAGGCCTTCCGTCGGATTGGAGTGATGCGCGTAAGTCAGAGCCCCGCCAACCAGGACAGCAGCACGCTGTCCGGGGGAATCAGCATCGTGTTCGGCACCGGGGTTCTTGAACCGGCCTCGAGGGCACGGTTCCACTGGACGCTGTGGGTGGAAACCACCTCCGAGCGCAGGCGCGACCGGAATGCCGGCACCAGCGAGGCGGCGCAGCACTACCGGGATATCGATGAACCCAAAAGTGCCGCGTCAGCGATTGTCGACATCCACGACCCGATCCGCCCGGTACGGGACTGGAACGACGCCTGTTCCGTGTAACCCAACCAGGGCTGGCGTTGGCTCGGCGGAATCCGCCCGCACTTGCCCAGCGCCTTGTGGGTCATGTCCGGCTGGCGGGCAGTTGTGCTGGCGTGGTGTCCTCGGCGATGTCGAGATTGTCCGAAGCGGGATCGTTCACGAGTCGCTGTCGGCGGCGGCTGACCAGGATCAGGAGCAGGCCGAGGATGGCCGCGAGGATGGCGACGTCCTCGTTGATCTTGAGTCCGGCGACATACAGTTCGGTCGGATCGTCGCGCATGTATTCCAGGATGGCTCGGGCGAAACCGTACCAGAGGAAGTAGAACCCGGTTGCTTGACCGCGATGCAACGACAGTCTGCGTTCGAGAACGAAGATCAGAAGGAGCGCGCCACCGATGTTCCAGATCATCTCGTAGAGGAACAGGGGTTGGAAGAGTGTGCCGTCTGGCACGCCTGGCGGGTAGGCAGGGCTCGCCGAACTGATCTGCAGACCCCAGGGCAGCGTCGTCGGGTTTCCGTACAGCTCCTGGTTGAAGTAGTTCCCGAACCGGCCGAAGGCTTGAGCAAGAAGCATCCCGGGTGCGAGGGCGTCGGCGAAGGTCAGAAAACGGACGCCGGAGCGCCGGCAGCCGAGGTAGGCGCCCAGAGTGCCGAAGAGGATGGACCCGAAGATCGCCAATCCGCCTTGCCACACGGCCGGGATGCTCCAGAGGTTATCGCCCGGGGCGAAGTAGTCGGTGGGGTGGGTGACGACGTGGTAGAGCCGCCCGCCGACGATCGCGATCGGGATTGCCCAGATGGCGATGTCGATGACTTTTCCCGAAGCGACACCGCGCCGCACGAGGCGTCTGTTCGTGACGAGAACGGCGATGACCATTCCGACAAGGAGGCAGAGGGCGTAGAAGTGCACGGTCAGCGGCCCCAGTTGGATGTAGCTGATCGGCGGTGACGGGATCCCTGCTGCGGTCACCATCTGGACCGCTGCCCTCGTTGCAGCAATCGATGCCCGGGCCTGATTGTCGTCTTTTCTCTCACGGGTGTGCCTGGAACGCCTCGACCAGAGCCGGGACGGTGGGAACGCCCGACAAACCTTGATCGGAGGAAAAGACGCGGCATGCGATCTGCGTCGTTCGCCCACCCGTGGGGAACGCGTCGACCCCGCCGATGAGGATGGTGGGCGATCCGGCGAACGGAACTGCGGCCGCCTCGGCGCTGGTGCGTAGGAGCCGTGCTGTCATGGACGCGTCGGCGCGCTGGAGCATAGCTGACGCCTGGTGGACGCGGGTCTCAGCGTCGACCCAGTTCGGGCACTGCTCTATGTGGAGGATCTCAACGCGCATGCTTCAGTATCCCTCCGCCAAGGCCCCACCCCGGATTCGCGGCTGCGGGCCGCAGGGCACCTGGTTCGTCGCGGGCGGCCGCTGCGGACAGTCAGGGGCGTGTGGAGGCGAGCAGCAGATCGGTTTTCGCGTCCCGGATTTCGACTCGGCTGATTTGATCGAGGGGAATCCCTGTGGCGGCAGTGATCCCTTTGGCGGTGGATCCTGCTGCGGTCCACGTAGCCGCTGTGGTCTTCGTGCCATTTTTCGCGGTCACGACGAGGTCAAAAGTTTTCGCCGGCGACGCCCATCGCGGCGAATAGGAGCAGTTCACATCGAGGCTGGTACCCCAGGGTTTGCCTAAAGCCACGAGGTCGGCGGTGATCGTGTGTGCGCGTGCGGACGTCATGGACGTGGGAGTCGCGGGCGCCGAGGTGACGCCGGCGTTGGGGAATGCTGTGGGATGGGGGCTGGCGATGAGGACACCGACCAGCAGCGCTGCCGCCGCGACGCCGGAGACTGTTGCAGCGAAACCGGCCCGGAGCAGTCGTCGCCGCTTCCTCATCGCCCGCGCAAGTCCCGGTCCGGGACCGCTACCGGCGGAGGGTGACTCGGAAGGTTCCGTGAGCGCGATCGCCGATGCGAGAGGGAGTCTTTTCAGTAACCCGGGAATACCGGCGATGTCGGACACGTCGGCTGCCCGTTCGGGGTGGTCGGCCAAGTACGTTTCATAAGCGAGCCGATCTTCGGGAGTGAGCGCGCCGAGCACGTACGCGGCGTCCCAGTGGCGAAGATCCTCGTCATCGGGGTTCATGGTGTGACTCCTCGTTCTTGAAGGGCGAGACGTAGTGCCCGCACCGCGTAATGAAGCCTGGATTTGATGGTGCCTTCGGGCACGCCGTATCGCGCGGCGAGTTCCTTGGTGGTCAGGCCAAGGTGATACGCGCCGATCAGTGTGAGTCGGTGCTCGTCGGTGAGGGTCTGGATTGCGTCTTCGAGTAGCCAATTCGTCAGGGCTTGTTCCGTGGTGTCGCGGACGGCGACGTCCGGGAGGTCTGAGGTGAGTTGCTCATGTCGGGCCCGGGAACTGCGGTGATCGTCCGCAACCAGATTCCGGGCCACGGTGAACAACCATCTCCGCGCCGGGAGGTCTCCTTGCTCAAGTACTTCCGGGTGTCGCCAGAGCCGGAAGAGGGCGTCCTGGACGATGTCCTCTGCAGTGGCGTTGTTCCCGGTGAGCCGGAGGACATAACGGTGCAGCGGCGCCGCATGGACGTCGAGAACGAACCGCAGCACGGCGTCGTGTTCATCGGTCATACCCGCCTCCTCTCTCTGATAACGCTGCGCACCCACCCGCAGTTCATTCGACGCAGACGGTTCTCCTCGACGGTGTTTGCTTTGCGGTGAACCTTCGTCGCTGCCGCGGAGTTGTGGAAGTGGAGGCCTTTCCTTTTTGGCCTCGAACGCCCCCACCGACCGAAGGACCATCCCCATGAGAACCGCAACTCGCCGCATCGTCGCAGCAAGCGTCACCACCGCCGCCCTCGTGACCCTCACCTTGGGTGGCGCCGCAGCCGCCCAAGCATCCAACCCCGGTCACAGCTGGCGCCACCACGACCACGACAGCAGCCCGGTGAGCGTCCGAATCCTCAGCCCGCACCAGGGCGACAGTGCGGGCATCGCCGGCGCCGGGTGGGTCGTTGACCTGTCCCTCACCTACAAGGCAGGCCTGAAAGCGGCCGGGTTCACCGGCCCGCAACTCACCGGACCGGCAGGCCACAACAACATCGCCCCGTTCCCCGGCACCTTCTCTCCTGGAAAGGACGACAAGCTTCCCGGCCTTGTCGTGCTGTCCTCCACCACCACGTCCACCGCCACCGGCTTCTCCGGCCCCGGTACGAACCTTGCCAACCTGTTCAACCTCACCGGTGTCACTAACCGACACGGAACTTCAGCAACCATCCAAGATGACTGGATCGTGGGCGCCCCCATCGCGGGAACCTCGACCACCACCTTGACTGTCGCCGTCGTCAAGGACATCAACAAAGACGGTGTCTACAACGACGCGCCCGCCGTCATCACCGACGCCAACCACGACGGCCAGGTCAATGCCGCCGACCTCACCGCACTCGGCCTTGCATCCCACATCGAGACGGTCACCTTCACCATCAACGGTGCCAGCTCCTGACAGCTGCGCCACACTCACCAGATGCCGACGCCACACCTTCACCGGCTGACACCGCTGGCGGACGCGTGGCGGCACCCCATCACGAGCCCAGGTGAATGGTTCGTCCCCGGATTCGATCCCTGGTCCGGGGGCGAACTTTCTCCCGTGCTCGTTCTGATGCAATCACCGGGACCGGCCACCCTCGCGCAAGGCGCTCACGCGATCTGCAGCGAAGACAACGCCGGCCCCACCGCGAAAGCGTTCCGCGCCGCCCGCATCCAATCGGGGCGCCCGGCAGAGCTACCTGCGCTGGAACAGCGTCCCCTCGGCACTGCCCCACCATCGACGACCACTGACCTGGAACAACCACGCCCCGCGCTTGTGCAACTGCTGGAAGAGCTCACCGGGCTCCGAGCGATCGTGACATTCGGCGGCCCCGCCTGGACCGGGGTCGGCCAGCAGTGCGAAGGTATCTGCTTTTTCATGACGTCATCTTCAGTCGTGTGGTTCTACCTCAGAAGCGCGCCGCAGCCAGGCGAGAACGGAACCTGCGCAAGCATGCCTTCGCGTCTCGGCAAGACAGCTTCCAGGGTCTGGGTTAGCGGGCGGTGATGATGATTCTTTTCCAGGAGTTGTTCACGTACCCCTTCGGGTTCCAGACATCTTCCGGGTCCGAGGGCTGGAGCGCCCCGGTGGAGTCCCAGGCGCGGACCACTACCTCGTGTGTGCCGGCAGTCAAGTACACGTCGGCGTGCCAGAACTGCCAGGTCCACTCGTTAGTCGGCTCTTCCAGCTGCGTCGACGTCCAGGTGGCTCCTGAGTCGATCGACACGTCAACTCGGCTGACCGCGCGGTCATCGCCCGCATACGCATACCCGTCCAGCCGGAACGTGCCGACGGGCACGTCAACAGTGTCGGGAAGGAAGAACGCAGAGTTGAGGGCGACGGAAGCGAGGGAGAGCCCATCGCCTGGGCCAGCCTTTTTCGGGTCGAATCCCGGTGGAAGGAGCCGATAGGCGGTCGCTTGGAAGTAGTTCGTCGAAGGCTCCGCCTCCAGGTGAATGCGGGTCACCCACTTGACGCTCCGAGCCCCGATGAACCCGGGCACCACAACCCGGACGGGTGCGCCGTGAATCGGAAGGAGCGGTTCGTTGTTCATCTCCCACGCCAAAAGCACCTCCCCGGAAAGGGCTTTGTGCAGCGGAATCGAACTGCCGTAGGACTGCGGTTCATCCGGAATTTGCGACACATCCGGCGCTTCGAAGACGACGTGGCGTGCCTCGGGGAGAACCTCCACGGAGGCGAGGACGTCGGCCAGGCGAACCCCGGTCCAAACGGCGGAGGACGTCGCTCCGGCACCCCACGGAGCTTCGCCTGGGATTTCAGCGACGGAGAACAGTCCCGACCGCAGATTCCCGGCGCACTGCAAGGTCGCGTCAATCGTCACGTGCTCGAAGCGGGACTGGAGGTCCGAAAGGCGGAGCACGATAGGTTGCCCGACCAGGCCGTCGATGGGAAGTTCCCACCCGACGGGATCAATAGTCGGGATCGCGCCATGGTTCCGGGAGTAGAACCGTGTCGTATCCGTGACCCGATCCACCCCGAGCTGGCGCGGGTCAGGTTCGGCGTTAAAAGGGTCGTGCTCGTGCACGATCTGATCCAACCGCTTCGACCACTCCACGATGGTGTCCCCTTCGCTGCTCGACCAGATCTTCGGGCAACTATGTCGTCGAACCCGGATGAGTCAGACGGTACTCCGACGCGGTCCCACGCCGTCGGCAAGCGACCGCCACGAGGAAACCCAGTCGATGTTGAACGCCGTGCGTTCTCCGGGTGCATACTGAGGGAGTCGTCAGACCCGGCAGTGGGGCTTGCCGGACCCAACCTCGACAGTCGTCGACAACAGTCCCTATCTCATACGGTCGTGCTCACGCGCGCCTGAGGTAGGGAACGAAATGACCACACCAGCTCACTCGGCCGTGATCGTCGTCGGACTGCAACCTGGATTCGCACCCGGCATCGTCCGGACCGCCGCCGAATTCGCGCACCGGTTTCACGCGTCCCTGCTGTGCGTCACTGTCGACGCGTCTCTGCTGTCTTTGGGTAAGCGCGCTGATGGGTCGGAGATGATCGAGCCGCTGGACCCGGACACGGCCGACAGCACACCCCGCGGCCTGTCCGATGACGAAACGGACACTGCTCGCACCATTGCCGGCGAGCACCGAGTTCCGGTCGATTTCCTTCTCCGGGCAGGGATGCCCGCCCGTGCGTTGGCGGCCGTCGCCGAGGATCACGACGCAGGCTTGATCATCGTCGGTACCCACTCGGGCCGGCAACGCATCGGGGAGTTCTTCAACGGCTCGGTCGCCGCCCGGCTGGCCCACCAACAACATCGTCCCGTCGTCGTGGTCCCCACGAATCCGGTCGGACTCGACGACCCGCTGCCCTGGGATGCTTCATGACTGGTCAGTTGATCCTCCTCCGTCACGGGCAGAGCACCGCGAACGCCGGGGGCACTTTCACCGGTCTGCTCGACGTCCCGCTCACCCCGGAGGGCGAGCGGCAAGCCGTCCGGGCGGCGGAGCTGCTCCGCGCGAACGGCATCACGCCGACGATCGTCGTCACCTCGACCCTGCAACGTGCGGTCCGGACAGCTGACCTCGTCACCCACGAGCTCCGAATGCCCCAGCAGGCAACGAAACGGTGGGAGTTGAACGAACGCAACTACGGGGCTCTCACCGGGCAGAGCAAGACGGCCGCTCGAGCAGCGCTGGGCGAGGTGGAGTTCACCCGCGTGCGCCGGTCCTTGACCGGGCGGCCACCGACAATGTCACTCCGGAACTGGTGGGCTCTTCGCCACACCCCGGCCCTCCGCGGGCTCCCAAGAAGAGCTGTTCGACGGACGGAATCGCTTGCCGACGTCGTGAAACGGGTTCGCCCGCTGTACGAGACCGACCTCCTGCCGGTGGTGCTGGGCGGGGCGACGGTGCTGGTTGTCGCGCACGGCAACTCCCTCCGGGCGCTATGCGCCTGCATCGATGACCTCACCGAAAAAGAAGTCGCAGATTTGAATCTGCCGACCGGGCAACCGTTGCGCTACCGGGTCGGTGAAGGCGACACGCTGCGCCCGCGTGGTGGCGAGTATCTGGACCGGACAGCAGACGACGCCGCAGCCCTGGTCGCGGCAGAAGGCGGAACATGACTACCCGAACGGACACCACCATGCCCGAGAACTCTCTTCCCGACGATCCGGATATCGACGTCGGCGACCCGCAAAAGACCATGCGGCCCGTGCACCTGCGCTGGCGGTATCTCGGTGTCGTCGCGCTCGGCGGCGCCCTCGGCACGGCCGCTCGCGACCTCCTCAGCTCCGCGTACCCGGCACACGACGGGGTCAGCTGGTCGATCTTCTGGATCAACGTCACAGGCGCCCTCCTACTCGGGGTGCTCCTGGAAGCGCTCGCGCACCGAGGCCCCGACGAAGGCCGCCGCCGCATCCTGCGGCTGCTGCTCGGGACGGGTGTCCTTGGCGGGTTCACCACCTACAGCACCCTCGCCACGACGACCGCCGGCCTGTTCCTCGCCGACCGGGGACTCGCCGCCGCCGGGTACGCCCTCTTGACCGTCCTTACCGGGGCGATAGCGACCGCGGTCGGTCTCACCATCGCCGGCTGGTTCAGGCCCCGCCCCACCCCAGGGAGTACCTCGTGAGCGGGCTTGCTGTTCTCGCCGTCGCCGCTGGGGGTGGGATTGGTGCTGCGTTGCGGTTCCTGCTGGATGGGAGCATCAACGCCGGCCGACAGTTCCGGCTCCCGGTCGGGACCCTGACGATCAACATCACCGGCTCCCTCCTCCTCGGGCTCATCACCGGCGCGGCCCTACACCTCGGGGAGTTTCCCGTGGCGGTCCTGGGGACCGGGGTGATGGGTGGATACACCACGTTCAGCACCGCCAGCTTCGAAACGGTCCGCCTCGCCCGCGGCGGCCGCATCACCGCCGCGACCGTCAACGGTCTCGGGATGCTCGTCGTCTCCGTCGCCGCAGCGACCGCCGGCATTCTCCTCGGCACCCACCTTTGATCTACGACAGGACCCTGACCATGCACTTCGACGTCACCATCGAGATACCCCGCGGCAGCGGCAACAAATACGAAGTCGACCACAGCACCGGACGCATCCGGCTGGACCGGGCCGTGTTCACCAGCATGGTGTTCCCCCAGGACTATGGCTCGCTCGACGACACCCTCGGCGAAGACGGCGACCCCCTGGACGCCCTCGTGCTCCTGCCGCGCCCGACATTCCCTGGAGTCGTCGTCGACGTCCGCCCGCTCGGGATGCTCCGCATGGTCGACGAGAACGGCGGCGACGACAAGATCCTCACCGTCCCGAACGGCGACCCCCGCTTCGACCACCTCCGCGACATCACCGACGTCCCCGACGCGACGCTGACGGAGATCGAGCACTTCTTCTCCCATTACAAGGAGATCGAACACGGCAAGCACGTCACCACCAACGGGTGGGCTCCACGTACCGACGCCGAAGCAGTCATCCGCACGGCACAACAGCAGGCCACCCTGCACCCGTGACCGTCACCCCCACCGCCCCACACCCCTGGGGCTGCCCGCAGTACTCCTCGAATGGATTCCGGCCATGAACGACTACATCAGCAACCTGCACCACTCCCACCGTCAAGGCGAATACGTCACCCTCACCTCCCACCCGGCCTCGATCGCCCAGGTGCGGGGCAGCCGCATCCTCGACTCCCGCGGCTACCCGACAATCCGGGTGCACCTGGGACTGACCGACGGCACACACGTCACCGGCGACGCCCCCGCGGGCGCCTCCACCGGCGCGCACGAAGCCCAAGAACTCCGAGACGGCGGCGCCCCCTACGGCGGCCGCGACGTCACCCACGCCCTGAACCTCCTCGACACAGAGATCCAGCCCATGATCACCGGTCGGTCCTGGGACTCAATCAGCCACGTCGACCGCGCCCTGGCAGAGCTGGACGGCACTGCTGGGTATGGGCGGCTCGGAGCGAACACGGTTGTCGCGACGTCCATCGCCATGGCGCGGGCGTTCGCCGCAGCAGCCCAGCTGCCGCTGTGGCAGTGGATCGCGGACGCCACACGGAGCACGCCACGGCTTCCCGTGCCGCACTTCAACGTCCTCAACGGTGGCGCGCACGCCGCGAACGCCTTGGACTTCCAAGAGTTCATGATCGCGCCCGTGAACGCCGCCACCATCACCGACGCCGTCCGCATCGGAACAGACGTCTACCACGCCCTCGCGGGCCTCGTCCGGGACCGGTTCGGGTCGCTCGGCCTCGGCGACGAAGGCGGCTTCGCCCCCTCGATCGGAGCCCCCGAAGAAGCCCTCGACCTCCTCGTCACCGCGATCCAGCGGGCCGGCTACGAGCCCGGCGCCGATGCACTCGCAATCGCCCTTGACCCGGCCGCGAACGAATTTGCCACCGGTGGCGGTAACTACCGGATCGCCGATCGCACTCTCGACCGGGCCGGGATGGTGGCGTACTACGAGCGCCTTGTCGGCTCGTATCCGATCAGGAGCATTGAGGACGGCTTCTCCGAAGACGACCACGACGGGTGGAGAGCGATGTTCACCAGCCTCGGCGACAGCATTCAGATCGTCGGCGACGACCTCTACGTCACCGACCCGGCCCGCATCCAAGCCGGCGGCGAAGAGGGACTCTCCAACGCGGCCCTGATCAAACCCAACCAGATCGGCACCGTCTCCCAGACGTTCGACGCCATCGCTGCCGCCCGCACCGCGGGTATGCAGAGCATGGTGTCGCACCGGTCCGGAGAGACAACCGACACGTTCATCGCCGACCTCGTCGTCGGCACCGGAACCGGGCAGATCAAATCCGGAGCCCCCGCCCGCGGAGAACGCGTCGCCAAGTACAACAGGCTCACCGAGATCAGCGACCTCCACCCCGACCTGCCCTACGGCCTGGTCGACTGAGCCCACAGGCGTTCCGGGCGGTTTTGAGCGACCAACCCGGACCGGCACACGCCCAGCGTGTGCAGCAAAGCGGCCAGTTTCCTTAGTCGGTTGGCCGGACGGGCGGGTGCCACCCCTTCCACAAGAGGTGGCACCCGTTCCACGCGAGTCCTCGAGCGGCCACGCCTATTTCGGTGTGTCCAAACCCACGCGCTGTGGAAGCAGCCAGCTGTCTGTCGGCTTGGGCCAGAAGTTCGTCAACCGTTAGGTGCGACACGAGTTCTACCCCAGGAAATGTTGCTTTGGGGCATATCTCAAAGCAACACTCGTGAGGGGTCGGGTAGGACGAAGCCCGCTTATCGCCCCGTCGACAAAGCCATCACCCCGAGTAAACGCTCATTGGCCGAGCAAGCGAGTAGCGCGCACGAGCTCGCACCGGCTGTGGACGGTCCAGGGCTGTGCCTTGGCTGGCTGGCAATATGCTTTCTGAAGCGCACGAATGGGGAAAGGTGAGAGGTGCTAGCTGCAGCAGGAATTCCATCACCGCCGATCAGCTTCGTCCAGGACCACCAGCGCCACACTCCTTCTCCAGCCCGTCGACGCCTGCTGCGCACCAGCCGGTGAAGACGCGCTCGACGCGTCGCAACCTGAGGACGTCGCGAAGGTCTTCAAGGCCCTGGGAGATCCGACCCGGGTCCGGCTCCTGTCTCTCATCGCGGCAAGCCCCACTGGGGAAGCGTGCATCTGCGACCTCACCGCCCCGGTCGGATTGTCGCAGCCGACGGTGTCCCATCACATGAAGCAGCTCGTCGACGCTGGCCTTGCCACCCGCGAGCAGCGCGGCAAGTGGGCCTATTACCGCGCCGACTTCACCGCCCTCACAGTCAGCAGTCGGGCGCTCAACCCGGTATGACCGTGGTAACCATCCGCGTCATGAAGGCGGGCGATTGGCCAGCCGTCGAGCGGATCTATGCCGAGGGCATCGCGACGGGGAACGCGACCTTCCAGGACAAGGCCCCGTCCTGGGAAGAGTTCGACAAAGGAAAGATCCGAGATCTTCGCTTCGTCGCTGTGGACGCGCAGGGCGACGTCGTCGGGTGGGCGGCCGCGTCGACGGTGTCGTCTCGGCCGGTGTATCGGGGTGTCATCGAGCACTCCATCTATGTCGCCGAGACGGCTCGCGGTGCCGGGGTTGGGCACCTGCTCCTGGCGGAATTCATCACCGTGTCGGAACTGGCCGGGGTGTGGATGATCCAGTCCGCGATCTTTCCCGAGAACCGCGGAAGCCTTGCCCTTCATGCCGCTCACGGCTTCCGGGAAGTCGGCATCCGCGAACGCATCGGGCGGATGAGCTTTGGTCCCTGGGCCGGGCAATGGCGGAACAACGTTTTACTCGAACGCCGCAGCACCGTCACCGGAACCAACTAAAGACACCGCCCGGTCAGGCGAATTGCTGCTGGCGGGTATGAGCAAGCTGGTAGGACGCGGTGCCGGTTTCGATTACTTGAGCGGTCTCCCGGGTGACAACGGGGTTTCGTCACCGGCATACGGCCGGCCGTCATTATGGGCGGCCTCACGCCGAATGACTTCAGCAAGAATTGCCCGCTCCACGAAGTCAGACCAACTTTTGTCGCCCTCGAGGTGACTCGTTGCCCGGTACGCCTCCCTCGCTCGCGCACGAAGACGCCCATCCAGATACGTCGTCACACGCTCTCGTTCCGTCACCGCCGACTTTGACACGACAGTTGGCGCAGCTGCGAGCAGAAATGGTGCGGGCAACTCTGATGTGACCGCCGGCGGCCGCGAAGGCTCCTCGACGTGCTGCACATCGACGACTGCGGGTTCCGGCACGACGACCCTGTTGCGGCGTTGCAGTCGCGAAAAGTCCGGGGCGGCTCCACGAGGTGAAAGGCCGGTAATCGCACGGTCCGGGGTGTCGCTCATGCGGTCACCTCCAAAGCTTCCGCAGCGCTCATCCGGAACACGATCTCCTGGGCGACCGCCTGCAAGTCATCAGCCACGGACGACGCACTCCGAGGCGCTTGCGCCTGCGCCTTCGCATCTCCCCGCCTGATCTCGTACCACTTAGGTCCTTTCCGGACCTGCTCATCGAGCTCATGGACCAAAAGGCCCCGCTCGCGAGTCGCCTGCGCGGTCGCCTCACTGTGCCTGACCGTCGCGGTGAACACCACGTCATGGTCAGAGTTGAACAGCGCGGCAATCTGCTCACGCGCTTCGCGCTGCACCGCCGTCGCACCAGAACCCACCGCAGTGAGAACCACACCCAACAGGTCAAGAGTCGGATTGATCGCCAGAACAGCATCGAGCCTCGCAGCGACCGCCCCCAGCCCCTTCCGGCTCGACTTGTCCGTCTTCACCGGGACAAGAGCCCACCGTGCCGCAGCGACCGCCGCCGTCTGTAACGTCTCATCCCCCGGAGGGCAATCGATCAGGATCATGTCGTAGTCCCCCGCCAGGGGAACAAGCAACTGCGCCAAAGCCAGCTTCGCGCCGTCGGGATCCTTATTGGCTCGAGAGGACAGGCCAGCGGTCGCCTGATCCAACACCGAGCCGCCGACCAGCACGTCGAGATTGGGTCGGACGCCCACGACCGGTGCCGCTCCCCCGCCGAACATCAACGCTTGAGCAAGACTTCGACCTTTGTCGTCCCTCGAATCATCCGTGTAGCCCAGGTCCTCGGCGAGGTTGCCCTGCGGATCCAAATCCACAACAAGAATGCGATATCCGCTAGTCGCCAGAAGGCCGGCAACATTAGCCGTCAGGGTGGTCTTAAGCACCCCACCCTTCCCATTGATTACCGCGATGACTCGTTCCAGGGCACCTCGTTCGACCATATTTACAGTCATTGTTGCCATTACCTCCATAAGGGTTAAAAACAGTATTCTCACGATTAACCGACTGTTGTCGATGCCACGCCGTCATGTCTGTCGACGACATTACCGTTAATAGCGCTATTACACGTATTACTGTCATTGGAAGTAATCAGTCTTGCGCCTACGCTGCATCCCCGAGGTATTGGAATCGGCTCTCCGGATTGAGCACACCGTCGAAAACAAGTGAGCGGGCGCTTTTGTGGTCGGCTCGACGATCAGCGGACCGGGGGTACCGGGGCCAGGTGCGCTCACCGCTTGGTTCGGCCTGAAAAAGCACTCGGCTGCTGACGTGCTGGCGCCTCGGACGTGACTTGGGGGAGGAGTTCATGGTGGTTAGTTCTGCTAGCCACCATTGCCAGGTCTCGCGCTCAACCGAATATCGATGCGCTCGAGCGACAAGGTACCCGTCAACGCCTACAGTGCGTGCAGCTCGTGTGCGTAGATCTTGCTTGCTGCGCGCCCAGCCCGCGGGGTGGGTGATGATGAGCCGGTGCCGTCGCAGTCTGCTCAAGATTGTCGTTGTGTGTCGTGCCGTCACTCCAAGTAGCGCAGCTGCTGAATCGACCGTCAGAGCTGCGTGCTGGCGCAGCAGGGCGTACGTCCTCCCTGCGAGATGTCCAATGCCGGCACGGGTAAAAAGATCGTGCCGGGCATCTACCAGCGTGTTCTCCAGAACCATGATCAATTCGGCACGTTTGTCGAAAAGCCCGGTAGGGGGGCGGGGGTTATTAAGTGGTTGTGACCGGACCATGCCGTCACCTGTGGAAAGTGGCGGGGTGAGCCGCCATTCAGCGGCGTTGCCCTGATCGGCGCCCGCGACCTGCTGGACGAAGCCGGCCTCCTGGAGGGCGTGCAGCGCAGTGGCTGCGGTGGTGCGGCCAAGGCCCGTCATCAAGGCGAGGTCTCGGATGGACGCCGCAACAACCTGCTTCCCGGTGTGCAGAGTAAGAAAAGCCACGGCCTGCAGGACGCTGACCTGGGAGTGGGCGGCCTCGGTCCGGGTCCACCGGCCGGGAGTAACCCGGAGCCGGGTCAGGAGCTGCTCGACGCTGTTGACGATGCCAATCAGCTCCGTGTAGTCGCGGGGCTCCTGTTCGGCCGGGAGCGGCCGGTACAGGGCCGCGTACTGCTGCGCCTTGTCCCACTGCCGTTCCAGGCGCGCCTGAGCCTCCCGAGGATCCCTCTTCCGCCTGCCGCCACGGCCGGTGTTCTTCGTCCGGTAGTGCTCCATTCCCGGCGCTGTCCTGACGGCATGCTCAACGTCCCGGAGGGCCCAACCGGCTACCGCGGCGGACAGCAAGCACATGAACCCCGTCCAGGACGGATTAGAGCCCCCGTTGATGGTGCCCATATGCGCCTCACCCTGACGGCTCAAGCGCCGGTGCGGCCGGTGGCCCGTGTTCACAGGCCCCGAAGGGGCACTGTCCTGAGCGCGAGGCGCCGGCCGGAGCGTCTCGAGGGCCTCCAGCACACCGACCAGGCCAGCCACAGTCGCGTGGCGGCCCGTCAGCGCCTCCAAGGAGCCCCGAAGGACGGTGGATGTGGAACCGTCACGGTGCGGCGACAGCGGCGGGCGTGCGGCGCCTTCGGCCGGGTTGCAGAGCATCCCGTGGTCCAGCGTTCGGAAGCGGGCACGGGCTGCCCGCGCCAGCGCCCCGACGAGCTCCGCTGTGGCGCCGTTACGAGGCGCGATCCAGATGTGCCGCCCGCCTGTGCCGGAGGACTGGCACACGACGTGGGGAACGTCGTGGGTGTTCAAGAGAGCGGAGAGTTCGTCGCAATCGTCCACTGCACGTTCCATCAGCCCAGGGGAGACGCCGCCGGCTTCCTTGCCGTCAAAGTCAAAACAGAGCAAGCGGTATGTGCCTGTGGCATCTGCCAGGCGGATAGCCCACGGCGTCGTCGGAGGAGTGGGTCCGACCTGGTGGAACAACGGGTAAGAGTTCTCATCCAGACGCCCATACGCGTCGCGCTTCATCACACGCACCCGATCCCGCGGAGAAAGCACACGGGACAGCCCCCAGGCAGTCGACATTGCTGACGACTCGCCGGAAGATTTCGGGTACGCAGATGGCGCGTTGGGACGTAGACGCGTTACGATGGCGTCATCTCCTCAGGTGAATTCCTGCGGGGCAGGCAAAAGGCCCGGCTGATTGCCGGAACTTGGACTGGATTAGCTCGAACCTCGTGCTTGGCGGCTAGGAGGGTTCTGAGCTACGACTCTTGAAGAGCCCGTCGTGGAAACGACGGGCTCTTACTCGTTAGGCAACGTCTGCGATGGGCAGCTCCGTGTGAGTGATGGAGCGCGGGTCACGAACCAAAGGCAATTGGCCATTCTCCGCTACCAGCTGACGAGTGAACGCGTCGAGGTAGTAGGCGATAGAGACACCACTTGCTTCGGCTGCATCCTTGAATGCTTGACGAGTTTCCGGCGAAACACGGCCCTGAAGTAACACCGTGGGGGCGTTCTGGGCACGGCTGGCGCGGCGTCCGTAGTCACTCATGAAGCCCATCGTGCTGGGAACATGCATGCACATACCTCTGGCGACCGGCGTGTCGCGAGAATGGGCATTACGGCGCTCTGTTACGGAAGCGCATCATGTTTCTAAATTCGGAGCGCGAACCCGCGCGACTCGCCACTTCCGAGTTAGGCAACGCCAATGAACCTGCTTCGTAGCGTCAGTCGGACTGAGAATCGACGTCTTCAGATCCACGTACTCGTGCTTGGATCGATTCGTGTTCAGTAAAGTCCTGGCCAGGTCAATCGTGGTGCTTTGCGGTGGAGCCGCACTGACCGTGGGCGGCATGACCCTTGCACCGACAGGCCGGATACTGTCCAGTCGACCCAGCTCACTGGCAGCCGTTGTCGCTACCGCCGGTCTCTTAGTTGAGGGCATCGGAGTCATGGCCATGGTTGCGGGTGTCATCGGAATGGACAAGGCTCCCGGAGATATCGAGCCGTGAACCCCGCATCCTTGCCCATTACAAAGCGTGGAAAACGGGCTCTAGCAGAATTGCAAGGGATTAGCGCGGTTGCTTGCGGGTAGCATTTTCACACGACTCATCAATTAAGTGCTGGCGCAGACCCCGACAGTCGCCGCCCCACCGAAGAGGTGGAGCTCAGCAGCAACGAAGCTGCCGACGCTCTACAAGAGGCTCTCGCTGCCGAACTGCGTGGCGCCTTGGCGATCGCGAACATCAAGGTCCGGGCCTGGGCACGGACAGCAGCTGTGAGCCATGACTCGATCTACCGAATTCTCCGAGGCCAACGCCCCGTAACTGTCGTGGAATTGATCATGCTTTGCCGTGCGCTGGGGGATGACCCACTCGATCTCATTGCGAGGGCATCAAGACGGGCTGAGCTGCCCAACGGGCCACAATCGCTCCTCGGGAGGGCATAAAGCACAATGAAGATCATCTATGACACGCTGAGCGACACCATTTCTGTGGACGGCTTGAACTCGCAAGAGACACGGATTCTTGATGACAAGCTGGCGGTGGCGTTCTCTCGAAATGAGCCGATCATGACCGTCGCGGCGACCATCATGGCTACGGCTCAAGAGCTTTCCTCCGCGCACGAGTGAGGGGGAGCGACGCACCCATTTGAGCGTCGCCTTCTAGTTGCCCCCACCTAACGTCTGATCTAATTCAAACCCGCTCGGAAGCGCTGAAAGTGGCGCCTGGTCGCTAACTGCTTGCCATATTGCCGTGTTCCAGTGCATGCCGATTCCGAGAAGACCCCAGGTGGGTCCGTCCCAAACAAGGGCACGTCCTTGGGGGATGGAGGTGATGTCACCTTCGGTAAGGACTTGTTGCCGCTGGGCGGTGTAGCTCGGGGTGACTTGCTGGATGGGCAGCGCGTACTTGCCCAGGTACGACGTGGAGACGGAGTACGAGGTCATTTGGCGGTCGTACTCGCCAGAGGCGGAGCTAAGAGCACTGACGGTGTCTTTGTCGAAGACGCCGCGGAAGATGACCTTCGTGGGGAAGAGGGTGAGGAAGGATCTCGCGGCGTCGCCCCAGCGGGCGATTGCGGGGCCGAGGGCTTGGATTCCGACGATGATGTGCAGGCCTTGGCCACCGGCTTCGGAAATGATCGCGGGCAGGGGGATTGGTGCGGTGGTGTTGGCTTCATCGAGAGCAAAGGTGACGTGTGGAAGGACTCGCTCGAGGCCCGCTTGTTCCCTTTTTGTCCGATCGTAGGTTTCAAAGCGGATCTGCTCGAGCAGTGCCGCGAGGAGTGGGGCATAAAGACTCTGCTTGTCCGGCCGGGCTGTGATGTAGAGGGTGTCGTTGGATTCGACAAATGTTCGTGGGTCAAAGTTGGGGTTGTCTCCGACTTTGCGGGCGCTGACCGAGTCATAGACGCGGAGGAGGCCGACCATGGTGGAGATGATCGAGCCACGCTCCTTGTCCGGCGTCGCGATCAACCCAAGGAGCTTTTGAACGGCAATACCTGCCCCTTCATCACCGTCCGCTTCAGCGTCGCCAAGGATGGTGACGATCTCGGTCTGGGTGTCCTCGTCGGCAGCAGACAGGGCCCATCGGGCGACGGCGGCGATCGGCCGGGCGCCGAGGTGAGCGGCGTAAAGAAGCGTCTGCACCCAATCAGTGGCGCGGCCAATGAAGTGCCTATCGTTACCGCCAGTTCCGCCTTGGAGGAGGGGTTCGGCCATTGTTTGACCGACCTGGAGGGCGTCGTCCCAGCTGCGGACCGACACGAGCGGTGACCAGCGGACGTGTTCAATTCCGGGTGGGGTGATTTCGTCGCCGCCCGGATCGAAGTGCCAGACGCGTCCTTTGCCGGCCCTGGTGGGGGCGGTGGCGATCATGATGTCGGATTTGATCGATGACGATACGCATGCACCCGGTGCGATCAGGACGCTGGGGATGAGGACGGCGCTGGTTTTACCGGATCCGGGAGGCCCGAGGACGAGGACGCCGCCGCGTGGGGGAGCGGTGACGAGAGTGGCGCTGCCGTCCAGGGACCAGCCAAGGACCGCTCCGGGGAGCTTCCCGGTGCGATCGGTGATCCGGTCGGTGATGGCAGCGACCGTGTTCGGGGCAGCGATTAGTTGATGGGACTCGGTCCTCGAAAGCGTTCGCTTGGACGGACTCTTGGGGCGACCGGTGCGAGGGAGCCGACCCAGGAAGTAGCCGATGAGGTAAGCGAGGGCCTGGGGAAGTGAAACAACGAATGCAGCGATTGTGAGGTACGGGCGAGCGTAAAAGGGGCGGGTGGCGCGTCGGCCGTTCAGCCAACCGATCCAGACGGCGATCGCGCCCGAGAGGATGAACGCCCATAGCAGCAGATCCTCGAAGCCTTGCATTTGACCTGCGATCACGGGGCGGGTGACGTCGGGGCAGTTCTGTGGGTCGCTGGGTGTGGTGCCGGGGCAGGTGAAGCCAACCGGGGTGCCGATGGAGGCGAGAAGCCCAATCAGCCAGGCGGGGAAGGTGAACGCCCAGAGGACGGGGAACCACCACAGCCACCCACCTCCACGTTTGAGGTTCGGGGCGGCGGCCCCACCGTGTGCTTGTGGACCCCACGTCATCATGCATCCCCTCCACCCGCCTACCCCGAGCCGGCCTGGTTAGCGGTCGGCGGGGGAGTGCGATTGTCCCTGAGCTGTCTATCCTGCCGCCCAGCACCGACACCGCAGCCAAGCAGGCAGTGTTAGCGTTCCCGGTCGGTGTCTTGCTCTCGGCGTTCCTCGGCTGCCTGTCGCGCGCGCGCGACTCGCTCCGCGGCCGTCAGCCGCTCACCTCCGCCGATCTGTTCCTCCGAACCCTGGGATGGCGCCGATGCGGGTTTCTGAGCCGATAGTGGCTCGTCTCGTTGCACTGCGGTTTGGTTGGTGCTGGCCTGATTAGCCCGCGAAACGCGGTCCCGCGCAGTCACAGACGTATCGATCGTCTGCGGCGCTTCGTGATCCGGCTGGACCTCCTGTTCAGGCCGACGAGACGAGGTGACCGAACGTTCCTGCTGCTCGGGTGTCCGCTTCGCCTCCAATACGGAATCTCGTTCGGGCTGCGCTGAGGCGTCCTGTTGCTGGCTTTTGCGGGAGTCCACTTCTAGCTGAGTTGGTACTGCGGCGGCCGACTGCTGCGCAGAGGAGGCGGCAGCCGCCTCGCGGGCCCTACGGTCTGTTTCCTCCGCTCGTGGGGCTGTTTGCTGTCGATCGTCTGATACGGCGGGCGTCTGGTCACGGATCGCCTTGGACCCGTTCAGCTCGGTCACCCGGGCGGCGAGGTCTGCGCCGACAGGGCGCTGGCGGTACTCGGCCGGGATTGCTTCAGGGGCATCGGCCGGCACGCGGTAGCGTTCGCGGAACACGTCGACCTCGGCGGCGAGCTGCGTCCACTGGGCGCGGCGGTTGTCGTCCACCGGGACGTCTCCGAGCTGCAGAGCCCACTGGGGCGGCTCGGCTGCGATCGCCTGGCCGCGCTCCTCGAGGCGGGTTTCGAGGTAGTCGTACCGTTCGGCCAGGTGCTCGCGCCACTCGGGCGCGGTGTGCTCGGAGTCGAGCGGCCGGCGATCAGCGATCCACCCCGGCACCCGCGAGGACTCCTGCGGCCGCTTGTCCGCGTTCTCGGCAGTCTGACGGTCAGTGGCGTCCGTGATCCGGGAGGCGAGGACCGCGCCTTGGTCTTCGGCGCCCGTCATGTCGCGCTGGTGCCATGCCCGGTCGAGGGTATCGGCCGGGTCAAGGCCAGCCGCCTCCGCACGACGCAGGCCCGCTTCTACGGCACCCCAACTGTCGTGGCCACGAAGCTCGGCCGCGATAGCGACGCCGAGGCGTTCGTCTGCAATTTTCTCGAACCGGATCACGTCGGCGCGCTCGGCGACGTCGCCGTATTGGTCGATGAGTGTCACGAGGTTGTCGACGCGCGCCTGCTCCCCTCGGATCGTCTCGGTGGCCGAGAGTGCCGCGTCACTGGTCCGCGCGATCGACGCGAGGACGTCGGAGACCGGCTGGGCCTGTTCGGTCTCGACGTACAGGTGGTTCTCGTGCTTGCCGCGGGTGAGCCCGACGTAGGCCAGCTCGCGGGATGTCGAGCTGTCTGCGAGGACGTGTGCGGTGTCGGCGGTCATGCCCTGCGTGCGGTGCAGCGTGGACGCGTAACCCAGCTCGACGCTCTTCGCCACGTACTCCGTGGGGAGGGTGATCTTCGCGCCAGTCTTCACGCCCGTAACCGACAGGGAGCCGTCTTGGTGGGCTTTCTCGACGGTCCAGACGTCGTTGTTCTTTACTCGGTCACGGCCCACGTTGACTTTCAACTGGGAGTCGTTCTGCCGGGTGACGATGGTGTCGCCCCGGTAGGCCGACAGGCCGTCGTGAAGCGGTGCTGACTCGCGGCCCTTCACGACCCCCTGGGACATGCGGAGGGCCTGCGCTCGGGCGTTCAGCTCGGAGACGGTGGCGTTGGTCTTGGCGACCATGACGGACTGCAACCCGGCGTCGGTGTCGTGCTGCCACCCGGAGAACACGTCGGCCGTCATCTGGTCAACGCTCCCGCCCGTGACGCGGCCGTTGTCGACGTACCAAGCGAACGGGTCGCCGGTCTTCGCCGGGTCGCGGAGGAGCTTGGTGGCCTCGGCCTCTTCACGGTTGGAGAACCGGTGCAGCTCTTGGAGCTTGACCGATCCCACCTCGTGTTCGAGGAGCCGGAGTGCGCCTCCTGCTTCGACTGCGGAAAGTTGACGATCGTCACCGATGAGGCGGACGTGTGCGCCGTGGCGTTCTGCGATCCGGGTCACCTTGGCGAGGTTGGTGCTGCCGGCCATGCCGGCCTCATCGACCACGAGAACGTCGCCGGGCTTCACGTCGACGCCTTCGATGCGGCCCTTCCCTTTGAGGAGTTCGGCCAGGGTGCCGTGGCCGTGGGTGAACGAGTGGATCGTGTTCGCTTCGATGCCGATAGCGTCGGCCATGACGTCGGCCGCTGCGGCGGACGGGGCAAGGCCGATCATCCGGCCACCCTCGGCTTCAATCGCCCGGGCCGCGACTTGCAGGGCGGTCGTCTTCCCGGTGCCGGCAGGGCCGGTGCCGACGACGAGGCGGTTGCTGGACGTCGCGAACTCGCCCGCGAGGGCTCGCTGCCCGGCGTCCAGGTGCTGTCCCTGCTCGCTCGCGATCCGGTCGAACGTCTCCCGGCTGACGGGGCGGATGGTGCGGTCTCGGGCGGCGTCGAGGAGGGTGTCTTCGGCCACGAGGACGGCTTGCGACGTGAGGAGCTGCGTCCCCTTGTGCTCGTAGATGCTCGTGCCGTCTTTGCGCGTGAGGGGCTGGAATGCGCCGTGCGGAGCGGGAGGAGTGACCGTGATCGAGTCGGTGGTGAGAGCGTGCTTGGTGATCTGTTCTACCGTGCCCTCGACCGTGTTCCCCTTGGTCCGTTCGGCCTGGACGAACCGGCGGGCTTCGGCTTCGATCATGTGCGGTCCCCAGACCGCGTGGTGCTCGGAGACGGTCTCCACGACGCGGGCTGAGGCGTCCGCCGTGGTGATGGTTTCACGGGTGCCGGAGGTGCCGGCGCGGGCGTCCCTGCCAGCTTGCTTGGCGGACTCCACCACGTCGTCAACGACCCGGTCGCCGACGATGCCGATAGCGCGGGCGCGCCAGGAATCGCGGAGCGCTGACAGGGACCGTGCGGTCTCTTTTTGGGGCCGGGTGTCGAGGGTGGCCTGCTGGGCGAGGGCGATGCGGGCCTTCAAGTCGGGGGCGCGGCCGTGGTCGTGCCGGTAGTCCTGTTCGAGCTTCTTCATGGCGTCTTTGATGCTGGCCGACCGGGTAGAGAAGCCCTTGGTGAGTCGGTCGTCCACGCCGGCGATTTCCACGACGGGGCGCTTGCCGCGGGTGACCTCGCGGAGTTCCGTGGTGACGCCCAGACGTTCCGTGACGAAGTCCATCACGCGGGCGTTGTAGAACTCGGACGCCGCAACGCCCTGGCGGTGAAGGAGCTTGGAGTCGATGGTGCGCCACTTCCCATCGGAGCCTTTGACCTTGTTCGCCACGACGAGGTGGTCGTGGAGCTGCGGGTCACCGGTGCGGGAGTCGTGGTGCCGGAACCGGGTCGCTATCAGCCCGCCCTCAACGTCAATCTGCGCCACGCCGTTCCGTCCGGCGCGGGTAGCTATGGCCTCGTCTTCGAGGTACTTGACGGTGTCGGCTATGGCCTGCTCGTGGGCGTCTTCGATCACCTTCCGGGTGTCGTTGTCCCCGAGTCCCCAGAGGGTCGACACGCTCTTGGCGGGTGAGAACACGAGGTCGAAGCCGGCCACGGCCTGCTGCGTGGGGCGGGACGCTGCGGTGATGAATCGGCCCAGTTCTTCCTTGTCGGCCGGGGGCCGGCCCTTGGCCTCGCGGAACGCTTGCGCGCCTTCGCGGACGCGGATAGCGCGCCGTTCTTCCGCGTCGGGTTCGCGGTGTTCGGTGCGCTCGAACCGGGCGTAGCCCTCGTCAATGGCGGCGCGGAGACCGGTCGCGCCCTGCTCGTAGTTGTAGTAGCCGCGGCCGAGCCGTGCGGCGTCCTGCGCCTGCGCCGCGGTCTTCCCGGCCGCCTGTGCCTCACGGATGATGCGGTCAGCGTCCGGGTGCAGTCCTTCACCGAAGAGGGCCTTCATCTGCTCCTCGGTGACGGTGCCCTTGACGCCGACAGCGTCGAGACCGGATCCGACCCACACGCCAGGAGGGTTGCCGTCCGCGGTGTAGTAGTCGCCCAGCTCACGGCCGTTCTCGCGGGCGACGTCGCCCGTGGCGGTCTCGCTGGTGTAGTACGCATACCCGTCCCCTGCGGAGAGGACGTGCATGGTCATCATGGGGGTACTTTACCTCGTTGATCAATTGATGCCAGAGGTGTGACGATCTAGGGAGCGAGGAACGAGTGGACTGGCGGCCAGGCTCGTAGAGACTGCGGCTGTGCTGGGAGACCGGGAAGTGAACGGGAGCGGCTGACGAGGAACGAGGAAAGCCGCGGGAGTGAACGTCGGTCGAGCAGCCAAGGCCGAGCCGCGCCCGTGGCCGCACGTCGGGCTCGGGAACCGGCCCGCGGCCAGTCCGAGCCGGTGGCCCGACCAGGGCCACGACGACCCCGCCGGGGGGTGTCGTCGGTGCCAGAGCGCCGAGCCACCCCGAGCCGCGCGAGGGGTGCGTGCATAATGGAGGCACCAACAGGAGGGGGCCGCTCATGGTTGAGGTTCGGAAGTCTGCCAAGCAGACCGAGGCGCGCCGCCGGGCGCGCGAGAAGGCTGCCGAGTTCCGGGAGCAGCAGGACAAGCTCGAACAGCTCGCGGTGGACTACTTCGTCGCCGCGGACTCGCTCGATGAAATCGACGCCGCGACCGAGAAAGAGATAGCCGCTGTCCGCGCTCGCGCGGAGAAGCAGAGCGCCGACGCTCGGGCAGAGGCGGAGTCGGTCATGCAGAAGATGCTCGCTCTCGGCATCACTCGCACCGAGGTCGCATCCCGTCTCGGTGTCGCGGTGCGCGACGTCAAGAAGGCCCCCGCCGGGGACGGCGGCGAGACTTCCCCCGCCGGGGCGGCGCAGCCGTCCGAAGGCGAAGACGAGTCCGCGGAAGCGCCTGCGGAGCAGCGCGAGGGCGAACCCTCGTTCGCTTAGTAGGCGTTAGGTTTCGGCCCGGGTCACCACAGAGTTGGTTGGCCCGGGCCGATTCCATTTAGGGCACGTCGAATGCGCTCCGGGTCCCACCCGAACTCGCGCACACTGTCGCGCAGCTCGCGCGATCGGCGCACCCGTTCCTCCCGGGGTAGGCCGCAGTAGTGAACGGCTGTCCAGCGGTTCTCGTGCCTCCCCTTCTGCGCGCGGTCGAGCATGTTGTCGCGATGTGTTCCGGGGGTCACGTGTGACACCTCGGGATCGACGTCGGCGTGCACGCACAACGGAACATCGCACCCGTGGAGGAGCAGTGTCGACGACGGCAGAGCGACGCCGGTCGCTTCCTCGTACGCATACCGTTGGGGACGCACGGCCCGCTGGCGGCCGTTGTCTTGCTTGGTCCAGAACCGGCCGTAGCCGTCGTCGGATACGGCTCCGGTCCACAACCAGCAGTCGTCGGCCGCCGGCCCCTTCACGACGTAGCCCCAGAACCGGTCGTGCTCGCTGAGCCTCACGCCGGCCTCCTCGGATCGTGCCGGCGCTAGGAGGCGACGGGCTCGGCAGCGAGCTGCTGGATACGGCCGGGGGTGACGCCGAAGGCCGCGGCAGCGGCGTCGAGCTTGTAGCCGTCCGCGCGGGACAGGCGCACGGCCTCGCGTCGCAGCTCGGCGGCGCGCTGCTGCACGGCCCGGGCCTCCTCCTCGATCTTGCGGGCTTCCTCCCAAAGGCGTTCCGCTTCCTCGGAGACGTGCACGGTTACGTGCACGTCGACGTCCTCTTCGGGGACGTTCAAGTGGAGCGCGGCGACCTCGGCGGCTACAGCGGGAATGTCCCGGACGGTACGGGCCTGGCCCACGGCGTCGAGGTCTGGCACGCGCACGAGCCACCAGCGTCCGTCGCGGGTTGCGGTCGCTTCGAGCTGGCGGGGTTCTGTCATGACTGCTCTTTCTTCGGGGCGGTGGATAGTGCGTCGACCTGTGTCTCGATGTTCGCGGCCAGCTCGCGCGCGATCTGCGCCTTTCGCTCCTGGTCCTCGGCCCAGTCGTCGTTGGGGTTCGTCATCTCTCCTTCACGCTCTGCGTCCCACGCCCCGCGGTCGGCGGCCTCTCGGAGTGAGTTCACGAGAACGGCGTATACGTCGTCGTCGGTGACGTCGAGCGTCACGACAACGGGCCGAGGCCCGGAGCTGGTATCGGTCACGGTGTCTCCTATCGCCAGTTGTGCGGGTGGGTGGGTAGCTTCTTGATGAGTTGGCCGACGATGCCTGCCGACACTTCGCCGTGCTTCGGGATCGCGACGGACACTGACTCATCCGGTAGGCCCCAGAGTTCGTGGCTGCCCTTGCCGGACCGAAGGAAAACCCATCCCTGGGACTTCAGGAACTTGGTCACGTCCCGGTACTTCTGCGGCTTCGGCATGACTTTAGTATAGCCCCCCTAGTGTTCGCAACACAAGGGGGGCTATTGCTTTTGCGGCCGGTGGGTCACTGGGCGTGCGTCACGCTCTCGCGGAGTCGCGTCGAGAACGCCCGACCGGCCTCGGCGCGCTCGTGGCGGCTGGCGATCCAGTCGGCGTCGGGGCCTTCCTCTGGGTCGTAGTCCTCGGCATCCTCGACGCTCTGGGCGGACACCTGCGCGGCGTTGTCCGCGAGACGCACGAGGCGTTCCCAGTCCTCACGGGCGAGAGTCACGGTCACGTCCTCGGTCCTGGTGTCAGGCATGGCGCTAGTCCTTCTCTCGCTCGATCGTGTCGACGATGTAGGTCACGCGATCGCCGGGGAGGGTGATCGTGCTCGCGAGCTTCCACCCGCTGCGACCGGAGGCGTCGAGCCATGCCTGCCGGTCGACCAGCTTCTCGCCGCGCTTCTACGGGTCGGCCTCGTCGGGGACGGTGGTGGTCATCGTGTCGTGCTCGTAGGCGGTCATGCTCGGCTCTCTCTCGTGGTGGTCTTGTGCCCTTTCCAGCAGGCACAGTTGCGGTGGTCGAACGCTGCTCGGTACAGGCGGTCGGCTTCGTGGTTCAGTTGCTCGACCTCGGGCTCGCGCAATGCGTACCCGACCATGAACCCCGCTTCGTAGATGCGGCGTTCGTGGGCGGTCAGCTCCCACGGCTCGACGTCGGCCGTGGGGTCGTCGTACTCGGGTGGGGCGTCGGCGTCGGTGAGGGGCGGCACCTCCTCCTCGGCCCACCCAAACTGATCCATGACTACGCCTCGACCGCTTCGCTCTCGGTCGCTCCCCCGGCGGCCACGCGGTCGATGTGGTCGGGCCGGAACCCGCCCCAGTGGTCGTGCTCGGACACGACGATGACGGGGGCGGTGAGGTAGC
The DNA here is from genome assembly GCF_003814635.1 of Frondihabitans sp. PhB161. Taxonomy (NCBI): domain Bacteria; kingdom Bacillati; phylum Actinomycetota; class Actinomycetes; order Micrococcales; family Microbacteriaceae; genus Frondihabitans; species Frondihabitans sp. PhB161. The sequence goes on from NZ_RKQW01000005.1 coordinate 39,490, forward strand.
CCAGCTCCTTGACGAATTCGAGGGCGTTGGCGTTCTCGGTGACGTCGACCACCTGGTAGTCGAGCCCCTTGGCGTCGAGCGCTCGGTAGGTCATGCGGCACTGCATGCAGTCGGGCTTGCTGTAGACGGTAATCACGATTCCAACCCCCTTGGTTGCTGTCCCTAACTAAAAGTATATCCCCCCTAGTGCTAATAGCACAAGGGGGGATAGTGTTATTTCGCTTCGACTTCCGGGTGGCGGTGGAGGTCGTCGATATCGTCGTCTCCCCACGAGTGCCCCTCGATCCAAGCAGCGGCCGCACCCTCGGCTCCGACTGCTCGGAGCATCCCGGCTAGGGCCTCGACCTCGCCACAGGTGAACCGTGGGCCGACGTCCCCGGCGAGCATCTGGTCGTCGAACACGTCGAGGAACTGCACGACCTCGGGCGCGCTGGTGTCGATGGTCTGGGTCATGGCTTCTTCCCTCTCTCCCCCACGTTTTTTTGGCCGTGGAGGCGATGGAATCGCCGGCAGGACGAGCGGGTGCAGTGCAACTGGTCGTGGAATACCGGACTGAGCGAAGCGAGGGAGGATATGCCGCGAAAGCCGGTTGCGCGGAGCCCGATCGTCCGTACGCTGCCCCAGGCTCCACGACCAAAGAAACGGCCCCGGCACGGGGCCCAGCAGTGCCGGCGTTCACGCCGGCTCTTTCGGAGCTTGCTCCGCTGGGGTGTGCGAGGGGCCGGCCCCTCGCCCGGCCGCTCGCGGGCGGCCGGGCACCGCTGGGTCAGGCCGGACGGGTCGAGCTGGTCACGGCCACGCGCACGTGGTCGTGGTCGCACTCCCAGAAGTTCGCCAGCACGTCGGCCGCGATGCGGTCGGCGTCGACGCCTGTCGCGGCCGTTTCGGGAAACGTGATGGTCACGGTGATGGTGTGCACGGGCTCGGGAGAGGCCGGACCGTGACCGGCCCCTCCCCACTCGTAGGCCCACGCGATCGCGACGGCTTCGGCGGGCCCGTCTCCGAGCTGACCGAACACGGCGCGGTGCTCGTCGTCGGTGTGACCGGGGCGGCGGGTGCAGCTCCACGGGGTCCCGTCGACGTCGACCGTCTCGGCCTGGCATTCGTCCCCGGTCGGGTCGAGGTCTGCGGCGGGGGCGGCGGGGTCGAGTTGCTGAGGGTCGAGGCCCTGGGGGCGGCTGTAGTTCATAATCACGGCGGTTCTCCTTGCGGGTTTGATTCGCTTGACGGCGGGTAAGGGGGCCGTAGCTGTTGCTACGGCCCCGGCCGTTGTCAGGCGGCGTCGTCCTCGTGGGTGTCCTCGTCCTCGGGGTCGAGAATCGCGGCGATCTGGTGCGCGGTGGCGAGCACCCGGGCGGCGGTCGAACGGATCATCTCGGTGTCGGCGTCCGCCCATCCGGCGACGTAGCCGACGCTGTAGGCGCTGGTGTCGAATCCGGCGAGCCCGGCGACGACGTAGGCGACGCTCTCGGCTTCGGTTTCCATGAGGCCGCGGTGCTCGGCGTACTCCGCAAGGTCGTCGACGTGGCCCATGAGCACGTGCGCGGTTTCGTGAATCATGGTCTTGGCGGCGTGCTCGGGGCTGAGGTGGTTCCCGATTACGACGCGCTGGGCCTCGGGGTCGCTGTAGCCGTTGCGGCCGCCGGTGAGGTCCTGGTGCGAGGCCGTCCACCCTTCGCCGTCGAGGTAGGCGCTGAGGGCGTCCACGATGCCGTGTCCATCGGCGCCGGTGAGGTCGTCGACGATGCTCGGATCGGCCGCCCCGTCGACGAGATCGGTCTGTGCCACGTCGAACACGGAGAGGATGGGGAAACGGGCGATGCGCTTTTCTACCTCGTCACCGTTTTCGTCCTCTTCGGTCACCTTCTTGGTGCTGTAGCCGAAGATCCGAACGGCCTTTTCACCCTTGCGGACCTGGCGGCCGAGGCTCTGCCACTTGCGGAACCCCGCGACGCGCTCGGCGTCGGGGCGCTGGCTGAGGATCAACAACACGTTGCCCAGGCTGTAGGCATGGAACGCGGAAGCGAACGCGAGAAAGGCCGTCCAGCGGTCGGAGTCGCGGAGGGCATCGACCTGCGTCGCGATCGACTCGTGGAGGGCCGCAGCCTGGGCCTTCTTCTCTTCCATCGTCTTGCGGGGTGCGGCGGCCTTGGCGGGGCGGCGGGTCGTGGTCTTAGTGGTGCGGGTGGTGGCGGTCATGGTCTGTGCCTCTCGGGCTGGTGTCGGGGATGATGGGAGGCGCGGGAGGGGGCGATTACGGTTCGTCCCCTCCCGCGCTGTGTCACTCGTTGTCGCGGGTGAGGGTGTCCACGAAGGTCACGCGCTCGGTGCCCGTGATGACTTGCGTGTTGTGGAGCGTGTAGCGAACCCGGCCGAGAGCGGCCAAGTCCTCGTCGCGCATCGCCGACTGGCGCTGACGCAACGGCCCGTCGTCGTCTCCGGTCGGAACGGTGGTGGTGACGGTGGTGATCTGCTGCATGTGGTCTTCCTCTCCCTCTCGTTTTTTTGCCGTGATTCTCAATCAGGTTTGTCAAGCCGAAACGGGCGCTCGAGATGGTCCTGACGGTCATTCCCTCCCCACGTCTTTTTCGCCTGGAAGGTACGAAGTACCGGCAGGGCCGCAGGCGGGAGGGCAACCCGGAGGGTGGCGGAGGAGACATTGTTGGCGCGAAATAAGGGAGCGCAGCGACCGCGTGCCGGCAATGTCGGAGGAGGCAGCGGCTTGCCGCTTGCGTGGACGAGGGAGGTCCGTATGCTGCCGAAGGCTTCCAGGCGAAAAAGCGCGCAGCGCAGCAACGCGACGCCTGCCGAAGGCATGCGACCCCTAGTCCTGCAAACCTCCCGATGGATGCGGCATCAGGAATTCGTCGTCATGTCGGAATCATCGCCGTAGGCTTCCCCCCATGAGACGTGGTGGTCCGATAGCGCTGTTGGTAGTAGGAATTGGAGGCCTAGTCCTTTTCCTCGTTGGCCTCGACGGAGTGATTCACAATGCCGGAGTGGGGAAAATCGTCTTACTGGTGGTCGGCGTGATGCTCCTCGGCGCGGTCATCGTGCGGCTTGGTCTTAACCGTCGAAGGTCTTGACCAGCATCCAAAATGGGTAGGTTGTAGGTGGTGTCGTCTCGAACGATCGCCCAGATGACGTTGATGCGCCGCCTCGCAAGAGCGATCAGAGCTTGTTTGTGAGACTTGCCTTCGCGCCGTTTTCGCTCGTAGAACGACTTTGAGACCGGGCAAGTTCTGGCAGCGATGAAGGCGGCCTGGAAGCAGGCGTTTAGCAGCCGCCGGTCATAGCGTCTCGGGCGGTGGTGGTTGCCAGAAATTCTCCCGGAATCGCGGGGAACAGGTGCGAGGCCGGCGAAGCTAGCTAGCCGGTCCGAGGTTTCAAACGACGCCAGGTCGGTGCCGGTGGCGGCAAGAAAGTCGGCTGCGAGGCGCGGCCCGAACCCCGGCACCGTCATCAACGGGGCCGCGAGCCGGCTGCCTTTCAGGGCCGTGTCGATCTCCGCTTCGACTTCGGCGAGCTCGTCTCGAAGGCGTAGTAGGTCGCGGGCGAAGCGAGCGACCATGCGGGCAGCGGTTCCTTCGCCGGTGACGACGGCCATCTGCTCGCCCGCGGCTTGGACGGCCGCCGCGGCAACCGATGCGGACTTCCAGCAGTCCTGGTTCTTTAGCCACGTCGCCAGCCGCCGCTCCCCCACCCGACGGATGGCCGCGGGAGTCTGATACTTCGTCAGCAGCACCAGCGGAGCTCTTGTGGTCGCGTAGTTGAACGCGGCTTCAAGGGATGGGAAGTAGTGGGTCATGAGGGCGCGGAGCCGATTAACGGCGCGGGTGCGATCGTGAACTAGATCCTCTCGCCGGGCCGACAGCAGTCGCAGCTCCGCGGTGACGTCGTCGGCCTGGCGAATGAGGTCCACGTCACGTCGAATTCGAGCTTGGTCGGCGATGATGACGGCGTCTTTCGCGTCGGTCTTGGCCTCGCCCCGGTAGGCACCGGAAGCGTGGTGGATGGCGCGTCCGGAGATGTAGTGCAGGGGTTGTTTGTGACTGCCGAGCAGAGACTGGAGAAGCCCGGTGCCGCCGTGGTTGAGGTCCGTGGTCCAGGAGACTTCGGTTCCCCCGGGGAGGCTGGCTACGTCGCCCATGAGCGTCAGGATCTCGGTTTCCCGGTTCTTGAATCGGCGGGAGAGGAGTTTGGTTCCGTTGCCGTCGATGACGACGCAGTGGTGTTCGGTTTTGCCGGCGTCGATTCCGGCCCAGAGTTGTGGCACGTAAGGTCCTTTCGGTGATGGTGTGGTGCGCCGTGAACGACCATGCCGGCATGTCCTTACGGGGCGAACTGTTTCGCGTTTCTCAATGAGCGGTCGAGCCGTTGCGGGATCTCGGGCGGCTAATCACGGCGTGCCGTCAGGCGGCGGAAGGCGGGCAGCCATACCCAGGATCCCTGGCGCGTTCCGAAGCTTACGAAGGCCCCGAATCCACGAGAAAAACTGTAAGGAAGGCGGTTTTCCGCCTTAGCAACCGGAGGGCGCAGTGCAACCCGAAGGGCGGCAGGGGAGAGAATTTCGGCGCGAAATAAGGGAGCTTGCGACCGCGTGCCGAAAATCTCGGAGGAGCCGGTGGCGGAGCCACTTGAACGGAGCCCGGAGGTAGCTACGAGGGAGCGCAGCGACCGAGCCGCCGAAGGCTTCACGGCAAAAAGACGTCCCCGAAGAACACCCCGCGCCGCGTAGCGGCTCCCCCGGGAGCGCAGCGACCTGCCGGCCCCGCCGGCCTGCTCTGGAAAACCCGCCTCGAGCGCAGTCCCGGGCAGAGAGAAGCCCCCGACGAGCCAGGGGCTACGAGTCGAGGGCTACAGGCCGCCAGATGAAGGGGGGTTCACCTGGTGGCTCTCTGACGCCCTGGGGGCAGGGCGACGAAGCCCACGGTACCCGGGGCCCAGGGTTGGTGTCAGTACGGGGCGACGGAGGTCATGATGTGCCCCTCGGGCAGCGTCGGACGCACCCGGGCGATCGCCTCGGCCGGCGTCGCGGCCTGGACCTCCACGACGGTCGCCTCCGCGTTGGTGTCGCCCTTGCGGCGGTGTCGCACGAACCAGGTCACGACACGGGCGTTACCTGCGCTCATGCTGGCCACTCGTCGGGCTCGGGCGCGAGAGTCTTCGTCAAGGCGAACAGCTCGGCCTCGTGCTGAACCATCCACGCAACAGCGCTGTTCAGCGTGTCGGCCCGGCGCAGCCAGGGCCGGCCGCCGGCCGGGTCGCGGCCGTGGGCGTAGCAGTGGAACACCATTACCCCGCGCTCGCTTCGCGATAGGACATAGCCGATCGGGGCCTCCGGCACCCGGCGCACCTGCCACACCCCGAAGGAGCCCGGGATCGGCGGGACGGCGAGCGGGTGCGATGGGATCGGGCGTCGGAGGATCTTGTCGACGCTCTCGCCTGGACCCTGGACACCCACGGTCGGGACCCTACGGCCCGCCACCGTCACCACCAGGGAGCCCACGGGCCGACGTCCAGCGAGAAAATACGAATGGACCACCCACCAGACGAGTCAGCGGTCGCTGTATAGTCAGTGCATGCTGACTCTTTCGACGCGCGTCGACGTGATGAATCGTCTCGGGCGAGCGATGGCGGATCCCACGCGTTCTCGCATTCTCCTTCACCTTCTCGCAGGGCCCGGGTATCCCGCGGCTCTGGCCTCGGAGCTTGGGCTGACCCGCTCGAACGTGTCGAATCACCTGGCGTGCCTTCGCGGCTGCGGTATCGTCGTGGCCGTGCCTGAGGGTCGCTCGACCCGGTACGAAATCGCGGACGCGCACCTGACGCGGGCGTTGACGGCGCTGGTCGACGTCGTACTCGCGGTCGATGACGGCGAACCCTGCATGGACGAGACGTGCAATGTGCCGTTGTGCTGCGGAGTCGGCGCGTGAGCGTGACGAGCGTCCCGACGCTGCTTGCTCCTGCCCGCCGGACGGTGTTGCAGAAGCGGATTCGGATCATTGTCGCCATCACGATCACCTACAACGTGATCGAGGCCATCGTCGCGATCGCGGCGGGTAGCGTGGCGTCCTCGACCGCGTTGATCGGTTTCGGCTTGGACTCGATCGTCGAGGTCCTCTCGGCGGTGGCTATCGCGTGGCAGTTCGCGGCCCCCGACCCCGAGAAGCGGGAGCGGGTCGCTCTTCGCGTCATCGCGGTGTCGTTCTTCGGCCTCGCCGCCTACGTCAGCGTCGACGCCGTACTGGCATTGACGGGGCTTCGAGAGCCCGACCATTCCCCGGTCGGAATCGTCCTCTCCGCCGTGAGCCTTGTGGTGATGCCGTTCCTCAGCCTCCTCGAGCGGCGAACGGGCAAAGAGCTGGGCTCAGCCTCGGCGGTGGCGGACTCGAAGCAGACGCTGATCTGCAGCTACCTGTCCGCCGCGGTCCTCATCGGGCTCGTGCTGAACCTCGCCTTCGGGTGGGCCTGGGCTGACGCGGTGGCAGGGCTCGTGATCGTCGTGTTCGCCGTCCGTGAGGGACTGGAAGCGTGGCGTGGTGACGCGTGCAAGACTCCTGTGTCTGCCCTCACGGGTGAGCGCGAGGTCGACGCGTGCGACTGCTGCTGACCGACACGCTGACGACCTCGCACCCGGACAACCCTTCTTTGACACGCCCCACTTCGACCGGAGCTCGCCCGTGACCAACACTGCCCACGAGAACGAGAAGGGCCATTCCCACTCCCACGGGGCGTCACCCGACGCGAACACCCGCCTTCTCAGCATCGCGTTGGCGCTGATGGTCGGCTTCTTGATCGTCGAGGTCGTCGTCGCGATCATCTCCGGTTCGCTGGCTTTGCTCTCGGACGCCGGGCACATGCTCACCGATGCAGCCGCCCTTGCTGGGTCGCTTGTCGCAATCCGGTTGGCCGCTCGTCCCAGCAGCTCACGATGGACGTTCGGGCTGAAAAGGGCCGAGATTCTTTCGGCTGCGGTGAATGGCATCACGCTTGTGGTCATCAGCGCCATCGTCGCCGTCGAGGCGATTCGTCGTCTCCTCGACCCACCCGAGGTCGAGGGCGGTCCAGTCCTCATCGTCGCGCTGTTGGGGGTGGCGGTGAACATCGTCGCGGTGTGGGTGTTGGCCAAAGCGAACCGTCAGAGCCTGAACGTGGAGGGCTCTTTCCAGCACATCCTCACCGACCTCTACGGGTTCATCGCCACCGTCGTTGCCGGAATTGTGATCTTGTTCACCGGATTCACCCGGGCGGACTCGATCGCGTCGCTGATCGTGGTCGTCCTCATGCTGCACGCCGCCTGGGGGCTCCTCCGAGACTCCGGCCGCATCCTGCTGGAAGGCACCCCCGAGGGCATCGACTTGGACACCATCCGCGGGCACCTGATGGAACCCGACCATGTCCTCACGGTCCACGACCTGCACGTGTGGACTGTCACGTCGGATCTGCCCGCCCTCTCCGCTCACGTCACGTTGACGGACGAGTGCTTCCACGACGGCCACGCACCGCGGGTTCTCGACGAGCTGCAGGCATGCCTGGTCGGTCACTTCGACGTCGAACACAGCACCTTCCAGCTGGAGCCCGCAGCTCACGCCGCCCACGAATCCGAAACCGACCACGCCTGAACGCCAGAAGCGATCCCGCACGAGATCTATCCCTCGGGAGCGGCCTTCGCTTCCCCGGTCAGGGTGGCTGCACGCTCGTTCGCTACCCTGTGTCCTGCTCGACAGGACACGCATCGACGATCAAGAGGAGGCGTAATGCTCCCCCGGTCATCAGCGCCGCTCCGCATGCGTCGCACCTTCGGAATGTGGACGCTCTTGCTGACGGTCACCGCGGCCGCGCTTGCCGGGATCCTCGGGATTCACACCCTCGGTGACCAGGCCGCAGCCCTCGGACACCAGCCCACGGCCACCACCGTGGCCCAACCGGTGACTGAAGCGTCGCCGCCCGACTTCCCTGCTTTCTCGACTGTCGCGTCTGACCGTGTCGACGTCGCCGGCCTGGATGGCGCCGTGGCGTGTGAGCTGCTGGCGTTGTTGTCAGCGGTGACCGTGGTGGTTCTGCTGCTGCACGCACGCGGTTCTCTGGCAGTGTTCTTCACCCCCGCCGGGGCTGGCGCTGCAGCCTTCCGGGTCGCGGCCGGCGGCATTGGTGCGCGGCCGGTCAGTTTGACGGTGTTGGGCATCTCCCGCATCTAGCGGTCTCTGCGCTCCCAACCTGCGCGGCCACCCACGGCAGCTTTCGACGCTGCCCGTGCGGCGCGCGCTCTTTCGAGACAAAGGACACCTCTTCATGCTCTTCCCACCCCGAAAACCCGCACCCGCACCCGCGGCCGACAGCCGGACCACTCGTCAGGACGGGCCGGCACGGTGATGGCGAGAAATCAATTCATCGTCGCTGTCATCGCCGTCGTCCTCGGGGCGGCCGCACTGATCGGGATCGTCGTCTACAACGGCACCCGCACCGACACCCCGCAACCCCTGCAAGCGGACCCCACCGTGTCCGCAGGTACCGCGCAGCTCGTCCGAGACAACAGCCGCTATCTCGACACCGCGGGAGATGACGAGGTGACCGTGGTGGAGTTCCTCGATTTCGAGTGCGAGTCGTGCGCGGCGATGTACCCGTACGTCGAGAAGATGCGCGAGAAATACGACGGGAAGGTCAACGTCGTGGTCCGCTATTTCCCGATCCCCTCTCACCGGAATTCCGAGAACGCAGCCGTCGCGGTGGAGGCCGCCGCCCAGCAGGGCCAGCTCGAGGCGATGTACGAGCGCATGTACAAAACCCAGCCCGAATGGGGTGAGAAACAGGAGTCGAAAGCGGCCCTGTTCCGCAGCTTCGCCGAAGACCTCGGCCTCGACATGGCGAAATTCGATGCCGCTGTCCAAGATCCCGCCACGCTCGAACGGGTCGTCTCGGACCGTGCCGAAGGGACAGCTCTCGGGGTCACCAGCACGCCCACGTTCTTCGTCGACGGCGACAAAGTGAACCTCCAAGCCGTCGGAGACCTCGAATCGGCCGTCGCCAAGGCTGTCGCCAATGGGTAAGACGCCGCCGGTCACCACCCGACGGCCACAAACGCAAGACGGCGACCGTCCCGAGCTTCGGACCCTGGCCGTCCTCGGATTGATCCTCTCCTGCCTGGCAGGACCGGTCGGTGTCGCTGTCAGCGCCACCGCGTTCTTTCGATCCCGACACCGGAAACAGCCCAACCCGGTCGCAGTAGCCGGGATCATCGTCGGCCTTGCAGCGACGAGCGTGTTCATCGCTGGGGTCTTCTACTTCCATGCCGTCGTGAACGGCGACACCGGGGTCTGCGCTGAGCAGGGCCCCGGCACCCACGACGGACCCACCGGCACCTTCACCTGCCCCACGAACTGACGAGACACCAATGCCACTTCCTACCCTTTCGCGCCGCTTCGCCGCCCTGGTCGTTCTGACCGGAATCGTCCTGGGCAGCATCGTCGGTTTTGCCCGACCGGCCGCGGCACACGACGCCCTCGCCGGCTCCACCCCCGCCGCCGGTGAGACCGTCACCACGGCCCTCACCACCGTGGCTGTCGCCTTCACCGAAGCGCCCCTTGCGGACTTCGCCTCCGCGATCGCGCTGAAAGTCACCGACCCGACCGGAGCCACCGTCACCACCGGCGCCCCGACGGCCGAGGGAACCTCCCTCACCGTCCCGGTGACGATCACCCGCACCGGGGTCCATACCGTCGCCTGGCAGAGCGTGTCCCGGGACGGGCACCCCGTCTCGGGCACCTTCACCTTCACGTACGCCGGCCCCCTCCCCACCGCTCAGCCCGAGACCACGAACACACCCTCGCCCGCCAGGACGGCAGAAGCTTCAGACGCCGCCTCGACGACCGCTGAGCCGCCATCGGCGGGCTCGCACCGTGGCATCGAATTTGCTCCGGCCGCGCTCGTCATCGGCATCCCCCTGGTCCTCGTCATGGGCGCTGTCATCTGGCTCACCCGGCGCCGGCGCGGATTCCGCACGGCACCCGCCCGGCCGGACGGCGACGAATGACGGCGACACGCCCCCAGATGGCGCGGCCCCGCACCTTGGTGGTGCTGGGCCTGGCGGCGGCCGTGACCCTCGCCGTGGTCGTGGCCGTTTTGGTTGTGATCAAGCCGGGCGAGCTGGTGTTGATCGTCGACCCCGGCGAGATCGTCCGCACCGGTTACACCCTCAGTAAGACGGCCAGCAATCTCGCCGCCGCGGTCACCATCGGTGCCGCTTTCCTCGTCGCCACCGCCCTCACCGCTCACAAAGCCGCTCGCCGGAGCATGTTCCGGCTCATCCGCACCGCGGCCCTGGCCTGGGCCGGCGCCGGCATTGTCGCGAGCGTGTTCACCTTCGCCAACATCAGCGGCGTCCCCATCGGGAACGCCAGCAGGAGCGACTTCTGGTCACAGGCGAGCTACTACGCCACCGGCATCGAACTCGGCCAGGGCTGGACCGCCACCATCGTGGTCGCTTTGGTCATCGCGGTCTGGGCGTCAGTCGCTGTCCCGTCCGCTGGGCATGCCGCGGCCCTGGCCCTCGTCGGGATCGGCGGGTTGGTGCCCCTTGCCGAGCAGGGCCACGCCGCCAGCTCCGCCTCCCACAACCTGGCCGTCGTGTCGATCCTCATGCATGTGAGCTTCGCGTCGCTCTGGCTCGGCGGCCTCGTCGGGATCGTCTGGCTTCGCCGCACCCTCCCGGCCCGTCTTCTTCCCAGCGTCATGTGGCGGTATTCGGCCGCCGCGCTGGTGTGCTTTTTCGCCGTGGCACTCTCAGGGCTTGTGAGCGCGACCGTTCGGATCACCGACCTCACCACGTTGACCAGCACCTCCTACGGCCTGATCCTCCTCGGCAAAATCGCGGTGCTGTTGATCCTTGGCTCCCTCGGTGCTTCCTTCCGAACCAGGCTGTTGCCGCTGCTCGAGAGTGGACGCTCGAGGATGTTCTGGGTGCTCGTCGCGGTCGAGGTGGTGTTCATGGGGGTCGCTTCGGGTCTGGCGGCGGTTCTGGCCCGCACAGCACCGCCGGGTGCGGAACAGGAGATCTACGACACCGGTCCCGTGACCGCCGCAGAATCTCTTACCGGAGCGGCATTCCCCGCGGCCCCCACCTGGTCGACGGTCTTCTCCGGACAGCCCGACCCGGTCTGGTTGTTCGCCGTCGCCACTGCCGGGATTCTCTATCTCGGTGCCCTTCGTATCCTCGCTAGGCGTCGGGTCTCCTGGCGCCTCTCCCGGACGGTGGTGTTCCTGGCGGGCCTCTTCCTCGCGCTGTGGGTGACGTGCGGTCCCCTGTCGATCTACAGCACCTACCGGGTCAGCGCGTACACACTGTCTGTCGTTCTGCTGCTGGGGGCCGGAATGCTGCTTGCAGCCGGGAGGCCCGGTTCCCTCGCCGCTCTCACCCTCCCTACTCGGGCGGACAATTCCCGTGGTTCTCGGGAATGGGCGCGGACGCTCTGGACATCACAAGTCGCCCAAGTGCTGCTCACCGGAGCAGGCGCCGGGGTCACGGCCGGGGCTGTCGTGGTTCTTGCTGTGCTGCCGTGGGGCATGCGGTGGGCTGTGACGGACCCCGTGGGGCGGATGGTGGTGTTTGCACTGGTTCTTGTGGCGGGAGCTGGCTTTTCATTCGCCAGGCGACGCGCCCAGGCAGCAGGGGCATGGACCGGTTCCTTGCGTCTCGGCACCGTAGTCGTGGGGGCGCTGACACTCGCCGGCGTGACGCTTCTCGGGCCCCAACGGCTCGCTGACTGGTTCGCCGTCATGAATCCAGACGGTCTCGGCGCGGCTGCAACCGATCAACAAGCGGCCAGCCTCGTCCTGTTTGCCACGGCGGCTCTCGGGGTCTGTGTAGCAGCCGGATTAAACCTTCTGACCGTCTACAAAGTGAGAAAGTAACCCATGGTCACGCTCGAGGTACTCCACATCGCAGATTGCCCGAACTGGAAAGAGACCTTCCAGCGGCTGGAAATTGCCGCCGGGACAGCGCTCTCCACGAATGCTTCCCTGACTGCAACACTCATCGATTCCGCCGAGAAAGCGGAGGCGACACATTTCAGCGGATCCCCGACAATCCTCGTCAACGGAATGGACCTCTTCCCTTCGGAGGGACGCACCCGCGACCTTGCCTGCCGGATCTACATCACCCCGAACGGCCTGGCGGGCGCTCCAACGCAGGAACAACTTCTTGAAGCGCTTGCAGCTCATGGATGACACGATCAGTCCCGTCTGCTCCTGCTGTGGTCGGTCTTATCCGCGCCGCCGCCTCCACGCACTTGGTGACACCGCGCTCATCTGTCGAAGGTGCGGACTCTGGGTGGCGTTGCGACTGCGGAGTGACCCACCGGACACCACGCCGTCGGCGAGATGACCAACCCCCGAGCATCCTGACCTGAGGAACCGGGTCGCCGCGTGCCGCGCGTCTAATCGAATAGCGCCGGGAACCTCAGCAGGAAACCTGCGCAGCTACCAGTTAAATGCCCTCTTCCAGAGCCTGCATGGCCCGAATGTCACTCTGTTGGGTCACGATGATGTTGCGGGCCAACGCCGTGACCTGCGGGTTCGTGGACCGGTCAAGAACTGCCTGCGCCATCTCGATGCCGCCGCGGTGGTGGGCGATCATCAAGCGCAGGTACAACTGATCCTCTTCGGCGCCGGAGAGCTTCCCCAGCCGTGCAAGGTCACGAGCGGACGCGAATCCCGGCATCACGGCAGGCGCGGCGCCGCCCCGGTGGCCCATCGACATGCCGCGAGCGAGTGCAGGCCCGCTCATCCACGTCATCGAGGGTTCGGCCGGTGCTTGCGGCAGCCCCCACACTTCAAGCCACCCGAACATCTGTCCTGCCTGCTGCTGCTGGGATCTGGCGATGTCGTACGCGATCGTCTTCACCGCGGCACTCTCACCGCGGTCGCGGACCGTGAAAGACATGTCCACGGCCTGGTTGTGGTGCACCTGCATATCTCGGGCGAAGCCGGCCTCCGCGCTCGTGGTCGAGGGGACGGCGTCACCGCGAACGGTCCGGGTCCCGAGGAACACCCCGGCGACCAGGATCAGTGTCGCCGCGAGGACGGCTGCGGCGGTGAGGCGGATCCTGCTTCTCGTCACGCGATTTTGCCGGGGCCGTCGAGCCCGCCGGTGCACGGGGCGCCCGGCTCCGGCGCGGTGGAGGCCTGCCAGTACTTGGTGATGAATTGTTGAATCCGCGGGTCGTCGGTCTTGGAGAATCCGAGCTGCGCGCCCCAGGCGGAGATGAACATCGGCTTGTCCAGGCCCGAGAAGGGCGAGAGGACAGCGTAGGTGCTCGGGGCGAGCTTGCGGAGCGCTGCGATGTCGGACGCGGTGACCTGGTCGGGGTCGTAGGTGATCCAGATCGCGCCGTGCTCGAGGTCGTGGACGGCATTCTCGTTGGGGACCTGTTTGGTGTAGACGCCGCAGTTCAGCCACACCTGGTTGTGGTTCCCGCCCGCCGGCGGTGTCTGTGCATAGTCGACAGTTCCTGCGACGTGGTTGCTCGTGAGGCCGTCATACGTCTTCACGCCGGTGATCGACGACGCGGCCGGCGCCCTCGATGATCCCGAGGTGACGACGAACACGATCACGAGAGTCAGGACGGTAACGGCGGCGGCGCCTCCCACGATGAGGCCGACAAGACGGTTGCGTTTGGCCCGGGCCTGCTGGCGTTTAAGCTCAGCGACTTTCTCTTGCCGGCGGGCGAGGCGTTCCTGTTTCGTTGACGGGGTCTTAGAGCTGCCGTCGGGCGGGGTTCGAGCCACGGGATCCTCAAGGTTCGGGGGTGAACTTGCAACTGAGAGAAGTCATCAGAACGTCATCGGACACCTTAAGGATCACGGCTGGAGGAGTACCGAGAGAGCGGGCTTACGAACGCCTTCGGTTTCCTTCGTAACGAGGATTGGGCCCGGTGCGCCTGGGATGATCGAACATGCCCATCGCGCGGATCGTGGTCCTCTTCGTCCTAACGGTCATCGCCGAGATCGGTGGCGCGTGGCTTGTCTGGCAGGCCCTCCGCGAGGGGCGTTGGCGTGATCGCGCTCGGCGCGTACGGGTTCATCGCCACCCTCCAACCCAGTGCCGAGTTCGGGCGGATCATGGCGGCATACGGTGGCGTCTTCGTGGCGGGGTCGCTCGTGTGGGCGATGATCGCTGACAGGTTTCAACCCGACCGGTGGGACATCGCCGGCGCGATCATCTGCCTTCTCGGTGTGTCAGTGCTCATGTTCGCCCCCCACGCGCGAGCCCGTTAGTTCTGCCGGCTGTGTCTAGGTTTGGCTCACCCCTTTAGTTGATCTGTGGGCTGCGAAGCGTGCTCTCTGGCAGGTCAGGAGTGATGCGGGCGGTTGAAGGGGCGGCCGCGAATTTGCGCAGACGGAGACTGTTCGTGACGACAAAAACGGACGAGAACGCCATCGCGGCCCCGGCCAGCAGGGGATTCAGCAGGCCAAGTATGGCGATGGGGAGCGCTGCGACGTTGTATGCGAATGCCCAGAACAGGTTCCCTTTGATGGTGCCCAGGGTTCGGCGTGCCAGGCGGATCGCGTCGGCGGCGGCGGCGAGGTCGCCGGTCACGATGGTGATGTCGCTGGCGGCGATCGCCGCGTCGGTGCCGGTGCCCATCGCGATTCCGAGGTCGGCGGCCGCGAGGGCGGCGGCGTCGTTGACGCCGTCACCGACCATCGCCACCGTCCGTCCTGCCGATCGCAGGTCGCGGATGACGTCGAGTTTCCCTTGCGGGGTGGCGGCGGCGTGGATGGTGTCGATTCCGACTTGCCGGGCGACGTGCGAGGCAGCGCCGTGGTTGTCGCCAGTAAGGAGGATCGGGTGCAGCCCGAGCTGCCGGAAGTGGGCGATCGCGGCGGCGCTTGTCGGTTTCACGCTGTCACCGACCATCACCAGCCCCCGAAGCTCCCCGTCCCACGCGACAGCAACGACCGTCACCCCGCCGCTTTCCGCCGTCGCGCGGAGGGCTTCGGCCTCGACAGGGATGGGGATCGACCAGTGGGTGCTGAGCCAGTCTGTGCGCCCGGCGAGGATGACTCGACCGTCGACGACGGCGTGGATACCGTGACCGGGGGTGGCGGTGAAGGACTCGGCCTGGATGAGGTTGAGGCCGAAGCTTTCAGCGTGTGCGACGAGGGCGTGGGCGATGGGGTGTTCTGATCCGTGCTCGGCCGAGGCCAGCACCCTGATCAGGTCCTCCTCGGAGATGTCGCCGTGGGGGTGTGTCCCGGTGACGGTCATCTTTCCGGTGGTGATGGTGCCGGTCTTGTCGAGGACGATGGTGTCGACGCTGCGGGTCTGCTCGAGGACGTGGGGGCCGCTGATGAGGATGCCGAGTTGAGAGCCGCGCCCGGTCCCGACCAGAAGCGCTGTCGGAGTCGCCAAACCGAGTGCGCAGGGGCAGGCGATGATCAGCGTGGCGACCGCGGCGGTAAATGCCGCCTCGACACTTCCCCCGACAACGAGCCAGCCGATGAATGCCGCGATGGCGAGCCCGATGACGACGGGGACGAAGATGGCGGAGACCCGGTCGGCGAGGCGCTGCACGTCCGCTTTCCCGGACTGGGCTTGCTCAACGAGGCGGCCCATGCGGGCGAGTTCGGTGTCCGCTCCGACTCGGGTGACTTCGACGATGAGGCGGCCGCCGGAGTTGATGGTCGCCCCCACCACCCGGTCGCCGGGGGCGACCTCGACGGGGGTGGCTTCGCCGGTGAGCATGCTGGCGTCCACGGCGGAGATGCCGTCGGTGATCAGCCCGTCGGCGGCGATCTTCTCGCCTGGGCGGACGACGATCCGGTCTCCCACGGCAAGGGAGGACGCGGGAACGCGCTGCTCGGTGCTGCCGTGCAGCACGGTGGCGTCTTTCGCGCCGAGTTCCAGCAGCGCCCGGAGGGCGGCTCCGGAGTGTTTCTTCGCGCGCGCTTCGATGTACCGTCCGGCGAGGATGAACACGGTGACGGCCGAGGCGACCTCGAGATAGATGTCGCTTGTTCCGGAGCTGCGCCTGAGGGCGGTGAAGCTCATGTGCATGCCGGGCATCCCGGCGGTGCCGAAGAACAGCGCGTAGAGAGACCAGCCGAAAGCGGCGATGACGCCGACGCTGATCAGGGTGTCCATGGTGGCGGCCCCGTGGCGGGCGTTGACGAACGCCGCCCGGTGGAAGGGCCAGGCGCCCCACACCACGATCGGTCCGGCGAGGGCGAGGGCCAACCACTGCCAGTTCGTGAACTGCAACAGGGGGATCATCGACAGCGCCACCACCGGTATGGCGAGTGCGGTCGTGACCAGGAGGCGGTGTCGGAGCTGTTCTGCTTCCTGGTTCCGCGATTGCGGTTCTGTCGTGCCGGGGTCGACCGGCGCGGGCGAGGCGGGGAGGGTGGCGGTGTAGCCGGCCGCTTCGACGGTGGCGATGAGCACATCGGGGGTGACAGTGTCGGTGTCGATGCGGGCTTTCTCGGTGGCGTAGTTGACCGTCGCGGTCACCCCGGTGAGCTTGTTCAGTTTCCGCTCGATCCGGTTCGCGCACGACGCGCACGTCATCCCGCCGATGTCGAGCGTGACCCCCTGCTCGGGCATCGTGTTACGCCTCCACGAGGGTGTATCCGGCTTCCGTGACAGCCGCGTCGACGTGCTCGCGTGATATCGGGGCGGCACTCTCGATCATGACCGTGGAGGTTCCGCCCGCGTGCAGGTCCACGCGGACGTTCTGCACGCCTCCGATCTCGGACACCTCCTCGGTGACGCTGGCGACGCAGTGCTCGCAGGTCATCCCGTTGACCAGGTAGTGCTCCCGGATGACACCGGCGCCGGAGGCCTCGGTCGCGATGTTGGTGGTGGCGTCTTGCTGGTGGTGGCCGCAGGCGCACGCGTGGTTCTTGTCGGTCAGGCCGAGGTCGTTCGTGATGGTCGTGGTTCCGCACATGAGAATGCCTTTCGAGAGCGAGGTGGGCGCTGGGGCTTAGGAGCGGACGAGGCGGGCGATGGCCGCGGACGCTTCTCGGATCTTCTCCTCGGCGACGGTGCCGCCTTGGGCGGTGGCTTCCGCGACGCAGTGGCTGAGGTGGTCATCCAGAAGAGACAACGCCACGGTCTCCAACGCCTTCGTGGCGGCGGACACCTGGGTCAGGACGTCGATGCAGTAGGTGTCCTCCTCGACCATCCGCTGAATTCCGCGGACTTGACCCTCCGCGCGGCGCAACCGTTTCAGCAGCTCTTCTTTGTTGTCGATGTACCCGACCATGACACTCCTTCTCATACCCCAGAGGGGTACCCACGTTACCGAGGAATGGGCGGGCGTAGTGCTGATCGAACCGGATTCGGAGGATACCCCCAGGGGGTAGTCAATAGGCTCGGCTGGACAGGCTTTCTCCTGCGGATCGGAGGGCCGGCTTGTACACTCGTGCATCGATCGCCCCCGAGACGGAGACCATGACGATGACCAGCACCTCTCAGCCGGCGCCCCACGGGCTGCCGAAGCTGGGGATCGCTGTCCTCATGACGTTTCTGATGATCCTCGGCGCCGTCCTGATGCACACCCTGATGGGCCACACCGACCACGGCTCCGCGATGCCCGCCATGGGCTCGTCGGTGAGCACCAGCCACGACATGGCCGGCGACCACCATCACGCGTCCGCCGTCGAGGCACCCGGTCAGCACGCTGTCACGACAAGCGTCGCTGCTGCTGCGGCCACATTGTCGGCGGGGGTGTCGGATTGTGGTGGGCTGTGCGCGATGATCTGCTCCTTGATGGGGATGGCGTGCCTGATGGTGCTCGTCCTCTTCGCAGTCGCCTGGCTCCGTGGACGGACGAACCGTGCGCTGTTCGTCGTCTCGAAAGCGCTGGCCATGACGGCCGTCTGGGCACGTGGGGTCATCCCCCGCTGCCCGGTGTCTTTGACGGCACTGTCGATCATCCGGATCTGATCCTCTGGGCGAGGGCTCTTCTTGCTGCCCTCAGACAAGTCATCGCACGCGTCTGCGTGCATCACTTCTCACCCAAGGGACACACTTCCAATGAACCGCACCAAAACTCTGCTCGTCAGCTCCACCGTCCTCGCCGCCACCCTCGCCCTGGCCGGCTGCGCCCAGTCCTCGGACTCCGGGTCGGGCATGTCCGGGATGGATCACAGCTCCTCCTCCGCCGCGGCGTCCGACTCCTTCAACGACCAGGACGTGACGTTTGCCCAGATGATGCTCCCGCACCACAAACAGGCCGTGGAGATGAGCGACATGCTCCTCGCCAAGGGGTCCGGTGTGAACGCGGATGTTTCCGCGTTGGCGACCAAGATCAAGGCCGAGCAGTCGCCGGAGATCACCGAGCTGACGGGGTGGTTGAAGGACTGGAAGCAGTCCACCTCCTCGAGCATGTCCGGGTCGATGTCGGGCATGATGTCCGACGGTGACATGGCCGCCCTCGACAAGGCGTCCGCATCCGACGCCGGCAAGTTGTTCCTGACGCAGATGATCGAGCACCACACCAGTGCCGTCGCCATGGCCAAGACCGAGGTCAGCAAGGGCAAGGACAAGGACGCTGTCGCGTTGGCGAAGTCGATCGTCAGCTCCCAGTCCGCCGAGATCACGCAGATGAAGGACATGCTCGCGTCCCTCTAAGACGCAGCTCGGAGGGGCGCCCCACCAGCGCCCCACCGGTTTCCTTCACCTGCCCCGCGCGCCGCGCCGTGCACGGATCCCCTGATTTCGGAGAACCACATGATCGACCCTTTGCCCACCACCGTCCACCTCACCCGCCGCGAAGCTCTCGCCGCCGAACGCCGCCACCGGGCCGGCCCCCACCAGGCAGTCGGCGCCACCCGTCCCATCGCCGTGATCCAGCCGGTCGTCCCGGCCGTGGCTCGGCGTCCCGCGATGCGGACGGCGTCGCTGCCGCTCGTGGGTGCTGCGGCAGCTCTTTTGATGTTCACGGTCAACACGACCCCGGCCGTTGCCGCCACCGGGACCCCCACCACGACCGGGCCCGTGACGGTCATTGCCCCCCATGGGCAGACCTTCAACACAGGGTCGACCGGTGTTGTCGTGGCCGCCCGGGACAGTTACTCGGTCACCGCGCCCGCGCCCCGGCCAGTGGTCGCCGCGCCTGTGATCTCGACCTCTGTCGGCACCAGCTCCAGCGCGAATGCCGCTGTTGCGGCTCCCTCCCTACCCTCTACAGGCGGCGGGCTCGTCCGGCGCCCGTTCCCGGGGTTGACGAAGATCAGTTCACCGTTCGGGTACCGGTCAGCGCCGTGCGCTGGGTGCACGTCCTTCCACGAAGGCACCGACCTCACTCCCGGCGCCGGCACTCCGATCGGAGCGGTCGCCGCCGGCACCGTGGCTGTCTCCGGGTGGCACTCGAACTACGGCCAGTACGTCATCATCGACCACCAGATCGACGGTCGGAAAATCAGCAGCCTTTACGGCCACATGCAGGCCGGCTCCTCACCCCTGCACGTGGGCGACACCGTCGCCGCGGGCACGTTTGTCGGCCTCGTGGGTAACACCGGCATCTCCACCGGCGCGCACCTGCACTTGGAGATCCGCCTCGACGGGACCCTGCCGGTCGACCCGATGGTCTGGTTCGCCGCGCACGGCGCCTGACCCGTACCTAAAAACGCACTCACCAACGGTACCCCCCGGGGGTATAGTGAGGCGTCGGTGAATCGAAACGAGGATGAGCATGTTCGTGCTGCAAGCAATCGGTGACGCTCTCGCCGCTGCGGGATCGATGGGGTGGGAGATTCTCTGGCCTTTGATCCTCGGCTTCACCCTGTCCGGAATCATTCAGGCCGTGGTCCGCACCGAACGGATCACCAAGCTGATGAATGACGATTCCCCCCGCGCCATCGGGGTCGCCACCGGCCTTGGTGCACTGTCCTCGTCGTGCTCCTACGCCGCCGTCGCTCTTGCTCGCGCGCTCTTCCGCAAGGGTGCAAGCCTCTCGTCGGCCATGGCGTTCGAGGTCGCGTCGACGAACCTCGTCGTCGAGCTGGGGCTCATCCTCGCGTTCGTGATGGGCTGGCAGTTCACTGTCGCGGAGTTCGTCGGCGGCCCGATCATGATCATCCTCATCGCCCTCGGCTTCCGCCTCTGGATGCGCGGCAAGATCGTCGACGCCGCCCGCGAACAGGCCGAGAAGGGCCTTGCCGGGTCCATGGAGGGCCACGCCGCCATGGACATGTCCGTCGCCGGGGATCAGGGGTTCTGGAAGCGGCTGTTCTCACGCCCCGGCGTGACGAGCGTGTCGCAGTACTTCGTCATGGACTGGGCCTCGGTCATCCGAGACATCATCATCGGCCTGCTCATCGCCGGCGCCTTCGACGCCTGGGTGCCCAAGTCCTGGCTCCAAGCGTTGTTCTTCGAGGGCCACCCGACACTGGCGTTCATCATCGACCCCATCATCGGACCGCTCCTGGCGATGGTCAGCTTCGTCTGCTCCGTCGGGAACGTCCCGCTGGCCGCGGTCCTCTGGAACGGCGGGATCTCGTTCGGCGGGGTGATCAGCTTCATCTTCGCCGACCTGATCATCATCCCGATCATCATCATCTACAAGAAGTACTACGGCCTCAAAGCAGCCCTCCGCATCACGGCCATCTTCTACGGCGCCATGGTCATCGCCGGCTACGCCGTGGAGCTGATCTTCACCCCGCTCGGACTCATCCCCACGAACCGACACCTGTCGATCGTGATGTCCTCCATCACCTGGAACTACACCACCTGGCTCAACATCGTCTTCCTGGTGATCGCAGCCATTCTGCTTATCGTCTTCGTCCGTAGCGGCTCCTGGTCGATGCTGCGCATGATGAGCGGAAACCCCGACTCAGACAGCGACGACCACCACGGACACGATCACTCCCACGGTCACGACCACTCCCCCGACACGGCCGACTCCTCCGAGAGCCACCATCACCACCCCTGATCATTAGGGAGAGCGCGGGCGCTCCCGCGGGGTGTCAGGCGATGGGTTTGGCGTTGAGTGGCGTGACGGTGAAGGCGTCCACGTTGTGGATGGCCTCGCGGACATGCTCGGACGCATGCCCGGCAAGGTGGGTGGCTTCGGACAGGTCGTCCGTGTCGACGACGATGGTCGCGGATCCGATGAGTCGGTGACCGATCCACCGGAGCCGGAGCTCCTGCACTTCCCGCACTCCGTCGGCGTGCTCGAGAGCGTGCTCGGCCCGCTCGTAGAGGTCGGGGTCGATGCTGTCCATCAGGCGGGCGCCGATGGACTTGATCGTCCCCCACAGCAGCAACACGATCGAGATGGCGATGAGGAGGCCGATGATGGGGTCCGCGAGGGGAAACCCGAGGAGGACACCGATCGCGCCGAGGACCACCGAGAGGGACGTGAACCCGTCGAGGCGCGCGTGCACTCCGTCCGCGACGAGTGCAGCTGACCCGATCTTCCGCCCCACGCGGATGCGGTAGATCGCGACGAGTTCGTTGCCGATGAAGCCGATGATCCCGGCGAGAACGAGGAGCCAGGGGTTCTCGATGGATCTCGGATGGATGAACCTGCTGATTGCCTCCCACCCGGCCACGACGGCGGACACGGCGACGACGAACACGATGAACATGCCCGCGAGGTCCTCGGCACGCCCGTACCCGTAGGTGTAGCGGCGCGTCGCGACCCGTCGCCCGAGGACGAATGCGATCCACAGCGGCACAGCCGTCAGGGCGTCGGCGAAGTTGTGGATCGTGTCCGCCAGCAGAGCCACCGAGCCGGTGAGGCCGACGAGGATTGCTTGGAGCACCGTGGTCCCGAGCAGGACGAACATGCTGATCTTGAGAGCACGAACACCGGCCGTGGATGCCTCCACGGCGTCATCGATGCTGTCCGCCGAATCGTGCGTGTGCGGCACAAACAGGTCATAGAGAAACCCCTTGACGCCGCCGTGAGGGTGCGAGTGCCCATGGTCATGGCCGTGGGCGTGCTCGTGCTCGTGCTCGTGCTCATGCTCATGCTCATGCTCATGCTCATGCTCATGCTCATGCTCATGCTCATGCTCATGCTCGTGCTCGTGCTCGTGCTCGCCAGGGTGAGTGTGCTGGTGGCCGCCGCCGTGCGTGTGATTGGTCACGAAGTCTGCCCTTCTGATGCATGGTGCGGGGCGTGGCCGACGACGTGCTCAGCCTGCTTGATGGCGTCGATCACCAGCTCGGAAGCGTGCTCGTCGGTCAGCCGGTAGAAGACCGTCGTCCCTTCCCTCCGGGTCTGCACCATCCGTGCCAGCCTCAGCTTCGCGAGGTGCTGTGACACAGCCGGCGCACTCTTACCAACGGCCTCGGCCAGGACGTTGACGGACATCTCCTCCGCGTTCTTCAACGCAAGGATGATCCTCACGCGAGTGGCGTCGGCGAGCATCACGAAGACCTCTACAGCCAGCTCGACGTACTCCGAGTCCTGGTCTAAGCCGGTTACTTGCGTATCTAAGTGCACACGCAAATTATAGCTCGGACGCTGTCGACGAAGGAGCTCGGACTCCCCCGCCTTGTGGGGAGCGATTCAGAGCCGGCTGCGCAGGTCTGCGACTCGAGAGTGAATATCGTCCCGAACGAGGCGCATTCGCTCCATTCCTTCGATGCCCCGCTCGGAGGGTTCATCTGTGATCCACGTCTCGAACTGAACCCCGGGAACCTCTTCGACTTTCGCCTCGGCACCGAGAATCACGACGACGTCGGCCGCGGCGATCATGTCTGCGGTGAGCGATTTGGGATGCTCGTCACCAACGTCAATGCCCAGCTCTTCAAGAGCCTGGACTGACTGGGCATTCAGGGAAGCCCCGGGCCTTGTGCCGGCAGAGAGCACTGTGACTTCGTCACCAGCGAGGTCGCGCATCAGGGCTGCGGCCATTTGCGACTTGCCCCCGTTCTTCTGACAGACGAAAACGACAGAGGGCTGATGGGTGTTCATACGGCGAACTGTACTGACGGCGGGAGAACGAGACACCCGAATCCGCGTCTCAATAGCCGATCGCCCACCGGACGATCGCTAGCTCCGACCGCTCCCCTGGAGCTACGCGGATCTATAAGTCTCGGATAGGTGGTCCGACGTCGATTCCGGTGACGGTGCCTCATTCGGACACCGAGGCAGCCAGGTGCGTCTCGCAAAACTAAAGTTTTCCGAGACGTCTCATCTTCTCCAGGAGGCTCCGGCCGCTCCCCCAAAAACCCGCGGAACATGAAGACAGGCTCGTGTCTCGATAACTAGTCTCGACCACTTTCATCGTGTCGCCCGTTTTCTAGGAGTTTCTGAGACACACTGGGGTCATGAGGCTTCTC
>NZ_RKQW01000006.1:0-60844 GCF_003814635.1 Frondihabitans sp. PhB161
CCACTACACCGAAGGCATAGATCCACTGAATGCCGAGGTATAATTTGGCATTTGACAATGTGCACGCTGTTGAGTTCTCAAGGACCAAACGCACCCCGAACCCGCCCGAACCTGACCTAAGTCAGTACTGTTCGAACCTCGTCGGAGGCAACTTTGAAACCTTATCCGTCCGTTCGGGCCCTGTCAAACCGTGTTCATAACCCGGTTGATTAGACTTCGCTTCGCTAGGAAGCGCTTGCAAGCGATGCTTGCCGGATGGAGCTTTGCAATCCTAACCACATCCCTGCGGACTCGCAAGCGAGCCAGATTCTGAACGAATCAATTTGGGGGGGGGGAGGATGTCAGCACTTGAGGAAGTCCGTACCGGGGCTTTCGCTCCCGGCCCGTTTCGTTCCTTTGGCCTGACAAGAGAAAACAATACGTGTGGATGGCCGAGGGGCCAAATCTCGCGCGCATCCCGGGCGTGTCGCGAATGACGCACCCCGTCGGATCCTTGGTTTCTCGGGCCTCAAAGGTGGTTAGGCGCGAGCCTTGGCGGGGTTGATCAGCGAGCCGAGGCCTTCGATGCTGATCTCGACGGTCTGCCCCTCGGTGAACGGGCCGACTCCGGCCGGGGTTCCGGTGAGGATGATGTCACCCGGAAGCAGCGTGAAGATGTCGCTCACGTACGCGATGAGCTCGGGGATCTTGTGAATCATCTGCTGCGTCGTCTCGCGCTGCAGGACTTCGCCGTCGACTCGCGACTGGATCTTGAGGTCGGTCCAGTCGAGTTCCGTCTCGATGTACGGGCCGATCGGGCAGAACGTGTCGTAGCTCTTGGCGCGAGTCCACTGGCCGTCGGTCTCTTGCACACCACGGGCGGTGACGTCGTTGGCGATCGTGTAGCCGAAGACGACGTCGGCATAGTCTTCGGCCTTCACGCGCTTGGCGATGGCACCGATGACGATGGCGAGCTCGCCCTCGAGGTGGATCTCCCCTTCGACGGGCGGGATCTGAATGGGATCGCCGGGGCCGACCACCGTCGTGTTCGGCTTGAGGAAGACGATCGGGAACTCCGGCGCCTCTTGACCCATCTCGTCCGCGTGGTCGTAGTAGTTCAGGCCGATGCCCACCACCTTGGAGCGCGGGATGACCGGCGCGAGGATCTTCGTCGTGCGGAGCGGAACGCGCTCCCCCGTGGTCTCGTACCCCGCGTACATCGGGTCTCCGGCGAGGACGACGAGGTCTTCACCGTCGACGACGCCGAATCGAGGGTCTTCTCCTGGGCTGGCAAAACGTGCGATCTTCACGGTGCGAGCCTACTTGCTCGCCCCGCTCCGGGCCTGGGCCCTCGATCAGATGACGCCGTCGCTCCAGGCGTCGGGGTTGCCGAAGCGGTGGGCCGTGATCGTCACAGCCTGCTCGCGAAGGAACGGCAGCAGCTCGAGACGAGCGGAAGGAGTGACGGGCTGGGCGAAGACCGCAACTGCCGGGTCGCCGTGCAGAGCGACTGCGAGACGCCCCGATGCGTCGGCCGGGCCGATGAGGCGGACACGGGCTGCGCCGAGCTCGCCCCGCGCGGCCGTGTCGTGGAACGCCGCGTCGGTGGCACGGACGAACGAGACCGTGCCGAGCGCGGTGACCGCGGCAGGCGGAAGCGGAAGCGCCGAGCTGATGGTCATCGCCGAGCCCGCGCGAAGCCCCGCAGCGACGACCCTCGCCAGATCGCGCACTGAGCCGCCCTCGGCGAGGCGCACCACGACCGGCAGCGGGCGATAGCGGAAGACGTTGCGCTCGAGGCCCACTTGCGAGACGTCGACGGCCGCGCCGAAGGTGGCCGACCAGGCGCGCTCGTCGGCGGATGCGGCGGCCCGAAGTGACCCGTGGGATCCTTCGGCCTTCTCGACCGCTTCGACGAATCGCTCGACCGGGGCCGAGAGGGGCGTCGCCGGCTGCTCGGCAAGCGGGGCCGGGGTCCAGGATCCGAGGTGCACGAGATAGTTCGGGCCCCCGGCTTTGCCACCGGCTCCGACTGCCGAGCGCTTCCAGCCGCCGAACGGCTGACGGCGGACGATCGCTCCGGTGATCCCCCGGTTGACGTAGAGGTTGCCCGCCTCGACCCGGTCGAGCCAGGTGCCCAGCTCTGTGCGGTCAAGGGTGTGCAGACCCGCGGTGAGCCCGAAGTCGGTCGCGTTCTGCAGCTCGATCGCCTCGTCGAGGGTGCGGGCCGTCATGATGCCGAGGACCGGGCCGAAGAACTCCGTGCGGTGGAAGTGGCTGCCGGGCGCGACTCCGGCGCGGATGCCCGGCGACCAGAGACGACCCGTGTCGTCGAGGCGCTTCGGCTCGACGAGCCAGGACTCCCCCGGCGCGAGCGTCGTGAGCGCACCGAGGAGCTTGCCTGCGGCGGGCTCGATGATCGGACCCATCTGCGTGGTGGGGTCGGAGGGTAGTCCGACGCGCATGCTGGACGCGGCGTCGACGAGCTGGCGACGGAAGCGCTCCGACGTGCCAACCGAGCCCACGAGGATGACGAGGCTGGCGGCCGAGCACTTCTGCCCGGCGTGACCGAAGGCCGACTTGATGACGTCGGAGGCGGCGAGATCGAGGTCGGCACTCGGCGTGACGATGATCGCGTTCTTGCCGCTGGTCTCGGCGAGCAGGGGCAGGTCTTCGCGCCACGAGCGGAAGAGCTCGGCGGTCTCGAAGGCGCCGGTGAGGATCACGCGGTCGACGGCGGGGTGCGAGACGAGCTGGCGACCCAGCTCGCCCTCCTCGACGTCGACGAGTCGGAGCACCTCGCTCGGCACACCCGCCGCCCAGAGGGCTTCGGCGAGCACAGCACCGCACCGCTTGGCCTGCCCGGCCGGCTTGAGGATCACGGAGGCTCCGGCGGCGAGGCCCGCGACGGTCGAACCGGTCGGGATCGCAACTGGGAAGTTCCACGGCGGAGTGACGACGACGAGGGTGGGCGCCGTGTAGACCGCGCCGTCGACGGCGTCGAGCTCCTCGGCGAGCGAGGCGTAGTAGTTCGCGAAGTCGATGGCCTCGGAGACCTCGACGTCGCCCTCGGCTATGGTCTTGCCGGTCTCGGAGGCAGCCACCTCGATGAACTGCGCCCGGCGTCGGCCCAACTCGACGGCGGCACGGCGGAGCACGGCCCCGCGCCCAGCTCCGCCGAGTGCTGCCCACGAGGGGGCGGCGGCGACCGCGGACTGCACGATGCCCTCGAGCACGGCGGAGTCGGTGACCCCGGCAGCGGTGATGGTTGCCACTCCGAGGGTGGAGTCGGGGACGGACTGCAGGATCCTGCGCCCCCAGTCTCGGTTGTCAGCCAGCGCCGGGTCGGTATCGGGTTCGTTCTCGAATCCGTCGGTGCGGGGTGCCAGCACGTCGGTCGGCCTGGACTGCACGCGATGCGCCGCGGGAGTCTCGGGCGTCACCTCGGCCAGTGACGATAGGAAGCGCTGCTTCTCGCGGTCGAAGAGGGCATCGCTGGTCGCGAGCTCGAAGACGGCCGACATGAAGTTGTCGTGCGAGGCGTTCTCTTCGAGACGGCGGATGAGGTAGCTGATCGCGACGTCGAACTCGCGCGGGTGGACGACGGGTGTGTAGAGCAAAAGCCCGCCGACATCCTGCTTGATGAGCTCCGCCTGCCCCTCGGCCATTCCGAGCAGCATCTCGAACTCGACGCGGCCCTCGACCCCGCGCTGTTTCGACAGGAGGTGGGCGAAGGCGATGTCGAAGAGGTTGTGGCCGGCGACTCCGAGCCGGATGGCGCGAGTGCGCTCGGGTGTCATCGCCCAGGAGAGAACTCGTTTGTAGTTGGTGTCGCTGTCTTGCTTGGTGTCGTAGGTCGCGAGAGGCCAGTCGTGCACGGCCGAGTCGACGTGCTCCATCGCGAGGTTGGCCCCCTTGACCACGCGGACCTTGACCGCGGCGCCACCGGCGTCGACACGACGGGTGGCCCATTCGCTCAGGCGTTGCATGGCCCCGAGCGCATCGGGCAGGTAGGTCTGCAGCACGATTCCGGCCTCGAGCCCAGTCAACTGCGGCTGGTCGAGCACGCGCATGAAGACGGCGAGGGTGAGGTCGAGGTCGCGGTACTCCTCCATGTCGAGGTTGATGAATTTGGGCGTCGGCGACTTAGCCGCGATCTCGTACAGCGGAGTGAGCTTCGTGACGACGCGGTCGACGGTCTCGTCGAAGGCCCACATCGAGAGCTGACTGACGATCGACGAGACCTTGATCGACACGTAGTCGACGTCGGGCCGCTCGAGCAGGGCGCGCGTGCCGGCCAGGCGGTGGTCTGCCTCACCGTCGCCAAGGACGGCCTCGCCGAGGAGGTTGAGGTTGAGGCGGGTGCCGTCTTTCTTGAGAGCGGCGATCGCTCGCCCGAGCTGGACGGGCCGCGAGTCGGCGATGAGGTGGCCGACCATCGAGCGGAGGACGCGACGGGCGACCGGAACGACGATCTTCGGAAAGGTCGGAGCGAGGGCGCCGCCGACGCGCACGGCCGCACGCATGTACCAGGGCAGGAACGCCGGGACGCCCGCGGCGAGCGCCTTGAGGTTTCGCGCGGCCACCGAGAGGTCTTCGGGGCGGACGACCCGGTCGACGAAGCCGATCGTGAAGGCTAGGCCGGACTCGTCTTTGAGCACCTCGGCGAGAAGCTCGGCCGACTTGGTGCCGGGTGCGCTGCTCGACTCGTGCACCCAGCGGTGGGCGAGAGCGACGGCTTCGGCGCCGAGCTCGGGCGGGATAGCTGCGCTGACGGTGGAGGCGGGTGCGTTTGCCGGTGCGTTTGCAGGTGCAGGGCGCTCGGCCGAGTCAATGTTTGCCACGCGGCAAGAATAGGTCGCGCGATCACGGTGTCGCAAGGGTCGAAACGTGCTGTTTACAAAGTCGCTGCTGGCGTGCTCACGTGCGCGTGCGTGCAGACCGTCGGGCCGTCGGGCCGAGTCGGCGGGTGTCGTTAGGGGTGGGCGGGTGCTGCAGCACCCGCCCACTCTTAAGAACACCCGCCGACCTCTGCCGGGCGCGATCTAGCTCTTGCTGAGCTCGTCCAGTTCTGCGAGCGGCACCGTCACGATCGTGGCGATCACGAGCCGCATCGCCTCGGCCACCCGGACGGCATCGCGGTCGTAGAGCCACTGCAACTGCAGGCCGTCCTGCACGGCGAGAACCACCCGGGCGGCCGTCTCGGCGGTGAATCCGGGTGCCAGGAGACCACGGCGCTCGGCGACCGCGAGATACCGGCTCGTCGACTCGACGATCTGCTCGTAGAAGTCGGCGTAGTAGTCGTGCGCCGGATGCTCGGGGCTGGTCGACTCGGCGGAGGCCGTGTTGAAGAGCTGGATCACGCCGGGAACCTCGACGTTGTACTCCGCGAGATCGAGGAGTTCGCCGAGCCTCATACCGGACGCATCGTCGAAGTGTCTCCGCAGCCGTTCGTCGCGGCGTCGGAGCACGGCGAGGAGCAGGTCTTCCTTGGTCGCGAAATAATGCTGGAGCGACTGATGGGAGACGCCGCACTGGCGCGCGATCTCTCGAAGGGAGGCCCCGTGGAAACCGCTCTGGCCGAACACGGGAAGAGCTGCGTCGAGAATAGCCTCGCGCTTGGCGACCCCCTTGGCGTAGCTGCCACGCCGGCCGGTCGTCGTCTCGGAGGTCACGACCCCGACGATACGGGACAGCGGCGCGCCTCGGGGGCTTGCGTGAGTAGGCTCGGCCCGTGAGCCTCGGGACCGACCCGGCGAGGTGCTTCCGGCCTCTCCGACCATGAACTGGTCGTTGCTCCGCGTCCCGGCGTTCCGGGCACTCTGGCTCGGTCGGCTGCTCTCGTGGGTGGGAGCCGGGCTCGGACCGGTCGCGCTCGTCTTCGCTGCCATCGACCTCGGTGCCGGCCCCACCGGGCTCGGGCTCGTCATCGCCAGCAGATCCGTGCCGAACGTCGCCCTGGTGCTCTTCGGCGGCGCCCTCGCCGACCGCCTTCCGAAATGGTCGGTCGCGGTGGCGGCGTCGGTTCTCTCGGCGGCGTCGCTCGCCACCGTGGCCCTGCTCCTCGCCACCGGGACGGCGACGCTTCCTCTCGTCGCGGCGGCCGCGGCACTCGGCGGCGCCGGATCGGCGTTCTTCGCCCCGGCGACGAACGCGGTGCTGAGAGACACGGTGCCCGAAGGCGACGTCAGGGACGCGACCGTGCTGAACCGGGTGGGCATGAACCTCGGGCTCGTCGGAGGCACTGCACTCGGAGGGGGTGTGGTCGGAGCGTTCTCTCCGGAGATCGCGCTCGCCGTCGGATCCTTGGTGTTCACCGCCGCGATAGCGGCTTTCGCGGGCCTGCCCCGCGACACGATCGGCTCGGTGCGCGGTGGCTCGTTCGCCGCCGACCTCGGAGCGGGAATCCGGTTCGTCGCCAGGTCGCCGTGGCTCCGCGCCACTCTCGCGCTGTCGTTCGTCGCCCAGTTCGCCTTCGCCGGCGGCGTGCAGGTGATCGGTCCGTTCGCGGCCGACGACTCGTTCGGCCGGACGCTGTGGGGCTTCGCCGGGGCCGTGCAGACACTGGGGCTGATCGTCGGGGCGATTGTGGCGGGGCGCCTCCGTGGGCGGCTCCGACTGGCCACGGCGACGGTCGGGATCGCCGCAATGGCGCTGCCGCTCGGGGTGCTCGCGCTGATCCTGAGCGTGCGACCGATGGTGATCGACCCGTTGCACTGGTTCTTCTGGCTGAGCGTGGCGCTCTTCGCCGCGAGTGTCGGCCTCGAGATCTTCACGATCCCGCTCGACGTAACGATTCAGCTGCAGGTGCCGCGGAGCTACCTGGCCCGGGTCTACGCCGGCCTGACCCTTGCCTCACTCGCCGGCATGCCGCTCGGCGAACTGGCGGTGGGGCCGGCCGTCGACCGGTTCGGCGCTCCCCTGACGCTGAGCGCTCTCGGTGCGCTTGTGCTGGTCGCCGCCGGACTGGTCGCCGCGAGCCGGAGGGTCCGCGACCTCGACCGACCTACTTCTTCGTGAGCGCCGATTCTTTGTGGGCGGCCTCGGAGCCCGACTTCTCGGACTTCACGATGTAGTACGGCTCGTCGGAGGAGGCCTTGAACTTCTGGCCGTCGAACTCGAACTCTTTAACGCGCTTGTCGACCACCTCGCCGTGGGTCTCGCCCTGCGGGGTGTTCCAGGTGATCTTGTCGCCCTTGCTAAATGCCATGACTGCTCCTTCGTCGGGGCTTCGACGGTACCCCTCAGACGTTGAAACCGCCGTTGCTCACGATCAGCTGGCCAGACACCCAGCCGCCCTCCGGACCCAGCAGAAATCGCACGATGTTGGCGACATCACCGGGGAGGCCGAGCCGCCCCGTCGGCTGCATGGCCGTCAGGGTCTCGCGGACCTCGTCGCTCATCCAGCCGGTGTCGACCGGGCCCGGGTTAAGGGCGTTCGACGAGATGCCGAGGTGGCCGAGCTCTCGGGCGGCCGCTATCACGATCCGGTCGAGGGCACCCTTGCTCGAGCCGTACGGCATGTTGTCGACGACGTGGTCGCTCGTTAGCGCGACGATGCGGCCACCACTCTCGGGAATCTGCTCGGCGAGACCCTTGATCAGCAACCAGGCGGCGCGGACGTTGACGTCGTAGTGCCGGTCGAACGCCTCGACCGTCGTGTCGAGAATGCCGGAGTCGACGCTTTCGGAGTGCGAGAGCACGAGGCCCGACACCGGGCCGAGTGCGTCGGCTGCCCTGGTGACGAGCTGGAGGGCGACGTCAGGATCCGACAGATCGGCTTCCAGTACGACCACGCGCCGGCCGAGGGCTTCGACGTCATCGACCAGACGCGCGAGGTCGTCCGGCCGCTCCCCCCACGTCATGCGCCGGTCGTACGGCGTCCAGGTCACGAGCGCGAGATCCCAGCCGTCCGCGGCGAGCGCCAGCGCGATGGCGGCGGCGATCCCCTCGCGACGGCCGACACCCGTGAGGAGGGCGGCCTTGGGCTGCGACGACTGGACTTGCTGCGACGACGGTGTCATGCCGTCATCTTCCCACTGGCGATCAGGTGAGGTGATTGTCCACGATCGGCTAGTCCGACGGCCTCGACATCAGCAGATGCTGGACACTCACCGCCCGGGAGTAGAGGGGAGACCTAGTTGCGCTTGCCGCGGGTGCGGCCGGGAGCGGCACGGCGGGGCTGCCGGACGATGCCTTTGGCGCCCTTGGTCCTCGCGGCCTTCGCATCGCGCGCGGCCTTCGCGGCCTCCGCCACTTTCGCCTTCGCCTTGGCGGTCGGGCGCTGGGCCGGCGCCTGCTCCTGGTCGCGCGAACTGTTGGCCGTGCGGCCCCGGACGATGCCGATGAACGCCTCGACCTCGTCGGTCTGATCGCCGACCGGCCAGAGGAGAGCGATGGTGGTCTCGGGGAGGCCGACGACTCGACGGCCGACCACGCCCTTCCGGGAGTGGAGACGCGCGAGCGACTGGGGCATCACGGCGACACCGGCGCCCGTCGCCACGACCTCGACCGCACCGGCGAGATCGAGGGCCGGATCGAGGTCGAAGCGTGTCTCACCCTCGAGCTCGTCGAGCGCTACGCTCGCGCCGTCGGCGAGCGCGTGCTCCTTCGGCAGCACGACGTAGGGGGTCTCGTCGTAGAGCGGAATCGTATGCAGGCCGTCAGCCTCGACCGGAAGGCGAGCGAAGACCATGTCGGCGGTGTCGTCGCGAAGGTGAGCAGTCGGATCCTCGGTTTCTGACGGGATCAACGTCAGCGGATCGTCGGAAAAGCGCTCCTCCCAGATGCGGGTCCACTTGCCCAGGGTGACGCCGGGCACGAACGCGATACGGAGGGAGGACACAGGCCCGAGAGTAGCCGACACCCGGGGATTGATGCCGGACGGCTACCCTTACGCACATGAGCAACGAGATCAGCGATCAGCCGGACGCCCCCGACACGCGTCAGACCAAGAAGTCGCGCCCCGACCAGAACATGAAGGCCTTCACGGCCGCGAAGAAGCTCGGCATCTACCTGCCGGCGACCCCCCAGGAGTTCCAAGACAACCCGGTGACCCGGGAGCAGCTGGTCGAGCTGCAGTCGAACCCGCCCGAGTGGCTGGTCGACCTCCGCCAGAACGGCCCGCACCCCCGCCCCGAGGTGGCGCGCAAGCTCGGCATCACAATCTCGGGCCTCGCCCGTGCCGGCATCGACGACGCCCTGACCTCCGACGAGATCCAGGCCCTGCTCGTCGAGATGCCGCCGTGGCTCTCCTCCGAGCGTTACAACCTGGCCCTCGTGCGTGACGAAGAGATCCGTGTGAAACAGCAGAACGCCGACAAGGCTGCGAAGCGGGCGGCTGCCGAGGAGGCCTGACCCGCCGCTAGCATGACGCCGTGAGTGAATTTGCGCTGGCCGTCGACATCGGCGGCACCAAGGTCGAGTCCGCGCTGGTCGATTCCGAGGGCGTCCTGCTGCCCGGAAGTCGGGACAGGCGACCGACCGGCCACGGGTCGACCTCGGAAGAACTCGCGACCGCCGTTTCGGAGGTCGTCGCGCACGCCCTCGCCGCACTCCCGGCAGACGCGACAGTGCTCGGCATCGGGATCGGCAGCGCCGGCCCGGTCGACCTGCCCCACGGCACCGTCTCGCCCATCAACCTGCCCGCCTGGCGCGAGTTCCCGATTCGCGAGCTCGTCGCGGGCCTCGTCGCCTCGTCGCTCGGCGATGCGGTGCCGATCACACTGCGCCTCGACGGGGTGAGCCTCGCCCTCGCCGAGCACTGGGTCGGCGCGACCCAGGGCGTCGACAACGCTCTCGCCATCACCGTCTCGACCGGGGTCGGCGGCGGCCTGATCGTGAACGGCCGCCTGCTGTCGGGTGGCACCGGCAACGCCGGCCACATCGGCCAGGTGCAGATCGCTACCCGCACGCCCGGCGAGACCAGCGAGTCGGTGACGCTCGAGGTGCTCGCCTCCGGGCCGCACACCGTCCGCTGGGCGCAGGAGCAGGGCTTCACCGGCGAGCGCGGCGAAGATCTCGCCGCCGGCTATGCCGCGGGCGATGCGGTCGCGGTGTCGGCGGTGCGCCGATCGGCGACAGCCCTCGGTGAGGCGATCACGGCGGTCACGACCCTGCTCGACCTCGACGTCGTCGCCATCGGCGGCGGATTCTCGCGGGTCAGCCCGGACTACCTCGACCTGGTGCGCGCGGTGATCGACGAGGCGGCGTACAACTCGTACGCGACGAGGATCCGGGTGGTCAAGTCGGGCCTCTCCGACGAAAGCCCGCTCATCGGTGCGGCGGCGCTCGTGCACCAGATGCATCTGCTCGGCTGATTCCGCTCACTGAGAACAGACGACGGGTGCGGGTCTAGGCTTAAGCAACACCAATGACGGCCGGCGGTTCTTCGTCCGGCCGTTTCGTCTGCCCGGAGGTACTTTCTTTGTCCACCACCGTTTCCGCTCTCGTCACGCCCACCGCGGGCGCCCCGTTCGAGCGCTCCACCATTCAGCTTCGCGATGTCGGCCCGAACGACGTCCAGATCGACATCGCCTTCGCCGGCATCTGCCACTCCGACATCCACCAGGCGCGCGAGGAGTGGGGCAAGGCCATCTTCCCCATGGTTCCCGGCCACGAGATCGCCGGAATCGTCACCTCCGTCGGCGACGCCGTCACCAAGCACAAGGTCGGCGACCGCGTCGGCATCGGCTGCTTCGTCGACTCCTGCCGCGAGTGCGAGAACTGCCTCGCCGGTGAAGAGCAGTTCTGCGTCAAGGGCAACGTTCCCACTTACAACGGCCGCCAGTACTCGGGCGAAGACACCTACGGCGGATACAGCAAGCAGATCGTCGCCGACGAGAACTACGTGCTCTCCATTCCCGAGGGCATCTCGCTCGACGAGGCCGCCCCCCTGCTCTGCGCCGGCATCACCACCTACTCGCCGCTGAAGCACTGGGGTGCCGGCCCCGGCAAGAAGGTCGCCGTCGTCGGAATGGGCGGGCTCGGCCACATGGCCGTCAAGATCGCTCACGCCCTGGGCGCCGAGGTCACCGTCATCAGCCAGACGCTCTCGAAGCAGGAAGACGGCCTCAAGCTCGGCGCCGACCACTATTACGCCTCGAGCGACCCGTCGACCTTCACCGACCTGCGCTCGTCGTTCGACCTGATCATCAACACGATCTCGGCCGACATGGACATCGACGCCTACGCTCGCACCCTTCGCCTCAACGGCACCATGGTGTTCGTGGGCCTGCCCGAGAACCCGCAGTCGTTCGGCGCCGGATCGCTGATCATGGGCCGTCGCAGCCTTGCCGGGTCGAACATCGGCGGCATCCGCGAGACCCAGGAGATGCTCGACTTCTGCGCCGAGCACCACATCGGCGCCGAGATCGAGGTGCTCGACGCCTCCGACACGACCACGATCGACGAGGCCTACGAGCGCGTCGTCGCCTCGAAGGTGCGCTACCGCTTCGTGATCGACACCGCCACGATCTAGTTCGCAAGAACCCCCGGCCGATCGGCCGGGGGTTCTTTCGTGCTCGGTGCGAGCTACATCTTCGGTTCGAGCCGCTTCTGCCGGGCGAACTCGGCGGGCCGGTCGGGGCCGTTCCAGATTGTGACGATGCCCCAGGCGACCGCAGCGATCGGCACGGCGAGGACGGCGCCGATGATGCCGCCGACGATGGTGCCGGCGGTCAGCGCGATGAGCACGACCAGAGGGTGCAGTGACAGGGAGCGCGCCATGACGACCGGCTGCAGGAAGTTCCCCTCGAGCTGGTTGACCACGATCACGATGATGACGACGATGATCGCCGGCACGAGACCGTTAGCCACGAGAGCGACCAGGGCGGCAAGGATCCCGGCGACCGTCGCTCCGACCAGGGGCACGAAGGCCGACAGGAACACGATCACCGAGAGCGGAAGCGCGAGGGGCACCCCGAGGGCGAACAGCCCGATGCCGATGCCGACGGAGTCGACGAGGGCCACGGTCGCTGTGCCGCGGATGTACCCGCCGAACGTCGACACCGTCTTCTCGCCGATGCGCTGCGCACGCTCGAACTGCTCGCCGGTGAAGGGGCGCTCCATGAAGGCCCAGATCTTGGGGCCGTCTTTCATGAAGAAGAACAGCACCACGACGAAGAGGGCCAGGCCGGTGACGAAACTGCCCGCGGCCGAGACGCCGGCGAACGCGCCGCTCGCGAACGACGCGCTCTTAACGAAGTCGACGGCCGAGTCGAGCCCCTTCTGGATCTGGTCGTCGGTGATGTGGAAGGGGCCGTCTTTGGCGAAGTCCTGTAGCTGCCGAATACCGGCGGTGGCCTGCTTGGCGAGGTCGTCGACCTGATTCTGAACGGCGTTGACGATGAGCCACACCACGAGGCCGAGAATGACGATGATGGCGACCAACGCGATCCAGGTCGCGAGGATCGACGGGACGCCGTGCCGCCTCATCAGCTCAAGCAACGGGTAGATCGCCGACGCGACGATCAGGGCGAGTACGACCGGGATGACGACCAGGCTCAACTGGGTCATCGCGAAGACGAGGCCGGTGGCCACGATGATGACGAGGATGATCTGGAGGCACCGGGTCGCGAGCCGCCCGAAAGCGTCAGACCAGATGTTCCTCTGCGCCGACCAGGTGAGGGCCCGAATTTTGTCGGGAGCCTCCGTCATGGCTGGCGATGAGGTCTTGCGGCGGAAAAGGCCCACTGGTCTTCTGCTTTCGTCGTCGGTCACACCACCGTACCCGTCGGCCGTATTCTGGGCGCGTGCCAACGCGTCTCATTCTTGTTTCGGATACCCATGTGCCCCAGCGGGCGAAAGCGCTTCCCGACGAGGTCTGGGCCGAGATCGACCGCGCCGACGTCGTGGTGCACGCGGGCGACTGGAACCGCCTACCTCTACTGGACGAATTCGAGGATCGCGCGTCCACCCTGATCGCGGTCCGCGGCAACAACGACGGGCCCGAGTTCGACGACCGCCTGCCGCTCGTGGCGCGCACCGAGATCGAGGGAGTCCGCCTCGCCGTCGTGCACGAGACGGGGAGCAAGGTCGGACGCGAGACGCGACTCGACGCCCAGTTCGGAGACGCCGACCTCGTGATCTTCGGGCACAGCCACATTCCGTGGGATTCGACCTCGGACGGCGGGCTGCGGATCCTGAACCCGGGATCGCCGACCGATCGCCGCCGCCAGCCCTACCGCACCTATCTCACACTCGTGCTCGACGCCGGGGTGATCCGCGACGTGGAGCTGCACCGGCTTCCGACCGCCTGAGTGCTACTTCTTCTTCGAGGGTGTGGAGGTCTTCGTGGGAGTCGGCGAGGGTGTGGGCGACGGCGACGGCGACGACGTGGCCGTGTCGGTGTAGCTGTTGCCCGCCGCGGTCACCACGAAGTTGCTGAAGTCTTCGGGGGTGAAGGGCGAGATGTTCTGATACTGCTGCCCGTTGACGAGCACCGTCGGCGTGGACGTGATCTTCGGTACTGCGGTGCCGTCGAGCGGCCCGGCGAGCGCCCGCTGGGTGGCTGAGACAGCCCAGGAGGCGTACGTCTGATCGTTCACGCACTTCGAGATCTGGCTCGTGTTGGTGATTCCGCTGACGCCCTTGATCAACGAGATCAGCTGGGCGTTCGAGAGCCCCGTGGTCTGCTCGTCGGGTTGCCGGTCGAACATGGCCGTATTGAAGTCGAAGTAGGCGTCGGGCGAGTAGTTGGCGACGCAGGCTGCCGCAGCGGCGGCGCGCTGGGAGTACTTCGACCCCAGCGACATGTTCGTCAGGATGGCGATCGGGTGATATTCGACCGTCGCCGCGCCCGATTCGACCAGGCCCTTGATGTAGTCGTTGTTCGACTTCTCGAATTCGCCGCACACGGGGCACAGGTAGTCGAGATAGATCGAGATGGTGACGGTATCGGCGGCGGGGGCGGTCGACGTGGGCGTCGACGTCGAGGTCGCGGACGACGGCGACTGCGGAGTAGACGAGCCGGAAGACGACGACTGGGGAGTCGCCTCGCCGGACACGGCCTTGAAGCCCTTGCCGATTAGGATCCCGTCGCCGACCATGTTCGCCGGGGTCTTTCCGGCCTCGGGAACCGAGCCGCGGATCGCGATGGTGGCACCGACCACGAGAGCGATGATGACGACGGCCACACCGGCGATGATCGCCCACCGCCCACGGCGAGCCCGTGCCTTCTGCTTACGGCGGGCGAGCTGCGCCTTCTGGCGAGCCGCCGTGCGTCGATGATTTCGGGCGGAAGAACTCTCGCCCCGGCGGTTTTCCGGCGTCTGGCCCGGTTCGTTGTCAGTCATGATCTCGGACCAGCGTAGAAGCTTTTCCGGAGCAAAGTCCACGCGGGTGAATGCCCTCGAATTGTTCTACCCCCAAGCGGGGGGTGTACTGGACGGTTCGGAATGCCATAATGAGCGAGGCCGTCAGCGAGGATCGCCTCGACTGACTGTCATCCATTCACTACGGATCGTCCGGCACGTACCTGCCGGTGAAGGAGAAACATCATGGCGTCTGTGACGTTCAGCAAGGCAACCCGTCTCTACCCCGGTTCGACCCGCCCCGCGGTCGACGGCATCGACCTCGAGGTCGCCGACGGCGAATTCCTTGTGCTGGTCGGCCCGTCCGGTTGCGGTAAGTCGACCACCCTGCGCATGCTCGCCGGCCTCGAAGAGGTCAACTCGGGCGACATCCTCATCGGCGACCGCAACGTCACCGACGTTCCGCCGAAAGACCGCGACATCGCGATGGTGTTCCAGAACTACGCGCTCTACCCGCACATGACCGTCGCCGAGAACATGGGCTTCGCGCTCAAGATCGCCGGCGTCGGCAAAGAAGAGCGCGCCACCCGCGTGCTCGAAGCCGCCAAGCTGCTCGACCTCGAGCCCTACCTCAGCCGAAAGCCGAAGGCCCTCTCGGGTGGTCAGCGTCAGCGCGTCGCCATGGGCCGTGCGATCGTCCGTCAGCCCCAGGTGTTCCTCATGGACGAGCCGCTGTCGAACCTCGACGCTAAGCTCCGCGTCCAGACCCGCACGCAGATCGCCTCGCTCCAGCGCCGTCTCGGCGTCACCACGGTCTACGTCACGCACGACCAGACCGAGGCCCTCACCATGGGCGATCGCATCGCCGTGCTGAAAGACGGCGTGCTGCAGCAGGTCGGAACCCCCCGCGACCTGTACGAGAAGCCCGACAACGTGTTCGTCGCCGGCTTCATCGGCTCCCCCGCCATGAACCTCCTCCCCGCCGACGTCGTCGACGGCGGAGTGCAGTTCGGGTCGAGCGTCGCCTCGATCGAGCGCGACATCCTCTCGCAGGCCACCTCGAAGAGCGTCACCGTCGGAGTCCGCCCCGAAGACGTCGTCGTCAGCACCTCGGGCGAGGGCCTCAAGGTCGCAGTCGACGTCGTCGAAGAGCTCGGCGCCGACGGCTACCTCTACGGTCACGCCGACGTCAACGGCCAGCGCGCCGACATCGTCGCTCGCGTCGACGGCCGTACGCACGCCTCCGCCGGAGACACCGTGTTCATCACGCCGCAGGCGCACCACCTGCACGTCTTCGACACCGAGTCGGGCCTCCGCCTCGGCGACAAGGCCGTGGTGTCTGCTTAGTCACACCCCAGAGACGGCCCGCCCGTGCCACCCCGATCACGATCGAGGGGCCGGGCGGGCTGTTCTCGTCTGACGACTGCCCGGATCCTGCGCTCCCCTCCGAACGGAAACCCGTGACCTCCCTCAACATCACCTCGGCGACGGCCGACCCCGCCCTGCTCGACCTGCCGTGGAACCTGCCCCTCGACGTGTGGCCGGAAGACTCGATCGCCACGCTGCCGAAGGGGATCTCGCGACACTTGGTGCGGTTCGCCTACCTCAGCGGATACGTGATCGCCATCAAAGAGACGTCGGGCGAGATGGCCCGGGGCGAATACGAGATGCTGCGAACACTGCAGCGGATGGACATCCCCTGCGTCGACCCGCTCGCCGTCATCACGAACCGCCACGACGACGACGGCAACGAGCTGAACCCGGTGCTGGTCACGCGCCACCTCAAGTTCTCACTGCCGTACCGCGCCCTCTACTCGCAGCGACTGCGACCCGACACCGCCGCGCGGCTCGTCGACGCGCTGGCTCTACTGCTCGTGCGCCTGCACATCATCGGCTTCTACTGGGGTGACGTCTCGCTGTCGAACACACTGTTCCGGCGAGACGCCGGCGCCTTCGCCGCCTACCTCGTCGATGCTGAGACCGGCAAGCTCTACCCGGGCGGCCTCTCGAACGGCCAGCGCGAGAACGACCTCGAAGTGGCCCGCGTCAACATCGCCGGCGAGCTCCTCGACCTCGAGGCTGGAGACCGCCTTGACGAAGACCTCGATGCCGTCGAGGTCTCGGCCGGGATCGTCGCGAAGTACCGCAGCCTCTGGAAAGAGTTGACGGGCACCGAGACCTTCTCCGATTCGGAACGCTGGCGCATCAACGACCGCGTCGAACGCCTCAACGACCTCGGCTTCGACATCGAAGAACTCGCGATCAAGACGACCGAGGGCGGAACACAGGTCAAGATCCAGCCCAAGGTCGTCGACGCCGGCCACCACTCGCGGCGGCTCCTGCGACTCACGGGGCTCGACGCCCAAGAGAACCAGGCTCGTCGGCTGCTCAACGACCTCGACGCCTACCGGTCGAAGAACGACCGCTCGGAGCTCGACGAAGAGATGGTCGCGCACGAGTGGGCGGCCCGCGTGTTCGAGCCCGTGATCCGCTCGATCCCCCGCGACCTGCGTGGCCGACTCGAGCCCGCCGAGGTCTTTCACCAGCTGCTGGAGCACCGCTGGTATCAATCGCAGGCGGAGAACCGCGACGTGCCCATCGCCGAGGCGCTGACGTCGTACATCAACGAGGTGCTGCGGCACCGTCGCGACGAGCAGATGGTCATCGCGCCGCCGACCGGAGCGATCACTCTGCCCGTGGCCATCCAGGCCGACGAAGACGACGACGAGGACTGGCGCTCGAAGGTGTGAAGCACTGCTTCACCGACGACTAGACCCGCACGGTCGGCGTAGACACCTCTCCTAGGGCGAGGGTCTGTGCCGACCGTGCGGGTCTGTGCCGATCGTGCGGGTCTGTGCCGCTCGAGCGGGTGCAGGCGCGCGGCGGGGCTACTTCTGGTTCTTGCGCTCGGCGCGCAGCTTCGAGATCTCGTACAGCGTCACGCTCGCGGCGATACCGGCGTTGAGGCTCTCGGTCGAGGCCGTGATCGGCACCGACACGATCGCATCGCAGGCCTCGGTGACGATGCGCGAGAGACCTTTGCCCTCGCTGCCGACGACGATCACGAGCGGCTGGTCGGCGAGATCGAGCCCCGGCAGCTGCACGTCTCCGCCACCGTCGAGGCCGAGCACGAAGACGCCACGGTCTTTGAAGGCCTTGAGCGTCTGGGTGAGGTTGGCGGCCATCGCGACCGGCACACGCGACGCGGCACCGGCGGAGGTCTTCCACGCCGACGCGGTCACGCCGACGCTGCGACGCTGCGGGACGATGACGGCCTGGCCGCCGAACGCGGCGACGGAGCGGATGATCGCCCCGAGGTTGCGAGGGTCGGTGATGCCGTCGAGAGCGACGAACAGTGGCTTCTGACCGCGGCGCTCAGCCTGGTCGAGGAGCTCCATCGGGTGCGCGTACTCGTACGGCGGCACCTTGAGCGCGAGCCCCTGGTGCACCGAGTCGGGGCCGGTGAGGCGGTCGAGCTCGGGGCGCATGACCTCGAGGACGGGGATCCCGCGGCGCGTGGCGAGGGTCAGGACCTCTTTGACGCGGTCGTCCATCTCGAGACGGGCAGCGATGTAGAGCGTCGTGGCGGGGATCCGGGCGCGAAGAGCCTCGAGCACCGAGTTGCGGCCGGTCACGATCTCGTTGTCGTCGGCCTGCTTCTTGCCGCGGGGCGGTGCCGTGCGGTCGGGAGCCGTGCGGGCAGTGCGGATGGGGCGCTCGGCCGAGCTTCCGGCGCGGCCCTTGGCTGCGACGAGTCGATCCTGAGCAGCCTTCCGC
Organism: Frondihabitans sp. PhB161; assembly: GCF_003814635.1. Lineage (NCBI taxonomy): Bacteria > Bacillati > Actinomycetota > Actinomycetes > Micrococcales > Microbacteriaceae > Frondihabitans > Frondihabitans sp. PhB161. Next base: position 18,009 of record NZ_RKQW01000006.1, read on the forward strand.
TTGCCGGCGGGGTGGTACGGACGATCCTCGGCGCGAGGCGTGGGCTTCTTGCCCTCGAGGGCCTGGCGACCCTGCCCTCCCGATCCGACCTGCTTGCCCTTACCGCCCTGGCGGACCGCCCCAGGGCGACCCTTTCGTTCTCCTTGAGTGTTCTTCACTGTTCCAGGCTCCAATGCGATCCGGTCAGGCTGTCTTCGATGGTGATGCCCGCAGCGGCCAGGTCGGCTCGGATGCGGTCGGCGTTCGTGAAATCTTTGGAGGCGCGAGCGCTCTGACGCGCTTCGATCAGCTTCTCGACGAGAGTGCCGAGCGCCACCTGAGCGGCGCCGTCGCCACTGCCGCTCCACTCGGAGGCGAGCGGGTCGATGCCGAGCACGGTGACCATGGCCAGAACGTGCTGCCACTCGCGGGCGGCCGCGTCGAGGTCGTCGTCGTCGAGCGCGGCGTTGCCCCGGCGCACCGTGTCGTGCAGCACGGCGAGCGCCTGCGGCACGTTGAGGTCGTCGTCCATCGCCTCGGCGAAGGCCGCCGGCACGACGCGGGCGCCGACCCCGGCGAACCGGGTGCCTGCCAGGCGACGACCCGCGCGGCCGAGGAACACCTCGATGCGGTCGAGAGCGGCTTCCGCCTCGTCGAGCGCACCCTCGTGGTAGTCGATCGTCGAGCGGTAGTGGGCGGCACCGAGGAAGTACCGCACGACGATGGGGCGTGCCAGTGCAAGGAACTCGGAGGCGAAGATGGAGTTGCCGAGCGACTTCGACATCTTCTGACCCTCGACGTTGACGAGCCCGTTGTGCAGCCAATGCCGCGCGAAGCCGTCGCCGGCGGCCGTCGACTGGGCCAGCTCGTTCTCGTGGTGCGGAAAGCGGAGGTCGAGCCCGCCACCGTGGATGTCGAACTCGGGCCCGAGGTAGCGGCGCGACATCGCGGAGCACTCGATGTGCCACCCCGGTCGCCCGGCACCCCACGGCGACACCCAGCTGGCCGACTCGGGCTCGCCCGCCTTGCTGCCCTTCCAGAGGGCGAAGTCTCGGGGGTCGCGCTTGCCGCGCGGGTCGGCGTCGGTGGCCGAGGCCATGTCGTCGAGCTTCTGGTTGGTCAGGGCGCCGTACGTGGGCCAGGACGCCGTGTCGAAGTAGACGTCGCCCGACTCGTCGGGGGCCGGGTACGCGTGGCCCCGCTCGATGAGCCGGCTGACGATCGCCTGCATCTCGGTCACACTCGCGGTGGCCCGTGGCTCGTAGGTCGGCGCGAGGATGCCGAGCGCGTTGTAGCCCGCGGTGAATTCGAGCTCGTACCGGTAGGCCCGTGCCCACCACTCCTCGGTCGTGTCGGACGCGAGGGCGAGGATCTTGTCGTCGATGTCGGTGACGTTCCGCACCAGGGTCACGTCGAGGCCGCGGTAAGCGAACCAGCGACGCCAGAGGTCGTAGACCAGCGCGGAGCGGAGGTGGCCGATGTGCGGCGACGACTGAACGGTCGGACCACAGACGTAGAGACCGACTTTGCCGTCGACGAGCGGGACGAAGTCGACGACCGACTGCGTTCGGGAGTCGTAGAGGCGAATGGTCACCGCCACAGTTTAGGCGGGCGGTACCGCCGGGGTCTCCACAGGGGTCCACCGCACCGACACGAGGGCCGTCGCGATCGCGGTGACGCCCTCACCTCGGCCGGTGAAGCCGAGCCCGTCGGTGGTCGTGGCCGACACCGAGACGGGGGCGCCCAGGATCCTGCTCAGTTGCGTCTCCATCTCGACCCGCCGTTTCGCGAGGCGGGGGCGATTGCCGATCACCTGCACGGCGACGTTCACGACGGTGGCGCCCACCGCGTCGAGGATCTCGCGCGTGCCCTCGAGGAAGACGACGCCCGACGCCCCGGCGTAGCGAGGATCGGCGGTGCCGAAGCGCGAACCGATGTCGCCCTCCCCGGCGGCCGACAGCAGCGCGTCGACCATCGCGTGAGCGACCGCGTCGCCGTCGCTGTGCCCGGCGAGACCGGGTTCGCCCGGCCAGTCGAGCGCACCGAGGCGAAGGGGCTGGTCGGCGTCGAAGCCGTGCACGTCGATGCCGATGCCCACGCGTTGCACGTCGGCGGGGCGAGAGGGCCCGAGGGCGCTCGGCGCGACGAGGTCGGCCGCGAGCATCTCGGCCCGCTGAAGATCCCACGGCGTCGTGACCTTGAACGCCTCGGCGGCACCCGCGACGACGATCACCTCGTGGCCCGCCGCGGCGAAGAGCGCGGCATCGTCGGTGTATTCAATAGGCAATGCTTCAATAGGCACTGCGTCGACGGGCACTACTTCAACGGGCACTGCTTCGACGGACGGGGCATCGACCGGCGAGGAGCCGGCCAGTACGCCGGCATACGCGGCGTCGAGCTCGGCCCGCGGAAACCCCTGCGGCGTCTGAATCGCGACGAGCTCCGACCGGTCGACCGTGTCGACGACAGCGCCCGCCATGCCGACCCGCTTGATCGTGTCGCTGACGGGCAGCCCGGGAACGACTCCGTGGCCGAGCGACTCGACAGCCGAGGCCACGAGATCGAACTGGGAGGAGGGCGTGAAGCAGCGAGCCGCGTCGTGCACGAGCACGGTGCGGGCGGTGTCAGCGACCCGGGCAAGCCCTCGGGCGACGGAGGATTGGCGAGTGCTGGATCCTGATGTCACTGTCACGAAGTGGGCCACGTGCCCCGCAGTCGCCTCCGCGATCGACCGCGCCTCGTCGACGAGGTCGGCGGGTACGACGAGCACGATCTGGAAGGGAGCGGACGAGCCGAGGATCCCGCGCAGCGCCCACTCGAGAATCGTTCGACCGGCGACCTCCACGAAGGCCTTCGGCCGGCCCCCGCCCAGTCGCGTGCCCGAGCCCGCGGCGACGACGATGACGGCTCGGCTCGGCCGGTCTGCGCCCGTGCCTACGATGCGAGAACCTCGTCGAGCCGGGTCTGCGCCGCGGTCTCGTCGATGTGTTCGGCCAGAGCCAGCTCGGAGACGAGCACCTGACGCGCTTTCGCCAGCAGGCTCTTCTCGCCCGCGGAGAGACCCTTGTCGTGGTCACGGCGCCACAGGTCGCGCACGACCTCGGCCACCTTGCCGACATCGCCCGACGCGAGTTTCTCGACGTTCGCCTTGTACCGGCGCGACCAGTTGGTGGGCTCTTCGGTGAACGGCTCTCGAAGCACGTCGAAGACCTGTTCGACGCCCTCTCTGCCGATGACGTCGCGAACCCCGACGAGGTCGACGTTCTCGGCCGGCACCTCGATGACGAGGTCGCCCTGCGTGACCCGGAGAGTCAGATAGAGCTTCTCGGTGCCCTTGATCACTCGCGTCTTGACCGCTGTGATCTCGGCCGCTCCGTGGTGCGGATAGACGACCGTTTCACCGACCTCGAAGTGCATGGGGGCTCCGTTTCTGGGGGCGCCAGATTACCACGGGGTCGGTCGCGGGCGAGCGGTCATGGAAACCTCGCCGACGCTCCTAGGCTAGGCTGAAAGGGCAAATCGTCACCTTTTTGGAGGAACCTGTGAGAGCACGCACCACGGCAGCCGTCGTCATTGCCGGAGCCGTGATGGTCCTCACCGCGGGGTGCAACTTCATCAGCCCGCAGACGACCACCGAGATCTACGACGCGAGCGACGGAGTCAACACCACCGTCGGCGACATCGAGGTGCGTAACGCCATCGTCTTCACCGAGAACGGCGACGAAGCGAGCCTCAGCGTCGTGGTCATCAACAACGGTTCGTCCGCCGCCAACGTCAAGTTCCAGTACCAGGCGCTCGGTTCGACCGAGACCGCCGTCATTCCCGTGGCCGCGAACGGCGAGACCGACCGCGGCACGCAGGGCGGCCAGAAGCAGACGATCCTCAACGGCATCGGCAAGCAGCCGGGCTCGTTGCTCACCGTCTTCATCCAGTCGGGCACCGACACCGGCAAGAAGCTGAACGTTCCCGTGCTCGATGGCTCGCTCTCTCAGTACGCCACCCTGCTTCCCTCGCCGAGCCCCTCGACCGGCACGATCGCGACGTCGGAGCCCCGCAGCACCGAGCCCACCGAGACCGAGACCACGCCGGCGGGCTAGAACAGCCGCCGCTTCGCACGAAGGCCCCGACCAGATGGTCGGGGCCTTCGTCGTTCACGTTCGGCGCAGTTGCCGGGCCGGCCCGGACGATGAAGCTACGCCTCGCCGCGCGGGGCGATGAAGCTACGCCTCGATGCGATAGCCCAGGCCGCGCACGGTGACGAGTGCCACCGGCTCCGACGGCACTTCCTCTATCTTCGAGCGGATGCGCTTGATGTGCACGTCGAGGGTCTTGGTGTCGCCGAAGTAGTCGGAGCCCCAGACCCGGTCGATCAGCTGGCCGCGGGTGAGAACGCGACCCGCGTTTCGCATCAACAGTTCGAGGAGCTCGAATTCCTTCAGCGGCATGGCGATATCTGTGCCGCGAACGGTGACGACGTGCCGTTCGACGTCCATCGAGATCGCACCGGCGGTGAGGAGCGAGTCGGAGAACTCCTCCAGGTCGACGCGGCGACGGAGGACGGCCCGAATGCGGGCGAGGAGCTCGCGGGTCGAGTACGGCTTCGTGACGTAGTCGTCGGCGCCGAGCTCGAGCCCGACCACGATGTCGACCTCGCTGTCTTTAGCGGTCAGCATCACGATCGGCACCTGCGAGCGGTTGCGCAGCTCACGGCAGACTTCCGTGCCGGAGAGACCGGGGAGCATGAGGTCGAGGAGCACGAGGTCGGCGCCCTCGCGGTCGAACGCGGTCAGGGCCCTTTGCCCGTCGTCGGCCACGGTGACTTGGTAGCCCTCCCGCTCGAGGATGAAGGCGAGGGGCTCGGACAGGGACTCTTCGTCTTCGACGATAAGGATGTGGGTCATTATTCGTTCTCTCCTCGGACGGGAACCGTGGCCGTCGAGGCCTCGGGTAGAAGGATCGTGAAGGTGGAGCCGGAACCGAGCTGCGACCAGAGTCGAATGTCGCCGCCGTGATTCTGAACGATGTGCTTGACGATCGCCAGGCCGAGGCCCGTGCCGCCGGTGCGCCGTGATCGAGCCGGGTCGATCCGGTAGAAGCGCTCGAAGATGCGTTCCTTCTCGCCGTCAGCGATGCCATCGCCCTGGTCCGTGACCGCGATTTCGACGATGCCCCGGTCGGTGACGTTCGCGCCGATGCCGATGCGGGAGTCGTCGGGCGAGTAGTGCACCGCGTTGGCGACGAGATTGTGCACGGCGACGGCCAGCATCTCGCTGTCGCCGACGATGCTGGCGTGCTTGCCGCCGCGCGTGATGATCTCGATTCCGCGCGCCTCCGCCTCGACCCGGTTGCGCTCGACCGCGGCGTTGATGACGGAGCGCACGTCGACGAGCTCGGGTCCGCTCAGCGGGTCGGCCGACTGCAGGCGCGAGAGCTCGATGATGTCTTGCGTGAGGCGGCCGAGGCGAAGGGATTCGCGCATCAGGCTCTTGGCGAAGTGCCGCACCTGCTCGGGGTCGTCGGCGGCTGACTCCATGGCCTCGGCGAGCAGCCCGACCGCGCCGATGGGCGTCTTCAGCTCGTGGCTGATGTTCGCCACGAAGTCGCGCCGGACCTCTTCGAGGCGGTGCGTCTCGGTGTGATCCTCGGCGAGCACGACCACGTATCGCGTTCCGAGTCGCGAGGCGCGCACCAGCATGCGCAGGTCGGTCTCCTGCCGGAGGCTTCGAGCGAGAAGCAGCTGCCGGGTGACCGGGTGGTCTTCGTCGCGCGCCGTCTCGATGAGGTCGACGATCTCGGGGTGGACCACCTGATGCGCCTGCACCAGACCGTTGGCGATCGCCATCGCCGAGGCCTTCTGCACGTTGTTCGACGGGTCGACGACGAACCCGGCCGACTCGAGGGTGTCGAGCATCGCGCCGATCCCGTCGGGCAGAGACGCATCGCTCAGCGCCCGGGCTCGACGGCCCCGCTGAACGGAAGCCACCACGAGCAGGACGAGGCCCGCTCCGACGATGATGCCGAATGCCAGAGACAACGGCACCAGCCAGGGGGAGGACATGAACCTCAGGTTAGTGAACGTCTGGTGGACTGCTAGAACAGAGCCACATCCGTGCCGAGTACGTTGGAGAGTGTTCGCCTGGCCATCACCCGCCGTTAACCTCGACGGGAGAGGCTCGTCGAGACTGCGCGGGCGACGTTTCGCGTACCGGCACCATCACTGACACCGCGGCCGAGCCGCGACGAAAGGGTCGACCAAGACTATGCGCGAGGTATTCCAGCAGGAGCTCCAGGAGGTCCAGGAGCGGCTCGTCGAGATCTCGTCGCTCGTGGCGGTGTCGATCGATAACGCCACTCGCGCGTTCCACGACTCCAACGTCGGCCTCGCCGAGCAGGTCATCGCCGACGACGACCGCATCGACGCTCTCGCGATCAGCCTCGACGAGCTCGCGATCGACATCCTCGCTCGGCAGAACCCGGTCGCCCGAGACCTCCGCATCGTCGTGAGCGCACTCCGCATCTCGGCCTCGCTCGAGCGCATGGGCGACATGGCCGAGCACATCGCCCAGCTCGCCCGCTACCGGTTCCCCGAGAAGGTCGTGCCGAAGAGCCTCCGTCCGACGTTCACTGAGCTCGGTGAACTCGACGTCGCGATCGCCCGCAAGCTCACGCAGCTGCTCACCACGGAAGACGTCAGCCTGGCCGAAGAGATCCGCAACGACGACGACCGCATCGACGAGCTGCACCTGAGCGTGTTCGACAAGGTTCTCGGCGAGACCTGGAAGGGCGCTCCCGCCGACACTGTCGACGCCACGCTCGCCAGCCGGTACCACGAACGATTCGCCGACCATGCCGTGTCGATCGCCAAGAAGGTCCAGTACCTGGCGACCGGCGACTGGGTGGGCGTCGAAGCCTGATTCCGCGCGGCCACGAGGCCTGGTGAGACGCTGACGGCGTCTCTCCAGGCCTCTTTCCGTTGCGTCACGGTTTGTGTTCAACTCTTGACGACACTCGTTTGGGAGGCAATGATTCGTCCGTGTCACATCTCCAAGGTCCAACGACGGGCCCCCGCCAAACAGCCTCGAAGGGACAGCCCCCCTCGACGGGACGGGCACCCGCGACGGGCCAGTCCGCGCCTACCGGGCAGAGCCCCGGCTCTCAAACCTCCCTCCGCAAGCGCAATCAGCAGCGCGTCGTCGAGGCGCTCGTCCGTGTCGGCGCCTCGACGCAGGCGGATCTCGCTCGCCGCACCGGCCTCTCCACGGCGACGATCTCAAACATCGTCAGCCTCATGGCCAAGAACGGCCTCGTCAGCCTGACGCCGACGACGAGTTCGGGCCGTCGCGCCGTCTCCGTGCAGCTCCTGACCCACAACGGCGCCGTCGCGGCCGGTATCGGCTTCGGTCGACGGCACCTCCGGGTCGTGCTTGTCTACCCCGACTACACGATCGCCGCGGAAGAGAACATCGTGTTGCCGCAGCAGTACGACCCCCGCGTCGGCTTCGACATGGCCCGAGACGTCTTGACCCGCCTGCTCAGCGAGAAGGGCATCCCCTGGGACGCCCTGAGCGGCGTGGGAGTCGGGATCCCCGGGTCGATCGACCGCCGCGATCTCATGCCGGTGATCGGAACGGTGTGGGCCGAATGGGCCTTCGTCGACGTCGTCGTCGAGCTGGAAGACCGCCTCGGCGTGCCGGTCGTGATCGACAACGACGCGAACCTCGGCAGCGTCTCGGAGACGATCTGGGGTCTGTACGGCGGGGCGCGAAACCTCGTCTACCTCAAGGTGGGCTCGGGAATCGGCGCCGGATTGATCCTGAACGGCCAGCCGTTCAACGGGGCGACCGGGGTGACCGGCGAGGTCGGTCACGTGCAGGTGGTGCCCGACGGTCAGGCGTGTCGCTGCGGCAACCGCGGCTGCCTCGAAGCGGAGGCCTCCATCCAGGCCATGCTCGACCGCCTGAGCACGGTGACTCCCATCCAGACGACCGAGCAGCTCGTCGCCGCCGTCCTCGCCGGCGACATGGCCGCGCTCCGCGTGATCGAGGATGCCGCGCGGCTCATCGGCCGAGTCGTCGGCGACCTCGCCAGCATCCTGAGCCCCGAGGTGATCGTGATCGGCGGGCCCCTCGCCGCCCTCGGTGACCTGCTCCTCGAACCGGTGTCGCGGTCGTTCGCACGACATGTGCTCCCTCTCGTCCGGGACGCGACCGAAATCGTGGCGTCGACGCTGGACGATCGCGGCGAAGCGCTCGGAGCCGCCGCGCTCGTGTTCCATCAGGCGGCCGTCCGCGTGATCTGACCCCTCGGATCCTTCGTTCGACAAAAACTGAAGGATCCGCGGAAACTCAACGATCGCAGCGTGGTGACCGCGAAAGTGAGCGCTCTCATTGAGGCCGGTTCGTAAAGCCGTTACAAATTCGTTGCGTTAACCTTTTGACGCCAGCCAGCGATCGGCCTAATGTAATCCCGGGCCAGGTGCCCAACGGGCGACGAAGCTCCCCGACAACGATGTCTAGCAAATGGCGGTGCACAATGGTTGGTGAACCCACCATCCTCGAGATGCGCTCGATCACCAAGGAGTTCCCTGGTGTGAAGGCTCTCTCCGACGTGAACCTGACCGTGAAGGCCGGCGAGATCCACGCGATCTGCGGCGAAAACGGTGCAGGCAAGTCGACTCTCATGAAAGTCCTCTCGGGCGTCTACCCGTTCGGCACGTACACGGGCGATGTCGTCTTCGAGAACCAGGTCGTCCAGTTCTCGGGCATCAAGCAGTCCGAGGCCGCCGGCGTCGTGATCATCCACCAAGAGCTGGCCCTCATCCCCGAGCTCTCGATCACCGAGAACATCTTCCTCGGCAACGAGCCCGGCAAGCGCGGCGTGATCAACTGGATCGAAGCCCAGCGCATCGCCAAAGACCTGCTCGCCCGCGTCGGCCTCGCCGAAGACCCCGACACCAAGATCAAGTCGCTCGGTGTCGGCAAGCAGCAGCTCGTCGAGATCGCCAAGGCTCTGAACAAGAGCGTGAAGCTGCTCATCCTGGACGAGCCCACCGCCGCCCTGAACGAGGGTGAGTCGCAGCACCTGCTCGACCTCATCGTCGGGCTCAAGGGCAAGGGCGTCACCTCGATCATGATCAGCCACAAGCTGAACGAGATCGAGCAGGTCTCCGACACCATCACGATCCTCCGCGACGGCAAGACCATCGAGAGCCTCGACGTGAAGGCCGACGGAGTCAACGAAGACCGCATCATCCGCGGAATGGTCGGCCGCTCGCTCGAGAGCCGGTTCCCCGACCGCACGCCGAACATCGGCGAGAAGTTCTTCGAGGTGCGCAACTGGACCGTCCGTCACCCCCTCGACGCCGAACGCCTCGTCTGCAAGAACGAGAACTTCTACGTGCGCCGCGGTGAGATCGTCGGCTTCGCCGGCCTCATGGGCGCCGGTCGCACCGAGCTCGCCATGAGCGTCTTCGGCCACTCCTACGGCACCTACGTGTCGGGCGAGGTCTACAAAGAGGGTCACGAGATCCGCACCGACACGGTCAAGCGCGCCATCAAGAACGGCCTCGGCTACGTCTCGGAAGACCGCAAGGCTCTCGGGCTCAACCTGCTCGACACCATCAAGCGCTCCACCGTCGCCGCCGGCCTGCCGAAGATCACGCACAACGGCGTCGTCTCGAGCGTCGAGGAGTACGAGGTCTCGGAGCGCTACCGCCGTAGCCTCCGCACCAAGGCGAACAACGTCGACCAGGGTGTGTCGAAGCTCTCCGGTGGCAACCAGCAGAAGGTCGTCCTCGCGAAGTGGATGTTCACCGACCCCGACATCCTCATCCTCGACGAGCCCACCCGCGGCATCGACGTGGGTGCGAAGTTCGAGATCTACGGGATCATCCAAGACCTGGCAGCCCAGGGCAAGGGCGTCATCCTCATCTCCTCCGAGCTCCCCGAGCTCCTCGGCCTCTCCGATCGGATCTACACGATCTTCGAGGGCTCCATCACCAACGAATTGACCGCAGCTGAGGCGAACCCCGAGTCGCTCATGGTCAGCATGACCTCGAAAAGGACCACGGTTCGATGACGAACATCAAGAAGAACATCGACAGCATCCTCGGTAACAAGGGGGGTGGAATCAGCCAGTACGGCATGATCATCGCGCTCATCGTGATCATCGTCGGGTTCCAGATCTGGACGGGCGGCACCACGCTCGATCCCGGAAACGTCATCAACGTCTTCCAGCAGTACTCCTACATCCTGATCCTCGCGATCGGCATGGTCATGGTGATCGTCGCCGGTCACATCGACCTCTCGGTCGGCTCGGTCGCCGCGTTCACCGGCATCATCGTCGCGCAGTCGATGGCCACCTGGCACTTCGCCTGGTGGGGCGCGATCCTCGTCGGCCTTGCCGTCGGCGCCCTCGTCGGCGCGTGGCAGGGCTTCTGGGTCGCCTACGTCAAGGTGCCCGCCTTCATCGTGACCCTCGCCGGTCAGCTGATCTTCCGCGGGGCGAACCAGATCATCGGCAACTCGACCGCTCTCCCCGTGCCCGACGACTACCAGACCATCGGCGGCGGCTTCATCCCCGACTTCGGTCCGGGCACCGGCTACAGCAACGGCACTCTGCTGCTCGGTCTCGTCTCGATCATCGCGATCGTCGTCTTCGAGTTCCGCGGACGCACCAACCGCGTCAAGATGGGCGCCGAGCCGGCTCCCCTCTGGACGAGCATCGTCCGCATCGTCGTGCTCGCCGGCGTCACCGCCTTCGCCACCTACCTGTTCGCCTCCGGCCAGCCCAACACGAGCGTGCCGATCGTCGCCATCATCATGGGCGTGCTCGTGATCATCTACGGCTTCGTCACGAACACCACCACCTTCGGGCGCCACCTCTACGCGGTCGGCGGCAACTCGCACGCCGCCGTCCTCTCGGGCGTCAACTCGCGTCGCGTCAACTTCCTGGTCATGATGAACATGTCGGTTCTCGCCGCCGTCGCCGGAATGGTCTATGTCGGCTATGCGGGATCCTCGGGCCCCTCCGACGGAACGGGCTGGGAGCTCGACGCCATCGCCGCCGTCTTCGTCGGTGGTGCCGCGGTCGCCGGTGGTGTCGGAACCGTCATCGCCTCGATCATCGGTGCTCTCGTGCTCGCCTTCCTGGCAAACGGCCTCTCGCTCAAGGGCATCGACACGAACCTCGTCCAGATCATCCGCGGTCTCGTGCTGCTGCTCGCCGTCGCCTTCGACGTCTACAACAAGACGCAGGGCCGACCGTCGATCATCGGCTACCTGACCCGCGGGTTCGGTCGCAAGAAGAACGACGACGCGCAGAAGCCCGGCCCCGACGCCACGGCTCAGCCCAAGTCGATCGACGACGACTCGCCGGTTCTGCTTCCGTAACCCCTCAGCCCGCTCCATTCCCAGCCACAAATCCGGGATGCGCACCACTCATCCCACAGCACCGGGTGCATCCCGCACTCACATCCCCACAATGAAAGAAGCATTTCAATGAAGAAACAGCTCATCGCCGGCTTTGCCGTCGCAGCGCTCACCGTGGTCACGCTGACCTCCTGCTCCGGCAACACCGGCCGGAGCGACGCGGGCGCCAGCGGTTCCACCGCCACCATCCCCAAGGGCTCCACGATCGGCGTCTCGCTCCCCGCGAAGACCTCGCAGAACTGGGTCCTGGCCAAGGCCGCCTTCGAGGACTCCCTCGCCAAGGCCGGCTTCAAGGCCGACGTGCAGTACGCCGCCGCCACCAACACGGTTCCCGACCAGCAGAACCAGATCTCGGGCATGATCACCAAGGGCGACAAGGCCCTGATCATCGCCGCCCAGGACGGCGCCCAGCTCGGCACGCAGGTGAAGCAGGCCAAGGCCGCCGGAATCCCCGTCATTGCCTGGGACCGCAACATCACCGGCACCAAGAACGTCGACTACTACGTCGCGTTCAACAACTACAAGGTCGGTCAGCTCCAGGGACAGGCTCTGCTCGACGGCCTCAAGGCCAAGGGCAGCGGTCCGTACAACATCGAGCTCTTCGCCGGTGCTTCGACGGACGCCAACGCACCCGTGTTCTTCAACGGTGCGATGAGCATCCTGCAGCCGAAGATCGACGACGGCACCCTCAAGGTCGTCTCCGGTCAGACCTCGTTCAGCGCGGTGTCGACGGACGGCTGGCTCGCCCAGAACGCCCAGACCCGCATGAGCAACCTGCTGCAGAAGAACTACGGCTCGACCAAGCTCGACGGCGTCCTCTCGCCGAACGACACCCTGGCCCGCGCCATCATCCAGTCGGTGAAGTCGGCTGGTAAGCCCGGCATCATCGTCACCGGCCAGGACAGCGAGACCGCTTCGATCCCGCTGATCATGTCGGGCACGCAGTACTCGACCATCTACAAGAACACCGCCGAGGAGGCCCAGGCCGCTGTCGACCTGGTCAGCACGCTGTCCGAGGGCAAGACCCCCAAGACGGTCATCGACAAGAAGAACAACTACAACGGCGTCATCACGGTTCCGGCCGTGGCGCTGACCCCCGTCCTCGTCACCAAGGACAACGCAGCCGAGGCATACAAAGACAACACGACCCTCGAGCCGCTCACCAAGTAGCAGCACTCGTCACCCACGAAACCCCCGCTCGAGCTTCGGCTCGGGCGGGGGTTTCGCCGTGCGCGGCTGCCCTACGGTGGTCGCTATGAAGACTTCCAAAGCGCGCGGCTGGCTGTTCCTCGTCATCGCCATCGTCTCGGAGGTGTCGGCGTCGCTCTCGTTGAAGGGCGCACTCGACCACCCCGGGCTGTACGTCGTCGTGGCGATCGGCTATCTCGTCGCCTTCGCCGGGCTCGCCCTCGTGCTCCGCACCGGCATGGCGCTCGGGGTCGCCTACGGCATCTGGGGCGCGAGCGGTGTCGCGCTGACCGCCTTGCTATCGCTCGTGATCTTCGGCGAACCGCTGACTCTCGTCATGGGCATCGGCATCGTGGTCGTCATCGCCGGGGTGCTCTGCGTCGAGCTCGGCGCTCAGGCCGCCCACCGTGAGGCGGCCTGCACCTCGACCACCACCGGAGGGATCGCCCGATGATGTGGCTCTTTCTCGTCGCCGCGATCCTCTTCGAGGTCGCCGGCACCCTCTCGCTCCGCATGGCCGTCAACGACCGCCGCTGGTACATCCCCGTCGGTATCGGCTACATCGTGGCATTCACCTCGCTCTCGCTCGGCCTCGGCCAGGGCCTTCCGCTCGGCGTCGCCTACGGCATCTGGGCCGCCTCCGGGGTGGCCCTGACCGCCGTCGCCAGCAAGTTCCTCTTCAAGGAGCCGCTGACCTGGCTGATGGGCCTCGGCATCGTCTTGATCGTCGGCGGGGTGCTCTTGATCGAGGTCGGGTCGAGTCACTGAGCCGGGGCGAAGGATCCTGCACTCCCCGCTCCGGTCGGCGCCTGCCCGCAACCTGGAGCCAATGGATGACTACGCCTCTTCGAGCACGGCCTCGGCGCGCTCCGGGCTCCCCTCGGCGAGCCCGGCGTCGATCGCCCGACGCGACGCGAACAGCATCACGGCTCCGACGAGGAGCACGAGCACCTCGGTGACCGTCAGCGCCCAGATCACGCCGCCGAGCCCGAACCACAGGTTTCCGAGCAGCACGATCGGGATGAACAGGATTCCCTGCGCCATCGACATCGTGATTGCCGCCGTGGCGCGTCCGGTCGCCTGGAACAGCGACGTGATGAGGCCGGTGAACCCGTTGGCGATCATGGCGACGAGCTGCGCCGTCAGGATCACCGCGCCGATGGCGAGCACCGAACGGTCGGCGACGAAGGCGCCGAAGATCGCATCGCGGAAGAGGAACACCCCGACGGCCGCCACCACGGTGATCGAGCCGACCGTGAGGGCCGAGGCCCGCAGAGCGGCGGCGAGACGGGCCCGGTCGCCCTTGCCGAATGAGTAGGCCAGCAGCGGCAGAACGCCGAGCGTGACGCCCATCACGAGGAACTCGGGCACCTGCGCGATGCGGACGGCGACGCCCATCGCGGCAAGGGGCCCGTCGCCATAGGCCGAGGCGAGGTTGTTCAGCACGAGCGAGGTGACGATGAGGAACGCCGACTGGAGCAGCTCCCCCACGCCGATGCCGAAGACCGGCTTCAGCACGGTCGGCGAGAGCGTGAACCAGCGCGGTGCCAGGCTGATGTGCTCGCTGTGCCGAGTCAGCCAGGTGACGAAGTAGACGATCGTGACGACGTTCGACAGGCCGATCGCGAGGGCTGCACCCGCCACACCCCAGTGCAGCACCAGGATGAAGAGCACGTCGAAGACGAGGTTGGCGACGGTCGAGGCGATGAGGCCGATCATGACCTGACGGGCCGCCCCCTCCGACCGGACGAGCTGCTCGAGGCAGAACGACACGGCGAGCACGGGCACGAAGGCGAGCATCACCCCGACGAAGGCGCTGGTCGGGGCGACGGCGGCACCGTGGGCGCCGAGCACGGTCACGAGGTTCGGCAGCAGGAGCAGACCCGCAGCAGCGAGCACGGCACCGACGATCGCGGCGCCCCAGACGGCGAACGACGCCACGTGCTTGATCTGAGCGGCTTCGGTCGGATCCTTCTCGCTCGCCCCGAGAAGCCTCGAGATGAGGGCACTGCCGCCGACGCCGAAGACGCCACCGACCGCCATGACGAGGCCGAGGATCGGCGAGCCCAGGGTGACGGCTGCGAGCAGCGCACTGTCGTGGAGAGAGCCGATGAAGCCGGCATTGACCACGTTGTAGACGGCGCTGACGATCATCGCCGCGGCCATCGGCACGCAAAGATGGAGGAGTGCCCGCAGCATCGGCGCCGAAGCGAGGTACCAGCGGTTTGTGCCGACCGTGTCGGCGGTGGTGGGAAGTGAGGTGCTCATAGCTGCTCCTTATTCCGGGCAGGCGAGCCTGTTCCGGGTGCTTTGGCGCGCGCCGAAGGACGCCGGCACGGCGAGGGGAGAATTCAGGATCCGCTCCCGCGGTCTGCGGGAACGGGGTCGGTCGCGGCTAGTCGCGCGTGGGCCTCGGCAGCACTGCAGTGACCTTCGTCAGCAGCGAGTGGAGCGTGGCGCGCTCGGCCGTGGAGAGGGGTGCGAGGATCGTCTCTTCGGTGGACGCCATCGCGACGTCGAAGCCGGAGATCAGCTCGGCACCCTCGGCGGTGGCGTAGACGCGTTTGATGCGCGCGCTCTCGCCGTCGGCACGGCGCTCGATGAGACCGCGCTTCTCGAGCCCCTGCAGGAGGCTCGAGACGCTGGCCGCGCTGGTGCGAGTCATCGCGGCGATGTCACGCTGGATGGAGCCCGGAAACTGCACCAGAAACCCGAGCGCAAAACTCTGCTCGTGAGTGAGCCCGCGTTCGCGCACCCATTCGAGGCCGGCCTGCTGCTGTGCCCAGCCGATCCACCGGAGCAGCTCGAGGCTGGTGGTGAGGTCGGGACCGTTTTCGTTCATAATCAGAACACTAACCGTTAGATACCAAACTGTCAATGATCGAACTGTGGAGGACGGGGGCGGGCGTTCTGGTGGCAGGCCGGCGTGCGAGAGAATCGGTGCATGGCCCAGGTAGCGATCATCGTCAACGGAACCCCTGACCCGCGCAAGTCGGAGATCTCGTCAGCGCTCGGGATCCTGCTCGGCTGCCCCGTGCTGAAGCCGGGCGCCGTGCAGGAGACCCTGACGCAGGCGACGGGGCCTGTTGCGCCGCGCGAGGGTATTCGCCGGCTGGCCATCGAGACGGTGTGGCGCACGGCCGGGCTGATCGACGCCGGCGTGGTCGTCGACGCCTTCTTCGAGCGGGCCGACGCTGATGCGGTCACCGGCGGCATCGACCTGGCCGGCTCACCCCGCGTCGTCGAGGTCTGGTGCGGCGCCCCCGGCGGCGAGCTCGGCCTCACCCCGTTCGTGCGGGTCGACGCCGTCGAGACCGTCGACATGGACGCCCTCGTGCAAGAGATCAGCGCCCTCTTCGTCTAGTCGCGAGGCGAGACGACGCTCGCCACAGCGGGCGACCGAGGCTTGTCCGAGGTCCGCTGCGGTGAGCGGCGTCTCACCCAGCCAGTACAGTTCAGGATCCGAGCGCAGCGCGAACGAACCGGAGCGCCTCGGCCGGGTCGACGCCGAGATCCTTCACCCGCTCGGCGTAGACGCGCGCCGCCTGCTGGGCGGCCACCTCGGGGTCGGCGCCCTGCGCGCGCACCACCGTGCCGTTCCGCCCCCGCGTCTCGATGAGGCCCTCGGCCTCCAGTTCGCGATACGCGCGGGCGACGGTGTTCGGAGCGATGCCGAGGTCTTCGGCGAGACGCCGCACTGTCGGCAAACGGTGGCCGGCGGCGAGGACTCCCCCGCGCACTTGGCCCGCGAGCTGACCGCGGAGCTGCTCGAAGGGCGGTGTCGGAGAGCGGGGGTCGAGGGTGATCACGAGGGGCTGGATCCTGCGATTCTGAGGGCTTCTTCGGCCGGCGTACGACGCCGCGAACCCGGCCACAGCTGCTCGAGATACCAGGTGCGGGTGTTGCGGAACACGACGCTGAAAAGGATGCACCCGACGAGCAGCGCAATCACGATGACCACGTCAGCGGGACTGAAGTCGACGGGCCCGCCACCCACTCCAATCACCGCCCAGTAGCCACCCAGGGTGAGCGCCTGGACGGGCGCTGCCAGGAGGTCCATCAGCGCGGAGGCGGTGAGCGCGTCGTTCCAGACCAGCTCATCGGTCGAGGCCACCGGATGACCTCTCGCGACGATTCGGCGAGAGAAAATCTCGAATAGAACGAGGCAGACAGCGCCGAGCGCCACGAGGAGGACTCCGGCGAGACCCGCCCCCGAGCGCGCCGAGAGGGCGATGGCCACAGCCGCCAGCACCAGGATGGCCCAAGCGAAAATGCGAGCGAGGACGATCACGTAGTCGCCGACTCTGACGGCCTCGGCGCGCGCGATCCGTGGACGGTCGGTCGCCGCGGTCTCGTCTCGGAACGACGCCCAGACCGTGCCGAGCGACGAGCCGGTCACCGCCGTGATGAGCGCCAGAAAGGCGACGACGACAGGGGGCCGGGTCGCAAAAGACTCGTAGAGCACCACGACGACACCGAGGCCGACGAAGCCGCCGACGCTGCTGCCGAGAACGCGTGCTGCCACACGCCGTCGAATGAGAGCGTCGAGGTCGGCGGGAATGCCCAGCCCGACCCGCTTCGCCAGCCGCTGCATCTGCCAGGTCTGGAATTCGCCGACCCGGGACAGAAGTGCAGTGCCGACGAGCACCACGGCGTACACCGCGAA
Organism: Frondihabitans sp. PhB161; assembly: GCF_003814635.1. Taxonomy (NCBI): domain Bacteria; kingdom Bacillati; phylum Actinomycetota; class Actinomycetes; order Micrococcales; family Microbacteriaceae; genus Frondihabitans; species Frondihabitans sp. PhB161. The sequence continues at coordinate 35,271 of NZ_RKQW01000006.1, forward strand.
GAGCACTTGAAAGTACAGATCCATACCCACCCCTTTGTACCTACGACTGTAGCAATGTGTCGCTACAAAGCAAGGGGTAGAACAGCAAACCCGCCCGGTCGGCGTAAACAGCAGCCCTAGGGCAGATGTCTACGCCGATCAGGCGGGTCCGTGCCGATCAGGCGGGTCAGAGCCGATCGGGCGGGTCTGAGCCGAGCCGGAGGCCTACGCCTTGGTCGCGTCGAGCCCGTCGCTCTTGCCCTGGTTGGCAACGGCGGCGGCGCCTGCGGCAGCGGCCTCCGGGTCGAGATACGCCCCGGGCTTGGTCGGCTTGAAATCGTCGTCGAGCTCGTAGACCAGGGGGATGCCGGTCGGGATGTTCAGCTCGGCGATCTCGTCGTCGGAGATGCCGTCGAGGTGCTTGACCAGAGCGCGCAGCGAGTTGCCGTGCGCAGTGACGAGCACGGTCTTGCCGGCGGCGAGATCGACGGTGATGTCGCTCTCCCAATAAGGAAGCATGCGCTCGATGACGAGCTTGAGCGACTCGGTGCGCGGGGCGTCGACGCCCAGGTCAACGTAGCGCTCGTCGTGCGCCTGCGACCACTTGCTGTCGTCGTCGAGCGGCGGCGGCGGCACGTCGAACGACCGGCGCCAGGTCTGGAACTGCTCGGGGCCGTACTCTTCGAGCGTCTCGGCCTTGTCTTTGCCCTGGAGCGCACCGTAGTGACGCTCGTTGAGACGCCACGAGCGCTTCACGTCGATCCACAGCCGGTCGGCCTCTTCGAGAGCAAGATCGGCGGTCTGGATCGCACGAGTGAGACGCGAGGTGTAGAGGATGTCGGGCTTGAGGCCGGAGTCGCGCAGCAGCTGCCCGGCGCGCTTCGCCTCGGCGGTGCCCTGCTCACTCAGGCGGACGTCGACCCACCCGGTGAAGAGGTTCTTCTGGTTCCACTCGCTGTTGCCGTGCCGGAGAAGGATGAGCGTCGAAGTCATGCTGACGATCCTATCGTCGCGTCGTTCCTAGGATGGTGGCATGCCCACAGGTCACGTCACGCGCGGAACCACGGGCACCAACCGCCTGCGCCGGGTCGATCGCTGGATCGCGAGCCTGCCCGCGTTCCGCACCGCCGCGGATCCTCTGGTCGTCGATCTGGGCTACGGCGCCAGCGCGACGACGCCGCTCGAACTGCACCACCGACTGGCTCGGGTGCGGCCGGAGGTCGAGGTCGTGGGCATCGAGATCGAGCCCGAACGGGTGGCGCTGGCATCCCTGTCGGCCAAGCCGGGGGTGTCGTTCCGGCTCGGCGGGTTCGAAGTGCCGCTGCCCGATGCGATGGAGCGGGCCGGTCGGCGGCCGGCGGTGATCCGGGCGCTGAACGTGCTGCGGCAGTATCCCGAGGAGGCGGTGGCCGGATCCTGGGAGCTCATGGTCTCGCGCCTCGCCCCCGGCGGCGTCCTCGTCGAGGGCACCTGCAACGAAGTGGGCCGCGTCGCGAGCTGGGTCGACGTGACCTCGGACGGCCCGCAGACATTCACCGCGTCGCTGCGTCTCGCCTCGCTCGAGAGCCCGCTGATCGTCGCCGAGCGGTTGCCGAAGGCGCTGATCCACCGCAATGTCGAGGGTGAGAGGATCCACGCGTTCCTCGAGGAGCTCGACCGCCACTGGCGCTACAACGCCGCCCTCGCCGTGTACTCGCCGGTGCAGCGCTGGGTCGCGACCGTCGAGGGGATGCGGTCGGCGGGCTGGCCGGTGCTGCACGGGCGCACGCGCTGGAGGCTCGGCGAGATCTCGGTGCCGTGGTCGGCGGTCGCCCCGGCGTGACGCCGTTTTTGCGGGCTCGGCGCCGCCTTGCGGGCCCGACACCGCATTTCGGGCCCGACACCGTCGAAAGGCGGCGTCACCACCGAAAACCGGTGTCAGAGCGTGGCGAGGCGCGAGCGCGCGTCGTCGTGCGGCAAACCCGTCGCCATGAGCAGGTCGATGACGAGCGGCCGCAGCATCAGCACGAGCACCGTCTCGGCCACGGGCGCACCGGGCAGGACGACCGCAGGATCCAGCCTCCGCCCCACCGCGACCAGCGCCTCCTGGGCGGCCGGCACCCGCTCCACCGCCTCCAGCGACTCCCCCAGCACACTCGTCGCCAGCGCGATGCTCGCCACGAGGTCAGCCACCTCGGGCCGACGTCGGCCGTCGCCGATCGTGGTGTCGATGCGTCTGGTGACGACCCGGAGGTTGCGTACCGCGAGGTCGAGATAGCGCAGGATCCGCGCTTCCGCGGCTATGACGGGCACCTTGCGTCTCAGAAACGGCGAGATCCGCGAGATCGACGACGCCGTGTCGAGGGTCGCCGCCCAGTCGTCGAGGAGCGGCTGCGTCGTGCGGAGTCGATCGAGGGCCGCATCGGCCTGCCGGACGTCGTCGTGCCGAAGTGCCCGCACGAGCGACGCGAACGCGGGGTCGAGCTCGGCGAAGAGGCGACGAGCATCGGCCCGTGCGAGGCCGATCGGGTCACGCGGAACGAGCGCTGTGATGACGAGAGCGACGGCCCCGCCGACCAGCCCGTCGAGCGACCGGGTGAACGGCCCGCCCGCGGGATCCGGCAGGAGCATGACGAACATCGACTGCGTCGCCGCCGCGATGGCGAAGGCACTGGTCGGCGACAGGAACCGGGCCACGGCGAGCGCGACGAAGAGCACGATGCCGTACTGCCAGAAGCCCTTGCCGAAGACCAGCAGCAGGAGCTCGCTGAGGGCGATGCCGATGACCACGCCGACAGCATTCTCGAGCACGCGGCGCGGCCTCGCGTCACGGGCGAAACCGAGAGACGAAATGGTGACGGTCACGGCCAGGATCGGCATCGGGTGACCGATGCCGAAGCGGGCGATCGAGTACGCGATCCCGGCCGCGAGCACGATCTGCACCATCGCCGGCAGCGAGGAGCGCACCCGCAACGCCGAGGCACGAACGTCGAAGCCCCCGGCCCGAGGGAGGGAGAACCGCACGGTCAGCGCCGGACGGCACCGAGCCGCGGCAGCCGAGGAACACCGGCAGCGGCGCCGGCGTCGGGGGGAACGATGGTCTGCTGTGCGGCGGCCACGACGGTGTCGTCGTCGCCGGCCAGAACGGTCAGCGGCGCGGTGACGTCGAGGCTGCGCTTGACGAGGGCGAGCGCGATCGGGCCGAGCTCGTAATGGGTGCCCGATGAGGTGATCGAACCGACCTCGCGGTCGCCCTCTCGCACGACGTCGCCGTGACCGGGCAGCACATTGTCGGAGCCGTCGAGGTGCAGCATGACGAGACGCCTCGGCGGGTGGCCGAGATTGTGCACCTTCGCGACGGTCTCTTGCCCGCGGTAGCAGCCCTTGGCCAGATGCACGGCCGAGCGGAGCCAGTCGAGCTCGTGCGGGATGCTCCGCTCGTCGACCTCGGTCGCGAGGCGCGGACGCCAGGCGGCGACCCGGAGCGCCTCGAGCGCGAGGGCACCGGCGACGGGCACGTCAGATGCGGCGACGTCGGCAAGGGACTCGGCCGTGACGAGCGTCTCTTGGTAGCTCCAGTCGGCGGCCGGGTGGCCGGCCTCGGCGGCGTAGCCGACGCCGCCGACGGCGACCTCGTGCCACGGGTCGATCCAGACGAGGGGGATGCCGGCGGGGCTGGCTGCGGGAAGGGCGAGGTCGGCGAACGATCCGAGCACCGCGAAGTCGGCACTTCGGTCAGCGACCTCGACGCGCAACATGAAGCGCATCCGATCGAGCCACGCGGCAAAGCTCTCGGCCTCGGCCGCGTCGACGAGGAGCCACGTGGTCTCGCCGTCGTCGAGCACACCGGCCGCATGCTCCACCCGGCCCGAGGGATCGAGCAGCAGCGTCTCGGTCGAGCTGCCGGGAGCGAGGCCCTTGAGGCTCTGGCTGGTGAGCGAATCGAGCCACGACAGCCGGTCGGGCCCCGAGACCGTGACGAGACCTCTCGACGGCACCTGGACCACCGCGGATCCTGAAAGAAGTGCCCGCTGTTCGACGAGCGGGTTGCCGAAGTGCGCGGCGATCCCGGTGGAGTCGTCGGCCACGAAGCCCGGTCGTGCGGCGAACGGCGTCGCCGGTGCGCTACTCGACACGAGCGAGCTGACCCGACGCGTGCGTGCGCAGCTCGTTTCCGAGAGCCGCGACATCCCACGCCCAGAGGAGGTGGTTGTCGACGAGCCCGTACATGCGAGTGGCGGCCGAATACTCTTTGGCATTGCTTGAGCGGACCACGGCGTCGGTCGAGAGGTCGATTCGCGGACCCTTCACCCGGCCGAGGTAGAGCTCATTCACACCGGTCGGGTGCACCAGGGCCACCTCGATGTTGAACCCGTCGTCGGGCGTGCGGAGCACTTCGACTGCCCGAGGCGTGGTGAACGGCTGGATCCCCACGCCCGGCAGCATGCCAGGGCCCCGGTCGCCCTCTTCGGACGGGCGGTCGAGCCGCCAGTAGCCGGTCTCGCTGACGAGCGGTGTGTTCTCTTCGTCGAGCAGCCAGGAGTACGAGCTGTAGTTGAGGAACGGCAGGCCGTCGTGACTGAAGCTGACGCGCTGGCCGAACTCATGGGTGCGGCGCGACTCGGGGTCGTCGCCGGTCTTGTAGTCGACGACGCCGGTGCCCTCCCACACCCCGATGAGCCAGGAGAGGGGAACGAGCTCGGCGGGCAGGTCGACGGGAATTTCGATCAAGGGTCAGCGCTGACCTTTGAACAGCTTCACGAGCACCGTCACCGCGACGAACGCAATGCAGAGAGACGCGACGACGAGCAGACCGATGTAGAACATCTCGAGGGCAAGCAGAGAATCCATGCAGTCAGCCTACCCGCGAGGCCTGGTCAGAGGGAGAGGAGAGCGAGGATCCCGGTGGCGATACCCAGCACGACGAGACTTCCCGACAGGCTCAGCATCGTCCGGTCGACGAGCCCGTCTTTCTCGCGGGTGGCGAGCTGCAGGCAGAACGTCAACACGATGGTGAAACCCAGCACGAGCGGAAGCCAGACGAGATAGCCGTCACCGTCGACGGTCAGGCCGACGACTACGGCGCCCACGAGAGCGACGAAGCACACGGGAATGGTCGTCGCGAGACGGAGGCGCACTCGGCGGTTGCTGGTTTCCACCCCTCCATCCTGGCCCACTGGCGCTGATGGGGGCACCCACTAGGGTGGTCCGGGGTCAACTTCTCTGTGAATTAGAATCACGAGAGAACATCAACTGGAGGTCGTGTGGCGCAGCTCTTGGTCCTGACTTCCTCCGGTACGCCCGAGGTTCTGCCCGCACTGGCCCTTCTCAGTCACCGTACCCGGCAGATCCCGGCAGAGCCCGCGCACCTCGTCAACGCCCCCTCGAGCGACCTCATCTTCGTCGATGCCCGCACCGATCTCGCCAGCGCGAAGTCGCTCTGCAAGATCCTGCGCACCACCGGCGTCACCGTGCCCATCGTGCTCGTCCTCACCGAGGGCGGCCTGACCGCGGTCAACTCCGAGTGGGGCGTCGACGACGTCATCCTCGAGTCGGCCGGCCCCGCCGAGGTCGACGCGCGAATCAGGCTGGTCACCGGCCGCCTCGCCCAAAGCCAGACCGGGTCGAAGATCCAGGCGTCCGGCGTCGTCATCGACGAGGCGAGCTACTCGGCGAAGGTGCACGGCAAGCCCCTCGACCTCACCTTCAAAGAATTCGAACTGCTCCGCTTCTTCGCTACGCATCCATCGCGCGTCTTCACGCGCGAGCAGCTGCTCAGCGAAGTCTGGGGTTACGACTACTTCGGCGGCACCCGCACGGTCGACGTGCACGTACGTCGCCTCCGCGCAAAACTCGGCGACCTCGAGTCGCTCATCGGTACCGTGCGCAACGTCGGCTACCGCTTCAACGTCTACGACGACGAGCAGCGAGATGCCCTCAGAAGCTGACGCCACCCCGGTCGGCCAGCCCGACCGCAGCGGGGCCGCAGCCGCCGCGATGCTCGCCCCGCTCACCGCCGAGGCCACCGCCGCCGACGGCTCGCCGCCGTTCTCCGACCAGGCTCTCGTCGAGGCCCGCTCGGGCGACGCGACCGTTCTCGGCGACGGCGACGCCGCGGCCATCCTGCGCCCGGGCGAGGCCGAACTCGTCGTTCGCCCGGCTGTTCGCGGGGCCGGCCTCGGCACCGTTCTTCTGCGCGCGGTGATCGACGTCACCGAAGGGCCGCTCGCCGTGTGGGCCCACGGGGACCACCCGGCCGCCCGCCGACTGGCCGAGGGCTTCGGTTTCGTGCCGACGCGGCGCCTTCTGCAGCAGCGGGCCAGGGTCGATGCGGGGGCGTCGGATCCTGCGCTTCCGTCTGACACGGCTCTGCCTTCCGGCTTAGCTGTCCGGGCGTTCCGTCCCGGCATCGACGACGCCGCCTGGCTCGACCTCAACGCGCGCGCCTTCGCCTCGCACCCGGAGCAGGGATCGCTCACGCAACTCGATCTCGACGCCCGCAAGGCCGACGACTGGTTCGATCCGGGCGACTTCTTGCTGCTGTGGAAAGACGACGAGCTGCTCGCCTTCGCTTGGTTGAAGGTGGAGGTGGGTACGGGCGCTGATTCAGGGTCGGCTTCGGGGTCGGATTCGGGCTCGGGCTCGGCCGTTGATTCAGGCTCGGGCTCGTTCGGCGAGTTCTACGCCGTGGGCGTCTCCCCCTACCACCAGGGCGAGCACCTCGGCGGCGCGATCGTCGACGCCGGCCTGGCACGGCTTGCTCAGCGCGGCGTCGCGACGGCCACCCTCTACGTCGAGGGCGACAACGACGCGGCGCTCGGCCTCTATGCGACGCGGGGCTTCACCGATCACGCGATCGACGTGCAGTACACCCTGTCGCGCTGACCTGGCCCGCCTGCCAGTTCTGTTAGCCCGCGCGCTAGACGCGAATTTGAGAGCGATCCGTCGGCGCAGACGGCGACCGGCAGTAACTGGTGTGACTGCTGCGCCGGATCGCTCTCAAATTGACGAGGCACCGCTACACCGCCGCGTGTGAACAGGGCGGAGTTACCAACAGTTCACACGCCACGGCCCGCGCGAAGAGCCACGGGTGGCAGGATTGAGAGATGGATAGCGAACCCTACGTCGACGGCGCAGCCGTCTCGAACGACTTGATCGACGACTTCGACGAGATGGTCACCTTCGACGTCGACGCCACCCTGCCGACCGACCGGTTCCTCGACCGCGAGATCAGCTGGCTGTCGTTCAATCAGAGGGTTCTCGAGCTCGCCGAAGATCCCGACACCCCGCTGCTCGAGCGCGCCAACTTCCTCGCGATCTTCGCGAGCAACCTCGACGAGTTCTTCATGGTGCGGGTGGCCGGCCTCAAGCGCCGCATCGCGACCGGGCTCGCCGTGCCGACCAACATCGGCACCTCGCCCAAAGACGTCCTCGCGACGATAAACGCGCGCGCCTACGAGCTCCAGGCCCGCCACGCGCGCGCCTTCAGCGACTCGGTCAAGCCCGATCTCGACGCCGCGGGCATCCACGTCGAGATGTGGTCCGACCTCGACGCGACCGACCGCGAGCGCATGCACGAGGTGTTCTCCAATCAGATCTTCCCGGTGCTGATGCCGCTGGCCGTCGACCCGGCCCACCCATTCCCCTATATCTCCGGGCTGTCGCTCAACCTCGCTGTCCGAGTGCGCAACCCCAAGACCGAGAAGCAGGAGTTCGCGCGCCTCAAGGTGCCGCAGGTGCTCCCCCGTTTCGTGCAGCTGCCCGACGACGGCAGCGGTCGCCTCCGCTTCATCCCGCTCGAAGACCTCATCGCGAACCACCTGCAAGACCTGTTCCCGGGCATGGAGGTCAACGAGCACCACGTCTTCCGCGTCACCCGCAACGAAGACGTCGAGATCGACGAAGACGAGTCGGAAAACCTCATCCAGGCGCTCGAGAAAGAGCTGCTGCGCCGCCGCTTCGGCCCCCCGATCCGTCTCGAGATCACCGAAGATATGGATCCCGTCACGCTCGAGCTGCTCGTCCGCGAGCTCGACATCACCGACCAAGAGGTCTATCGCCTTCCGGCGCCGCTCGATCTCGCCGGCCTGTTCGAGATCGCCAAGATCACCAACCCCGAGCTGCACTACGCCAAGCACCTCCCGACCACGGCCGTGCAGCTTCTGCCGACCGAGCCGAACATGAAGCCCGACATCTTCGCGAGCATCTCGCGCCGTGACGTGCTCGTGCACCACCCCTACGAGTCGTTCGCAACGAGCGTGCAGGCCTTCCTCGAGCAGGCCGCCGCCGACCCGAACGTGCTGGCAATCAAGCAGACCCTGTACCGCACGTCGGGTGACAGCCCCATCATCGAGGCCCTCATCGACGCGGCCGAGGCCGGCAAGCAGGTGCTCGCACTGGTCGAGATCAAGGCCCGCTTCGACGAGCAGAACAACATCACCTGGGCTCGCAAGCTCGAGAAGGCCGGCGTGCACGTCGTCTACGGCCTCGTCGGGCTGAAGACGCACTGCAAGCTCGCGCTCGTCATCCGCCAGGAGAAGGGCGGTCGGCTCCGCCACTACACGCACATCGGCACGGGCAACTACAACCCCAAGACCAGCCGCATCTACGAAGATATGGGTCTCTTCACCGCCGACGACCAGGTCGGAAAAGACGTCACCCGCCTCTTCAACGAGCTCTCGGGCTACGCCATCGAGAAGAAGTTCAAACGCCTGCTCGTCGCACCGCTCCACCTGCGCAAGGGCCTCATCAAGCGCATCGCCGTCGAGGCGGAGAACGCCGCGGCCGGCAAGCCCTCGGGCATCCGCATCAAGATCAACTCGATGGTCGACGAAGAGATCATCGACGCGCTCTACCACGCGAGCAACGCGGGGGTGCCGATCGACATCTGGGTGCGCGGCATCTGCTCGCTCAAGGCGGGCATCCCCGGCCTCAGCGAGAACATCCGCGTGCGCTCCATTCTGGGCCGCTACCTCGAGCACTCCCGCCTGTTCTCGTTCCACAACGACGGCGACCCGCAGGTGTTCATCGGCAGCGCCGACATGATGCACCGCAACCTCGACCGCCGTGTCGAAGTGCTGGTCCGGCTCGTCCAAGACGATCACCTCGCCGAGATCGAGGCGCTCTTCAACCTGGCCATGTCGCCCGAGACATCGTCGTGGTACCTCACGCCCGAGGGCTCGTGGGAGCGCCACTCGCGCAGCGATTCGGGCGAACGTCTCGCCGACATGCAAGATGGCCTCATGAAGCAGATCAGCAAGAGAAGGCGTTCCACACGGTGACACCCAGGCGAGACACGCCCCTGCAGACGGCCTCGAAGCCGGCCGCCACCACGATCGTCGCCGCGGGCGCCGTGTGCTGGAGGCTCGTCGACGGAAAAGTCCGGGTGCTTCTGATCCACCGCGACTACCACCACGACGTGTCGCTGCCGAAGGGCAAGGTCGATTCCGGTGAGTCGACCCCCCAGACGGCTGTGCGCGAGATACGCGAAGAGACCGGCTACTCCGTCGCCCTCGGCGCACCGCTCGGCACGGCCGAATACTTTCTGCCGGGCGGGCGCGACAAGGTCGTGCACTACTGGGCCGCTGAGATCGGTGATGCCGAGTTCGCTGCGGCCGGATCCTTCGTTCCGAACGACGAGGTGCAGAAGATCGAGTGGGTCCCCCTTGCCAAGGCTCGTGCGCAGCTCACCTATGAGCGTGACGCCGAGATCCTCGACCGCTTCGCCGATCGAGTCGCCGCCGACCAGGCGCGCACGTTCGCGATCGTAGCTCTGCGGCACGCCAAGACCGTGGCGCCCGGTGAGTGGTCGGGCGCCGATTCGACGAGGCCGCTGCTGCCAGTCGGCCGCAAACAGGCCAAGGCGATCGCACCGGGAATCGCCTCCTGGCGACCCGCACGCATCATCAGCAGCACCGCCGCCCGCTGCCTGGCCACGGTCGAGCCGCTGTCGGCGGCCTCGCACGTGGGTGTCCGCCAGACCGACGCCCTCAGCCAAGACGCGTTCGAGGCCGGCACCGCCGACGTCGCAGGCGTCGTCAAGAAGCGCTTGAAGAAGCGGGTCGACGCGGTCCTCTGCAGCCACGGCCCTGTCCTGCCCGAGATCATCAGACAGATCGCGTCCCAGGCGAACGGCGGCTACGCGCTCGACCTCCGCCGTTTCGGCTCGCTCAGCACCGGCGACTACACCGTGCTGCACCTGTCCCGTGCCGATGCGACGCTCGTCGCCATCGAGACGCACGGGTCAGGCCTGTAAGCGGGCAGGGGTCAGAATCCGCCGCCAGGGCACCTGCACTCAGGGTCCATGTATTCAGGGCTCATGTATTCAGGACAACGGGCGCACAACTCAGGCGTGAGCGGCGCCCCGGATCCTGAACCGAGGGGTTATGGCGCTGCCAGCCCCCTAACGCAGGACTCGCCGAGCACCCCACCTGAACTCAGGAGGCGCAGCCTGGCGATCCGCTCTACTCCTCGGCCGACCAACCCCTCGGATCCCCGGCGCTTGTTCCCCGGCCGTTCACCTTTCGTTCACCAATACAGACGAACGTCGTTAACGCAGAAACGTAGCCTCGCTCGCGGGTCAGCACCGGCCCGTGACTCATTCGAGTCTCGCTCCCTCACGGGGGCACACCCCTGCATCACGACTTAGTCCTCCCCGAAGGGAAATCTGTGAACATCAAGCGAGTTGGCAGCATCGCCGCCATCGCCATCCTCGGAGCAATTGCACTGTCTTCCTGTGCATCGAACGAGGGCGGTTCGGGCACTGGCTCGTCCGCCGGCTCGAGCGACCTCTCCGGCACCATCAACGGCATCGGCTCGTCTGCTCAGCAGGCCGCTGAGACCGCCTGGGCTTCCGCCTTCCAGCAGGCCAACGGCGACGCCAACGTCAACTACGACCCGCAGGGCTCCGGCGCCGGTCGCACCAGCTTCATCTCGGGTGCCGCCGACTTCGCCGGCTCCGACGCCGCTCTCTCGGACGACGAGCTCAAGTCGACGTTCGCCGGGTGCGCCGCCGACTCCAAGGCCATCGACCTTCCCGTCTACATCTCGCCGATCGCCATCGCGTACAACGTCGACGGCCTCACCGACCTCACCCTCGACGCCGACACCATCGCCGGCATCTTCAAGGGCACGATCACCAAGTGGAACGACGCGGCGATCACCAAGCTGAACCCCGACGCGAAGCTCCCCAGCGCCGCGATCACGGTCGTGCACCGCTCGGACGATTCCGGCACCACCTTCAACTTCTCGCAGTACCTTGCGAGCCAGGCCAAGTCGGTCTGGACCGAAGAGGCGTCGCAGACGTTCCCCTACTCCGTGGGTGACGCGGCCAAGGGTGGTTCCGGTGTGGCCGACGCCGCCAAGAACTCGAAGAACTCGATCACGTACCTCGACGACTCGGCTGTGGGCGACCTTTCCGTCGCGAAGCTGATGGTCGGCGGAACCGCCACCGAGCTCAGCGCCGACGGCGCCGCCGCGGTCGTCTCGAAGTCCCCGCTGGTCGAAGGCCGCGCTGACAACGACCTCGCGATCAACATCGACCGGACGCTGACCGACAAGGGCGACTGGCCTCTCGTGCTCGTGAGCTACATCATCGCCTGCGACACCTACAAGGACAGCGCCAAGGGCAACCTGGTCAAGGCCTACGCCACCTACGCAGCCAGCTCCGACGGTCAGAAGGCCGCCGCCGAGCAGGCCAAGTCGGCTGAGCTGACCAGCGACCTCGCCTCCAAGGTCGCGACGGCTGCCGCCACCATCAAGTAACACCAGCACGACCAGGATCCGGGTCGCGGACTCTTCCGCGGCCCGGATTCCTCTGCTTCACTAGCCCCACCCAGTGCCCAGCTCCTCTTTTCCGAACAGTCGTGCGGCCCACCGAGCCAGAGCAGGATCTCCTCTTCATGACCGCTACCGCGGAACGCCCCTCCAAGGCAGACACCCGACCCAAGTCCGTCGTTCGTCTCGGCGATCGCGTCTTCTCCACCGCAACGGTGCTTTCGGGGTCGTTGATCCTCGTCGTGCTCGTCGCGGTCGCCCTGTTCCTCATCGTGCAGAGCATCCCGGCCCTGACTGCCAAGCCCGGCGAGATCCCTCAGGGCGCGAAGAGCTTCTGGGACTACGTCGGCCCCCTCGTCTTCGGCACCATCTGGGCTGCCCTGCTGGCCCTCATCATCGCTACCCCGCTCGCGCTCGGCATCGCGCTCTTCATCTCGCACTACGCACCGCGCCGCATCAGCCAGCTGCTCGGCTACATCATCGACCTGCTGGCAGCCGTGCCCAGCGTCGTGTTCGGCCTCTGGGGCGTGCTCGTGCTCGCTCCCTTCATCCAGCCCTTCTACTCGACTCTCGTTGACAAGCTCGGCTGGATTCCCTTCTTCGCCGGGCCCGTCTCCGGCACCGGCAAGACGATCCTCACGGCCTCCATCGTTCTCGCCGTGATGATCCTGCCGATCATGACCGCGGTCATGCGCGAGATCTTCCTGCAGGCTCCTCGTCTCCACGAAGAGGCCGCTCTGGCCCTCGGCGCGACGCGCTTCGAGATGATCCAGATGGCGGTGCTTCCGTTCGCTCGCTCCGGCATGGTCTCCGCGGTCATGCTCGGCCTCGGTCGTGCCCTCGGTGAGACCCTCGCCATCGCGATCGTGCTGTCGCCGGCCGCGGTCGTGAACATCTTCCTTCTGACGAGTCAGAACCCGAACACGATCGCCGCCAACATCGCGCTCCAGTTCAACGAGGCGCAGGGAGTCGGTCTGAACACCCTCATCGCGTCGGGCCTGATCCTCTTCGTCATCACACTGCTGGTCAACATGGCGGCCCGGTTCGTCGTCAACCGCCGCAAAGACTTCTCGGGAGCCAACTGATGTCGGTCGCCGTCCGCAACACGTCCACTCGCACCAACACGCTGACCGCCGGCAAGCTGCCGAAGGGTGCCCCGTGGGGCCTGCTCATCGTCAGCTGGGCGATCTTCGTGGTCATCTTCTTGCTGCTCGAGGCATCGGGCACCACCAGCGACTTCAACATCGTCGGCGCTCTCTTCTTCGGCACCATCCTCTTCGACATCCTCATCGTCGTGATCTCGATGGTTGTCGAGGGGAGCCGCAAGGCGAAGGACCGCCTCGTCACCTCGCTGGTCGCCACGGCCTTCATCGTGACCCTGCTCCCCCTGATCTCGCTCATCTACACGGTGCTGTCGCGCGGGGTCGCCCGCTTCGACTCCGCCTACTTCAGTGAGTCGATGCGCAACGTGATCGGAGACGGCGGCGGCGCGCTGCACGCGATCGTCGGAACACTCGAGATCACGGCCATTGCGACACTGATCAGCGTCCCGATCGGCCTGCTCACCTCGATCTACCTCGTCGAGTACGGCCGGGGTCGTCTGGCTCGATCGATCACGTTCTTCGTCGACGTGATGACGGGCATCCCCTCCATCGTCGCCGGCCTGTTCGCCTTCGCGCTCTTCTCCCTCCTCCTCGGTCCGGCGTACCGTGCCGGCATCGTCGGCTCGATTGCGCTCAGCGTGCTCATGATCCCGGTCGTGGTCCGCTCCAGCGAAGAAATCCTAAAGATCGTGCCGAACGAGCTGCGCGAGGCGAGCTTTGCTCTCGGTGTGCCGAAGTGGCTGACAATCGTCAAGGTCATCCTGCCGACGTCGATCGCCGGTCTCACGACGGGTGTGATGCTGGCGATCTCGCGCGTCATCGGCGAGACCGCGCCCCTGCTCATCACGACCGGCTTCACGACGAGCATGAACTACGACCTGCTCCAAGACCGCATGATGACCCTGCCGGTGTTCGTCTACACCCAGTACGCCAACCAGGGGCCGAATGCCACACCGTTCGTGGAGCGCGCCTGGACCGGCGCCCTCGTGCTGATCCTCATCGTCATGGCCCTGAACCTGCTGGCCCGCCTCATCGGCCGCTTCTTCGCCCCCAAGCTCAGCCGCTAGCTGCGGCATCGCCTCAGCCCGGCTCTCCCCCGCTCCGTCCCGAAAAGGAACCTCAGTGTCTAAGCGCATCGAAGTCAAAGACCTCAACGTCTACTACAGCAAGTTCCGTGCTGTCGAAGACGTCAACATCACGATCGAACCGCGCACCGTGACCGCGTTCATCGGCCCCTCCGGCTGTGGCAAGTCGACGTTCCTCCGCACGCTCAACCGCATGCACGAGGTCATCCCCGGTGCCTACGTGGAGGGCGAGGTGCTCATCGACGGCAACGACCTCTACGGCCCCGGCGTCGACCCGGTGCTCGTGCGCCGCCAGGTCGGCATGGTGTTCCAGCGCCCCAACCCGTTCCCCACGATGTCGATTCGCGACAACGTGCTTGCTGGCGTGAAGCTCAACAACCGCCGCATGTCGAAGACCGACTCCGACGAGCTCGTCGAGAAGTCGCTCCAGGGCGCGAACCTCTGGAACGAGGTCAAAGACCGACTCGACAAGCCAGGATCCGGGTTGTCCGGCGGACAGCAGCAGCGTCTCTGCATCGCACGCGCCGTCGCGGTGTCTCCCGACGTGATCCTCATGGACGAGCCGTGCTCGGCCCTCGACCCCATCTCGACGCTCGCGATCGAAGACCTCATCGAGGAGCTCAAGCAGGAGTACACGATCGTGATCGTGACCCACAACATGCAGCAGGCGTCGCGTGTCAGCGACAAGACGGCGTTCTTCAACATCGCGGGCACCGGCAAGCCCGGCAAACTCATCGAGTTCAACGACACCGCGACGATGTTCTCGAACCCGTCGGTGCAGGCAACCGAAGACTACGTGTCGGGCCGCTTCGGTTGATCCACCAGCGCTAACCCGCAGAAATGGCTCAGGCCCCGGTCGAAAGACCGGGGCCTGAGCCGTTTGTGATTCGCGGGGCGCTAGGCGCTCTGCAGTGCGGCGACCGGAGTCGTGGTCGGCTGCTTCGAGCCGCCCGCCGGCTCCACCGTGATGCCGACGGTGTCGCCCGCCTGCATGTCGCCCTGCAGCACCTGGGTGACCGAGTTCGAGGTGACCGAGACGGTGCCAGCCGACTTGATGTCGGAGCCCTTGATGTACCAGAGCTGGTAGGTCTTGTCGCTCGGCAGGGAGGTCAGGCCGGTGAGCATGACGGCCGAGCGCTGAAGGCCGTTCGACCAGTACAGCGTCGCCTTGCCGCCCGACGAGATGTCGGTCGCAGCGTGCTGCACGTCGTTGGCGGTGAGGATCTGCTGGAGGTCGGCTCCACCGGCGATGGGCGCGGTCTGCGACGTCGTCGGCCCGAGCTGGTTGGACAGCCCGACCCCGCCGAAGACGAGACCCACCGCAGCGGCAGCCCCGATGAGCAGGACGCCGGGGCGCATGAACCAGCGCTGCCGAGCGAGCGGGATGGGCTCGAGGAGCTTGCCACCACTCTCGGCCTCGGTCGAGGTCGTGGCGGGAGCCGGATCCTGCGCTGCGGGGGTCTCGAGGCGCGGAAGCTGGGGCGTCGACTCGATGAGGTCGAGGATGCTGGCACGCAGACCGGCAGAGGGGGTGACGGGCGTCGCCGCACGACCGAGCAGCAGAGCGGTGTCGTTCAACTCGGCTACCTCCTGTCTGAGTTCGGGTGACTCGCTGAGGCGAGCTTCAAAGGTGTTGCGCTCTTCGTCGGTGATCGCGTTCAATGCGTAGGCACCGGAGAGAGCGTCGATGTCGGGGTTCGAGGGGCCGGAGCCGTTGCGGTTGTCGCTCATGACGCCACTCCTAATTCGTCGCGAAGGCGGATCATGCCGTCTCGTAAGCGGGTTTTGACTGTGCCGATGGGCACGTGAAGCATTTGAGAGACCTCGTTGTGTGTGTAGCCGCCGTAGTAGGCGAGCTGCACGGCCTGTCTCTGCAGTTCGGTG
Source organism: Frondihabitans sp. PhB161 (assembly GCF_003814635.1). Classification (NCBI taxonomy): domain Bacteria; kingdom Bacillati; phylum Actinomycetota; class Actinomycetes; order Micrococcales; family Microbacteriaceae; genus Frondihabitans; species Frondihabitans sp. PhB161. The sequence goes on from NZ_RKQW01000006.1 coordinate 51,076, forward strand.
AGGCGACCGAGCGCTCGCTCGACCCGCTCGTGCTCGATGCGGATCTCGACCTGCTCGGTGACCGAGTCGTACGAGGTCTCGTAGTCGCGGATGCCGATCTTGGTGTCGCGGTCACGACTCGACTGGCTGGCACGCACCCGGTCGACCGCACGGCGGTGAGCCATGGTGAGCATCCAGCTGGACGCGCTGCCCTTGGCCGGATCGAAGCGGGTCGCCGTCTGCCAGATCTCGAGGAAGACCTCTTGCGTGACCTCCTCCGACTGCGAGTGGTCTTTCAAGAGCCGCTTGATCAGGCCGAGCACACGGGCTCCGGTCTGGTCGTACAGCTCGGCGAAAGCCGCGCGATCGCCGTCGGCAACACGCCCGAGGAGTTCGTCGGGGGTGGCTTCGGCGCCGATGTCGCGCCCGGGTGTTTCCATGTCACGGCTCACAAGCTCCAGCATGTCAGGTCGCACCTCCGTCCGCACTGGTAGGGAAGTCGGCGCTGTTACCGGGGTGACCCTCTCGCACGGACCGTCTGGGATGGCAAAAGCCCGGCAGTGCGAGAGAGCCGCCGCGGTGGGCCGGTCAGTCGTGACCGACCCGGCGATCGAGGGTGATCGGCGGGTTTTCTCTCTTGCACTGTGTTCGGCGCGGCCGTCCGAGCGGATTGGAGGATTCTTCGGGCAGCAGGTCGACGAGCTCAGGATCCGGCCCAGCGCCGCTCGACACGGCGTGACCGTGGCCCTTCTCCAGCGCTGGTGCCCTTAACGAAGAAGCGCCGGGCCGCAGAAACGCCTCTCGGCGCGAGGCCGCTCGGAGCGGCTAAATTTGGAGCCCGGGGTTTACTGCGGCCCGGCGTCGTCCACTGTACAGGCGGCACGGTCGGTCTCGCTCGGCGTCCGCAGAGAGCGAACGGCTGCGGTGACTATGACACCGTTTTTCGATGCAGGCACTGTTTTTGGCCGGTGTCGCCGCCGCAAAGCGGTGTTATTCTCGCCGCCGCGGTCTCGGCGAAGGTCACCCTGCGTGTCGGTGGCGGGGCGTACTCTGGGCCCAATGTCAGAGCGTCACTTTCATCGCCCCGCCCAGTTCGCCGGCCACGAGTTCGAGGCCTTCCAGGGCGGCGACGACCCCGCAGTCATGCATCGCGTCGCCCACGAGTCAGCGGGCGCGTTGCTCGCCCGCGTCCGAAACGACCCGAGCCCCGAGATCCTCGACCGACTGGTGGCGTTCACCGACTCCAACGGCATCGACGCCCTCGCCGAGCTGTGGGCCGGTGCGACCGCGCACAGCCTGCCCGGTGCGCTCTGGCGCATCTATCTGCTCCGGGCCGTCATTCGGCAGAGCCCCGACGACATCACGTACCTGTTCGAGCGGGGCGCCGCGATCTCGTCGACCATCGACCCCGTGGTTGCGGGCGCCCCCACTCCCGCGACGCCGGAGGAGATCCTCGAGCTGGCCGACCGGATCCTTCGGGGTGTCTTCGACGGTGACTTCGCCCTCGCCCTCGACCGCGGTGCGGCGTTCGCCCGGCTGGCGTCGACCGGTGCCACCGCCGTAGCCGACGACCTCGACGTGCTCGAGCCGGAACGATCGAGCGAATTCACGCGGCGCGGCCTGCGGCTGACCGAGCTCGCGACCGACCTGGCGGCGTGCGCCGGGCGGTGGCGCGACGGCAGCCTCGACTGAGCCGCGCTGCGGGTGCGGGTTCGGCTGCGGCTTCTGGTGGGCGTGGGCCGGAACGACCTCGCGCTGTTGCTACAATCGGTAGCTGCACGGGCCTCTAGCTCAGTCGGTAGAGCATCGGACTTTTAATCCGTTGGTCGTGGGTTCGAGCCCCACGGGGCCCACAACGATGAATGGCGCCCCCCGGGGCGCCATTTGTCGTTGCGGGCCCCGTGTCGGCGAGAGCGCATTCATGGTGGGCCCCGTTGTCCGCGAGACTCCTCAAAGTGCCGATGTGGGGCGCCTCAGATGGGCACTTTGTGGAGTCTCGCTGAAGCAGCGCCCACAGCTCAGGCAGCACAGCTCAGGCGCCGCAGCTCAGGCAGCGCAGCTCAGGCAGCCACCGCAGCCGAGTAGCGCACACCCCACGAGCCGGTCCAGGTCTCGCCCTCGTCGAGCCAGATCAGGCTCTCGCCGGAAGCCAGCGCGTTCGCCGGCGCCGTCATGGGCTCGGCGGCGATAGCGAGGCCCTTTACGCCGTCGCGCGGGAAGTTCCGTGGGGTGAAGACCTGCACGTAGGGGAACGACTCGTCTTGCCACATCGCAGTCGTAGAGCCGTCGGGCGCGGTGAGGGTCGTGACCCGGTGACCCGAGGGATCCTGCGCGATGTCGCGATAGCAGGTGTCGATGTCGAGGTCGCCGACCAGGGGTGAACCGGTGAGGTCGAACGGGGTGCCCGCGACGGGCGACGTACCGACGGGAATGCTGCGCACGTTCGTCTCGAAGCGGGTCGCGGCGTCGAGGGTCACCCGCAGGGTGGCGGGGTCGTGCGAGCCGACCCGGAAGAACGGGTGGGATCCGACGGCGAACGGTGCACGACCGGGGCCCCGGTTCGTGACCGTGTGCGTGACGATCAGCCCATCGACCACGAGCTCGTGCCGGACAGTGGTGTCGAGACGGAACGGGTAGCCGTGCTGGGGGAACACCGAAGCAGCCTGCGTCACCGCGTGCGGCTCCACCGACACGGGGCGATACGCGGTGTAGCGCAGGAGACCGTGGCTCGCGTTGCCCTTGGCGACCTCGGTGATGTCGAGTTTCTGCTCGGCGCCGTCGAGGTGCCAGAGGCCGCCATCGACCCGGTTCGGCCAGGGGACGAGCGTGATACCGCACGCCGAAGGCGGGCTCTCGTGCTCGGCGAAGGTCTCGGCGACCGCGTTGCCGTCGACCTCAAGGCCCCGGAGGCCCGCGGCGAGCTCGGTGACGATCGCTGTGACGACGTGGCCGTCGCTCTCGAGACGGAGGGCATATTGATCGCCGGTGGGCGAGAAGGTGTCGGTCACGGGGAGTCTCTCTCAGAGGAAGTGCGGTCGGTCTCGTCGGCCTCGAGCACCGTGAGCCCCGCCTCGCGGAGCCCCCGGACGTCGTCAGCCGCGGCACCCGCCGTTATCAAGCCCTCGAACGACTCGAGAGGCCCGATCACGCCGAGATGCGCCTCACCTATCTTGCCCCCGTCGGCGACGATGAACGACCGCCGGGCTGTTCGGGCCATCAGTCGCTTGAGGTCGGTCTCGGGCAGATTGACGTTGGTGACGCCGTGCCGAAGGTCGACGCCCGTGCAGCCGATGAAGGCAAGGTCGGCCGTGAGGCTCTCGAACACGGTGGTCGCCAGAGGATTGACGAGCGAGTGCTGCAGGGGCCGGAGGGTGCCGCCGGTCACGATCACGGTGAACCGCGGAACAGCCCGCTCGAGAGCGAGGGCGATCGTGAGGCCGTTGGTGACGATGGTGACCCCGGCCAGGTCGGTGCGCTCGAGCAGCGCCTCGGCGATCTGCGTCGTCGTGGTGCCGACATCGAGCACGATGCACTGGCCACTGCCCACGAGCGAGGCCGCCTGCACGCCAATGGCCCGCTTCGCTGCCGCGCCGACGGCCGCGACCTCTTCGAACGGCCGCTCGACGGGTGACTGCTCGACGCTCATCGCCCCACCGTGCACACGGACCAGACGACCAGCCAGAGCAAGAGCATCGAAGTCGCTGCGGATCGTCACCTCGGAGGTGCCGAACTCGCGAGCCAGATCGGTCGTGCGGGCGAAACCGTGCGCCTCGACGACCGACACGATGCCCTCCCGGCGGCGCGGCGAGACAATGCCGGACGATTGCGAGGAACGAGGGGTGGAATCCACCCCTCAAGCTTCGTATACTTTCGTTTGCCTTCGCAAGACAAAGCATCGAGCAATCTCGGGGGCACAGAGCAATCCCAAGGAGGGGCATGCCCATCGTCAAACGCCCGACCGTCCTGGCCGACGGTCGCGAGCTCATCTACTTCGACGACGCCGACACCACCCTGCCGGCCGAGCGGAAACCCGACCGGCGGCCCCTCGACCCGCGTCCCGAGACGGCGACCATGCGGCAAGACGTGCTGACGGGCGAGTGGGTGTCGATCGCGGCCTCGCGCCAGAACCGCGCGTTCCTACCCCCGGCCGAGCTCGACCCGCTCGCACCCGCGACCGAGACGAACCCCTCCGAGATCCCCGACATCTACGACGTCGCGGTCTTCGAGAACCGGTCGCCCTCCTTCGGGCCGCTCCTCCCCGACGACGCCGACAACGCACCGCTGAGCCTCGACGACCTCTCCGAGATCGGCATCGGGCGCACCCGCACCTCGATCGGCCGCTGCGAGGTCGTCTGCTTCAGCCCCGAGACCTACGGCTCGTTCGCGAGCCTCAGCGAGTCGCGTGCCCGCACCGTCGTCGAGGCCTGGGCCGACCGCACCGAGGCACTGAGCGCCCTGCCCGGCATCCAGCAGGTCTTCCCGTTCGAGAACCGCGGCGAGGCGATCGGCGTCACACTGCATCACCCGCACGGCCAGATCTACGCCTACCCCTACGTCACTCCCCGCACGACCCGGCTACTGCAGAGCATCGAGTCGTACGGCCCGAACCTGTTCGAAGACATCCTCGACACCGAGCGGAGCGGCCCCCGAGTCGTGCTCGCCGGTGAGCACTTCACCGCGTTCGTGCCCTTCGCGGCCCGGTGGCCCGTCGAGATCCACCTACTGCCCCACCGCCACGTGCCCGACTTCGCGGGTCTGACGAGCGACGAACGCGACGAACTCGCCCTGATGTACCGTCGGATCCTTCGCGGAGTCGACGCCCTCTACGACGACCCGACGCCCTACATCGCCGCCTGGCACCAGGCGCCGGTGAACGTCGGGCGCGACACCGTGCGGCTGATGCTGCAGATCACCTCGCCGCGGCGGGCTGAGAGCAAGCTCAAATTCCTGGCAGGATCCGAGGCGGCGATGGGAGCCTGGATCGGCGACCTCGTTCCTGAGAAGAGCGCCGAACTGATCCGAGAGGCCATCGACCGAGCATGAGCACCACCGATTCACCGACATTCAACGGCATCTTCGACACCGAGGTCGTGGGCCGCTGGCAGGCCCCAGGCCGCGTCAACCTGATTGGCGAGCACACCGACTACAACGACGGCTTCGTACTGCCGCTCGCGATCGACCGGGCGACGACCATCACGGTCGGGCGCCGCGACGACCGCCTCCTCCGCGCCTCGTCGTCGTTCGAGCCCGGCGTCGTGCACGAAGCCTCGCTCGACGCGCTCGATCCCGCCACCCTCGACGGCTGGTCGGCCTATGTCTTCGGGATCGCCTGGGCGCTGGCCAAGAAGCTGCCCGAGGTGACGACCTCCGACGACGTCGCCATCGACCTCTCCGAGGCGTTCGGTCTCGACATCTTCGTCGACTCCGATGTGCCCGTCGGCGCCGGCCTCTCGTCGTCTGCCGCGATCGAATGCTCCGTCGCCGTCGCGATGGCCGACCTCTGGAACCTCGACGTGACACGACCGTTCCTGGCCTCGGTGGGGCAGTACTCCGAGAACCACGCCGTGGGCGCCCCCACGGGGATCATGGATCAATCCGCCTCTCTCCTCGGTCGTGCCGACTCGGCAGTCTTCCTCGATTGCCGCAGTCTCGACGCCGAGGTCATCGACCTCGGCTTCGCTCCGGCCTCGCTCGAGCTGCTCGTGATCGACACCCGCGTCGAGCACGCGCACGCGACCGGCGGCTACGTCGAGCGCCGCGCCTCGTGCGAGAAGGGGGCGGCAGCGCTTGGCGTCTCCTCGCTCCGCGACCTCGACGTCTCCGACCTCGAACGCGCCGAATCGCTCCTCGACGACGAGACGTACCGCCGCGTGCGCCACGTGATCACCGAGAACCAACGCGTGCTCGACACCGTCCGCACCCTGCGCGAATCGGGCCCGGGCGCGATCGGCGCCCTGCTCGACGCCTCGCACGTGTCGATGCGCGACGACTTCGAGATCTCGGTGCCCGAGCTCGACCTCGCTGTCTCGACCGCGCAGTCGACCGGCGCTGTCGGCGCGCGGATGACGGGCGGCGGTTTCGGCGGCGCCGCGATCGCGCTGGTGCCGTCGGACTCGCGAGAGACGGTGACCGCGGCCGTGATCGAGGCATTCGCCACCGCCGGGTACCGCGAGCCGACGATCTTCGCCGTGCACGCGGCCGATGGGGCGCACCGCCTCGAGGGGTGATCCGTTCTCGAGGCCCGGCCGCCCGGCGCCGAGAGTAGCCAAATGGGCCCCTGACAACGCGTCAGGGGCCCATTTACGTACTTTCGGCGCGGCGGAGAGGCTGGCTCGTCGCACCGAGAGCGCGAAAACGGCCCGGGGCCGACCGCGCCACGGCCGTTTCTGCACACTCGACGTCGGCAGCGCAGCGGGGGCGCCCGCTACTTTCGCTCGGCCGCCTCGACCACATTGGCCAGCAGCATGGCCCGCGTCATCGGCCCGACGCCGCCGGGCACCGGCGACAGGTAGCCCGCCACCGCCGCGACCTCGGGGTCGACGTCGCCGCGCAGCCGGTACTTGCCCGTCTCGGCGTCGAGCACCCGCGTGATGCCGACATCGATCACGGCGGCACCCGGCTTCACCCAGTCGGGTTTCACGAGCCCCGCCACTCCCGCGGCGGCCACCACGATGTCGGCGCGGCGCACCTCGGCGGCGACGTCGGCTGTGCGCGAGTGCGTCAGCGTCGCGGTCGCTTCGAGGCGCGTCAGCAGCAGGCCGAGCGGACGACCGACGGTCAGCCCCTGGCCGATGATGGTGACGTGCTGCCCGGCGATCGGGATGTCGTAGGCGCGCAGCATGGCGACGATGCCCCGCGGCGTGCACGGGAGCGGCGTATCGATGGACCGTTTGCCGCCCGGCACGGCCAGAACGAGCTCACCCAGGTTGACCGGGTGCAGGCCGTCGGCGTCTTTGAGGGGATCCATCAGCTCGAGCATCGCCGTCGGGTCGATGCCCTCTGGCAGCGGCAGCTGGATGATGAACGCCGTGACGAGCGGGTTTTGATTCATGAACCGGATCGCGTCGCGGATGTCGCTCTCGGAGGCGGTCTCGGGCAGGTCGAGCCGAATCGACTCGATCCCCACCTCGGCGCAGTCGCGGTGCTTGCCCGCGACATACGACAAGGATCCGGGGTTGGCGCCGACGAGAATGGTGCCGAGCCCCGGGTGGATGCCCGTGGCCTTCAGCGCCGCGACCCGCACCCGCAGGTCTTCTTTCACGGTCGCAGCCAATGCTGTGCCGTCGATCTTCACGGCCTGCTGAACGCTCTCGGCCGCCGCCTGGGGGGCAGCCGTCATGCGTAGAGCGGGAACGCGTCGGTGAGAACCTTCACGCGGGCTGCGAGGGCCGCGACATCGGGGTTCGGCATCAGCGTGAGCGCGATGATGTCGGCCACCTCGGCGAACTCTTCGTCGCCGAAGCCACGCGTCGCGAGAGCCGGGGTACCGATGCGCACGCCGGACGTCGTCATGGGCGGACGGGGATCCCACGGCACCGAGTTGCGGTTGACGGTGATGCCGACCTCGTGGAGGAGGTTCTCGGCCTGCTTGCCGTCGACCTCGCTGGCACGGAGGTCGACCAGCACGAGGTGCACGTCTGTTCCGCCGGTGAGCACGTCGACTCCGGCCGCCTTCGCGTCGGCCTGCATGAGGCGCTCGGCGAGGAGCTTGGCACCGCGGATGGTGCGCTCCTGGCGGTCTTTGAACTCGGGCTCGGCGGCGAGCTTGAACGCGGTGGCCTTGGCGGCGATCACGTGCATCAGCGGCCCGCCCTGCTGGCCGGGGAAGACAGCCGAGTTGAGCTTCTTGAAGAGCGACTCCTCGTTCGAGAGGATCACACCCGAGCGGGGACCGGCGAGCGTCTTGTGCACGGTCGACGAGACGACGTGGGCGTGAGGCAGCGGCGACGGGTGCAGACCGGCGGCGACGAGGCCGGCGAAGTGCGCCATATCGACCCAGAGGTACGCGCCGACCTCGTCGGCGATGGCGCGGAACGCGGCGAAGTCGAGCTGGCGCGGGTACGCCGACCAGCCGGCGATGATGACCTTCGGCTTGTGCTCGAGCGCCTGCTGGCGAACGATCTCCATGTCGATGAGATAGGTCTTCGGGTCGACCTCGTAGGCGACGGCGTTGTAGAGCTTGCCCGAGAAGTTGAGCTTCATGCCGTGCGTGAGGTGGCCACCGTGCGAGAGCTCGAGGCCGAGGATCGTGTCGCCGGGAGCGGCGATCGCGGCGAGCACGGCGGCGTTGGCCTGCGCACCCGAATGCGGCTGGACGTTGGCGAACTCGGCGCCGAACAGCGACTTGGCTCGCTCGATGGCGAGGTTCTCCGCGATGTCGACGAACTCGCAGCCGCCGTAGTAGCGACGCCCCGGGTAGCCCTCGGCGTACTTGTTGGTGAGCACCGAGCCCTGCGACTCGAGCACGGCGCGCGGAACGAAGTTCTCGCTGGCGATCATCTCGAGGTAGTCGCGCTGGCGACCGAGCTCCTGCTCGAGGACCGCCGCGATCTCGGGGTCGACCTCGGAGAGCGGGGAGTTGAAGGTGGAGGGCTGGCGATTGACTGTGTTCTGGGGGGAAACGGTGGTCATAGAAGACTCCAATGCACACGGATAGAAAGCAGGATCCGACAGGGCCGGTTTCGGCTCAGTCGGGGGCCAGCGGCAGCCCAGGCGTACGGCCACCAACCGTGTCAGTCGCTCCCCGGTGGTAGACCACCCGAACGCCAGTCGCGACGCGTCGAGCATACCAACTCCCACCGACAGCACTCAATGAGTCGTGCCACCCTGGAGGGGTGAGCATGACCCTCGACGAGACCGACACTCGGCAGCGAGTCGCCCCCGATGTGCCCTGGGTGACGCTGGTCTGGGATGACCCCGTCAACCTGATGTCGTACGTCTCTTACGTCTTCCGCAGCTACTTCGGTTTCGACCGAAAAGAGGCCGAACGCCTCATGATGCAGGTGCACACCAAGGGCAGGGCCGTCGTCGCGACGGGTGCCCGCGAGCAGATGGAGATGCACGTCGACGCCCTCCACGGCTACGGACTGTGGGCCACCGTGTCGAAGGCCGACGAGTGAGCCTGCTGCCGTTCCACCGCAGACGAGATGGCGTGCACGTGGGGCTCGGGGAGGAGGAAAAGGCGTTGATCGCCGAACTCTCCGGGCAACTGGTGGCCCTGCTCGAAGGGCGAGACGAGTCGGATCCTGCGGTGTCTCGCCTTCTTCCGCCCGGGTACGCCGACGACGACGAGGCGAATGCCGAGTTCCGGCGGCTGACTGTCGACGATCTGACGGCGGGCAAGATCCGCAATGCCGAGATGGTCCGCGAGAGCCTCGCGTCGGCCGACCACAAGGCGCCGCTGACGCCCGAGGCCGAACAGGCGTGGCTGCGGAGTCTCACCGACCTGCGGCTCACGCTCGCGAGCCGGCTCGGCCTGACCGACGAGGGCTTCGCGGCGGGGGCCTCCGACGACCGCGCGATGCTCGAGAACGTCTACGAATGGCTCGGGTTCGTGCAGGAATCGCTCGTGCGTGCGGTCGACCGCTAGCTTGTGCGGCCGCTGACGCGGCAGCGGATCGGCGGTGCCGCGAGTCGGCGGGTGTTATTGAGAGTCGGGGGGGGGGGGGGGGGGCCCCCCCCCCCCCCCCACCACCCCCCCCCCCCCCCCCCCCCCCCCCCCCCCCCCCGGGGGGGGGGGGGGGGGGGTGATGGGGGGGGTGTGGGTGGTGGGGGCAAAGAGAAACGCGGG
>NZ_RKQW01000007.1:0-3154 GCF_003814635.1 Frondihabitans sp. PhB161
TGGGGTGGCTTTCAAGGTGTTGCTGAAGTTGAGTCCGGCGGTGTCCTACTCTCCCACAAGGTCCCCCTTGCAGTACCATCGGCGCTGAGAGTCTTAGCTTCCGGGTTCGGAATGTGACCGGGCGTTTCCCTCTCGCTATGGCCGCCGAAACAATCGGTCACAACGTGCCCGTTCGGGCCGTTATGAAGTCTGTTTTAGAGCTTTCGCTGCTGTTTAGTTATTACCCGCACACCCATAGCAGGTGTGGTGGGGTGTGTTCGCAGAACTGTCGTTGCCGACCGTGTTCTGGGAACCACATAGTGGACGCGAGCATCACCGCCCCTGCCCCACACGGTTACCCGTGTGAAGTGGTGGGTGTTGTCAAATTATCGGCTTATTAGTACCGGTCAGCTCCATGGGTCTTTAGTCCCCACTTCCACATCCGGCCTATCAACCCAGTAGTCTAGCTGGGAGCCTCTCCCCCCGAAGGGGTTGGAAATCTCATCTCGAAGCCGGCTTCCCGCTTAGATGCTTTCAGCGGTTATCCGTTCCGAACGTAGCTAATCAGCGGTGCTCTTGGCAGAACAACTGACACACCAGAGGTTCGTCCATCCCGGTCCTCTCGTACTAGGGATAGATCTTCTCAAATTTCCTACGCGCGCAGCGGATAGGGACCGAACTGTCTCACGACGTTCTAAACCCAGCTCGCGTACCGCTTTAATGGGCGAACAGCCCAACCCTTGGGACCTACTCCAGCCCCAGGATGCGACGAGCCGACATCGAGGTGCCAAACCATGCCGTCGATATGGACTCTTGGGCAAGATCAGCCTGTTATCCCCGAGGTACCTTTTATCCGTTGAGCGACAGCGCTTCCACAAGCCACTGCCGGATCACTAGTCCCGACTTTCGTCCCTGCTCGACTTGTCAGTCTCACAGTCAAGCTCCCTTGTGCACTTACACTCGACACCTGATTGCCAACCAGGTTGAGGGAACCTTTGGGCGCCTCCGTTACTTTTTGGGAGGCAACCGCCCCAGTTAAACTACCCACCAGGCACTGTCCCAGAACCGGATCACGGTTCGTAGTTAGATATCCAAAGTGACCAGAGTGGTATTTCAACGATGACTCCACCTGAACTAGCGTCCAAGCTTCACAGTCTCCCACCTATCCTACACAAGCCACTCCGAACACCAATACCAAGCTGTAGTAAAGGTCACGGGGTCTTTCCGTCCTGCTGCGCGTAACGAGCATCTTTACTCGTAGTGCAATTTCGCCGAGTTCGCGGTTGAGACAGCTGGGAAGTCGTTACGCCATTCGTGCAGGTCGGAACTTACCCGACAAGGAATTTCGCTACCTTAGGATGGTTATAGTTACCACCGCCGTTTACTGGGGCTTAAATTCTGAGCTTCGCTTGCGCTAACCCTTCCTCTTAACCTTCCAGCACCGGGCAGGCGTCAGTCCGTATACATCGTCTTGCGACTTGGCACGGACCTGTGTTTTTAGTAAACAGTCGCTTCCCACTGGTCTCTGCGGCCTTCCCCGCTCCCGGAGTAAATCCGTTCACGGTTCCGGCCCCCCTTCTCCCGAAGTTACGGGGGCATTTTGCCGAGTTCCTTAACCACGATTCTCTCGATCTCCTTGGTATTCTCTACCTGACCACCTGAGTCGGTTTGGGGTACGGGCGGCTTGAACCTCGCGTCGATGCTTTTCTCGGCAGCATAGGATCACTGAATTCCCCCAATCGGGGTATGCATCGGGTCTCAGGCATCATTGACGACGGATTTGCCTATCGTCAGCCCTACATCCTTACACCAGGATCACCTTACGGATACCATCGCCTGGCTCAGCTACCTTCCTGCGTCACACCTGTTAATACGCTAAACGCACCAGCATGGGGTCGAGCGTTAGACCGGCCGGCATCACCCCGAAGGGATCCACTCAGCCGGGTTAGGACTCTTAGCACCACTGGATTATCTTGGGCGGTTCTTCGCCGGTACGGGAATATCAACCCGTTGTCCATCGACTACGCCTGTCGGCCTCGCCTTAGGTCCCGACTTACCCAGGGCGGATTAACCTGGCCCTGGAACCCTTGGTCTTTCGGAGGACGGGTTTCTCACCCGTCTTTCGCTACTCATGCCTGCATTCTCACTCGTGTGGCGTCCACGGCTGGTTTCCACCGCCGCTTCACTCGCCACACGACGCTCTCCTACCAATCCGTACGACTGAACCACGAAGGCTTATCGAAAGTACGAATTCTACAACTTCGGTGGTGTGCTTGAGCCCCGTTACATTGTCGGCGCGGAATCACTTGACCAGTGAGCTATTACGCACTCTTTCAAGGGTGGCTGCTTCTAAGCCAACCTCCTGGTTGTCTCTGCAACTCCACATCCTTTCCCACTTAGCACACGCTTAGGGACCTTAGTTGGTAGTCTGGGTTGTTTCCCTCTCGACGATGAAGCTTATCCCCCACCGTCTCACTGCTGCGCTCTCACTTACCGGCATTCGGAGTTTGGCTGACGTCAGTAAGCTTTTAGGCCCCATCGGCCATCCAGTAGCTCTACCTCCGGCAAGAAACACGCAACGCTGCACCTAAATGCATTTCGGAGAGAACCAGCTATCACGAAGTTTGATTGGCCTTTCACCCCTATCCACAGCTCATCCCCTCCATTTTCAACTGAAGTGGGTTCGGTCCTCCACGACGTCTTACCGTCGCTTCAACCTGGCCATGGATAGATCACTTCGCTTCGGGTCTAGGACATGCGACTGAATCGCCCTATTCAGACTCGCTTTCGCTACGGCTACCCCTCACGGGTTAACCTCGCCACATATCGCTAACTCGCAGGCTCATTCTTCAAAAGGCACGCTGTCACCCCTACTAAGGAGGCTCCAACGGTTTGTAAGCAAACGGTTTCAGGTACTATTTCACTCCCCTCCCGGGGTACTTTTCACCTTTCCCTCACGGTACTTGTCCGCTATCGGTCATCTGGGAGTATTTAGGCTTATCAGGTGGTCCTGACAGATTCACACGGGATTTCTCGGGCCCCGTGCTACTTGGGATACGCATTCAGCCAGCAACACCATTTCGGCTACGGGGTTGGCACCCTCTATGACCCGGCTTTCAATCCGGTTCGCCTATAATGCGCTGTAACTGTTCCAGTCCGGCAGAACTGAACAACG
>NZ_RKQW01000007.1:3251-5323 GCF_003814635.1 Frondihabitans sp. PhB161
TCAAAAAACGGGCGACCCCAAGAATCCCCGGCAAGTGATGCCAGATCATCAAGGTCCGCATGAGGAGTTCACCCCCCAACACCATCAAGGCGCCAGGAAAGGCTTGGTCCCTCAGGACCCAACAACGTGCACGCCCCCGAAATCCCGATCCCGCACCTTTCCAATCCCCCCAAAGAGGAGATGTACTGAGCACGAAACCTTCATCCGAAGGCCACTGTCAAAGTTCCACCCATGAGCGCCACCCACAACATTCGCTGTGGCGTGACTTGACCCGTTGATCCCCGTGGCGAGTGTGTACAAAGACACAGCCCGTGGGGCGAGTACATGCTCCTTAGAAAGGAGGTGATCCAGCCGCACCTTCCGGTACGGCTACCTTGTTACGACTTAGTCCTAATCACCGATCCCACCTTCGACAGCTCCCTCCACAAGGGTTGGGCCACCGGCTTCGGGTGTTACCGACTTTCATGACTTGACGGGCGGTGTGTACAAGGCCCGGGAACGTATTCACCGCAGCGTTGCTGATCTGCGATTACTAGCGACTCCGACTTCATGAGGTCGAGTTGCAGACCTCAATCCGAACTGAGACCGACTTTTTGGGATTCGCTCCACCTCGCGGTATTGCAGCCCTTTGTATCGGCCATTGTAGCATGCGTGAAGCCCAAGACATAAGGGGCATGATGATTTGACGTCATCCCCACCTTCCTCCGAGTTGACCCCGGCAGTCTCCTATGAGTTCCCACCATAACGTGCTGGCAACATAGAACGAGGGTTGCGCTCGTTGCGGGACTTAACCCAACATCTCACGACACGAGCTGACGACAACCATGCACCACCTGTATACCGACCTTGCGGGGCGACCATCTCTGGACGTTTCCGGTATATGTCAAGCCTTGGTAAGGTTCTTCGCGTTGCATCGAATTAATCCGCATGCTCCGCCGCTTGTGCGGGCCCCCGTCAATTCCTTTGAGTTTTAGCCTTGCGGCCGTACTCCCCAGGCGGGGAACTTAATGCGTTAGCTGCGACACAGAAACCGTGGAATGGCCCCTACATCTAGTTCCCAACGTTTACGGCATGGACTACCAGGGTATCTAATCCTGTTCGCTCCCCATGCTTTCGCTCCTCAGCGTCAGTAACGGCCCAGAGATCTGCCTTCGCCATCGGTGTTCCTCCTGATATCTGCGCATTCCACCGCTACACCAGGAATTCCAATCTCCCCTACCGCACTCTAGTCTGCCCGTACCCACTGCAGGCTGGGGGTTGAGCCCCCAGATTTCACAGCAGACGCGACAAACCGCCTACGAGCTCTTTACGCCCAATAATTCCGGACAACGCTTGCACCCTACGTATTACCGCGGCTGCTGGCACGTAGTTAGCCGGTGCTTTTTCTGCTGGTACCGTCAAGAGCAAGCTCCCTTCTTCCCAACTAAAAGAGGTTTACAACCCGAAGGCCGTCGTCCCTCACGCGGCGTTGCTGCATCAGGCTTTCGCCCATTGTGCAATATTCCCCACTGCTGCCTCCCGTAGGAGTCTGGGCCGTGTCTCAGTCCCAGTGTGGCCGGTCACCCTCTCAGGCCGGCTACCCGTCGTCGGCTTGGTGAGCCGTTACCTCACCAACTACCTGATAGGCCGCGAGTCCATCCTTGACCAAAATTCTTTCCACCTGCAGACGATGCCGTCACAGGTCATATCCGGTATTAGACGTCGTTTCCAACGCTTATCCCAGAGTCAAGGGCAGGTTACTCACGTGTTACTCACCCGTTCGCCACTAATCCAGGAAGCAAGCTCCCCTTCATCGTTCGACTTGCATGTGTTAAGCACGCCGCCAGCGTTCGTCCTGAGCCAGGATCAAACTCTCCGTAAAAGAAAAACACCATCACCAACCGAAGCCAGTGACAGCAAGTTTGATGCTGACCAAAAGAACAAAACAATCTGACGATTGTTGTCCATTTCAATCTCAAAGAAACCCAACACCCAGAACCACTACACCGAAGGCATAGATCCACTGAATGCCGAGGTATAATTTGGCATTTGACAATGTGCACGCTGTTGAGTTCTCAAGGACCAAACGCACC